>NZ_JAAMNH020000001.1:4136932-5467577 GCF_011065935.2 Clostridium estertheticum | reverse complement strand
TTCATCATTAACTATTAAGTTATTACGTTCTGCTTCTCTTTTCGCTTTCGGTGTTTCAATTTCTGCTACTTCTTCAGATAATATAAAGAATTCTATCTTATATGTTTTAGAAGTAAGTAATTTAACGGCATTCATTATCAAATCCTTATATCTATTTTCAAGAATATCTTTGGTAAAATTATTAGGAACACCTAATTTAAAAGTATTATTATCTAAGGCCATAGGTTCTATACTTTTAATCCAAGTATTAAAACTAACTTCTGTAAGTTCGCCTTTTATTATGTTTAAGGTTTTTTCCCAGATATCTTTAATTTGGGTGTTCATGTACTACCCTCCAGTTCAAATAAAAAAAATATTTTATGTAAAAACAAACAATGTATAAACAGAGTTATAAACAATAAATAAATACATTATGTGTTGTTGATAAATAGCATTAAAAATATTCACATGTTAATAACTATGTTAACATTTTTAATAGCGATAAAGTTATTAACAATTATAAAAAAAAAGTATTAACAGATAAAATAAGGAATAAATCTACGCATATAGCTAAAAATAGTTGTGCAAAAACAAGTTTTGTACAATATTATAGTAGTTATTCACAATTTTGTCCACAAGTTGTGAATAACTTTATTAATATATAGGTTATTCACAGTTCTTTCTTATATAATATCAAAAAATAACAAGGTGTTCAAGAAGTTATCCACAAAAAAGCATATAAATATAAAAAATATCAACAATATTAAATAAAATGGTTATCTTGACATTGTGAGGTTGTGAATATATAATACTAATAGTAAAACCATAAATATGCGATTGTAAGATGATTGTTATAATTTAAAGGTTAATAAAAGGGGGTGTAGTAGATATGTTCATGACTTACCAGCCTAAAAAAAGACAAAGAAAGAAAGAGCACGGATTCAGAAAGAGAATGAAATCCGCTTCTGGTAGAAACGTTCTTCAAAGAAGAAGACAAAAAGGTAGAAAAAGATTGACAGCATAAGGGCCGCTAATGTGGCCTTTTTCTGCAATTTGCGGAAACGAGGGCGGCTAATATGAATTTTAATGTTAAGAAATACAGAATTAGAAAGAATACTGAATTTAGAACAGTATATAGAAGGGGAAAATCTTTTTCTAACCTACTATTAGTATTATATATCTATAGAAATGGCAAAGATCTAAATAGGTGTGGAATATCTGTAAGTAAAAAGGTAGGAAAAAGTGTAACTCGAAGTAGAGTTAAAAGACTTATAGGAGAAAGCTATAGGCTTAATAATGAAGGATTAAGAACAGGGTATGATTTGGTTTTTATTGCGAGGAATCCTTCTAATGGTAAAAATTACAAAGAAATTGAGAGTGCTTTGAAGAATTTGCTTAAGAAGGCAGGTTTGATTAATAATGAAAAAAATACTTATACTGGGTATTAAAAGCTATAGAAAATATATTTCACCTCTTAAGAGGCCTTGTTGTATATTTTACCCTACATGTTCTCAGTATACTTTAGAAGCTATTGAAAAGCATGGAGCATTAAAGGGCTCTATTATGGGAATAAAGAGAATACTTAGATGTCATCCTTATAATAAGGGCGGCTTTGATCCAGTTAAATAACCACTTGGGAGGTTTTATTTTTGAATTTACAGTTTTTAACTTCTCCACTTGAAAAGTTCTTTTACTTTTTACATAGTGGAATTCATACTGTTATACCAAATAATAATATATCATTTGGACTCGCGATAATTCTTTTCACAGTTATAATAAGGTTAATATTGTTGCCTTTAAGTATTAAGCAAACTAAATCAACGGCTAAAATGGGTGCAATTCAACCAGAAATGAAGAAAGTTCAAGAGAAATATAAGAAGGATCCACAAAAGTCTCAGCAAGAAGTAATGAAGCTGTATAAAGAAAATGGAGTAAATCCAATGGGTGGATGTTTGCCGATGCTTGTTCAAATGCCTATTTTATTTGCTTTATACGCTGTGTTTCAAAATTTAAATATGCAGCACGCTGGTTTCTTATGGATGCCAGATTTATCATTGCCTGATCCTTATTATATATTACCAATATTGTCTACTGTTACAACATACTTTTCATCAAAGCTTATGCAACCACCAGGTGGTGCTCAATCTAAACAAACTTCAACAATGAACACTGCAATGGCTATTTTCATGGGATTTATGAGTCTTAAATTCAAAGGTGCATTAGTATTATATTGGGTAATAAACAACGTAATACAAGTAATCCAAACTGTAGTTATAAATAAAATAGAACTTGGAAAAACTGAACTTGCAAAAAAACAAATTTAACACAAATGCCTAATTTTGATATTGAGAAAGGCGGGTGTCTTACGGTATGAAGATTATAGAAATGATGGGGAAGAATGTAGAGGATGCAATCAATAATGCCCTGAAGGAATTAAAAGTTACTAGAGATAAAGTAAAAGTAGAAACCCTTGAAGAAGGTAGTAAAGGATTTTTAAATATTATAGGGGTAAAACCTGCTAAAATTAGAGTTACAGTTAAAAGAGATAGTCTATATGAAGCTAAAAAGTTCTTAACGGAAGTATTGCAATCTATGAGTATGAAAGCGGAAATAGAACTTAAAGATGAAAATAATGAAATTAGGATTGACTTAATTGGACCTAATATGGGACTATTAATAGGATATAGAGGTGAAACATTAGATTCTCTTCAATATCTTGTAAGTTTAGTTGTAAATAAAAATCACGACGAAGAGTATAAAAGAGTAATATTAGACACTGAAAATTATAGAGCAAAAAGAGAAGAAACACTAAAGAGACTTGCATCTAAAATTGCCTATAAGGTAAGGGTTAGTGGTAGAGTATTAAAGCTTGAACCTATGAATCCTTATGAGAGAAGAATAATACACTCTACGCTTCAAAATGATTCATATATTTATACCTTTAGTGAAGGTGAAGAACCCTATAGAAGAGTTGTAGTTGATTTAAAGAAAGCCTAAGGGCTTTCTTTTTAAATTTACAAAACTTAGTGTAGTATTAATTATATTCTTAAGTTTCAAAGTTATATTTTAAATATATTTCGGAAGATAGACATTCTAAATTCAAATATATAGCATCTTTAGTTGATGATTTAACATTGAACTTTACGAATATTATTAAAAACACTTATAATAGGGTAATAAAAATCGCAGAAGTTGCTTTGATATAATATAATTTAATAGGATATAATAGTAAATACTCATAAAATTAGGAGGTAATATTTAATGAAAGAATTTGATACTATAGCTGCAATAGCAACTAGTATAGGTGAAGGTGGTATATCTATAATTAGAGTATCTGGGGATAAGTCTATAGATATAGTAGATAGTATATTTATAGGTAAAAATAATAGAAAGCTTCAGGATTTTAAATCTTATACTATGAGATACGGTTATGTTATAGATAAAAATGGTAGTAAACTTGATGAAGTTATTCTCTCCTATATGAAGGGGCCTAAAAGTTTTACCGCAGAAGATACTATAGAGATAAATTGCCATGGTGGAGTAGTTGGAACCAATAGTATTCTACAAGAGGTTATTAGAGCAGGAGCAAGAATGGCGGAACCTGGAGAATTTACTAAAAGAGCATTTCTAAATGGTAGAATAGATTTAAGTCAGGCGGAGGCGGTTATAGATATAATAAGAGCAAAGACCGAGCTTAGTATGAAGTCAGCCCTGATGCAATCGGAAGGGTCAATTTCCAGGGAAATAAAAATTATAAGAAATAAATTACTTAGTGTAATTGCAAGTATAGAGGTAACTGTTGATTATCCAGAAGAGGATATTGAAGAAGTAACCGCAGAAATGGTTAGCGGTGACGTTGCTTCAATAATAAATGAGATAGATATATTACTCAGTACGGCAGATGAAGGGAAAATTCTTAGAGAAGGCTTAAGCACAGTAATAGTTGGTAAACCTAATGTAGGTAAATCTTCACTTCTTAATGCTCTAGTTAAAGAGAAAAGAGCTATTGTTACAGATGTACCAGGTACCACTAGGGATGCAATAGAAGAATATATAAGCATTGAAGGTATACCTGTTAAGATAGTAGATACAGCGGGAATTCGGGAAACTGAAGATATAGTTGAAAAAATAGGAGTACAAACATCAAAAGATAAAATAGATGAGGCTGATTTAGTTATCTTATTATTAGATTCAAGTATGGGACTCAGCCATGAAGATAGAGAAATAATTGAATATATTAAAGAAAAAAAATATATTGTTCTGTTAAATAAAAGTGATTTAGGTGGTAAAATAGAGAAGAGCGAATTACAAAGTCTAAAATCAAAATATGTAACTAGTATTTCAGCAAAAACGGGGGAAGGATTAAGCCAGGTTAAAGAGAATATAAAAGATTTATTCTTTAATGGGGAAATTAAAACTGAGGGAGTTTTTGTTACAAATAATAGACATAAGCAAGCTTTGATAAGAGCAAAGGAAAACTTAGAATCATCACAAAATGCACTAGAAAATACTTTTGCTATAGATTTGGCATCCATTGATATACGCAGTGCATGGATGAATTTAGGTGAGATTACTGGAGAAGCTTTAGAAGAAGATATTATACATAAGATTTTCTCAGAATTTTGTTTAGGAAAGTAGGGATAAATATGAAATATGTAGCAGGAGATTTTGACGTTGTAGTTATTGGAGCTGGTCACGCAGGTTGTGAGGCAGCTCTAGCAGCTGCAAGAATGGGAAGCAAGGCTTTAATTTGTGCTATAAACTTAGATAGTGTGGCGCTAATGCCATGCAACCCCAACATTGGTGGCACTGCTAAAGGCCATTTAGTAAGGGAAATAGATGCTCTCGGGGGAGAAATGGGAGTAAATATTGATAATACATATATACAATCAAGAATGCTAAACACTTCTAAAGGTCCAGCTGTTTTCTCCTTAAGGGCTCAGGCGGATAAAAAAGCATACGCACAAAGAATGAAAAATGTACTAGAAAAACAAGAAAATTTACAATTAAGACAATTAGAAGTAGTATCTATAGATGTTGAAAATGAAAAGGTTGTGGGTGTTCTTACTAAAAATGGAGCATATTTTACTACAAAGGCTATAATTATTGCCTCAGGAACATATTTAAAATCAAAAGTTATAATTGGAGATTGTACCTATGATGAAGGGCCTAGTGGACTACTTCCAGCTAATGAACTTTCTAAATCACTAGAGGAAATAGGAATAGAACTCCGAAGATTTAAAACAGGTACGCCAGCTAGAATAAATAAAAGGTCAGTGGACTTTTCTAAAATGGAAGAGCAAGTGGGAGATTTAGACGTAGTTCCATTTTCCTTTATTAGCGAGGACATACATAGAAAACAGATAAGCTGCTATCTAACTTATACAAATGAGGATACTCATAATGTAATTAGAGAAAATATTCATAGATCTCCACTGTACAATGGATCTATTAGGAGTACAGGTCCTAGATATTGTCCCTCCATTGAGGATAAAGTAATGAGATTTGCAGACAAGGAAAGGCACCAAATATTTATTGAACCCGAGGGAGAGAATACCGAGGAAATGTATGTTCAAGGTATGTCTAGTTCGCTTCCAGAGGATGTTCAAGTTGAGGTGTTAAAAACAGTACCAGGACTTGAAAATGTAGAAATAATGAGAACTGCTTATGCCATAGAATATGATTGCATAGATTCAACGGATTTAAAACTTTCACTAGAATTTAAAAATATTCACGGGTTATTTTCAGCAGGACAGATAAATGGTAGCTCAGGATATGAGGAAGCAGCGGCTCAGGGTATTATGGCAGGAATTAACGCTGCACTTAGTATTCAAAATAAGGATCCATTAATATTAAAAAGATCTGATGGATATATAGGCGTTTTAATTGATGACTTAGTTACTAAAGGTACTAATGAACCATATAGGATGATGACCTCAAGAGCGGAGTATAGATTGCTACTAAGACAAGATAACGCTGATCTAAGGTTAACTGAAATAGGATATACAGTAGGTCTTGTTAAGAGTGATAGATATGAAACATTCAAGAAAAAGAAAATGCAATTAGAAGAAGAACTCCACAGAATAAAACATCTGCAAATTACAAATAAAAAAGAAATTGAGGAATTTTTAATTTCTTGTGGTTCTACACCACTGAAAAAGCCTATTAGTTTATACGAGCTTATAAAAAGACCGGAGCTTGATTATTATATAGTTGAAAAACTTGATGCAGCTAGGCCGCTGTTAAATAAATATATACAACAGCAAGTTAACATTGTCTCAAAATACGAAGGTTATATCCAAAAACAATTAGACCAAATTCACCAATTTAAGAAGTTTGAAAACAAAATAATACCAAAAGATGTAAATTACGACAATATAAAAGGATTAAGAATAGAGGCAATGCAAAAATTAGGTAAAATCAAACCGGAAAGTATAGGTCAAGCTTCCAGAATATCAGGGGTATCACCTGCAGATATGTCTGTTTTAATGATTTATCTTGAGCAACATAATAGAATTAAAAAGCAACAAGAATAACTCGGGGGTGAAGAATGAAATACTTTGATATAATGAATCAATCTAGTAATAATGAAGGACTTACGTTTAATGAAAAAAAGTATGAGCAATTTATGAAATATAAAGACCTCATAAAAGAGTGGAATGAAAAAGTAAATCTAACCGCTATAAAAGAAGATGAAGAAATAGTAAAAAAACATTTTATTGATTCTATAAAAGTTTTTAAGTTTCAGGAGCTAAAAAATGCAAAAAACATCATAGATATAGGAACTGGAGGAGGATTCCCAGGTATTCCTATGAAAATAATAAAACCTGAAATTAATATAGTTTTATTAGATTCACTAAATAAGAGAATTAACTTTTTAAATGAGGTAATTAAGGAACTCCAATTAGAAAATATTAAAGCTATTCATGGTAGAGCAGAAGATTTTGCACAAGAAAAGCAATATAGAGAAAAATTTGATGTTGCAGTTTCAAGAGCTGTTGCTAATTTAACAGTACTCAGTGAATTTTGTATACCTTATGTAAAGGTTGGGGGGTACTTTGTTGCAATGAAGGGACCTGCGGTTGAAGAGGAAATTAAGAGTTCAAAAAATGCAATCAGAATGCTAGGTGGACGCATAGAACATATAGAAAAAGTACAAATTGAAGGCAGTGATCTTAACCATAATTTGGTGATAATAAGTAAAATTGCAGAGACTCATAAGAAGTATCCTAGAAAAGCGGGCATGGTCACTAAAAATCCACTAGTTTAACGACAATTCAAAAGGAAAATATCTATCTTCTATAAGAGATCGTTACATACTTTAACAATGACAAACTTCAGTGGGATCTAAATCTCCTTCTGAAGTCGTTAATATTGTAGCTTAGAAAAAGAGGAACGGCTGTGCAAGTGATGATTTAACGACAATTTAAAAGGAAAGTCACCTACTGTTATAAATTGTCGTACGAAAGATAAAAAAAAAAGAAGGAAATAAGGAAAAAATAGAGAATTGTTAATAAAAGGAAAAAGGAAAAACTTAAGGATGGTATATTATGCAAAACGATGTAAAATATGTATCTATAGAATTAATTTCTCCAAATGTCTATCAGCCTCGAAAGCACTTTAATGAAGAAACTATTGAAGAACTTTCACAATCAATAAAAGCTTACGGAATAATTCAACCTCTAACAGTTAGAAAAAGCGGGGATATAAGATATGAACTAGTAGCAGGAGAAAGAAGACTAAGAGCAGCAAAAAAAATAGGACTCCAGCAAGTTCCAGTAATTATTATAGATATTACAGACAAAGATTCTGCAGCAATTGCGCTACTTGAAAACTTACAAAGAGAAGATTTGAATTTTTTGGAAGAAGCATCGGCTTACTTTAATCTTATTCAAGACCATTCTTATACACAAGAGCAATTAGCACAGATAATCGGAAAAAAACAATCAACTATAGCTAATAAATTAAGATTATTAAAATTGGATAAGGAAATAACAAATAGTTTGGTAGAGCATAAGCTTACAGAGAGACATGCTAGAGCGCTGCTCAAATTAAATGATATAAATATCCAAAAGAAAGTACTTAAAATAGTTATTGATAAATCACTTAATGTTAAAAATACAGAAGACCTTATTGAAAAAGAATTATTAAAGCTATGTAGAGATGAAGTAGCTGTTGATGGAAAGAAAAAAATAAAAGGAATCTTTGCACCTAGAGTTTATATAAATACTATCAAGCAAGTGTTTGATAAGTATGGTATAAATGCTGAATATAAATCTAGAGAATTAGAAGATAGTATAGAAGTAGTAATAAGAATACCTAAAAAATAGATTGTAAAAAACAGAATGTTTCACGTGAAACATTCTGTTTTTTTATTTTTTTTAAAATATTTAAAATAATACTATTAATATATTAAACATAAATATATAATAAGCTATATAGTAAAATTAACCTAAAAACATTCAAGTAAATAATAAGGTGAAATCCAGCAGGAAAGTTTACTTTTCAATGAATTATGTGTACTGTGTATAGTAATGAATAATATTATGAAAGGCAGGTGTAGTCATGGAAACCATATGTATTTTTAATCAAAAGGGAGGAGTAGGTAAAACTACTACAAACATAAACTTATGTTCTTATTTAGCCCTGCAAGGGAAAAAGATTTTAACAATAGACATTGATCCTCAAGGAAATACTACTAGTGGACTTGGATTTGATAAGAAAAAAATAAAGTTATCAATATATGATTTGTTAACATCAGATATTTCCATAAGGGATACTATAAAAGAATGTGAGCTAATAAATAATCTGTATTTGGTTCCATCAAAGATGGAACTAGCTGGTGCAGAAGTAGAACTTATAAATATAAGTAATCGTGAAAATATACTAAAGGAAAAGCTTAAAGAAATTGAAGGCGAATTTGATTATATTTTTATAGACTGTCCACCTTCACTGGGAATTTTAACTATAAACGCTCTTACGGCAGCCACTAGCGTGCTTACACCTATTCAATGTGAATTTTACGCTTTAGAAGGTGTTGGACAATTAGTAAATACAATTTCATTAGTTAAAAAGAATTTGAATAAAAATCTAGAAATTCAAGGTGTAATCCTCAGTATGTATGATAATAGAACTAAACTATGTAATGAGGTTGTATCAGAAGTTAAAAAATATTTTAATGATAAGGTTTATAAAACCACAATACCTAGAAATATAAGACTAGCCGAAGCCCCAAGCTTTGGACTTCCGATTATGCTGTATGATGATAAATGTAAGGGCGCAGAAGCTTACGCTGAACTTGCAGATGAGTTTTTAGAAAGACAAGGGAGATGATAGATAGTGAGCAAAAAATTTGGATTAGGTAAGGGCCTGGGAGCTTTAATACCAGAAGAGGAAATAATGGAGGATGGTTCCACAGTGCTTAAGATATCTATGAATTTGATTAAAGCTAATAAAGATCAACCAAGAAAAAGCTTCGACCCTGAAAAAATCTCTGAACTGGCACAATCTATAAAAGAACATGGAGTGATCCAGCCTATTATATTGAACAGAGAAGACGATACATATACAGTTATAGCGGGTGAAAGAAGATTCAGAGCTGCTAAAAGCATAGGACTTGAGGAAATTCCTGCAATTATTATGAATTTAGAAAATAAAGAGGTATTGGAAATATCATTGATAGAAAATATTCAAAGAGAAGATTTAAATCCTATTGAAGAAGCTCTAGCTTATAAAAGACTATTAGTTGATTTTAATCTTACTCAAGAAGAAATAAGTAAAAAGGTATGTAAATCAAGAACAGCTATAACAAATTGTATGAGATTATTAAATTTAGATGATAGAGTTCAAGATTACATAATAGATGGAGTTATTTCTGAGGGGCATGGAAGAGCAATACTGGGGATAAGTGATAAGGAAATTCAATATGGAATTGCTCAAATGGTCATAGATGACAGTCTTTCAGTGAGAGAAACAGAAAGGTTAGTAAAAAACTATGAAAATGAAAAAAAAGAAAAAGTAGTTAAAAATGAAAACAATATATATTATAAAGACATAATGAATAAGTTAGAAAATAGATTTGGAACTAAAGTTTTTATAAATTCTAAAAATAAAAGCAAGGGTAAAATTGAAATAGAATATTATTCAGAAGAGGATTTCGAAAGAATTTTAGAGGTTTTTAATATATAATGTTTCACGTGAAACATAATTGAGAGGATGTAATTCATAATGCAAAGTATATTCAATTTTATAAGTAGTGCGCAGATATATATAACATTAGCACTTATGATTCTTGTATTCATATTAATAATAATAATTATAATGACCTATGCATCGTTAAATAAACTAGAGAAAAAGTACAGAAAATTAATGAGAGGTGTAAACAACAAAAATTTAGAGGAGCTGGTTATATCCCATTTAGATAAAATTGATGGGGTTAATGAAGAAAATAAGGTTATGAAACAAATGTATGAAGAAATAAATGGACAACTAAAAACCTGTGTTCAAAAGACCTCAATGGTAAGATATAGGGCTTTTGATGATGTTGGTAGTGATTTAAGTTTCTCTATAGCACTCTTAGATGGAAATAACAACGGTGCTATATTAACAAGTATTTATGGTAGAAATGAGAGCACAACCTATGCTAAACCCATAGATAAGGGGATATCTAGGTACGATTTATCAGAGGAAGAAAATAAAGTGTTACAAGAGGCCATGAGTTTAAAAAATAAATAATGTTTTATTTTAAATATTATAATAAAAAAAATTTTATTGGGCACACTAAAAATAAAGAGGTTTTTTATGGTAATATGTATTTCACAAGAACTTGAATATTTACAGGATGAACTAATTAAAAGGGGATATACTGTAATAAATAATAGAGATAATAATACCTATTGTGATGCAATAATATGCAAACTTAAAGATGGTGGACTTATAAATCTAAATATGCAAAATAATATACGAAGAGAAGGAACATTAATTATTGATAGTGGAAGTAAAACTATTGATGAAATAGAATATATATTGTGTAATAAGGTATATAGTTCAATATTTTAAAAATCATTCTTTAATATATTTTTAGCTTAAATGAAAAGTATGTACAAACTTTATGAAAAATCATCTTAAGGCATACAGAAAGATATGAAAGATATGGATACGACTTTTAATCTAATTTCAAATGAAATAATAAAAAAACAAATACATTATCATAAGATGTTGTTGAAACATGCTTTAGATTTTATATTTGTTTTTTTATGTGAACAAATTAACCTTCAACATCTTTTATATTGAAATCCTCATAAATGGAATTTAATTTTCTTCCTCCTACAGTTTTGAGTATTGAATGATATAAACCATTTGCAATGGCATCAGCCAGCACCATTACTGTATACAATCTAGTATTTTGAAGAACCATAAATTCAAAGGCTCCAGATATATTTACAACCCCAGTTATGCTTAAATCACCTACTTTGGGCAAATCTTTATTCATAGCAGCACCAGGGCACAATGGTTTTTCCTCAACAATAATTTTCCCTACATTTTGTAAACTTCCAAGGCATGCATCAATTGCAATAATGTAAGGATCAGTAAAGGTATAGTTAATTTCATCAATTGTTTCACATAAATTTTTCGCGTGCACGGGACACTCAAGGCTGCCGTAAATATGAATTTTATTTCGAACTAAAAATTTAAGTTTGTTTCCAACCAATGGTCCTAAGCTATCACCGGTAGAACGGTCGGTTCCAATACATAAAACAACAATGGGACGTGAGCATTTAGCTATGGGAAAAATATATTGACTTATAATATCTCTTAACTTAAAAGTACAATCACGGGACATTGAATCTAAAATAACTTTATCTACCATAAAAAAACCTCCTATTTGGATTTTATCCATGTAAGAGGTTTTTTATTCTATAAAACTTCAACTTTTTTCAATATATTGTAAAACACAACTAAAAACATACAGAATAACATGCCAATAAGACCATTAGCTTTTAGACCTATAAATATAGAAGCAAGAACTGCAACAGGATTTATACCTAGCGAGGAGGAAACTATTTTAGGTTCTATAATTTGTCTTACTATGGTGATAATTATATAAGATATTAGAAGGCCTAAAGCAGCTACATAATTTCCATATATAAAAAATATTACGATTAGGGGAATATATATAGCTCCTATACCAAAAATGGGAAGCAAATCAAATATCCCACATACTATACTTAGCGTCACGGCATACTTAACTTTAAAAACTAAAAAAACAACTAATGTTTCTAAAAATGTTATAGTGATTATAAGTAAGTAAGATAGTAAATAGTTTTTAAACATTTTTTTTGATTCATCAAATATATAATGTATTCTATCTCCATTTTTATTAGGAATTAAATCAAATATTTTATTGCTGGAAGATGATAAATCTTTTGTGAAAAAATATGTGGCAAGTAAAGTAAATAATAAAACCATCAAGGTATAAGGGATAGTGGACATAAAACCTAGGGTTAGGGAAAATATTTTTGATGAAGCACCCATACTAACATTTATAGTTTTGGTTATATAGTTAGAAATATTTGACTCAATATTACCTATAATGCTGGGATCTAAATTTTTATAATAGTTTTGTAAATTGTCAAAAAAATGGAGGATATTATCTTTGTTACTTGAAAAATAAGATTGAATGTTTTTTATTAGTTGTATTGTTTCTGAAGTTATAGTGGTTATAATTAAAGACAATAATATAACCATTACTGTGAAAAATACAGTAGTAGTAAATAATGAAGCTATGGTGTTTTTAATTTTAAATTTTCTCATCAAAAATTTTGTTGGTATCCTAAGAAGTGAAGCTAAAATAAGAGCTAATACAAAAGGTAGAGTATACCCTATAGTTTCGAAAAAAATTACAAAAACAAAGGTATACAAAATAAAGAACACAGTTAACTTGTCAATTTTTTTTAGAATGTTTTCCATTTAGAAAAATCACACCTTTCTAATAATAGAATTGAGAGAGTTAAGGGTATAATCAATGTCTTTTATATCGTTAAAAGGGCCAATGCCAAATCTTAGTGCGCCAATTGGATATGTGCCAATAGTTTCATGGGCTAGAGGGGCGCAGTGAAGACCAGTTCTTGTTGTAATTCCATATTCAGTATCTAGGATAAATCCTAATTCTGAATTGTCGATTTTTGTAGAATTAACAGATATTGCAGCTGTTCTCTTAGAACTGTTACTAAAACCATAAACTTCAATAGAATTTATATTTAATAGCCCATTTATAAAAGCTTCACACAAATATTCTTCATGCTGCTTAATAGAGTCTATGCCCTGGGTATTAATAAAATTAATCCCTTCTAGAAGCCCGGCTACACCTGGGCCATTTAATGTCCCACTTTCAAATTTATCAGGTAAAAAATCTGGCTGAATAATACTAGATGAAAGACTACCAGTGCCACCTTCTATAAAGGTACTACACTGCTGATTTAAATCATCGTCAATTAAAAATCCACCTATACCTTGAGGTCCCAGTAAGCTTTTGTGACCTGTAAAGGTTAGTGCATTACAATTTAATTTATAGAAATCTAAGGGTAACACTCCGGCAGTCTGAGCAGAGTCTATGACGAAATAAATACCTTTTTCTCTACATATTTTACCTATAGCTTCTAGAGGTTGAATTGTTCCAATAATGTTAGAAGCATGGGAGAGAACTACTAGTTTTGTATTAGGCTTAAGTGCGTTTATAAAATCATCTACATTTAGGAGTCCTTCTTTTGAACAAGGAATAATGTCTAGCTGTATAGCGCCCTTTTGGCAAAGAGAGTTTAGTGGTCTTAAGGTAGCATTGTGATCCATTGAGGAGGTTAGCACATGCCAGCCTTGCTTTACAACGGATTTTATAATGGTATTTAAGGAGGTTGTAATATTTGGTGTAAGAATTACGTTTTCGACCTTATCAAAGTGAAAAAAATCCATTAATGCATACCTACAATTTAAAATAACTTTATTTCCTGCAAGGGAAGCAGTGGATGCACCTCTTCCAGGATTTGTACCTATGTTCATCATATAATTCATCATTGAAGTGTAAACTTCCGGTGGTTTTGGAAATGTAGTGGCTGCGTTATCTAAATATATTTTCATGGTTTCCTCCAATTTTACAAAATAAAATAATAGTATTACTACCTTCTATAGAAGGTGCAGTATCTATTAATATTATCAATAGCAAGTTAAATTTTGTTTTGATATAATTTAAACTATAAATAGCTTATAATAGACTTAGTATAAGAATGTAAATTTTTTCAGCAAAAAAACTAGTGAATATTACATTATAAGTATTTATTTAAAATTAACATATAATACAATATTATAATCCAAAGTTCTATAAATGTATATGAAATCGATAGTTATAACAAAGAAAGGGGTGTGAATGGTTTAAGTTAATTTTGCATTAAAATTAATTTTAAACTTAAACAATATGAAAAATATAATAGATTGCAAGGGGTTACTATGTCCAATGCCCGTGGTTAGGACAAAAAAATATTTTGATTCAATTGAAAGTGGAGAAAGCACAATAATTGTAGATAATTTAGTTGCTAAAAACAATATAGTAAAACTAGCTGATGGTAGTGGATACAAGAGCATTGTAGAAGAAAAAGATAAATTATATTATATTAATATAACTAAAGACAAAAATGAAGTAGTAGATGTTGAGATAAAAGAAAATAAAAAATTTACGTTGCTAGTATCTACTGATAAATTAGGTCTTGGGGATGATGAACTAGGAGCTATACTTATGAAAAGCTATATATTTGCATTATCAGAAGCAGATACAATACCTAATGATATACTCTTTGTTAATGGAGGAGTAAAGCTTACCACAAGTGATTCGCAAGTACTGGATAGCTTAAAGAAATTAATCAGTAGAGGAGCCAATATTTTAGTTTGTGGCGTTTGCCTTGATTTTTATAGTATAAAGGATAAGCTTTCTGTTGGAGAAATATCTAATATGTACACTATTGTGCAATTGATGAATAATGCAGATAATACTATTAAACTTTAGGATAGGGTGAAAATATTGAATAAATATTATATAGTAACATTTCAAAATACACATGAAGCTATGAAAGCAGAAAGAGAAACTATAAAGAAGCAGATAAAGGTAGTAGTTATTCCCACACCTACCTATATAACTAAAAGCTGTGGGATTAGTTTAAAAATAGAAGAAGAAAATATTCAAAGCATATTTAAACTTATAAAGTCAGAAAACATAAAAGTAAAAGAAGTTTTCCTGAGAGATGGAGAAAGTGTAAAAGCTATTGAAGGTGGGATATGTAGTGAAGGTATTTAATTTAGGAGATATTGTTGAAATGAAAAAGACTCATCCTTGTGGTAGTAAGAACTGGGAGATTATTAGGTTGGGTGCAGATATAAAAATAAAATGTTTAGGTTGTGGAAGGTTAGTTATGCTTCCAAGAATTAAATTTGATTCAGGAGTAAAGAAAATTATAAAAGAAAATGTAATTAACAAAGAAAATTGAGTAGCTAAAGAATAATAACTTGATTTTTGTATGATTAAGTGATATAATCTATTCTTGTAATCCCTGCTGTGCAATGCGCAGCCGTTAGTCCGAGGGGAGGAGGTGAAATTAATGAGAAAGTATGAAACTATATTCATATTACATCCATCATTAGACGAAGAAGCTGTTAAAGCTAACGTTGAAAAATTTAAAGGTATAATAGAAAATAATGGTGGAGTTATTGAAAATGTTGATGCATGGGGCAAAAGAAAATTAGCCTATGAAATACAAAAGGTTGGTGAAGGCCACTATACATTAATAAATTTCAATTCAAATCCAGAATTACCGAAAGAATTAGATAGAGTATTTAGAATTACTGACAGTGTTATAAGACATATCATAATAAATCCAGAAAAATAGGTGGTGCTTTTATGAATAAAGTTGTTTTAGTTGGTAGATTAACAAAAGATCCTGAGTTAAAATTTGCTCAAGGAACAGGAACAGCTGTAGCCACTTTTACTGTAGCCGTTAATAGAAGATTTAAGCGAGAAGGTCAACCAGAAGCAGACTTTATTCCAGTAGTTGTATTTGGCAAGACAGCGGAAGCTACTGCTAATTACATGAGTAAGGGTAAGCTTATAAGCGTTTCTGGATACATTCAAACTAGAAATTATGAGGCTAAAGACGGAACTAAAAGATATGTTACTGAAGTGATTGCTGATGAAGTTGACTTCCTTGAATGGGGAGGCACAAAAGAATCAGCAGCGAATACTAATCAAGGTGGATATAATGGCGGATCTAATGCTGGATCTAAAGATTTTGGCAGTGATAGCGATATAACACCAATTGATGATGGAGACATTCCATTCTAATATTAGGTAAGGAGGAAAAAAACAATGGCTATGAACGAGCGTAAAAGAAGCAGTGGCGGAAGTGCTGCTGGTGGAAATAGAAAGAGAATGAAAAGAAAAGTTTGTGCTTTTTGTATGGATAAAGCAACTGCAATTGATTATAAAGACATAAACAAATTGAGAAAGTATGTTACAGAAAGAGGAAAGATTCTTCCTAGAAGAATTTCTGGAAACTGTGCAAAACATCAAAGAATGCTTACTGTATCTATCAAGAGAGCAAGAAATATAGCATTATTACCATTTACTACTGAATAGTAAATGACTGAAAGCAGCGCCTTACGGTAGCTGCTTTTATTTTTTTAAAATAAAAGCAAATATTTTAGTGAATAATAGAAATATAAATTATAAAATATATATGATTTAGCGTGATTTGTAGTATACTTGTAGTTATAACCCATAAAATGTAAACATTATAAACTATTAAATATTATGTTACCTATTGCCCATTATATATTACATATATATAAATAAACTTTAGTTGCATAATATCAGAAAAATAACTAAAATAGAGTTATGTGCATAAGCCTACAGAGGGAGATGATATACTATGAAAAAAGATGATTTTAATATAATGTCTAATGTTAAGCTAATTGAAAGTTTGAAGGCTGAGCTACTATGTATAATAGGTGATTTCTTCAAATTACTAAGTAAAGGAAGCAATGTTGCTCAAGACGCTATACTAGATTGTATTTCAGGGGCAATAATACTTTTATATATATTAGGTGAAAGGCTAGGATACTCCAATGTAGCTGTAGATGAAAGTATGAAAAAGAAACTAAAGGTGGGAATAGTTGAAGGGGATAACATAGAAAAGGATGGGAAAGATTTAAGTAGACTATATATACACATAAAAGGAAGATAAATGATGGAGGAAAAAATGAAGAATAAGGATTATAGTACAAAGGCAATGGTGGAGGCTTCACTTATGGCTGTTATAATTTCAGTAATGATGATTATAATAGGATATTTGCCATTTCTAGCATTAATAGGAACATTGATATTACCAATTCCCGTGGCAATACTCTATATAAGGCATAACAGCAAAATAACAATCACTGCTATATCACTCAGTATAATTTTAGCATCCTTAGTCTATAATCCAATAATAGCAATAGGTTCAGCTATAACTTGCAGCACTGTTGGTATTGCACTTGGTTATTGCGTTAAGAAAAATAAAAGCCCATCTACAACATTATTGTTTTTAGCTATTGGTTCTGCAATATCGAATACATTAACCTTGGCTTTTTCTTTATTGTTTATAGAAAAAATAGGTTTTATGAATTTTATTACAAATAAATTAGATTTTATGAAGGCATCAATGACGGCTTCATTTACTCAATTAAAAGCAATTTACATGCAAGCAGGAATAACTCCAAAGCAGTTGAAGATTTTAGATGATAACTTAGAAATAATAAAAAAGATGGATGTTATGCTAGTTCTGATAGTAATACCTGCGAGCATTTTCATTTTCTCGTTTATATCAGCTTATTTGAATTATATAGTGTCTAGAGCGATATTAAACAAACTAAACTATAAAATGCAGGAGGTATTACCTTTTAGTAGAGTTTATGTTTCTAATATAGTAGGAGCTGTACTCATAGGCATAGTATGCATAGGGATAATACTTTCAGCAAAAAAGATAACTGGTGGGAATTATATACTAAATGCCTCTCAGCTTCTTACGCAGTATATATTTATTATTAATGGCTTGGCTGCAACTACATATTTTCTAAGAGTTAAAAGAAAATTATCTAAACCAATAGTATTATTATTTATAGCTCTAACAACACTTTCGTCTCTGGGTAAAATTTACTTTTCAATAGGACTCATGGAAATGGCTTTTGATTTTAGAAGGCTTGACCCATATAGAATTAAAAGAAAATAATTGGGGGCGAATTATGGATAATAAATATAATTACTTTAATGTTAATAATAAAATATATATGGTGACCATGGCCCTATTTATATGTATAATATTTTATTATGGACACTTTGAAGTAGGAATACTTATGCTAGTATTATACGCTATTCTAGTGGTATACAATATTTACAACACAAAGATAAAAAAAAGTGAGTGGAAACAGTTTATTGAAAATTTTTCCTCAAAACTTGATATAGCAACTACAAGTACACTAGTAAAGCTTCCCTTTCCCCTAATAATTATTGGGTATATGGGAAACATTTTATGGTACAATCAAAGTGTAACCACAATGCTTGAAGGAGAAGATCTTTTAAATAAAAACATTAGGGATATTATTAAGGATCTGCCTTTAAAACAAGTTTTAGAGGGTAAGAAAAATATATTTCCAAATATTAAAATAAAAGAGAGATTTTATGAAATTTATACCAATATTGTGGATACAAATGAAAATAAAAATGTTAAAGATAAGATTATGCTTTTATATTTTTATGATATAACGGAAAAAAACAATTTAATAAAAGGTATTAACGGTAATAGAGAAAGTGTTATGCTAGTAGAGGTTGATAACCTTGATGATGTTATTAAAACTACAGAAGAAGATAAGGCACCACTGCTTGTAGCTGATATTGAGCGAACAATAAATAGCTATGGACAGAGCGTAAATGCTGTTGTAAAAAAATATACATCAAATAAATATGTTATTATAGTACAAGATAAGTATATTGAAAAAGAAATAGAAAAGAAATTTGATATACTAGATAGTGTTCGCGAAATAAGTAATGGTAACAAGCTTGCAGTTACTTTAAGCATAGGCGTAGGAAGAGGAGAAGATACACCACTAAAAAACTATGAATTTGCGGCTTCAGCGAAGGAACTTGCCTTAGGTCGTGGCGGTGATCAGGCAGTAGTAAAAAAAGGTGATAAATTATCCTTCTTTGGAGGGAAAACAAAGGAAGTTGAGAAAAGAACTAAAGTTCGTGCAAGAGTTATTGCTCATGCGTTAATGGATTTAGTAAGTGAGAGCGATGTAATTTTCATTATGGGACACAAAAACCCTGATGCTGATTGCTTAGGTGCAGCAATTGGTCTATATAGTATTATTAAAAGCACAAATAAAGAATGCTATATTATTCTGGAAGGAATAAGTACTGGCATAAAAAGCATGATGGATATATTTGTGGAAGATGAGGAATACAAAAACACATTTATATCAAGTGAAAAATATAAAAGTGTTAAAAAATCTAATAATCTGCTTATAATAGTAGATGTTCATAATGAGAGTTACGTGCTTAATTTAGAAATAGTTAAAGAAGTAGAAAAAGTAGTTATAATTGACCATCATAGAAAATCACAAGATTTCATACAAGGGGCAGTGCTCAGCTATATGGAAACTTATGCATCCTCTACTTCTGAACTAGTTACTGAGATGATTCAATATATGGTAGATAAGCCAAAGCTTAAGCATATAGAAGCGGTGTCTCTACTCGCAGGAATATGTATAGATACAAAAAACTTCTATTTTAAAACAGGAGTTAGAACCTTTGAGGCCGCTGCCTTTTTAAGGCGTCATGGTGCAGATACTATGGATGTTAAAAAAATGTTTTCTGATGATTTAAATGTCTATTTAAAAAGAGCTGATATTATAAGATCAGCAAAAGTTGAAAATGAAATTGCTATAGCAGTTTGTTCCCCAATAGTAGAAGATACAGTACTCGCGGCTCAAGCAGCGGATGAGCTTCTAAACATTACTGGTATTGAGGCGTCATTTGTTATTATTAAAATAGGAGATGAAGTCTTTGTTAGCGGAAGGTCTCTTGGGAAAATCAATGTACAGTTAATACTTGAGACATTAGGCGGCGGTGGACATATGACTATGGCTGGTACAAAATTTACTTCAATGGATATTGAAGAAGTATTAGTGAAATTAAATGAAGCTATTGATGAATACTTAAAGGAAGGTGAAAAATAATGAAAGTTATTTTATTAAAAGATATTAAAAGTGTAGGTAAAAAGGGAGATGTGGTTAACGCCGCAGATGGGTATGCAAGGAATTTTTTATTTCCTAGGCAATTGGCACAGGAAGCAACAGACGCAAATATGCATATATTAAATAAAAAAAATGAAACTGAAAGAAAAAAGAAAACCTCTGAAATTGAGGAAGCACAGAAAACTGCTAATGACCTTAAAGATAAAGTTGTAAAAATAATTGGCAAAGCTGGAGAAAATGGAAAACTTTTTGGTGCAATTACAAATAAAGATATAGCAACAGCATTAAATAAACAATGTAATTTAGATATTGATAAAAAGAAAATAGTAACAGATACAATAAAATTATTAGGAACTTATGATGTAGAGATTAAAGTATATCCAGAAATATCTACTAAGATAAAAGTTCTTGTTTGTGAGGAATAATTTATAAAAAAGAAGGGAGGAAGCGCTTTAGTAAATAAATTGATAGTGTTATCTATTTAAAGCGGATTGAACTTGAAGACATTACTTGTTAATAAAATGGGAGAACCCATTGTAAAAGATGCCTTACCACTAGATACACAAATTGACGTTTTATATGAAATAATGAGAAACGTAATAGATGAGAATAGTATAAAGGCTAAAACTATAAAATTCAAACTTCAAAAGTATATAAAAAGCCAAGATATATATAAAAAATTATATGCATTAAATAAAATTATAAGCGATGGTAAGGGCATAGATATAGTACCTAATCAAAACAATATTCAAGAGGTGTTAGATAGCACTAATGAGTGGCTAACTGAAGAAATAGCTAAAAGATATGTGCAAAATAAGATTGAAGCTGAAGTAGAAAAAAATCTAATGGAAAAGCAAGAAAAGTATATTGATGAGGTAAGACTTAGCATAATTAAGAAACAAAAGGGACCTGAAAATGCTAAAACACTTAAAAAGTATGCGGATCTAGAATTACTTGATAGCAGAAAACTCACGAAAAACATACAAGCTATGTTAAGACCAGATAGTTTTAGTGAAATAGTTGGCCAAGAAAGAGCTATAAAATCACTGCTATCTAAAATGGCATCCCCATATCCTCAACATATTATTCTCTATGGGCCACCGGGAGTAGGTAAGACTACTGCAGCAAGGCTCGCTCTTGAGGAAGCTAAAAAGCTAAGTTATACTATTTATGATAAAGATGCTAAATTTATAGAAGTTGATGGAACAACACTCAGATGGGATCCAAGAGAAATAACAAATCCACTACTCGGATCTGTTCACGACCCAATATATCAGGGAAGTAAAAGAGATCTAGCTGAAATTGGAATTCCTGAACCTAAGCCAGGTCTTGTTACTGAGGCTCATGGCGGAATATTGTTTATTGATGAGATAGGAGAACTTGATAATATACTTCAAAACAAACTTCTTAAAGTACTAGAAGATAAAAGAGTTGAGTTTTCGTCCTCTTATTACGATCCTGAAGATGAAAACACACCTAAATATATAAAATATTTATTTGACAAAGGTGCTCCAGCAGATTTTGTTTTAATAGGAGCTACAACTCGCGAACCATCAGACATAAACCCAGCATTAAGATCAAGATGCACTGAAGTTTACTTTGAACCATTAACTGCGAAAGATATTGAAACTATAGTAGTGAATGCTGCAAATAAATTAAAAGTTGAAGTTGCAGATGGTGTAGCTGAAACAATTAGTAGATATACAATTGAAGGAAGAAAAGCTGTAAACATTTTAGCGGATGCTTATGGATATGTATTGCACAATAGAGAAGAGACAAAAAGTCTTAAGATTAAAATTGAGCTTAAGGATTTATTAGATGTTATATCTATAAGTAGATTAACACCTTATGAAGAATTAGATAATAAACTTAAATTTGAAGTTGGTCACATATATGGGCTTGGAGTATCAGGGTATATAGGATCAACTATAGAAATAGAGACATCAGTATTTGAAGCCAAGGAAAAAGGTAAAGGCCAAGTAAGATTTAACGATACTGCTGGAAGTATGGCTAAGGACTCAGTATTTAATGCTGCGTCAGTAATAAGAAAGACAACCAATAAGGATATTAAGGATTATGACATACATGTAAATATAGTTGGTGGAGGTAAAATTGATGGACCATCAGCTGGAGCCGCTATAACTGTATGTATAATTAGTTCACTTTTAGATAAACCACTAAGGCAGGATATAGCAGTAACTGGGGAGATATCCCTTCGTGGTATTA
The DNA here is from genome assembly GCF_011065935.2 of Clostridium estertheticum. NCBI lineage: Bacteria > Bacillati > Bacillota > Clostridia > Eubacteriales > Clostridiaceae > Clostridium > Clostridium estertheticum. Next base: position 5,445,044 of record NZ_JAAMNH020000001.1, on the reverse strand, counting down.
TAAAACCAGTAGGTGGTATATTTGAAAAAATTTATGGTGCAAGAAGAAAAGGAATTAAGATGGTGATGATTCCAAAAGATAATGAAAAAGAAGTACCTATTGATCTTGTGGATATTGAAACAAGAGCTATATCAACCATTGAGGAACTAATGAAATTAGTCTTTGCATAAAAAAATAAGTAATTATAATTAAGCCCTGTTAAATCATCAACATCGTAGATGTTTATCATCTTCGATGGTGTAATTTTAACAGGGCATAAACAATACTTTAGGAGAGATGAAAAAATGGATACACCTCTTAGAAGCCTGCCTTATAACTTAGAAGCAGAGCAATCGGTAATTGGATCAATGCTAATAGATAAAACTGCCATATCAAGGGTAGTTGAGATTTTAAAAGGCGATGATTTTTACAGAGATTCTCATAAGGTTATATTTAACGCTATTTTTGATTTATATCAAAAGGATACACCTATTGATATGATTACACTACTCGAGCATTTACGTTCTTCTGAAAAGTTAGAAGCTTCAGGGGGAATTACTTATATTACAGAGATAAGTAACTCAATACCCTCTACTGCCAATTTAAGTTCATATATAAAAATTGTAGATGATAAATCTATTTTAAGAAAACTTATCAGAGCCTCTACTGATATTATGGAAAATTGTTACAATAAGCAAGATGATGTAGAGGCAGTAATGGATCTTGCAGAGCAAAAAGTCTTTAATATAGCAGAGAGAAAGAATACAAGTGACTTTGAGCCAATGAATACTGTACTTGAGAGAGGATTTCTAGAAATAGAAAGAATCTTTAATAATAAAGGTGAAACAACTGGAATACCTAGTGGTTTTCCAGAACTGGATGATAAAACAGCTGGATTCCAAAAGGGCGATATGATTCTTATTGCGGCTAGGCCCTCTATGGGTAAAACAACCTTTGCACTAAATTTAGCTGAGTATGCGGCTCTTAGGGAAGGGAAAAATGTTGCTATATTTTCACTGGAAATGTCTAAAGAGCAGCTTGCCTATAAATTACTTTGTTCAGAAGCGAATGTTGATATGTCAAAGCTTAGACATGGTAATTTAGAAGATAAGGACTGGGAAAACATAGCTAAAGCCTCAGGGCCTCTAGCTGCTGCTAAAATATTCATTGATGATACAGCAGGAACTTCTGTTATGGATATGCGTTCAAAATGCAGAAAATTAAAAATGGAGCATGGTATTGACATGATAGTTATAGATTATCTCCAACTTATGTCTGGTAGTAATCCTGAGAGTAGACAACAAGAGGTATCAGAAATATCTAGATCTATTAAAGCCCTTGCAAAAGAGATGCAGTGCCCAGTTATAGCATTGTCACAGCTGTCACGTGCGCCAGAGCAAAGAGCTGACCATAGACCTATGCTATCAGACCTTAGAGAGTCAGGATCTATTGAGCAGGATGCTGACATCGTTATGTTCTTATATAGGGATGAGTATTATGATAAGGAAACAGAAGATAAGAATGTAGCAGAGTGTATAATAGCAAAACAAAGGAATGGTCCTGTGGGAACGGTAAGACTTGCATGGATAGGTCAATTCAGTAAATTTGCTAGGCTGGATGTTATTCATAGAGATTAGAAAATAATCTCCTTTAAACTAAAAGTTTTTCTTAGAAGATGCTTTAACTAAAAGTATATGTCGCTAGAAATGCGTTCGCTGCGCTAAGTAATTCTAAAATTTATTTTATTTATATCTGCTAAAAGCCGCAAACTCGCTTTGCTCAAACATGCGGCTTTCTTAACGCAGCTATAAATAAAATAAATTTTGAATTACTAGAGCTTGCTCATACGCATTTTACGCGATATATACTTTTGTTAGCATCATCTAAGAAAAACACTTTGTTTCAAAAATTGATATTGTTTCTCGATAGTATAATGAAAAGTATATGTTGTAAGAAATGTGCTCGCGTCGCTGAGTAATTCTAAATTTAAATTTAAATTACTGAGGCTTGCTCAAACACATTCTTACGCCACATATACTTTTGTTAGCGTTAACATTTAAAAAGAAAATAATGTGTATATAATGAGCTGATAAGGGCGTTTTGACTAGTATATATATATCTACATTTGTATATATATATATCTACGTTTACAAATAGATAGATAAATATATATATATTATATTCAGTTATCACTTTATAACGTCTGATTGTGCACCAGAGTAACGAACTGACCCTAGAACCAGGAGTTTAAGTACTAGACAATCAAGATTTATTTATCAAAAAGCTCTTATGTATACCTCAATTTAGTAAATATGATAGCATTTATATAATTGATAGCAACTTAAGTGGTTTAGTAATGATAGGATAAGGAAACTTTATAAGTTTTCTTATCCTATTTTTGTTTTAGTATAGATATATAAACATTTGTAGATATATCTATATATGTTTACAAGTAGGTATATAAACATCTACATATAGGCTTACAAATGTTTACAAAAAAAATTGTTAAAAAAGAAGGAGTTTACATTATAATACAGAATATATAATAACAAACCATAAAAAGAAATAATTAGGAGGAAAGAAAAATGAACTTAACAGATATATCAAAAAAATACCCTGTGCTAAACAAAGTGTTGGCCTCCGTATTAACTGTAGACATAGGAAATACATTTACAAAAACAAGTACAAATGTAATATTTGCTAGTAGAGTATCTTCTGTAAGCAAGCATGGTTCAAGGGCTACTGGAATAAGTAATGTAACCTGGAATGGGAAGTTTTATACAGTAGGTAACAAAGAGGGTAAGCTTAATATGGAATCTAACAAATACATGTCAGAACACTATAAGCTGAACTTACTTAATGCTATTGCACTTAGTTTTAAAGGTGAAACTAAGATAAAGGTAAGACTTGCTGTTGGACTTCCTGCGGAATATTATATAGACCATAGTATTCCACTTAAAAATGAAATCAAGAAGATGGAAAGACAATCTATAACAATAAACAATATAGCATATGATATTGAAATTTTAGATGTACAAGTATTTAAACAAGGAGGAACATTAAGTGCAGAAACTATGGAAATGTTTAGTTACCCAATGTTGTTACTTGACTTTGGTGGTGGTACTTTAGATGTATCTCAATGGAAATATGAAAAAGATGAATTCGGTAACAAGGTGCTAGGAATGACTAAGGCTAGTAGTTTTGCTCAACATGGTTTTGAGCCAATAACAGAGGCTTTGCTCACTAAGTTCAACTCAGCAGAAGGTTCTGACGGTAATTATGACATATCAGATGCTATTGAATACTTAGAAGACGATGAACTACCTTTTGGAGAGACAAATGTCTTACAAGACATTAAGGACTTAGTGTTAAGACCTTATGTAGAGAAAGCAATCAGTTCAATTAATAGTTCTTTTAAACCGAATACTTGTAAAGATATAAGAATAATAGGAGGTCCTGCTGATTTATTATTAGATTATTTACAAACTGAGTTTAAAAAAACTGAACCAAAACTAATAGATAATAAAGATCCTCAATGTGCTAATGCTATACTATTTGCTGAAAGATATAAGGAACTGCTAGTGCTTGAATACTTAGATGGAAATAAAGAAGTTGCTTCAACTACAGAAGCGGAACAATAATTATGGGCGCCCTCCGTAAGACTGTATCATCAAACTTAGGAGAGGATACAGATAAAGACTTGATTACTTATGTGAGCAATATGGAGAAGAAGGGTATCAATAATTCTAAACTTATAAAGCAGGCTCTAAGATTTTACAAGGACTACGGGAATAAAGTTAAGCAATTGGATGCAGTAGATATTGCAAACATTTTAGATAATCCTGAAGTTAAAGAATATATAGGTAATATAGTTGGAGAGCTTTTTAAAAATGCTGTACCAAATTCAATACCACAAATTGACGATACAAATACTGTTAAAAAAATAAAGAGAGAACAGCAAGAGAGGGATATTGATTCTATTGAAAGTGATTATAGGAAAAAGCTTAATTGCGTGAAAGATATGTCTTTATAGTTTGGAGTGGCGACCGGGCCACTCCTTTTGATTAGATAAATAACATACATATAGTAAAATGTTGCCACATATGATAAAATATAAATAAGATATTTAAAATAATGAGAAAAGGGTGATTTAATGTTCTGTCATAATTGTAGCGCTCAAAATGATGATGGATCTAATTTCTGTAAAACCTGTGGCATCAATTTATTAATTCAACAGAATAGGACCGAAGTAAGAACTGTTAGTGACAAAAATTGGTTAGTTGCACTATTGTTGTGTGTCTTTCTTGGCGGAATTGGCATTCATAGATTTTATGTAGGTAAAACCGGTACAGGAATTTTAATGATTTTAACTTTTGGTGGTTTTGGTATATGGATATTAGTTGATTTGATTTCAATTGCTACTAATTCATTTACTGATATAAATGGGTTACATTTAAATAAAAATATGTATAACTACTAAAGAGGATTAAATCAATTTAGATATGCTGAAATAGCTCAGTTGGTAGAGTAACGCACTCGTAACGCGTAGGTCGAGGGTTCGATCCCCTTTTTCAGCTCCAATTTTATACCATAGAAAAAAAGCTTAAGTAGCGATACTATAACATACTTAGAAACGAACTTTCACAAAAAAATAAGGAATTATAAAAAAGCTATTTATATATGAGCATTCATATATAAATAGCTTTTTTTATATAAAATTTAAAAAACATGAATATTAATCCACATACTGCAGAAAATGTATATAAAGTATATATTAAATTAGTAACATAAGGCTACCATAGAAAGGAGATTTTATGAAAAAGTTTAAAAGTGACTTAATTGCATTGAGTTTTATGGCATCAATTGTAGTTTCTATTATTTTTTATAAACTCTTAAATAATGGAGATGGAAATATAAATAGTTTAGTAACAAATGTAGATCAGACAATACCATTTCTTAAAATATTTATACTGCCGTATGTAACATGGTATGGATATATTGCTGTAGGCTTAATATATCTATGTATGAAAAATCGCAAAACTTATTATACTTCTCTTATTAGTTTAAATATTGGTCTAGTGATATGTTATATTATATATGCAATTTTTCAAACCACAGTGCCTAGACCAATAGTCGCTGGCACAGATATATTATCTAAATTAGTGAATATGATATATAAATATGATAATCCTTTTAATTGCTTTCCAAGTATGCACGTCACAACAACATATATTATTATGAAAGGCATTAATGGTACTGAAAACAATATAATTATAAGTTTTATTTTTAATATAATAGGGATACTTATAATTATATCTACTCAATTTGTTAAGCAACATGTGGTATTGGATTTGGTATTTGCTATTCTATTAAGTGAAGTAATATTTAGATTTATAAATAATAGTAAAAAAGAAGATATTGCTATCTTATTTTATAAAAGGTACAAAAATATATAAAGTAAGTAAACTATCTATTATAAGCGGTAAGGATATGGATAAGGCTACAACGTTATCTTGTAAATTTTGTGCGTATTTTTTATAGGCATAAATACAACAGGGTATACTTATCATTAGGGTTATAGCAAATCCAAGAGGAATTGTCATAAATTCTGGTAAAAAGAAAGTATATTTTTTGAAGGAAATATTGTATATAAAGTAACATTTGATTAAAGTTATAAGAAAATATATAAAAACGAATAATAATTTTCTTTTTTTATCTGTCAACTTATATTCAACCAGAGAAGCTATTGAAGCAATACATAAAGAAGGTACTATCCAAAGTGAACCAAAGGCAAGAATATATACAATACTAAACATAAAGCTTTCAAAAGTATCGTTTAATGCACGGATTGCTTCGGATTTTCTATTGAAATTATAAGCTTTCTTAAAATCTTCCCTACTAGAAACCATGTAAACATTTAATTTAGAACTATTTATAAAATCACAAAATATTACAGTGTCGTTATAAACTGCGGGATACATGGAAGTATTTTTGGATCTAGATAAGGGGATAATATTGGAAACTAATTTCCCATTTACAGTTATTTCTAAAATATCAGTATAAAGCTCTTTCTTCTCATATGATCTGCCACCACTAATTAAAAACTTAGCAGCAGTATTTGATTTAAAAGAAGTAGCATTATAAAAGGGATTTTCATTAACTATTTCAGTGTAATCCGTGACCGTGTATTCCTCCTTATTTAGAGAAAAAGTAAGAAGTTTTTGACCAATAAATGTAGATGAATACACATATTCTAAAAGAATATATGCTTTTTCACCATTAGTAGAAAGAGCACTAGAGGTATAACGAACTCTGCTCCATTCAACAATTGTACCAGCAAGCTTAATGTCTGAGGCTAGTCCATCTTTTACGTAAAAGTAGTTAACTCCTTGAGTAGCCTGCATATAAGAAATAATATATTTGTCATTGTGCTTAGTTCCTGCTATATAAGAGGGATTATAGCAAGTTTTAATTATAGTATTTTTTTTAGATTTTAAATCCATAATTCGAATTGTATCTTCATAAGCGACAGCCATTACGTGGTCATCTAATTTTATTCTTTCACTAGCCAGTTTATCTTCATATTCTTCTATTAAATTAAGGTTCTTGTCTAATTTCAAAGTATTTAATGATTTAGCAGAACCATTACTCTTAAACCAACTTAAATAAATAAATACATCATCAGTAAAGATTTCTATGCTAGTGGGTAGATTAGTTTTAGCAGAAAAAGTTTTAGTACTTTTTTTTATACCAAGAGTGTCTAAGCATAATAATTTTATAGTGTTATTATCGTTGTGTGCTACTAAAAAATTTCCATTAAATTTCAATATATTTGGAGCTGTAGTAATATTGCCAGAAGAAATCAAAACTTCTTTAGACCAAGTAGAAGAAGGTGGCTTTATCCTTTTTTTATAATTAAGGGAATATTGAAAAATAGAAATAGCAATAAATATAAAACTAAAGATTATAATAAAAACTTTTTTTCTCATATTGATACCTCCAAATAAAAATGGGCAAATCAGTGGAAGATTATTTTATTTTAATTTAAAAATGTGGGATCAAAAACATTTTGTAAACCCTCACCTATAAAATTAAAACAAATTATTGTTATGGCTATAAAAGTAACGGGTATAAAGGTTTGATAAGGGTAGAATATAAAGGCAAACTGAGATTGATTTGCTACTAATCCCCAACTCAAATCAGGAGGTTGTACACCAAAGCCTAAATAACTTAATGTAGCTTCATTAAGCATAACTGAAGGAATTTCCAAGGAAATAACAACTATGGCAGTATTAATAAGATTACCTATTAAATGCTTACTTATAATTCTTGCAGAGGTTGCACCTAGTGCATGAGCGGCGAGTATGTAGTCTTGTTCCTTAAGCTGTAATAACTGAGCTCTAACAATTCTAGTAACTGTGCACCAACCGGTTAAGCTCATAGCTATAATCAAACCAGTTATGCTTGGAATAAGAATCATATAAATTAAAAGAATAATAATTAAATTAGGAACACACAATATTATTTCAACTATTCTCATAATTATATCATCCACAATTCCTCCATAATATGCACATATACCACCATATATAATTCCAATTATTAAATTAATGGTAGCTACAACAACACCAACAAGTAAAGATATTCTGCCACCTAAGCATACCCGTATAAAAATATCACGGCCCACCGTATCTGTGCCAAACCAATGCTCAAGGGAGGGCTTAAAATTATGCGCATATAAATCTTCTTTGTCATATTGATAATTATTAAAGAGTGGCCCAAAAATGACTATTGCGATAATAATTAACAGTATTATTAGTGAAGTGACAGCCAGCTTATTTTTAAAAAAGATTCTAATTGGATTTCTAATCTGCGTATATTGGTATGGCTCATCAAAAGACTCATCTTTAGAACCAATAATAACAAAATCCTTTTTATTTAAGTGATTCATTTTACCACCTCCACATTATATAAAAAAACAAAAACATACCTATTAATACAAGATATAACATATTATACATAAAATATAGGATATTGTAAACATAGGGCATAAATAAATAAATAGATTTAATTTTATAAAGATGATTTAGGTAAAATCATACAATTTTAATAATATTGGAGGAAAAACAATAATGATGTATAATTGAAGGGTGCATTTAACATTATTTAATTAATACATATAGAAATATTCTGGACTTGTATCAGCATAATGTATTATATGTAATAAGTTCAATACAATAATAAGGAGATAAATATGGAAATTAAAAAGATAAGTGAAATAAAAAAAGGTGATAGGATTGAAGGCTTTTTTGTTATAAAATCTGTAGACAGCAAGGTTTCTAATAATAGTAATACAAATAAATATTTAGACTTTAATTTAGGAGATGCCACAGGGGATATAAATGCAAAGCTTTGGGAATGCAATGAAGAATTAGAAAATACCTTTAAGCAAAATATTTTAGTGAAGGTCAAAGGTAGTGTAAATGAGTGGCGAGGAAAGCTTCAATTAAAAATTGAAATGATAAGACTACCAGAGGAAAGAGATGAAGTTAATATTTGTGATTATGTTGCAGTGGCGCCATATTCATCAGAAAAAATGTATGATGATATTTTAAATTATCTATCTAAAATTAAAAATACAGATATTCAAAATGTAGTTACAAATATTTTAGGTGATAATGAAGAGAAGCTTATGCATTACCCTGCAGCTAAGTCTAATCATCATGCTATAAGATCAGGACTGCTATATCATACTACCACCATGCTTAAGGCCGGAGAAAAATTAGGTGAAATCTATACTTTTTTAAATATGGATTTGTTATATGCAGGTATAATACTTCATGACATTGGTAAAATATACGAAATGAATGCTAGTGAACTTGGAATTGTATCAGAGTATACAGTGGAAGGTCAACTTATAGGCCATATAGTTCAAGGAATTAAAATGATAGAAACAGCAAGTATTCAGGTTAAGGCGGATAAGGAAGTAACCATGCTACTACAACATATGGTGCTAGCTCATCACTATGAAGCGGAATATGGTAGCCCTAAAAAACCTATGATACCAGAAGCTGAAATGTTACATCATTTAGATATAATGGATGCAAGAATGTATGATATGAATAAGGCATTAAATGATACTGAGGAAGGTAAATTTTCTGAAAGAATATGGTCGCTAGATAATATAAGTATTTATAAGAGTTTTCTTAATAAATAAATAAGAAATCTTTGGATGAAGGTGATAATAATGAAGGGAATAATAGATAGATTTGAAGGGGATTATGCAGTAGTAGAGCTTGAGGATAGAAAAATGATTAATATAAATAAAATAAAATTACCAATAGGAGCGCAGGAAGGTATGGTTATACATATAGCAGATAGTATAACTATTGACAAGGATGATACGTTGAAAAGAAAAAAAGAAATAGAAAAATTAACAGAGGACTTGTGGGAAAAATAAATTGTTAAAAAATCATCTATAAGAAAAAATACACTTATTTAGTCAATGTGAGTAAGTGTATTTTTTATTTTATACCAATAAATAAAAATTTAATTCCAAAAAAATTAATATAGTAGGTAGAAAAAGCACAGAATATATTTAGGCAGAACAATAAAAATTTATATAAATAATATACGAACTATAATTAAAAATAAATTATTAATATTCGCATTTTATATTGACTGGAACACACCACTCTGATATTATTAAGTAGGCAAACAACCACTTAAATTATTATCTGCCCAAAACTAATACAAAGGGGATAACAAATAATAATTGTTATATGCCCAAGAGCTATACAGGAGGATAACAGTAAATAATTGTTATCTGCCCTTAAGGAATATAAGGGGGTATGTGAAATGAAAAAAAATTATGATGTAGTTATTGTAGGAGCCGGACCCGCGGGAATATTTACGGCACTAGAAATTACAAATAAAAAACCTGAACTTAGTGTACTTATAGTTGATAAGGGAAGAAGTATAGAGAAAAGAAAATGTCCAGCTAGAGAAAATGGAAAATGTGTTAAATGTAATCCTTGTGGGATAACATTTGGATGGTCAGGCGCTGGAGCTTTTTCAGATGGTAAGCTTTCTCTAAGCCCTGAGGTGGGTGGAAGACTTCTTGAATATTTAACTGAAGATGAATCAAAAAAATTAATAAAGTATTGTGATGACATTTATATAAAATTTGGAGCAAATGAAAAGGTATATGGACTTAATAGTGATAAGGTTGACGAAATCAAATACGAAGCAAGTAAATATAATATTCGTCTTGTTGAATGCCCAGTAAGGCATTTAGGAACGGAACTCGCCTATGAAGTTTTAAAATCTATGTACCATCATTTAATGGATAATACAAATACAGAATTTGTAGAACTTAGTGAAGTGGAAGAAATATTAATAGAAGATAATAAAGCCACTGGGATATTGTTAAAGAATAAAGACGGAGTGGTTAAGGTTGATGCAAGGTATGTTGTAGCAGCGCCAGGTAGAGGTGGGGCAGAGTGGGTTTCAAATGAAGCAAAAAAACATAACATTGTGGTTACTAATAATGCAGTAGATATTGGACTTCGCGTAGAGGTACCTAATTCTGTTATGGATCATTTAACGAAGGACTTATATGAAGCGAAATTAGTATATTATTCTGATACCTTTGACAGTAAGGTTAGAACCTTTTGTATGAACCCAGGTGGAGTAGTGTCAGCAGAATATTATGATGATAATAAGATTGCAGTTGTAAATGGTCATAGTTACTCAGATAAATCTCTTAGAACAACTAATACAAATTTTGCAATGCTTGTATCTACTACTTTTACTGAGCCCTTCAATCAACCCATTGATTATGGAAAATATATAGCTCAGCTAGGTAATATGTTAACTGGCGGAGGTATAATGGTTCAAAGACTGGGGGATTTACTAAAAGGAAGAAGAACAGATGATCATAGACTGGCTAAATCAACTACTGTTCCTACACTAAAATCAGCAGTACCAGGAGATTTAAGCTTTGTATTACCACAAAGGCACTTAACTTCTATTGTGGAAGCATTAAAGGCTTTTGATAAGATAGCACCAGGGTTATATAGCAAAAACACTTTACTATATGGAGTAGAAGTAAAATTTTATTCTAGTAAGATTAGTACAAATGATAAATTTGAAACATCTATTAGCAATTTATACACCATAGGAGATGGAGCAGGAATAACTAGAGGTCTAATGCAAGCATCCACAACCGGTGTAGTTGTAGCTAGAGATATAGCTAAAAAGGAAGACTAAGAATATTTAAACTAAATCATTGGTTAATGAATATTAAAAGTGTATAATTCAATATGTAGTAAACATAAGATACAATATAATTTCACAACAACAATAATTAAAAAGTTATGAAATTAAGAAAGCGAGGAATTTGTATGTCAGCATTTATTATTTTAGGAGCTCAATGGGGAGACGAAGGTAAAGGTAAGATGACGGATTATCTTGCTGAGGGAGCTGATGTGGTTGTCAGATTCCAAGGCGGAAATAATGCAGGTCACACTGTAGTCGTAGGAGAAAAAGAATATAAGCTTCACTTAATTCCATCAGGAATATTATATAAAGATAAATTGAATGTAATAGGTAATGGAGTGGTTGTAGACCCAGAAGCTCTATTTACAGAAATTGACTATTTAGAAGCGTTAGGCGAGAACATAACTCCAGAAAGATTAATGATTAGTGATAGATCACAGGTTATAATGCCATACCATAAAGAGTTAGATAATCTATATGAAATAGCTAGAGGCAAAAATGATATCGGAACTACCAAAAAAGGTATTGGCCCTTGTTATACTGATAAATTTGAAAGAAGCGGAATTAGAGTTTGTGATTTAATGAAAAAAGATGTTTTCAAAGAAAAGCTTCAAACTAGTTTATCAATGAAGAATGACATAATAACAAAAGTTTTGGGTGGCAAAGCACTAGATTTTGATACAATATATACACAGTACCTAGAGTACGCAGAAAAAATGAGACCTTTTGTAAAAGATATATCAGTAAAAGTTTTTGACGCAATAAAAGCAGGTAAAAATGTTCTATTTGAAGGAGCACAAGGAACTTTACTTGATATAGATTATGGCTCATATCCTTTTGTAACTTCTTCTAATACTATTGCCGGAGGAGTTTGTACTGGAGCAGGGATAGGACCTACTATGATAACAAATGCTGTAGGAATAGCTAAGGCATATACTACAAGAGTAGGAAAAGGACCATTTCCAACAGAGCTTGAGAATGAAGTTGGAGAGTGGATTCGCGAAAAAGGCTTTGAATTTGGTGTAACAACAGGCAGAGCAAGAAGATGTGGATGGCTTGACCTTGTTATATTAAAAACTGCAGCAAGAATCTCAGGACTTACTAGCTTTGCTGTAACTAAAATAGATACCTTAGCAGGACTTGAAAAAATTCAAATCTGTGTAGGATATGAATTTGAAGGAAGTGTTATAGATTATTTCCCAGCAAGTTTGGAGGATTTAGCTAAATGCGTTCCAGTATATGAAGAGTTTGATGGTTGGGATGAAAATATAGCTGATGCAAGAAGTTATGATGAACTTCCTGAGAATGCAAAAATATACATAAAGAGAATAGAAGAATTTACAGGAGTTAAAGTTTCTATAGTATCAGTAGGACCTAAAAGAGATCAGACTATGGTATTAACTGAAATATAACAATAAAACATACATATTGCAAAGATCATCTTTGCAATATGTATGTTTTATATATTATAGGAAAGCATAAGTAGTGTGGAAATAGCTTTTAGGTATACAAGTATAAACTAAAGATTAAAAAAGTGCGTACTTGTAAAATAGATGTATATACAATATAATCATAATGAGAATGATAATTAAAGTTAAATAAATATTTTTATTTATTTGATAGTTAAATTCTGATATAATTATTTCAAATTTAAAAAAAGCGAGGTAGATAATATGATATTAACTAAGGATATGACAATAGGTGAAGTTGTAAGACAAAAACCAGAATCAGTTGAAGTACTTATGGGATTTGGAATGGGTTGCGTAGGATGTCCTTCAGCACAAGCTGAAACATTAGAAGAAGCAGCAATGGTTCATGGTCTTGATTTAGAAGCATTAATGGCTAAATTAAACGCATAAAAAAATTAAGACACTTAGCGAATGCTAGGTGTCTTTTTGTACGTCTATGAGTTAAGAGATTTTTTCTTAGATTATGCTATAACAAAAAGTATATGTTGCTGGAATGCTTTCACTTCGCTAAGTAATTCTAAACTAATTTTATTGAAAGATACTAAAAAGTGCAAACTCGCTAACGCTCAAACATGCGCTTTTCTTAACGTATCTTTCACTAAAATTAGTTAAGAATTACTAAAGCTTGCTCAAATGCATTCTGCGCAACATATACTTTTGTTAGCATAATCTAAGAAAAAATACATAATATCACGATATACTATTATTTAAAAAGTCTTAGCTACTATATCCAAGTACTTTCTAAGAGGGTAAGCTCAGTGCTCTCTTCATTTATGATTTTATGTCTACATATTGTTTTATCTTTTTCTCTTATAATTTCAGTGCTTACTTTTATGATTTCTCCATAGGTTGTTTCTTTTTCGTAGGTTACCTTGATATTCTTTAGTTCACAATTTAGTACTATATCCTTAGGAACTGTTTCTAAAGCCCAAGCAACATATTTAACATTATTTACGTGCATGTTGGTATCGATATCACTATATCTCACTTGGAAGCTTTTCTCGCAATCTACTGTAGTTATAGATATTATATCCTCAATATCTATAGGCGTATTATTACTGTCATCTATACCATAGGCGCCATACATATCTTTAGTAATTCTTATTGGCCTTCGTCTATCTGTATTTATTAGAATCCACACGGAATTAGCGTATCCTATTCTATTTCCTTCTGCATCAATAATTTCATGCTTCCTATAGGCATAAAATTTTCTGAAAGAATATGCAAAAGTTTTTACCTTTATGGTTTCATTTAATAGTGGATATGACTCCATTGTTATGTCCCATTTATATAACACCCATGCCATTTTGTTCTCTTTAAGATGTTCTATGCCAACACCCAAAATTTCACTTTGATACATAGCCATATCTCCAAGATAATCAATAATACTTGAAATTAAGGCTCTTTTATGAATATCTACTTCATAGTAATGAACATTATAACTTCTTTCTGTAACCGCTGGAATTCTACTCATATTATACCTCCCATATTTCTGCTTTTTACGATATATTTTTTATTTTTATGCATTTTTAGTTTGTTTGTGTTAAAATAATATCGAACTAATAACATTTATTAGTTTGATCACATACCTATCATTCTACTACAAAGTTAAAGAATTTTAAAATTAAAATTGTAACGAGAGATTCTAAAATAAATTTTTTTATCTATGTAATAATTATAAAAAAAGTGATAAAATATTGTTGTCGGTATTCATTATGAAACTGAACTAGAAATAAGGATTATTAGTATAATCGACTTATATCCTTATGGAATAAGAGCGGAGGGAAAATATGATCAATCATTCTTTTGAAAAGAGAAGGGTAAAAACAAATCAACTTACAACTATCGGAATGCTATCAGCTATTTGTGTAGTACTGGGATTAACGGGATATGGTTTTATTCCACTGCCTGGTGCAAAAGCTACTATCATGCATATTCCTGTTATTATAGGGTCTATAATAGGTGGACCAATAGTTGGAATGGCTATTGGATTAATATTTGGAATTTTTAGCATTATGCAAAATATTATGGCTCCAAATATTCTATCTTTTGCTTTTATAAATCCGCTAGTATCTGTATTACCAAGAGTTCTTATTGGTTTTACTTCATACTATGTTTATAAATTAAGTTTTACTAAAAATGATAGCCTAAAAATTGGATTAGCTACTGTTGTTGGGTCTTTAACTAACACCTTTGGTGTTCTTACTATGATATATATTTTATATGCAGCTAAATTCGCTGCTTCTAAAGGCATAGACCCGTCTATTGCTGCCAAGACCATTTATAGTATAGCAGTAATAAATGGTGTTCCTGAAGCTATAATAGCTACTATAATTACCATACCGGTCATACTGTCAATTAAAAAGATGAAAAAATAAAACAAAGACACTTAGCAAAGGCTAAGTGTCTTTGTTTTTTCTTGGATTATGCTATAACGAAAAGTATAGTATTTACTTAAACTTCTAGAATTTTATTATCTATTTCATACTTAACCCTTGCAATAAATTCACTTAAGGAAACTGTTCCCTCATCTCCATTTTTCCTACTTCTCATAGAAACATTACCTTCTTGCTGCTCTTTTTCTCCTATAACTAAAATATATGGTACTCTCTCATTTCTTGCTTCTCGAATTTTATAACCAATCTTTTCTACCCTACTGTCAAATTCTACTCTGATGTTATTTTCGTTAAGGAGGTCTGCAACATTCTTTGCATAATCAGCAAATTTTTCTGAAATAGGTAATACTTTTACCTGTACAGGTGCAATCCAAGTTGGAAACTTACCTGCAAAATGCTCTATTAATACTCCTATGAATCTCTCCAAACTTCCGAAGATTACTCTGTGTATAACTATTGGTCTATGCTTCTCACTATCACTTCCAATATAGTTTAAATCGAATCTTTGAGGAAGTTGAAAGTCTAATTGTATAGTTCCACACTGCCAACGTCTACCTAGACTATCTTCTAAATGAAAATCAATCTTTGGACCATAAAATGCTCCATCACCCTGATTTATCTTATATTGCATATTCATCTCGTTTAATGCTGCAGCAAGGGAGCTTTCTGCTATTTGCCACTCCTCATCGCTTCCCATAGAATTTTCTGGTCTTGTTGAAAGTTCAACACTGTATTTAAATCCAAACCTTGAGTAAACTTCATCTATAAGTCGGATTACACCCTTTATTTCTTCTTTTATTTGCTGCGGAAGCATGAATATATGAGCATCATCCTGAGTGAAGGCTCTTGCTCTCATAAGTCCCTGTATAGCCCCGGACAACTCATGCCTGTGTACTTTACCAAGCTCTCCTACTCTTATAGGTAAATCCCTATAAGAATGAGGTTCTGACTTATAAACAAGCATACCCCCAGGACAGTTCATTGGCTTAATTGCAAAATCTTCTTCATCGATATTAACTGTATACATATTTTCTTTATAGTGTTGCCAATGTCCTGAAGTTTCCCAAAGTTTTCTGTTTAAGATTATGGGAGTTTCAATTTCTACATATCCAAATTTTTTATGAATACCTCTCCAATATTCAATTAAGTTATTCTTTAAAACAACACCATTTGGTAGGAAAAAAGGGAAACCAGGCCCTTCCTCCATAAATGTAAATAATTTAAGTTCTCTTCCTAGCTTTTTATGATCTCTCTTTTTGGCTTCTTCAAGCATATTAATATAAGATTCTAATTCACTTTTTTTAGGAAATACTGTTCCATATATCCTTTGAAGCATCTTATTATTTTCATCACCTCGAAAGTAAGCACCAGCAACAGATAAAAGCTTAAATGCCTTAACATATGAAGTGGCTGGAACATGTGGACCTGCACAAAGATCAACAAACTCTCCTTGCCTATAAAAGGATATAATTTCTCCCTCAGGTAGATTATTAATCAATTCAGCTTTATATGGTTCTTCTTTTTCCAGCATAAGCTTTATAGCTTCTTCCCTTGAAAGCACAAATTTTTCAAGCTTAAACCCTTCTTTAACTATCTTCTCCATTTCCTTTTCTATTTTTTCTAGAATTTCTGGAGTAAATGTTTCTTCTGAGTCAAAATCATAGTAAAACCCATTGTCAATTGCAGGACCAATAGCAAGCTTAACATTTGGATATAACCTTTTTACTGCTTGAGAAAGCACGTGAGCTGCAGTATGTCTTAATGCCAATCTTCCTTCAATGTCTTCAAACGTTAAGATTTCTAGGTCGCAATCACAATTTATTTCAGTCATAAGTTCTGTAGCTTTACCATTTATTCTTGCAATCAAAGTTTTTTTAGCTAGTGCTGGACTAATGTTCATAGCAATATCATAAGCCTTTGCACCTTGTTCAATTTGAATAATATTTCCATCCTTTAACATAATGTTTAACATAAATATTTCCTCCTCTTATATAAAAAAATTATTAAAAACAAAAAAAACTCGTCCCTAAAAAAGGGACGAGTATACTCGCGATTCCACCCAAATTATAGCAATCCACAAAATGTGTATTACTATCACTCGATACCTTTAACGCTGGTTTGCGGAGATACTTACTAAAATTCAGTATTCAACTCAGAGGCGGTTTTCAATAATACTTGCCTTAGAAACCTTTCAGCCGATGGGTTTCGCTCTCTTTTACAACAGTAAATTATTTACTCGTCCTCTTCAATGCTTTATGATATAAAATTAATAAAAACAAAAAAAACTCGTCCCTAAAAAAGGGACGAGTATACTCGCGATTCCACCCAAATTACAACAATTCACAAAAAATGTGTATTACTATCACTCGATACCTTTAACGCTGGTTTGCGGAGATACTTACTTAAGTTCAGTACTCAACTCAGAGGTGGTTTTCAATAATACTTGCCTTAGAAACCTTTCAGCCGATGGATTTCTATCTCTGTTAGAACAGTAAATTATTTACTTATCCTCTTCATAGTCTTTACTTTCTTGCAATTATATACCTATTGTATTTTAATGTCAATATATATTTATAGTATTTTTTCTTATAAGAAAATCATATTTTCGATGTTTGTCCGCAATCATTTAAAAATTATATCCTTAGTTAAGACGATTCTCTTAGAGACTATATATTGACCACTTGCACCAAAAAATCCGATAGTATCGTTTGCCTTGCTAATATAAGTATTAGGTTTTGTAATCTCGAGCTTTTTTTAGTTTTTCATCATCTAGTAAAATAGATTATGCTAACAAAAGTATATGTTGCGCAGATTGTATTCTAGCAACATATACTTTTCGTTATAGCATATCTAAGAAAAAACTCTTAACTATGAATAGGATGATTTCCTATTTGGAAGCATTAATACCTGCAATCGCACCAGAACTCCAGGCCCATTGGAGGTTATAACCACCGCAATCTCCATCTACATCTAATATTTCTCCAGCAAAAAATAGATTGGGTACAATATTTGATTCTAGAGTTTGTGGGTTAATTTCTTTTGTATTAATGCCTCCTGCAGTGACTTGAGCATTGGCAAAAGAATTGGTGCCTGAAACTTCAAATTGCCATTGCTTTAACAGTGCATATATAGCATTTTTTTCTTCTAAGTTTAGATCAGAGCAAGGTTTATGAAAATCTTCTATGTTAACTTGTTTTAAAATTATTGGAATGATTTTTTTATGAATTATTCCAATAAATGAATCAAGAATACTACGACTTCCAAATAGTGACCAATGACTTTCTAAAAATTCTTTTAGATTTTCAGGAGTAATAGTTGGTAACATATCAATTTTTAAAGAAACTTTAGTATTTTTAGATAAACCATAAGAAACAGTCCTGCTAAGTTGAAGAATAGGAGGACCAGAGATACCATAATCAGTGAAAAGTATTTCTCCAAATTCCTTTTGGACACATTCACCATTTATAAATATTTCTGCATAACCGTCGAATTTTACTCCAGATAGTGCCTTTAACCTATTATAGTTTAATTTAAGCTGTACAAGGGCCGGTACCAGCGAAGTTACACTGTGGCCTAATTGTTTAGCCAGGGTGTAACCAGAACCGTCAGAACCTGTCTTAGGGGCAGATTTACCTCCTGTAGCAATAATTAACTTATCACACTCATATGTGTCACTATCCATGGTGGAAATTTTAAAACCATTTTTATTTTTAGTGATTTCTTTAGCTTTTGTGTTTGTATACACAGGAATATGTTTTTCTTCTATTGCAAAGCGTAGTATATCAATGACTGATGAGGCTTGCAATGACATAGGAAACATTTTGCCACCATCTAAAGCAACTAAAGGTATGCCTAAACGGTTAAAAAAATCTATAGTTTGCACTAGGTTAAAAGAATTTAGTGTATGCTCAAAGAAATATGGATTTTCACTATGGTATCTATTGGTATTTATGTTTTCATTACTAATATTACATCTTCCGTTACCGGTGGTTAATATTTTTTTGCCTATTCGATCAGTTCCTTCAATAATGGCTACATCTATTCCAAAATCTTTTGCTATAAGTGCAGAGGTTAAACCAGCGGCACCTCCGCCAACTATTATAAGAGAATGTTTCAAGTAAATCTCTCCCTTCGAGAAAAAATATATTTATAATATCGAGTGTGCTATCTACAATTTTACCCTAAAACTGCGCCCTTTAATATTAATTTTTATTTTATGTTATAAAAAATCAAAGTAAATGTTTAGCACTAGTTGGCAACAAGGTAAGTATTCGCCGTGATGGACTACCTTTTATTTATATGAGAAACCACTGAATTTATTGGATTCGTGGATTATATAAAAAAATAAATAAAAAAAAACAAGAAAATATGTTGACACTTTAAGAAAAATTATGTATTATAGTTTATGTTGGGTTGCGAGACGGAAGCACATGATGAATAAATAACAATTTAGTATGGCTCCTTGGTCAAGCGGTTAAGACACCACCCTTTCACGGTGGTAACAGGGGTTCAATTCCCCTAGGAGTCACCAATAAAACATATATGGGAGCATAGCTCAGCTGGGAGAGCATCTGCCTTACAAGCAGAGGGTCACAGGTTCGAACCCTGTTGTTCCCACCATATATGGCCCAGTGGCTCAGTTGGTTAGAGTGCCGCCCTGTCACGGCGGAGGTCGACGGTTCGAGTCCGTTCTGGGTCGCCATATTCCTGCTAGCATGGCTCAACGGTAGAGCAGCTGACTTGTAATCAGCAGGTTGTAGGTTCAATTCCTATTGCTAGCTCCAAAAAAGTACTAAACAAATGTTTAGTACTTTTTTTTTATTGCCTTAAAATTTTAAGTATATTTAAAAAGCACATATTACATAAAATACATTTAAATAAGTCTTAGAATCATTTCATGAAGACTAACGCATTTGTAGTAATAGGTGCTTTTTATTATTTTAGTTTACTCAAATTTTTCTTTATTCTTATATCCTCACAAAAGAATTTGCAAGCAGTAAAATTGCCAAGTAATCTAGAGGTTATTCTTTCTGAATAGGTATTTAATAAATTTTCAAGGGTTAAATTAGTAGACACTAGCATTTTCTTTTGTTTTAATAACTTTGTGTTAAGCAAATTAAACATTTCCATTTTAGTAAAATCTGAAATTTGCTCGGTACCCAGATCATCTATAATAAGTAAGTCACAATTTATTAGTAGCTCCTCTAAAGCTGTGTCACCATTAAATCGAATTTCTTTTAAGCCCTTTATAAGTTCCTCAGCGGTCCTATATACTACAAAGGAGCCTTTGTCCATTAATTCCTTTGTAATACAGTGAGACAGAAAAGTTTTCCCTGTGCCAGGCCCCCCATAGAATAATAAATTTTCATCAGAGGTATAGAAGTTTTTTAGAAAGTTCATAGACGTAGATAAAATCTTTTCCATGTTCTTTTTTGGAGATTCTGATGCATGTTCACTTTTTCTAGAAGGATAGTAGTCCATTTTAAAATTATCGAAATTATGAGATTTTAACAAGCCGCGAAGTTCAGAACCTGTATAATAAACATCTATAACCTTTTGCTTAAAACAGGTACATTTAGTATTTCCAATAAAACCAGTATCCCTACATTTATTACATCTATAATGTAAATTCAAGTATTCCATATCAAAACCATTAGAAACTAATAGTTCGGATTTTTTAACTCTCAGATCCACTATTTTTTCTCTTAGATCACGTAAATATTCATCCCTATTATGAATGCTTTTCAAAGCACTAATGGATAATTCTATACATAGCTTACCTATTTTCTGATCTAATTCAATAATTTCAGGATGAGTTTTTTCTATGTGAGTTTTTCTTTTTCTAAAGTCACTCTCTTCTTCCTCCCTTATTCTATCATACAGTGCTAATATTTTCGTTTGGTACCCTTTAATCATTCTTATCCCATCCTAGCAATTTTTTTTCTAGCTCATCAAAGTCATAGGCTCTTTGTTCATAATCATTAAAACTTCCTTTGGCAGGTTTTCCACCAGCAGTATTACCTTTAGTAGAAAGCAATCGTTTTTTATCTTTTTTCTCAATGTCCTCTAGTGAGTTTATACCATCTTTAAACCAACTATTTAGAATCCCATCAATATATTTAAAATCAGCCCTGCTTAGTCTATCAAAACAGATATCGCAGGCTTTAAATATAACCTCTAGGGAGAATTTATAAACATTCACCCATTTATCTAATATTTGTTCTTGAGGTTTCATTATTTCTGGAGCTTTTATTCCTAAGTAATTTAATATTTTTCTAATATTTATCCATTTATCCTCATGTTTTTTTATATAAGATTGTGCATCTTCAATATTTCTAATATTGGCATCATGCCATGCGATTGCAATGGTTTCAATATATCTATAGTCAACCTTGCCTTTTGATACACAATATTGAATTAAAAGAAGTATGAGCTCTGGAGGAAAACCATAATCTTTTTGCCAGCTTAGGTACATAGTCATTTCTTTTGGTGAAAGAGGTTTCGCTAATAGCTTTTCAATATCTTGAAGCATACCTTTTATAGAAGAATTAGTTAATTCCTCTAGTAAATTTATATTTCGGATATTTTCATCGGGAACATCTAATAAATCTAAGAATTCAATGTTAAAGTTACCCATATTATCAATAGGTGTCATTTTAATTAAACTCTCATCATTCCAATAGTTCCAAGCATTAACAACATCCGTTTCTAGAAGTCCAAGGGTATTTGCTATAACTGAAGACGTAGCACCTATTTCACCGGATGCACAATATTTCAGCCCAAGAAGGTAAACTTTAACGAATTCTCCCCTAGCTCTAGGCATAAACTTATCTATAAAAATATTACTCACAGGAGTATATTTATAATTTTCATTTTTAAACATGAAAGTGCTCATAAAGTCACTACCTTTCTTTTTATATTTAATATCACATCTATAAAAATTTTATTATTCAAACTATAGTATACCATATAGTTAAACATAGATTTTAAAAAATATATTTCAATAATGTTTAAAATTAGCCATATAGGGCATATTAAGTAAGTGCCATAGGAGGTATAATATTGAAGATTATAAAACGAAACGAAATGAATATAGGTGTGATACTCATAACACTTGTACTTACAGCTACTATTATGTATTTTAATGTTTATAGGTTTAATGGTTATAAGGTTTCTATAGGGAAAAGTACTATAACTTATGTAAAAAGTAAGAGGGAGTTTAATAAAACATATAAACAATTACAAAATGAAATTAAGTCTAAATATAGAAATGTAATTGTAAAAGAAGATTTCACTATAGATACTGCAAAGGTTGATGATGTTGCTATGTTTATAAGTGGAGATAACCTTAAGAACATTATGTTAAGAAAATTCAATATAGTAGTGGATGGACTTGTAATGAAATCAGATGATAGAAAAATAGCATATGTGGTATCAGAAAATCAAGGAAGTGAAATTCTGAACTGCGTAAAAGATTATTATTCTAAGCAAGTGAAGGTAAATAGTATTATAAAAACAGAAATAATAAATAAAATCAGTTATGGAGCTGTTAGGGTTAAAACAGGGGATTTATATGAAAATTCCGGAATTGTGAGTGAATTAATAAAATATAACACTAGATCAAAAATGCCTTTTATAACTGTGAAGATAGTAGGGAATATAAGTAAACAAGAAGCCATATACCCTACTACAATTATAAAGCCTTCTAATACACTATTGAATGGTGTTAAAAAGACTCAGAGGGAAGGTAAAGAGGGAATTAAAAAAGTTACTTCTGAGGTAGTATTCCTTAATAATAAGACCATTTCTGAAAAGATTGTAGCGTCAGAAATTATAACACCAGTTCAAAATAAAGAAATATACGTTGGAACTATTAATCCCGTAATACTTGGACTTAGCAATATGAATAGCCCTTCAAGAGGGAGTATAAGTTCAAACTTTGGTATGCGTTGGGGAAAAATGCATAAAGGAATTGATATAGCAGCGAATTTTGGTACTGCAATAAATGTTGTATTAGCGGGCACAGTTACTTATGCAGCTTGGGAGGATGGTTATGGCAATGTAATAAAAGTCGATCATGGAGGAGGAATAGAGACTACCTATGCACATTGTAGTGTTATTAATGTTAAAAAGGGTGAAGTTGTAAAACTGGGAGAAAAAATAGGCGAAGTAGGAAGTACTGGTAATAGTACGGGACCTCATCTACATTTTGAGGTAAGAGAAAATGGAGAACCTATAAATCCTCAAAAATACATAAAGTAAAAATTAATGTATGAATAAAATTATGTTAAAAGTTAAAAATACATAATAAAGGAGTGATTTTATGCCATATAAAGAAATGAAAACACCAGCAAAAGAAAAAGATAATAAACCTAAAAAGCCAGATACTATTGAAGCTTCTGATATGAAGAAGAAAAAACGTAAATCTGCAATAAGATTTGATGAATAATAAAATGGATTTTCAATAAAGGATTTTTATAAAAAGGGCTAGCAGCTCTTTTTATTTTTACGGAAAATTATAATTTAGTACTTCTATAATAGTAATTAACTTCAGTAATATTTTATATGGTAACATAAGTTACTGTGATTCTAAGTTTAATATATTATAATCCTTATATAGAATAGATAAATAAACAAATAAATAAACAAATATTGGAGGAATAATAATGAGCGCTTTTTTAGCACCTATTCACACCTGGTTATTCAATAAAATTTTATTGGCAGAGGACTTAGAGAAAAACTTAAAAGAAGTTTATATAGATAAATACAGTGATATTGCAAGTGAGGTGGTTGAGAAATCACTTTGTTACGGTATGCCAATAGACACCTCGAAAAATATAGATGATATAATTGATAAATCAAATATACATGGTTGGTTACAAGATAAAATCAGCGCGGTTGAAACTAGAACAGCATTTACAATAACAGAAATGATTAAAAAGTATGGAGAAGAAGCAGAAGATATGGCTGTTTTAAGTTTTACGGAGCAAGGTAAAACTGTTGGAAAGACCTTAAAAACAAAAGAAATGCCGGAAAAGGCAGAAGAATTATATAATGCTCTTAATATGTATCTGTTAGAAGGCATGCCTTGTGATAGAGTAACAAGGGTTATAAAATCAGAAAATAACATATTAGAATGGGAAACCACAAGCTGTATTCATAAAAAATATTGGGAAATGGTAAACGGAGATGTAAATGTATTTTATAATCTTAGACATAACTTTATTAAAGCATTTATTGAAAATTCTAATGAAAAATATACCTACAATTTTATAGAGGGGCTAGAATATAACGGTAAAATGGCAGTAAATCAAATTATAGCCAAGTAAATGTATTGATAATTTTAAAACCTGAACAAAACCTTAAGAGTAAAATAGAGCTGAGAATGTTTTAAACATTCTCAGCTCTATTTTTGTGGTTGATAAAAATAATTTCAATTATAAAATAAATAGATGAAAATAAATACATATAATGGTATAATATATATTATATTTACACTGATTTATGAATTTCATTTAATATATCATTAAAAGACTGAAAATTATGAAAATTATTATGTGTTTTTAAATTATTATTACATAGGAGGCTAAAAACCATGGGTTTTAAGGATGAGGCTATATTTATTGAGTATGAGCAATTACCTATTCCAATAATATCTTTTAATAAACATATTAAAGTTAATTATTTAAATAGTGAAGCAAAAGATATACTAAAAAAGATAAACATATCTGAGTATAGTTATGATAATAATGAAAATAAATATTCTATACCTATATGGCTTAATATAAAAACCCAAGAGTTTAATAAAAGTGAGGACAAGCGTCAAAATCTCATAAAAAAAATTGAAGCAAAAGAAACACTATACTTTTTACAATTAATTTTTAAAAAGATACTTGATACAGATAATAATTGTAATGAAATAAAATTAATTATTAATGATGTAACCGTACACATACAAGCAATGGAAGAAATGCAGAAAAAATCACAAGAAATGAGAAATTTATTTGAAGAGCAATTAGTAAAATTAGAAAAAATAAATTCACTAAGTATTCTTGCAGCAGGAATTGCTCATGATTTCAATAATATATTAGCTATAATTTTAGGAAACATATACATTATCAAGAGATATCTAAATATAAGCACTAATAAAGTATATAATAAAATTAACAACAAATTTTCTCAAATTGAAAAATTAACCTTGCAGGCGCAGGATCTTAACCAACAATTAATAAGCTTTTCAAAAGATGGGGTACCTATCAAAAAAAATATATACATAAAAAAGCTAATTAGGAAAACCGCTACTATGGTATTAAGCGGTTCCAATAACATGTGCAATTTTTCAATAGCACAGGATTTATGGCCTGTGAAAGTAGATGAAGGTCAAATTCGTCAAGTTATTAATAATCTATTAATAAATGCTAAGCAAGCCATGCAAAATGGAGGCACTATTGAAGTAAGTGCTAATAATGTATATGTAGATGAAGGCAATAAAAACAATATAAAGCAAGGTAAATATGTAATGATCCGGATAAAAGATAAAGGAAAGGGAATTCCTAAAGAAAATATAGAAAAAATATTTGAACCTTACTTTACTACAAAGGATGATGGGACAGGTCTTGGGCTTGCAGCTAGTTATTCGATAATTACTAAGCACAATGGTTATATATATGCAGAATCTGAGATAGGAGTTGGTACAAGTTTTTATATTTATTTGATGGCTTCTGAAGAAGAAGTGATTATAGATAAGGTTAAGTATGAAAAAGTGATACAAGGTACAGGTAAAGTTCTAGTAATGGATGATGATAAAAATATAAGAGAAATTAACAGACTTATGCTTATGGAACTAGGATATGCAGTGGAAATGGCAAAGAATGGGGAAGAGGCCATTAAAGCCTATAAAAATTCAATTATACAAAACAATACTTTTGATGCAGTGATAATCGACTTAACCATACGCGGAGGCATGGGGGGAAAGGAAACAATTGTGAAGCTTTTAGAACTTGATAAAAATGTAAATGCAATAGTAGTAAGTGGATATAGTAGTAATTCAGTTATGGATAATTGTACGGATTATGGATTTAAAGAGTGTATAAGAAAACCTTATACCATAGAACAGCTAGCTAATGCGATTTACAGAGTTATAAATAAAACAAAATAATCCTAACATTTAAAACGCTTAACAGGCGTTTTGTTTTTTTGAAGAAAAATCACTTTTGGAAATTACTAAGTATATTAACATTTATATATGGATAGCATAATATTTGAAGGGAGGTTATAAATTGAAGCGTATGAAGGGAAGAGAAGTAGGCAACCAGGAATACGAAAAATTTAAAGATGGGTTAGATAGGTATGTTAAAATTCAAGGTATAGACAGTAACTTAGTAAATATACCTACAATAGTTACAGGTATCAATGAGGACGGCACCATAAAGCAAGAAGAAATTGAACCTTACGCATATGAGATAGTTGAACAAAATAAAGGATTCACAGATTAAATTTCAAGAGGTCATAGAGCATATGACCTCAGGTGCAATTAATAATGGTTAGTTGCATGTTCTATTTTATATGTAATATATAATAGTGATTATTCTTAAAAATAGGGTTGTTTTTATTTCGGGGTAAATTTAACACAAGTTAACCCGGAGGATTGCTTTACCAATATGGAAGGTAAATTCAAAGATTTGAAGCCATAAAATTTACAACCTTTAGGGAACGCCGCATCCCAAGTTACATAGTAATATTTACATTTGTAACAATTTATTTTTTCATTAACCATAAAGAACTCCTTTAATAAAACTTTTTTCATAAAATTGCTTTTATTAAAATTTAAAACATCGAATTTTTAGTTTAATAATAACATATTTTAGCACGTAAAAAAATAGATATAGTTTGTTTTAAAACTTATATCTATTACAAAAGAATGAAATGAATTAACCACCAAGAGTTACATCTTGCTGATTATACCAAGCTAAAGCTGTTGATAAATGTTCGGGCTTGAAATCTGGCCAAAAGTCATCTATAACATAAAAGTCGGAGTAGATGGATTGTAGCGGCAAAAACCCACTAAGACGCCTTCTCCCACCCCAACGAATAATTAAATCTACTCTAGAAATATCACTAGTTTTTATGCAATTAAATATATTACTTCTTTTGCTACTTTTATTTTTATCAAGATTACTTAGATCCCATTCCCATCCATAGTTTACGAGAAAGTTTAGCTTTATACCGCCCTTACCAAAAGTTCTACGCGAGGTATAAGGAAGCAGTTCTTTAGGAAACATAGGTGAGTCACTATTTCCTACTACTAACAAATCAGCATCCTGTGTGCTTAAAAGCTCGACTGCATCAACGCAGGCTTTAACAAAAGCCTCTCTCTGCAAGGGTGGTCTTTTTGTATTATCAGTAGTAAAACCATAATAGGTTATTTCTTTTACACCCAAATCTTTGCAAAGTTTATACAGTGATAAACCAGGATCTAGTCCAAAGGTATATCCTTTATCTTTTGATAGACCATTATCTACAGACCATCTTCTATTTCCATCGGGAATTACTCCGATATGATTTGGTATTCTCATCTCATCACCCTTTATTTGCGAATTTTTAATGTATAAATCATAGTATCTCCATTATTGCTATATTAATCCACATTATTTATAAGATTTAACAAAATTTTAGATGATTGTAAATTAATTTTAGATAATATATAAAGATACTTTCAATTTATGGTTTTATAGTGTAAAATTATTGAAATATTGATTAAGGCATTTGAAGTATAATTTCATTTAAGATTAAAATAGAAAGATAAGATAAATTTATTGATAAGTGGGGTAAGTTAATGAATAAAACAAAAAGAGATATATTTCAGTCTGCAGTTAAGGTTTTTTCAACTAATGGCTATGATGGAGCTACTATGGAGGAAATTTCAACAAGTGCTGGAGTAGCTAAAGGAACAGTTTATTATCACTTTAAAAGTAAGGATGAGGTTTTTAAATACATAATTACTGAGGGGGTAAGCCTGCTAAGGCAGCAAATACAAAACATTATTAAAGGACCGGGGGATTATTCCTATAAATTAAGACAACTAAGCAGAGATCAGTTAAAATTAGTATATGAAAATAGGGATTTATTTAAGGTTATAATGAGTCAAGCATGGGGTGGAAAGATAAGACATTCTGAACTCAGAGAATTGTTAAAGTCATATATGGAAGATATAGAGAAATTTTTAATCAAGGCTATGGAAGATGGTACTATAAAAAAAGGCGACGCTTCTTTTTTAACATATACGTATTTTGGAACCCTAGCATCGGTAGCTGTTTATAATGTTATAAAAAATGATAGTATGAAATTAGATGAAAATACAGATAGCTTCATAGAGCACCTGTTAAATGGAATAAAATAGAAAAAAGCATTATTGATGAAGGGTCATGCAGATAAGATGAAGAAATTGGTACAAGTAAAGGAACAAGCAGTAAACATGACAGTCTAGTAAAAATAAGGCTATAATTGAATTTTTATATTATAGCCTTATTTTTATTTTTTGATATTATAGAAAATAACTTACAATAAACAGCAGCCTATGATAAAATGGAATCATGGTAAATAATGTAATAGGGGGGAGGAAAATGAGTAATTTTAATGTTAAGAAAATAATTCAAATAACACTACTGATAGTAGTAATTTCAATAGGGTTTGCTTTTATAGTTGCAAAAATCCAGGGAAGAAACTTATTAACAACAGCCAAGGAGGCCACCGTATCAATGGGAAGTGGAAGTATTGACGAAACCAAGGAATTTATTATAGTACCTATAAGCAAGGTTATGGTGGATACAGTAAGCTCAGATGTTAATATAATATTATCAAAAGAGGATAAAATAGTGGTGCATTTTCATGGTACAGCTTCTGAGATGAGTAGGGCACCTAAATTAGAAACAAGTTTAAATGGAGATATATTAAATATATCAATAAAATATCCAAATAAAATTATGTCTATAATTAATTTTAGTTTAAACACAAAACTAGATTTATATATTCCAGAAAAATATAAAAAATCTATGGATATAGAAACCGTATCCGGGGAAATAAAAATTGATAAGCTTGAGGGGGATAACTTTAAGGCAAACACAATTTCAGGAGATGTAAGCATAAATTCCATTGTAGCCAATATAACGGATTTCAGCAGCGTTTCAGGTACCGTTGATATAAAAGCACTATCAGCTAAAACAAACGGATTTGAGACAACTTCAGGTGATATAAAAATTGAAGCTATTACTGGAGATATTAAAGCAAATTCAGTTTCAGGAAGCATTAAAGCATCATATAGTGAATTTAATAATGAGGTAGCAGCGGAAACAGTTTCAGGAGATGTGGAGTTAATTCTTCCACAAGCGTCCGAATTTAAGGTTGATTTCAGTAGTACATCTGGAGAATTAGATAATACTTTCCCGCTAGTAGTAATTGGCAAAGTAGAAAAGCGAAATATCAAAGGAACTGTTGGAAATGGGCAGAAAACTATTAGAATAGAAACTATTTCCGGAGATGCGGCTATAAGTAAAAAATAAATTATTTTACAAAAAAAACAGGTTAATTTATGAAATTAGCCTGTGTTTTTCAATTGAAAATTTGCTAAAGTAGCTCAATTAAAGACACTACTCCGATGTATCGTTAAATTTTTTTCTGTAGCCGCACTTTCTGCATAGCTCTTCAACCGCTTCTCTCCTAGAAAAGCCATTGAAAATGTCGTTTGCCCTTTTGCTTTCAACTATTTCAGAAAAAGGAGTTTCATGAATATTGCCTAGGTTAATCACACCTTCTCCATCAAGGCAGCAGGGTACTACTGTGCCATCTACTAATATAGCTACTTGGTTTCTAAGACCATAACAAAAACCAGGGCTATTATCTTCTTCTAGCTTTAAATCTGGCCACTGAAATTCATGGTCTTGATTTAAATATACACTATCACAAATTTTGATACCACGACCAGGATGTATTTCTTCTTCAATTTTATAAGGTAGATTGAAGGCATTTTCGATTACAGAAAGCAAGTCGCGATTTTTCTTAGCCTCAAGGTTAGTTGTATTATCCAAATCAAGGTTCCATAACCTTAGAGAAAATAAAGTATCCGTCGTGGCTATAGATTCTTTCACAAAGGAGATAATATTATTAACATATTCATCCTTACAGGTTGAACCCTCATTGCCGTCAAAGCTGTGCAAAGAAAAATTAATCTGTCTTAACGCGGGCTTTAGGATTATTTTGTCCTGAACTTTATTTATTAGAGTCCCATTGGTGGTTATATTAACCTTAAGACCTTTTTCATAACTTAAATCCAAAAATTCATCTAATTTGGGATGCAAAAGTGGTTCTCCTTTAACATGAAAATATATATAATCCGTATGAGGTTTTATTCCATCTAATATTTTGCTAAAGGTTTCTAGGGTCATAAATTCAGGAGCCCTAAGTGTTTGCGGACAAAAACTGCAACAAAGATTACACACATTTGTAATTTCTATATAAAATTTCTTGAATCTTTTCATTAATTATTCTCCAATCATGACTAGAATTTAGGTAAGGGCAACATAAAAATAGTAATATAATGATTTTAACATAACATCAATATAGATTGTATCACATAAAAATCTCAAACCATTTTTACTTTACCTCGTGGCCACTTAATCCCGCCTTATAGCTCTTTAGAAATAGATTGAAAAACTCGTTTACTACTTGTGAGTATTCAATCTCGCCATTTATTTTTAATACTTCCATTGCAACTTCTATTGTGCATAAATTACCATCAACCACACCTCTTCTTAAATCATAATTAGACTTAAAAGCTGGCTCTAAGGAAAGGATTGGCAGTTTTTCTAGGTAGGGGCTTCTTCTAAATATTTTTCGTGCCTCTTTCCAGGTACCATCTATTATAATAAATGCAGGGATTTTTCCTGTATTCTTATATTCAACCTTACGGCTGGCTGTTTCATAAGTTTCTATAGGAAAAAGCAAGAAGGGCTCATATATTTCATTATTTAAATTTGCTATTAACTTTTCAGGTATTTTCGTTCTTTCCCAAAGGAAAATTTCTGTGGAATCTGGATTAACTAGTTCGAGTAGTCTTGCAGTATTAGAAGGCCTGTAAAATTCTTTTTCCGTAGAAAGAATCCAAATCATTGCATTAGTTTTTATTTTAGGTGCCTTATCACATAGACAATTTATATTTGGTAAACCACATTTATTACAACTTCCATATAGGCTTGTTATTTGTTTTACACTGTAATTTGAACTCATTTTTCCTCCTAAAATCTTTAATTGCTTATCTTATACTCTTCCTCAAGAATACTCATATTAATTAAGGACCAATACTCATCATTTATTTTCCTGAAATCTCTTGCGGTTCCCTCAATTTTAAAGCCAGCTTTTTCATAACAAGCTATAGCTGATTTATTAAAATCAAAAACACCTAAATAAATCCTATGTAATTTTAAAGTTTGAAATGCTATAGCTAAGATACCATTAATCATCTTGATACCAATACCTTTATTTCTAAGCTTTTCATTTCCTACCAGAACTCTTCCTATGCATGCACAGCTATTTACTAAATCTATACCAAGTAGTTGGATATGACCTACTATTTCATTGGTATCGGATATCCTAGCAGTAAACATCAAAGTTTTTGGATTCTCACTTGATATCATATTTATCTCAGATTGCAGTTGATCTTGCGTTAAAGGAAATGTATAAGCTGGTCCTGCCCATTGAAGCAAAAATTCTTTGTCCGGAATCCAGGATATTAAGGTAGGTACATCACAGGTTTTAAATTTTTCTAGTTTTATTAACATAATCTACTCCTCCATTAAATGTAATTTTAATTCGCTGTTAAGTTTCTCTAAGGCATATCTAAAAGACACCCTGGGCATAGTATTTTTATTCTTAGTTAAGTATTGGCATACATTACTTTGCTGGGTTTCAGATAAAACTTTTAACATCCAGCCATAACCTTTTAAAACAAGATGGTGGTTATCATTCATAAGTGCATCACAAATTAAAAATGGTTTAAGATTCTGATATTTGTTGTGTTTAATGGGATAAATTAAAACAACGGCAGAGGCACGCCTTACAAAAAAATCTGGGTGTTGAGTCCACTTAACAATATGTGTGAATAATTCATTGTTTTGACTAAGTAATTCACCAAAAGCATGGGTGCAAAAATCATCGCAATCCCCCCAATCAGTTACATACCTTTTAAGCCAACCCTCAAAAACAAAAAAAGTCTTATCATTATATTGTTTTCTAACTCTGTAAGCCCAATTGTATGCAATGACTCCCAATGTCCATTCGTGCTCATTAAGTAACTGTTCACAGTGTGCAAAGACATTATCAATACTCTTATCCTCTAAAATTTTGTACAATGCAGAGGATATTGACCTAACTTTTCCTGTGGTTAGAGAATTTTCTTTTGATGAGGGTTCAAGACGATTTCTTGCTTCGAATACAATGTTAATCATATACATCACTCCTATACTAAAGTTTATACTCCTTTAATACTGTTACTTTTAACAGCTACTAAGCTACTATCTCAATTTTCATCCTATCTGGGTCTTCAAAATAAACCGCGTAATAGCCAAGTCCACCTGCATATGGATGCTTATCCTCATATAATATTTTAACACCTTTTTCTCTTAGCTTTACTGTGATTTCATCTATAAATTCTCTGCTTCCACCA
The DNA here is from genome assembly GCF_011065935.2 of Clostridium estertheticum. NCBI lineage: Bacteria > Bacillati > Bacillota > Clostridia > Eubacteriales > Clostridiaceae > Clostridium > Clostridium estertheticum. The sequence goes on along the minus strand of NZ_JAAMNH020000001.1, from coordinate 5,412,204 downwards.
TGAAAAGCGAGGTGGTTTAAGCCCGCACCACATCTATGGTAAGGTATATCTAAAAATCTATCCTCAACTTGAACAAATACAATATAAGTATTCTCTAAAATATAGCTTATACCCTTTTCCCAATTTTGATGTTCACTATAACCAAGTTCAAGTAATAACCAACCCCAAAACTCTTTACTTATATTCAAGTTTTTCACGTAAAGTTCAATATGATGCAATGTTCCTTTCATAAGTGCCTCCTATTTTGCTAGGTTATATGCCACGAAAATATTTAAATTAAATAACAATACTTTTAGTCAAATCTATTACTTTGTAACCATTCTTTTGCAAAATCAACTCCTGCTTTCATATTGAATAACTTACATTCAGCTTTACCAACCTTACCAAATACTACGTTATTTGTTGTTTCAAATGCCAGTCCTATCGACTCGAAATCATCCTCTGAATTATAATCAAAATCCTCAAACCACTTCCAAATCCTTTTATTATTTTCTATAATTGCTGCCCCCATTTTTCTTGTTGGCATTTTTTCATTCAATGCTTCTGCAAGATGAAAGCAAGTACAAGAATCATATCCTACTCCCAGTAAAAGTACTTTTGCATTTAACTCATACATTTTACCTAGAGGGGATTCCATTCCAAATTGAGGCGTCAATTTATGATTATTTGTTATATCATTGGCAAATTTGCCCTGAGATGCAAAGGATACTTGGGGGTGATTGGACCTATATACCTGAGGCAAGGTTCTAAATAATTCAGCAATACTACCCATTCCCCTAGACGATGTAAGATCTACATCAAAGGCAGGCATACTATCATATATTTGTTGTAGCCATTCTTTAGGTACAGGTGGGTTTTCCCATTCTGCAGGATCAGAAATTGCTCCGCTATGAGCAGGCATTATTAGTGTTCCATTCTCATTAATAACTTGCTTTAGCGCAACTATAACCGCTTGAGCAGCGCCACAAACCCAACCAATGCTGGATAGTGAAGAATGCACTAATAGAATATCACAAGCTTTAACACCGAGATTTAATAAATCATTATGTATAGTATCCACCGTATTCATATGATCGGTTAATTCGATTATACTTTGTTCACTCAATAGTATCATCCCCTTATTAAATGTAACTTGTCAATTTTTCTATGGACTGTTTCAGCCCATCTAAAATGTTTACATTAGTTTCAAAGTATTTCAATATTGCAGTGCATTGATAGCAGAGGTTTTCTTTATTAACAGATGGCGAAGTAAATCATCTATTACATTTGTGGCACTATAAATAAAGTTGTCCATTTCTCCCTCTGTTAAATAAATAAAGTTATCTTTAGTTTCAGTATTTTCTCCTAGATAAAATTCAGTAATGTATTTTACTTTATCCTCAAAGGCACTGTGTGGAAAATAATCTAGGTAATCTGGTACACTATTTATATTTTTAAACAATGTATTAAATATACACTGTGGATGGTTTTCTAAATATATATAATCAAGGCCATACCAATCCTTTTTTATAGTCCAAATAAAACTTTCATCTTTTTCTAATCCTTCTTTGTATAAAATCTCATTCTTCTTCTGAACAAATAGTTTTGACCATTCAATATCAGTCAATAAATGAACAAAATATCCTATTTTAAAAGAGAACAGCTCATTACTTTCTTCTATTCCACTATTATTCAAATAGTTGTCCCAAAAACCTTGAGCATTAATTTCTTTGTTTTCTGTCTCCCAATGTGTAATTTTTTTTGCTGGATTAAAGATACTATAATCTTCATTAGGTACACCAGCGTCGGGCGCAATATTTCCTACTATGAAAGGTTTTGTTTCAAAATTATATGATTTTTTTAGAATTTCTTCTGCTATTCTTAGATGTGTAATCCAAGTTGCCATTTAGAACGCCTCATTTTTAATTATTTTTTATTATCAAATATATCTGTGTTATCATTCAATACAATTACCTTATCAATGTAAGGTTCAAGCGTTTTTAAAATAGTGTCTTTTGATTTTTCAAATCCACTGCTCCATTTATACATGCGTAAAAGCATTTTAAAAGTTGGAACATAATTAGATTCTTCAAGTCTTATCCTTTGACAAAGCCAACGCTTTGCAATGCGACATTTCCTTTTATAAGGGGGTGTATTCAGCAATATTATAGAATCTGCTTTATCAAATCCTTCATTAAAACATTCACGAAAAACACCTTCGATAATCCATTTTTCACAACTAATAATCTTATTGAACTCAAAAGTTATTTCTTCTGAGGACCTGGTCACATCACCACCTGGCAACCTCATGTGGACTACATTATCCAATTCATGCCAGGTAATATTGAATAGATTTGATAATTTTTTAGCCATTGTAGTTTTTCCACTTGCTACTGACCCTATGATATATATTTTATTATACAATTCGGGTTCTATTTTACCTTTCATTATTTAATAACCCTCCATTTAATAGTAAATTTTCCGGTTTACTATTGGAAACTAAGTAAAAGCTAGTAATCGCAAACAGCTATTTATTATTTATATTTAGTATTTTGAAAGTAATATAGGTTCCCATTTTATTTTCACTATCTGTAGTACAAAACATTGCTAGCTCATTTATAATACAATTATGGTTAATTTTCTTATCAGAAATGCACTGGTATAGCTCCTTATATACATTAGCAGGCTGTTTTCCCAGTGCTATGGTTGAGTGAAAATGGTATTTATCATTATTATCTGTATCCCATGAATGTTCAGTAATATACTTATAAATTGTATTATGTAGCTCCCTTAATTCTATGCTTTCTTTAATGTTCATCCATATAATACCAAAACCAGCTTCTTCATCACCCAATATCTTCAAATCAATATCTGTAATTAAAACTTCAAATGGCTTTAGATTTTTTGCCACATAATCAAAGTAGTTCTCAACTTCCTCAATATTTTTCACCTCAAATACTGGACCTAAAGTAATATGCTGAGGAAGACTAGCAGATATAAAACCCGTATTATATTTTCTATCAAAAGCAAAGGCTAGATTTCTCGAATAGTTATGAATTTCATTATCTACAAGTAATGCAAAACATGCCTTCATTTGTAAAACCTCCAATGAATCTAATTTGAGTTTTTTACCTCTCTTGGAAATCCTTAAATAATAAACTTGGCTGAATATCCGTATTATTCTGATACTTGCCACTTGAATACTTATCATATTCTCCTTCGATATTATGGTAATATATTTGGCATATCTCTACATCAGGGTATATTCTTATAGGCTGAACACAAAATATTTCCAATGTCCAATAACCACTAAATCCTACATCCCCAAATCCAGCTGTAATATGAATGAATAATCCAAGCCTTCCAACTGAGGACCTACCTTCTAACATAGGTACATATTTATCTGTCCTTGTATATTCAACGGTTCTACCTAGATATAACTTTCCAGTTTCAAGAAGTAATCCCTCCGGGGGTATAATCAACTCTTTTGTTTTGTTATCTTTCTTCATATCCAAAGCAGAGTCTTCATAAACAAGTAGACGGTTATGTAGCCGTAAATTATAACTATTGGGGTTAAGCTGCTTATCTACAAATGGTTCAATAATAATCTCATTTCCTAATTTCTTTTTAATCTCTTTGCCTGACAATATCATATAAATATCTCCTAACTATTATTATTATTATATTAGTAAAAATTCCGTTTCTTATCACACTAGGTGTTGTTTAATATCTTAGTCTCTTTCATTTTAAATGCTTCTTGTATAGCCTAATATTGGTATTCAAGACGAATATTCTTCCTAAGGGTATCTAAATCTTTCCAAACTAAGTTATGATCCAGTTCACTTTACAAACCAGTGTCATTTTCTAATTGAATCATATAGAAAGAACCAACTAATTTCAAGTATTTTTTATATTTTGGACCATAAATATACTCAGTTCAGCTACAAACAAAACTATTTATATTTATGATGTATCCAGTTTCTTCAATTAAATCTCTCCTTAAACATTCATCGATTGTATTAGTTACCTTGATATATGTTTATTATTATCAATTATGTATTGAAAATGTATTTCACTTGCATATTCAATTTTCATTAAATTCTCCTCAATTTCTGTATTAAAAACTCATGCTTTAATAAACACCTAATTCGTAATATTAATGATAGTTTTTTACAATTTCATATTTATAGACAAGTCCATCATCTCCATCAGGATGACCGTACTCTGTAAAATTAAACTTTTCAAATACACTTCTTGACCTAACATTAGCTTTATATACTTCAGCAATTACTGAAGTAGCTCCCAGTTTACCTTCTGCATATTTAATAAATTCGCGTGTTATCTCCTTAGCATAGCCTTTATCCCAATAAATCCGTCGTAACCTAAATCCTATTTCATATTGATTTATCTCTTTCGACTTAACAATGAATGCCATCCCTATTCTTGATTTATCTACCTTGCTTTCTACGCAAAAAGCACCTAAACCAGGTGAAATAGAATAGTTGCACATCCATTTATCGAGAGTTTCTTTACAATTTTCTATAGACATGGAATCCCACCCATTGAATTTAATGCATTCTGGATTATTATTGATATCAAAGATTAAATCTATATCTTGGTTGGTAAATTTTCTAATTATAAGTCTTTCTGTTTCAATTGTCATAAGATAATTCCACCCCCATTTGCTTGCATTGCCTTTACTTTTGAAATTTCCTTGATACTATCACTTCTAGGTTCTATAAGTTCTGCATTATATTGTATAACTTCTACATCTTCAAGATCTCTTTGGGCTGATTTAATTTTTCCTAAATTAGATGTAACGAAAACAATTTGTTTTTTATTCATTTTATCCCTCTTTTCAATTATGCTACAAAGCAAATATGAAATTTAACGTCGGCAGTGATTTGTTTCACTCTTCTATTCTTCCTTTTTAAAAGACAATACTTGCCCATTTTGATGAAGATTTAGTGTACCAGTACTTCCAGTGGTATCAAAAATAAATTCTACCAACATATTTAATTGTGTTGAAAAAAATTTACTATCTGATTCTTTAAGGAGCTGTATTGGCATTTGTCCTTCTGGGATAATGAACAGCAAGTCATTTTCATTTTCTATGGTCATAATTTTTTTGGAATCAGACATATATTTTCCTGTAAAAATCTCTGAACTGAACTTATCTATCATAATGTTATTTTTTTGTTTTAAAAGAGGCTTGGACCAATCATAAGTATAATCAACAGCTCTTTCGATTTCTTCTATTAAATCAAACTCTTGAGAATTAATCATAATAACAATGCCTTTACCATTTTCTTTATGAAATTTCATTCTACATACAAAGCCTGCGTTACCGCCATTATGTGAAAATTTTATATCCTTTTCTTCTCCATCTACAAAAAAACCTATCCCTACTGGGCCATCTGCCTGAGGTATCAACATTTCTTCTAAAGATTTCTGGGTCAGTATTTTATTTGGTTCTCCTTTAAGAATAAGCTGTAATGACGCGCCAAGTCTTGCTAAATCAGAAGGTGTTGTCCATAATCCAGCTGCTGCCATTTCAGGGTACACATGATAACCTCCAACTACCATATCACCATCATCGTTATAAGCACAGGCCGCGTTAGTTAGATGAGTACCTAGAAGTGGTTGCTCATAAGTACTATATTTCATTCCAAATGGTTCAAGTATCAACTCTTTCATAATTTGCGGGAAAGGTTTTTTTAGAATATCTACTACTAATTGCTGTGCAATAGTGAGCCCTCCTCCTGAATAGCTAAATTGAAGCCCGGGAATAACGTCCACTCTAACTGGTTCCGAGTTTGCAGGGTACTGTCCATTTAGTATTTGAATTGTATTTGGAATTTCATCTTTTAGGTTATATCCACCAAATCCATGTACCGTTAAACCTGCTGTATGACTTAAAATTTGTCTTAAGGTTATTCTAGGTTGCCATTGTCCATTCATAGGTACCTTCCAAGAAGTAAGATATTTATTTACATCTTCATCCAAATCAATAATACCTTGTTCAACCAATCTCATAATAGCAAGTGCAAATACTGGTTTACTTAGTGAGGCTGCTTGAAAAATTGTGTTTTCATCCACTTTATTATCTGTATTCTTTTCAGTAGTTCCATAGGCTTTTACCCAATCAATTTCGTAGTTATTAATAAGGGCTATACTTACTGCGGGGGTTTTATAATGATTCATTCTATCTAAAAGGTTACCTTTTACGTACTCTTCGTTTACAAATTGTGTTTTATAAAGCAAGTTTTCTTCGAATTGTTTTATTTTTAGCTCTTTAGACATTTTAATAGTCATCCTCCTATAAGTAGAATAGTTCGCTATAGTTAACGCATGTGCTGCGAGTACTTCAAAGGCTTGACCCTTCACTGCGGCGTGAAAATTTTTGTTGTAAGACATACGGGCTACCTATTCACAAGCTCGTCAATCCACTGATAACATTCTTCAAGCTCATCATCGCTTATTAAATGAGACTTATGCTCAAATAAAACCTTATAGTTATTATTAACTTCATTCAAGATTTTAAAGTATGATTCCATATCTCCCCATCCGTCCTCTACTTTTAGTGATTTAAGTGCTGGGTAATGAGCATTTGTTACATTCATATCAACTTTTACATTCCATAAATGTACTAAATGAGTATAGCTTCCAAATTTTCTGATTATCTCTTGACCTATAAAATTATCATCCATACAATCTTGCAAGTGTATTCTACCAAAATCAAGACATAATTTGATATTTGGATATTCATCTAATAAGTTTTCAAGTAAATTTGTTTCATATACATATTTATTTAATCCATCCAATTCTAATACTGGGGTGAAATTATATTTTTTACCTTGATCAGATAATAGCTTAAAAAAATTTCTACTTCTCTCTTCGAAGTAATTGTAAGATATTTCTGATTCATAATAATATTCAGTATCATCACAAAATCTCCATGATGACCAATCAACATTACCATCTAAAATAACTGGCTTTGGATAATGAAGCAAAATATAATCTGGATTCAACTCCTCTGATCTGGCAAATTCGCTCTCCATATAGTTTATTGATTCTTTGTAAGTCCTATTATCTTTAGAAAGATATTGGGGGTCTCTTGCTCTCCATTGATTCTTTAATAGAGGAAAATGAATGCCTATCTTTAAATTTCTATCCATAAGGTTATCTTTTAATATTTGCAATTCACCAAGTGACTCCATTTGATTAACTTCAATTCCAAAAAAGTAATCTCTAAAGTCTCTATTCTGCCTATTGATATCGAATCTATCGAATTGTCCAATCATAAAACGTTTCATAGTATGATCCTCCTATAAGCTAGCCTGTATGCATTTTAATTAGTTAAATCCCATAAACCTAGTTTATTCCTTTATCCAATCATCTTTTAATATTGAATATAAAGCCAAGTCGTAAAAATCTTTCTTATCGTGAACTTTAGCTTGCCTTAAGGTTCCTTCGTACCTCATTCCACTTTTAAGCATTACCTTTCCGGAAGCAATATTATTTGTGTCATGCATTGCGGCTATTCGATTAAATCCAACCTCAGAAAATAAATAATCAATTACTGCGGTTAAAGATTCACTCATTATTCCCATGCTCCAATATTTTCTTGACATACAATACCCTATTTCGCAAGAATAGGAGGTTTCGTCTAGCTTAACTATAGAAATATCACCAATAACTTCAGAAATTTCTTTTAATTCAATAGCCCAATTATATATATTATTCTCATACTTGTTGACCCACTGCTCTATAATTTCTTTAGTATCTTCTACATTATTATGGGGTTTCCAACTTAAAAACTTTGTAACCTCACTATCATTTGCCCAATTTTTAAACATATCAGGTGCATCACAAGCTTCATATTTTCGAAGTAAAAGTCTGTCTGTATTTATTATTTGGGTACCTTTAATCATTAACATAATAAGTTCTCCTTTTTTTATACAATAATATTAAGGGGGCATTTCATGTTTATTTTCAATTAATTTGTTGCATTCATTCTTACAAAATAATCATCGTATATCACAAATTTTTTATTTATAGGAACATATCCTTTACTTTCTAATGATGAAATACGTTCAGTTGAATTTGGAATAGCTTTTGTAAGAATTGAATCAACTTTAAAAGCCTTGTAAAAATCTTGATTCGCAATTTGTAATATTTCATTAATATATTGTTGCTTTTCATATTTGCTTTGTAAATCTATTCTCAACACACCGAAATGGTTGAATTCATCTTCTGTCTCACGCTTAAACATTTCTATAGTTCCAATTTTCTCCCCTGTTGTATTTAAAATAACCGTTAATCTTACAAAATATCTATGTTCATAAGAATATTGCCAAAAATCAACAGCCTCTTTCATTCTTTCAATATTAGTATAGTGAAAGTCATCGCCATGGCAATTATCTGAATTAAATAATGGTACTGCTTTTTTATCGGAATAACATCTTAATAGTTCTGATACATCTTCTAATGATGTTAATCTTAATGTAAGAATCTCTGTTGTGTAAATTGGACATTCTTTATAAATATTATTTTTCATAGTAGATATCCCTCCATAAAACATAAATGATATTTAAATACTTTTATTAAATTGCAATTAATATTTTCATCTTTTTACCCCAGCGCTTATTCATAAAAAATGTAGACTTATTCAATGCAGCCTAAATTCTTTTTCTATTTATTCCTATCCACATAGCTATTGTAGGAATAAAAGAAAACAATAAAGACACATAGGAATTATTAATTTCAGATTCATTAATTAAAAAAACGAATATCCATTATACATAGTATAATACTGCCATAATTGAGAATTTAACAAACGATTGCTTGGACCTATCCTATCGATATTAAATGCATTTGCCCAAAGCAATACTCCAAGTATGGCTACTGAACTAACAGAAAATAAATTTTTGTATATGTTTCCTTGATCAATTAAGCGTACTGATCCTAATAAATAGTATAAAATAACTGCCACAGCAATTATAGCAATTGCTACAAACATCATATTATAGTGATGGTTTCTTGCCGCTTCTTCAGTTGCCCACTTCGCTTGTCTCATATTAAATAAAAAATATACGATCATAGAAAAAATACTTATTGTTATATGTATTAATAATGATTTTAGATTATTTTTTACCAAGAAAATCCCCCCTAAATAAATAATCTTCTAATAAAATTTCATAGTCACTTTCAATTTGAATAATCTGCTCAGGAGTCCATCCTTCACTATTTCCATCTAAATCGTAACAATATACCCAATTAGGCCAAATGTCAGCACTATCAGACCTTTTACCTACCTCTACTCTTGTTCCTTTTCTAATTATAAGGGGTGTTGGGTTATTGCTTTTGTGTTCTTCAATAATTTTAAATTCCATTTAAATTCCCTTTCTCCTTAATTCAATTTTTTAATAACCTAAAGATACCATGTGTTGTAAATACCATTTGCTATTAAGGGGTAATAGGTCCTTGTTTTCTTGTATGTTATATATAAGCGTTTTCGCTTCAAAGTAAGCTAGATCATATAGTGCTTTATCAATACTATCATCCTTTAATGCTTGTTCAAGCTCATCTTCATCCAATAATAATATTTCACCAGTTGGCAGTAGAACGACATCCAGATATAAGTCATCATAATATGGAATTCCTAAAGAATTAATTTTATTTCCGTTGCAAATATCAAAATACCACTGTATAACCTCGTGTTTTTCATTAAACATAGTAGTTAAAGCATAATTACAATCTTTCGGAAAATGTTGCATCCATATGAATCCATTGTTTGCTAAGAATACATTTTTACCTGCTGCTTCTAAAACTAATGGTTCTCTTACTTTGTCTATATAAATAATTGATACGTGGCCTTTAAATTCTTTTTCTTCTAAGTAGGTTAATTTGAATCTCTTTTCAATAATTCTTGTCCAGTTTGGCCGGTCTGCAAAAGTTCGCTTCATTACACCACTCTCCTTAGTATCAAAACTTTGTATATCTACTTCGATGCTTTCTGGTTTATTACATTTAGCATTAGTGATTTATGTTTTTTTATCAATTTGGTGAAAATTCCCGCTGAAGTCAACCTTATAAAGCTCTGTATCATCCGATATATAAGCAAGGCCAGAGAAATTGTCCAAGACGCCCCAAAAGGTAAAAAAGAAAACTTTTAATGTACTCTCAGTTATTCTTATAACAGACAAAGATCTTATAAAACATCATTCTACATTCCGCAACAGTTTCCTTCTAAATTTACATAATAAAGTAAAAAAAACCGAATTTTCACTAAAAAGTTACCATAACTATTTTTTGACCTTATAAAAGTCTAAAAAAAATAACACCATCATAAATCCAGTGTTATTCAAATACTTTTACATTAAAGTCATCGGTACTAATCAATATTCCAATAATAATTCTATAAGTCTACGAAATAATAATTTATCAATATAACTTGTAGATATGTAAAATATGAAATATATGAATTAATAGAACTCTATATCGTTGTTAATTTGTTTGGCTCTATCAATTAGCTTGTTATATAAATAAACATCCCTAACATCAAAATAATCTTCAGTAAATTTATCCAAGGGAAACCAATCCACATCGCTATTTTCATCTTCCTTTACTATGAGTGTTTCGTTTTCACTAGCGATAAGAACATATGCTACCGAAAGGTGGAGGTGCGCACTAACATACTTATCTCTTCTCACATGACCATATACAGGTAGAATATCAATAGACACAATATTTTTTGTAAGAGCTGTCACAGTGTTTATGCCTGTTTCTTCTTTTGCCTCTTTAATTGCAACATGTAAAAAGTCTGTATCTCCATCAGCATGCCCACCAGTCCAAGCCCAAGTATTTCGTATATTGTGGTGAACCATTAGCACTTTATCCAGTGATTTGTTCATAATAAATCCTGAACTTGTAATATGTGCAAAATCATTTTCTCTTAATAAAATGTTATGTGGAAATTTTTTAATGTAATCGAGAATTATCTTTTTATCTTGGCTTTCTTGGTCGCTTACAGGAATAAAATCAATAATTTGTTTTATGTAATCCATGGATGTACCCCCTAATATTTATTTAATTCTTCTTATTGTCACACTTTTCTATTGTTGCACGGTAAGATATGAATAGTAGAAACATCAATTAATATTTTTTAAACTTAAATGATAAAGCAATTAAGAGAAGAATAACCAATGAAATTGCGAATGATGTCATAAATACTATATCAACAATGACACTATAGCCGATTTTAAAAAATGTTGATTTTATATATAAAATAAGTATAGATATTAATGATAACATAGGTGGGATGTACTTACTTACCTTGTTTTTTCTGAATCTATCAGTTAAATAATATGGCACTATAAAGAACACTGCAGTAATGACTAAGACTAAGATCAAAAGATAGGGTATTTTCATTTCAATTTTACCTCCAATTCGCACAAATAAAATGCTTCGCGCCTTTACACGAATATGTTCTTAAAGATATTATATTGGTTTTAATTTAATGTAATGTTTGAGTTTAACTGTATCTGCGTCAACTAACTGTAACCATTTAAACCAGTACATTCCTAATTCACATTTTGTACTGAAGTAACATAAAATACATACTGATACAGGGTATATAAATAATCTTTACCACGCATAGAATTACCATCTCGACGTAGTTAATGAAAATTATGGCGCAACTACAAATGTAGATTATTCTCATTTTATTCGAAAGTTATTTATCATTTCATACAAACTCAAACCGCTTTTGTAGGCGTGAACTAAGAATTCATCTAACTCTATGTCATCATATAAGTTGCTTGAACCTTTTTCTGCTTCAATTGTTATTGTGCCCGTATAGCTGGATTTAGATAGGTTCTCAATAATTCTTTGCCACTTTACATTGCCGTCAAAAGGGATAAGATGAGAATCCATATTACCCACATTGTCACTCAAATGGATTGCTCCAACCCTGTCACCATATAAGGAAAGCCAGTTAATATTGGGAGACCAATAGTGCTCATGCCCACTGTCATAGCAAAATTTAATACAGGGAGTAGGGTATGTATCCAAAACAAATTTAACATGTTCAGGAACTCTCATATTTTCTATAGCTAGAACTATATGATTGTTTTCGGCACATTCAATAATTTTTTCCATACGGTATATTCCAGTTCTACTGACTGGTGGTGGATTACTGCCATTAGTCAAATGCATGACCATCGTCCTTATATTAAATTGATTGCATTCCAGAATACAATTTTTGCTTCGTTCCACAATAGATTCACCATCTATAGAGTCTATCCAAAGGCTATTCAGACCGTCAGTAGATGCATGGACATTTTCTATCATGAGATTATATTTATCCGCAAGAGCGACACGATATGCCTTGCTTTCGATTTCATCATCTCCCCACCACAAGAGTATAGAGTGAAACCCTGCATTACGAAAAGCTTCCATTCTTTCATCCATTGTAAGCGGATATCCGTTTATGGTTGTAATTCCTATTTTATTCATAACAAAACTCCTTAGGAATCTATTTATCTAATAATCTTCCCATTATAACTGTATTATAATAGTCACCATCTTTATGAATACGGTCCTTTATTAATAATCCTTCTTCTACAAATCTATATCTTTTATATAATTGAATTGCTTTTGTATTTGTCTGTACCACAGTTAATGAAATTTTTTTAATTCCCACAGTATCTGCCCATATCAAAACTTCTTCTAGTAGTACTTTACCAATTCCATGGCCCCAGTATTCCTTTGATATACATATTCCAAACTCTGATTTATGTCTGAATCTACTTAGTTTACTGCCTTCGCAACGAGTAAATCCAACAATCATACCTGCTACTTCTGCAACTAAAAATAAAGTTTTTTCCGCTATTGAATCTTCATAAATAAGTTTTTCGAAATCTTCTGGCGTTAATAGACCTTCACCAGATTCTCTATCAAGATTTTCTGTCTCTCCATCAATTTTAACTCTTAATTTAGATAATTCAATTGCATCATATTTTGTTGGACAACGAAGTATCCATGTTAGACTTATACCTTCTATTCTTTTGTTTTCAATAATCATACATTACCTCCAGCAGTATTATTAAAAGAAGTTTGGGTCTTTTTACAATGGTGTTGTAGCTTGGTTGTTTTTTCAAGCCATGGTGAATGGGGATTTTTGTTAGCCTAAGTTATATTTTACCATGGCCAATCTCCTACAAAAGGTTGTGTAAAAGATCCTGAGTCACTTATTTTTAAAGTCTCTATCCAATTGAATATTCTTTCTGCTGCCTCATTTGGATTCAAGTCAGCATCTGAAGAACCAGAAGTGGTCTTTAATTTTCCAGGATGAATTGCGTTAACACAAATTCCTTGAGATTTTAGCTCATTATTTAAACATATAGTAAGCATATTTTGAGCTGCCTTAGCAATGCGATATGAATATGAAAAATTTCTACTACCAAATTCTCCTAATGACATTTTAGACAAAGAGCCTAATCTTGAAGAAATATTTATTATTCTAGGATTAGTTGAATTTCTTAAAAAGTCTATAGTTCCTTGAACCGTCCTGACAACCCCTAAACAATGTATATTCAATAATTCTTCTATTTCTTCTGCAAGTACATTTTCTATTTCATATTCACGTCCAGGAACCCCTGCATTATTAATAACTATATCAATTTCAGTTGTAATCTTAGCTAAAACAGATTTTATCTTTTCTATTGAATCATCAAATCGTAAGTCTACAACAATAGGATGGCACTTTTGCTTAAACTCATACTTTAGTTCTTCTGCTGCTTCGACAGTCCTTACAACTGTGAACACCTCATAATTATTTTCATAAAAAACTCTAACTAATTCATGTCCTAATCCTTTATTTCCACCAGTAATTAAAACTTTCCCCATAAAATTTATTCCTCGTTCCATTTAATTTTGGCTAACGTACCTTGTTGACGACGTTCCTGAATTTTAGACAGACGGGCTTAGTGAAAGACTTATTTTAGTTCTGAACCGTATGATACTCAGTTTTTTCCATAAAATAAGCTGTACCACTTTCCGAAAAGCCACATTTTACGTACAATTTTTTTGCGCTTAAATTTTCTGTATTTACATATAAACGAACACCTACGGATTCTGTTGTATTTAATAATTCATCAGCCTTTTCCAGGAGCCTATTTGCTATATTCTGTTTTCGATATGTGGGCTCAACCCACAATTCATCAATATATAAATGTCCCAAGCCATTTAACCTACCTACCTTTGGCATATAAATTATTGATATCCAACCAACAAATTTATCGTTATCTAATGCAGCATAAACATATAAATTCGAATTTGTAAGTGCCACATACACATCACTAAAATTATTATTTGCTACCTCTGATTTTTCAGAATATGTTCTTTGCTTTCCATTAATACGCCAAAACACCATATCATCAAACATAGGATAGTTTTGATTATCTATTTTTATAATTTTATATTCTTTCATTTTATAGCACCTTTTTCTATTAACTTAACTATCTCGATAGCTGTTTGTTTAGGGTCGATTTCACTTACATCAATTTTGACTGTATCCATATTGTTATATAGGCATAGTCTTTGTAAACTTCTATCAATTACATCTATTTTTCTAATACCATTTTGCACATCAATTCTCAATTTATTTTTAAGAGCTGTTTCGGAGCAAGTTAAAGAAATTTTATAAAGGTCAAAATCATAATCTTTTAATGGTTCCAAAATCTGTTTAAATATATATTCCTGGTGTATTACCCAGCAAAATATAATATACTCGTAACTCGAATTATCCAAATATGACTTTAATAGATGTGTAATATTATTTATGACCATTTTTTTGTTTTCTTCTGAAACTACAAATGGATTCATATTCCAACACCAATCACCATCTAGATAAACGCTTGGATTCAGTATGTCCAATAACATGTTGCACACGGTACTTTTACCTACACCCATTGTTCCATTAAGAATAATTAACTTTTTCATACAGACACCTCTATTCAACTATTCTAAATATTTCAACGATAAATTATTAGTATGACTCATTTTTTTTAGAATTGACCCCAAATATTACTTGAGTAAGATAATCTTTCATAGACTTAAAATTTCACATAAAGTTTTGTACTTGAGATGCAAAGAAGCATAGATAGTTTTAACTTCAAAAAAGTTTGGAAAATTAGGAAACCAGTAGATATCATTGATTTTGGATGTGGATTTGGATTTGTTGGATTAATATTACTTTCTATTAGCTTGAAATTGCAAATTATTTCGTTTAATAATAACTCTTTCTAAATCCGTTAATCTTTTTAAATTTATTCCGATTATAAAATTCATCAGCGGATTCAGTTGAAAGTAAATCAAGTCTTGCATGAGGATATAGATGGTGACAGGCATCTATCAATGATTTACCTAAACCTTTCCCCCTATAATTTTTATTAACTAGAAGTTCTGCAATATAAGTTGTAATTTCACAATCTGTTAAAGCGCGAATTAAACCAACAATTATTTTACTTTCATCAACTGCAACAAGTGATATAGATGAGTTCTTCCATGCCCTTAGGGACTCTTCAGGTTTTGTTATTGCAGTCAGCCATCCCTCATCTTCATATAATTTTTGGACAACAATAAAATCAGTTTCAACGAACTGCCTGATAAAAATTCCTTTAGGTAAATTTATTTTTGACATTACATCTTGATTTTTGAAAAGATCTTCCATGATAAAACCTCCAGTTTCTATGCTTTACGATATGATTAACTGCTACGAATCAAATAAGGCAATTAACTTTTAATTACCACTTTCACTTAACGTTGATACCTCCCGACGTTCTTGAGCCCTAGCGCGATTGCGATTGGCAAAAGAATGTGTTTTGGCAGTCTTTTCATGCCAAAACGAACGGGAGTTTTTTTGTTATGTGCTGTTCCATTTCTGTCAAACCTTGATTTACCTCAAGCCAAGTTCCTCTTATTTCAAAGACCAACATTTTATTACAAAAACACATTTTACAGTGTAAAAGTATTCTCTACAACACCTGGCAATATACTATATATTGGTCTGCCTATCTTTTTTTCAAAATATGATTTAGTTTCAAATGTAGCTTTCCATTGATCGATAGTATGTTCATGTAATCCATGCCTTAATGCTACATCAATCATTCTCTTTTCCATTAAACAAATGCCACTAGGTAGTGCTAATGCATCGCATAATTGTATCAACTTATCGTAATCATCATATTCCACAGATTGGATATAATTTTTAACAAAATCATATTCATCTTTACTAAAATAATCCCATTTTCCAAATGTAGCTCTTATATCATGACAATTAAATGAATGAGTTAAGCAAACCTTTGCTACTTTAGCATATCCCTTTTCCATGGCAAAATTATGGCCAAGCAAAATATGTTTCATATATGTATTACCGTACCTATTTCCTATATCATGTAACATACCTAATACTAATGCAATATCTGGATTTAGATCCTTACAACTTCTTGCTATTAGTTCTGCTGCTTTTCCTACATTAATTGAATGTTCTATCCACGGACCTGGAAATAAAATTTTTGCTTCATCTAATAAATGTTTAGCTTCTTTTATAGTTGGCATACTTTGTTCCCAACAATTTTTCATGTTTGTATTTCCCCTTTTATTAATATTTCTTCAACATTTTGTTATGTGATGCTTCAGGGCTAGCGTGTTCTTTCGTACTTGCTACTTCCTCTAATCTCTTCGTGTTTCATAATTAAAGAAAAATGTGAATTATAAAATGATACAAAATAACATCATAAATTAGTAAATATTTTGCTAAAATAACTCAAAGCTAAATTTCATCTTTAACCAATTGATAGTAATGAGTAGTTTGTATTTTATTAAATCCAAGACTTTGATATAATTTGAATGCTCTTGCGTTCCATTCTACTACGCTAGTTTCAATTTTATTAATACCTTTGCTTATTGCCTTATTGATAGCAAATTGTGTTATTAACCTCCCATACCCTTTACCTTGATAGGATGGAATAACAAATATATCATCTAAGAAACCATTATTATTAACTATTGCAGATGCTATAAGCGTTTCATTATTTATTAAGAGGAATATCTGCTCCTTGTTTTTTAAAATTTCTTCTCTTTTTTCATCGTTTAATTCACAGCATAAATGAGGTTGGAAATCATGCACTTTTCTCATTTCATAAAAGCATTTTCTTAACCCTTCTGCATATTGTTCAAAATATTTATCCTCATATGCTATAAATTGTAGATCCGACTTAGGTTGTACTGACCCATTATAGTATAAATCATGCATTCCATACCACTTTTTATAACCTAACCCTTTATAAAAGAATGTAGCATCATCTTTATCAACTCTAAATCGTGTTTTTATAAAAGTGAGTTTGACTCCATATTTCTGCTTAATTATTTGATTATACAGCAAAGTTCCAATTCCTTTTCTCCTTGCATCAGGAACTACATATAATAGCACATCCGCTTTCTTTTCAGTACCATTCCATAGTTTGACACAGCTAAATCCTTGTATCCCTTCTTCACTATCGTCATATACAATTATTTTGATATCGTCGTCAGTAAAATATTCGAAAATATCTTGCTCATCAATTACAATTCCATGCCTAATTATTTTTATAAATTCATCTTTGTCTTCAAGTTTATAGTCTCGTATCATTTAACTTTCCCCCTATAAAAAATATTTTTATCTTTATTTGTCTTAATCTACGAATGTGAACCAAACTTTTTCAAACAATCACTTTGAATTAGCACTCACTTCGAAAGGATTTCAGCTAACGTCTGCCTTGCCGAAGTGCCCAAGCGTTACAGTGGTCATATAATTCCTACTTAGCTCATAAGTCGAATTATATGGCCACGACTCGGTTAGCTGGGGCATTTGGGTGGAGAGTTAGCGGAACCGGCAAGGTCTTGTTATGCGGAGTTTTGGGCACTACACCTTAAACAAAGCCTACTACAGTTCTCCTTAAAATTAGTTCGTACTAAAAGAAATTTAAGACACATAAATGAAGTGTTTATATTATTTGCATTCATTGTAAATTTTCAATGCAAAATTTTTAGCATTATCAATGACTTCTTCGGTCTGGAAATCAATAATTCCATTAATATCTCTAACTGCTAACATTCCTATATAATCAAGATGTGAATGTATTGAAAGCCGCTTTAATGCTTCTTCAAACAAATCTGCACCACTTTTTATTTCATAACCACAAGTAGTTATAATTGCACACTTTTTATTTTCCCATAAACCATAATGCTTTTTTGTATTTCCATAGAATTTATTCATACAAAAAAGTCTGTCCATAACTACTTTCATTGGTGCTGTACAGAACCAAGAGTAAATTGAAGTAGCAAAAACTATGCAGTCGGCTTCCAAAACTGATTTATATATTTGTTCCATTTCATCTTTAATTGAACAACCTGGTTTATCGTCAGTGTTTTGACAAACAAAACAACTCTTACAAGGCTCAATATGTTTATCGCATAACCATATGTACTGAACTTCTAAATCTTTGGATTTTAGTTGTTCTACAAATGGTCGCATTAGCATTTCGGTATTACCACCTTTTCTCATACTTCCCATTAAGACACATACATTCATTGTTATTTCACTCCCTAAAAATAATTTTCATTTATATCTATGTAACAATATTTTGCAATTATATAACAATAAAATTAAATCTATTAATATGTAAACAAGAACTCTTTTACTTTAAAATTTCGTATAACGTTCCTGAACCTTAGCCCGCCGGGATTGGCGAAGGAATGTGCATTGGCGATAGGCTAGCTGTCAACCTATATATAGATTATAAGTAATAAATTTACACATTGATATATAAAAATAGTCCACCAGCCAAGGCGGACGGCAACAATTTGTTATAGGAGTTTTAGCCACTACACTTTGAGTAATACCTACTCTAGCTATCATTAGATTTATTACGTACTAAAAGAAAAAAAGCGTCTCAACAGATAGCTTAATCAATTAATTTTTCATAAAGAAACAAGAAGTCATCTTCAGTTTGTCCAGTCTTTTTATAACCAATTTTTTCATACAGATGTTGATTCCTTACACTGTAATAAGGCGTTCCTAACACCCATTTTTTAATATGTGGATGTAATTCTTCCATTAACTTCATGGACTTGAAACCAAAACCCTTATTGTGATATTCAGGGTGAATACATAAGTCCTCTAATTCATAAAATTTAGAATCATCCCCATGCAACCAAAAGAAACCAATTATCTTATTATCAAGCATAATCTTATAAAATAAATGATTTTTAATCAGATATTGTGTTTCTTCTTCTGATTCATATCCAGGTGGCCCCCCATCCCTTCCAGGTCCAAATCTACGTGTTTCATCATTATATGCTAACTTCTTAATTTCAGTTATAATTTTTGAATCTACAACTTCAGCCTTTACAAGGTTAATCATAATTAATTCCTCCTTAATTAGTTATATTATAACCGCTGTTTTGATTTTACCTGTTCATCAATCCACTTATATACGTTGTTCATTTCTCCTTCATAATCATCATTGATTTCAAAAAACTTCACATTATGCTTCCTACAGAGTTCTTTGAGCTGCGTATGCAGCTTAATAAAATTATCTCGGTTCATATAATCATCACAGTCTTTTTGTTCTATCTCACTTCTATGCTCAATAATTCCTGAAATAAAATGCTTCTCAAGATAATTCTTTGAAAAGCCTATGTATAGAGCAATAATCTGTTTTAAATACTCAGGTTCAAAATTCGAAAGATGTTCTGGCGGTAAATAGCAGCCTTCAATAATGATGTGTTGCCCATTCTCAATATTGGTCATTATAATGCCCTTTACAAGTGGCCACAGTTTACTTGTAAGCTCATCTTCACTGTCAGTTGCAGAAAAATCACAATATTTATTTCCACGAATCAAGCCCATTTTTACATGGTCTATCGACAAATACGGTATCTTATACTTTTCAAGTAATTTCTGAGCCATTACTGTTTTTCCAGTACAACTAACTCCACCAATTAAAATAATCATCGTTGACTCCTTCTCATTATACAAATAATCCTTCCAACGCACTTTTAAAGGAATGTGAACTGAATTCCTCTAAAATAAAATATTACTTAAAATTAACACTCACCACTTCACTTTAAATTTAGGCTACTCATGCTTTCTATTGAGCTATTTCTTTTAGATTCATCACCTATTGATTGCTTTTTATCATAATAATTATTTAAGCTATTACCAGAGTTATTACCTATACCTTGCTTCACAGGTGAAAGCAAAAATCCAAAAACTATGCCCATAGAAAATGTTAATGCTGATAACATAAAAATTTCTCTTTTCTTCATTCTTGTCCTCCTTTTAATTACAGTTACACATCATTTTTGACCTACTCTTTTCAATATCACAAATATAAGAGGTGCCTACTTCATGTCTTGATGTGAATTTTCAGGTAAAAACATAACAAAAAGTCAATACTCATCGCTAATGTAAGCATATCAATTATAATTTTAATTATGATAATCTCAAATTTCTATTTTCTCGAAATAAATAATTTTTATTGCACATTTTTTTACAAATGTTCAACTATCCGCGTTGTCGTAACGGAACAAAACTATCATGAACATATCCTTTCCGATAACGTTGCTAACTCCCGACATTCTTGAGCCTAGCGTGACCGCGCTTGGTGAAAGAATGTGTTTTGGCAGTCTTTTCATGCCAAAATGAACGGGAGTTTTTTGTTATACGTAGTTTTAGCCAATACACTTTGAGCGAAAGTATAATAGAATTATTCAAATATCCTATATTTACGATTCATGAACAATTTAAGAAGATTATTCATTAAATTTAATTTTATGATCATTATGCTAATAAATTTTTATTGGGGGGGTTCTTTCATTAACTCATAATCTACCGAAGATTGCAAAACACCAAGCTGGTTTTTCCACGAATTCATTTTCACCGCTATCTTTATGAAACCAATGTTTTCATAAACATGTTGTGCTCTTGTGTTATTAAGATTTGTATCTAAAATAATTTTTTGAACTTTCATTTCATCGAACAAATATCTAATTAACATTTTTATAGCTTTCGTCCCATAACCCTTTTCTTGATAGGAAAAATCACATATTTTAATACCTATTTCAGAAATATTATCTTTTATTCGGTAACACATTTCTCCAACACGATTAGAATCTACCTCAATTATTAAACGACTATCAGTGTCTTTTTCATTTTTCAACATGTCCATTAACTCATCAATATCAGTATGAAGTCCATTCGGAAACCCAGCATGAGCCATTACCTTGCCATTGCTCCACCAGTCACAAAGAATTTGTGCGTCATCTGTAGTAGCATTTCTTACCACCAAACCATCATTTTTTAAATGCATCTTCTTTTTCCTCCAGTTGAGTATTGGAGGGGTAAAGTATAGTTACCCTCCAAGTTCTAATCAAATTTTATCGTATCAAAGAATTAAAAAACTGTGTCTTAATAAAACCAAATCCAAAGAATTTCAAGCAATCACTATTTTTCTCGAAATTATGTATAACGTTTCGTACTGCCGACGTTTCTGAATCTTAGCCCGACGGGCTTGATTCAGGAATGTGCCTTGGCGGTATCTTTTGATTTTCTAAGTTTGAAACATTACTTCCTGTTTAGCTTATCCTCCCTAAAGGACTCTCCAACCAAGGCGAACGGCAACATTTTGTTATACGGAGTTTAGCCACTACACTTTGAGCAAGACCTACTTCCGTTATCCTTTAATATGATTCATACTACATATTTTTTTATAATTTCCAAATAAAATTATTACTAATAAGGCATCCATTAATAATATAATTCCATTTAAATAAAATGGAACTGCATGTCCAAAAGTATCATATAACCAACCACCTAGCAAAGGACCAATTGATGCACCTAAGCTAGCTACCGTTAAGTATAGACCATATGCCGAACCACGAGTTCTTTTTCCTACTATATCTGCCACTAAAGCTTCTTCTGCTGGTGAAGCCATTACTATACCTATAGATTCTACAATCCATAGTACAACTAATATTTTAATACTAAAAGAATGTGGAAAAATGAGAGAAACTATACCTGAAACAATTAACCCTATTATCATAGGTACTATTCTCCCAATTTTATCACTAATTCCACCCAATATTGCTGGTAAAAAGGCATATACAAGAGCTGCTGGAATAAATGCAGTTGCTAACATCCCAACATCTGTAGTGAATCTATCCTGAAGGTAAATCATTAGAAGAGGGCTTATCATAGACGCTGAAATCGAACTTATAAAAACTATACACAACAATTTTAATAAATCAATATTGAATTCTTTATTAGGTGGTGTATTCTTTTCAATGTTCACTGTTATTGTTTCAGGTATATATTTATATGCAATATACCCTGCTATCACTGATAATATTGCGTAACCTTTAAATAAAAGGCTCCATCCAATTAAAAGAGTGAAATTACCTAGTATAATAAAACCTATAATAGCACCATATAATGCACCTTTGCTACTTGCTCCGTCTACTTGTCCAATTGATTTTCCTCTTTTTTCATTATCAGCAATATCCATTGCTATAGAGTATGCAGAAATCCACATAAATGAAGAACCTATTGCCTGAATAAATCTGCTAATATACAAAAGTTGAATATTAGTTGAGTAAGAAAATAGTAGCATAGCAATTGCATAGAAGAAGAATGCAGAAACAAAAAAAAATTTTCTTCCATATTTGTCTATTCCTTTTCCTATAAGTGGTCTCAATATTAAGGTTACCATACTAAATATTGAAAATAAACCTCCAATAGCCAATGCATTTCCACCTATTCTTTTACTATAAATAGGTAATATAAAAGACATTAACCCAAAAGCAAACGACCCAAGCATTATAGCTGTTACTAAATTATTCTTAATTTTAACCTTATTATCCATACTTACCTCCGATAATACAATTATTGGTAATTCGTTGTTAAATTATTAATTTTAATACGCAATATTTTTACAACTGCGTCTTAATAAAACCATGTCCAATAACTTTTGAATAATCAACTTTTCAAGCTAAATTCCGTATAACGTCTGGCTTGCCGAAGTGCCCCAGTGTTACAGGAGTTTAAGAAAACTTACATAGCTCTTATGTTGTTTTCTTAAGCTCCGACTAGGTTAGCTGGGGCATTTGGGTGTAGCGATAGCGCAACCGGCAAGGTGTTGTTAGTGGAAGTAGCATATTTGCACTACCCCTTATTCGTTGATTATACCCCTTAGCTCTTTTTGGCTTTGTTCGTCATATAAGAATATTGTATACTATGGATTATCTCATTTGGTGGGGCTTACATCACTGTATATTCATTGTCACGATAATCTCTTCTTCAATCCCCTCAATCCAATCACGTGGAATATTTTCTCTGTTTATCAATGCCAACATTACTACTATATCCGCTATTTTTGATAACTTATACCAATTTTTAGGTAATGTCCTTTGGCTCTTAGCGTTATATCCCTCGGCAAAATCTCTTTTTATTTTATCATCTATATATTGGGTATTTTTGACCATCCCCCCGAAAAGGTGGAATAAGAAAAATGTACACTTACAGTTCGCTAAATTATGCTATTTAGCGAACTGTTTGACTTATAGAACCTTAATTTCTTTAATCTGATACTCTCCATTTCGTAAATCTACTTTAAATAGTCCACCTGGGACAGATTTTACTATGTTGATATCTGCTATTTGATTATCTACTAATGTCTTTAACACAGCACCATGTGTTACAATTAATATATTTACATCAGAATATATGCTATCGTAGTAATTTAAGCCTTGTAATGCTCTTGAAAAAACATTCTTTTCGTGCTCCATTTCAGGGACGGCAAAATTGGGAAACTTTAATTTAATCTCTTCTTGTAACAACCCTTCCGCTAAACCAAAAGATCTCTCGATAAACAATTCATCAATTATTATTTCTCCTTTGTAACCAATACTATTTGAAAAAATCAACGCACTCTCATAGGCACGAGATAGAGGGCTAGATACAATATAGTTAATATCACCAATGTTTCTTTTGAAGATAAAAGCAACTTGTTCAATCTTCTTTTTTCCTGTTTCATTTAGTGGAATATCTGTGTGTCCTTGAAGCCTATCAATAGTATTCCAATCTGTTTCTCCATGTCTTAGTAAAAAAATACTCACAAAACCATCTCCTCTTTTGGGTCTAGAAATAATATTTGCACAAACCACCAAATTAAGTTGTATAGTAATAAAAACTTGTAGTGGTATATAGTTGTAACACCTCGACCTAATATAAATAATCATCACTTCGCCATTATCTACAATTATGTCATTGAAAACATTTTTAAAAAAATTATAATATAGCACTCTTTTACTTCTAAATTACGTATAACGTTTTGAACTCAAGACGTTCTTGAGCCTTAGCCAGACCTGGCTTGGCGAAGGAATGTGCTTTGGCTGTATTCTCAAGCCGAAACGAACTTGAGTGCATTGTTATATGAAGTTCCTTGCCCCGCGAAGCCGAAGCCATCACGGACGACGGATCATCAAATCCACCCTTTATACAGTTGCAATCTTTATGTTAATAGATTATATAAAGTATATATAATCTGTTATCTCTTATTAGTCGCTTGTGATACTTAATGAATTTCTATTTGTCTTCTGATTTCAAAGTTCTTAATTCTAAATACTCCTCTTTGCCACTTGCCCAATTCTTCAAATTCAATAATCTCTCTCCATTGTCCTCGTGCCCTGGTGTATTATAAGCAGCTACTAATACTTCACATGGCAGATCAGAACAATGTCCACAATGATTAATTTCTCTTTCAATTGAACATTTTGCAACTGAACAATCTCCCCAAAATGGCTTACCATTACATTTTTGGCAACCAGAGCAGTTTGTTTTCTCTCTCCACTCACAAACACCACAGTATGTTCCACACCTACCAATCATATGTTTGTCCAAATTAATTACCCCCTATTCATTTAAAAATTTATTTTAGTAATTATCATAATATATAATAATAATGAAAATAGTCCCTCAAATCCCTGCTTGCGCAATCTGCGCAGGACGTGAGGCCTGATGCAGGAATTTCATATAACGTTTCGTACTCCAGACTGGAGTATTTTGTTAGAGGAAGTAGTATATTTTCTCAATACTTTATGCGTTTACTACACCAATTTTCTCCTCGATTTTTATTTATCATATAAGAATGTTGTAAATTTACTTTTTGAAAATGATAACTACTTAATCAAGTCCATTTCAAATTCAATTTCATGCTTTAAAGGTATATTAAAATCTCCGAATAAAGGAATGGATGGTTTTAACTTTCTCGAGGTATCCACTGCATTATGATATAGATTTGCCATATCAAATCCTCGTTTTTGGTAAAATCGTATAGCATTTATATTATCATTTGTTGTAATCAATTTTATTTTCATACATTTCATCTTACTTGCTGTTTGAATAACTTTATTCACAAGAGCGATTCCAACTCCTTGTCTTTCCCTTAAACTGTCTAAAGACATAATTTCACACTCATTGACCTTAATTCTATATGTAACTAATCCAATAATTGTTTCTTCATCATAAATAACAAAACCATCCAATATAGTCATATCAACTAATTCGCCTCTGACAACCATATCAGCAGAAAACCAATGTGAGCTAATAAAATCATTAATTTGTTTTCTGTTTTCAGAAGATATTATTTTTATATTCATACTTCTATTCACACCTCTTTATGAACAATGCTTGTTTCATAATATTTTTCAACTATTTTATACTAAAAACTTAATGCGGAATTAAAACTTTCATTATTATACTATTTCCTCTAACGTCTCGCACTCAAGGCGTTTCTTAACCTAGCCAGACTTGGCTTGGTTAAGGAATGTGCTTTGGCTTCTTCGAAGACTTGACCACTATCAGTGCATTGTTAGGCGTAGTTTTTGCACTACACTTTATTTGTCTTTAAATTTGTTTCATAATATAAGAAGTTTATGCACTAACTTTATTTATAAACATTAATTCATCATATGCTCTTTTTATGCCTTGAATTATTACCAATATTTTTTATCGTTCAATTCCTTAAATTTATGAGAATAATGTTTCTTATCAAAAAAACCTGAGTACTCAAATCCAATTAACGGCGACAAATCTCCATCAATAACATTTGTGTCTACAAAAATAAAGTCTTTCAATTTTGGCATTTCCCTTATAAAATCTATTGATGGTATTTCTCTACATTCATTAAAAGTCAGCGATTCCAAATTTTTTAGACATTTCACATATTCATGATTTCTTAAATTTTTACACTTTCCAAAGCTTAGAATTCTAAGACTATCAGAAATCTCCTCAATTTCATCGATATATTCTAATTTTGGAGCTCTGAAAATTTCAAGTCGATTTATTTTTTTGAGATTCCTAATTCCTTTAATAGATGTTATCTGGGTCTGAACAATTTGCAAAAGTTCCAGGTTACATAGCTTAGATAATTCCTCTATATTTTTATTTTTGGGATTATATTTAGATAAGCTTAACGTCTTCAAATTTGCAGCGTTTTCTACTCCTTTTAGGTATTTGTTACAATCACCCATAAAATATTCTAATTTATATAATTTAGAAATATCTAATTCCCCACCCTCATGTTCGTTTATAGTTAATCGCAGAAGATTTTTTAATTTTAATAGTCCATCGAAGTTTCTTAAAAGAGGACTAATAATATTGACTTCATCCACATTAGGACATTCATTAAGAAAATCCATATCCCTCAACTTGTAATAAAAATCATTAATTCCAATTGCCTTCAAATCACTTTTGTTTATGTATTCTACATATTCGTTTATTCGAGTATCTTCAATTACAATACATATTTCATTCCAATCATAAAACATAAAGCCATTAATTTCTTTAATTGACAATTTACAACCTCCTTTTCAGATTATATAAAACTTATTCCGCAATCGTTAAATGATACTTTTTTCATGCTTGTTTTTTCATTCATTGTCAGATATTAATATGCGTTAATGCTCAATATCTTACAGTTACGTCTCAATAAAACCAAATCTAAAAACTTTTAAAACTGTAACTTTGTTTATCAAAAAATTACGCCTAACGTTTCGTGTTGCCGACACCAATGTCTGTTTATTCATAAAATATAGCTGGATTCCCGACGTTGGTGTCGTGTAATACGACTCTAGCTGAACTTATCACCCTCATTTTTAGAATACCCTCTCACTACATAAGATTTTAGTTTGTCCTATTTCTCATCATAACCCTTAAATTACATATATTTCATTATACTGCCATTAATTTCTATTATCAACCAAACTACCGAATAAACATACTAATTACCGCCCCATAACAATTTATTTCAACTTATTACCACATCTTGTAATTCACACAAACCCTTAAGATATCTATATTAGAACATAGATATACATATATATTACAAAAACACAAAAACACAAAAACACCTTATTAATATAGGCTTAAAAAATTTCCTACATAAGTGAAAATTAAACTTTAAAAAACTCTAATACAGTGCATACCCCCATGATTGCATTTGTAATGCAATAGATGAATTAATGATAAAGCCTTATATAACAATGTACTCAGCTAATTACATATCTCAAATTTAGTTACAAGTTTACTGTAATTAGAATAATTTCGTAATTAATTCATAATTTTATGGCAAATATCCAGCACAAGGGCATATATGTTTACTGAAAATGTAATTCATTAATAGTACTTGATGCTTTTTAAAAAAATTATTCTAAAATTAATGCTTAAAAATAAGCCATACAAAAGTAATTAGGGGGTTCGAAAATTTATGAGAAGCAAAATTACAGAAAGATGTATAAGCGAAATACAGGATCATTTAAGAGATTACGTAATGGAACATAGTAGTAAAAATAAAAATAGAAAATTTACTTGTTTTAATAAGGGCGCTCATAGCCATAAGGATGAGGATCCAAGTGCAGCCATAGTACCAGGAAGCCGTGGCAGGTATTGGAACTGCTTTAGCTGTGGAGCTAAAGGTGATATTTTAACAGCTGTCCAGTATAAAGATGGGATAGAGGGATTCCATAATGCTGTGAAATTTTTAAGCACAAAATATAATATTAAAATTGCAACAGAAGACCATGAAGCTACCGTTAAACGTGACAATTTTGAACCGAAACAACGTCATAAGGAAATTGTAGCTAATTATTACTATGAGGATGAACAGGAAAATATATTATATAAGATTTGTAGACGAGAGTGGATAGATAAAGGCAAAAGAAAGAAGGATTTCATGGCTTATACTAAAGATAATAGTAGTTGGAGCTTTGGAATAAAGGCTACAAGACATGTTATTTATAAGCTACCAAAGGTTTTAGAGGGAATTAAAAATGATAAGATTATTTTCTTTGTAGAAGGAGAGAAATGTGCAGATGAGATTTTCAAGTTAGGACAAGTTGCAACTACCACTGCTTTTGGAGCTAGGGGGTTTTCAGCTTATAGTGCAGGTTATGTTGCTTCTTTGAGCAGAGCTAATATAGTAATCCTACCTGATAATGATGAAAGTGGTAAGGTGATATAAGGAAGGGTGTTACTTTCAGTGGTTTTCATAGGCGTAATAATCAATGGTGCTTCGTGTCAGAGCATGGTGCTTTAAATTCTGATGGAAGGGCCACGATGGATATAGTTATGCAAAATCAATATGCGGAACTTAATACTAACATCCTAAAGAATGATGCTATAACAAAACAGGAGCTTTTAACAATTGCACCGTACTTATTCAAATTTAGTATATTGAAAAATACTTCAGCCATATTAGGTTATGTATGTGGCCTGTGTCTGAAAGAAAAGCTTAAAAACAATAAAATTCAATATAATCATCTTTTAATAGAAGGTGAGAGCAGTAGTGGTAAAAGTAGTGCTGTAAAGTATGTTATTACGCCTATATTGTGCATGGAAGATGGAATATTAAATGCGGCACAGTGCACATACTTTGCCTTAAACAAAACCGCCAGTAGCAGTAATTTTATACCTCTTATTTTAGAAGAGTACAAGCCTCACATAATAGGTAAGTATAAGGTGGATTTAATATCAGGGGTTATGAGAAATTCCTATGATAACTACAAGGGCATAAAAGGGGTAGCCACCTTAGAGAAAAATAGATGTTTTATTCCTAGAGCTTCAGTGATTTTGTCCGGAGAGGTAGGCATAGAGGAAACTGCTAATGTAGGAAGGAGCCTTAGAGTTATATTTGCAACTTACTATTTTGATGAGGTAACTAAAGAAAGTCTAGAAAAATTAAAGGAAAAATCTATTTTACTTAATAAACTTGGAGCAAGTCTTTTGAAGGAGGGCTTAAAAATGGAAGAAGAAAAAATCAAAGAAGTTCATAGTGCAATTTTTGAAAAAGCCATTGGTAATGATATTAAAAATGACAGGGTTAAAAACTCTATAGCTAACTGTATGATTGGTATAGCTTTACTTAAGAAGGTATTTGATGATTTAGATTTAAATATGCAAGAGTGCACAGGTTTTGCTATGAAGGAGATTATTTCATCAATAGAAAGGGGGGCTTATGAGGACTTGTTAGATGGTGGCTCTTCCAATAAAACAGTTATAGAACAAAATTTCGAAACTATGAATCGTATGGCAGCTAATAATGAACTTTCAAGGAATATCGACTATGATGCAGTGCTGGATTCAGATGGAGATTTTGTGCTTCGCCTTAACTATACATCCTTTTATGATCGGTTTGTAAAGTACTGTAGAGAGCATAATGTCACTCATGAGGTGTTGCCACTGAGTAGTTTTAAAAAACAATTAAGTAATATGCAGTATTGTAAATGCTACAATAAGCCTGTGAATTTTTCAGTGAGACAAGAAAATCCAAAGAATAAAAAGACTTTTAGGTGTGCAGTGATTTATATTAATAAGCTTAGGGAGAAGAATGTTGATGTAGATTTTATGGCAGATGATAATATGGTGGATTAAAGAACATAACAACACTTAACTTCATAATATACATAGTGTATTTATATTGTGGAGGGAAAGCTTTGAAAAAATTAAATCCTGAAAAGCTACAAGTTAATTTTGGCGCTATGACAAGTGAAACAAAACTGGTTATTCCTAGAAAATATACCCTTACTCATTCAGATATTACGGAAGAGTTATTTTTGACAAGTGCAGCAAAATATGATTATGATAAAATTACTGATAAGAGGGATGAAGTGCTAGCGGAATGGAGTATGGCTAATGATGATTATGCCTTAATGGTTTACGTTATGGTAGATAAAGAGAAGAACTCAGTAATGGCAGCTTTACGCAATGATATATTTGTGAAAGAGCTCCCTTTAGCGATAGAGGCAATTGTTTATGGAGATAGGGAGCTTTTTAAAAACAATCTTTTTTTATACAAAGCACCTATTTATGTGAAATTTAATTCTGTTTATCCTGTGCTTAATCGTCTAGAACTATGGGGCACTTTGTCAGATTACAAGTGAAAATCCTTAATTCAGCATCCATATAGTATAATTTAAAACTCCGGCAAAGGATACCCAAGCTATATAAGGGATCATAAGATAAGAGGAAGGCCTATCTATCCTATGAAACTCAAAAGTAGTTAAAAGAATGAATACTATTAATAGAAGTAATTCTAAGAAAGCTATTGCATAGAGTCTAAACCTGAAAAATATAATGGACCAAAGAAAGTTGAAAAATAACTGTGTACCATATAAGACTAGCGCTTTGCGTGCATCCTCTCCGGATTTACCTTTCATCCAAATTCTATAAGTAGCTACAGCCATTAAAAAGAATAGAATTATCCAGACTACAGGAAAAACCCATCCAGGGGGTGAAAAGGGAGGTTTATTGAATTTTTCGTAATCACTAGAGGCGGTCGTACTTAAAAAACCACTTAAAAACCCTATTCCTTCTGCTAGTAAAACGCTAATAATAAGAGCGATAATGTTTTTTTCACCTTTTACCTTAAATATACTAAACATATCTTATCTTCCTTTCTATTATTATTTATAATAGAGCCCTATTAAAATAAACACTTTAACTATTTATCTTATAATATATTTATTCAGGAGTTATTTTATACCTATAAGAATTTTGGGTAAAGAGTGCAACTCATTTTACTTTCAAAGGCTAACCATATAAAAAGTGTTGCTTTAAGCTATATTTTCATATAACTTAAAGCAACACTTTATTTTTTAGGCTTCTTTGAAGTAGGTTTAGCTGGTTTTTCAGTTTTCCACCTTTTTAGTTTATAAGTATTTCTTGTTAAGAATTTTGCCACAAATTTAGGTAGCTTCATTTCTATTATTTTATTAGTTACAATTTCTTTCATTTCAATCATAGTAATATCAGGCAAAGTAAATTTACCATTTTCATAACAATGACGGCAATATATTTCACTTAAGCTACCGTCAGCTTCAGTTCCAGCATATTTTTCATCATTATTCAAAGGCATTCCACAACTTTCACAATTGATAGCTTTCTTCATTTTCATCATATTTCACACTCCATTTCTAATATGTAGGTGTATTTTGGGATAATATATAAATTTAATTTAATTACATTTTAACCTATTATTTGTAACTTGAACATATAAATATAGACAATTTTATAATTTTATAAAAAACAAGCTACATATCAAACCAACCGTTATGTTTAAACCATAGAAACATTTGTGTTGCAATAATAGCCATGATTAACAAAACCACATAATAACCATGCTTCCAAGTTAGCTCAGGCATGTTTTGAAAATTCATACCGTAAATTCCTACTATAAATGTCAGTGGTATAAATATAGTTGTTATAACAGTTAAAACCATCATATTTTTATTCATACGAGTTGAATTTATGGATAAATAATTATCACGCATATCAGATGTCATTTCCCTATTAGAAGCTACCATATCCGAAAGTTTAACTAAGTGATCATGAATATCAGAAAAATATAATTTATGTTCATGAAATCCTATAAGTCGCTCAGAGTTTAATATTCTATATAATAAATCACGCATAGAGTTTACTGTTCTTCGGAGCTTTAATAAATCGCTTCTTAATCCGAAAATTTCATCCATCAAGGTGTGAATTGGCTTCTTTTTAACGTTATTTTCGATTTCATCTAATTTGTCTTGAATTTTATTAATAGCCGGAAAGAAGGAATCAACTATCTTATCTAATATTTGATGGGCAATATAAGAAGGCCCCTTATCCCAATTTTTTTTATTAGTTTTTGCTCGCTGCCAGGCTTCATCTAGTTCATTTAATTCAGAATCGTGATAAGATACGATGTACTTATTGCCTACAAAAAGAGAGACTTCTACTGGATCTAAAGTATCTTGATTTAAAGAATTAAGCACAAAAAAATTATAGTCATCATAATAATCTAATTTAGGGCTATTTAATGAAAAAACACAATCTTCTATGGATAATTGATGAAAATGAAAGTAATTATCTAATAAGGATATTTCTTCTTGGTTAGGGTTATTAAAATCCATCCAATACCACATTATATTGTCCTTTGATAAAGTTTCTAAAGGCAAATCACAAATTAGCTTTAAGTCTTTTGTAATAGCTATGGTACGAATCAAATAAATTCATCCTTTCTGCGGGATTTTTATTTCTAATTCAAATATTTTGTATATATTAAAAATCCAATATTTTTTATTATGATAAATCGTATCAACTTCATTATAATACAATAATTACTAATAACAACGTAAATATTAAACTGTTTCATTAAAATAAATAATTTTTTAAATATAGTAAATACTAATAAGTATGGAAATATAAAACTCTATTATTAAAAAAAATTTATAAAAGTTATAAATATTTTTGCCTTGACATATACTATAAAAATATATATACTTTGACTATCAAACTATTTGAAAATCAAAGTAAAGGGAGAGGATAATTATGAAGTTACCTCCTTTAAAAATTGGAGAATTAATAGCAAGTGTTCCTATAATTCAAGGCGGTATGGGGGTAGGAGTATCTCTTTCAGGTCTTGCATCAGCTGTTGCAAATGAAGGCGGGATAGGGATAATATCTACTGCTCAAATTGGGTATAATGAAGAAGACTTTGCAACTAATGCAAAGGAAGCAAACAAAAGAGCATTAAGAAATGAAATAAGAAAAGCTAGAGAATTAAGTCCTAATGGTATTATAGGAATAAATATTATGGTGGCTATGAATAATTATGAGGAAATAACTAGAACTGCTTTAGAAGAAGGCATAGATTTAATAATATCTGGTGCAGGACTTCCACTTAATTTACCTAAAATAGCTAAAGACTTCAAAGCAAAGCTTGCACCTATAGTATCATCAGCAAAGGCAGCTATAGTTATTTCAAAAATGTGGGATAGGAAAGATAATTGTGCCGCAGATTTAATTGTTGTTGAAGGACCTGAAGCAGGTGGACATCTTGGTTTTTCCATGGAAGCCTTAATAGAAAAGAAAACTCAAGATCTAAAAGATATAGTTAAAGAGGTTATTGAAGCAATTAAGCCTTTTGAAGAAAAGTATAACAAAAAAATTCCTGTAGTAGCTGCTGGTGGAATCTATACTGGAAGGGACATTTCCGAGTTTATAAAACTTGGTGCAGCGGGGGTGCAGATGGCTACTAGATTTGTGGCTACGCAGGAATGTGATGCTAGTTTAGAATTTAAAATGGCATATATTAATTCAAAAGAAGAAGATATAAAGATAGTGAAAAGCCCTGTAGGAATGCCAGGAAGAGCTATAAACAATAAGTTTATGGAAAGCGTCTTGGAAAAGGGATGCAAAGTAGATAAATGCTATTTATGCATAAAGGACTGTGATCCAAGGCAAACCCCATATTGTATTACAGAAGCCTTAATACAAGCAGTAAAAGGTAATTTGGATAAGGGACTTATCTTTGTTGGAAGTAACGCTTATAAAGTAGATAAAATAGTGACCGTTAAAGAACTTATGAGTGAACTAGTGACAGAAGCAGAAAGTGTTTTATAATGTTACCTAAAATATGAAAATTTAGATTAAAAAGTAATTTTTTTATATTTGTGGAAAAAATATTGACAAATAACTCATCCGAAGATATACTTTGACTATCAAAGCATTTGAAAATCAAAGTACGGGAAATGGGGATAAACATGAGTAAATCGGTTAGCGTTGTCAATGAACTTCTAGTAGAGACATTTAGTGATATATTGCAAATAGAGCAGAAGGCACTTAAAGAAGGGGTACTTAATGATCTATCAATAACAGAAATTCATACTATTGATGCCATAGGAATGTATGAATATAGAACTATGACAGAAGTATCCCAAGATCTTAAAATAACTTTAGGTACTCTTACTACAGCTATCAATAAACTTTTTAAAAAAGGGTATGTAGATAGAAAAAGAGGGGAAGAAGATAGAAGATCAGTGATGATTGCCCTTACTAGAAAAGGAAAGCTAGCCTATAGAATACATGACAAATTTCATTCTGAAATGGTGCACTCAACTATAGATGGTCTGAATAATGATGAAGAAGAGGTATTAATAAAATCTCTTGAAAAATTAAATAATTTCTTCAAGGAAAAATATAAATTATAAGGTTAATGAAAGGAGCGATTAAGCAATGAATGAGGTACAAATAATTGGTACAGGAAGTTATGCTCCTCTAAACATAATGACTAATCAACAAATGTCGGAACTTGTAGATACTTCGGATGAATGGATAGTTTCTATGACGGGTATCAAGCAGAGACATATATCCCAAGGTGAAAATACTTCAGACCTCGCCACAAAAGCTGCCTTAGAGGCATTAAAGGATGCAAATGTTAAACCGGAAGATATAGATTTGATAATTGTTGCCAGTACATCCCCAGATCAATTTGTTCCAGCCACTGCATGTATAGTTCAAGGGAACATTGGAGCAGACAGTGCTATGGCCTTTGATATATCAGCAGCCTGCACGGGATTTATATTTGCCCTTAATATCGCAATGCAATTTTTAAAAACAGGTGACCGCAAAAGGGCTTTAATAATAGGAGCTGAGGTACTATCAAAGATTGTTGATTGGACAGATAGAAACACTTGTATACTCTTTGGAGATGGTGCAGGAGCAGCAGTAATTGAGGTAGGGACTAAAAGAGGAATTATTTCTGTGGATTCGGCTTCAGAAGGTAAGAAGTTTGATCTTTTAACTTGCCCAACTGTAGATGTGATAAACACATTTTCAAGGGGAAAAGTAGATTTTAAAGCAAAGATAGATATGGATGGCAAAGAAATTTTTAGGTTTGCAGTAAATATTATTGTAAGTAGCATAGATAAAATTTTAAAAGAAAATAATTACACATTAGATGATATTAAGTATGTAGTTTGCCACCAAGCAAATTTCAGAATAATAGATTTTGTTGTAAAAAGATTAAAAGCTGACAAAGATAAATTCTTTGTGAATTTAGATAAGTATGGAAATACTTCAGCAGCAAGTATAGCAATAGCCTTAGACGAAATGAATAAAACAAATTTATTGAATGCTGGAGATAAAATTATACTTGTAGGCTTTGGCGGTGGATTAACCTACGGAGCTTCATTAATAGAATGGACAATAAG
Source organism: Clostridium estertheticum (assembly GCF_011065935.2). Taxonomy (NCBI): domain Bacteria; kingdom Bacillati; phylum Bacillota; class Clostridia; order Eubacteriales; family Clostridiaceae; genus Clostridium; species Clostridium estertheticum. Next base: position 5,376,591 of record NZ_JAAMNH020000001.1, on the reverse strand, counting down.
CAAATAAAATATTAGGAGGAATTAATAATGGTATTTGAAAAAGTTAAAAAAGTAATAGTTGATCAATTAGGGTTAGACGAAGCAGAGGTTACAATGGAAGCAAATTTTGCGGATGATTTAGGTGTAGATTCTCTTGAAATATTTGAGATTGTAATGTCACTTGAAGAAGCTTTTGAAATTGAAATACCTAATGAAGATATTGAAAACATTAAGGATGTAAAGGGAATTGTTAAATATATAGAAGCTAAACTTAAATAATAGGAATTGTTGGGTTAGATAATTAGAGAGCTGAACTACTAAGTATATTAAAATTTAGTTTCCTTCAGTACGGTAAAAAAGTATATATTACATGAAATGTAGTTTTAGTAATATATGCTTTTTTTCTATAATTATCTAACCCTAACTACATGATTTAGGAATCAAGGAGGGGTAAAATGTTTAATTCTGTATTTTTTGAAGATTTAGGTGTAAAATATCCAATAATACAAGGTGGAATGGCTTGGGTTGCGGATAGTAGCTTAGCTTCTGCAGTATCTAATGCAGGGGGACTAGGAATTATAGCAGCTGCTAATGCACCAGTTGATTATATAAGAGATGAAATTAGAAAAGCAAAAAAGTTAACAGATAAACCTTTTGGTGTGAATATAATGCTACTCAGTGAGAATGCAGAAGAAATCGCACATCTTGTATGTGAAGAAGGCGTAAAAGTGGTTACTACAGGAGCTGGAAACCCAGGTAAGTATATGGAGCTTTGGAAGTCACATGGAATTAAAGTAATACCAGTGGTACCTTCTGTGGGTCTTGCTAAGCGTATGGAGAGAGCTGGAGCGGATGCAGTTATTGCAGAAGGCTGTGAATCTGGAGGTCATATTGGTGAACTTACAACTATGGCACTTGTTCCTCAAGTTGTTGATGCAGTTAATATTCCTGTAATTGCAGCGGGAGGCATAGGTGATGGACGAGGGGTTGCAGCAGCCTTTATGCTTGGAGTACAGGGAGTTCAAGTGGGAACAAGGTTTTTAGTAGCAAATGAATGTACTATACATGAAAATTACAAACACAAGGTATTATCTGCAAAGGATATAGATTCCGTGGTTACAGGGAGATCTACAGGGCATCCTATTAGGGTTTTAAAAAATAAGCTATCAAGACAATTTCAAAAGCTTGAAAAGGAAAATGCTCCTATAGAGGATTTAGAGGAATTAGGACGAGGATGTTTACCAAGAGCAGCAAAAGAAGGCGATACAGATATGGGATCTGTCATGGCAGGACAAATTGCTGGCCTAGTAAAGAAAGAACAATGTTGCAAGGATATTATACAAGAAATGTTTACAGAGGCAGAAGTAGCTATTAGAAAATTTATATAAAAGAAAATATTATTATTTCATATAAATAAGTTATTTAAGGAGGGAAATTATGAGTAAAACTGCTTTTATTTTTCCCGGACAGGGAGCCCAATATATTGGAATGGGCAAGGAATTATTTGATAATATAGAGGTTTGCAAAAATATATTTAATATAGCAGATAAGGAACTTGATTTTGAATTAAGTAAACTTTGTTTTGAAGGTACGCAAGAGGAGCTAAATATTACAGAGAATACACAGCCCGCTATTTTAACTACTAGCATAGCAGCACTTATGGCATTAAGTCAGCAGGGTGTAAAATGTGATGTAACTGCAGGACTTAGTCTTGGAGAATACTCAGCACTTGTTTGCAGTGGAGCTATGGAATTTAAAGATGCCGTAAAACTTGTTAAAAAGCGTGGAAGATTCATGCAACAAGCAGTGCCTGTGGGAATAGGAACTATGGCAGCTATAATAGGGCTAGAAGCTAATTTTGTTGAGCAGGCCTGTATTGAAGCTAGAACTTCTGGCATAGTAGAAATTGCTAATTTTAATTGCCCGGGACAAATAGTAATTGCCGGGGAAATAGCAGCAGTTGAACTTGCTTGCGAAAAGGCTAAAGAAAAAGGTGCAAAAAAAGCAATGCTTTTATCTGTAAGTGCACCCTTCCATACTTCAATGTTAAAACCCGCAGGGGATAAATTAGAAATTGAACTACAAAATATAAACCTTAAAGACATTACGATTCCAGTGATGACAAATGTTACTGGCGATTATGTTAAGACAGTGGATGATATAAAAGCTAATTTAAAGCTTCAAGTTATGAGTTCTGTTTTATGGGAAACAATTATAAGAAATATGATAAGAGATGGCGTTGATACCTTCGTAGAGATAGGACCAGGTAAGGTATTAAGTGGCTTCGTTAAGAAGATAGATAGAAAACTTACAATAGTGAATATAGAAGATATAGCATCTTTAAATAAAGCAGTACAACTACTTAAACATTAGAATTGCTCAAGTAGTAAAACTAATTAAGTGGTTCTATTTATTAATAAGCAGGAGCTTCGTAAGAAGCAAAGTTACTATAAAAGATGCAAAGGAGCACAGATATATGTTAAAAGGAAAAACAGCAGTAGTTACAGGAGCTAGTCGTGGGATTGGAAGAGCGATAGCATTAAAGCTAGCAAAACTTGGAGCAAATATAGTTGTTAATTATAGAAACAGCGCAAACGCAGTACAGGAAGTAGTTAAAGAAATAGAAACGTTAGGAGCTAAAGCTCTAGCGGTTCAGTGTGATATAAGTAGCTATAGTGATGTAGAGCATATGATGAAAAAATGTATTGAAGAATTCGGAAGCTTAGATATTTTAGTTAATAATGCTGGCATAACAAAAGATGGTCTTTTAATGAGAATGAAGGAAGAGGACTTTGATAGCGTTATAGATATCAACCTAAAGGGTGCTTTTAATTGTACAAAGCATGTATCAGCAATAATGCTTAAACAAAGAAGTGGCAGAATAATAAATATATCCTCAGTGTCTGGGCTTACAGGAAATGCAGGCCAAGTAAATTATTCCTCTGCAAAAGCAGGCATAATAGGCATGACTAAGGCCGTAGCTAGGGAATTTGCAAGTAGAGGGGTTACGTGTAATGCAGTAGCACCAGGATATATTCAAACAGACATGACTGAGGCTTTGTCAGTTAAGGTAAAAGAGGCTATAATGGACACTATTCCATTAAAGAGACTTGGCATGCCAGAAGATGTGGCAAATGCAGTAGCATTTTTAGCCTCAGAGGAAGCTTCATACATAACAGGTCAGGTTATAAGCGTAGATGGTGGAATGGTTATGTAGCAGCAAAAACAGTTAATACAGCACCTTTAGGCGATAAAACACCTCTAGGTGATTAAATACTTTAAGGTAATAATTAAAGGAGGGTTCAAGTTATGAAAAATAGAGTTGTTATAACAGGTATGGGAGCAGTTACTCCTATAGGAAATGATGTAGTTAATTTTTGGAATAATGTAAAAGAAGGTACTTGCGGTATAGATGTAATTAAGTCTTTTGATATTTCAGAATTTAAATGTAAGTTGGGCGCAGAGGTTAAGGATTTTGATGTAACAGTTGCCGTAGATAAAAGAGAAGCTAGAAAAATGGATAAATTCTGTCAGTATGCAATGGTTGCAGCTGATGAAGCTGTTAAAAATTCGGGACTTGACCTAGAAGCTATAGACAGTGAAAGATTAGCGGTAGTAGTTGGTTCAGGAATAGGTGGACTTAGTACTATTGAGCAAGAACATAGGAAACTTATGGAAAAAGGACCAAATAGAGTTTCACCATTTTTAATACCTATGATAATAGGTAATATGGCAGCTGGAAACATTGCAATAAAGTATGGCGCTAAAGGTATGTGTACTAGTGTAGTTACGGCTTGTGCTACAGGAACTAATGCCATAGGAGACGCTTTCCACTTGATTCAAGATGGAAGGGCGGACATAATAATAGCTGGAGGAGCAGAAGGATCAATAACTCCACTGGCGCTAGCGGGGTTTACGTCGCTGACAGCCTTAAGCAAAAGTGAAGATCCACTAAGAGCATCCATTCCTTTTGATAAAGAGAGGTCTGGTTTTATTATGGGAGAGGGTGCAGGTATAGTTATACTTGAATCTTTAGAGCATGCACAAAAAAGAAATGCAAAAATATATGCAGAGATGAAGGGTTACGGAGCGACTTGTGATGCTTATCATATAACTTCGCCATCACCAGACGGTGAAGGAGCAGCAAGAGCAATGGTAATGGCACTTAAAGATGGCGATGTTAAAGCCGAAGAAGTATCTTACATCAATGCACACGGAACAAGTACTCCATATAATGATAAGTTTGAAACAGCAGCTATAAAATCTGCGTTTGGAGAATTCGCATATAAAATACCTATAAGTTCAACAAAGTCTATGACAGGACACCTGCTTGGAGCATCAGGAGCTATAGAAGCTATAGTATGTATAAAAGCCTTAGAAGAGTCTTTTGTTCCAGCAACTATAGGATATAAGGTTCCAGATGAAGAGTGTGATTTAGATTACGTTCCAAACATTGGTCGCACGCAAGAGCTTAAATATGCAATGTCTAATTCACTAGGCTTTGGTGGTCACAACGCTACTATATTGCTTAAAAAATGGGATGGTAAATAATTATGGATTATAAAAACATTCAAGAGCTAATAAAAACCGTTAGTGATTCACAGCTTACATCATTTGAAATTGAGACAGAGGGTATCAGAATAAAGATGGAGAAAAAAGAGCAGCAGTTAATAGTAGAAAGAATTCCTGCACCTACTGCCCTGGCTACATCAGTTATTAACGAATCAGTAAATAGAGAAAGTTTAGCTATAAATCAAAGGTCTGAAGAAAAAATACAAAGCAATATAGAAAATGAAGCTAGTATAATACCTGAGGAAAATCTATTTGTAGTTAAATCACCTATTGTTGGAACTATGTATTCTTCACCTAGTGATGAATCACAGAATTTCGTAAAAGTTGGTTCTTTGGTTAAAAAAGGAGATACACTTTGTATTTTAGAAGCTATGAAGCTTATGAATGAAATTGAAAGTGAAGTAGATGGAGAAATTGTAGAAGTATTAGTTTTAAATGAAGATATGGTAGAGTACGGACAGCCATTATTCAAAATACGTAAAAAATAGTGGAGGCAAATCCAACCGAGGATTAAAATCTGTCCACTGATTTATATGAGTGAAAGGTGGAAGCATAATATGGAAAATACAATAGGTACTACTTTGAATATAAAACAAATTCAAGAGATTATTCCTCATAGATATCCATTTTTGTTCGTGGATAAAGTAGAGGAACTAGAACCAGGAAAAAGAGCCGTAGGGTATAAGAATATTACTATGAATGAGTATTTCTTCCAAGGACATTTCCCTACTGAACCTGTACTTCCAGGAGTGATAATAATTGAGGCGCTTGCACAGGTTGGAGCCGTAGCACTTTTAAGTATGGAAGATTACAAAGGTAAAATTGCGTACTTTGGTGGAATTAATAAAGCTAGATTCAGAAAAAAAGTTGTTCCAGGAGATGTGCTAAGACTTGAGGTAGAAATAATCAAAATGAAGGGGCCTGTTGGAATTGGAAAGGCAGTAGCTACAGTAAATGGCGAAAAGGTTGCAGAAGCTGAAATTACATTTGCAGTAGGGCTCAATTAATAATTTTAAGTGCAGGGAAGGTAAATAATATGTTTAAGAAGATATTAATTGCTAATAGGGGCGAAATAGCGGTAAGAATAATTCGAGCGTGCCATGAAATGGGTATTCAAACTGTTGCAGTATATTCCGAGGTAGATAAAAATGCACTTCATACTCAAATGGCAGATGAGGCTATATGCATAGGACCGGCTAAATCTAAGGATAGTTATTTGAATATGCAAAATATCTTAAGTGCTACAGTGCTTACAGGTGCGGAGGCAATTCATCCTGGATTCGGTTTCTTATCTGAAAATAGTAAATTTGCACAGATGTGTGAGGAATGTAATATAAAATTCATAGGGCCGGATTCTCAAAATATCGATAATATGGGTAATAAGCTAAAGGCAAGAGAAATGATGATAAAGGCTGGAGTACCAGTAGTACCTGGGTCAGATGGAGAGTTATCCTCTGAAACAGATGCTTTAAAATCAGCTGAGAAAATAGGATACCCTGTAATGATAAAAGCTTCAGCAGGTGGTGGGGGACGAGGAATAAGAGTTGTTACAAAAGTAGAAGATCTAATACCCGCGTACAACACTGCTAAAACTGAGTCAAAAACAGCTTTTGGTGATGACACAATGTATATGGAAAAATTTATAGAAGAACCAAGACACATAGAGTTCCAAATACTTGCAGATGAGCATGGAAATGTTATTCATCTTGGCGAGAGGGATTGTTCTGTCCAAAGGCGGAATCAGAAAGTAATCGAAGAGGCTCCAGGAGCTGCAATGACGCAGGAACTTAGAAAACAGATGGGTGAGGTTGCGGTTAAAGCGGCTAGGTCTATTAATTATAAAAATGCTGGAACTATAGAGTTCTTATTAGATAAGTATGGAAATTACTATTTTATGGAGATGAATACACGAATACAGGTAGAGCATCCAATAACTGAAATGGTCACTGGGGTAGATTTAGTTAAAGCACAGATATTGATTGCTTCGGGAGAAGTGCTTCCTTATAAACAGGAGGATATAAAAATTCAGGGGCATGCTATTGAATGTAGAATAAATGCTGAAAATCCAAATAAAAACTTCATGCCATGTCCAGGTGAGATAAAATCACTTCACCTTCCTGGTGGAAATGGGGTAAGGATTGATAGTGCGGCATATCAAGGTTACAAAATTCCGCCTACCTATGACTCCATGATTGGGAAACTAATTGTACATGGAAAAGATAGACAAGAAGCACTATATAAAATGAGAAGGGCCTTGGGTGAGTTTATAATCGAAGGTGTGGATACTAACATAGACTTCCAATATAAAATAGTAAACAATGAAAATTTTATAAGTGGAAACTTTGATACTAGCTTCATTAGCAAAGAATTTAAAAATCTTTAAAAAGTAGCTAAATGCATACTGGAATCTATTAGCTAAAAGCTTTATAATATAAGTGTGGGTATCTATTTCCCATGCTTTAAATTGTAGTGTAGGTATGCTTTTAGAAAGGGGCAGTTATATGTTTGAGTTTAAACGTATATTTAAAAAAAGTAGATATATTGAGGTTAAAAATTTAGAAAATGAAAATGGTGAGAAAAAACCTAATATTCCCTCAGGAATGTGGGTTAAATGTGAAACCTGTGGAAAGATTCTTTATAGTAAGGATTTAGAGAATAGCATAATGACCTGTGAAAATTGTAGAACCCATTTTAGGATTGGATGCAGAGAAAGAATAAATTATACTATAGATAGTGGAACTTTTATAGAATACGATAAGGATATGATCTCAGCTAATCCTATAGATTTTGAAGGATATGAAGATAAACTTCAAGCTCTAAGAGACAAAACATCATTAAATGAAGCTGTAATAACTGGAGAAGGAAAGATAAATGGACAACATACGGTAATTGCGGTGATGGATAGTAATTTTATGATGGGAAGCATGGGCTCTGTTGTTGGAGAAAAAATTACAAGGGCTATTGAAAGTGCCACAGAAGCTAAAAAGCCAATTATTATATTTACAGCTTCCGGGGGAGCTAGGATGCAGGAGGGTATATACTCTCTAATGCAAATGGCTAAAACTAGTGCTGCTATTGCAAGACATAATGCTAAAGGGTGCCTTTATATAACTGTTCTTACAGACCCAACTACTGGTGGAGTTACAGCAAGTTTTGCAATGCTTGGAGATATAATAATAGCTGAGCCCAATGCACTAATAGGGTTTGCAGGTAAAAGAGTTATCGAACAAACAATAAAGCAGCAATTACCGGATGGCTTTCAAAGGGCTGAATTCTTGCTTCAAAAGGGTTTTATAGATAAGGTAGTGGATAGAAGAGCTATGAAGGATACCTTAACTGAGATACTGAAAATTCATTCATAGCTAATATAGAGTGATAAAAGTAACACATAGGGAGGCGATTTTATGGGAACTTTACCTTTTGAAAAACACATGTATGAACTTAAAAGTAAAATTGATGAACTTAAAAATTTGGCAACAGAGCAAAATATGGATTTAGGAAAAGAAATAAGACAGATGGAAGTTAAGCTCTATAATATGCAAAAGGAAGCCTATAAAAATTTAACTGCCTGGGATAAAGTAAGTATTGCAAGGCTTGTGGAACGTCCTACTGCTCTTGATTATATAAATAAAATTTTTGACTGCTTTATGGAGCTACATGGAGATAGATATTATGGGGATGATTCTGCTATTGTAGGTGGAATTGCACGACTTAATGGTATTCCTGTAACTGTAATAGCTCAGCAAAAGGGAAATAACACCAAGGAAAATATAAAGAGAAACTTTGGGATGCCAAATCCAGAAGGATATAGAAAAGCTTTAAGACTTATGAAACAGGCAGAAAAGTTTAAAAGACCGGTTATTTGCCTAGTAGATACTCCAGGAGCATATTGTGGACTAGGTGCAGAAGAAAGAGGTCAAGGGGAAGCAATTGCTAGAAATCTTATGGAAATGTCAAATTTAAAAACACCAGTAATCTCAATAGTTATTGGAGAGGGCGGAAGTGGTGGAGCTTTAGCGCTGGCGGTAGCGGATGAGGTTTGGATGCTAGAGCATGCAATTTATTCTATTTTATCACCAGAGGGTTTTGCTAGTATATTATTTAAAGATGCAAGCAGGGCTAAAGAAGCCGCAAATGCAATGAGAATAACAGCTCAAGATTTAATTAATTTTGGAATAATAGATAGAATTATAAAAGAGCCCCTAGGGGGAGCACATACTAATGTAGATGAGATGGCATTAAGTATTAAGCGTAATTTAGAGGAGTCAATTAATAGATTAATAAGTGAACCTATAGAATCATTGCTTACCAAAAGATATTATAAATTTAGAAAAATTGGCAAAGTAGTAGAATAAATAATAGTTTTAAAGTGAATAATAGGTTAATAGAATAATTAATGTGGTTGATTTTAGTGTGTTTAAGAAAAGTATATATACTTTTCTTTTTTTTGGTATTGAAGTGTATGGATAAATCATACATAATAGAGAGGAGAATAATCAGAAGGGCAAAGGGGAATTGAGTTATGAGTAAAACACATAGTGAGATAATTTTAGTAATAGATTCAGGATGCGATTTACCTTTAGATTATATTGGACAAGAAAATATAGTACCCATAGGTTTAGTATGTAATTTTAAAGGGAAAGCAATAGAGGATGACTTCGGGAAAAATTTTATTCGTAAGGACTTTTATGATGCACTAAGACAAGGAGAAATGCCTACTACCTCACAGATAAATAGCCAAAGATATGTAGAGGTGTTTAGCAAGTATGCATCGGCAGAAAAATCTATTATATATATTGCTATGTCTTCTGCATTATCAGGAACTATAAATAGTGCAAATATAGCAAGAGAAACTACACTTGAAGACTTTCCAGAGGCAGATATAAGTATAATTGATAGTAAATGTGCAAGCCTTGGTCAAGGACTTTTAGTTTACTATGCTTATGAAATGTTAAAGAGCGGGAATACTAAACAAGAAATAGTTACTTGGATTGAGGAAAATAAACTTAAGATTAACCACTGGTTTACAGTTAATGATTTAAATCATTTAAAAAGAGGTGGAAGAATATCTAGCTCTGCTGCAACTGTTGGTACATTGTTAAATATAAAACCCGTTTTGTTTATGGACAATGAGGGAAGGCTAACTCCTTTTTCTAAATGTAGAGGAAGAAAAAAGGCAATAAATACCTTAGCTGAAAAATTTAAAGAAAGAACAAATCCCAATATACCACAAGTTATTGCAATAGGTCATGGTGATTGTATTGAAGAAGCATTAACTCTCGAGGCTTTGATTCGCGAGAATGGAAATGTTAAGGATGTCATTTTAAACTATGTGGGTACAGCCATTGGGTCTCATACAGGACCAGAAATATTAGGATTATATTTTATGGCGGAGGAAAGATAAAGATTAAATCATATTAAAGAGTAATAAAATCGCAATTATAATTTTATTTAATAAAGTAAAAGGGAGATGTCTTAAGGCATCTCCCTTTTAGAGTGTAGAGTGTTATTCTGTTTCTTTTCCTAATTTCTTAGATTCTTTAGAAACTCCAATTTCATTTGCAGTTTCCATTCTCATTTTAGATAATTCTTGTTTTGTTTTTGGATTAGCCTTTTTATTATCTTTGCTGTTTTTGTTATCTTTATGTGACATTGAATAAACCTCCTTGTATTGCTCAAGAGTACAAAATAATTATTTATTACTTTGTCCTTGATAATAAATATATTCATTCATAATATAACCACTATTATGAAATTTATTCCATAATAGTGTATTTTATTAATATAAAAAAATAGGTTAACCTGCTGATTTATTTTTTATTTGTAGGCGCCATTTAATGATATAATTAGTATTATTTTAAAAAATAACTTAGGAGGAAGTGTTTATATGAATAAAACAATAGGATTTATAGGTTGCGGCAATATGGCTCAAGCTATGATAGGTGGAATAGTAAAATCACAGTTAGTTTCTAGTGAAAAGGTAATAGCAAGTAATCCATCAGATAAGAGTTTAAATAAGGTAAAAGAAGAATATAATATTTTAGTAACTAAAGATAATATGGAAGTCGCAAAGTTTTCTGATATAGTAATACTGGCTATAAAGCCTTTTAAATATTTTGACATTATTGATGAAATAAAACCATATTTAAAGAAGGACGTAGTTATAGTAACTATAGCTGCAGGGATAACGCTAGAACATATGAGCAATACCCTTGGAGCCTCTGCAAAGGTTATAAGAACTATGCCAAATACTCCAGCTCTTGTAGGCGAGGGAATGAGTGCATTGTGTGCTAATAAAAATATAACTAAAGAAGAATTGCAAGATGTAGTAAATGTTTTTGAAAGCTTTGGCAGAATAGAAATATTAGAGGAGAATCTTATTGATGTAGTTCCTGCAGTAAGTGGCTCATCTCCTGCTTATGTGTATATGTTCATTGAAGCCTTAGGAGATGGCGCTGTACTTCAAGGAATGCCAAGAGATAAGGCTTATAGAATGGCAGCTCAAGCGGTGCTAGGAGCAGCTAAAATGGTGATAGACACTGGAGAACACCCAGGTAAACTTAAAGATAATGTATGTTCGCCAGGAGGAACTACTATAGAGGCAGTATATACCTTAGAAAAGAATAATTTTAGGGCAGCAGTAATTTCAGCTATGGAAAGTTGCACTGAAAAGGCAATTAAGATGGGGGAAAAATAATATTTGATAAAAAAACAATTTTAATTATAAAACAGCCTAAGAAAGAGCTTGTACTTTCCGGGGTTGTTTTTTTATATTCAAAGATATTGTTAAAGCTATAGAGGCACTAAACCTAATGCAAGGAACTAGAGTTCGGTTGCTATAGATATAAACAAAGTTTATACTTTGTTTATAATTTGTTTATAGAAAGTAGAGAGATGTACTTTAAAATAGAATTATGAAAGACTTTCATGTTTAAAAGTAAATTTAAAGCAAAAGGAGATTTTACAAAAATGAAATTAAATAAGAAAAAAGCAACCATCATAAGTTTTGCGCTAGGTACTGTAATGTTTACATCTACTGCTATTGCGCAAGTAATAACTAAAAGTGGATATGATCAACTTAAAGATTCTGTAAAATATACAGCAGAAAGTTGTACCACAAAGCTTTCAAGCTATACTATGGACAGCTCAATTATTCTAAAGGATAATGCTACTGTTATTTATTCTCAAAATTCCCTTGATAAAGTTGATGTGAAAAATGGAGCTAAGGAAAACGTATCAACTAGACTGGAGGGCTTAAAAAAGACAGAGGACTATAACTACTCTGACAAAAATAGTTCTATATATAAAAACAGTGAACAAAATGTTTATTATACAAGTGATTTCAAAAGTCCCCGCAAAAACATAACCTCTAACAACCCTTTTAAAGAAAAAGAAGCTGCTGATATGGAAAAAATTGCAGATGCTCTTGTGGGTAATTTAAAAGATGCTGTTGTAGTTACTGAAAATTCAGATGGAACGAAGACTTTATCTGGGTCACTTAGCGAAGCGCAAATACCAGCTCTCATTAATGCAGTGGTATCTCTTCAATCTAAAAATCTATTTGGTACTAGATATGATACTGATAAAGGCAGGCCTCAATTAACAAATGATGTATTTGTAAAAGAAGTTAAGGGGAATATGGTAACAACTAAAGAAGGGTTAATTCAAGGTGTTCTTGGTAGCGGAGTAATTTCTGGTAAAGATGAAAGTGGTACAGAGCATAAATTAACCTTTGAACTATTAGTGAAGATGTCCAATATTAACTCAACTAAGGTTAATAAACCTGATCTTTCTGGTAAGAAAGTAGAAAAAAATATAGAGCAAGATTATAGCAAATTATCTAATCCTGAAAAATATATAGGAAAATATAAGACAGATATTTTGATCGAAAAAGATGGAAAATTAGTAAAAATGGGTGAGAGAATCTTAGATGTTACTGCAGTTGATGACAAAAACATAAGTGGAAGATATTATGAGGTATATGTAAATGGCTATGAAGAATATGCCGTCAATAAGAAAGACTTTAAATTTGATGCGAAATTCGATGTGAATAATAAGATGAGTGCTAGTTTTAATGTGGCGGGAGAAGCAAATAAAGGCACTATATATATTAACCAACAATCAGCAAAAATTGGCTTAAGCATTAATGAAAGCGTAAGAAGTAATACAATCTTATTTGATGATCAATTCAGTAAAGTGTTTAACTAATAGTAAATAAGCACACTGATATTATGTATAGGCGACTCTAAAAAATATACCAATATGGCACATGAAAATAAATAACAAGTGAAATTTCTATTATACTGGCTTGTTATTTATTTTCATGTGGTTATGTAAAGAGTAGTCACCTTCTTAATTATCTGATAATTAGAGTTTTATTATATAATATTTATTCAAACTTATGATTTATAATCACGAAGGATTATTAAACTAAATTAGGGAGGTATACAAATGGATAAAGTTATTGAAATTAAAAACCTTTCCAAGCTATACAAAAATGGAAGAGGTATAACAGATATTAACATTGATATACATAAAGGCGATATCTTTGGATTTTTAGGACCCAACGGGGCAGGTAAGACTACGGCTATGAAAATCATGACGGGACTTATAAAACCAGACAGTGGAGATGTTAAAATTTTAGGGCATAGTATATTGGAAGAACATGAGCTTGCAATGCAAAAGGTAGGCTGTATTATAGAAACAGCAGAATCCTATCTTTATTTAACAGCCTTTGAAAACTTAAAACAATTTTCAAGATATTATAAAGATGTTGATGAAGCAAGAATCAATGAAGTTTTAGAGATTACAGGAATGTTAAAATATAAAAACGAGAAAGCAAGAAAATTTTCACTTGGAATGAAACAAAGACTAGGAATTTCCGCTGCAATTTTATCGCGTCCGGAAGTTATTATTTTAGATGAACCCTTAAATGGACTTGATGTTGAAGGAATGATTTCTATGAGAAATATAATAAAAGACCTGGTAGAAAAAGAAAATGCTACATTTTTTATCTCAAGCCATCTTATTCACGATGTGGAACTTACTTGTACTAATATTGGTGTACTATACGATGGGAAAATGCTTAATGTAGATACTATGAAAAATATACTAAACAATTATGCAACACTTGAAAATTATTTTGTTAGCGAGGTAGAAAGAAATGGTAGAATTTAAGGCTGCTTTAGCAAATGAGATTGAAAAACTGTATAAAAGGAAAAAAGTATTAGTTGCGGTGATTATATCTCTTATTTTCATCATAATAGGACAGGTATCCATGGTGGTATTAAGAACTGGTTTTGGACTGCGTGGGGTTTCAAGTATGGACTTTCCTATAATGGTACTATCAGTCGTAGTAAATACCATTCTTCCACTATTTACGGCGCTTGTTACCATAGAAAGTTTTTCAGGAGAATTTTCACAAAATACTATGAAGATTGCACTTACCAGGCCCATTTCAAGATTGAAGTTTTACAGCGCAAAATTAACTGCAATTATGTTATTTATACTTGCCAACCTTTTATTTATAATGATTTTTTCAATACTGGCTGGTTGTCTTTTTAATTCAAATTCCTTTTCTTTAGGAAGTGTTTTAAAAATCTTAATTTCTTATCTTGTAACATTAATGCCTATGGCTATTTTATCAATAATAATTGTGTTTTTCACAAATATAATTAGAAGTGGGATAAGCGTATTTTTCCTGTCCATTTTTGTTTTCGTTACGTTTAAAGGGCTAGGAATTATATTTTATAGATTTTCTGGGATATTTATTACCTCAATGTTGAACTGGTATACACTGTTTCTTATGGAGACTATTCCTGTTTTTAAAATCTTTCTTCAGTTTATGATGATGCTCAGCTATGGTATAATATTTTTTACAGCAGGATATTATTTATTTGACAAAAAAGAATTTTAAAAGTTGTTATTAAACTAATTTAACGGATTTTGAGGTGATAAGAATGAATATAAAAAAGCGATTAATTGTTTCCAATACTATAACTATAGTAATACCTTTTGTCATTACAATTATAGCCGCATTCCTATTTATTTTTGTATCCTCGAAAATGTTTAATAAGGATGTAGGTTATGATAATTTTAAAAATTTTATATTAATAAAAACTGAGTTGTCTGATACTAAGAGTGCTATATGGAAAGAAAATTCTGAGGATATAGAAGATCCAAAGTTTCAGAAATATTTGTATCAAAAGTTATCCAATATAGATGGAGAGCTTATAATTCTTAAAAACAATACTGTTATTTTCACATCAAAGAATGTAAATAAAATAGATATAGAGAAATGTATATTAGAAGCTAAGGTTAAATCTGAAAAAAATCTAGTTGAGATTGATACAATAGATTACATAGTTGAAGTGGTTCCACTTAGGTTTAAAGATGAAGCTCTAGGCAATGCCATATTATTGGCACCAACTTTTGAGTATTCCGGTATTCTTGAGAAATTTATCTTATTTATCCTTGTGGTATTTGTAATGACTTTTATAGGGGTTAATATATTTATGTCCTATCTGCTCTCAAAAAGAATAATTAAGCCACTGTCACTTTTAAAAGCTGCAGTGGGAGACATTAGTAAAGGGGATTTAAGTCTAGAAATTATTGAAGTTGGCGACGAAGAAATTGTTGATTTATGTGCTGATTTTGAAAAGATGAGAATACAACTTAAGGATTCTGTTTCCCTTAAAAAAAAGTATGATGATAATAGGACAATGCTAGTTTCTAGTATATCTCATGATCTCAAAACACCTATAACCTCAATAAAAGGTTATGTTAAGGGTATCTTAGATGGTGTTGCGAACACTCCTGAAAAGGCAGAACGCTATTTAAAAACTGTTTATTCTAAAGCGGAACAGATGGATGTTATGATTGATGACTTACTGTTATACTCTAAATTGGATCTGAGCCAGCTTCCATTTAATTTTCAAAAAACGGATATTATAGATTACTTTAATTACTGCATTCACGAAAGTGCACTAGAACTTGAAAAATCAAATATAAAGATTTGTTTAAAAAATGACTTAAAAACATCAAAATACGTTAAGATTGATAGAGAAAGATTGATGAGGGTTATACTAAATATTATTGATAATGCTCGTAAATATATGGATAAAGAGCAAGGGGAAATTACAATACTGATTCGAGAAACTAATTCTAGTATTATTATTGAAATAAGGGATAACGGCTCTGGTATTGACGAGAAGGATGTAAATAAAATCTTTGATAGGTTTTATAGAGCAGACGGCGCAAGAAGTGAAGCAAATGGAAGTGGACTTGGACTTGCCATTGCAAAACAAATTGTAGAGGGCCATAAAGGGAAAATATGGGCTGTAAGTCATGAAAGTAAGGGGACAAGCATTTTGATATCATTTGGAAAAATATCTGAAGGGTAGAGGAGTATTATGAAAAGAATTTTAATAGTTGAAGATGATGTGTGTATTGCTGAACTTGAAAAAGACTATTTAGAGCTTGAAGGCTTTGAGGTTAAGATATGTAACAACGGTGTAGACGGATTAAATGCATTAAAAACCAATGGATTTGACTTGCTAATTCTTGATGTTATGCTTCCTAAAATCGATGGATATACTATTCTGCGTAGTTTGCAAGAGGAGAAAGACATTCCAGTTTTAATGGTTTCTGCAAAAAAGGAAGATATTGATAAAATAAAGGGGCTCAGTCTTGGTGCGGATGACTATATTACAAAGCCCTTCAATCCCAGTGAATTAGTCGCTAGGGTCAAGTCACATCTTCGAAATTACGAAAGAATAAAGAATAAATTTAACGGTAGCGCCAAAAATAGCACGATTATAGTAAGAGGTCTAGAAATAAAAAAAGATTGTAGACAGGTATTTATGAATGGTGAGACAATAAATTTAGCTCAAAAAGAATTTGACATACTGCTATATCTAGCTGAAAATCCCAACAGAGTATTTAGCAAAGATGAATTATTTGAAAAAATTTGGGGATTTGATGCTATAGGAGATACTGCAACCGTTACAGTACATATTGGCAGAGTTAGAGAGAAAATTGAGGCATCTACGTCTGATCCTCAATATATTGAAACTGTTTGGGGAACTGGGTACAGGCTTAGGGTATAAAACATACTCTAAGCTTGTGCCTTTTGTATTCATTAATATTTTCTTGAATGTTATTCGTAATATATATTAGTGGTAATAAATACTATAGGACAAGCATATATATTTAGCAGTGATATTAAAATTTTATAAAATCTATTGACTTACGAACAAACGTTCGCTATAATATGGATATAGTATTAAGGATAAAAATACCTGTAAAGTATTTTTTAATATATAGTTATTGTATTTTATAGCGGCTTCACTTTACAGCTGAACTGCATTTTTAATGGACCACTTTAGTGGATTATTTAACTGGAGGTAAAACAATATGGAAACAAAGGATTTATGGGTTAAGATTAATTATTCACAAGAGGGTAATGACAGTTTAGCAATAACTTATGCTGCGAGTACTAACAAGGGTAATCATTCTTCTAAGTATCTAATTTGTGGGGGAATGTATAATAGAAATGGTGGAACTATAATGTTTAAGGCAAAGGATATTGAGGAAGCTACAGAAATAGCTAATAACAATCTAGTAGCCAATGCAGGTTCTAATAAATACGAGTATCTTAAAAGGATTGTATAGTAAGCTTTACAATAGCTTAAGGGTATAGTGGCTTATAGAAAAATATAGGTAAGTTGAATAGCCTAAGTCCTAACTGACTACAGCAATAATGATTTTTAATATAAAAGGATATTCTGATAGTTCAGAATATCCTTTATAACGTTTAAGGAACATAAAAATAAAATAGTCATTAATATTGCAGCTTCGCAGGTGAGGATTTAAGTGACAATTAACTTATACATATAGAATATTAAATAGCAAATTCGATATTTTTAATTACAATATCCAATTGATCTACTAATGAAACTGGTGATCCAACCTCCCTTGCATTGGTAGCGGACCCTCTTTTTATAATTTTAACTTCTGGTCTTAAACCATAGTTAGGAAATACAGCTGTTACAACACCGATATCACCAGTGCTTAGTTTTACTAGGGTTCCAGGTGGGTAAGGAACAACTGCCTTAGAAAATGCTTTAACCATTTCATAATCAAATTGAGTATCTCCATGGGCCAGTATGTATTCTACAGCATCATTAGGACTCATAGCTTTTCTATAAGGTCTATCCGAAGTTAGTGCATCATATACATCGGCAATAGCAACAATTCTAGCAAATCTATTTATAGATTTATTCTTTACATTATCGGGATATCCGCGCCCGTCCATTTTTTCATGATGTTGAAGAGCGACAATCCTTGCGGGAGCAGATATATCCAAACAACCTTTTAAATAATCATAGCCTTTTGTAGTATGCTGCTTTATAATTTCAAACTCTTCATGGGTTAAGGTGCCAGGCTTTAAAACTATATCTTTTGGAATAAGGACCTTACCTATGTCATGAATCAATGCACCCATACATAAAGTGTAAAGATCATTTTGATTTAGTTGTAATTGAACCCCGAGTACCAGAGAAATCACAGCTACGTTCACGCTATGTTGGTAAGTATAATTATCCATACTTTTAATGTCTACAAGATTAATCATTACATTTTTCTTGCTTATAATTTCGTCAATTATATCTTTGGCAATACATCCTATAGATTCGAAATAGGTTTGTTTTTCTTTGGAAAAATTTTTTTCATTGAAATTTGTATTACTAGAATATAAACTGTATTTTTCAAAGCTATAAAAGGTTTCTTTTATAGCTTTTATAGCATTTTGGCGTAACTCAGGTTTTATAACATCCTCAATTATAATATCGCTATATTCATCATTAATATAAATAGAATAAATTTTTAAACGTCTAATTCTTATTAAAAAAATTTCAGTTAATATAACACCTTCTCTTAATAGAACTCTTCCATCATCATCAAATATAGTTTTAGCCAGACAATCTCCTTGTTTTGCAAATTCTATTGGTACAAGTCTCATAACTACATCACACCCCAAATGTATATAATCAATAAATATTATTAAATTTTTAATGTGTTTTAATATTAAAATGAAATTAATATTAAAAGTTATCTTTGATATATAGATATAATAATATATTTTACACTATTGTGAGTAAAAATTACACTACTTTTTATAGGATACATACAAATAATATATAATAAAACATAAAATGTAACTTTAAGTAAAAATATATATAATATTACCCCGAAAATAAGATATATGTATATACAAATATTATACATATTTTATAATAAATGGTATAATTTGTTTGTAACTAATTTTGATCTAATTAATATGTAAAGTGGTGATATAATATGAAAAAATCTATTAAAATACTAATAATTTTATGCATCTTTGTAGCTACACTTATCAGTACAATAAATATTAATATCCAAGGTGGTAAGTATAAAGCTAATAAAAATCTGGAGGTTAATAAAAAAGAGGTTGAAAAAAAAGCGCCAGTAAGTGAGAATCTGGAATATAAGGTGGCGAACATAATAGCTGTGGGGGATATACTAGTTCATGGAGATCAGCTAAAAGCACAATTCAATGAGAAAACGGGAGAATATAATTTCGAAAATAATTTTAAATATGTGAAAGCACTTATAGAACCCGCAGATATTGCTCTAGCAAATTTTGAAACCACCTTAGCTGGTGAAAAGAAGAAATATTCAGGATTTCCACTTTTTAATTCTCCTAGTAGCATAGTTGATGCTATGAAGAATTGTGGCTTTGACATCTTATCTACAATTAATAACCATACTATTGACATGGGTAGCGCTGGAGTTCTGAGCACCCTTGAAGAAATAAAAAAAAGGAATCTTATATCCGTTGGTACAAGAGATAATGTACAGAAGCAGCCTTATGTAATAGAAGAAGTTAAAGGCATAAAATTAGGAATTATAAGTTATAGCTTTGAAACACCAAGAAAGGGAGAAAATAAAACGCTAAATGCAATACAAATCCCAAGTGATGTTGTAAATTTATTAAATACTTTTAGTTATGAGCACATTGATGAGGACCTGTTTAAAATTAAAACTCAAATTGACGAAATGAAAGGTATGGGAGCGGAAGCAATTATTTTCTTTATTCATTGGGGAAATGAGTATGAGAGAAAGCCCAATGTCCATCAGATACGCATTGCAAATGCATTATGTGATTATGGGGTAGATGTTATTTTAGGAAGTCATCCACACGTTATTCAACCTATTGAATTTGTAACTTCTAAAAAAACAGGTAAAAGGTCCTTGGTGGTCTACTCAATGGGGAATTTTATTTCAAATCAACAATATGAAAGAACTAATAATAGATATACGGAGGATGGGATTATTGTAAATATACAAATTAAGAAGAGTAAGTTATCTAATAATATTACAATAAGCGGAGTATCTTATATGCCTACTTGGGTACATCGATATACTGAAAATAATAAGTTTGTTTATGAAGTTCTACCATTAACTGACGCATTAGCAAGTAAAGGGAAATATAATCTTACGGAGGATATAGAGGTATGGAGAGCTGAAAATTCTGAGAAGAGTACTCGAATGCTAATGGGTGAAAGTTTGGAAATATTAGAGCAGAAGGCAATAGAAGTTATTAATTAAATCATGACCTTCAGAAAAGATGTTAACTTAATTTCAGAGTAGACTTACTATATTTGATCACTTTTGCATCTTAATTTAGGGTGCTTAATAAAAAAGATTTTGGAATAAGGTTGAATACTTGCAATTATAAACTATAATTAAAGGTGAAACTATCAATATAGCATATAATCTTGAAAATTCAAGATCACTTAGAAATAAGCAAATGCCTTGTAGTTGAAATTGATAGTTTGAATAATGTTAATTGGGAGGAAATGTAATGAGCATACTAACACGAAATGATATTTGCTGGTGTGGCAGCGGTAAAAAATACAAAAGATGTCACATGGAGCAAGATCTATTTATAAGTAATATAGAGCAAAAGGTAGGTTATAAAATACCTAGGGATATCATGAAAACAGAGCAGCAAATAGATGGTATAAGAAAAAGTTGTAAGCTAACTCATGAGATACTTGATATGGTAGGGGAGAGAATAAAGGTTGGAGTAACCACAAATGAAATAAATACTTGGGTACATGAGTATACTGTTGAGCATAATGCATATCCAGCACCACTAGGCTATGGTGGCTTTCCTAAGAGTGTATGTACATCAATAAATAATGTAATATGTCATGGCATACCTGATGATACCGTTCTAAAAGACGGTGATATAGTTAATGTGGACGTGACTTGCATATTAGATGGATATTACGGCGATGCTAATAGAATGTTTATAATGGGGGAAGCTTCAAAAGAAGCAATAGATTTGGTACGGGTATCAAAGGAATGTTTAGAGCTGGGAATCCAGCAGGTTAAACCTTACAATACCCTTGGAGATATAGGTAATGCAATTCAACAACATGCAGAAAGTCTTGGATATTCTGTAGTATATGATTATGGTGGACACGGCGTTGGAATTGAGTTTCATGAAGAACCGTTTGTACCTCATATTGGCAAAAAGGGAGAGGGCATGATATTACTACCTAACATGACCTTTACTATTGAGCCTATGATCAATATCGGTAGTCCAGAAGCGGATGTACTAGAAGATGATTGGACAGCTGTTACGGTAGATGGATCATTGTCATCTCAGTGGGAACATACCATACGTGTTACCGAAACTGGATACGAGATATTAACTTAAAACACAAGTATATATTCAAAATACCTCCAATTATTGGGGGTATTTTTTAGCCATGCAACAACAGTATTGTAAATGTTGTTTTAGTAGTGATATTTGACGTTTTATAAAAAAATAAGTTAAAGTCCTTAGGAATTTGTTATAATGATAGATAAGTACAAATTTTAAAGAGATTATAAAAAATAGAAAATAATAGAAATATTTTTCTGTAAACTAGTGGTGATATACA
The DNA here is from genome assembly GCF_011065935.2 of Clostridium estertheticum. NCBI lineage: Bacteria > Bacillati > Bacillota > Clostridia > Eubacteriales > Clostridiaceae > Clostridium > Clostridium estertheticum. Next base: position 5,355,046 of record NZ_JAAMNH020000001.1, on the reverse strand, counting down.
AAAAATATGTTATATTTGTATTATGTAACATGCTAAAAGGATATTTTGTTATTGTAGCGTTCAGATTATGATTTAATTAATATTTAAGGAAGTGATTTAAGTGGAAATTATTAACAATAGGTATAGAATAGTTAAATGTGTAAAACAAAACAGAGTAGTTTCCAGTTATGTAGTTAATGACATAATAAAAAATTATGATACTATTCAATTAAATATTATTAATTCAGAATATCTGAAAAAAGAATTAATAGAATTCTATACAAACGAGTTCATTAGTTTAACTAACCTATACTGCAAAAATATAACATCAGTATATGATTTTGATTTAGTTAATATGTTAGATAATAAAAAATTAAATGATAAAGTGTATTTTTACACAACTGAATATCTGCAAAATGACTTAAGTATTTCAGATATTGTAGGTGGAATGAAAGAGCAAGAGTTATTAGATTTGTTTATAGAAATTTGCCAAAGTATAAACTATCTTCATTTAAAAGGGTTTGTTTATGGAGGTATAAATTTATCTAATATTATAGTTTCAAATATAGAAAGCAGTGAAAAATATTGCATTAAATTCAAAGATTTTGCCACTATTGAACTTGAAAAACAAGGTTTCTGTAAGGAAGAAAATAAGGTCGATTATTTTAAGGCGCCAGAAGTATTATTAGGTGAAAAAGGCAGTATTTCTAGTGATATATATTCTCTAGGGGTATTACTTTTCATTATGTATATGAAAAGTAAAGATCATAATTTCATTGTTAATGAAGAACTTGTAGCTCTAAGTGAATTCAAAATCGTAGAAATGATTAATGGAAATGAAAATTTTAATGTGAAATTTAAAAAGATAATCCATAAAATGATTTATAAAGATGCTACAAAAGGTTACAAAAGTATTTCAGAACTAGTAATGGATATAAATATTATTTTTCGTAAGAAATTCGTACCACATAGAAAAGAAGAAATAGAAAAATTAAATTTCAATTTGAAAATGATAGGTAGAGATGAAGAAGTTAATAAAGTTTTAAACATATATGAAGCGATAAAAAATAAAAGTAATTATAATTCCACTATTTTAATTCATGGAGAATCAGGTATTGGTAAAACTCAGTTTCTTAATTCAATAAAACATCTTTTTTCTTTGAATAAAGTAAATGTGTATAGCAGTTTTATGTTGGAGGCCGCTACTAAAAATAGTAATAAGGCTTTTGTAGATATATTAAAACAATTCATTTCTGAATGTGAACCAGAGGTGCTCGAAAGGTATGAGTCGGAACTAGTAAAATTTATACCTGAACTAGGTGGTAAAAAGAATATAATACCATCGGAGCCCTTAAGTGGTGATAAAGAAAGGTTTAGGCTTATACATTCCGCAACAGGGTTTATTGAAGAATGTATAAATAATATACCAATAGTTATTATTATTGATAATTTCCACTTAGCCGATGATTTTACCATAGAGTTAATGGAATATCTTATGAGGAAAAAACTACCCAATAAAAATATTATGGTCATAATGTCCTACTGTGATGGAGAATGTGTGCTAAATAAGAAATTTATAGAATTTAATAAAAGCATACCTCAGATGAGTGGCGTAACTAATATTTTTTTGAAAGAGTTAGATGAAAAAGAAGTAGGGAGAATGATTCAAAATATTCTTAATATGCCTGGGATACCCTATAAATTTGCAGCTAGTATATATGGGAAGACAAAGGGTAATCCATTATTTGTTCAAGAAATAATAAAGAGTTTTTTCAGTAAAAAATATATTTATGTAGATAGTGAAGAGGGATATTGGACTAAAGATTATGAATATTCTGAGTTTATAGTGCCATCAGATATGCATGGAGTACTTTTAAATCAAGTTAAAGAAATGGGAGAATTAAATTATAATATTTTACAAATAATATCAATATTTAATAGTGCTGTTTCTTTAGAAATAATTGTGAGTTTTATTGAAAAGAATAATAAAGATTTAGAGAAAGCTATTGAAGGGCTTATTTCCTCGGGAATACTATGCAAAAAAATTGAGGATAGAGGTTTCGTATTTGATTTTTACAATAAATTTCTTAAAAGTCTTATGTATGAAAAAATTACTGAAGAAGACAGAAAAGCCATGCACAAATTAGCTTCAGTAGTGCTTGAAAATCAATATAAACAGGGTGGCAGAGAATATATTGAGGAATTAATTTATCACCTTGAAAAATCTAATCAAGAGGGCAAGGTTATTGATTATTGCATTGAAAATGCTGAAAAAATGAAGCTTCTAAAAAATAGAAATGATGCAATAAAAAATTTAACTAAAGCTGCATCTGTAATAAACTATTCCTGGGAGCCAGTTAAAAATATAAAGCTTATTATGGACCTTGCGAATTTACATGAACAAGAAGGACACATTGATTTAGCTGTAAAATACTATCTATCAATACAGAAGTATAAGGAAAATGCAGAGCATCACAAATATATAATAGATAGCTTAATTAAAATAGCAGAAGTGTATTTAAGTAAAAATAATATAGATAGTACTGTTTATTACATTGCAAGAATTCAAAGTATGCTTGTCAAAGAAGATTACGTTGCAGGGATGCTTAAATGTCAAGGTATCCTTGCTTCCGTATACGACATAAAGCGAGAATATGAAAGTGTACAAACTATATGCAACAGTTGTATAGAAATTTGTAACGGTGAATATGAAGAGTTAAAAACTATATTTTACAACCATAAGGGATTAGCTTATTTAAGAAGTGGTAGAGCACAGGAAGCATTAGTAATTTTCGAAAAAAATATAGAAGTTTGCAATAAATATAATAATATTAGTGGTTTAATAAAATCATTAAATAGAATAGGTGTTATTTATGGAGATTATTATCAAGACGATAATAAGGCCATAAAATATTTCTTAAAGATGAAGGGTATATGTGAAAAAAATAATATGAGCTCGGAGGAAGTACTAGCTTTAATAAATATTGGTGCCACATATTTATTAAAGGAGCAGTATGAAATATCCTTACAATATTTTATGGAAACACTAGAAATATGTAAAAAGTATGAGGATGAATTCCATATTTTTTATTGTTATAGTTCTATTGCTAGTTCTTATTTAAAATTAGGTGATTATGATAATGCTTATAAGTATTATGAACTTTGTAATAAAGAACTAGAAAATTATCCCAATCAATGTAAGGAAATAGGAGAATTTTACTGTTTTGCTTCTGAAATTAACTATAAATTTGGGGATTTGAAAAAAGCTCAGTTTTATATAAATAAGGCATTAGATTTATATGAGCATGATGAATGTATTTTTAAATGTCAGGCTCAGATTTTAAATGAATATATAAGATTTAATTTTAGAGAAAATGATGAGAATTTAAGAGAAAACATTAAAAATATTATTACTATAGCAAGTAAAATATCCTCATTAACTAGTAGACTTAACATATTTTATGAGGTAATAATTTTTTTATATGAAAATGGCAAACAAGAACACATACCTACTATTTTTAGTGAGATTAACAAGATTCACATTGATATAAAAGAGCATAGAGTATATGTTAAAAAATTATATGTTGATGGATTAATTGAAAAGAAGAAGAATATTAAATTTTTCAATGAAGCCTTAGAGTATTCAAATAAATATAATGAAGTAGATATATATTGGAGAGTGTATACTGCAATGGGAGATCATTACTTTGATAAAAAGGATTATTTGTATGCAGTAATATACTACTTTGAAGCTTGTGGCATATTAAAGGATATAATTAACAAGTTACCGTTAGAGTCCAGATTGTCTTATGTTAAACTAAATAATGCATTGAGGCCTTTCGATAAATTTTTAGCTATTAATAATTATTATAAGGGAAATAAAGATAATACAATGCTAGAAGCTGAGTCCATTGATGTCAGTGACAAAGAAGACCTATTATATTTAATAGAGCAAGTCAACCATAAAGATATTTTGAAAAACAAGAATTTTATAAAGTCTATAAAAAAAATATATTCATCTTCTCTTCATGAAGATATTCATGATATAAGTGATGTATTAGAAAATCTACAATCAGACAATGGAAAAAATTTAGAGCTTATAATTGATTATTTATCATATATAACACTAGCCACAAGGGGAACTATTATTATAAATGATAATGACAAAGCCTATAAAGTTATCGCTTCTAGTGACAGAAGATATGAATTACCACAAAACCAAGAGGTATTAGCTAAAATTTTAACTGGAGAGAGACCAGTTTTAGTAACAGATGTATCTTTAGAACAAAATATAAATGGAGATATAAATAGTATTCATAATACCTTAAAAGCGTTTATTTGCATTCCCATTATTATGGAAAATTCCAATGACAAAGGCTTTATTGAAAGTGAAAGAAGAAAAAACATACAGGGCAGTAAGGATGTGATTGGATATGTATATATTGAATCACAAAGGGTTTTAAATAATCTTAATAGTGATAGCATAAAAAAATGTATGGAGCTGGGTAAAGTTATCGGTATAATAATTGAAAAGTATAAATTTAAATTAACTGCTTCTATTGATAAATTGACAGGAACTCTTACTAGAAAATATCTAGAAGAGGCCTTAGGTGAACAAATTGAAGTAGCAAGTCAAACAGGAAGTGAATTTTCACTTATTATGTATGATTTAGATCATTTTAAAGTAATAAATGATAAGTTTGGACATAGGACAGGAGATTATGTGTTAAAAAGGGTTAGCGATGTTGTGATGAGCAATTTGAGAGAAACAGATATTGTAGGTAGATATGGTGGTGAGGAGTTTATTGTAATTCTTCCACGTACTGGTATTTGCGATGCTGAGCTTGTAGCTAAAAAACTTCGGTCTAAAATAGAAGGAGAAAAAATACTAGACAATAGGCGAGATGTTACTGTAAGTTTGGGTGTAGCTTCCTACCCCCTTCATGGTGAGTGGCAAGAAGAATTAGTTGAGAGAGTTGACCAAGCCCTATATGTAGCAAAGCAGCAGGGTCGAAATAGATATGACATTTGGAATAGTGAATTCTCTAAAAAGGCGAAAAGAACAGATAGACTTACTGGAATTATATCTGGTAATGCAATACAAGACCATAGAAATGTACTTGCTATGATAGAACTTATTGAGCTTACAAACATAAGCGCTAGTAGAGAAGATAAAATATATAGTTTATTAGGTAGAATAATTGAAATTACAGAAGCTCAAAAGGGAATTTTGTTTATCTTAGAAAGTGACAATATTATAGACCAATATTCAAGAAAAATTTTCAAAAATGAATGGATGGATATCAATACCTATAATGAGAAGGTAATAAAATCCGTAATTGATAGTAAACAGGGATTATGCAAAATAGATTGGGACACAATAACTGAGTATGATACCGTTACAGGTGTACCAAACTGGCAATCTGTTATGGCAATTCCATTGATCAACGGTAACATAGTAAAAGGAGTATTATACTTAACGGAATCAACACAGACAAAAGAATTTGGCTTTGAGGACTTTAATTTTGTAAATACTCTAGGCAAGATAATAGTTCCAATACTATAGCAAAAAAACTTCAGTAAAACCCTCAGTTACATAAATTACTGAGGGTTTTAGGACTTTAAAGGAAGTTATAGAATTTTCCATCTTAAAAATAAATAATTTTGTTTTTCAACTATAGTATAGACAAAATAAAAATGAGGGAACATAGATGTATAAAACCATTTATGTTGTTAGTAGTGTGGAATAAAATGGTGTATAATGAATATATTAAAAGTTTGGTGCCACTCACGTGGCAAGTGGCAAGTTTGCAACAACTAAAACATATAATAAGTATTTTAAGTTTAAAGAAAGTATGAGGAGGAGAAAAATGAAATTTGCAATCGGTACTATATATCATGGCTTTAAGCTAATCCAGGAGAAAAATATAGAAGAGCTAAATTCAGTTACAAGATTATTTGAACATGAAAAAAGTGGAGCTAGACTAATGCATATAGAAAATGATGATGATAACAAGGTGTTTTCTATAGGATTTAGAACACCTCCTAAAAGTAGTAATGGGCTTCCACATATATTAGAACATTCAGTGCTTTGCGGCTCTAGAAAGTTTCCAACAAAGGAGCCTTTTGTGGAACTCATAAAGGGATCTTTAAATACATTTTTAAATGCTATGACCTTTTCTGATAAAACAATATATCCTCTAGCTAGTAAAAATGAAAAAGATTTTTTTAATCTTATGGATGTATATTTAGATGCAGTTTTTTATCCCAATTTGTACTCTCAGCCAGAGATATTAATGCAAGAGGGTTGGCATTACGAATTAGAAAACAAGGAAGATAAATTAACTTATAAAGGTGTAGTTTATAATGAAATGAAGGGTGCATTTTCGTCTCCTGAAGGCTGTCTTATGCGTAAGGTTCAAGAATCCTTATTTCCAGACACTTCTTACGGCGTAGAATCCGGTGGTGATCCAGAATTTATACCTGATTTAACACAGGAGGAATTCGTAGAGTTTCATAAAAAATATTATCATCCTTCAAACAGTTATATATTCCTATATGGAGATGGAAATATTGATAAAGAGTTACAATTTATTAGCGAAAAATATCTTAATGATTTTGATAAAACCTTCGTAGACTCAGCTATACAAATGCAAAAACCCTTTAGCAGTATGAGTGAAGTTAAGATAGATTATCCTATTTCATCAGACGATGATGAGAAGGATAAAAGCTTCTTAAGTCTGAACTTTGTATCAGGGGATAATATTAGCCAGCCTGAACTTCATTTAGCTTTTGAAATTTTAGAGTATCTACTACTAGAAAGTGCTGCAGCACCACTAAAGAGAGCTCTTGTTGAAGCGGACCTTGGCAAAGATGTATTTGGAAGCTTTGATAATAGTATATTGCAGCCAGTGTTCAGTATAGTAGTAAAAAACTCTAATGAAGATAAAAAAGAAGAATTTAAGGAAGTTGTATTCACAACATTAAAGAATTTAGTTAAAGATGGAATAGACAAAAAGCTAATAGAGGCTTGTATAAACATTACAGAATTTAAGCTTCGAGAAGCTGATTTAGGAGGTTTCCCAAAAGGATTATTCTATTATATAACTAGTATGGACAGTTGGCTTTATGATAAGGACCCAACTATGCATTTAGAGTATGAAAGCTATTTAGGCAAAATAAAAGCTGCGTTAACTACTAATTATTTTGAAAATCTTATAGATAAGTACTTAATAAACAATACCCATAGTTCTATGGTTATTTTGAATGGTAAAAAAGGTCTGGCAGATCAAAGGTCTAAGGCAACAGAAGAGAAGCTCGCTAAGTATAAGGCCAGTATTTCAGAGAGTGAAATAGAGAAAATAGTGCGAGGCACAAAAGCTCTTAAAGAAAGACAAATGACACCAGATCCTGTGGAAGTGCTTGAAACTATTCCACTACTTGAGCGTTCAGACATTGAAACTACAGTAGAGCATTTACCACTGAAGGAAAAGGATGAAAATGGAGTAAAGGTATTATCTCATAATATATTTACTAATAAAATTGCTTATATAAATATATTATTTGATGCTAAAAAAGTAGATATTAAGTTACTACCATATATAACCCTACTATCAACTCTTTTAGGAAGGGTAAGTACAGAGCGTACTAATTATTCTGATTTATCTAATGAAATTAATATCCATACAGGCGGAATTCATTTTACAACCGAGGTTTATGGCGATAATGAAAATTTTGAAAAATACAGTCCAAAGCTGGTAGTAAAGAGTAAAGCACTAGTTCCAAAGCTTCCTAAACTCTTTGATATTATGGTAGAGATAATCAATACTACTAAATTTGATGATAAGAAGCGTTTGAAGGAGCTAATTCAACAATTAAAATCAAGGCAAGAGATGAAAATCCTTGATAGAGGGCATATGGCGGCAGCTGGAAGACTTACTTCTTACTTTTCTCCAGCTTCAGCTTATATAGAAAAAACTACAGGAATATCTTTTTATGAATTTATCAATGATATCGAAAGAAATTTTGACAATAAAGCAGCGGAAATTATTGAAAATTTGAACAAGGTATCAAAGCTTATATTTAACAAGAACAATCTTATGGTAAGTGTTACAGGAGAAGAGGATATTTATACTGCCTTTGCTACAGAATTACCTAAGATTATAAGTATCCTAGGACAAGAAGAATTGCCAGATGCAAAATACGCCTTTGAGCTTAATAAAAATAATGAAGGCTTATTATCTTCATCAGATGTTCAGTATGTAGCTAAAGGCTATAACTTCATTAAGCAAGGTTACTCTTATTCAGGTAAGATGCTGGTTCTTAAAACTATAGCAAGTCTAGACTACTTATGGAATAGAGTGCGCGTGCAGGGCGGTGCCTATGGTGGTTTTGCAAACTTAGCTAGAAGTGGTAATATAGTATTTGTGTCTTATAGGGATCCTAATGTTGCAGAAACCTTAAAGGCTTACGACGGAATATGTGACTATATAGGGAGCTTCGAAGCTTCTGAAAGAGAAATGACTAAATATATTATAGGAACAATCAGTGAGCTTGATTCACCACTAACACCTTCTATGAAGGGTGAAAGAGCTACTGCATTCTATATAAGAGGTATTTCAGAGGCGCAAAGACAAACAGAAAGAGACGAAGTGCTAGATACAAAGGCAGAGGATATTAAGTCTTTTAAATCACTATTAGATGACATTATAAAAGAGAACTGTTTCTGCGTACTTGGAAATGAAAATAAGCTTAAAGAAAATAAAGACATATTCACGAGTTTAGTGAATGTATTTAAATAATTTAAAGGTGCCTTGCGGCACCTTTTTTTGAAGGTGCCACCCACGTGGCAAGTGGCATCTTTTTTTATAAAGTTAGCGAAGTTTGTATGAATTTTCATAAAATATAGAGGGTAACTGGTAGCATTTGTAGTATATTATAGAGTAATAGTTTAACGACACTTCAGAAGATGATGATTTAATGTAAGGGGGAATTTCAATGGCTATTAAAGCACTTTTCACATACAACTACGGTGGAGAGAAAATGAAAGATATAGAGAATTTTGGCTATGATATAAAAGTAGAGAAAGAGCAAGATTTAATTTATAGTGATGATTTAGCGGAGGTAGAGGTTTTAATTTGTTATGATCCCTTTAAAACCCTAGAGATAGATAAAATGAAAAATCTAAAATGGATTCAATTATCTAGCATAGGCATTGACCAACTACCAACTGAGTATGTTAAAAACACTTCTATTATAATTACCAATAATAAAGGTGGCTACAGTATACCTATGGGGGAATGGATTGTGTTAAAAACTCTAGAGCTGTTTAAAAGTAGTAGGGGTCTATATGAAAACCAAACCAATAGGAAATGGAAAATGGATACAAGTATTATGGAGTTATATGGAAAGACAATAGGATTTATAGGAACAGGTACTATAGCAGTGGAGGCAGCTAAAAGATTCCAGGGATTTGGAGTAAACATAGTAGGTGTGAATACAGATGGTAGAGATATTCAATATTTCGATAGATGCTATGCTATGCGCGAGCTAAATGAAATGCTTAAGTTATGTGATGTGTTTGTAGGTACGATACCATATACAAAAGCTACTCACCATTTAATTAATGAAGAGAGATTTACGGAAGTGAAGCCTGGGGCTTTTTTCATAAATGTAGCTAGGGGGAGTATTGTGGATGAGGTTTCTCTAATTAAAAATTTAAGAAGTGGTAAGCTAGCAGGGGCTGCGCTGGATGTGTACGAAGAAGAACCACTAAAAGAAAATAATTCATTATGGGATTTAAATAATGTTATATTAACTTCTCATAATTCCTGGATTTCAGAGATGAGAAACGAGAGAAGATTTGACCTTATCTATAAGAATATGAAAAGGTATGTACAAGGGGAAGAGTTAGTAAATGTAGTAAATTTAAAAAAAGGATATTAGTGGAGTTTGATTACCAAATAAGGAAAGGAATATCCTCTACTAGAAATGCAATAAAAGTACTTGAATTCATGGGATATCCAAAAGAAATCATTCATAGAGCTAAAGATAGAATCTCAAAGAGTCAACATAAAGTATAAATACACAATAAAGATGCCACTTGCCACGTGGATGGCACCAGGTGCCGAAGGCGCAAAAGGAGGAAATTATGAACGCAGAAATATTATCAGTAGGAACGGAAATATTGTTAGGTGATATAGTCAATACAAATGCACAATATCTTGCTAAGAGACTTGCAGATTTAGGCATATCAGTTTATCATCAGTCAGTTGTTGGTGACAATCCAGAAAGACTACTCGAATCATATAGATTAGCTTTTAGTAGAGCAGATTTAGTTATAACTACTGGAGGTCTTGGACCTACAAAGGATGATTTAACCAAGGAAGTAGCTTTTGATTATTTTGGGAAGAAGAGTGTGGTTCATGAAGATTCTATGAAAATTATTGAGGGATATTTTAGGGATATGAATAGACCAATGGCGAAAAGCAATGTAAAACAGGCATATTTCCCAGTAGATGCAGTGATACTTCCTAATAATAATGGTACAGCACCAGGATGCATAATTGAGGAAGATGGGAAAATAGTTGCACTTTTACCTGGGCCACCTAGAGAAATGAAACCTATGTTTGAGGAAGCTGTAGTTCCTTATCTTGAAAAGTTTCAGCAGGGAGTATTAGTTTCAAAGGTGCTTAGAGTTATAGGAGTGGGAGAGAGTAGCGCCGAAGAAATGATAGAAGATATATTAGACAATCAAACCAATCCAACTGTAGCACCTTATGCTAAGGATGGAGAAATGATTTTTAGAATTACAGCAAAAGCAAATACGCAGGAACAAGGCATAAAACTTATGAAGCCTATGGAGGCAGAAATACGAAGTAGATTAGGCAATAACATTTATGGAGAAGGGAATATATCTTTAGAGAATGTACTTGGAGAAATGCTTATAAATAAAAAGTTAACTATAGCTACCGCTGAGTCATGCACAGGAGGAATGGTAGCTGCAAAGCTTATAAATTACCCAGGGATATCTTCTGTGTTTATTGACGGGGCGGTGACTTATAGCAATGGGGCTAAAATTAATAGACTGGGAGTTTCGGAAGAAACCTTAGATAAGTATGGTGCAGTAAGTAGTGAAGTAGCAGCAGAGATGGCACAAGGTATAGCAAAAACTGCAGGCACTAATATTGGAATTTCCACCACAGGCATTGCAGGTCCAGATGGCGGAAGCATAGAAAAGCCAGTGGGACTTGTTTATGTAGGTTTATATATGAATGGCGAGGTTAAAACAAAGATGCTTAAAATATCCGGTGATAGGCAGAAAATAAGGGAAAGAGCAACTATGCAACTTTTGGACTGGGTTAGGAGAGAACTACTATAATCTTTAATTTTCAACTGTTAACTTAAAAGGGGTGGGGTCTAATGCAGAATAAAGAAATAAATATATGTTTAGTTGGATTTGGAAATGCGGCGCAGGAATTTTGTAGAATGTTAATAACGAAGAACCTGGAACTTAAAGAAAGCACTGGATATGATGTTAAAGTCACAGCTATTGCAGGTAGGTCTAAGGGGGCAATTATTAACGCTAAGGGAATAGACCTGACGAAGGCCTTAAGCGATGTTAAAAGCAAGGGAAGCTTTGATTCTAGTGCAGAAGATACTGTGACTATGGAAACACTACAGGTCATTAAACACTGCCATGCGAGCTTGCTCGTTGAACTAAGCACTTTATCTATTTATGATGGAGAGCCAGCAATAAGTCATATAGAGACTGCTTTTGATGTAGGGATGCATGTTATAACAGCAAACAAAGGGCCTATAGCTTGGAAGTATCAAAAGCTTCGTGATAATTCAAAAGAGAAAAATCTGCAATTTTTATATGAAACTACTGTAATGGATGGTACTCCTATTTTTAATTTTGTTAAATACACGCTACCAGGATGTAGGGTGTTATCCTTTAAAGGAATATTAAATTCTACCACCAATTTCGTGTTAGAACAAATGGAAAGCGGAAATAGTTATGAAGATGCTATTAAAGAAGCTAAAAGAAGAGGGTTTGCAGAGGAAGACCCAACATTAGACATTGATGGATGGGATGCAGCGGCAAAAACTTCAGCCTTGCTAAATGTTTTAATGGATACAAATATAAATCCTGCAGAAATAGATAGAAAAGGCATAGCGGATATTACTTTAGGAGACATAGAGAAGGCTAAAGAAAAACAGTGCAAAATTAAGCTTTTATGTGAAGGATATATTGAAGATAATAAACCAAAAGGCAGGGTGCACCCAGTTTATATAAATTATGTGGATACCTTTAGCAATATAGATGCTACATCTTCTATATTAGCTATAACAACAGATTTAATGGGACAAGTACAAATAATAGAAAAGAATCCTGAAATTCAGCAAACTGCTTATGGTATATATAGTGATTTACTTACACTTGTGAAAAATTTATAATATTGTATAATATAAACATGAAAAGAATAGGAATAGGTGTATTCTTTATTTGAGGATCGTAGGGTTAGTGGTGATGGGATTTAGTGTTGTTGTCCAGTATGTGTCAATATAATAAATTAATGCACTTGAAAAAGATAATTATAAAGTCACATATCAATATTGATATGTGACTTTATAATTATCTTAAAAACCTTATTAAAAAATATATGTTACTTTCATGGATTTATAAATTTTATCTAGTAGTAACTGGTGGAACAAAAACTCTTGCTGCCAGTTCAGTATCTAGTAAATAAAGACTTGTAGGGTCATCATTAATTCTTTCAAGTCTTTTTATTAGGCGACTAAAGTTAGCTTCTTCCTCAACTTGCTCATCAATAAACCACTTAAGTAAGCTTATAGTAGCATGTTCTCTTTCTTCTGTAGCAATGTCAGTAAGATTGTAAATCTTACTAGTTACAATTTTCTCATGATTATATGATATTTTAAAAGTCTCAAGAAGTGATTTAAAATCATTTTGAGGATCAGGCATCCCTTCTAAAACTACTCTTCCATTCATTTCATTTACATAATTATAAAATTTCATAGCATGAAATTTCTCTTCTTCAGCTTGAACTTTAAACCAATTAGAAAAACCATCAAAATCTTCTGCAGCGCAGTAAGCTGCCATAGCTAAATAAATATGTGCAGAATAAAACTCAAAGTTTATTTGTTTGTTTAGTTCACTAAGTAATTTTTCGCTTATCATAATAATCCTCCTCATGTTCCTTTGGGTCACGAATCAATAATTATGCCCTTGAAACGTAAATTTATAATAGTATATAATGTTCTGAGCATTGATAATAATTTTTAATTAATTATCAATATTGAAGAATATCCCTATTATACACCTAATAAATTACACTGTATATATTATTACCTAATGTTCAAAGTTTATTAATATAAATGCACATAAAAACAAATAATAAGCCAAATATGCTAGTATACGGCTTATTATTTGTTTTTATGTGCCTAAGGTAATAATTTTTCTAAATTTATAATTCCTGACCCTTGCATATACTTTGGAAAACTTATTAAGCTTGAAGATACTTTTAGTAGTGCCAATGTATCTTTGAAACATAGATCACTATTGTTTTCATAGAGGAGAGCACATATACCACTTATAAAAGCCGCGGAGCAGGAAGTTCCTGTGTAGGTGGTATATAAATTAGTGGTATGATTAGGATAGAGCTTTACACCATTCTTTTCAGAGATGAATTTTGTATCTGAAATTAAGGAACAAATATCAACACAGGCAGAAATCAAATTGGGTTTATCGTGCTTTTGGAAAGGACCACAGGAAGAATATTCATATATTTTTGGATCCGAAGTGCTATCATATCCACCAACAGTTATACAATTACTAAGGGTAGCTATGCCACGTATTGAACTTTTAATACTCTTATTACTTCCGCTAGGAACTATAACTACTATACCTTTTGATATTGCAAGGTCAAATAGTCTAGAAAACAGTGAAAGTACGAATTCATTAGGTTCCAGTGTTTCAAAGGGAAGGCAAATGATTTTAATATTGAAATCACTACTCTCGTTAATTAGAATTTCTAATGAAAATAAAATATCAGATATAAAACCCTTTCCTAGTTTATCAAAGGCCTTAATCATATAAAGATGGCTGCCACTTGCAACACCTTTGTACATACCCTTCGACCCATAACCGCTACCACAAATTAATCCACTTATAAAGGTGCCATGACCATTATCATCATAAGGATAATTTAAATTATTAACAAAATCCATGAATTTTTTTATCTTATTGCTAGGGTTTAATAAGTCGCCATGTGGATAAACACCACTATCAATTAGTCCAACGCCAATGCCCTTACCAGTAAGGTTATAGTTACTTTGAAAGGATATACCGTTAGATGAGAGTACGCTATTGCCACACAAATGGGCATAAGAATCAAAAGTTATATATGACACTTGTGGATATTCTAATAATCTGTCTATAGCACTTGCTGTTAATATAGCGCAAATACAATTTACTCCGGAAATATGACGTAGAATATCACATTTTAATGATTTAATTTTATCTATGGTTTTAAGCTCAAGGGATTTACAGTATATTATTAACCTATAGTTCTCATATAGGTTAGACAGCAGTGCTTGATTTAAGCTAGGATCTAATTTATGTTTCAAGGAAAACATGTATGCCTCCTAAGATATTGTTACATTATTACAGTATATGCAATTATTGAAAATATGTTAATAAAAAAAAGTATATATTACTAAATAAATTTAGTAATATATACTTTTTAAGCTTCATTTTCTATCAGTGAAAACATTTCGCTGCACATGCTAAAGAAGGCATTAGCAATTGGAGTCAAGGTGCGTTTTGAGTTAATAATCAGGTATAGGTTTCTTTTTAAAAGTAAATCTTTAATTTTACTTATCTTTATTTTATTACTATCAATATAATCCAAAGAAATTTTTTCGGAAATAATTGATACACCTGTTCCCAGTTTTACAAATTGAAGAAGGTTGTCCAAAGTATTCACTTCACAAAATACGTTTAACAAATTAGGATTTATGCCCTTTGATTCAAGAGCTGTATCAAGGGTACTTCTAGTTGCTGAATTTTTCTCTCTAATTATAAATTTATATTTTAGTAAATCCACTAAGGTTATTTCATCAGGGACATTAAGTTCTGGACTAGAGATTAGAACAAGATCATCCTCCATTAGCTTATAACTTTTAATTTTACCATTTTTAATTGTGGTTCCAACTATAGCAATTTCACAATGAAGATCTAAAATTTCTTTTATTATATTTCCAGAACTTTCCTCAGTAATATTAAAACGAACATCGGGGTAAAGATTGCTGAATTTTTTAATAAGCTTTGGCACCAACGAGTTACAGGGAGTGGTGCTAGCTGATAAATTTAATTTCCCAGATATTGTAGTATTAAAATTAGAAAGATTAGAAACAGCATTATTACGAGTATTTATTATATTAATTGCATATTCTAAAAAAGAATGCCCCGCAGGTGTAAGGTATACTTCTTTAGATGTTCTGTCAAAAAGTTGAACATTTAACTCTCTTTCTAAGCTAGCTATATGAGAACTTATTGTAGGTTGGGATAAAAAAATTGTATTAGCTGCCTTAGAAAAACTTTTAAATCTGGCTACACTAATGAAGGCTTCGATCTGTTTGAAATCCATAAAGTATCCTCCTTGTCTTGTATGATGAAAATATATGTAAATAGTAATTATCTTAAAAATTATATATGTATGCATTCATATATAATTATGAGGGTATTTATTGGTAATTTCAATAGGTAAGATAAAAAAATAACACTTATTCCTCGAAAAAATAGAAAGAGCTTATTACCCTTTCCATTTAAATATTATTATACCTACAATCATTACACCGATGCCTATATATTTAGATAAGGCAAATTTAATTTGCTCCGCGCCAAATATTCCAAAGCTATCAATTAAACCGGCAGCTAAAAGCTGAGCAACTAATATAGTTGCAATGGAATAGGTTGGTCCCAGGCTCGTTATACCTTTCATGACAGAAAATATAATTATAGCACCTAGTACGCCTCCTAGTAAGTATAATTTATTCACTTCTTTTATATTTCTAAAATTACCATTACCAGCAATAAGGAGTATTATTAAGGTCAGAATCAACCCAGTACCTTGAACTAAAACGTTAGTTTCCCAAAGCCCAATCTTTTCACTTACTCTTGTATTAAAAACCCCTTGAAGACTCATAAAGACACCCGCAATTATGGAAAATATTAACCCCAATTACAATCACACTCCTCTAGGTTAGTTTACCCAGAATGTATTGTAATATTAAAAAAAATTATAATCTTTTACAAGCGGTTAATTTTGTAACAAATAAGGTGCTCTATTAATATCCATTGTCTTGTCTTTCGTGATTGATATTGTTTTTATACAAATATGCATTTTCAATATCTTCCTCAGAAAATCCTAAATTTTTACCTAAACTTAAAAAATTCTGGAAAATATTTAAATAGCTATCTATAGAAGAACAATTTATAAAATCTGAAATATTTATATATAAGTTTAAAAACTGCTGTGATAATTCACAAGTTATATATTTAGTATTTAAAGTAATATCTTCAAAGCTTTTTTCTATTCCAATGCTTAAAATAAAATGAAGACAATCAACGTACTCCTCGAGAATTACATCATCACTTGAAGGAGCTTTTGTACTCCAAAACTTAAAACAACGCGTTTCATTTGCTAGTTCCCCTAGTTCTACTTGAAGGGAGAGTATTTTTTTTTGTAATAATGGTACGCCTTCAAGGTTATGTTCTGATTCAATTCGTTTATCTAAAGTATCTTGCATTTGAAATAATCTTTGTAAGTTCATATTTTAAACCGCCTTTTCTCTGAATTGTATCTTATAGTATGTATTTTTTAACTACCATCTCATGATTATCATTTATAGGTTTCCAAAGCTCTACTCTCCGGACTGTAATAACATTTGAAAGGTTCTCATCCTTAGCTAAATTACAGGCAGCTAAATATTCATTATCAGACCATTCCCTATCCGAAAAAATTGTATTAGCTAATGAAATATGTAAATTCCAGTTTTCAATATGTTCTCGTACACTAAAGCCCTGCGTATTTAAAATAGAATTTATTTTTTTAGATAATTCATATATAGTACCACTATTATTAATGTTTAAGTTTACAGATTTAAATGGGGGGTCAAAACATATTACACCATTTAATTCAACTTGGAATTCCGTATAATCTTCAAGAATATTTTTTAAAGAAATATCCAGATCGCAGAGATTGGGATCTGTTATTATCTCTAGAGTTATATGAAGCATAGGCAAATCTGTTCCGGACCTATACAGATTATACTTTTCACAAAGTGTCTTTTGCAAAGATTCCACATATTTATAAGAATCATCGTCAAACAAGCCAACCAAGTAGTAAATCATTTTTATCACCCTCAAATTTAAAACATAACTTTATATTTTTTTAGTACTCTCTTAGATCATAAGTTTTAACTATCATTTCTTTTTTATTACTAATCTGTTTCCATAATTCAAGTTTACAAACCTTTGCAAACTTATAAAAATCATCCTTTTCTAAATTAGCATCAATAGTAATTGATCCTCCGGTACATGACTTTTTAATGATGTGATTGGCATTAGCAATCAGAATACGTAAATCGATATTATCATTCTCACTCTTAACGTTAAATCCATGTAAATCTAAAGTATTCGTAATACTCCTAGCTAAACGATAAATATACCCTTTATCTTCAACTTTAAGATTAACTTGAGTAAAATTTTCAGTTAAACTAATATTATTATTTATATTAACTTTAAATTTTTTATAAGGAACCATAATTTTAGAAACAACTACATCTAGTTTTTCTAAATCGGGATTTGTTATAGTACATATAGATATATAAAGATTAGGGGAGCTTTTGTATAGTTTATATTTTCTACAAATATCTCTTTGAATATTTTGAATTATAGAATTAGATCCATCATCAAATAAAGCAACTAAAAAGTATTTCATATTTTTCCTCCGAATAAAATTAATAACCAAGATTGGTTAACATTATTTTGTTTAAATTATAACTATATTATAACATATTTTTTTGGGTTTGTATTTCCTATGTAAATTTATGTATACTCTTTTTATTAGCATAATTAATCTTAATTATGCTAATAATAATTTTGTAAATAATTAAGGGAGGTGCTTTTCAAATGGAGCATAATGATAGTATAGGGTGTGTAGTAAGCGAATGTAAATTTCATTGTCATGATGATAATTACTGTACATTAAACAAAATCGAAGTTATAAAACATGAAAGTGTTGCTAAAACACCAGAATGTACAGACTGCGGAAGTTTCAAAACAACATAATAATATAAAAATCACCCGTGTTTTCACGGGTGATTTTTATATTATTATGAAAAAAACTATGGCTATTTTGATGAATTCTATATAAAAAAAAATAATAAAGTTTATCAATTTCAAAATAAATGTTAAATGTAATTTAAATATGTTATAATGGCATGTATATAAAAAAATAAAAATAATTTAATATATAGATATAGTGAGGATGATACAAATATGGATAAATTGGTAATCAACGGTGGTAAACCTATGCTTGGTCAGGTAGAAATAAGTGGTGCTAAAAATGCAGCAGTGGCAATTTTACCAGTAGCAATAATTGCAAGTAAGGGCACGTGTATCATTGAAAATATTCCTGATATAGAAGATGTAAATTGTATTGAAAGAATATTAGAGGATCTAGGCTGTAAAATTAAAAGAGAAAATAATTCAGTTTCTATAGATAGTACAAATATAATTAGCATGGATGCGAGTACTGAAGATGTAAGAAAAATGAGAGCGTCTTATTATTTGATTGGCGCACTTTTAGCTAGATTTAAAAAAGCTAAAGTAGACCTTCCAGGGGGTTGCCCTATCGGTGTAAGACCTATAGATCAACATATAAAAGGGTTTGAGGCACTTGGAGCAACTGTAACTATTGAGAATAATGCTGTAAATGTTGAGGCTGATAGACTAATCGGAACCAGTATTTATTTTGACGTTGTTAGTGTAGGTGCAACAATAAATGTAATGGCTGCAGCAACACTTGCAGAAGGAACAACTATTTTAGAAAATTCTGCAAAAGAACCTCATGTAGTTGACGTAGCTAACTTTTTAAACTCTATGGGAGCTAATATAAAAGGTGCAGGTACAGATGTTATAAGAATTATAGGTGTAAAAGAATTAACAGGATGTACCTATAGCGTAATTCCAGATCAAATAGAGGCAGGTACCTTTATGATAGCAGCCGCTGCTTGTGGTGGTGAAGTAACTGTAAATAACGTTATTCCAAAACATCTTGAATCAATTTCTGCAAAGCTCATGGAAATGGGAGCAGAGGTATATGAAGGTGGCGACAGCGTTACGGTTAAGGCCAAAGGAAGACTTAAGGCTGTAAATATAAAGACGCTTCCTTATCCGGGATTTCCAACGGATGTGCAGCAACCAATGAATACATTGTTATGCATTTCTGAGGGCAGAAGCATAATAAACGAAAGCATCTGGGAAGCTAGATTTAAACATGTAGATGAATTAATAAAGATGGGGGCTAAGATAAAGGTCGAAGGAAGTGTAGCTACAGTAGATGGTGTAGATAAACTTACAGGAACAGTTGTAACAGCATCAGATCTAAGAGCCGGGGCAGCACTAGTTATAGCAGGACTTATAGCAGAAGGTACTACGGAAATTTTAGGAATAGAACATATTGATAGAGGGTATCCAAATATTGAAGAAAAATTCAGGAGTATAGGGGCAGATATAAGTAGGGTCAAGGTATAACAATATAAAATTAAAGGAGACAATTATGATTTTTTGCCCATTATATAGTGGAAGTAGCGGAAATAGCGTATTTGTAGCGTCAGAAAATACAAAAATTTTAGTGGATGTTGGTATGCCAGGTAAAAGCATCGAAAGTGCTCTTAAACATATAGATCAAAACCCTAACCATATTGATGGTATTTTCATTACTCATGAACATTCTGACCACATAAAAGGTGCAGGAATTATTTCTAGGAGATATGACATACCGATATATGCCAATGAAAACACTTGGAAAGCTATGGAAACTAAAATAGGGAATATAAAAGAACATAATATAAGAATTATTAGTGATAGTTCTGTGGATATAAATGACATGCATATAGTAAATTTCAAGATATCACATGATGCTGTAGACCCCATAGGATATGCGCTTTACAGTGGAAACAAGAAGGCGTGCATAGCTACAGATTTAGGCTATTTTTCTGAGGAAGTAAAGACTATAATAAAAGATGCAGATGTAATTTTACTGGAGAGTAATCATGATATAGAAATGGTGAAGTTTGGTCCTTATCCATACCCATTAAAAAGAAGAATATTAAGTGATGTGGGTCATTTATCCAATGATGCATGTGGAAAAGCAATAGTAGAAATAATGAATGATAAACAAAAGCGTATTATTCTAGGCCATTTGAGTAATACAAATAACTTTCCTGACTTAGCCTATCAAACAGTGCTAAATATACTTAGAGACAATTATATTGAAATAGGTAGGGACATTTTTTTAGATTTAGCAAAAAGGGACATGCCAAGTGAAGTAATTGATTTTTAAAGGAGAGGTCAAATATGAAAAAGGTAATAAAAGTATTATTATGTTCATTACTAGTTATTTCAACAGTAGCATTTTTTGGGTGTGAAAAAAAAGATAATAAAAGTGTGACAAATAAGGAAAAACTTGAAAATCTAAAACTTCCTCTAGAAAAAGATGGCTTTATCCAACTTGGTATTTATTTTGATGGTACTAAAGATGAATCTAATGTGCAAGTAGTTAAAGATGAGAGAATTATCAATAAAGAAGAACTTATTGGGGAAACTATTATGCAAGAACTTATAAAAGGGCCTACTGTAAAAAGTGAGTTAAAACCAATACTTCCTAAAGAAACTAGATTGTTAAGTTTTTCTATTAAAGACAGTATTGCTTATGTTAATTTGAGCAAAGAAGCTAAAATAAAGATGTCAGTTGCAAAAGAAAAAAGTTGCCTACAAGGCATAGTTGCGTCATTAACTCAATTGCCATCTGTAGAAAAAGTGAAAATCACAATGGGAAATAAAGATATTGATACTATAGGTGGAAACTTTGATATATCCAAGCCCTTTGGTAAAAATGAAATAATACTGTTGAAGAAATAGAAAATTAAATATGCTAAAAATTCATTTAATTTAAGCATTTAAACATAAATGTTGAAAATTAATGAAATCTTTATTATAATAATGGAATATAACAAAATACATTATGAGTTGAAGGAGAATTGAACATGAGTTTATATAAAGAATGGACAGACATGGTGGTTGATTATGTTAAACGTAGAGGAGAGCCTGCGTTTTGGCAAGAATACGGAGAAGTTGAAAGGCGTATTTACACTAAATTATTATCAAACCATAAAGATGATGTAAAAGGTACATTAGGAGAGCTTGCAAAGCACTTTGATGTGTCTAACATATATTTTATGGGCTTTACTGATGGAATAAACGATAGTCTTTTAGAACCAATAGAACTAGAAAAAACTGAAGCGGGCACTGAGGTAGATTTTAAAATAGACTTTGAAAAACTTTATTTTAATATGCTAGACGCAAAAGCAGATTATCTATATGAGCTACCACAATGGGAAGGGATTTTTTCTAAAGAAAAAAGAAAAGAAATTCAAAGAACTTATAAAGATTCCAAAACAGTAGTTAATGCTGATAAAGTTGGAAGAAATGATTTATGCCCTTGCGGAAGTGGAAATAAATATAAAAAATGTTGTGGAAAATAATTTCTATTTTTTTATGATAATTTACAGTAAATAAGATCTTGCACCTTTGTGTGAGGTTTTATTTTTTTTGAGATTTTTATAAAAAATTAAGAAATTTAAAAATGGGAAGGTTATTTCTATATAATTATGTTAAATATTTGAAATATATATTAATATTCTATATAATTAAATAATACACCAAAGTATTTTAGTGTGAAGTAATGACTATTTATATATTATTCAATGGAGGTAGTGTTAGTAGAATAACAATATATTCCTTAGGGGGTTGTTTTTCTCAGTCATCGGGGTAATATTATGACTATACAAGTCAGAAAGGAGTTTTTTATGTATCAGATTTTTTATAAATTGGACGAGGAAAAACAAAATAGAATTATTAATGCAGGGACGAATATATTTTCTGTAAATGACTATAAATGTGCATCAACAGACGATATTGCAGCAGAAGCAAAAATTGCTAAAGGTTCGCTATTTCATTATTTTAAGAACAAAAAGTCATTATTTATTTTTTTATATGAATATGCTATGAAAATTTTTGAAAAAAAAGTATACGAGAAGTTTAATTTTGATGAGACAGATTATTTTAAAATGCTTCGCCAAAGTCTGAATTTTACAAGGGATCTTTTAGATAAACATCCCTATTTGTACAAATTTGTTATCAAGGCAAGTTACGAGAAAATGCCTGGGATTGTTGAATCTATTAAAGAAGTCAATAAAAAAATAGAAGAAAAAATGTATAAGCAAATGTTTGAGAAAATCGATTTAAGTAAGTTCAAAGATGGCACGGATATTGAAAAATTGAATAAAATGATTTCATGGTGTTCGGAAGGAATCTGGAACGAAGGTGTTAAAAATCATTCAAGTGTGAGCGAAATGTTTGAACAAGCACTTGAGATTTATGATTTTTATAAAAATGCAGTATACAAGGAGGAATTTCTATAAAAAGCAATATAGCTGATATCGACTTTTTTGTGAAATGCATATTTATATTTATATAGATATATTTAAAAATTGTTTTTATAAATAGTAATAAGGCATCCAAAAAACATTTTTAAGTGAGCACAAAAAAAATTATATGGGGGGTTATAAAATGAATGTTATCGAAATAAAAAATTTGACTAAAAACTATGGTAAGGCGAGAGGAATTACTGATGTGAGTTTTAATGTTGAACAAGGAGAAATCTTTGGCTTTATTGGACCTAATGGTGCAGGTAAATCAACAACAATAAGAACACTATTATCTCTAATTTATCCGACTAGTGGTAGTGCTACAATTTTTGGTAAGGACTGCATTGAATTTGGACCTGAGATAAAGAAGGAAATAGGCTATTTACCATCAGAGGTTTTCTATTATGATAATATGAAGGTTATTGAGCTTCTAAAGTATTCAGCTAGTTTTTACAAGAAAGATTGCAGTAAGAGAATCACAGAACTAGCTGAGATAATGGATCTTGACCTTAATAAGAAAATTGATGATTTATCTTATGGTAACAAAAAGAAGGTTGGTATTGTCCAAGGACTGCTACACGAGCCTAAGCTTATTATACTCGATGAACCTACAAGTGGACTTGACCCACTTATGCAGCAGAAATTCTTTGATTTACTTGAACAAGAGAATAAGAAAGGTGCAACAATTCTACTTTCTTCACATATCTTAAGTGAGGTTCAGAGGTTATGTAATCGCGTTGCGATTATTAAAGAAGGGAAAATCATAAAGGTTGAGAAAATTAGTACGCTGCAAGAAAGTAACCATAAAAAATTTAAAATTGAAGTGAAATCTAAAATAGCAGATAATTACTTTAACATAAGTGGTGTCAGCGCTTTAGATATAAAAGGTAACATGATAAGCTTTTTATTTAGAGGCAATATTAATTTTATTATGAAAAAGATTTCAGAGATAGAAATAACAAATCTTTGGATTGAAGAGCCAGACCTTGAAGAGATATTTATGCATTACTATACAAAGGAGGACTAGAAGCTATGAATATGTTTTTACACGAATTGAAGGCTTATAGAAAATCCACTATTATTTGGACAGTTTCCTTGAGTGTGCTTGTTGTGTTTTTCTTGTCAATGTATCCTACTTTTTCGAAGGACGTTGAAGCATTTAAAAAAATAATGGAAGGATTTCCAGAACCAGTAAGAAAAGCATTGGGACTCTCTGTGGATAGCATGTCCTCTATTTTAGGCTTTTACTCTTATACATTTTTATATTTAACACTTTGTGGTGCAATTCAAGCTATGAATCTAGGTACATCAATTGTATCAAAGGAAGTACGGGAAAAAACAGCAGACTTCCTTTTAACGAAACCAGTTACTCGCAGCAAGGTTATGACATCAAAGCTTTTAGCTGCATTAACCTGCCTAATAATTACTAATGCAATTTATCTAGTAGTTGCTAGCATTATGGCATCAATTGTAAAAACAAGTAATTATAGTTACAAAATATTCTTTATGCTTTCTATTACACTATTTTTCATCCAGCTTATCTTTTTATCCCTGGGAGTTATAATTTCTGTGGTGGCTTCCAAGATAAAATCTGTGCTACCTATTTCCCTTGGAACGGTATTTACATTTTTTATTATTGGGATGTTTTCATCTAGTACAGGGGACGCTGCTATACGTTATATTACGCCCTTTAAGTATTTTGACACAAGCTATATTATGAAAAATTCTAATTACGAGGTTTCATTTATTGTAATAGAAATAGTGTTTATTATTTTAGCAATCTCTGCTAGTTACTTTGTGTATTCTAAAAAGGATGTCCACGCAGTTTAATCATGATTAATAATTAGTGATTATTTAGGAATATAAGGGGGTTAGTTTATGAATATATTTATTATAGAAATGAGGGCTCATAGAAAAGGCCTTATTATATGGGCTTTTGGCATACTATTTATGGTTGCAGCTGGTATGGGTAAATTTGTTGCATTATCATCCTCAGGTCAATCTATGAATGATCTATTGGCGCAAATGCCAAAATCTATGCTAGCTATGATGGGTATAGGTACTTTAGATTTGTCAAAGGCTAGTGGTTATTATGGAGTGCTGTTTTTATACCTGGTGCTTATGGCAACAATTCATGCTGCTATGCTGGGAGCTGACATAATTTCAAAGGAAGAAAGGGATAAAACTGCAGAGTTTTTACTGGCAAAACCTATTTCAAGAAATAAAGTCATAACATCAAAACTGTTGGCTGCCACAATGAATATTTTAATATTTAATATTATAACTTTGGTTTCTTCAATAGTTATAGTGGGAAAATACAGCAAAGGGGAAGCAGTAAGTGCAGATATAGTAATCTTAATGATTGGGATGCTTATTATGCAGCTTATGTTTATGCTTATTGGCACAGCCATAGCCGCCGTGAGTAAAAATCCGAAGACGGCTACATCCATTTCTACTGCGGTGATATTAACCACGTTTATACTATCTATAGCAATAGATATAAATGGTAAGCTTGGAAACCTTAAATATCTTACGCCATTCAAATATTATGAAGCTAAAAATTTAATGAATGGTGGTGGCTTTCAATGGAGCTTTGTAATATTATCAATTATAATTATTTCAGCGATGCTGTGCATTACATATACTTTTTATAAAAAAAGGGATTTGAGTATATAGTAGTGATAAAAAAATGATTATAACATGGGGCTTTGCTCCATGTTATTTGTTTTTAGTTTATAAATGTTATATTATAGGTATGATAATTATAATGTATTTTAATCAAAGGAGACTTAAAATGAACATAACTATTATTTGTGTAGGAAAAATAAAAGAGAAATATTTAAAAAGTGCTATAGATGAATATACAAAAAGACTATCTAGATACTGCAAACTGAGCATTGTTGAATTAAGTGATGAGAAAACTCCAGATAATGCCTCGGAAAAAGAAGAGATCATAATAAAAGAAAAAGAAGGAGAGTCAATTTTAAAAAGCATAAAGGATAATATGTTCGTAATTGCCCTAGAGCTAAAGGGGAATATGCTGTCCTCAGAGGAGCTGTCAAGCTACATAATGGACTTAGGAATAAGGGGAGAGAGTAATATAGCTTTTGTCATTGGGGGTTCACTAGGGTTATCTAAGGCTGTTTTAGAAAGATCCAATTATAAATTATGCTTTTCAAAGATGACTTTTCCACATCAATTATTTAGAGTTATGCTACTGGAACAGGTTTATAGAGGGTTTAGAATAATAAGTGGAGAACCGTACCATAAATAACGTAGGCTCTCTTGTAAACCATTGATATTACTAGCTTTAGTAAGGGTAGTAGGAGTGTAAACTACATCATAACCCTAATAAACAAGAAATGCTCAGTGCTGGTAACACTAAGCATCGTTAGAACATTTGTTTTAGAATACAGTGTATTTATAAAAGAAGGAGGAAAAATGAATTACAGAAAAGATTTTGAAAAATGTTTAGAGTATATAGAAATGAATATAACAAATACTTTGAATCCAACTATTTTGTCAGTGCACATTAGATACTCTCTTTTTCATTTTTGTCGGTTATTTCAAATTTATAAAGGGATTTCTCCTATGGAATATATCCGAAAAAGGAGATTAGAGCTGTCATTAATAGATATTATGAATAAAGAAAAGATAATTGATATAGCACTAAAATATGGGTTTGAAACTCCAAGCGGATATACAAAGGCATTTCGAAAAGAATATGGTACAACGCCCAAAAAATATGCTTTAAAAATGGATGGGTATAATTATAGACAACCATTAAATGAGGTAGCGCAGTACATTGAACAACCTAAGATAAAAGAAATATCCGCTTTTAGAATTGCTGGATATGGGTTAAAAATAGATATAGCAGGATTTGAATATACGGATAAATTAATAGCATATTGGAATGATTTTGAAAAATTTTCGTATGAAGAGAGAATGTATGAAATATTGAATCCGTTAAAGCATGGGGAATTAGGAATTACTATACCTAATTCTCTCGATAGCGGGAAAATGATGTATCTTTGTGGTGTTATGGTTGAAGGTGGAATAGATATACCCAAGAACATGAGTTCATTTGTAATACCAGAGGGACAATATGCAGTGTTTACTACTCCTCCTGTAGATATGAGGAATCAAGATGATAACTTTGCAAAAATGATAAAAATGACTTGGAACTATATTTTTAGTGAGTGGTTTTTAAACTGTAATTATATTTTTGATGAGTCAAGATATGATTTTGAGTTTTATGATGAACGCTGCCATTATTTAGAGAATTCAACTATGGATATTTATATACCAATTAAAATAGCAATCTAGGAACAGAAAAACAACTCCATATACTGTAAAATAAAAATTGATAAATATATTAATTTGGAGGTAATTATGGAGTTTAAAAAATTAGACAATCAATACTTAGATGCTTGTGTAAATATTGCAGCGGGTCGATATAGTGAGGAACAGAAGGCAGTACCTGCATTATATTTTAAGGATTATGAAAAAGAAATTTATAAGTCTGTAAAACATATTTTTGACAATGATACTGGTATAATGGCTTTTGAAAAAGGTGAATTAGCAGGGTATTTATCTTTTGGTGAGATTTGGGAAGAACATGATAATCTAATAAAAGGAATATCTTCACCATTGTGTGGTTATGGTATTAGTAAAGGGTATGACAGAGGCAAAATTGCTTCTTTATTATTTCAACATGCTTCAGAGATACTGTGCAAAAAAGGTGTGGGAATTTATAATATTACTGTTTACGCCCATGATATTGATGTAATAACCTCCTATGTACTAAATAATTTTGGAATTTTATGTACGGATGCCATTCGTATAATTGAATTACCAATATGTGCAGAACCCATTGGGAAATATACTTATGAAGAACTGTCTGCCGAAGAAATTGATAACAAAGCGGATTGTCTTTTGGAAATGTGGCATAAATTGGTGGAACATTTGCGTATGAGTCCTACCTATTATCCGGGTGAAGAGTTTACAGACAGTGCATTTTTAGATTATATACATGAAGAAGGTACCCGAGTTTTTGTAGCAAAAGAGCAGAAAAATATCATTGGGATGATAGATGTATCTAAAGATGGTAATAACTTTGTAACAAGGGAAGAAGATACTATGAATGTTGGTGATTTATACCTTAAACCTCTTTTTCGAGGACAAAACATTACTCAAGAATTGCTGTTATATGTAAGCAATACACTCAAAAAAGAAGGCGTGAAAAGATTATGGGTAGAACATGGCACAACTAATCCTACAGCACAACACTTTTGGGGCAAGTATTTTAATCGGTTTACGTATACACTTACTAGAAAAATTGATGAGAGAATATTAACAAAATAAGAGTATGTTTGCTAAATATTAAAACATATAGGTTGTGTCCAATTTTAAATAAAGTTGCAAAATGCCTTACATTAAGGAGTGTAAGCCTATAATTATATCCGATTTTTAACCGATAACTTAGAAAAAGTCTACGTTATACTAGGTACGGTGAACCGTACCATAAATAAGTGCGGTTTGTAGCTTTAGGCATTGATATGACTTGTCTAAGGCTATTTTTATAGGCGAAAATACCGTATCATAAGTAATAATAAATTTACAAAATATGTTACAATAAAAGAGAAAAATAGTTTTCAAGTGTTAGACAAATAGTAAGTTGTAGGGGAGATTATTTATAAATAACATATCAGATAAAACTTGAATCTAAAGGAGTAAGCCACTGAAACGTCTGCAGGTTGTCTGCATTCGTTCGGTATCACGGATGTTTTTACCTTTAAATGGTAATGCATTCTTCGCTTTAGTCTGTTAAGATTGATTCGTCAAGAAATAACATTTTTGTTATACTGGGATTAACAGGAACAGGAGGGGATGATATGTCAGAACAGAAGTCTCAGGAAGAGTACATACGAAGAATTCATAAAGTGCAGGATTACATTGGGCATCATATAGGACAGCCCCTGTCCATTGAGGAGCTTTCCAATGCCGCCGGGTTTTCCAAATATCATTTCAGCCGGATATTTCAGGGCATGTTACATGAGTCCTTAGCCCATTATGTGAACAGGATTCGCATGGAGAATGCACTTTTTTTGCTGGCACACCGGAACGATAAAAATATGACGGACATTGCCTATGAACTGGGCTATACGGATTCAGCCGTATTCTCCCGGGCTTTTAAGAATTATTATGGCACTAGTCCAAGAGAATACCGGAAGGAATATAGCAAGAATTGCAAAGATTCTTTTTTATTGTCTGAGTATAATAAGAACACAGCAAAGAAAGAATGGGCAGGCAATCCCTTTCCCGTGACCGTGAAGATTACCATAACAAATCTGGAGGAAAAACAGGTGGCTTATGTGAGACATACAGGTACATATGAGACATTAGCGAAAGAGTATGTCAATCTGATCCAGACGTTATTTGCTTATGCAAAGAAGCAGCACCTTATTGTGGATGGTGAGAACTGGTGGCTTGCTATGTATCATGACAATCCGGAATTTGGAGAGGAGAGCCAGTTCCGTACCAGTCTGTGTCTAACGGTGCCAAAGGATATTCGGATTCAGGAAGACGGAATTCTTGGAGTGATGAAATTAGAAGGCGGTCTGTATGCGGTGGGACATTTTCGGATTCAGCAGGAACAGTACAGTGATGCCTGGAATTACATGTATCAGGAGTGGATCACGGGCAGTGGTTATGTTCCTAGAAACTACTGTCCATTTGAAGTGTATCGCAACGATGTGCATGCCGATGAGAGTCATATCCATGAGTTGGACATCTACGTTCCCATTGAGCCCATTCATTTCTAACATGCTGCAAATCAATTCAGAGGTGAGCATATGGAAGAAATCAAGATTCAAGGAGCACGAATACATAATCTGAAAAATATCAATATAACGATTCCCAAGCAGCAACTGGTGGTCATTACAGGAATCAGTGGTTCCGGTAAATCCAGTCTTGCATTTGATATTATATTTGAAGAAGGCAAGAACCAGTATCTAAAGTCCATTGGCATTCTGGCTGGACTTGATAATGAGGACCGGTTCGATATGATGGAAGGCATCGGCCCAACGGTGGCGGTACACCAGAATACAATCCGGCAGAGCAACCCCCGTTCTACAGTTGGCACAAAGACCGGAATTCTAAACCAACTGGCTCTTGTTTATGCCAGTGATGGAAAAGCTTTAGAGGAGAGTGAACATCTCTCCCCAGGCAGTTTTCTCTATACAACGGTTGATGGTATGTGTCTTAGCTGTCAGGGTAGAGGTTCTTATTATAATATCAATCTGGAGCAGTTGATTCCAGATAAAACAACATCCCTTTTGGAGGTCTATGAGAGCCTGCAGGTAACAGCAGGTTTCTTACGAATTCTAAAGAAGAAATACGGTATGTATTTTGAGACTCCATTCTGGGAACTTCCAGAAGATATTCGAGGCCAAGTGGTCTATGGAACCTATGAAAATGGAAAACAAAGCTACTGTTTAGAACGGATACTAAGAAATGCTTATGAAAAGGGCGAGGATGTGGAAGAAGTCTATGCGAAGACCATTTGTCCAGATTGTCATGGACAGCGAATCGGTCGAGAAGCAAGAGAAGTTGTTCTTCATAGAAAGCAGATTGGTGAGCTGGGACAGATGACACTGTCTGCTCTTCTTTATTTCTTGAATGAAATACCAGCGGAAGAACTATCTCAGTTTGGCAAGAACGTGGTAAAGAATGTGAAGGAGAAATTAAAGCATCTGATCCAGTTTCGCTTAGGTCATCTGACTCTTTACCGTGAGATGGCTTCCTTAAGTGGTGGCGAGGTACAGCGCACTTTTCTCCATCTCCATCTAGAGTCTAGACTGGATTCCCTGATTTATGTCTTTGATGAACCGATGGCAGGATTACATCCATCGGAGAAGCAAAGCATGATCCTAGGGGTAAAGAACTTAAGAGACCTTGGGAATACAGTAATTGTAGTGGAGCATGATAAAGAGATGATTAGTCATGCCGACCATATTATCGAGATTGGCCCTAAGGCAGGTGTAGAAGGAGGAACAGTGGTCTATCAGGGGGATTATGGAGAATACGAAAAGGCGGATACTCTGCTTAGTCAGTATCTTTCTGGCAAATGTTTGATGCGGTCACGGACGATCAGGAAGCATACCTTTGTTAAAAAGGACTGTCTTATCTTGGAACATGCCCATACCCATTATTTAAAGGACTTAACAGTAGTATTTCCACTTCATGTCATGGTTGGTATTGCTGGATTATCCGGAAGTGGTAAGAGTTCTCTGATTGAGGCGACGCTTTTGAAACGTCTTGCCAGTGCCAGAAAATATGGTCATGCAAAGGGTATAGCAGGAGTAGAACGGATTAGTGGTTTTGCAAAGATATCTCAGGAGCCGATTGGAAGAAGTGTCAATTCTACGCCTGCCTCTTATATTGGTATCTGGGATAAAATCCGAGAACTTTTTGCCAAACAGGCGGAGGCAAAAATAAGAAACATGAGTGCCGGACATTTTTCGTTTCATTCGAAAGGGGCATGTCAAGGCTGTGGCGGTAGTGGTAATGAAAGGATCTTTCTGACCTTTGATTTTTCCGTAGATAAGCTTTGCCAGGTGTGTCATGGTAAGCGGTTTAATGAAGAAAGCCTTTCCGTAGATTATAACGGAAAAACCATTGCCGATGTATTGGCGATGAGTATTTCCGAAGCCATTTCATTCTTTTCAGATCAAAATAGCATTGTGAAACCACTGTGTATCTTAGAGCAGACGGGCATGGGGTACTTAACGCTTGGCCAGCCATCGTCTTCTTTAAGTGGTGGTGAGGCACAGAGAGTGAAGCTTGCCAAAGAGCTGGGACGGCAGTTAAAGGGCAATATGCTCTATGTGTTAGATGAGCCAACCACCGGACTTAGCTTATATGATACAGCATTGCTACTACAGCTATTAAATCAACTGGTTGTCAGCGGCAATTCGGTGATTGTCATTGAACACAATGTAGAGGTTTTAAAGAACTGTGATTATGTCATTGAACTTGGTCCGGAAGGTGGGGACAAGGGTGGTGAGATCATTGCAAAAGGAACACCGCAGCAACTGAGAGACAATCCCAATTCCAAGACAGGGAGGTATCTTGCATGAATTTTGAAACGCAGATGAATCAAAGAAAAAAGATAGGGTTGGAAAAGATAATAAACAGTAGTTATAACAACACTACGGGCATAATTGTACTGAAAAACGGTAAAAAACTATATGAAAACTACTTTAATGAATATATAGCTGCTAACGCCGTTCATGTAGCATCGGTAACAAAAAGTATTTTTTCTGCATTGATTGGTATCGCCATAGAGAATGGGCATATCAAAAGTATAGACCAGAAAGTATTGGACTTTTTCCCAGATTATTTGATTCCCATTGGCGAAAAAACAATACAAAGCATCACCATTAAGAATATGCTCACTATGACAGCCCCGTATAAATATAAATTGGAACCATACGAGAAGTTTTTTACAAGCGATAACTGGATAAAAGCTGCACTGGATTTACTAGGAGGTAAAGGGCAGGTGGGACAATTTATGTATTCTGCTATCATAGGAGTACACATTCTGTCGGGCGTTCTTGTAAAAGCAACAGGACAATCAGTCTTTGATTTTGCAACAGAAAATTTATTCTCCCCATTGGAAATTCATGTTGGACACAATGTGATGTTAAACAATAAAGAAGAACATCTTGCTTTTTTCAAAGATAAAAATGTTAGCGGTTGGGCTGCCGACCCTCAGGGTGTAAATACAGCAGGCTGGGGTCTTACCTTGACCCCTATGGATATGGCAAAAATAGGTCAGTTGTACTTAGACGGCGGAATATGGAAGGATAAACAAATTATACCGGCATGGTGGATAGATGAGAGTACAAAAGAACATAGCCGATGGGGCAAGCTGTCGTATGGCTATCTGTGGTGGATTATTGATGATAAAGAACATATCTATGCAGCTTTGGGAGATGGAGGAAATGTGATTTATGTCAATACAAAGAAAAAAATGGTAGTTTCTATTGCTTCTCTTTTTATGCCACGTGCTAAGGATAGAATAAAACTTATTAAAGAGTATATTGAACCAATGTTTGAGAATTGTGTATAGTGAATCTCAATTTCGGGGAGATTACGAGCATTTGCATAAGAATAAAATGGAAAAACCTCATTTAGAGTAGTTACGGAGAACCGTACCATAAATAAATGGGGTTTTTACTAAAGTTGGATGAAGGCATAGTGGTAAGGTAAACCTCGCCTCCGACATGAAAATCTCGATTAATTATCAGTTATTTTTTTCTTATGCATAAGCTTAGAATTATTTATAATACTTATGGATGCTTTTTCAACTACATCCAAGTGAAATATCCTTTCAAGTACCTTTACTTAGTATAATATTTACTAAAAAAATAAATTTAGGATAATCTGTCGTTGAACCTATCATAACCTAAATTGATATAGTATAATAGTTAATAATAAGAGGAGGTGGTTACATGGAAAGTGATATTAGCGATATTATCAATGACACAATAATTAAGAAGCGGGGGAAATTATTATGGGTAACCACCAAAATAATGAGGGTTCTAAGGAACTTTACAGAAAAGAGTACTTATTAAACGAGGATCAACAACTTATTATACGAATTCCAGAACCAGGTGATGCACAAGGTTTAATAAATCAAATGCAAACTGTTGATGGTGAAACTAAATTCTTGGCACGTGAATCTGATGAATTTAATTTCACAGTGGAACAAGAAAGAGAATTTATTAAGAATTGTACGAACGATGAGAATATCCGTTTTCTAATTGCAGAATTAGACGGTAGAATTATAGCGAATTGTTCAGTTGGATTAATTCAAAATAAAAAAAGGTATCTTCACAGAGCAGCAATGGGTATTGCAGTGATGAAGGATTATTGGAACAAAGGAATTGGGAAGAAAATGATGCAGGAATGTATTAATTGGTGTAAAGAAAAGGGTGTTGAACAACTTGAGCTTGAAGTTGTTGCTCAAAATAATCGTGCTGTTTCGATGTATAAAAGTTTAGGTTTTGAGATTTATGGTACAAAGAAACATGCATTGAAATATGGTGATGGAACTTATGCTGATGAATACTATATGATTTTATTCTTGAACAGTAAAAAACCTGAGTAAAGATTTTGTTCATACTCTTATATTTATACTTATTGAATTGGAGATGGACCGAAGATTCCACAGATTTCTTTGTATGACAGCGGGTTGGCATCATGGCTAGAATTATTGAATAATGACACACGTTGTGAATCGCGAAACATTGGAACATAAGGCGCATAAATATATGCGTCTTTTTTTATGCCAAGATTTAGTTATTGTAAAGTAGTAATTTAGTTGTTTTTTACTCAACAAATGAGTAATGGTGATTGTAAGCTGTTTGTAGTATCGTTATTCATAGAAGCTTATAAAAAATATAAAGGAGTAATGATTATGCAAATCAGAATTGGTGAAAATCTTCGAAAACTTAGAATTAAAAATGAACTTACACAGGAAAAGCTTGCAGAGGTATTCGGTGTATCTCCTCAAGCAATTAGCCGTTGGGAGAACAACTCGACTTATCCAGATATCACCATGCTTCCAAGCATTGCAAATTACTATAATGTATCAATTGATGAATTGATGGGGATGGATGAAATTCGAAATGTCGAAAAAATTAACAGCACATTTTCTAGCGTCCATGAATATGAGTCAAAAGGGATGATTGACGAAGCTATTCAAACGCTTAGGGAGGCAATAAAAGTATATCCTAACAATTATGGATTTTTGTCTGAACTTGCATTAGCATTAACGTTAAAAATCAACACGGATACAGAATATGAGTTAGTTAATGAAGCTATTGCACTATCTGAACGTGTGCTTTTGAATAGTACAAATGAAAAAATTAGAAGTACAACTAAAGCAAATCTTTGTTTTCTATATTTGAAAATAAATGAAGATGAAAAGGCTATAAAATTAGCTAAGACACTACCTCACGTTTGGGAGTGTAGAGAGATTCTATTACCAGAAATGTTTATTGAGGATGATTATATTATTGAATTGAAAAAAGGGATAATCGCTGTTATATCTGCAATCTGTGAAAAAATTGAAGATTCTAAAAAATGTAGGCATTCAAGTAGCGGTAAAATAATTGCTATTGGACCGAATACAACTTCGAATGATGATTTAAAAGAAAAAATAGAATTGCTAACGCAATACCTTGATGTAGCTTCTTCATAAACTTGAAGGATAATATTTTTAACTTAATTAGAATAACTAATTATTGGCTAGCTTATTAGCATAACACGAAACTGACAAATTCCAATTTATAATTTAATAAAGTAAAAATTTTAAAATAAAAATTAAAATAATTTCACATTAAGAATAAACCTTATCATTTCCTGTTAAATGATAAGGTTTATTTAAATTTAAATATATTATATCAACAATAAACATAATCATTTTAGCAAAAATGATTATGTTTGTGCTAAAATGATAATAATAAAATATAATATAAACGAGGGAGAATGTATAATGATTTCTTTTGAAAAGAATAAATTGAATAACTTAGCTTTACCTATGAGTATAGTGAGAATGTTAACTACTATAAATGAATATAAGGGAAAGCAAGATTTGTATAAAAAGCAATCACCTCAAATATTAAATACACTTAAAGATGTAGCAATTATACAAAGTGCAGAATCATCTAATAGAATAGAAGGTATTTATACTTCGAATAAAAGATTGCGTGAAATAATGGATAAGAAAATAGAACCAAGAGATAGAAGTGAAAGTGAGATAGCTGGGTATAGGGATGTATTAAATACTATTCACAGTGCTTTTGATGCTATACCTATAAAATCATCTGTATTATTACAATTACATAGAGATTTATACAAATTTTCATCAGCTAATGGTGGAAACTATAAAAATACTGATAATGTGATTGAAGAAATATTACCTAATGGAACTAGCAATATCAGGTTTAAGCCTGTGGATGCTTTTAGCACACCAAGTTATATGGAAAGGCTTTGTGAAGAATATAGAAAGGAAATTGCAAAAGAAGAGATAGAGCCATTAGTTTTAATAGCCGCATTTATATTAGATTTTCTTTGCATCCATCCTTTTAATGATGGAAATGGAAGAATGTCTAGATTATTAACACTTTTACTTTTGTATCAAAGTGGTTTTGAGGTTGGAAGATTTATTAGTTTAGAAAAAATTATTGAGGATAGTAAAGAAACTTACTATGAAGCACTGAATAAATCATCGATGTTATGGCATGATGGGAAAAATAATTTGTACATATGGCTTGAATATTTTCTTGGCGTTATTATAAAAGCATATAAGGAATTAGAGGATAGAGTAGGCTGTATTGAAAATACTAAGGGCAGTAAGAGCGAAAGAATAGAAATGGCTATACAAGGGAAGTTAGGATATTTTACTAAGAATGAAATAAGAACTATATGTCCAGATGTAGGAGAAGCCACTATAAATAGAGTGTTTGGAAAGTTGAGAGTTGAAGGGAAAATAGAAGCTGTAGGTAAGGGAAGAAATTCTAAGTGGAAAAAACTATAAGGGAAAAGAAGTATATACTTAAAAAGATAAATAAAAACCTCACTTGCAATGGATACGGTGAACCGTATCACAAGTAACGTAGACTTTTTAGTATCTACATTGTAAGACTTTAAATTTAGATGAATGCAATACAAACCCATCTTTGATATTGCATTAATAAAATGCGACTTACTGCACTTAAGTAAGCCCCACTTATACCATTTAGTAATAATTCATAATGAACATAATAAAAATAATCAATGTTAACGTGGAATAGATTCCAATATTTAATTATTTCTTATTCATTAAGACTAAACCTATTATACTTAAGAATATCCCTAGGCCATTAGTAAAAGATATCTTAGTTTTATAGAAAATAATACCAAGTATAATTAACAAGATTGTTGAAATTATACTTACATAAATAGGAGCAATGGCTATATTCCATCCGCTTCTATAGACGTATAAATATCCTATTTCTAATCCAAATGCAGATAGTCCTAATACATAACTTGCCCAGTTTAATTGCTTTAAAGAACTTGAAATACTATTATTCATTGGAAATATAATCATTGCCAATATAGAGACTACTATTGCAATAATATATGTAACTACCATGGAAATAAACGGATTTATTGATCCACTAATAGATTTTTGGCTGATATTATATAATACAGTTGCTAAGATTGCGATTATTATGGACATATAATACATATAATACACCCTTTCATATATATTTTAATTATTATAGTTTTGACATAGTAAGCATTAAAATAAAAGCACCTAATAGGCTTTTATTCTAATGCTTATAAATATTACATTTACTTTACAATAGTGTTTTTTACTTGTAAAACAACTAATTTATTGTGTCCATTATTTGTAAATCCATGGCTTTCTTCATTTGGGGATAGGATTACATCATTCTCTTTAATTGAAATGTCTTCACCATCTACAGTTATTATTCCATCACCACTAACTACATAGAATATTTCATCTAAATTTGAATGTTTATGAGGGGTCATTGTTTCACCTGGTTCATAGAATAAAATACCTGCGTCCATTGTACCTTCTGTGAATAGTGCTTTCCTCATAGTTTTTTCTGTAATAGTATTAACGTTTAATATTTTCATAATCGTTCATCTCCTAAATTTTAAATACTTATTTTAATCAACTGTTATAGTTAATATTGTTTAAAGTAAAAAATATATTTTATTTCTTCATAAATAAATTTCCTCCTATGTTTTCTTAATTCATAGCTTTATACTATAATAGATACTAACTCTTTGCAAGAAGGCACTATTATGTACTAGACTAACTAAACTGTAAGTATTAAATTTATATATGATAGGAGAGAATAAAAATGACCTGTGGTAAAATATGTCCAATTGAAGAAACTGTTAATCTTATCAGCCACAAGTGGAAAGTTCTTATTTTAAGAAATTTACATAACAGTGGAACACAAAGATTTACTGAACTTGCTAATGGAATTAATGGGATAAGTGAAAAGATGTTAACGCAACAGCTTCGACAAATGGAAGATGTTGATTTGATTATTAGAAAAGTATACCCTGAAGTTCCACCTAAAGTTGAATATTCTCTTTCAGAACTGGGAAAGAGTTTAAAGCCAGTTTTAGATGCTATGAATATTTGGGGGGGAAACTATATAAAAGCTAATAAACATCTTTATAAAGATTAGATTAAAGTATGTATATTTTCGGTAATACAAAGTGAGAAGATAAACTAATTTGTTACCTGCTATTTAAGGGGGGTTACTTACATTCTTTTATTAAAGAATGAAGTAACTTCTTTTTTAGTAGTTTGAATTAGTTTTGAGGGCATTGGAAACCGTTTAGTTTAGACTAGACAATTATTTTTATTTAGTTAAACTTAAAAAATTTACAATAATAGTAATTTTTTCATTGAAAATATGATAAAATGATTAAAATGAATTTGATTTTTAAGGAGAGAGGCAAATGTACAGACCGATTTAATACACAATGAAGTTACAAAATATTTCAAAATCAACCTTTAAAATAAGGTTTTTTTGTCATGCAACTTTGGAGGTGTGTTAAAATTAATAAAAAGGTCAATGTTTATTTAATGTATATTATTGTATTTCTACAGGGATTTGTTTTCTATGGCCCTATTGCTACGTTGTATAGGCAAAATAGAAACTTATCTTTATCTAATATGTTTTTAATAGAGTCTATATCCTGGATATTAATGATTATTTTTGAAATACCATGGGGATGGTTTGCAGATAAATTTGGGTATAAAAAAACACTTGTTATTTCAAATTTTATATTTTTTATATCAAAAATAGTTTTTTATAAAGCAAATTCCTTTGGAATGTTCTTTTTAGAACGAGTTTTATTATCAATATCTTTAGCCGGAATTTCAGGGTGTGACATCGCTCTACTATATTCATCGGTGAAGGAAGATGAGAGTGAAAAAGTATTTGGTAGATATAATGCATTTTCAACTGGTGGCTATTTAATTGCCTCGATGATGTTTTCAATACTTGTTAAAAAGTCCATGGATAGTACAGCATTTTGGACTATTATACCTTATGCAGTGGCAGCAGTATTAACTTTATTTATAAAAGAGGTTAGTGGAAAACAGGCCGAAAGGCCTAAGTTTAAGCAAAGTTTACTAACAGCGTTTACAAATAAAAGTATTATAATATTGGTAATTTCTTTTGCGTTAATGAATGAAGTAGTTCAAGTAGTAGGTGTATTTTTAAATCAATCACAATATGTACGCTCGGGAATAAATATTAAATATTTTGGAGTACTGGCAGTTGTAATGCAAATAGTTCGATTAAGCTCAATTAAATCTTATAAATTAAGCATTAAACTAGGTACAAATAGAAGTATTCAAGCATTATATATAATTATTACTATATGTTGTACAATACTTGTATTCACATCTAATGCAACATTGACCATACTTTCAATAATTTTTATATGCGGTAGTGCAGCTATAATTTCTCCTATAGTTTTAGATATTGAAAATAAAAGTATAAGTACTATTAATAGGGCGACTATTTTATCAGTATTTGCTATGTTTGGCGATTTAACAGGTGCAGGAGTTAACGTGGTTATTGGAAAGACAGCGGATATTTCTACCTCATCAGCATTTATAACTTGTGTGTTTATGTGTGTTTTTTCTTATATATTATTGTTAATCTATAAGAAAAAAAGTGGCAAAGAAAGAAACGTAGAAAAACAAATTAACTATTAGTTACAATGTCATCTATGAACAAACTATAAAAAAGAAAGTCTACGTTATACCCGTTGCGGGTTTTATTATGATTTAATTTGCTTGGATAAGATAAAGGAAATATGAATCATATATATGGAGAAAATCTAAAAAATATTATAGGTAAAATAAAGATAATATGATAAAATTTATAGTACAATAAAGATAGAAGAAGTTAGAACATGGCAGAGGGCTTCAAGTATTATTTTTAAAGGAGGAAGTGTATATTAAAAGAGAATATTTGGAATTAAAAACATGCCGTACCGAAAAAGCTGAATTCATAAGAGGAAAAGAATATATCGTACTTGGTACAACAACTAAACAGACATATGAATATGAAACCGAGGTATTGCCTTGCTATAGGATTGTAAACGAAAGAGGTGCTGTGGAAATAGTTGTGCCTGAACAAATTTTCTATTCAACAAATAGGTTATTGCAATCCATAAAAGAAGTAGTATATTTAGGCATTTTAAATATAGATAGTTTAGTGGAAGGTGAAGTATATTCTGTCTTTAAAATGCGTGAAGAAAAAGGAGAATTTTTTTATACCATATTTGATGATCTAAATAAGCTAGAAACATATCCTACCTCTTTGTTTGTGCCAGAAGAGGAATATATTAAAATGACTAAAGAGGAACTTTTAGATTTTAAGAAAGTTAAAAAGGAAGAGCTATTAAAATTTGAAGATTTGAGAAAAAAAGAGGCTCAAAAAGTCTTAGACGAGCAATTAGAATTGGAAAATGCTAAAAAAATGGAGGTTCAAAAATCTTTAGAGCAGCAACAAAGCCTACAAAACATAAAGAATTTGAATAAGCTTGAAATAGAAAAAATCAAGGAAGTTATAAAAGTTTTAAGGCCCAATATAGTAGAGAATAATACTATTACTACTCCTTTGATTAGTGAAACCTCAAAAATTACAAATAAAATCAATAAGCTCTCAATACTTTTTATTGTTGGATGTTTTATAACAGTTGTTGCTTCAGTATTTGGGAAGGTCTTACTAAGTTCAATAATTAATATGATATATTTACTTGTAGGTGTGTTTACTTACGTATATTTAAAAAATAATTTATCTGAAAGTTTAGATAAAGATATTCCTATAATTGAAAAACCTGATAAAGAATCGCTGAGTTTGATGGTTTCCTTCAGCGATGATATATTGTTAAAATTAAAAAAAATAGAATTAAATTTATTAATTTTAGAGAATGGAACTACTGTAAGAAGTGAAACTGTTTCACTAATAAGGGAATCTGTCTCCTTTTGCTTAGAAAGTTATAAAGTAAAAGATGCTAATTTACTAAAAGATATATATGTATTTTTAGATAAAACCCTTGAATACATTTATAGCTTGATAGATGGGGAAAATCTAGAAGAATTATCTATAGAAAAGCAGATTTATAAGAATGTATCCTCCATAATAAACAGAAATACTGATATTTTCGAACTTATGATTTCGGACAATAAAGAAATTAAAGAAATATTAATTAAAGAAACATTAAATAAAGTAGATTAAAGCATTGGGTTGTAGTAATAATCTCCAGTTATTGCTTGCTATAAGAAATGCAATGAAGTTCTTTTTATAAAGTTAAAGAACAGTTAAATAAGCTCTAGGGTAAATCCCTAGAGTTTTATTTTGATTATTTTTACAAAAATTGCAGGAAACGATAATTTGATGGTGAATTAATATAAGAGGTTATAATTGTGAAGTTGAATTATCATTGTAATTTCCCAAGTTTAAGTGTATTAAAATTCTATATTCTGAGATAGAAGTAGATAGCATAATCTAAAGTTATAAAAAATGCAATTAACCAAAGGTGGGGATAGATATGTTTAATAAAGTAAAGAATCTTATTAAAAAAAATGTACTACTAAGTATAGGATTTATATTATGTTTAAGCGTTATAAGTACTTATGCATATACTAAATTTATGCCTGAATGGTTCTCAGGGGGAGGTACTTATAATGTAGTAAAGGAAGCATTTTTGACTAATAAGGGATACTCTAATGAATTATCCAAACATATGTCACAACAAGTATTTAAGACAACAAATATATATAATACTTATCCAATAAATAATAAAGGAACCTATAAAGTAGAGTTTAGCTTAAAGGAAGATTCACGAATTAAAGTTTTAGGTATAGTTTATGTGAAAATGACTTATTCAGTTAAAATAATGGATTCAAATAATATACTTGTAGGTGGATCATCCCGTATACCAATCAAATTTACTATTGTGAATAAAAAAGGTGAATGGTACATTACGGAAAAATACGAGCCTGCATAAATTAGTGCTTGACCTTCCTGTGCAGGGGATAGTTTATACTATCAATATAGAGGTGATGAAATGTATAAAATAGGCGATTTTTCAAAAATAACAAATTTGACTGTGAAGGCTTTACGATATTATGATGAAGAGAATATTCTTAATCCTTCTTATCGATGTGAAGAAAATTCATATAGGTTTTATGATGATAATGATTTCAAGAAGGCAGAGTTAATTGTGCTCTTACGGGAGCTGAATTTTTCAATTTCTGAAATCAAAGATGTTATGAATATATGTGAAGATAAAGCAGATTTATCATATATCTTAGAAGAAAAGAAAGATATGGTTAATAAGAATATTATGGAAGAGAAAGCGCTGCTGAAAAAGATCAGCCTCTATATTAAACCAAATTTATTGGAGGATGATGGTGTGAATTATATAATTCAAGTAAAGGATATTCCAGCTATTAAAGTGGCAGCTATTAGATACAAAGGCAAATACAGTGATTGTGGTAAGCATATGGGTAGAATCTACAAAGCAATAAAAGGAGATGCAAAGGGTGAGCCTTTTAATTGTTATTATGATGGTGAATATAAGGAAGAAGCAGATATTGAGACCTGCGTTCCTATATCAAAACAGGTTTATGACTCCGTGGTAACTATAGTGGAACTACCACAAATCAGAGCAGTTTCTACAATACATAATGGTACTTATGAAAGTATTAATATGGCATATAAAGCTATTTTCGACTATGCTAAAGGGAAAAACATTAGCTGTTTAACGCCATCTAGAGAAATATATATAAAAGGACCTGGCATGATATTTAAAGGGAATTCGAAGAATTATATTACGGAAGTTATTATTCCAATTGAGCTGGAGGTTTAAAAGATGGATACAAAAAAACTAGATTATAAGAAAGAATATAAGGATTTGTATTTACCAAAGCAAAAGCCAGTTGTGGTAGATATACCTGCTATGAATTTTATTATGGTAAATGGAAGTGGTAACCCAAATGATCCCTGTGGAGAATACCAAAAGGCGGTAGAGCTTCTATATGGATTGTCTTATACAATAAAAATGAGCAAAAGGAATGGCTGTGAGCCGAAAGATTATTTTGATTATGTAGTTCCACCACTAGAGGGATTATGGTGGATAGAAGAAAAAACCATGGACTTTACACAAAAGAGCAAATTTTCTTGGACCTCAATGATTAGGCAACCAGAATTTGTAACTAACGAAGTATTTCAATGGGCATGCGAAGAACTTAAAAGGAAGAAACCGGAAATTGATACTTCAAAGGCATATCTAGAAACCTTTAGTGAGGGACTATGTGTTCAAATGATGCATATTGGACCATTTGATGATGAATCAAAGACAATTAAACTCATTGAAACTTATATAAGTGAGAACAACTTTAAAAATGCGATTTCATCTGTTCAACCGGATGGAAGGATACGTAGACACCATGAGATTTATTTATCAGATCTAAGAAAAACAGCTCCTGAAAGGTTAAAAACTGTTTTAAGGCACCCTGTTGTTAAGGCGGATTAACTTTACTTTTAGACTGCTTGGATATTTTGACTCTACTATTGAAACCCTTGACTAATTAATTGGTTAAGGGTTTTCTTATGCTTTAATTTAGTTAGATAAGAGAACAGATTGCTAATAAAGTAAAATGATAAGAAAAATTTATAAATAGTGTTGGGAAGAAGAGGATTTTTAAGAAAGTTTATATTTTGTTTATACTTAGTTTAG
Source organism: Clostridium estertheticum (assembly GCF_011065935.2). Lineage (NCBI taxonomy): Bacteria > Bacillati > Bacillota > Clostridia > Eubacteriales > Clostridiaceae > Clostridium > Clostridium estertheticum. The sequence continues at coordinate 5,311,396 of NZ_JAAMNH020000001.1, read as the reverse complement.
AAAAAATATAGGGTTCTATTTTACAATTAGATTATTGGATTATCAAAATATAAATTGAGAAAGATTTTTCTTAAGAAATTTGTAACAATATTGATAACTATTTTGTAAAGAATGTCCTGTATAATTATTAATAGCTAGTTAGTGTGAATTCGAAAACTAACCTAAATTGGAGTTGAGAGAATAATAATTAGATGCTAGAAAATAGCGGTGGGGGATATCAAATGAACATGTTAGACACCTTTTACGGACCGGTTAAAAAATTTACTATAAAATAATATAAAATTTGGAGGTCGAAATGTTTAAAATATTGTTTGGAATGAATATTTTAGTAACAGCTACAGCATTATTTTTTTTGGTCATCGGAATTAGGTGTTTTAAAAGTGATGAATACAATAAAAAAGGTATTAAATGTATACTTGGGGGTGCCAGTATTACAGGGATATGTATCATTATAGGCGCCATTCTTTTCGTGCCAACTTTCTTCCCAATATAATAATATCCATATTCGTATCTCTTGCTATGTTCTCAAAGTTATCCACAGATGCCGTTTCAAAACCCCACTTTATCAACATTTCATTCATATTAGTGCACAATGCGTTATCATCTTCAACTATCACTATCTTATACATTTTTCTGTTTAGTATAATTGTAACATTTACCTACAGGATAAAGCTATATTTACTACACCCCAAGAGTAACGTAAAAAAGAGTACCATGTGGTACTCTTTTTGTTAAGCTGCACTAGCTGCTTCTTTTTTATCTTTCATCATTTTTTGTAATTTGTCTGCGTGGCCCTTCAGCAATACAGATACTATTAGGAAACAAACTCCAACAATTACTAATACAGTTGAGTTCTTAGAGAATACTGCATAATTGACTCCAGCTATTGCTTCCCTTGCTCCTGAAATATAATATGTGAAAGGCATTAATGGATTTAATACTTTAAAGAATGTTGGTACTAATTCCAATGGGAATGTACCTGCGCAGGCAGTTAATTGTAATAATAATAATATTATCGCAAGTATTCTTCCTACTTGATCAAGTAAAAATACCAAACATTGAATTATTGCTATAGATACTAATGACATTAGTATATTAAGTCCAAAGTAAAGTGGTACATTGTTTGGTCTTAATCCAAGTACCATAACTACTCCACTTGCTAAAACTGCCTGTACAATACCTATATAACCATAGGATAAGAATTTACCAAGCACAATGGCTGCTGGGCTTGCATTAATATCAGCATCCACTTCATCTGTAATTACAAAGAACATCATCAATGCTCCTATCCAAAGAGATAATGCTATGAAGTATGGTGCAAAACCTGCTCCATAATTTGCCACAGCGTGGATAGGTTTTTCATTCACCTTAATTGGTTCTGAAACAAATTCAGCCATTGTATTACTATCATTCACAAGGCTTTTGTTTATCTCAGTTGATCCTTCTGCAAGTTTATCATTTAACTCTTTTGAACCATCTGCTAATTTTAAAGTTCCATCAGCTAGTTCAGGTATCTTTCCTTTTAATTTACCAGTCCCATCTTTTAACTGCGAGGAACCATCATACAATTTTCCAAGTCCATTTACCAAAGCCATTGAACCTGAATTTAATTGGGAGACCCCACCTGTTAAAGCTGGGATATTTCCATTTAACTGTCCAAGTCCACCATTTAATTGTTTCGCTCCATCGCTAAGCCCTTTAGAACCTATTATTGCAGCGCCAAGGCCTGTTGCAAGTTTATTAGCTCCACTTGAAAATTGTGTTGCACCACCTGAGTATTGACCTGCACCCTTTGCAAATTTATCTGCTCCAGTTGCAAAACCCTGTGCTCCAGTTGAGAAATCACTTACACCTTGTATTAATAATTTACTTTTACTTTCTAATAATACTGCGCCATCTGATACGTCTTTTGCACCCTTTTGAAGCGCACCTATTTTTGAACTATTAATTGGATCACTTGCACTTTTCTGCAAACTTCCTAATGTGCCTACAAAGTTTTTCATATCTGGGTCATTCATAGCCTCAGGGTGTTTTGCTAAATAAGCACCTAATTGTGTTTTTACAGCGTTTGTTAATGCTGTCTGTGAGGCATTAACATTACCTGTTAATTCATTCACACCATCTGAAATTTGTTGTGTACCAACCTTAAGATTACTTACTCCTGGTCCGAATAGTTGATATCCAGCGCTAAGGCTGTCAGATCCTGCCTTTAGCCCTGAAGCACCATCGCTTAATTTTTTTGAACCATCATTTATTCCATCATTCATTGTAACAGCATCATTTAATCCTTGTGCACCCTTGCTTAATAGATTTGCACCACCGCTGGCATCGCTCAGACCTGTTGAGAGCTGATCAGCCCCTGTTGCCAAAGCACCTGATCCCGTATATAAATCTGAAACACCTTTTCCCAATGCAGGAATCTTATCACTTAACTTACCAATTCCTCCATTAAGAGCACTTGCTCCATTTTTAGCATCACTAAGTCCTGAATTTAGCTTTGTTGCACCATCATTTAGTTTAGAAACTCCATCGCTTAATTCAGGAATTTTACTATTTAGTGTTGCTATTCCATCTTCTAACTTCTTACTTCCATCAGTAGCCTTTTGCATTCCATCCTTTACAACGTAAAGACTATCAAAGGTTACCTTTGTATATTCACTTGATATAGTTTTTGTTATTTCAGCCTTTAGTTCTCCCAAAACCTTGCCATTGATCTGCGCTGCAAGGAAGTTCTTTTTTTCATTTGCACTATATAAAATGTTTGCCTTCTCAGGCGTTCTATCCTTTGCACTTAAAACTTTACTTGAAAAGTTTTCTGGGATAACAAACATTGCATAGTATTTAGTACCATCTAAGCCTTTATTAGCTTCATCAATGTTTGTAAGAAATCTCCATCCAACCTTTTTATTACCCTTTAGATTATTTACAATATCCTTACCATAGCTAACGCTTGCCCCGTCCTTCATTGCCCCTTTATCTAAGTTAACAACGGCAACTGGCATATCTGCTAGTCTACTATACGGATCCCAAAATGCATATAGATAAAGTAAGCTGTATAAAAGTGGAACAATTATAATTGCTGTTACAGAAACTCTCATAAACCTATTTTTAAAAATGTTAGATATATCTCTCCATGCTACTTTAAGAAAATTCATTTAACCACTCCATTCTAAATATTAAATTGATTTCAATAAACTTTTTTTCTATCTAATAGTAATGCTACCAGATATTTATACTAATCTTTAGTGGAAGGGCAAATTTCACTTTAAGATAAGTACAATTTGATATTAACCATAGACATTTTATACTGACCAATCAGTATATACTGACTGGTCAGTTATATTTATACCTTATTTTTTGACATTTGTCAACCTTTTTTTTGAAAAAAAATGATCATCATATTTTTTATGATGATCATTTAATATTATTTGCAATTTATACCTGAATTCCTGTCAATATATACTGCATTAAATTATCTATTACATTTTCTACATCAGTGTCATCTTTACTTATAAGTTCATAAACCGCTGCGGAACAAAGTGTTCCCAAAAACGTATAAGACATAAAAGAAATGTTAGATTTCTTTACTACGCCTTGCTCCATTGCCTCTTTAAGATGATTTTCAATTATATTTATATATACCTGTATTACCTCTCTTATTTGAAGATGTCTTATTTCTCGTCCCCAAAGTTGGCTCATAATAACCTTAAAGAAGTCCCTATTTTCATATACCAAGCTTAGTTGAACTCTACAAAGTATTTTTAACTTTATTAATGAATCCTCTTCCGCTTCAGTAGCTTCTTCTATTTGTTTTATAATAACATTCATGCCATCTGTTATTATAAATTTAAAAATATCCTCTTTACTTTTAAAATGATAATAAAGGGTTCCCTTTGCAACACCAGCATTTACTGCTATATCGTCCATGGTAGCTCCATCATATCCACAGCCGGAAAAAACCTTTATTGCAGAATTAAATATGGCTTGTTTTGTTTTGTTCATAATATCACTCCAAAATTTTATTCTAAAATTTGTACCGGTCAGTATAAAATGTCTAATCTCTATTATACTATTTTGTTATTATAACTCAATAGTTTTATAATAATAATTATTTTTATAGATGAGACACCACAGACAACATTTGAAATGTATTCTGATAATTTTGGTGATATTTTCTACATTGAAATAGGCGCAACATGTGTTGTGGGGATTTTTAGCTAGAAAAGCCCTTGTAACAATTTTAACATCGGTTATTATAAATATAGTAATGTTTTTTATAGTTGGCATTGATGATCGGTTAGGCTTTCTGCTCTATATCCCTTTGGGGAAATCCCCTTATATTTTTTAAAAATTTTAGAAAACAGAAAAGGATCATTATAGCCTATGGAATTTGATATCTCATTAATAGATAAGCTGGAGCTTGTGAGTAAATCACAGGCCTTTTGAAGTCTAAAATTTATAAGGTAATTTTGTGGCGGTATGTTCAATATATCTGAAAAAAGGTGACTTAGGTATTTTCGATTTATTCCAACATAAGCTGCAATTTCTTCTATGCTTATTTTTCTTGAATAATTAGTGTCTATGAATTCAATGGCCTGTTTTATATAGGTGTCTTGATGTTTAGTGGAATTTTTATCTATATTAACTAAACTTGTCTCTTCTATTAAAATGGATAGTAGATTATAAAAGTTGCTAAGGGATTTTAGATCCATAGATTTATCACATTTAGTAGCATCGAAAATAGCTTGAAAGCAATCATTAATATGATCCTCGTTAGTACATTTAAATACGGGGCTACTAACACTTAAATTTGCACGATTTAAATAGGTTTCTGCATTAACCCCATTAAAGGCCACCCAAGAATAATTCCAGGGTTCTTCTGAAACAGGTTTATAGGACACAAGTATATTTGGACATATTAAAAAACCATCACCTTTTGCCAGGCAATAGGTTGTATCTCCTACTGTTAATATTCCGCGTCCACTGTGCACATAATGAAGTTTATAGTGATCTTTTATGCCAGGTCCCCAAGAAAAATCATTCTCACAGTCACCTGTACCGCAATAGTATAGTTTTATGTCTAGGTTTAATTCTAAATTAATGTTTTCATTTTTAGGCTTAAAACATATCATATTTTTATCTCCATTACCTTTAGTATTTTAAGTCATTATAACATTTTTTGAAGTCATTATGAAATGGTCTTTCTTTATAATAATGGGTATAATTATATATGTAATAGTAATTTAGAAAACCAAGCACTGACATAAATAATAGAAATATAAATTTACAATTAAAGAAAAGAAATAATAAGGCATATGAAAATAGATTATAATACTGAATTGTTATTTATTTGAATGTGCCTAACATAGAGGAAGGTGTAAATTATGAAAAAAAATTATATTGCCAATGGAGAGATATGCGCATCTGAGATTGGGTTAGGATGTATGAGGATAAATAGTCTTGCAAAGAATGAAGCATCAGCACTTATCAATACTGCAATGGAAGAGGGCATCAATTTTTTTGATCATGCTGACATTTATGGTAAGGGTGAATCTGAGGAGGTTTTTGCAGATGCTATTGATATGAAACCTAGCACTCGAGAAAAAATTATAATTCAAACTAAGTGTGGTATAAGAGATGGATACTTTGATTTTTCTAAACAGCATATTTTAAATTCTGTAGAGGGGAGCCTTAAGCGTTTGAATACGGACTATATAGATATTATGTTACTTCATCGCCCTGATACGCTTATGGATCCAGAAGAGGTTGCGGAAGCATTTTCAAAGCTCCATAGCAGCGGGAAAGTTAAATATTTTGGAGTATGTAATCAAAACCCTATGCAAATTGAACTGCTAAATAAATATTTAAATAACAAAATCATTATAAATCAGCTACAATTAAGTATAACAAATACTGGCATGATTGATTCTGGACTGAATGTAAATATGCAAATTGCTCCCTCCATTGATAGAGATGGAAGTATTCTTGAGTATTGCCGCTTAAAGGACATTACTATACAGGCATGGTCTCCCTTCCAGTACGGTTTTTTTGAAGGAGTATTTTTAGATAACGATAAATTCCCAGAGCTAAACAATAAAATAAACGAAATTGCAGCTAATAAAGGTGTAACCAATTCAGCCATTGCAATTGCGTGGATTCTAAGGCATCCTGCTAAAATTCAGCCATTAGTGGGCACAACGAATGTAAAGCGTTTAGTGGATATTTGCAAGGCTTCGCGAGTTGAACTAACAAGACCGGAATGGTATGAGATATATAGGGCAGCTGGGAACAAGCTTCCATAGATAGCTGACCTATAGACGATGCTTCGGATACAGATTTATAAACAAGGACTTACTGTTTAAACAGCAAGTCCTTGTTTATCTTTTTTAGTCCTATTTTTTTCAGCAACTCGCCTAGTTACTATATGGTAAAAGTCCATATTAGCACACAGCCCTTTAATTTTTACTTAAAAAATCTCCTAAGTTAATCACATGCTGTTCATATATTCCAAAGCCTATTTTATATTCTTCATTGAAGGCTTCTACATTATAACGAAGCTTACTGCCTTCAATTGCTATCAATGTTGCTTTTATAGTAACGTTCATATTAACAGGTGTTGGATTTATATGTTCAACATTAATTTTGGTACCAACAGGTCTATAATTTTCAGGCATATAGTCAATTACTACATGTGTAGCTGTATCTTCCATAAATCCAATCATACTAGGCGTAGATAGCGTAGTGACACCTTTGTTTCCAATAAAATCTGCTGTATTTTCTGGCTTCACTATATATTCCTTAGCAAGGCTTTCTCCAACTTTCAAAAGAGCATCAAAATTCATTTAATAACCAACCTTTCAATTCTTCTATGATAATGTATAACAAAATTTATAAATTATTATATCATAGAATTTGTTGGTTTAGTTGTAAAAGTTAATCCACATCAGTAGCTATTAATATAACATCATCTATGGAGTAGCCGCGGGTGCTTTCAAAAGTCGAATAATTATTCTTTATCTTTTTATAAAGTTTTCTTGTATAGGACATTCTAAAAGGATAGTATTTCTCAATATTTTTAATGTACTCTTTACTATATAAATTATAGTTCTGTGAAATTGCTTCAAAAATAAGAGAAACTAAATTTTTCTTCAAGAACTCTTTCATTTTATAGGATTCTTTTGAAGTAAAACCCTCATCTAAATCTATTATCTTGTTAGAAAAATCAAACAGAGCATTGGTAATATTATCTAAAGACCATTTTTCTGAGGTTTGAGAAAATATAGTCATATGTTCGTTTTTAAGATCTTCTTTTGCATCCTGCAAGTCATCACAAAACTGAAGCAGTGCTCCATAAGCAAATATAAAATCTGCTTCCGATTCAGAAAGGCTTCCATTTACAAGATAGGCATCTGCAAGTACGGAGCAACCACCTTTATCAGTACTTATTCCTAGAATATCCTTTTCATAAGGTGAAGTCACACCCTTTTGTTGGATAAGACTATCACATTGAGCAGCGTGTATGCATAAAAGACTTTCATATACGTTGCTATAGTGCGCCCTAGGATACTGACCCTCAATTATGCTAACTAGTTTAAATAGCGATTCTTCGTAGGAATTGCTACATTTTATTTCTTCACCTTCGAGTCTTAGTTTGAATCTCTCATTAATTGATTTTTTATCCTCAAAGGATATTAAATTGCTGTCTAAATAATTATCAGTATAGGGATAAAGCGTGCTATAAGCAAAAATTGAGGGGGTATATTCCACCTTTAGGTTAAAAAGAACTTGGAGTATATTCATAATCCAAACATTTCGAAGCGCTTGGACCATTTTATCTAACCTTATAGTATTATCGAATTCTTTAACGCTGCAAATAAACCTATGAGTTATAATTGGAAGCGATTTTGAGAAATCACCATTAATTTCATCTTCAGTAAAGCCGGAAGCGTGTCCAAAGTTTTTTATCATGGACCACAGAGTATTTCGCCAATCTACTCGCTGATGTTCATCTTTAGGACATTCCTTTAGGTAAGAAAATAGATCATTCAAAAATTTGTTCATATGTTTTTCTCGTATAATTTTTTCTTTAAAACTAATTTCCTGGCTGAAGATAGGAGAACATTTATCTGTGTCCCACCATAATTTTATATATTTATCCTTAAGCTTTTCTATCATCTTACATACAATTACGTTATCCATAATTCACCTCTTTTTACTAATTATAATGGGGAGTGCTGGATTTGTATAGTGCTAAAGAAATGAAAGTAAAAACCGCACTGAATTTTTCCAGTACGGTTTTCATTTTAGCTAAATTAAATTTTATTTTACCATGTGAGCCGCAGCTCCAGAAATAAAAGGAACCAACCATATAATCCAAACTACTATACTGAATTTATGGAATTTGGCTATCATATTTTCATCTTTCTTAATAAGAACCACTGCTGCCCATATAGCATGAATGAGCATTAGAACTATAGCAATAACACCAGTAATTCCATGTAAATTAAAGCCTGAGACTACTTGAGTTGAACTGCTTGCTATACTTTCCATAAGGAGCGTTCCAGTTGTATCACATACGAGGCCCAGTAGGAATAAACCTAAATGCCAAGGTTTAAGTGTTCCTTGAAGTTTCTCACTCCAAACACCGATTGTATAAAATACAAGAGCTAAAGTTATAAAAATAATTGCATAAATTAACATAATTACATCCTCCATTTTTTTTATATTTTTTAGTTGAATTAAACATTGTGAACTGTGTTCATAATGTTTTAAAAGAATATCTTATATTACTTTCTAATATAAGATAAAAAATTACTATTAAATTTTCAAATTATCGTATAGCTCATCAAAACTTATAAATTTGTTTTTGTTAATATACATTAAGTTAGAAACAATAAGTTCTGCAAGTTTATAAGAAGAAAGAGTGGAGTGTACGGTACCTTTAGATTTTTCAATATCTAACAATTCACTTATTTTAATATATAGAACATCGTATCTGTTAGCTTCTCTACATCTGTAATCATTTCCATTAAGCATGGCCATTTCATAAAAAATTGGTATATAGCTATTTACAAACATTCCAATAGATACATATATTTTTCTTATTTTTTCTTTGCAAGGCTCCTCGGTATGTTTAAGTTCATCTACAAGATTAGATACTTTCTTCCAATCTTCTCTAAAAATTTCAGCCACAAGATCTTCTTTAGTTGAAAAATAGTTGTAAAAAGTACCCGTGCCAATAGTACAGCCTTTTGCAATTTCTCTTATGTTTAAATCCTTAAAGCCTTGAGTTAATAGAATTTTTTTAGCTTCTAATATTATAGTTTCTCTTAAATTTTCAATAACTTTGGGCATATTGTCACCTCTTTTATGAACTATGTTCATTATAGCACTTATATTTTATTAGGTCAAGTATATCACAAAATATATTATCATATTTCACTTGTTAGTTATTTTTAACCATCTATTTTAAAATACTGTTTTAAAATTCATAGAAAAATCCTAAGAAATCCTATTGAAATTTACATAACCTTGAAGTATACTAGATATGAAAGCGGTAACATATATCAGAAAATTAAGTCTATTATATAGCATATTTAGGTGATAATTTAACATCTATATAGTGCATTATAAACTAAGTTTCAAAACTAGTTATTCAGAATTTTGTAAGCGTTTTCCGATGTGAGGGGGATTAAAATGGCAGTTACAATAAGTGATATTGCGGTAAAGGTTGGAGTATCCCATGCAACTGTATCAAGAGTTTTAAACAATTCAGGTTATGTAAAAGATGAAACAAGAGAAAAAGTTTTAAAAGTAATAAAAGATTTAAATTATACGCCTAGTGCTATAGCTAGAAGCCTATCCACAAGTAGAACTAATACTATTGGCGTTATAATCCCTGATATAAACAATCTATTTTTTGGTGAGATAATTAAAGGTATTACTGAAATTGCTGATGAGAATAACTTAAATATAATTCTTTGCAACACTGATGAGAATAAAGATAAAGAATTAAAGGCTATTAATGTTCTTAAAGAGCAAAGGATTCAAGGCCTCATTATAACGCCAACCTTCTACAGGAACTCAGACAATAGTGAAAACTTAAATGCACTTAAGAACCTAGGAATCCCAATAATTTTAATAGATGGTCATGTTGAATATCTGGAATTTAGTGGGGTTTTTATAGACCACATAAAGGGTGCTTATGATGGAACGGTTGCTTTAATAGAAGCGGGTCATACCAAAATAGCTATAATTACAGGAGATATGAAATCTAGACCAGCAAAAGAAAGATTGCTAGGATATGAAAAAGCCTTAGAAGCTAATAATATCCCTGTAGATAAGGAATATATCTTTTATGGTGATTATACACAACAGACCGCTTATGAAATTACAAAGAAAATATTGAAAATGGACAATAGGCCTACGGCTACTTTTGTAAGTAACAATACCATGATTTTAGGGTGCATAAAAGCTTTATATGAACAAAAGATGAATATACCGCGCGATATGGCTATTATAGGCTTTGATAAGGTTGATGTTTTAAATATAATAGGTATGAATATCAGTTTTGTCAATGGCCCATCCACAGAACTTGGTAGAATTGGTATGAAAATGTTATTAGAAAATTTGAAGAGCAAAGAGCTCAAATCAATTAAAAGACAAACCATTTTGCCAGAGCTTATTTTAAAAGGATCAGAAAAGTATATAGAAAAAAATGAGAATAAAATATAAAGGAGAAGATTAATATGAAAATAGAGCAATATATAGACCATACACTATTAAAACAACAAGCAAGTGAGGAAGATATTATAAAAATTTGCGATGAAGCTAAAGAATATGGATTTGCTTCAGTGTGCGCTAACGCATATTATACTTCATTAGTAAGCAAAGAACTAAAAGGAAGTAACGTAAAAACTTGTATCGTTGTAGGATTTCCATTGGGAGCTACTACCAAAGAAGTAAAAGCCTTTGAAGCTAAACAGGCTATTGAAAATGGTGCACAGGAAATAGATATGGTAGTTAATGTTGGCGCTATAAAATCAAATAAATATGAAGTAGTAAGAGATGAAATTAAAGCAGTTGTTGATGTTTCTAAAGGACGCGCCTTAGTTAAAGTTATAATAGAAACCTGCCTTCTAACTGACGCGGAAAAAGTTAAGGTTTGCGAAATAGCTAAAGAAGTAGGAGCAAATTTTGTAAAGACTTCAACTGGGTTCTCAACAGGAGGGGCAACGGTTCATGATGTAAAATTAATGAGAAAAACTGTAGGACCTGACATGGGAGTTAAGGCATCTGGAGCAGTAAGAACCTCTGAAGATGCAAAAGCTGTTATTGAAGCTGGTGCCAGTAGAATAGGAGCTAGTAGTTCTATAGCAATAGTTAAAGGAATTAAAGATTCAAACTCTGATTATTAAATCTGAAGATATGCAAAAAATAAAACAAGTAATTGGAGGTTGAGTACTATGCGAATGTATGATTTAATAATGAAAAAAAGAGATGGTAACGAACTTACTACAGAAGAAATTAATTTTTTTGTAGGTGGATATACAGATGGAACTATACCAGATTATCAAGTTTCAGCACTACTTATGGCTATCTACTTTCAAAAGATGAATAAGAGAGAAACAGCAGATTTAACAATGGCTATGGTTAATAGTGGTGAAACCATTGATTTATCTGCTATTAAAGGTGTAAAGGTTGATAAACATAGTACTGGAGGTGTAGGTGATACAACTACATTAATACTTGGACCTATTGTTGCAGCCGCAGGAGTACCAGTTGCTAAAATGTCAGGAAGAGGGCTTGGACATACTGGTGGCACTATTGATAAGCTAGAATCCTTTGAGGGCTTTTCAACTGCTATGTCAATTGAAAAGTTTATGCAAAATGTAAATGAAGTTAAAATTGCTATAGGCGGTCAAACTGCTGATTTAGCGCCAGCAGACAAAAAGCTATATGCACTTCGTGATGTTACTGCAACTGTTGACAATATGTCTTTAATTGCAGGAAGCATAATGAGTAAAAAAATAGCTTCAGGGGCAGATGCCATAGTACTTGATGTAAAAACAGGCAGCGGTGCATTTATGAAAAATGAGGATGATGCGTTTGAACTTGCCAGAGAAATGGTTGATATAGGAAATAATGTGGGTAGAAACACTATTGGCGTAATAACTGATATGGATCAACCACTAGGATATGCAATTGGTAATGCACTAGAAGTAAAAGAAGCTATAGATACATTAAAAGGTGAAGGCCCTGAAGATCTTACACAACTTTGCTTAACCCTAGGAGCACATATGCTTGTACTAGGAGAAAAAGCAAAGGATGAGCAGGTCGCAAGAGAAATACTTGTGGATATTATAAAATCAGGAAAAGGCCTACAAAAATTAAGACAACTTGTGGTAGCACAAGGTGGAAATCCAGCTTATGTGGATGATTCATCCATGTTCCCATTACCATCTATTGTAGAGCTAATTATATCAAGTTGCGAGGGCTATGTAAAAGCAATAAAAGCTGATGACATAGGAAGAGCAGCCTTAGTTTTAGGTGCTGGCCGTGAAACTAAAGAAAGTATAATAGATTTATCAGTTGGTATTGTTCTTAATAAAAAAATTGGAGATTTTGTAAAGAAAGGCGAAGCTATTGCAACTATTTATGCCAATGATGCTGTAAAACAAAAATTATCTACAAAAATGATATTAGATGCATATGAAATAGTACAAGAAAAAATAATAGCTAAACAATTAATCAAAGGTATTGTTACAAAAGATGGGATAACAAGATATTAATTAAATATTCTAGAAAGCAAAGAATAGAGGGGGTAGACCTTCTATTTTTTATTTTCTATTCTTTTAGTGCGCTAAGAAAAGTATATATTACGTAAACTTCATTTGAGCGCTAGCGAGTTTGCACTTTTTAGTATCTCTCATTAAAATTTGTTTAGAATTACTCAGCGATGCGAAATGAAGTTGTAGTAATATATACTTTTCCATTTTTGTTGAGTTTAAGTGTACTTTGGAGGTACAATGTATATAGGAACGGGGGGATTACATGATGAATATTCTAATTGTAGAAGATGAACAAGATATAAGAGAATTGCTAGAAATTCATTTATCAAAAGAAGGATATAGGATTTTCACAGCAGAAGATGGAGTACAAGCTTTAGATATATTTCAAAATGAAGATATAGATATTGCACTACTTGATGTTATGATCCCAAAAATTGATGGGTTTAAGGTTTTAAAAAAGATTAGAGAAACTAGTGAAATACCGATAATTTTTATAACTGCAAGAGAAGAAGAGTCAGATAAGATTCTTGGGCTTGGACTAGGTGCAGATGATTATGTTATAAAACCTTTTAGTCCTATTGAAATAATTGCACGAGTTAATGCTCAGCTACGACGATATTATAAATATTCTAATAAAACTCATAAAACTGGAACAGTAATTGGAGAATTAATGCTTGATAAGGAAAGTTGTAGTATTTATAAAAACAACGTAGAATTAGCTTTAAATCCAAAGGAATACAGGCTACTTGAGTTTATTTTAGAGAACCCAGGAAAGGTATACACTAAAAAACAGCTATATGAAATAGTTTGGGAAAATCCATATTATGGAGACTCAAATACTATTATGGTGCATATAAGTCATATTAGAGAAAAGATTGAAGCTGATCCTAAAAACCCCAAATATTTAAAAACCATAAGAGGCATTGGATATAAAATGGAGAAGAATCATGATTAATAAAAATAAATTAAAGAAAATAGCCACATACTTTAAAAGTAAAAAAATGGAAACGCAATTATTTATAAATTATATTTTCTTTCTGATTATTTTAATTGGGATCTTTATATTAACCATGGGATCACTACTATTCTATTTTTCTATTAATTATAATGATTCAACAACAAATAATAGTACAGCTTTATATATTATAAACCAAAATTATAAGGATATTAACGTTTCAAATTTTATAAAGCACAAGGGCTATGTGGAGGTACTTGATAAAAACCTAGTTATAGTTATGGAAAATGGAAGTAAACATAAAATCGGATTTAGATACCCCGTAAAATATTATGAAGATATGATTACTAATAATTTAAAGGATGGTTATTTTTATACTAGTAAATATGGAGATGGGAAAGATTTTATTTTAATTACGGCTATGCCTGACAGTATTTTTGATGCATATACCTGGGGACTTGAACATAAAGACCAAATAGAAGAAGCCAGTAACCCTAAAAAGACTAGATTTACTTTTTTAACGATATTTCCCTTTATAATATTTATATTTTTATTATCTACAATGATACTTTATTCAAAACTTACATCAAGGATTTTTGTTAAACCCTTAAAAAAACTTTTGCAAGGGGTTAATACTATAAAAAATGGCGAATATTCAGCCAGAGTTGAAATTAATTCTTTAAATGAAATAGGCCAACTAAAGGATGCTTTTAATTCCATGGCAGAAAAAATACAGCAAGAAAAATTACTAAAGAAAAAAGCAGAAAATAACAGAAAAAGAATGATTCTTGATATATCTCATGATTTAAAAAATCCATTAACAAGTATATTAGGATATTCAGAATTTTTATTGGAAAATGATGATATTTTACCAGAAGATAAAAATAAGTTGTTAAAAGTTATTAATAATAATAGTAGACGTGCAAATGATTTAATTCAAGATCTTTTTGAGTTTTCTCGTGTTGAAAGTACGGAATACAAATTAGATATAGGCAAACATGATATAGGTGAGTTTTTAAGAGAACTTATTGCAGGATATGTTCCAATGATGGATCAAGTGGGTGTGAAATACCAGTTTGATATCACCGAGGATGAAGTGGAGGTTTCATTTGATAGAAAAAACTTAGATAGGGCTTTAAGTAATATTATACTAAATAGTATTAAATATAATAGCCCCGGGATTACAATCAGCATCAAGCTTTTAATATCTTATAGCAGGGTTGTAATTATAATTGAGGATGATGGGGTAGGAATACCTGATGAATTTGAAGGGGATATTTTTGAACCTTTTGTTAGAGTAGATGCTACAAGAAACTCCAAAAATGGTGGTACAGGGCTTGGACTTTCCATATCAAAGGCTATAATCGAAAAGCATGGAGGAAGTATATGTTTAGTACAGGATATAGATAAAGGTTGCAAATTTATAATCAAATTATAGGGGGACAAAAATGAGTGATAAGTATGTGCTTACCATAGATTGCGGAACACAAAGTATAAGGGCGCTTATCTTTGATAAAAATGGAACATTGATCCATAAGAAAAGAAGAGAATTTGAACCTTATTTTTCGACGTTCCCTGGCTTTGCAGAACAGAATCCAGAGGTATATTGGGATAATTTATGTATAGTATGCAAAGAGCTTAAGGCTGACTGCCAAGATATTTGGAAAAAGGTAGAAGCGGTAGTGGTAACAACCATGCGAGATACATGCATTAACCTAGATAAAGAGCAAAATGTACTAAGGCCCGCTATTCTTTGGCTAGACCAAAGAACAGCAGATGTGGTCGACGAGTTCTCAAGTATTGAAAATTTAGCATTTAGAACTATTGGTATGAAGGAAGCTATTAGCATCTCACAAAAAAAAGGGAAGGCTTATTGGATAAAGCAGCATGAACCAGAAATCTGGGAAAAAACAGATAAATATATTCTTATTTCGGCATATTTTCATTTTAAGCTTACTGGAAAAATTGTAGATTCAATAGCTAATCAAATAGCACATATACCTTTTGATTATAAAAACAAGTGTTGGCCAAAAAGTAATATGAGTTATAGGTGGACACTTTTTGGAATAGAAAGAGAAAAATTGCCACTACTTGTAAATCCAGGCGAAACCATAGGACAAATAACAAAGGTTGCATCGGAGCTTACAGGAATAAGAGAAGGAACTACTCTAGTAGCTGGGGCTTCAGATAAGGGTTGTGAGACTTTAGGAAATGGATGTTTAGACACTAGCTCTGCAAGTATAAGTTTTGGGACTACTGCCACAGTGCAAACTACATCAAAGAAATATATCGAACCTATAAAGTTTATGCCTTCCTACCCATCTGCTATGCAGGGATATTATAATCCCGAGGTAGAAATATTCAGAGGATATTGGATGATAAGTTGGTTTAAAAAAGAATTTTCTATGAGAGAGATGAAGGATGCTCTTCTCAAGGGGATATCACCAGAGGTCCTTTTAAATGAGAGATTAGATGAAATACCACCAGGTTCTCATGGACTTATTCTCCAGCCTTATTGGGGTCCAGGACTAAAAATGCCAGATGCAAAAGGTGCAATAATTGGTTTTGGGGATGTACATACTAGAGCACATATTTACAGAGCAATTATAGAGGGCATTAACTATGCGCTGCTTGAGGGAATTGAAAAAATAGAGAAAAAAACAGGGAAAAAAATAGTGGAGATTGCAGTTTGTGGAGGCGGTTCACAAAGTGATACTATTTGCCAAATAACTGCGGACATGTTAAATAGAAAAATATATAGGGGGCAAACCCATGAAATATCAGGACTTGGAGCTTCGATTATAGGCTATGTAGCCTTGGGAGTATATAGATCTTATGAAGAGGCTATAAAACATATGTTTAAAAGGACAAAGGAGTTTACGCCTAATACTCGTAATTCTGAGATTTACTCAAAGCTTTATAATAAGGTATACCTAAAAATTTATCCTAGCCTTAAGAATTTATATAAGGACATTAAAGAGATAACAGGATATCCAAAATATTAAAGGTTTATGTAGATGTAGAACGCAAAAGAAGAATTTCTAAATGCAATTTCAATAGCCCTTTCGCTACTTATTGCAAGTCACTCCGGATAAATTTTATACTTACTGTAGATACTATCCGCCACATTCATACATGATTTAATCTTCATGAGTGCAATTCATAATTCGATGTTTTTGGGGTATAATTAAACTATAGAAAGTAAAATTAGTGCTACAATGAATAGAAAGGAAATAGAATTATGATTATAGGTACAGGTAAAATATATTTATATGCAAATTGGGTTCATTCATTAAAAGAGAAAAGAATGATACTAAGAAGCACCATAGCCAAGGTGAAAAACAAGTTTAATGTTTCTATAGCTGAGGTTGAGAATCAAGATTTACACCAATCTATTGTTATTGGGATTGCCTGTGTTAGTAATGATTCGAGACATGCTAATAGTATTATACAAAATGTACTGGACTTTATAGAGGATAATACAGAAGCTATTGTGGAAAAAGTGGAGATGGAAATTTTATAAATTTTATCTTAACCAAAGGGTTTTAGGCTTATGTGTAGAAATATTATATATGAGTGGTTTTAACAAAACAAACAATTTATTTAATAGACAGTTGATATTGAAAGGAGAAATGAAATGTTACAAAGAATTAAAGTGAATTTAGAAGCGGTAGAAGCTATGCTTTATTTTTGGCAAGCGGCAAGTGAAAAAGAGAATGTGGCAGAAAAATTTTTCTATGACGTAGCTGATATGCCAGGGTTAACCTGTGCCTATGATGAGGAATTTAATGGAGAATCAGTAAGAAGAGCTTTAAGTGCAATAAAGAATAGGGAACCTTTTACTGGAAACAAGAAGGAAAGAAAATTTTGGAATAACAATATGTGGATGATGGAGGACGCTGAGTATACAAATGCTATGGCTGCCCCTATAAAGAAACTTAATTTGGCGAGTCTAGTAGGGAAACTTTCACAACTTAAAGGTGCTAATAAATATAATGAAATAGAGGTTATATTCTCACCACTACATTCAGATGAGTATATAATTACAGGAAATAAACTAGTGATTAATTTCTTTAGAGTAAAGCCTGATTTTGTTGAGAATAAAACATATATTGGAGATATCGAACTTAATGAGTACATAGTAGAAAAATTAAAGGAATTAATAAATAAATAAATTAATAATATATGGATAAATAAATAATATATAAAATAACCAACATGGGATTTAATATAAGGTTGGTTATTTTGCATTATATGAAATGGGTGATTAGTTGGATAAATCAAAACAATTAGGAGAAGAGAATATAGGTAAGCTACTTATGAAGTTCTCTATTCCAGCCATTGTAGGCATGCTAGTTAATGCACTGTATAACGTGGTAGATAGAATATTTATAGGTCATATAGAAGGGGTGGGGAAGATTGCCTTAACAGGAGTTACAGTTACATTCCCCATTGCTAATATAATTCTAGCTTTTGGAATGTTAGTAGGAATTGGAACTGCGGCACTTATATCTATAAAACTTGGACAACAAAAAAAAGAAGAGGCAGAACGTATTTTAGGAAATGCCCTTACCCTCATTATCATAACCTCGATTTTAGTAACTATTATAGGGCTTATATTTTTAGAACCTATGCTATTAAAATTTGGGGCTAGTAGTGAGACCTTGCCTTATGCCAAGGAATATATAACAATAATACTTATAGGTGTAATCTTTCAAAATATAGGCTTTGGACTTAATAATTCTATACGATCTGAAGGAAATCCAAGAGTAGCTATGTTTACAATGTTAATTGGTGGAATATTAAATACAATTTTAGATCCACTTTTCATTTTTGTTTTCCATATGGGAACTAGAGGAGCAGCTATTGCAACGGTTATTTCACAAGCTGTAAATACTATATGGGTATTATACTATTTCTTTGGTGGAAAGAGTGTATTAAAAATACGCTACAAAAATTTAAGATTAAATGCTAAGGTTGTAATGGGTATTTTTGCTATAGGCATGTCTCCATTTTCCATGCAAATAGCAGCAAGTATAGTAACTATTATTTCTAATAGAAGTTTAGTTAAATATGGTGGTGATTTAGCCCTGGGATCTATGGGAGTTATTATGAGTATCGCCATGATGGTACTAATGCCTATTTTTGGAATAAACCAAGGGTGCCAACCAATTATTGGATACAATTATGGAGCAAAAAAATATAATCGTGTAAAGCAAGCTTTAAAACTGGCAATACTCGCAGCTACAGTGATTACAACCACTGGATTTATAATTATACAGTTATTTCCGAAACAACTTATAAGTATATTTAATAAGGACCCAGAACTGCTAGCTATAGGTGCCCATGGCATTAGAATATACCTATTTATGATTCCTGTAATAGGCTTTCAAATAGTTAGTTCCAACTATTTTCAAGCTATAGGTAAAGCTAAAATATCCATATTTTTAGGACTAAGCAGGCAAGTTATAATCCTTATACCATTGTTATTTATTTTACCAAGATTTTATGAATTAAATGGTGTATGGATGTCAGGGCCTAGCTCAGATGCAATAGCTTCAATTTTAACAGCCATATTCCTATTTGTAGAAATTAAACATCTAAATAGATTACATAGTGAAGATAAGGATGTAATTATATAAACATGATCAAAAAAATATATAAAATAGTGCGGTTCATCACTATTTTATATATTATACAAAATAAGCTTTTAGTTTTTATTATCAATTTTATGAAGTTCTTTTTCAAGAGCTTTTATGCGGGTTTCTATTTTCTTTAATGTATTACAATAATCTAATAGGGAGTCATCGATATGGTTATTAGTTTTGAAAAGTGTGTACAATTCCTTTCCCATATCTTTGTACAGATCTTCCATACTATTTTCTTCAGAATGAATTTTATATTTAAGTTTAGATATTTCGATAAAAATTTCAGACTTGTTTGAGATAACTCCAAATCCATTGCTTATTGAATCTTTTATTTTATTGAAATTAGGTGCCGAAGGCATAATGTTTCCTCCTTTATGTTATTATTTAACTAAATGGATAGACTTAATAATATATTATTTAATACAATGTGTATGTGTGACTAAAAAATGTGGTTATGATAATGTATAGCTTTCATTTTATAAAATAAATGTAGAATTATAATCTTAATATGGCGGTGATAATGTGAATAATAAAGAAAGACCAATAGGATTTTTTGACTCAGGAGTTGGTGGCATAAGTGTATTAAAGGAATCTTTAAAAATACTGCCCAATGAAGATTTTGTGTATTTCGGAGATTCAATAAATGCGCCTTATGGAACTAAAGATGTAAATGAAGTTAAAAAATTAACTTTTAATGCAGTAGATTTTCTTTTGGATAAAGGGGTAAAAGTAGTAGTAATTGCTTGTAATACTGCAACTAGTGCAGCTATAGATGATCTTCGTGAGAGATATAAGGACATACCTATAATTGGTATAGAGCCAGCACTAAAGCCTGCTGTGGAAATAAGTAGGGGTAAAAGTATAATTATTATGGCGACTCCGATGACACTTGCTGAAAAGAAGTTCAGTAATTTAATGGAGCAATACAAAAAAGAAGTAAACATGATATCTCTCCCCTGTGCGGGCCTAGTTGAACTCATAGAAAATGGTATTGTAGAGGGAGATCAAATTCAAGGTTATTTAAGAGATAAGTTAAAGGAGTTTATGCATCTAGATGTTGCATCTATAGTACTCGGATGTACTCATTATCCATTTATAAAAAATGAACTAGTTAAAATTGTTGGAGAAAAAACGATTATAATTGATGGAAGTGTGGGTACGGTAAATCAACTGAAAAGGCAGCTTACTCGCAATAATCTTTTAAATGAAAAGAAAACAAAGGGTATTGTAACTATATACAGTTCCTCTATAAATAGCAGTTCTTCTGCGAATAGTAACATGATAGATTTAAGTTACAAATTATTAAAAATTTAAATATTATTTTAGATGTTTTTGCATTTAACTTTAAATTAATTATAGCAACATCACCACTAGGCGAATACACTAAATTAGGCACATAAAAATAAATAACAAGTCAATCTATACTAGCATACCGACTTGTTATTTGTTTATTTTTGCTTATATAAACAAAACAACAGAAATAAGGTGATGAGGTAATGAAAGTATTCAAATTAGAAAAAAACAATGAACATCACATAGGGCATGATATATTTAACATGAGAATTGAGGAAAGTAAAAAAATCAATTGTATAATAATAAATAATCCAGTGCAAAGTAATTGTTTATGTGTTATAAATCATCTAGTATGTAAATCTGAAGAAAATAAAAAT
The DNA here is from genome assembly GCF_011065935.2 of Clostridium estertheticum. Classification (NCBI taxonomy): domain Bacteria; kingdom Bacillati; phylum Bacillota; class Clostridia; order Eubacteriales; family Clostridiaceae; genus Clostridium; species Clostridium estertheticum. The sequence goes on along the minus strand of NZ_JAAMNH020000001.1, from coordinate 5,290,332 downwards.
ATTGCACATTTAATAATTGCAAGCGAGGATAAACAGTTACAAGATATAACTAGATTTGGCAGTTTAAATGTTGGATATGAATATGATAGAGCGGAAACACAGGGGAACTTAGAAATAGATATAGTTAATATTGATAAAAATAGAGAGATAGATATGCTGGAGGAACATTTTTTAATAATACTTCCAGGAGGAAATATCCATATAAAACTTGAGGAACCTCAAGAAAAAATGATTTTACAAATAAGCCTAGGTCAACAAGTAATTTAGTCAATTATTAGTTGTGGCATCAAAAAAAATGACTAGGTGGCATGCTAGTTATTTTTTTTAGATGCTTAATATATAAAAAATAGTAAATAATATAAAATGTGATATAATTTATAATGAATACATAACAAAAGGAGAGATAAATATATGAATCCAATAGTAACAATTAATATGGAAAATGGTAATATTATAAAGGCAGAATTGTACCCAGAGGTTGCACCGAACACAGTAAATAATTTTATTAGTCTTATAAACAAGGGATTTTACAATGGAATTAGTTTTCACAGAGTAATTCCAGGCTTTATGATTCAAGGTGGATGCCCTGAGGGAACGGGAGTTGGCGGACCAGGATATTCAATAAAAGGCGAGTTTTCTTCTAATAAATTTAAAAATGATTTAAAACATTCAACTGGTGTTTTATCAATGGCTAGATCTAATGATTCAGATTCAGCAGGAAGCCAGTTTTTTCTTATGGTAGCTAATTCTCCTCATTTAGATGGAAGTTATGCAGGCTTTGGTAAAGTAATAGAGGGTATGGAACATGCTTTAGAAATAGCTAAGGTAGAAAGAGATTTTAGAGATAAACCAAAGCAAGAGCAAAAAATAAAAAGCATGAGCGTTGAAACATTTGACGTGGAGTACAGCGAACCACAAAAAATGTAATAAAAGCATAGACGCCAGATTCTAAAAAATATTAAAGTGTAGGGGGAAGATAGTATGAAGCTTATTAATGAAAGACTTATCCTTGCGTATGGACTAACTGACACGGAAAAAGAAAAACTTAATAGTATACTATCAAAACAAGATATATTACCTTGCAAAGTGATTGAGAAAAACATGGGGCAACTTACAATTAAAGAAATATTGTGTAGCATAGATGCTAAGGAAAACAATATTGAATTACCCCATGAAAAATTACTTTTATTTAACAATTATAAGGATAAGGAACTATATGCTCTAATTGATAGTATAAAGGAAATTAAAAGCGCGGACACTATATTAGCCGCTGTAACACCAACATCTATAGACTGGACTGTTAGTTTTCTCTTGCAGCACCTAATGGAAGAAAGAGAAGCTTATAGAAAAATGTAAAATGGTATGAAAATGTAAATCTTCTGCTATACGTAGAAGATTTATATTTTGTGCTAAAATGTAATAAAGGGTTTCATATGGAATGAAAATGGTGTCAATTTTTAGATGCCTCAAATATTTAGAAATGCTTTAAAAATAATTATTCAATTGGAAAGGCGGAGAACTATGAGCAGAGTAGGAGATAAGATTAAAGCGGTAAGAGAATCAAAAGCAATAAGTCAAAAACAATTAGGTAAGAAAATCGGAGTTTCTGAAAGTTTTATAAACGAAGTAGAAATGGGTAAAAAAGTTATAAATGAAAAATTTCTAGAAAAAATATCAAAAATCCTAGGGGAAGAAATAGAAGATACCTCTGTATCCTTCCAAGCTGATGAATATGTAGAGGAAAGAAAACCTAAATTTGAAAGACCTAGCGTGGAAAAAGTACAAGAGGTCTGGAATGATGCCTTTAGTTCAGTTTTAAAAAATGTTGCTATTTATAAATATGATTTAGCAAAAGCTATAGGCATAAGACAAATGCCCATAATATCAAACAAAGTAGAAGGTCATGCTCAAGACAAAGTACTGTTTTTAGAAATAGAGAATGATGATATGCTTGGGTTTAGAATTTGCACAGGGGATATTGCCTTTGCTCATTTGACACATGAAATAGAAAACAATTCCATCTCACTTGTAGATTACAATGGAGAAAGAGTATTAAGACAAATAAAAAAATTGGATGGCAATAAAATATTGTTAATAAGCAATAGAGGTACTGTAAGAACTGATACAGTTAAGCATACGGACGTTAAAGTAATTGCAAGACTAGATAGGGTAGAGTTTAAGGTATAGTTAACAGTATTCATGAGAAAATAAAATGAAAATTCATAAACAAATGATAGATGTTATTAACAAATTACTATCATTAGGTTATAATATATATTAAAGAAAAGAGTTTAGTGGAATATTAAAGAGAAGAGTCACTTAATAATTTAGATAACAAAAAATAAACAATAGATAAAATAGGGGGATTAGTTTTATGAAAGGAACAGTAGTAGCCACTTGGATGAAAACTTGTAGAAAAATTTACGGTGAGAGTGTAGTTGATAGTGCTATGGAATCTGTGGGGTGGAATTCTAATAAAATATTTTCACCAGTGGAGAACGTAGATGATGGACAAGTTAAAAATGTAATAGGTAATATATCAAAAAAACAAAATATACCCATTGATAAATTGTGGGGAATCATAGGAAAAGATAATCTAATAGCTTTTCATAGAGACTTTCCTGCATTTTTTGACACTGAAAATGTATATTCATTTTTAAAATCGCTATTTGATATACACGTGGTTATGACTAAAAAATTTGCTGGAGCTAAACCACCACTAGTAGGTATAACACCTATTTCAAGTCGCCAGGCTATCTTTACTTATAACTCTAAAAGAGCAATGTTTGATTATTTTCTAGGGCTTTTAGATGGAACTTGTGAGTACTTTAATGAGAAAATTGAAATTGAACAATTAGAAAAAACATCAGATAGTTTAAGTTTAAAACTTACCTTTGAAAAGGATATTTATTATAAGAAAACATATAAAATTAATAAAATGTTATCTTTAGGATTTATTAAGAATATACCTGGAAAGGTAGGGGCATTTACTTTTATTATATCCTTACTGGTATCTATGCCAATAGTGGGAATAGATAATATGGTAAAGGTATTAGCACTTGCTGTAATTTCTGGAGCTACTTCAAGCCTTGCCTCATTTATAATGGGAAGACCTGCAAAGCTAATTTCACAGACTATAGATCAAATTAATAGCAATAATTACGTTGAAGATGGAGATATAGTCACTGGAGATGAATACGAAGAGCTATATAAAAAACTTAAAGAATATAAAAAAGGATTTAGAACAGATTTTGTTGAGTTTAAAGGTGTAACTGATGAGATGGATACCTTTGCTGAAAATATAAATAAAATTTCTACTAGTATGAATAGTACCTCTGAAGATATATCTGGAGTGGTTGATCAAATGGCTAACACTTCTTGCAGCCAAGCAGAGAATACTGAAAATGCTGTTTTAATCTTAAATGACAATATTAGATCACTGAAGGACATTGTTAAAAATGAAAATGATAACAAAGATGAATTAGAAAAAGCTATTGTAAAGATCAATAATAGCTATGAAAGTGTTGATAGTACAAGTAAAAATATACTTGGAACACTAGAAAAATTTCAAGAGGTTAAGGATAATGGTATTAGACTAGAAACCAAGGCTCATGACATAACAAATATAGTTTCAATTGTTTCTCAAATAGCGGAGCAAACAAATCTACTTGCTTTAAATGCATCTATAGAGGCTGCCCGTGCAGGTGAACAAGGAAGAGGTTTTGCTGTAGTTGCAGATGAGGTTAGAAAGTTAGCGGAACAGTCTAAGAGTGCCGTAGAAGAAATTAATAGCAATTTAATAGAATTTGTTAAGGATATAAATATACTTGTTAATAAAATTGGTAGTCAGTATGATATTCTGCAAAACGAAACTAAGGGGCTAGAAGAAGTAAGAGATATAAGTTACGGGGCTACAATGTCTGTCAGAACAGTTTCAGAAGCAATGATAAATACTATAAATGATTTAGACAGAGAAGCAAAATCCATTGCAAATATATATGAAACAATAGAGTCGCTAGCTGCAATTGCGGAAGAAAATTCTGCATCTTCAGAAGAAGTAAGTGCAAGTGTTGGAAGTTATACTAATGAAATAAAGAAGCTTATTGACAGCATATATGACTTTAAAAAGATAACAAGCTCCTTTAAAGATGAATTAAAAAAATATAAAATATAACTTTTATTACGGTGGTTAGGAGGGACCCAAATGGAGCAATTAGAAAAGCGGGTCGGGGCAACTGAATGGAAGGATATTATCAAAAGGGGATTATGGGGACTTAGCGTACTACTTATAAGTGTGTCATATCCAATATTAAATCAATTCAAAGGGGACACTAACTCTGTGCTTACCTTTGTGGACAAATTCATACCTTTTAATAAATATTTTATATTACCCTATGTATCTTGGTATATATTTATGGCGATTTTTTCTGTTGTTTTATGTATACTAGATAAAGAAAGGTATTTAAAACTACTTATAACTTTAAATATAGGTATGATTACATGTTATTTAATATATTATTTTTATCCAACATATGTTCCAAGACCTATGATAGAGGGAACCGATTTCTTCAGTAATATGGTTTTGAATTTGTATGCGGCGGATAATCCCTATAACTGTTTTCCAAGCATTCATGTTTTAGATTCTGTGTTAATAGCTTTGTATACTTTTGAATCGGATAAGGTTTATAAATCCACAAAAATAATTTGTATTTTTATATCCGTTTCCATAATTTTGTCTACTATGTTTATAAAGCAACATTATTTTGCTGATGTGGCAGCAGGTATAATATTCGCTTTTGTATTGTACTTTTCTTTTAAAAATTTCAAATTTAATTTTAGCAAAAACCAAAGCATTCAGTATATAGAATGATTATATCCTAAAAGGTTTCCATGATTAAAAATCATGGAAACCTTTTATTGTTAATTTCTTTTTGAAAAAAAGAGGTCTTATATTTGGCTTAAGTCAAAGTCAGGTACAAAATCTTTAGAGCAAGTTCCACTTTCTTGAATAAAGCATTTGGTGACACCTAGGGTTAAGCAGTAGTCAATTAGAGCATCATAATGATTAGGGTTTAAGGGTTTGTTTATTTCAGGATATTTAGCTACCTTATGCATAGGGGTATATTGATTCATTAAGCTAATATAAACTGAATCACTAAAGGATGAATGTATAAAATCTATTACTTTTTTAGAATCAAATAATAAGCCTGGGAGCATTAGGTGTCTAATTATTACTCCCTTTTGAATTAGCCCTGCATCATCAAATTTAGCTTTTCCTACTTGGGAAACCATTTCAGTAATAACTTGGGAAGCTGTATTAAAATAATTAGGAGCATTTGAATACTTAATTGCATATTTATCACTATAATATTTTAAGTCTGGTAAATAAACATCAATAAAACCACTTAAGGCTTTAATTGTATCCATACTTTCATATGCATTTGAATTATAGAGAATAGGAATGTTTAGGCCCCTACTTTTAGCAATTTTTAGTGCTTCTATTATCTGTGGCACATAATGAGTTGGAGTAACTAAATTTATATTGTGGGCACCTCGCATTTGCTGCTCTAAAAAGATTTCACTAAGTTGTTCTATAGATACTGCTTTCCCGGTACCTTCCTCACTTATGGTATGATTCTGACAAAATACACATTTTAGGTTACAATTGGAGAAAAATATAGTGCCAGAACCCATTGTTCCTGAGATACAAGGTTCTTCCCATTGATGCAAACTAACTTTAGCTATTTTTACATCCTCAGAAGCACTGCAGAGGCCTAATTCTCCATCTAATCTATTAACGGAACATTTCCTAGGACATAAATTGCATTTTTCTAGCATGTCTAAAAAAGATAAATTATTTAATTCTTCTGTACCTCTATTAATCATTTTAATCTCCTTGATTTATAATCTCGATTCTCATACATCTTAGAATATATAAGAATTGTACAATTGGATATATATAATGTCAATTCTGTTTTTTAGTGGTTTTCCTATAAAATATAATACATTGAACTAAAAAAATAAGACTTATGGCCCCGAAACCAGGATAAAGAACCTTGATTAAATTTTTAAAGCCAACTTGAGAAATAGGCAAAGCTATAATAAGTATTAAAAACACTGCTTTTTTATAAGGAATATTAAATTTTTTTTCCAGAGTTTTGCCTACACTATATATATCAGAAACTTCAGTAGAAAACATTTCAAACCAAATTACGCAAAGTAGAAGGATTTGCATTAACATACCAAAACGGTTTGTTATATATAGCAGTGGAATCTCATATTTGAAAATTTGAGGTATATTTAATAATAGCATTATATTTATCAAATAGCATAAAATGGTTAAAATTGTAGCACCTAATATAACTCCAGGAATAAGAATACGGTTATGTTTTATTTCCTGACTTATTGGGACTAGAACACCACTACAACACAGCATATTAAAACCAGCATAGAGTAATGTTGCAAAAAACCATTGAGCAGGAATGATATTGATTTTGTAAGAAGGAATTTGTTTTATATAGGAAACATTTACCATATCTTTGTAGAATATTAAATATAAAACGAATATAGTTATAATAATTGTTGTGAGAGCAGGTACTATAAAGGAGTTTATAGTTATTAGCCCTTTGGTATCTTTAAGTAGTGTATATAGAGAAATTATAGACATAAGCAAAATTCCTATCCATTTAGAAATACCAAAATATTGATGAAGAAGTGCACCGCTTCCAGCTAAAATTATGGCAGCACCACTAATTAAGAAAAAACTTGTAAAAACATCTGTAATCACACCAAAAAAACCTGGGCTTACAAGAGTTATAAGTTCAGTATAGGAGCTTAATTTATGTTTTAGACTAATAGAAATTATTATAGAACTTATTACAATATAGATTAAACCGCATATGAGAATTCCCCAGAAGCTCCTATATCCATAAGTACTAAAAAATTGAGTTATTTCCTGGCCAGAAGCAAGTCCTGCACCAACTATGGTACCTACAAACACTGCCGCAGTTTGAAATATTGAACCGATGTTTTTTTTCAAAATATCTCCCCCATAAAATTATTAAATTGTTAAATGTATACAAATGAGATGTTTGTCTTTATAAATATATGTATATTGTGCAATAATAAATAATGATTTTATAAATTAAAATTTTATTTAGTGGGAAACTATAATTAGCATAATGTATTTAACTTTGGAAAGCTTAAGTATAAAAGCAATTATAGGCTCTATCATTAAATCAAAATTGAATAAAAGGAGAGTGAAAATATTGAAAAAATTTTTAAGCTGCTTATTAATAGTATTTTATGTTTTGTCTTTTACAGGATGTGCAAAAAAAGAGGGTGAAGAAAAACCAAAGGTTAATGCTTTTGAAATTAAAACTGCAGGCAATGTAGTTGATAATTATATGAAGTTTATAATGAAGGAAGATTACGAAAATGGTAAAAAATTATATACTAAGGAGCTATACAAAAAAGCATCCAATATGACCATTAGTGATATGAAGATAAGGGGTTATAAAGTTATAGAAAGTAATGAAGTTGGCAGAAGCGGAGTTTTTAAGGTTAGAGTTACAAGAACATCCATGGTTAATGCTCAGAGTTGCCTTGATGAATATTCTATTAAAATTGTTAAGGATGGTGCAGAATATAGAATAAGTGAAGTTAATAGTGCACCACAAAAGGAAGCCTTTGTTGAAGGGAATGGTATTAGATTTCGAGATAAAAAAAATGTAAAAACAAATTTAATTATTGATGTAGCGGGTTTCCCTAAATATGTATATTCACGGGATGATGGAGCACAGTTGTATAAGGTAATAGTGCCCTTAAAAGAATTCAGTCCAATAAATTTTAGTTATGAGGGCGATAAACTTGCAGTTAGCACCTATGATAAAAATTCCTTTATTGGTATTGTAAGTATTGATGAGTCACTAGCAGTTCAGGGTGATGCTGGAAAACCAGGTAGCCAGACTTCGCAAGGTGGAGGGTCTGATGTAATAGCTAAGGAGAAACCAATTGGAAAGGAGTTAATCTCTTTAGATTTGCTGCTCGATTGCAAAGTGGAGTTTATGACCTTTTCCCTAGATGAAAAGTTTCTGCTTGTACAATATATTAAAGAAAACATGGGAAAATATATAAGAGTATATAAAGTAGACAATGGAGAGGTGATTCCTGTTAATTTTGAAAAAGATTATCCAATAGAAAAAGTTCAGATAGTATTTTCTTCTTTTGGTGAGGATAGCTTGATTTATGAAGTAATACCTAAATCAAATGTTACTAGTACAGAAACTGATATTATAGGTAAATGGAAATTAGATTTAAAGGACTTTACAGTAGATAAATTATAATTAATACATTCTTTATAGTCTATGAGGTATAATTAACCTAGTCTTTTATAAAATAACTAGTCTAATGATTAGTTATTTTATTTGTTTGTTAAATAAAGAAAGGGTGAGATTATTGCAGAAAACATGGGGTGATAAAAGATATCACAGTTTAAATTATTTTTTAAGGGAAAAATTCGGTGATAAGGTTTTTAAGATTGCTTTAGACGCTGGATTTTCTTGTCCTAATAGAGATGGAACTATCAGCAGCGGAGGATGTTTGTTTTGTAGCCAGCGAGGTTCAGGAGATTTTGGTGGGGATAGGAGATTTTCTATAACAAGTCAATTTGAAGATATAGTTAATATGATGAGTAAAAAATGGAAATCAGGAAAGTATATTGCTTATTTTCAGGCTTACACCAATACCTATGCTTCCATAGAGGTATTAAGAGAAAAATATGAGGAAGCAATATCCCAGGAGGGGGTAGTGGCGCTGGTTATAGCTACTAGACCTGATTGCTTGGATGATGCGGTGCTAGACCTTATAGAGGAATATTCACATAGAGTATACACCTGGGTAGAACTAGGCCTTCAAACCTGCAATGATGAAAGTGCAAAAATTATTAATAGAGGATATAAACTATTGAAATTTGAAGAGGCTCTCAAAGAGCTAAATAAAAGAAATATTGATGTGGTAGTTCATACTATTTTTGGTCTTCCAGGAGAAAGCGCACAGGACATGTTAAAAACAATAGACTATGTGGCCCATAAAGATATAAAAGGTATAAAAATGCATTTGCTTTATCTTGTGGAAAATACACCAATGGTTGAGCTATACAAAGATGAAAAGCTTAAGTTTTTGGAAAAAGATGAGTACATAGATATAATTACCAGGTCAATAGCTATGCTTCCGCCAAATATGGTTATTCATAGATTAACAGGTGATGCACCAAGGGAGCTGTTAATAGGGCCTATGTGGAGTTTGAAAAAATGGGAAGTCTTAAATGCCATAGATAATAAATTAAAAGAAATAGATTTATATCAAGGGAAAAATTATAAAATTTAGCTTTTAGCACCAAGGCATTTGTGTCTTTCTACAAATTAACTTTAACACTTTTGGGGGTTTTGCAACTAGATAATTGTGTTTTAAAGGTTTACAATGTATATAGAAAAACAATTAGAATGTACATGTAGGAGGAATATATTATGTCAAATTTATCATTAAGGCACATATACAAGGTTTATACAGGAAACGTAACAGCAGTTAAAGATTTTAATCTTGAAATAGAAGACAAAGAATTTATAGTTTTTGTAGGACCATCAGGTTGCGGTAAATCAACAACTTTAAGAATGATAGCAGGTCTTGAAGAAATCTCACAGGGTGAAATATATATTGGCGATAAACTCGTAAATGATATGGCACCTAAGGATAGAGATATAGCTATGGTTTTCCAAAACTATGCACTATACCCTCATATGTCTGTATATGACAACATGGCATTTGGATTAAAACTAAGAAAAGTGCCAAAAGATGAAATAAAACAAAAGGTTACTGATGTAGCTAAAGTACTTGATATAGAACATTTACTTGATAGAAAACCAAAAGCATTATCAGGCGGACAAAGACAGAGGGTAGCACTTGGAAGAGCTATAGTAAGAAATCCAAAGGTATTCTTAATGGACGAGCCTCTATCTAATTTAGATGCTAAACTTAGAGTTCAAATGAGAACAGAAATAGCAAAATTACATCATAAACTTCAAACAACTTTTATATATGTAACTCATGACCAAACAGAAGCTATGACTATGGGAACAAGAATAGTTGTAATGAAAGATGGACTTGCTCAACAAGTAGACACACCTCATAATATATATGAGCACCCAGTTAATATGTTTGTTGCTGGATTTATAGGAAGTCCTCAAATGAACTTTATGGAAGCTAAGGTTTTAGAACAAAATGGAGAAGTTGTACTTGTTTTTGATGATGAAATTATAATATTACCAAAGGATAAAGCTGAAATAATTAAAGAAAAATCTTATGTAGGGAAAACTGTTGTAATGGGTATTAGACCAGAAGATATTGATGACGGTATCGGCTTTATTGAAAAGAATAAGAGTGCAGTTATAACAGCTCAAGTTGAGGTTGCAGAGCTTATGGGTGCAGAGACTAATATATATATGAGAAAAGGAAATACAAATATTGTAGCTAGAGTTAATGGATCATCAAAATCTAAAGTTGGAGATCAAATTAAAATTGCACTAGATACAAATAAAATACATGTTTTTGATAAAGAAACTGAAAACACAGTAATATAGGGGGAAATTCAATATGTACAATTTCACAGAATTCTTGAAGGATTTAAGTCATTCTTCAAACATACCATTTAATGTAGTTACAGAAGATGGTATGGCACTATATATTAGTGACTTAGATATTGAAAATTCACATATAACTAACTTTACTATTATGCTTGGCCGTGTTAAAGGCAGAATAAGTTTAGAAAAGAAGTATGAAAATTGTACATCTTTACTTGAATACATTATTGAAAACAAATATACCCAGCATTTCTTAACTAAAGAACAGGCGGTTATTGATATTTTAGAAAATAGAGAAATTTCTATAGATAATATTAGTCTTAATCTACCTTTTCTTAAAAATGGGTGTTATGTCATGTTAATAAGTGTAGATGGAAGTAAGTATGAATCTCTTAATATAATAAAACAAATATATGATAATGAGCCAGTCGTAAGTTTAATATATAATGACAGTATAATTGTAATTGGTGACTTTGATGAAGTAGAGGACCATGCAGAAAGTATAAAGGAATCCATCTCATCAGATTTGTATTGCAAATGTTATGTAAGTTATGCAGATAGAACTTATGATATAAAAGGGCTTAAAAAAGCTTACAATGATGCTGTGCAATGTATGGAGCTAGGAAAAAAATTCGATATAAAAGACCATACATTTAGTTATAATAAGATGCTATTTGAGAAAATTGTATATAATGTAGATAATAAAATTAAGCAGGAACTTTTAATCATGTTAAAAGACAAATTTGATGCGTTAGATAGTGAAATGATTGTAACTATTGAGCAATTTGTAAATTGTGGTCTTAATATCAGTGATGCCGCGAGAAAACTATATGTTCATAGGAATACACTTATCTATAGACTAGATAAGATTAAAAAAGAAACAAACTTTGATATCAGAGACTTTAAAGATGCCTCCGTATTCCTTATAGCCTTCTTAATATGGAAGGAAAATAAGGAATAACCATATAATTAATTAATTAATTTAAAAACTCTGTTTTTACTTCTTGTAAAAGCAGAGTTTTTTTAACGAGGAAATAAATGGGGACGGTTAACAATCATTTAACTTAAAGTTTTTTCCAAATTTTGCATGAAAATTTATACATTTAAATCTTAAATTCATTTGCGAATGAGATGTCTTCATTATTTTGATGGTTTAAATTAATTTAATATTATACTTTTGAATGCTTGTCCAACTACGTAAAAAATAAAACAACTATTTATTGAGCATAAAATTTTTATTAATCACTAAGTATAAAATTTAATAAAATCCTCTGTAATACTTTCATATTTTTTATCTGTTCCAATTAATTCAATACCAATGCTAGTTAATTGAGAAACTCTGGCCTGTGTAATATTTCCAAGTGCGCTAGATATATCGCTAAATTTAAAATTGCAGAGACTCCTCATTAAAACAACAGTTAAGGCTTTTGCTCCTACAAGTTTTCTACTATATTTCGTGAAAAAATGAAACTCAGATATATTCATCTTTAATGCTATAAATTTCATTACATCTTCAGGCTTAAAATCTCTTACAAGTATATTTCTTCCGCTTCTATATTCTGTTTTTTCATCTTTGAATTCAAATTCTTCTTTTAATTTTTCGTCGTCGCATCCGAAAACAAGGCTATAATAGTTTTTTCTTGCAGTATCAAGTTTATTTCCAAAAAATCCCAAGATGAAGCTATAATCAACTATGTTGAAATGGTCACGTCTTTTACCAATATAGATTCCTAAACTAGAAAAGGCATAATTTTCAGGACAATCTCTAAATTCTCCTATATCAGTAGGATTATTATGTATATATAAGGATACGGTCTTCAAATATTGGTCATTATCAACTATTTTACTCTTGAATCTATCTTTAAAAAGGTGACCTTCTCTTTCATATTTTTTATTAAAGTACATTGCATAAGAAAAATTTATTCCGTGCATGACTTTTGATATATCTGATCCATTAGCATCAACTAATAAATGTGCATGGTTATCCATAAGACAGTACCCGTAAATTTTAACATTATAGAGCTTTTTATACTTCTTCACAAGTGATAAATATTTTTCTTTGTCCTCAGAATCCCTATATAAATCAACCTCACTGATACTTTTGCACATAATATGAAATATAGCGTCAGCTGCTTTTAATCTTGCTTTTCTTGCCATATAAACCACTCCTACTAATAAGATTTTCTTTGAATTATTGCCAATGGGTTGGGATGATATTCATATTCTTAAGTTATTAGTTCAAAGATTTGTTAACCGTCCCCGATTATTTTCCTATTTTAATATTTTACTATTTAAATTACTTTAAAAAGTTGTTAACCGTCCCTACTTATTCTATAATTAGATGTGAACCACTTAAGAAAAAAGGGATTATTAAAGGAGGACCAATGATATGAAAATAGATATAATAGTTTCGGCTGATGATATAAAAAAAGAAAAAATAGAGAATAAAACAGTGGTAGTAATAGATATGCTTAGGGCAACTAGTGTAATAATTACTGCAATGAATAACGGCTGCAAAGGTGTTATTCCGGTTTTAACAGTTGACGCTGCAGCTGACATTGTGAGAAATGGCAAAGAGGAGTTTATGCTTGGAGGAGAGCGAGATGCATTAAAAATAGAAGGGTTTCACTATTCAAACTCTCCATTAGAATACACTAGAGATACCATAGAAGGCAAAACACTTGTGATGACTACTACTAATGGTACTAAAGCTATAAAGGGCTGCACGGGGGCTAGTAGCATTCTAATAGGTGCCATGTTAAATGCTAAGTCTATAGCAAGAAGAATAGTAGAATTAAATAAAGATGTAGTAATAGTTAATGCGGGGACTTATGGTGAATTTTCTATAGATGATTTTTTATGTAGTGGTTACATAATTGATTGTGTGTTAAAAGAAATAGAAGTAGACCTTTCTGATATTGCTATAACTTCTCATTATATTTATAAAAATAATGAAGATATTCATAGTTTTATAAAGTATGCAAGTCATTACAAAAGGATTACACAGCTAGGACTCGAGGCGGATTTAGAATACTGCTGTAGAAAAGATATTATAGATAATGTTCCAGAATATAAAGATGGGATTATAATTTAAGAAAAATCATGTGGGCTCAAACAGAATTAAAAAGTATATATTACTTGACGATGTGAAAGCATCACTAGTAATATATACTTTTTTACATCTACACCACTTGAAATATATAAAACCTCCAGCAATGGCAAGAAGACTTATCAGGCTTTAAATTTTAAGATAATCATTTATTTAAAAACGTTTTTTAACATTAGCTATTTGGATAATTTGGGGAATTGATTTATATCATACAGACACACTTTCCATTGACCATTTTCTTTTAATAGGTCTACAGCTCCTGTTGCTGAATCTGATTGATCACTCTTACCATCAGTCGAGATAAACTTCAATTTAACTTCATACCGATATCTTACTTTGTCATCATCCTTGCTATATACATTTTCACCTAGAGTAAAGTCTATAATCTGGGCGGTATAATTACCCATAGCACAAATTCTCGTGCTCAAAGTGTTGAATTGAGTCCTTACAGTATTTTCATACCCTTCTTTTGTCATTAAAGGTTGTATGTTTTTGTCAAGGGACCGCATAATTTTATTTTGCTCTTCACTAGGACCTGTTATTCCTTTGGTAACACCTTCACCAATTATATTACTTGGTGTAAGAGGTGTATTAAATACAGCAACTTTTTTTGCATCCACTGTGTAGATGGTTCTAACAAATTCTTCGGCAACCTTAGCTGGTTTTTCTGCTTGCGATTTTGAAGTGTTTAGTGCAATTCCGAGGCTTCCTATAATAACTACAATGACAGCACCTAGTAATACATTTTTAATATTTACCTTCTTATACTTTGATATCATAATAATCCTCCTTTTTATTTCTGAACTATTCATAACCATCGAAGTAGTGCCCATAAGTCTATTGCTGTTGCCGCCGAGCTCTAGTACTCTTATTATTGCATTTCCATATTGAAGGTTTTTCCCTTTATCTAAATAAGAGATTGCCTTACCATCACAGGAAAATTCACAGTCTTGTCTTATTTTATGAAACCCATAGAGCAAGATTGGATTAAACCAGTAAGTCATGGATAATAAAGTTATAACCCAATTTATAAGTATGTCCTTGTTTTTAAGATGGGTTAACTCGTGTATTATAATATACTTAAATTCTTCATCACAAACATTGTCAGCTACTCTGACCGGAATTAATATCATTGGTTTAATGAACCCGCATAAAGAAGGACTACTTACTTTTGAAGAATAGGATAGTTCTACCTCAGTTTTTATATTCATAGTTTTCATGCATTTATAAAAAATTTCTTTATGCGTGCTGCTTATATTTTTTATAGAAGCCCTAACAATTTTCCGGAGTTTTCTATGTCCAAAAGCTACTATACACATAAGTAATAGAATTCCAAACAACCATATAAAACAGAATGCTTTTTCAATGCTAATTTGATTTTTTAAAGGGATATTCATAACTTTCATAATTACACTTTTATTTGAAGGCAGAGGTGAACTTGTTGATATTGAATCGCCCAAGTCTGAAGTTTCAAGCTGTTTTGGAGAATTAATTTGTGTATTTTCATTTGCTGTACTTTGAACTTGTAAATTTTCATATATATTAGAAATGTTTAAAGGGGTTTGTGGCCCAATAGGAATTATTAACTTTATGAGCAATATTAACCATATATAATAGTGAAAGGTAGGATTTAATTTATTTTTAAATAGACCTTTAGTAATTAATATTATTAATACAATTACGCTACCAATTAAGGAGGAAAGTATAATCACCTCGAAAATATTTAAAAAATTCATACTATCAACCTTCCTTTTTACTTGATTGGTTTAGTATATTTCTTAATTCATTTATATCCGTTTCAGAAATTTCGTTTGATTGGGCAAACGTTAGGAGCATAGATTTGACGGAACCATTAAATACTTTATTAATAAAGGACTGACTTTCTAACTTTATACATTCATCTTCTGACACCAAGGGAAAATATAAATATTCACTGCATAATTTATTAAAACTAATTGCATTTTTATTTAATAATCTGTTTATTAGACTTTTAACTGTAGCTGGTTTCCATTCGACTTTATCCTTTAGTTCCTGTATAATATTAGTCGATGTGATTTCAGAATGATCCCATATTATTTTCATTACTTCCCATTCAGCATTCGATATTTTAGGAATTTCACGCATTATTATTCTACCTCCACTTTGTTTACAAATGTAATTCATATTTTTAGTTTACAACTGTAATCAGTAAAAGTCAACATAAATTTCCAGTTTTACATTATTTTAGTCTGTTTATTATCTCTAGCTAGGATGGATATTATATACAATGTTTTAAAATATAAAGATGGTATTATAATTAAAAAAAACCGGAACTATATAATAAATAGTACCGGTTTTTATATTTAGACTACCTGGAATATATAAAATTTCAAATAGTATGATTCATCAGAATTCCATAGTATAGGATGATCCGCTGCTTGAGTTCTGAATTCTACTTGTCTAAGAGTTCTTTTAGCATCTAATGCTGCTTCAGCTATGGTGTCTCTAAACAAATCAGGGTACATAAAATGAGAGCAAGAGCAGGTTACAAAATATCCGCCCGGCTTAACCAATTTAATACCACGTAGGTTAATCTCTTTATATCCTCTTGTGGCACCGTCTATAGTAGAACGTGACTTTGTAAATGCAGGTGGATCTAGTATTACTACATCGTATTGTCTTCCTTCTCTTGACCATTCTCTTAGCACGTCAAAGGCATTATGGGATTCGAATTTAACTGTATCTGAAAGTCCGTTAAGTTCTGCATTTTTTCTAGAGCATTCTACTGCATAATCAGAAATATCTACTCCAAGTACACTTTTAGCCCCAGCTATACCTGCATTAAGTGCAAAAGAACCTGTGTGAGTAAAACAATCCAAAACATCAGCATCCTTGCATAACCTGTGAATAGCTGCTCTGTTTTCCTTTTGGTCTAGGAAAAATCCGGTCTTTTGACCATTTTCAATGTCAACATTATATTTAACACCGTTTTCAATAATTTCTATATTAGTATCAAAGGGCTCTGTTAAAAAGCCTTTTGTTTGTTCCATACCTTCTAGTTCACGGACTCTAGCGTCACTTCTTTCATATACGCCCTTTGCATTATATTCATTTATTAGTAGCTTAACAATTATATCTTTATATTTATCTATACCTAGTGCTAAAGATTGAATAACATAATAGTCTTCATACTTATCTATAATCATTCCAGGTACAAAATCCGCTTCTCCAAACAAAAATCTACAACTAGAAGTATCTATAACTGTTTTTCTATATGTCCAAGCAGCGCGAAGTTTTTTTCTGAAAAACTCTTCATTTATTTCTTCGGTAATATCTCTTGTCATTATCCTTATGGCAATTTTAGAAACATCGTTTATGAAGCCTTTTCCGATAAACTCTCCTCTAAAATTGTATGCTTCAATTATATCTCCATTTTCATATTCACCATCAAAATTCTCTATTTCATTGGCATATATCCAAAGGTGACCATTTTCTGCATTTCTGCCTTTGCCTCTATATAAGTAAAATTTACAAGCCATTTTAAATCCCTCCTGTGTTCTTTGGGGTTGTAAAGCATTTTTAAATAAAAAATATCAAATTATTTATCTATAGTATTATACCACACTGAATTAATTTGCAATATAAAATCCAAAAAAATCTTTTGACAAAAGTGAATTTATAAATTACACTAATATATGTGCCATTTTTAAATGCATACTTGAATTAAGGGTATTTAGATAAAAAGTGGACGGATTTTCTTTGAATGGGAATCCATATATATAATATCCAATTATTAAAAATAAATAAGTATATGAGAAGAAATGCTTTTAAAATAAAAATAAATATAAAAAAATATAAAATTACACTATATTAAGGAGAATAACAAATGAGTAGATTAGTAGTAAAAAATATGACCCATGGCTTTGGTGACAGAGCAATATTTGAAGATGTATCTTTTAGATTACTTAAAGGGGAGCACATAGCGCTTATAGGCGCAAATGGAGAAGGTAAATCAACCTTTATGAACATTATTACAGGTAAGCTTATGCCAGATGAGGGAGACGTTGAATGGTCAAGTAGCGTAAGAGTCGGATATATGGATCAGCATACTGTTTTGGAAAAAGGTAAAACTATTAGAGAAGTTTTAAGGGATGCTTTTAAATATCTTTTTGACTTAGAAGATGAAATGCTCGAGGTAACAGATAAAATGGGAGAGGCAACACCTGAGGAGTTAGAAAAGTTATTGGATAGAATGGGAACAATTCAAGACTTGCTGGATCATAATGGATTTTATGCTATTGATTCCAAGATAGATGAGGTATCTGCAGGAATTGGACTTAAAGATGTTGGTCTTGAAAATGATGTTGCAGATTTAAGTGGAGGACAAAGAACGAAAGTTCTTCTTGTAAAACTTTTATTAGAAACTCCAGATGTCCTACTGCTTGATGAGCCTACTAACTTCTTGGATGAGCAGCATGTGGAGTGGCTTAAGAGATATCTTCAAAATTATGAAAATGCATTTATTCTAATATCTCATGATATTGAATTCCTAAAAGATGCTGTTAATATAATATATCACGTAGAAAATAAAAAATTAACTAGATATATAGGCTCTTATGAAGAATTTTTGAGAGTTCATGATGCTAAAAGACTGCAACTGGAAGCTGATTATGAAAGACAGCAAAAGGAAATTAATAGACTAGAGGTTTTTGTTGCTAAAAATAAAGCAAGAGCTTCTACTAGTGGAATGGCAAAATCAAGACAAAAAAAATTGGATAAAATTGATAGAATAGAGGTTACAAAAGATAGACCAAAACCACAATTTAATTTTAAAACTGCAAGAGCTTCAGGGAAGATAATATTTAAAACTGTGGATTTAGTCACTGGATATGATAGCCCATTATCTAAGCCGTTAGATTTATATATGGAAAGAGGACAAAAAATTGCTTTAACTGGTGCTAATGGTGTTGGAAAAACAACATTATTAAAGAGCCTTATGGGTGATATCAAAGCTGTTTCTGGTCATACAAACTTAGGAGATTATCAATATATAGGATACTATGAACAAGAAATAAAGGGAGTCAACCGCAATAATTGTATTGAAGAATTTTGGCAAGAATTCCCTAGCTTCACTCAGGGGGAGGTAAGAGCTGCACTTGCTAAGTGTGGACTTACTACAAAGCATATTGAAAGTAAAATTACTGTGCTTAGTGGTGGAGAGCAAGCAAAGGTAAGACTTGCGAAGCTTCTAAACAGGGAAACTAATATATTAATCCTAGATGAGCCTACCAATCACTTAGATGTAGATGCTAAAGAGGAGTTAAAGAGGGCCCTAAAAGAATATACAGGAAGTATACTTATAGTTTGCCATGAGCCAGAATTCTATCAAGATGTAGTGACAGATGTATGGGACTGCGAAGAGTGGACAACTAAAATAGTATAATCCACCCTAAAAAGAGCTAGAATAATTTCTAGCTCTTTTTATATTATCAATTTTATAAAACTTCGAGTCCTAGGTCTAATATATTAGCAAATAATGATAATGTATTAGTATTTGGAATAACATTATTTTTAACATCTAATAATTTTCCAAGTCCATAATCAGTGTATATACTGACAGTAGGGAAATCAATTTCACTGAGGTTACAAATAATATCAGTTTCATTTAATTTTATTTTAATCGCTTTATTAATAGGTTCTAGTATGATATAAAGTCTTGTAGAACAGTTATATCTTAGAACTTTTAAAGTATCACTTATTAGTATCTCCTTAGGGTTAGTGTTAATATCATACTTTGAAGTAGTCGCAGCAATGTTATTTATAACAAAATAATAAATATTTCTTTTGTAGTTTACCTTATCTTTAAACTCTTGTAATCTTTCTAAATTTAACTTTATATCTATTGAGATTTCGTCATTTTCTAAATTATTAAAACATTCTTTTATGTAAGTTAATTCTTCTTTTCCATCAAGTTCTCTAGCTAAGATATTCATACAGTTATCATAAATATCTTGAAAGAAGCTAAATGGTAAGGAATATTTTATATTATCTAAAACAAGGTAAACCTTGAATTTAGAAGATTTATTACTATTTCTAGATGAATAATTGATTTCAACTAATAAGAGTTCATTTAATAGTTCCGTATCAAGTGTTATTTTCTCAATTCCTTCACTAAATTGTAGAATGTAATTCTTATTAATAGATAAGTTTTGTGTATGTTGATTTATTATATAAGTACTTTTAAAACCAACTTCAGTAATTTCACCAACTCTCAATGAACTTTTTCTCGGTAGCTTCTTTAAATTTATATATGGTCTATTTATACATAGGTTGTTTTTAGATATTATTCTCATATTAAACTCCTTTAGTTCTAACAAGATTGTTAGGTTGATTTATAAATTATAACATAATTAGCATTCGAAAAAATAAAAAACTTAATTAATGATAATATCATATATGCAAGAGGTGGAAGTGGCGTTGTAAAACAGAATGTCATAATGATAGTGATGTAGCTTTAGAATACAGGGAATATTGTGAGGCTGCTGGTTGGACATATATATGTGAGGACGGCAGTACTCAAATTTTTTATACAGAGGGCGATAAGCAAATTATCTCAATTCATACTGATGAAGAGGAAAAGTTTAAAGCTGTTTTTAAATCTTCAATGAAAAATGTATACGGTCAAATGATTTTAAATATCTCGAATTTTCTTGTAATAGTATCAGAAGATAAAGTAATTTTTATTGCAAAAAGTTTAAGTGTAGGTGAAGATGAATTTTTAAATAAGGCGTATGAAAAGCTTTTATCACAATAAATTGTACATTAAGCAGAATTTAAAAAAGAGATAAATAATACAATGACTTTTGGGATATTGAAGTACTATCAAAACGTAAAAA
This sequence comes from Clostridium estertheticum, assembly GCF_011065935.2. Classification (NCBI taxonomy): domain Bacteria; kingdom Bacillati; phylum Bacillota; class Clostridia; order Eubacteriales; family Clostridiaceae; genus Clostridium; species Clostridium estertheticum. Next base: position 5,269,711 of record NZ_JAAMNH020000001.1, on the reverse strand, counting down.
ATTAATCTCGAAGATATTACCCGTTACCTATTATTATAATTGAACTAGTATTTTTAACGTTAGTAGCCCTTGTTGCAAGGCGATAATTAGCTCATTGATAAATTATCAGAAATGCATGATGTAGTGAAATTATTAAATTTTATCTATATTAAGATAATATTGGATTTTGTGGTATAATTTATAATAAGCACACAAACATTAAATTAAAAATTATTAAAGGGGGGAATTATGAAATCATCTTCAAAAGACAGACTGGTAGTAGCAGCTATATTACTTGTTTTTATACTTACAGTATCTGCAATAGCGTATTTTATGCTTGGAAAAAATAAAGCATACGGAATATATACACGTGAAACGTTAATTATTGCAGCAAGTGATTCAGAGCAAATAAAAATTTGTAATAGAAGTAATGCGCCATATGCAATTAAAGATAGTGGTAGTTTAAAATATTATGGACTTGGCAGCGGTATGTCTACTGAGAACATATTTGTCCTAAAAACTGAGGATTATAACAAATTAGTTGAAGGTAAAACTTATTGGTTTGATATAAGACTTAAAAAAGCAGATGATATGACAAGTGCTGTTATTGGGAAAATTTACACTGAAAATATTATGAAATGATAATAAAATATAAATCATATAAAATAAATATCCAAAAAAGAAAGCCTGGTAAATCTCCAGGCTTATTTTTATATGTAATTTTTCTGAATAGATCACGGAAAAGCATTTTTTGTTATTAATTTCATAGCATTATAATCCGTATATTGAACAAAATAGTAGAGTGATACAGGATAAAATAGTTTTATCAAGGGAGGTATAAATACTATGGGTGAAAAAAAAGATCCTTCTTGTGCAAGTCAACAAGAAAAGGAAAAGAAAGTAAATAATTTAGGAGCTAAACACAATAAAAAAACACATAAAAAAGATTAATTTTAAAAGGCATATATTATACAAATATATGCCTTTTGACGTTTTTAAGTAACGGTATCCTCTTGACTATTAACAGTATCATCTTGGGTAATTATCATATCTTTTTTTATCCACCCTTTATTATTAATGTTAGTCTGGGATTTTAAAGATATTTCATACCAAGTAATATCAAAAATCTCAGCACAATCTTGAATTTCTACAAGGGTACTTTTCACTACATTAGATAGAACTGGTGAAGTTTCCATAGGGCTTAGATACAGACTGCAACTTTCTTTTGTGGTTCCTGTTTTAAAAAGCGGTGCTTTGTATTTTATTATAATAGGTCCATCAGCACTACGCGCGCTTGCAATTTTTGATTTGAATTCTCTATTTTGCCTAGAAATAATCTTTAGTTGTGTTTTTTGAGTTGATAACTTTTGATTCATGATAGTATAATATACACCAAAGCATATCAAAATAACTGAAAACAGAAAAATAAGCAATAGTATCGCTCCTTTAAAATTACTTATTAAAACAATGATTTACTAATATAATAGGGTTTAACCTAAAAGTTTGTGCATATGTTATATTTATGCTTAGTATATAGTATTCTATATAAAACAAAATAATTCATATAAAAAAAAGCTCATGCATTGCATGAGCTTTATATGGCTGGCGTTAATTCATGATATTCAATTATAAACATATCTGCATGATTAATAATATCTTCCCTTTGTTCTTTGGAAAAATCATCATATACACCTACTACCTTCATTCCAGCAGCTTTTGCGCCTTTAACTGCAGGGAGAATATCTTCAAATACAATACATTCCTCTGGTTTTACACCTAATTTTTCAGCAGCAAGTAAATATACATCAGGAAAGTTTTTTCCTCTAGTCACTTCATCAGTGAGAGTTATAGAATCAAAATAATTGTATATATCATTAGCCTTAAGCACGGCTTCTAATAATGATTTACTATTACTTGTAGCTAGTCCGATTTTTATATTCATAGTTTTAAGTAAAGATAAAAACTCAACTACGCCAGGTTTTAGCTTTACATTGTTAAGATACTCTACATAGGCAAAATCTGTCCATTCCTTTTTAATTTCTTCTATAGTATCTAATATACCGAAATTGGTTCTAAAATACTGCGCAGTGTCATCAAAGCTAAGATGTTCTATTTGGCTTTTTAGATTTAAGGGTAGATCCATATTTCTATTTTTAAAATAATCTTCATCTATTTTACCCCAAACCCACATTGAGTCCACAAGGGTTCCGTCTAAATCAAAGATTGCAGCTTTAATATTTGTTAGCATTTAATCACCTCTTATAAAATTATAACCCGGATAAATACAGTAATATACTGGAATTGAAGTTCATTGTTTTACCTTAGATAGAAATAGCTACGATGGAGGCTTTCCCACGTAGCTGCTTCTATATTTTTTAAAGGAATCTGTAAGTAAGAAAAGAACAGGTACTTCCTATAATGGCACCCATAATGACATCTGTAGGGTAATGAACCCCTATGTACATTCTGGAAATTCCTACAAGACAAGCTATGGGTATAGTTATGAATCCGAAAATAGGGAAATATAAAGCTATTATTACAGCTAATGAAAATGCACCAGTAGTATGGCCTGACGGGAATGAATATTTATCTATACCTATTTTTTTTATATTTAAATTTGGAATATCCATAAACGGTCTTAATCTAGTAACGCTAATTTTAAGAAGCTTACCAATGCCAGTACTGAGTGTTATGGAGATCATAGCCTTAATAGCCATGACGTGAAGTAGGGTAGTGCTTAATAAAAAAGCAACAGTGCAAAATACAAACATAAAAGAAAAAGAGCCTAAGTAAGTCATAGCTGGCATCACAACATCTAAAAACCTACATTTCCAAGAATTGTTTATAATTCTAAGTATGTTAATATCTCTATGGCTTATATATTCAAATAATGCTTTCATAAAACCCTCCCATCTGCACAGTGAATTATTTTTTCGATTACTTAATATTGTATCATATTTTAGCTGGAATTTACATTGCAAAATATTATCTAAAATTCTCTATGGAATATTTTAGTTTTATCTTTATCTTTAAAGTCCACAGCATGATTAATTCCAATTCTATTTAAGATCTCGTTCATACAATCGCTATCTATGGCTACTTTAATCTTTGAATTTTCTGCAAATTCATCTACTCTAATTTTTCCGGAACTCGCGTCGACTAATGATTTAGGCCCTCCAACGCAACCGCCAACACAACCCATTCCTTCTACAAAGTTTGAATTAACTTCACCGTTTTGGGCTTTAGTAAGCAGTTCTTTACATTCCTTTACACCATTTCCTTGAATGGGATTAAATAAATCGTATTTTTCAGGAAATAATCTTTCTATAACTTCTCCAATAGCTATAGATACGCCACCTGTCCGAGCATAAAGCCTACCACCCCTAGAAGCATATTCACTAGAGATATCTTCTTGTAGTTTTTCAGGCTGGATATTTAATATATCAAAAATATCCCTAAGTTCTGAGAAGGTAAGCACATAATCTATATCACCTAAAAGGTCACGATCTTTAGCTTCGCCTTTTTTTGCAATGCAGGGTCCTATAAAGACCACTTTGCAATTGGGGTTTAATTGCTTTAAAACTCTTCCGGCAGCAATCATAGGAGAAATAGAGGGGGATACATGTGTCACTAAATTATGGTATACTTTTTTTACCATTCCTACCCACATAGGACAACAGCAAGAGGTAATCATTAAATCTTCTTTTACTTTGACATGTTCATCAAATTCTATGGCTTCTTTTAATGTAAGCATATCTGCAAAAAAAGCAACTTCAACCATATCTGTGAAACCAATTTTTTTAAAAGCGGTTCTAAGGTTATCTATATTAACATTTTCACCAAATTGTCCAGTAATGGCAGGGGCTACAGCTGCTATTATTGGAGTATTTCCTTTAAGTAAATTTAAAAGTGGAATAAACTCTACCTTATCCATCAAGGCACCAGTAGGACATGCATCTACACAAAATCCACAGTCTATGCATTTATCATTATCAATATAGGTAGTATTACATTTATTATCTATTAATATGGCATCAAAAGGACAAGATGCTTGGCAAAGGGTTTTCCCAGACTTATCGGCACAATCCATGTTGCAGTGTTTAACTTTATCTACAATTTTATGATTTGATTCATAAAATTGTATAGCTTTTTTCAAATCCTCTATATAATTATCTGAAAAGACTACGTCAACTCCACAAAGTGAAGAAATTATAGAGCTTAACTCAGTTTTATTAATATTATCTTTTGACAGTAATTCCTGCAGCTTATTTTCAAAATTATCTTCATGATAGGATTTAATTAGGGTTTTAAAAATTTCATTATAGATTTTATACAAAATAATCACTCCTAAGTTGTTATTAGCTATGTAATAATGTTAGCATTTTTTTTATAAAAAACAATAAAATAGTAGAATATTGTTTATCTTATGAAAAAGGAGTAGTTTTATACTTAAAGCATTAAAAATTTATAATAAAAAAAGAGTTGCCGTTAGACAACTCTTTTTTGGTCGGGGTGACAGGGATTGAACCTGCGACCTCATGGTCCCAAACCACGCGCGCTCCCAGCTGCGCTACACCCCGACGACTTCTTTATTATATAATAGGAAGGTATAAATGTCAACAGTATTTACAAGTATTTCTCCAATGCAAGAAATATAGGATTTATATATTATAGATTTCCTTCTGAATCCCCTAATATTAAAGTGCGGAAGGTGATGATTTATGAAAAATAAGACCGAAATATATTCAGTCTATACATGATAATATGTATAAGTTATAATTTAAAAAGAAATAACAATTAGTCAAGAACTATGTAACTTCAGACCTGTGAGATTCAATAGTATTTTACTATCTTAAAGATGCAATAGATAGGAGGAAACAAATGCATGAATATTTAATACAAGGACTGCTTTTAGGGTTTGCTTATGTGGCTCCTATAGGAACACAAAACATATTTGTAATAAATACGGCTATACACAAAAACAGACTAAAAGCATATCAGGTGGCATTTATCACTATATTTTTTGATATCTCTCTTGCACTATCATGTTTTTTAGGTGTAGGGGAACTTATGGAAAGGTTCAACCTTTTAAAGATGATTATTCTTTTACTAGGGAGTATAGCGGTAATTTATATTGGGGTAGGACTTTTAAGGCAGGTGCCCAAAATTCAATCTGAAGACTCTATAGATGTGAATAAATCCATTATAAAAATAATATGGACATGTTTTGCAGTAACTTGGCTAAATCCTCAGGCTATAATTGATGGATCCTTATTACTTGGTGGTATGAGAGCGATGCTTCCAGTAGATATGGGTATCTACTTTATTATAGGGGTATGCATGGCATCCTTCATTTGGTTTACTTCACTCGCAACAATCATTTCATTTTTTAAAGGTAGATTTAATATTTCGGTTATTAAAATAATAAATTTGGTCTGTGGAGTAGTTATAATTTTATATGGATTTAAATTAGCATATTCTTTTGTTCTCTTGATTATCTAATAGAATTCAAAGGTAAACAGGCCAGAAAATAAAACTTAAGTGAGATTTAAAAGAATAGAGCAGTTTTTCGGATGATATTAAAATAATATCATCGGGAAAACTGCTCTATATTTATTTTTTAGCATCCTTTTCTTTATCGCCCACACCTCTAGTGGGTACAGTAGACATTACGAAGCCTACAAGTATTGACACTAGTGCGGGAGCTAATATGTTGATATATACAATATACCTTGTTTTGTACAAAACTAGTGCAGTGAGAGACGTGATTAATGCACTAGCTACAAAAATAACAATTATAAATTTTGCAAAAGAACTCATAAATTTTTCATATAATCTATGACGAGTTGGTCCACTTATAACACTTCTAAATAGAAAATAAGAAGAGAAAATTATTATTATATCTACTATAGCTGAAATTATAAAATTTTTCATTTTGTATACCTCCAAAACAATTTTTCGTATTTAGTGTTACCAAAGATTAATGCTTTTACACAATATATTTATAAAATTTGAAACTAAAATATGTGTATATAAGTATTTACATAAGTAGACTATTTTAAAAGTGTTAAATTATGTGATTTTAGAATGCGAAAATATTAAAAAGTGAAGGGGGCAAAACAATTAATAATTGTTTTGTACTACAGAGAACTGCAAGGGGGGATATGGTGCCACAAATCATAGTTGAAAACTTAGTAAAAACCTTTCAAATAGCTAAACGAAGGACAGGCTTATGGAATGCCACAAAAGGGCTTATCCATAGGGAATATACCACTGTAAATGCCTTAGAAGGAATTTCATTTAAACTGGATGCAGGAGAATTAGTAGGTTATATCGGTCCTAATGGAGCGGGAAAATCTACTACAGTTAAAGTATTAAGTGGAATTCTTGTTCCAGATTCAGGACGTTGTGAGGCTTTAGGTAATGTACCTTGGAAAAATAGAATTTCTCACGTTAAAAATATAGGCGTTGTATTCGGACAACGTTCTCAGCTCTGGTGGGATTTGCCTGTAATTGATTCCTTTGAACTTTTAAAAGATATCTATAATATTCCGGAAATTCAGTATAAGACAACTAAAGATGAATTAGTTGAAAGATTAAAGCTCCAGCAAATCTTAGAGGTGCCGGTACGCCAATTAAGCTTAGGTCAAAGAATGCGATGCGAAATATCAGCATCCTTACTTCATACACCACCAATTCTCTTTCTTGATGAACCAACTATTGGACTAGATGCTGTATCAAAAATTGCTGTACGAGAATTTATAAAAGATCTTAACAAAAAACATGGGACAACTGTTATTTTAACTACTCATGATATGGATGATATTGAGGCACTATGTTCTAGAGTTATGGTCATTGGAAAAGGTCAAATCCTTTTAGATGGAACCATTAATGAGATTAGAAATAAAGTGTCTAAAGAGCGTAGGCTAATAATAGATTTGGAGCAGCAAATTGTAGAAATATCTATAGAAGGAGCTAAACTAGTAAAAGTAGAAGGCAATAGGGCTTATCTAGATTTCAATCCAGATAAAATAACTCCAGCACAATTAATAGGGAATATATCATCTAAATATATGATAAAAGATTTATTTATTGAAAATCCGCCTATAGATGAAGTAATTGCAAAATTCTATGGAGAATTTAAGATATGAGAGCCTATATATCCATTGTAAAATTAAGGTTTATGCTATTAATACAGTATCGAGTTGCAGCTATAGCAGGGATTTGTACGCAATTCTTATTTGGGTTTGTTAGAGTTATGGTTATTGCAGCATTTTATGCCTCGACTTCCACCACTCAACCTATGTCTTATGGTCAAACAGTTACATACATATGGATTAGTCAAGCTTTTTTAGGGATGCTACCTTGGAACGGAGACGCTGAAATTCAAGAAATGATTAGCTCCGGCAATGTGGCTTACGAACTCTGCAGGCCATTAGATTTATATAATCATTGGTTTTGCAGGGCATTTGCACAAAGAACCGCACCCACCTTACTTCGCGCAATACCCTTATTTGTAGTCACACTATTTTTTTTGCCGGAAAAGTATAGTATGCAACCACCAAATTCGTTTGCCTCCTTTGGAGCATGGATTTTGGTCACCATTGGTGCTTTGTTACTTTCTTGTGCTATAACCAATTTATTTAACATTTCTATGCTCTGGACTATATCAGGAGATGGGATTAAAAGATTATTGCCTGCAGTGGTTATGATTTTTTCTGGTATGACAGTACCGTTACCACTGTTCCCGACCTGGATGCAGCCAATACTTAGAATACTTCCGTTTAGTGGACTGGTAGATACACCTATGAGATTTTATTTAGGTCATATAAAGCCAAATAGCATACTTCCATTTCTTTTTCACCAGCTTATTTGGACATGGATATTAATTTTATATGGGAAGTGGTTAATTTCAAGAGGATTAAAACGTGTTGAGGTTCAAGGGGGATAACAATTGATAATTGTTATCTCCTCCAGAGGAATGCTAAGGGGTAACAATTGATAATTGTTATCTCCTTTAGAGGAATAAAAGGGGGTAAGATATGAAGAATGCTACTAAACTTTATTTAAGATATATAAGTGTTTCAATTCAAAGTCAAATGCAATACAAGGCATCATTTATAATGATGGCCATAGCTCATTTTGCAATAACATTTATAGATTTTATAGGTGTTTGGGTCTTATTTGATAGGTTTGGTGCTATAAAAGGGTGGAATTTACCTGAGATTGCACTTTTCTATGGAATGATACACATGGCTTTTGCTATAGCAGAAACAGCGGCTAGAGGGTTTGATACCTTTGATAGTAAGGTTAGGACTGGGGAGTTTGACAGAATACTTTTGAGGCCTAGAAGCCTCGTACTTCAAATTGTTGGACAGGAATTTCAATTGATGAGAATAGGTAGATTTACACAGGGGTTCATAGTCCTTTGTTGGGCTATGTGGTCTCTAAATAATAGCTTGAGTTTTATTAAGGTTATGCTTATAATTATTTCAATTTTGGGGGGAGCATTTTTGTTTTCTGGGTTATTTGTATTACAAGCCACTTTATCCTTTTGGTCTGTCCAGAGCCTTGAGGTCGTTAATATGGTTACCTATGGGGGCGTAGAAATAGCTCAATTTCCTGTAACTATATATGATTCTTGGTTTAGAAAGTTTTTTATATTTGTAGTCCCGCTAGCATGTGTTAATTATTTTCCAGCCATGGGGATTTTAAATAAAACGGATCCCTTAAATTCACCAACTTGGCTACCGTGGGTATCACCAATTGTAGGAATAGTTTTCTTCATTCTGGCATTGCAGGTGTTTAAATTTGGAGTTGCACATTATAAATCTACTGGAAGCTAATAATTCCAGTAGATATATTTTTATGGGCTTAAGTTAATAATGATTGTCAAATGAAATGAAAAAGACTAGACTATGTTTAATAGACTAAACAAAAGAATAGAGTTTAGTTATGAGAAGTTGAAAACCACCTCATGATGAGAACTTAAATGTGCAAGAAAAAATATTATTAGGGGGAGAGCAGTGAAAAATGAATAATATACAGATGGTTTTAGAAAAGCAAAGGAATTATTTTAATACTGGAGCAACGAGAGATTTAGATTTTCGTATAGAGAAGCTGGTTAACTTAAAAAAGTCTATCAAAAAGAATGAAAAGCAAATATTAGAGGCACTATGGGCTGATTTGCATAAGTCTGAATTTGAAGCCTATGCTACTGAAATAGGAATAATTCTAGATGAGATAAATTTTGCTGTAAAACATTTAAAGTCCTGGTCTAAAACTAAAAAAGTAAGGACTCCGCTAACAAATTTTTTATCTTCTAGTTATATATATTCAGAGCCTTATGGAGTTAGCTTAATTATTTCACCTTGGAATTATCCATTCCAGCTATTAATGGCACCACTAATTGGAGCTATAGCTGCAGGCAACTGTGCCATGTTAAAACCCTCTGAAAATGCCATAAAGACCACTGAAGTAATTATAAAAGTAATTGAGGAGAGTTTTTCTGAGGAGTTTGTTTGTGTTGTTGAAGCTTACGGCGGTAAGGAATCTTCCGAGGCACTTTTGAAAGAGGAGTTTGATTATATATTTTTTACCGGTAGTGTACCTGTTGGTAAAATAGTAATGGAGGCAGCTTCAAAACATCTTACTCCTGTAACCTTAGAACTAGGTGGAAAAAGTCCATGCATTGTGGACAAAGACGCTGATTTAAAGCTAGCGGCAAAAAGAATAGCTTGGGGCAAGTTTCTAAATGCAGGACAAACTTGTGTTGCACCGGACTATGTATTAGTACACCAAAGTGTTAAAGAAAAACTTTTAACTGAATTAACAGGATACATCAAAGAATTTTTCGGAGAAAATCCAGCAAAGAGTAATGATTTTCCAAGGATAGTAAACGAAAGGCAATTTGATAGGCTCGTAGGATTGCTAGGCAGTGGTAACATTGTAACAGGCGGAGAATATAGCAAGATAGAAAAATATATTGCACCAACTATTATTGATAATATATCCTGGAGTGACCCTATTATGCTGGATGAAATATTTGGACCTATTCTGCCAATCATAGAATTTGAGGATTTAGAGCAGGTTATAAAAATGGTTAATTCAAGACCTAAACCTCTAGCATTATATTTTTTCTCTACTAATAAAAACCACCAAAAGCGGATAATAGAAATGATTTCTTATGGTGGAGGATGCATAAATGATACAATTATGCATGTAGCGTCACCATATTTACCTTTTGGGGGCGTAGGTGCTAGTGGAATGAGTGCTTATCATGGCAAAGGAAGCTATGATGTTTTTTCTCACAAAAAAAGTGTAATAAAAAAGAGCAATCTTATAGATGTTAAAATAAGATATGCACCATATAATGATAAAATTAAACTGCTAAAGAAACTTATGAAATAGCATAATAATAAATAAGCCCTGCATTTTGCAAGGCTTATTGTTTTATTTGAGTTTATCTAATAATTTTCTGAATTCTTCTATAGGTTGTGCACCAACTATAGAATATTTGTTATTTATAACAAAAGTAGGCGTGCTATTAATTTCCATGTTATGAGCATCCTTGCTACTATTATTTAAAGTTGTTTCATAGGATCTATCTTTGACAGCAGCAATAAGTTCCTCTTTATTTAGACCAAGGGCTTTACCTAAGTTACCAAGCACCTCTAAATCACCGATATCTTTTAAATCTCTAAAGTAAGCATCCATTAGTGCAGAATGATACTCTTTTGACTTGTCATGGGCTTTAGCAAATTCTGCAGCCTCTAAAGCGTTATGAGAATTAGGCATTCTTTCTAATTTTCCAAAGCTAATTCCATATTGAGAACCTGAGTGACTAAGGTTATTTAACATTTGGTCTAAATTAGATTTACTGAATTTTTCGTTAAGATTTACGCCGCTTTCAGGAGTTTCAGGGTGTATTTCTAGCCCCAACCATTCCACATCAAGGTCGTATTCTGTTTCTAGTTTCTCGACAATACCTTTGCCGACATAACAGAAGGGTCAAATATAGTCGGAGAAAATTTTAATTTGTATACTCATAATAATACCTCCAAATTTCACTATAATATAAATGTAGCTTGCCGCAAATGTCTATTGCTTATTTATATTATAAGCATCTTGATAACTGTTTTCAACTAATAATAGTTGTTTTCATAAATAAATATTATTAAAATTTAATATTATGATAAAGAAAAGATAATAAAAATTAGAATCAAGGCATTTTTAAATAAATATGATATAATATATTGTAAATAAAATAGTTATATTAAATTTTATACTGGAGGTACCTATGATTTATGAAAAAAGTAACCTTAAAATAGATAGCGATTTCCAGGTAAGGGAAATACAAAAAGATGCGTATAACCTTGATTTAATAATCCCAATAGATACTAGATGTGTAAATATGTATTTACACAATGCCCCTAAGTATATACTGTCTAGAGTGCAATTTCCATCAGTTAAAAGCATACTTATAAGATTTTGCATTCTAGAAGATAACAATATATGTACGGTACACTTTTTAAGTGATAGTGGAGTTCACTCCACCATGGCAAATTTTGAAATGGATTATAGTGAAATACATATAGAAGTAAGAGAAAGTGAATTTTTTGTGGATATGAAAATAATTTTTGATATATTAAAGTAATCATAGAAGACTAGAGAATTTAAACTATTTGACCTTTGAAAAGGACAGATTTGAACTTAATAGTAATTTTTCGGCAAAGGGTAAGATTATTATGTTTAATGATATAAATAAGGTTGAAATAACAAAGAAATTTATATTATAAAAGTAGATAAAAAACCTTACAATATCCTTCTTCAACATATTCAGCCTGAAAGTAGAAAAGTAGTGGAACAGCTTTTTATGAAATATAATAGGAAATAAAGGTATAGAATTTCTAAATAGAATTTCAACAGTCCTTTCGCTTCGTTTGCATTATTAGTTGTTACGCCTCCTAGATCGCTAACCTAAATTTTAAAATTTAATATAGATAATAACAGACTCATATCCTTATTTTATTATAAGGATATGAGTTTTATTTTTTCACATAAGCTTATTAAGAGGATTTAATAAACTTATATGGAAATATATATAATAAGTATAAAAATCATAAATATGAAAGTAAAATAGTTATATTGATATAATATGAAAATAATCATGGAAATTGGAGGATTGAGAAATGAAAAAAATCATTAAAAATAGGTATGCTATGTACTTAATATGTTTATTTACAATTATTTTTGTCTTAAAACTATTTTATTTAAAAAATATGATAAGTTTATTACTCCTAATATCTATATCATTATCATTAAATTTAGCTATGCTCTTGCTAATATATTTATATAGAAAAAAGATTAATAATATATATATTATAATATCATTTATTATTGCTGCTATATATAATACTGTAAATACTTTCATCTTCATATATCCTCCTAATAATTTAATTGCTGATAGAATTTCTATTATATTATTTATTTTATTTGGACTATCATTTTATAAAGCCAATAATATTAAATAGTTTAAAACCTAACAAAGAAGGGAAGTGAATATTTAGTGGGTTTGTGTAATTGTTGTACACCCTCTCACTAAAGATAATTTATGTATATAATAGAGTATACCTCTGATGATTTTAAAAAATATAGTGAAAAAAATCATACAATAATTATTCCTATAGGATCAGTGGAAGCACATGGGCATCATTTACCCTTAGGTACAGATATTTTTTCACCTAGATTATTTTGTGAAAAAATAAATGAAAAAATAGGTGATAAAATATGGATTGCTCCAGAAATTCCATATGGACAGAGTTATGATTTGTCCATTTATCCAGGGACAGTAACTATGCCGTCTGAAGTTATGGCAGAGTATGTGTATTATGTAGGAAAAAGCTTTTATGAAAATGGACTTAAAAATATTATTTTTTTTAACGGACATGGAGGAAACATAACGGCCCTTAGTTTAGCGGCCGAAAAATTGGTTCCGCTTGGTGCCACTGTCATGACAATAAATTGGTGGTTAGATTTTTCAGGAGATATACTTACAATTACAGAAGGGCAAGGGCATGCTGGGGAAGATGAAACTTCAGCTATTTTATATTACAATGAAGAGCTTGTACAAATGGATAAAGCAATGAAAAATCCTAATAAGCAACTTATACCTGTACGATTTGTGGATAGAGGGAAAACTATTTTTCAAGATGCACTTACTGGAGATGCAACTTTAGCAACAGTGGAAAAGGGCGAGAGAATCTTTAAATTATTGGAAAAAAACATAATAGAGAGAATCGAAATAATGCAGCAAGGCATGTATTACTAGCAAGTGAAACAACGCTATTCATACTGAAATATATCCTATAGATTTTTCAGTAGACTTACCAGACAAGGCGTTTAAATATACTGAAAAGAATTGTCCAGTGCTTTATGAGGAATTCATAAAGAAAATAAAGGAATATGGGGTAAGGGAAAATGAATTCATGAACAGCCATACAGTTAGAGAAATTTTAAGACATTATTTGTAGGGCATATGAAATGAAGATTATACTTCAGCAATTTTATACTCTGAAGTAAGCCCTGACCTAACAATTATGGCCTTACCTCCAACCTTTACTGTTAAGTCATACTTGCGCCCTTCGAGTCTTACAATTATTTTACTAGGGCTATTCATATAGTAGCCTTGTTCACAGATTATAGTTAGATTATCTTCAAAGTTTAGCACATCATTTTTTACTAAATATGCACCAAGTGCTCCATTAGAAGTTCCCGTAGCGGCTTCTTCATCTATGCCAGCAGCAGGAGCAAAGTTTCTACAAGCTAGAGTAGAGGATTCTTCCTCAGTTTCAAGGGTAAAGGCGTGAACTCCAGTAATATTTAACTTGTTACTATATCGGGCTAAGCTATCATAGTTTGGATTTATTGATCTTAATGCGGATAGACTTTTAACTGGAAGCATAATGTCTGTAAGCCCAGTAGATACAGCTTGAGGAATAAGGCAGTACCCGTCTATTCCTATATCAGTATTCAGTTTATTTTATATCTTTGGAATTATATTCTAGTATTCTTTACTTTACCAATATATAATATAAAGTATACTATATATTGGTAAATAATATAATATTTTCATTGATATATGGTGAATCATATAAATGAGGTGAAATGTAAATGAAAATAGGAAGAATAGTAAAAGTTCTAGAAGATAAAGAAAGAAAAGAAACATTAATAGAATGTGATGAGAATAGAAAGGTGATTATAAGTTTTTATTATCCTATTGATGAAACATGGAAAGAAAGTAGACAGGCACTTTATGCGGACTTATATAGTCCAAGGGAAGATGAATTTATTAACAGGTTTAAAGAAATGGTACCTTTAGAAAGTGATACAGAAAAGGAAAAATTCCTTGGAAGTATAAAGACTAATATATATAATGATGCTCCTATAAGTAAAAAACAGGTTACATATCCAGTAATTATACATTCAACAGGTCTCGGATCCCCAAGGGATTATATGACTTTTAACATTGAAGAATTAGTAAACGAGGGATATGTGGTATTTACCATAGAGCACATTTATGATAGTATGTTCACTGTTTTTCCAAATGGTAAAATACTTGAACCATCAAAGGAAGAATTTACTCAAGATGAAAAGGAAAATCTTATAGATGTTAGAAAAAATGATATTCTATTTGTATTAAATCAATTAGAAAAATTAAATAGTGAAGATGATGTTATAAAAAACAAACTTGATTTACAACGAATTGGAATAATAGGACACTCATTAGGAGGTGCAGCTGTTTTTAAAGCTTCTCAATGTGATTCTAGAATTAAAGCTACAGTGCTTTTTGATGCTTCTTTACAATTTCTAAATTTAAGCGAAGATATAAAAGAAAAGCAAACATTAAATACACCTGTTTTGAATTTTAGAAGAGGTAGTTTTAATTATGAAGCATCTATGAAGATGTTTATTGATTATTTGAAAGATAAATTTGATGATGAACACTTTAAAAAGCAAATTATTCTCTATGATAATGTTCTAAGAGACTCAGATAAGGGACAAAAAGCGCTTTTTAATTATTTATGTGGTTATAAGTCTTTTATAAAGCTTAATGGTTCTAGACATATGACCTTTACAGATTATTCAATAATAAAAGGTGAAAGAATGGAGAGTGAAACTTTATCTGTAGAAAAAGCACATGAAGTAATAAACGATATGACAATAAGATTTTTGGATGAGTTTTTATGTGGAAAAAAAGAACAATATAGTAGGTTCGTTAAGAATAATGATTATATAACATTGATTGATGAAGATGGTCAACCTATAGTAGTTACTAATTTATAATGTCTATGGATTTATGTTTTGTGGTATTTTGTTTTTTATAGCAGATATAATTTTTGTCCCGCTCATAGTATTTTAAATTTTAGATGTAAATAAATAGAAAAAAATACTTGATATTATAAGTCTACATTCCTTTTTAAGGAATGTAGACTTATCAATGATTTGATGTGCCTTTTGAATATAACTCAATTACATTTGTGTTACATTAATTAGTTTTTAATGATATTTCAGAGGGAAAGGCGCCCACTTCTGAAGCCGTTAATATTGCAGCGTCGCAGATGATGATTTAAGCCCCTTCATTCAAGAATTTATACTGAGACATATAAAGATCATAGTATAATCCCTTTAGAGCAATAAGTTGAGCGTGGGTTCCACCCTCCACAATTCTACCATCATCTATAACCATTATCTTATCGCAATCTCTTATAGTTGACAGCCTATGTGCTATAACAAAGGAGGTTCTATTAAATAGGAGTTTTTTAATGCCCTTTTGTACAAGTTTTTCTGTTGTGGTATCAATATTAGAAGTAGCTTCATCTAATATTAATATTCTCGGATTAGCAAGCAGTGCACGAGCAAAGGATATAAGCTGCCTTTGACCAACTGAAAGTCTAGAGCCTCTTTCATTTACCTCTGTGGCATAACCATTATCTAGCTTCATGATAAAAGAATCCGCGTTAACTGCAATAGCTGAAGCTATTACTTCGGCGTCTGTGGCATCTAATTTTCCATAACGAATATTTTCCATAATAGTAGTAGAAAAGAGAAAAGTATCTTGTAGCATTATTCCCATTTGACTTCGAAGGGATTCAATATCAACATGAGATACATTCTTGCCATCTACTAAAACCTCTCCGCTACCCGCATCGTAAAATCTACTAATTAAGTTTATTATGGTAGTTTTACCAGCACCTGTAGGACCTACTAAAGCTACAGTTTCTCCTGCTTTTATTTTAAAGCTAACATTGTTTAATACAGAAACATCACTATCATAACTAAAAACTACATTTTTGAATTCCACATCGCCCTTTATTTTAGGCATTTTTATAGCCTTATCAATAGTTATAATATCTGGTTTTATATCTAGTATTTCAAAGATTCTTTCTGCAGAAGAGAAATTTGTTATTAATGTGTTGTAAAAATTACTGATGTTCATAATAGGTCTCCAAAACATTGAAATATAAGCAGTAAAGGCGACGAGTTCACCAATAGTTAATGTTTTTGCCTTTATAAGAGGCACACTATACCAATATACGAGTAAACTTCCAAGCCCCCAAGATAACTCCACCATGGGCCAAAACAAATCATTTAATCTAACAGCCCTTAGAAAGGAATTCATCATATCACTAACATAGGTTGTAAAGCTTTTAGAGGTTTTGTCTTCAGTGGCAAAAGATTGAACTATTCTTATGCCAGAAAAATCTTCATGGGTAAAGGCATTAAGATTAGAACGTTTAGATCTATATATTTGCCAGCGTTTTCTAGAAAATATTTCTATAGAAAAAAGACAGATAACTAGCACTGGTAAGAATGAAATTGAAATTAGCGCTAATTTAATATTCATAGAAAACATAATAATTGTTACAAACACAAGAGTTAAGATTTCAGGTATAAAGCTAGTTACGCTATTATCAAAGAGATCCTGCAGAGAACTTACGTCTCCAATTACTCTTGCAAGTATTTTGCCAACGGGTCTATTATCAAAAAAGGTAAAGGATAGTTTTTGAATATGATTATACAATTCTTGCCTTATATTTAATAGCGCAGAGTTGGTGACTGAGGCCATAATATTAATTCTTACTCTAGAGGCAATGAGGGATATCACATTGAAAACTAACATAAATCCAGCAATTTGTGCCAGGCCTCGTATATTAGAGGTTCCTATATATTTGTCTATTGCTAGCTTTAAAATATATGGGTTTAGCAGTGAGCATACCATTACTATTATCATAAGGAGTATAACTAAAACTACTTTGAGCTTAAAAGGCTTTAAATAACTAAATATCCTTATTATTAATTTCCCCTTGGAAGCTTCCTCAATTTGTTCATCTTGCTGTGTTGAATTTCTAGCCATTATACCACCGCCCCTTCGAGATCCATAAAGTCTGTAAATTGTTGAGTGTATACATCATAATATTGCCCTCTCTTTTCAAGGAGAGTTTGGTGATTTCCCATTTCCACCACATGACCATTCTCAAGGAATAGTATAATATCAGCATTTTTAACTGCTGAAATTCTATGTGCAATTATAAAAGTAGTTTGTTTATTATTTCTATGGTGAAGATTTTTTAAAAGATTGTATTCCGTATCCATATCCAGGGCTGAAGTAGCATCATCAAGTATTAAAATACTAGAATCCTTAACTAGCGCCCTTGCAATAGAAAGTCTTTGTTTTTGACCACCGGAGAGCCCTAGGCCTCTTTCTCCAATAATTGTCTCATAGCCTTCTGGAAGACTGCCTAGAAATTCGTCCACGCAGGCGTCGCTACAAGCTTTTTTTATCTCCTCAAGGGAGGCTTCAAGTTTTCCAAAACGGATATTCTCAAAAATGCTCTCTGAAAATAAGAAGGTATCTTGAGCAACTACAGCCATCTTACTCCTCAAATCATGGATACAGATATCACGTACGTCATTACCATCTACAGTAATTGAGCCTTTGGATATTTCATAATATCTGCCTATGAGATTTACAAGAGAGCTTTTACCGGAACCTGTCGTGCCCATTATTGCAACAGTGCTTCCAGCAGGTATATCTAAATTTATATTATCCAAAATATAATTCTCATTATATTTAAAAGATACATTTTCAAATTTTATAGCGCCCTTAATTACAGGCATAGCTATGGCATCATCTTTATCTTTAATTTCTGGTTCTACGTCCATTATATCAAAGATTTTTTTAGCAGAAGTATTTGCTTGAGTTATGATATTTGTAAGCCAACCTATCATTCTCATCGGCCAAATTAACATCCAAACATATTGGCTAAAGGCCACTAGTTCACCAATAGATAGGCTTTTTCCAATTACCAGCACTCCACCAACACATACTACTGCCAGTACAGACATATTACACAAAAATTCTATCATAGGGAAATGTTTACTCCATATCTTAGTTTGCCTCATATTAAGATCATAATTTGTTCTGTTATGGTTTAAAAACTTTAAGGTTTCATGTCTTTCTCTAGCAAAAGCTTTTACAAGCCTTACACCAGCAATGTTTTCTTGAGCCGTAGTGTTCAAAACTGCATTATGATCACTTATGGCGCCAAATGCCTCTCCAACTTCGTTTTCAAGTTTCAATGCTATATAGCCAATAAGAGGCATTGTTATAAGCGTCACTAGTGCAAGTTTCCAGTTCATGCGAAATATTAGTACCGAGGCAACTAGAAAATAAATCACCTGTTCTATAGCGAGTCCTATACCAAAAGCGATGGACCGCCATACATTATCCACGTCAGAACCCATCCTGGACATAAGTTCGCCAGTGTTCATACTATCAAAATATTTAAAAGGTAAACTTTGAATATGATCAAATAGATCTGTTTTTAGATCTATGCTTACTCTAGAAGATAAATAATCTAAGCTGTATTCTCTAATATAGCCTAGTAGCGACCTTACAAGAGTAATTCCAGCAAGAGACATTAACACAAAAGTTAAAAGATTATATTCACTATTGCGTAGTACTTTATCAATCATAATTTTTACTAAATAGGGATTAAACATGTCTAGTGCAATGCTAATTAACATTGCGATAGTAGCTATAATAATAAAGAGTTTGTATTTTGTAACATATTTTAAAATTCGTTTCATAAAATGTCGCCTCCTTCAGGGTCCATATAGTATTGATTAGTAGATTAAGAAATAGAACTTAATCTATTTCTTAAAGTATTTCAAGTGTTTATATAATATTAAATCATAATAATCGGTATCGCAATGATACAATCTCAGACGCGTTTATATAATACTATGAAATAATATAAAGCATTGCTCTGGCAGGTATTGCATAAATATAATGGCTTTCGCCGATAACGACTGAGTAGATCCCTATGTTTAAAGAATGCAGATCCCATTGTGATTCCTCCTAAACTAAATTTTGATTTTGTTAAATCTTTAGATTTGTACATTTTAATTACCTCGCTTTCAAATTTTTATTAGATATTAGTAAATAAATTAAATGTGTCTGCTTGTAATAAGAAAATAGTCAAGGTCACTAATGCATTTAAATGTATTTGAGAATAGAGGTTTTGCCCAATAAGTATATTGGGTTTTTCTGTTTTTAAAAAAACTAAGCTTCATAAATATCCCTCCTAAACTAGATTTTGGTATTGTTAAACTTTTGGTACTATACATTGTAATTCCTCCCTTTGTTTGTTTTTAATATTTATAATTAATCACTTATGTGATTAGTTAACATAAAAAAGCCATGGAATTATCCATGGCTTAAAAAATCATTAATCTTATGCTACATCAATATGCACACATAAAAAATTAACTCATATAAAAAGGTCATGGGCGAGTAGCCCATGACCAATGTTTATAATTTCATAAAAATACTTTAATAAAGATAAACTATTATGAAAAGATAATATCCATTAAGGTAGGACTATCATATGAAGTTTTAGACATAAAAATGCCATTGGATGTAAATAAATCAATTGCAATACAATCATTAATACGCATTTTATTATTAATCATGATGACTACCTCCTTTTCATAAAATTATTAACAGTTTTTTCAAATGATTCCTTTTTAAGAATACTTTACTTGTCAATGAATGTCAATACTAAAATTGGAAAATATTAAATTAATTACTTTAAATACATTTCTCCTACCTTAAAAACATCTCCTGCACCCATTGTAAGAAGCACATCACCATCTTTTAAATTATTTTTAAGATAATTTACAATTTCATCAAAGCTATGAAGATTTATGCAATTTACATTTTTGGATCTTATTCTATCACCGAGCATATTTGAGCTTATTACACCCGCATCTTTTTCTCTGGCAGCATAAATATCTGCTAGTATTAGATTATCCACATCATAAAAAGAATCTGAAAAATCTTCAAATAAGCTTATAGTTCTTGAATAAGTATGAGGTTGAAATACACAATAGATTTTATTGTGAGGATAATTTTTTGCAGCACTTAAAAATGCTTTAATTTCCGTAGGATGATGAGCATAATCGTCAATAACAGTTGCCCCATCTTTAGTTCCCTTTATCTCAAATCTTCTATGAGTACCCCTAAAATTAGAAAGACCTGAAGTAATTGAGTCCTCAGTAAAATCAAGGCATAGAGCGGTTCCTATACCTGCAAGCGCATTTAGAACATTATGCTGTCCTGGTACATTAAGATCTATTTTAAATAGTAAATGATCATTTTTATATACGTCAAAAGTTGCACAGCCCAATTCATTATAGCTAATATCTTTGGCCTTAAGCATTCCTTCATTTATCCCATAAGTAAGTATATTACAGTTATAAGAATTATTATTTAGAATTTCTTTAACATTATCATCATCTATATTTGCAATTAAATAACCTTCCTTAGGTATAAGATTAATAAATTTTACAAAAGTCTCTTTAATGTGATTTATATCTCTATAGTAATCTAGGTGATCCGCATCTATATTTGTTATTGTTGCAATATAGGGAAAGAACTTTAAAAATGACGCTTTATATTCGCAAGCTTCCGTAATAAAATAGTCACCATTTCCAGCTAAAACATTACCGGAAATAACATCCAGTTCCCCACCCACAAGGATTGTAGGGTCCACATTTTCCTTCAAAATAATGTGGGCTACCATGGATGTTGTAGTAGTTTTACCATGTGTACCTGATACAGCAACATTGTACTTATGGCCTTTCATAATATGACCTAAAAATTCAGCTCTATCCATTAAAGGGAGATTTAACTCCATAGCTTTAAGGTATTCAGGATTTTCAGGAGAAATAGCAGCAGTGTAAACAACTAAATCTGCGTCCTTTATGTTATCGGCATTGTGGCCTATAGAAATTTCAGCACCATTTTTAATAAGTTTATTTGTTATATGTGATGACTGCATGTCTGAACCAGAAACCTTATAATTATTTTTTATAAGTATTTCAGCAAGGCCGCTCATGCTTATACCGCCAATACCTATAAAATGAATTTTCTTGTTTTTATCTTTTATAAAATCAAAAGACATTATATCAACTCCTTATAAATTATTACACTTATTTAGTATATGCAAGTCCCATTAATATTGATTATAACAAATTAATGAACATAAGGCACATTCGAATAAATAACAAATCATGAAGCTAGTCTATTTTCATATGTTTAAAGCTTCTTCTTAATTATATACAAAATCTCGCAAAAACAACACAGATATAGAACAATATTTTTTTTAAGGTGTCTCATAGGAAATTATAGGGGAATGGAAGGTGATGGTTAGCAAGCAATAAATACAATGTTTTGAAATTACTTAGATAAGCATTGTAATAGTTATTAAAAAGATTTACAATAAAATTACGAATGATAGTTAAATTTTTGCTAGGTAAAATTCGTAAAATAAAGATATGGGTGATAATTAATGAATAAATATAGTAGAAATCAAAGAGTTACAGGAATTACTAAAATATTAACAGAAAATCCTAATAAGACAATTAATTTAAAAAAATTTACAGAAATGTTTAATGCAGCTAAATCCACAATTAGCGAGGACATTGTTATTGTCCGCGAAACGCTAAGTGCCCTATCAATGGGAAGAGTGGAAACAGTTGCAGGCGCAGCTGGTGGAGTAAAGTATATTTGTGGAGTCTCCCAGGAGGAAAGTAGAACATTCGCAGAGGATCTATGTGAGGTTTTAAGCCACAAAGATAGAGTAATACCAGGAAATTTTATATATATGACTGATATTATGTATAATCCAGAAATAGTACACAAAGCAGGAGTAATTCTTGCATCTGCTTTTAATGAACTGCATATAGACTATGTAGTAACTGTAGAGACTAAAGGAATACCACTGGCGTATGAAGTGGCAAAAATGCTAGGGGTTCAATTAGTTATAGTTAGGCGTGACCCTAAGGTTACTGAGGGAAGTACCGTTAGCATCAACTATGTATCTGGTTCTACCAATAGAATTCAAACTATGTCGCTTACAAGAAACTCTATAAAAAAAGGAAGCAAATGCATTTTTATAGACGACTTTATGAAAGCTGGGGGAACTGCAAGAGGCATAATTAATTTGCTTTTAGAGTTTGAAAGTGAACTTTTAGGTATTGGAGTTTTCATTGAGAATATTGAAAGTGGGCATAAATTAATAGAAGAGTATATATCAATTATTCAGTTTAAAGGAATAAATACAGAAGGTAAATCTCAGTTAACTCCATCAAAAACCTTTGAAAAAGCATAATATTCAAAAGATTTAATATTTTTTTACAATTTAAGAAGGAATAAGCCAAGTTATAGAGAAATAGTATAATTATAACGCAATATAATGCAACTTGGAGGTGGAGTATATGGAAATTACAGACGTTAGAATCAGGAAAATAGCTACAGAGGGTAAAATGAAAGCCATTGTATCAATAACTTTTGATAATGAATTTGTTGTTCATGATATTAAAGTTATAGAAGGACAAAGTGGACTTTTTATCGCTATGCCGAGTAGGAAAACTCCAGATGGAGAATTCAAGGATATAGCACACCCAATAAATACTCAAACAAGGGAAAAGATTCAAACAGCTATTTTGGAAGAGTATGAAAAAGTAAAAAGTGAAGAACCTGTAAAAGTAGTAAAAACAGTAGAAAATTTAGAGGACAAAGTAGAAGAAAAAGAAGAAGAAAAAGAAGTAGAAAATCCAGAAGTATAAAAAGGGTGAAAACCCCTTTTTATTTTTTTGAAAGAAAACATTTAAAAAGCCACAAGGCTTCTTGCAATTAAATATAATATAAAATATAATGTAAGAAGTAATTTAATTGAATATAATGTAATTAAAATGTTTAAATGTGTCGAATTAATGTATAAAGAGGTGTTTAATTTGTATAAATGCGCTATAATATTAGCTGCAGGTGAAGGGAAAAGAATGAATTCTAATACTCCTAAGGTTCTACATAAGGTTTGTGGTAAAGAAATGATAAATCATGTTATTGACACTATTAGAAGTGCAGATATTGAAATGGTTGATGTGGTAATTGGAAGAGGAGCCGAGAAAGTTGAAAAAGCAACAGAAGACAGAAAAATCAACTATTCCCTTCAAGAAGATCAGTTAGGAACAGGACATGCAGTAATGTGTGCTAGTGAATTTTTGTCTGGTCATAAAGGCACGGTAGCCATATTTGTTGGAGATGGGCCACTAATTACTGAAAAAACTGTAAGAGAACTCTTAGATTATCATGAAAAGGGAGAGTTTAAAGCTACTATATTAACTTCAACCATGAAGGAACCTGGAAAGTATGGTAGAATAATTAGGAATGAAATTGATGATGTTGAAAAAATAGTTGAGTTTAAAGACTGTACTCCTGAAGAAGTATTAGTTCAAGAAATAAATTCAGGAATGTATTGCTTTAATATAGAAGAATTACACAATGGTCTAGATAAATTAAATAATAATAATGCCCAAAGGGAATACTATTTAACAGATGTTATTGGTATATTAAAAAGTCAAGGGCTTAAAATTGGAGCTTTTGATGTTCCCATTGAAGAAATTACTGCTGTTAACTCCAAGGTAGAGCTTGCAGATGCAGAATTAATTATGCGAACGAGAATAAATAGAATGCATATGGAAAATGGAGTTACAATAATGGATCCGAATAACACCTATATTGACTCAGAAGTTATAATAGGAAAAGATACGATTATATACCCAGGGAATATACTACAAGGCAAGACAATTATTAAAGAAAACTGTGTTCTTTATCAGAACAATAGAATTGTGGATAGTATTATTCAAAATGGAGTTTCAGTTCAAAGTTCTGTAATAATCGAAAGTAAGGTAGGCAAGGGAACAACTGTGGGACCATATGCCTACATTAGACCAGAAAGTAATATAGGTGAAAATGCTAGAATAGGAGATTTTGTTGAAATTAAAAAATCAACTATTGGAGATAATACAAAGGTATCCCATCTTACTTATATAGGTGACGCTGAGGTTGGAAGTGGCTGTAATTTTGGCTGCGGCACTGTAGTTGTAAATTATGATGGAAAATCAAAATTCAAAACAATAATAGGCAATAATACTTTTATAGGATGCAATACTAACCTTGTATCACCTGTAAAAGTTAATGATAATTCATATATCGCAGCTGGTTCTACAATTACAAATGAAGTTCCTAAAAATGCATTGGCCATAGCTAGAGCAAGGCAAGTGAATATTGAAAATTGGGTAGTAGAAAAAGGACCTATGAAACAAAGTAACAAGTCAAAATAGTTAACCATATTTCAGCACCAAAGGTGATGATTTAATAAGTAAATAATAAAGGGAGGTGGAAAACTGATTTTTGTAGTAAAAGGGATATATATGTTACTACCATTCTATTTAGTGGATGGAATGAAAATTTATATAAAGTATAATAAAATATAATTTATATGATTTTGGAAATCAGGATTACAGATGATAAACCACGGCAAAAATATTAAGATTTTTACAGGTAATTCAAATCCTAAATTGGCAACAGATATTGCTGAAATACTAGGACTAAAAGTTGGAGATTCAAACGTAGGAACTTTTAGTGATGGTGAAATATCTGTTAATATTCATGAAACTGTTAGGGGCGCAGATGTATTTGTTGTTCAATCAACTAATGCTCCAGTAAATGACAATTTAATGGAATTACTTATTATGATTGACGCCTTTAAGAGAGCATCTGCAGGAAGAATAACTGCGGTTATACCATACTATGGGTATGCAAGGCAAGATAGAAAAGCAAAAGCTAGAGATCCAATCACAGCGAAACTTGTGGCAGATATTTTAACAACTGCAGGAGCAGATAGAGTACTTACTATGGACTTACATGCAGCTCAAATACAAGGATATTTTAATATTCCTGTTGATAATTTAATGGGTACACCTATACTTGCAAAATATTATATCCAAAAAGGATTTAAGGATAGAGATGATGTAGTTGTAGTTGCGCCAGACCTTGGAAGCGTTGCTAGATCAAGAAAGTTTGCAGATAAATTACATGCTTCAATAGCTATAATTGATAAGAGAAGACCAAAGGCTAATGTTACAGAGGTTATGAATGTTATAGGGGATATTAAAGGAAAAACATGTATTATGATGGATGACATGATAGATACAGCTGGAACTATAACTAATGGAGCTAATGCACTAGTTAAACTGGGAGCAAAAGATGTTTATGCTTGTTGTAGTCATGGTGTACTATCCGGACCTGCTATTCAAAGAATAAATGATTCAGTAATAAAAGAATTAATAATATTAAATACCATTGATTTGCCAGAAGATAAACATTGTGATAAATTCGTTACATTATCTGTAGCACCAATTTTGGCTGAGGCCATAAAGAGAATATACGAGGATGTTTCTGTAAGCAAACTATTCGAGGAAGACTCTAATTTATAAATACATAGGTTAAAATAGCGATGCTTAATTATTTTTATAATTAAGTATCGCTATTTTTTTATAATCTATAATATTTATATGGGTGGCCTTACTGCTAATTATGAAGTTTGCAAAAATATATTTTTTGTAATATTTATATACAAGTGAGATAATGATTATACTATACATAAGAAATAAACATGTAAAAGCAGCAATTAGATAATCACAACAGTGAATAATTTGTAACATTTTCAAAAAAGCTAATCAGTTGACATTAAAGTATGATAAATTAATAATAAGATAAATTATTTGTTAAAAATTTTCAAAAAAATAAACAAGAATAATTTGTTAGCTATTTTTACAATATGATAATACAAAAAATAATAGAAAAAATAATAGAGAAAATATTTTGGAGGTAAGGATATGGAAGGAACTATAGGGAAAATACTAATAGTTGATGATGATAAAAATATTGCTGAGGTAATCAAAATGTATCTTGAAAGTTCAGGGTATGCAACAAAAGTAGTACATGATGGTAGGGCTGCACAGGAAGCTTTTCTAAGCTATAAACCAGATTTGGTACTACTGGATATAATGTTGCCTTATATTGATGGTATAGATGTTTTGAAGTGGATAAGAAAAGAACATGAAACGCCGGTTATTATGCTTACTGCCAAGGGAGAAACCTTTGATAAGGTACTAGGGCTAGAATTAGGAGCTGATGACTATGTAGTAAAACCTTTTGAGCCAAAGGAAATAATTGCAAGAGTTAAGGCTGTGCTTAGGCGTTACAACTTAGATAATGGTGGTAAAGAAGTTTTGAATTTTGAGGATTTAGAAATTGATATTAATTCTTATAATGTTACTTATAAAGGTGAAGAAGTAAAAATGCCACCTAAGGAATTTGAATTAGTACATTATTTAGCTCTTAATAAGAATAGGGTTTTTACTAGGCAGCAGCTACTATGTGAGGTTTGGGGATACGATTATCCAGGAGATTCTAGAACCGTGGATGTGCATGTTAAAAGAGTAAGAGAAAAGCTTCAAGGAGGTCCGAATTGGCAAATTGAGACTGTTTGGGGAGTAGGATATAAATTCGAGGTGAAATAGATGGTTAAAAAAGGACTATTTTCTAAGATGCTAGCAACCTATACTATTATAATATCCATGAGCCTTATAATTATTGCTTCTTTTCTATCCTATTGGTTTCAAAATTATTTTTTCAATGAGCGGAAAGATCAATTTCTCGATAAGTCCAATATGATACAAGATTATGCTAAGAAATATATGGCGGGGGATGTTACTTCCGAGCAAGTGAACGATATAATAACAATAATTGGTGATTATATAAAGTCTGATATTTGGCTTACAGATAGTAACGGATTTGTTTATGCTGTATCAAATAAAGAGCATAAAGAATTTATGTATAAACAGGTCTTTGTTAAGGAACTAGAGCAGCTTAGGCTTGGTAACACTTTCGAGGTTACAGGACCTTATGCTGGAATATTTGATAAAGCCGTAAGAGTTTATGGAACACCCATAATGACAGCGGCAGGGACATTTAAGGGTTCTATAATATTGTACAATTCTGTTGAAGAATTAAGCCAATCCTTAAAACGAGTTTATGAGATAATTTGGGTATCTTCAATTTTTGCAATAATATTCT
Organism: Clostridium estertheticum; assembly: GCF_011065935.2. NCBI lineage: Bacteria > Bacillati > Bacillota > Clostridia > Eubacteriales > Clostridiaceae > Clostridium > Clostridium estertheticum. The sequence continues at coordinate 5,242,179 of NZ_JAAMNH020000001.1, read as the reverse complement.
CTTGTGTCGTTATATATTATTTTTCACAAAAGATAATCATAAAGCCCTTAGCAGAGATTAATTCTGTAGCTAGAAGAATATCTAATGGAGATGTAGATAAGAGAGTTTATTTGAAATCGGATGATGAAATCGGAGAACTCGCTCAATCTTTTAATTCTATGGCTGATTCTATAGAGAAAAATGAGAAAAATAGACGTGAATTTATATCCAATGTATCCCATGAGATTAGATCTCCAATAACCTCAATTAAGGGGTTTATTAGTGGAATACTAGATGGTGTAATTCCAAAGGAAAAGGAAAAATACTACTTGTCTATCGCCTATGAAGAAATTCAAAGGTTAACTAGACTTGTAAATGACTTACTAGATATGTCTGCAATTGAAGCAGGGGAGTTTAGTTTAAGAATTATGGAAGTGGATATTAACGAAATAATTAGACTTACAGTTATAAATTATGAAAGAAAAATTAAAGAGAAAAGGGCATCTGTAGATGTATGCTTTGATGAGGATAATTTATTTGTAGCGGGAGACAAGGATAGGTTAGTTCAAGTGATTACAAATTTATTAGATAATTCAATAAAATATGTAAATGAAGGCGGTAAAATAAAAATCAGCTCAAAAATTAAAGGAAAAAAAGCCTTTATAACTGTTTTCAATGATGGCCCCAAAATAGCAGAGGAAGATTTATTGCATATTTGGGATAGATTTTATAAAGCAGATAAAGCAAGAACAGCGAAGGATAGTACTGGACTTGGATTATCTATAGTGAGAAATATAATAACTCAATTACAGGAAGATATATGGGTTGAAAATAAGGATAATGGTGTTTACTTTACTTTTACATTGATGAGAGTAAAATAAAATACTTTTTCCGTGATTTAGTTATAACCATTAGGGGGGTGATGTTATGGGTAATAAGAATAACTATAAGGTTCGTGAAGAAATAAAAGATGCTTTTTGGAAGAATGCAGAGTCTAGTAATAATATGTTTGGAGAAATTAAATTTAGAAAAAACAATAAAAAAAATTATTTTAAATCATTTACGAAAGTATTTACTTTTATACTAATAGCATCCCTTTCTGGGGGAATTACAGCCCAGTATGCAATTAATAAAGATAAAGCACCAAAAGATGTTAGTGGTATTTTAAACTCAAATGCTTCAGGGAGTGGCATCCAGGGAATATTTGAAAATTCTATTTCGCAAGTTGCTCAAAAAGTATCACCAACAGTAGTTGGCATAAGTAACAAAGAAGAAGAATTGTGGAACACTCCAGAAGGAAGTGGTTCAGGAATTATATATAAAAGCGATGGGTTTATTATTACTAATTATCATGTAATTGAAGGTGCAACAGAAATAAAAGTAAAATTGAGTAATGATAACGTTTTGAAAGCAAAAGTTATAGGTGGGGATGCTATATCGGATTTAGCGGTTATAAAAGTTGAAGCTAACAATCTGCCTACTGCAAAATTTGGTGATTCATCAAAGGTCAAGGTAGGAGATTTATCTGTTGCTATTGGTAATCCACTTGGGGAGCAGTTTTCAGGAACTGTTACTGCGGGTATTATAAGCGCACTAGACAGAAAAATTAATATAGTTAATAAAAAAACTGGGGAACAAACAATCTATAAAGTAATACAAACTGATGCAGTTATAAATCCAGGGAATAGTGGGGGACCATTATGCAATATCTATGGAGAAGTTATTGGTATAAATAGTTTGAAAATTAATTCAGTCATTGGAAATGAAGGCACGGGTTTTGCTATAAGTACAAATGCAGCTAAAGAAATTATTAATGATTTAATGACTTATGGTAAAGTTATTAGACCGGCAATAGGCATTTATGGAGGAACTGCGATTTCGGTGGGCAATAATGGTGTAGAGGGCGTGTATGTACAAGAAGTTGTTAGGGGAAGTGGTGCTGCTGTAGCTGGAATTATGCCTACTGATATAATAACTGAAATAGGTGGAAAAAGTGTTAAAAACATGGAGCAGCTAAGCAGAATTCTGGAGAAATACAAAGTTGGAGGGCGCTTATCCTGTAAAATTTGGAGAGGTGGAAAAATTAAGGAGATTAGCATAGTTCTCTCTGAATTAAAAATACAATAAAATATTGATATAAAATTACAATTTAAAGATATTAAATAAAAATTATGGTAATAATATTATTACCATAATTTTAGTCCGTAAATTTTATATAAAGTTGTGGATTAAACTTTTTTTTAGTATAATATTATAAATAAAATAAAAAAATATTATGTGGTGGATAAATGGCTTAAACATAATAATATTTGGAGGCAATAATGTACTTGGTAATTGGACTAGGAAATCCAGGAGACGAATATAAACATACAAGGCATAATGTAGGATTTGATGTAATTGATTTAATGGCAGGCAAGTATAATGTTTCAGTTAATAGGGTAAAATTTAAAGGTGTGTATGGAGAAATTAATATATCATCCCAAAAGGTTATCCTTTTAAAACCTAGTACATATATGAATTTAAGTGGAGAGAGTGCGCAGCAAGCAGCTTCTTTTTATAAGATTCCTAATGAAAATATCATCATAATATATGATGATATTAGTTTGGATGTAGGTAAATTAAGGATAAGAAGTAAAGGCAGTGCTGGGGGACATAATGGGATAAAAAGCATTATTGCGAGTATGGGCTCAGACATATTTCCAAGAATAAAAATAGGTGTAGGACAACCAGAAAGGTCGCGAGTATCTTACGTTTTAGGACGATTTGGAAGTGGGGACCGAATACTGGTAGAAAAGACCTTTGAAGCGACTATAAAAGCTGTTGAAGCTATAATAGCAAAAGGAAGCACTGAGGCTATGAACGAATTTAATGGGTTTAATGCTTAAATGAAATTATTATTTTTATATTTATGCAGTGAGTGAGAGGTGTTAAAATGAGACTGAGTGGGCTTATGGAGCCTTTAAAAAATAGTATTCAATTTAAAAATATACTAAAGAATATAGAAGATGAAAATTACCCAATTGGACTATATGGGCTTTCAGAATCAGCTAAGAACTATTTAATAAATGGTGTGTACGAGCAATTAGATAAATCCTTACTAATTTTAACACATAGTGATGTAGAGGCTAAAAATATTTACGATGACCTGTCTTTTTATGTGAATGATGTGTACTATTTTCCAACCAGAGAAGTGGGCTTTTATAATGCAGATGCCATATCTGGGGATCTTAGATGGGAAAGACTTAAGGTAATGAAAAAGATTACGCAAAAGGGTAAAAAAATTATAATTACTTGTATCGAAGCTCTGGCTTCTACTTATATGCCTATAGATTTATTGCAAAAGTATATTTTTGAATTATCTGTAGGAAGCACATTGAATTTGAAGGATTTCACAGAAAAATTAATTCAGTGTGGATATGAGAGAGTAGATAGAGTCGATACTAAAGGTCAATTTTCTATAAGGGGGGGAATAATAGATTTATACCCCCCTATATCATCGTTGCCTTTTAGAATAGAGCTCTTTGATGAAGAAATAGATTCTATAAGAACCTTTAATAGCGAAACTCAAAGAAGTATTGACAAGGTATCCGAAATAGAAGTATTCCCAGCAAAGGAAATAATACTAACTCAGGAAAGCATGGAAAGCGGGTACAATAAAATAAAGGAAGATTTAGAAAATGTAGTAGGCAGCTTTAATAAAAAAAAAGACAAGGAAACTATAGAAAGAATAACTTCGTTAGTTAATATTAACTTAGAATCACTAAAAGAAACTTGGAGATTCGAAGCCATTGATAGTTATATGCCTTATTTTTATGATGCTACCTCTACCTTTTTAGATTATATGAAGGATTCATTTATAATAGTTGATGATGCACAAAGGTGCGTTGGAAAACTGGATAGCGTATATTTTGAGTTCCAGGAAAATTACGAAAACTTTCTAAAAAGAGGAAGTATACTGCCGAGTCAAGCAGGACTTTTAATTAATAAGGAAAGTATATATGAAGACTTAGATACTAGGGAAGTTATGACAATAAATGCTATCGCCAAAAGCACAAAAATTCTAAAGCCAAGGTCTATTGTATCTTTTTCTCAAATTACAATTAATGATTATCATGGCCAATTAGATATACTTATTGAAGATATAAAAGATAAAAAGTTTAAAGGCTACAAGACAGTAATCCTTTCTGGTACAAGAACTAGAGGGGAAAGATTAATAGATATCCTAAGGGATAGGGGAATTGAAAGTGTGTATAAGGACAATATCTCGGAAATTCAGTTAGGTCAGGTGGTTATAACCTTTGGGAACCAATTAAAAGGCTTTGAATACCCAGAATTAAAACTATGTGTTATCTCAGATAAAGAGGTTTTTGGACAATCAAAAAGAAAAACTACTAGTCGTTCCAGTAAAAAGGGCGTAAGTAAGATTAAAAGTTTTACAGAGCTGAAATTGGGAGATTATGTTGTTCACGTAAATCATGGTATAGGAGTATACAAAGGAATTAAGCAGTTAGAGGTTCATGGCCATAAAAGAGATTATTTAGAACTTGGATATAATTCCGGGGATACTCTTTATGTTCCAGTAGAACAATTAGATTTAGTTCAAAAATATATCGGAAGTGAAGGAAAAGCACCAAAGATTACTAAGCTAGGTGGAGTAGAATGGACTAAGGCTAAGAATAAGGTTAAAAACTCTATAGCTGATATTGCAGAGGATTTAGTAAAGCTTTACGCATCGAGGGCTACTCTTAAGGGATACAGATATAGCAAGGATACTGTATGGCAAAAACAATTTGAGGAAGAATTCCCATTTGAAGAAACGCCAGACCAATTAATTGCAATTGAAGAGATAAAGAAAGATATGGAATCTGATAAACCTATGGATAGATTGATATGTGGTGACGTTGGATATGGTAAAACAGAAGTAGCTGTTAGGGCTGCCTTTAAAGCAGTTATGGATGGCAAACAAGTAGCATTCTTAGTACCAACTACTATACTAGCTGAGCAACATTATAAAAATCTCACCAAAAGATTTTCAGATTTTCCAGTAAAGGTTGAAATGGTAAGTAGGTTTAGAACACCAGCCCAGCAGCAGGTTGTGCTTAAGGCTACAAAAGAAGGAAATGTGGATATATTGATAGGAACCCACAGAATAATTCAACAAGATGTAAAATTCAAAGATTTAGGGGTATTAATTATAGACGAAGAGCAACGATTTGGAGTTACGCACAAGGAAAAAATCAAGAGTATAAGAAAGAATATAGATGTAATCACTCTAACTGCCACTCCAATTCCAAGAACGCTACATATGTCTCTTACTGGAGTTAGAGATATAAGTGTAATTGAAACCCCTCCAGAGGAAAGGTATCCAATACAAACCTATGTAGTGGAGTTTAATGACCAACTAATAAGGGATGCAATACTCAGAGAAATAAATAGAAATGGTCAAGTTTTCTTTGTGTACAATAGAGTAGAAACAATCAAGGACATGGCAGCGTACATTGGTAAACTAGTTCCAGAAGCCAGGATAGGTATTGGTCATGGACAAATGACAGAAAGAGAATTAGAATCTGTCATGTTGGATTTTATGGAGAATAAGTATGATATATTAATGTGTACTACCATTATCGAGACTGGGATAGATATCCAAAACACAAATACCATAATAATATACGAAGCAGATAAGATGGGGCTTTCTCAGCTTTATCAATTAAGGGGTAGAGTAGGGCGTTCAAATAGAATAGCCTATGCATATTTTACTTATAGAAAAGACAAGGTATTAACTGAGGTGGCTGAAAAAAGACTTAAAGCAATTAAGGATTTTACAGAGCTAGGGTCAGGTTTTAAAATTGCAATGAGAGATCTTGAAATTCGGGGCGCTGGAAATATGATGGGGGCGGCTCAACATGGACATATGGCTGCGGTAGGATACGATTTGTATTGTAGGATGCTAGAAGATACAGTTAAAAAAATAAGAGGTGATGTGGAAGTGGAACCTATTGAAACTTCCGTTGAAATCAAAATAGATGCATATATTCCTAGTACCTACATTGAAGATGAGACTCAAAAAATTGAAATTTATAAAAAAATCGCAGCTATTGATAGCCATGAGGATATGATGGATATACAAGAGGAAATAGAGGATAGGTTCTCAGATATACCATCGTCAGTTGCAAGTCTTATGGATATTGCCTATCTCAGATCTATATCTAAACAGGTGGGAATAGTAGAAATTAAAGAGGAAAAGGAGGAGATAGTGCTACAATTTGATAGTAGCGAAAGAATAAATGGAGCATTAGTTAAAGCCTTGGTTAGTAAATATAATAGAAGCATTGTATTTAAATTAGGTACTAAACCAGCCTTTGCGTATAAATATAAAAATTTAAATAAAGAAGAAATGCTTGCAAATCTAATTGAGATTGTTAAGTATATAAAAAGTGTGGTATAAATTAAAGTTGAAATAAAGTGAATTTGTGATAAGATTAGTATGTATTAAAATTTCTATGTATTAAAATTTCTATTAAAATTGATATGTAATGTAACAAAACTTTAAATGGCAATATTACATACGAAAGCGAGGGAATTAAAATGAAAAACGTAAAAAAATTAATTAGTGCTGCTTTAATAACTATACTTGCTACATCATTAGTTGGTTGTAATATGATTGAAAAAACACCAGCAGGTATTGCTAAAAGTACAGTAGCTAAGGTTTTTAATGCTAAAGTAACTAGAGGCCAGGTGGACGAACAACTAGGCGCAGTTATTAAACAAATACAAACACAGTATGGAGCAAATTATAAAGATAATGCTGAAGCTATGACTCAAATAACAACTCAAAAACAACAGGTGTTAGAAGGCCTAATTAATGAAGAAATAGTAAAATATAAAGCCGAAGAGTTAAAAGTAATGCCTACGGAAGCTAAATTAACTGAAGAAGTTAACAAGCAAATAGCAGAAATTAAGAAAAGTTTAGAAACAGATGCTAAGTATAAAGAAGCACTAGCGCAGGCTAACCTTACAGAAGATCAACTAAAAGCAAGAATAAGACCAAGTATTATTCAAGATGCATTATACACTGAAATTACAAAAAACGTTAAAACTGATGAGACAAAAGAAAAAGCATACTACAATAGTAATTTAACACTATATACAGAAAAACCAAACAGAGTTCACGCAGCTCATATTTTAGTTAAAACTGAAGCTGAAGCAGTAGCTGTTAAAAAACAATTAGATGCTGGCGAAGACTTTGCAAAGGTAGCAAAAGAAAAAAGTATAGACCAAACTGCTAAAGATAATGGTGGAGATTTAGGATTTGTAGAATACAATGAGCCTAAAATGGATAAAACTTTTATGGCAGCGGCCTCAGCGCTCGAGGTAGGTAAGATTTCAGCACCGGTCAACACTCAATATGGATGGCATATAATAAAAGCTATTGCAAAAGAAGAGTTTCCTGTAAAGAAATTTGAAGCGGTTAAGGCAGAAGTAGAAAAAACACTTATAGCAAAGGACAAAGAAGCAGCATGGACTGCAGCTATGAAAAAATGGACTGAAGAAGCTAAAATAACCAAATACGAAAAAAATCTTTAGAATTTTACATTCAAAATAGTATAAAGAATATCTCTAGTAGGGGGTATTCTTTATTTTTATATATTTTTTTCTTATATTAAAATTAAACATATACAAATGTGCATAAAATTTCAAGTTTAGAAAGATAATAATAGTGCAAGTATATTATATGAAATTTTATATAAGGAGGGAATTATTTAAATGAAAGCAACTGGCATAGTAAGACGTATAGATGATTTAGGAAGAGTTGTTATTCCAAAAGAAATAAGAAGAACTTTGAGAATACGAGAAGGAGATCCACTAGAAATATTTACTGATAGAGAAGGTGGAGTTATTTTAAAGAAATACTCCCCTATAGGTGAATTAAGTGAATTTTCTAGAGAATATGCTGAATCATTACAACAAACTATAGGTAACATAATAATTATTTGCGATAAAGATAACATAATATCTGTAAGCGGAGGACTTAAAAAAGAGTATGTTGATAAAAAAGTCAGTAATGAATTAGAAAAAGCAATGGAAGATAGAAAAGCTATTGTGCTTGGTGAAGGATCGGAAAAAGTTATTGCATTGTATGATGATGAAATGGAAAATAAATATAATGCCCAAGTAATTGCTCCTATAATAACAGAAGGCGATGCAATTGGAGCAGTACTAATAATTTCTACAGAGCCAGGAATTAAATTTGGAAATTTAGAATTAAAACTAGCAGAAACAGCAGCATCTTTTTTAGGAAAACAAATGGAACAATAAAGAGAGAGCATAAAAAGTATATATTACTTAGCAAAGTGAAACATATTTGCAGTAATATATACTTTTATTTTTTTGAAGTATTAGTAATAATAAACCCTTAAATTAAATAATTATAATCATAGAATGTAATTGTTATATGCATCACAGGAATACAAGGAGGCTGTTATGAAGAAACATTCATTGATTAAAGGGACTATTATACTTGGACTAGCAGGAATATTTGCGAGATTTTTAGGATTATTTTTTAGAATCCCAATACAGGCACTAATAAAAGATGAGGGCATGGGATACTACCAGATGTCCTATCCACTTTTTCTGACTTTTGTAGCATTAGCTTCAGGTGTACCACTAGCTATGTCTAAACTTATTGCGGAGATGAATGCTAAAAACGATAGAGATGGAGTAGTGCAAGTATTAAGACAAACACTTTTTTTTATGATTACATTAGGCTCAGTAGTTACAATACTAATGTTAGCCTTTGCAAGGCCTATTATTTCTATATTAAAATGGGATCCTAAATCCTATTACTCTTTTTCGATAATTGCTATAGCACCAATTTTTGTTTCTATTATGTGTACCTTTAGGGGCTTTTTCCAAGGTCTACAGAATGTTAGACCAACTGCAATTTCTCAAATAGTAGAACAGGTTGGAAGAGTTGTGGCTGGAGTTTTATTTGCATATTTATTGTTTCCAAAGGGAATTGAATATGCGGCTGGAGGAGCGGCTCTTGGAACCCTAGTTGGCGCAATTATGGGAAGTGTATATTTAATCTTAACTTACTTTAAGGTGAAAAAAGAGCTACCAGTAAGAAAAGTATCAAAGCATAAGCATATTTTAGCGGATTTAGGTAAGGCTGCCTTTCCAATATCTTTAGGGGCTGCAGTTGGAACTATTATGTCATTAATAGATTCTGTTTTAGTACCGCAGCAGCTACTAAAAGCAGGATTCACACAAACACAATCAGCTGTGATGTATGGTCAATTGACTGGAAAGGTGTTTACCTTGATGAATGTACCTTTAGCTCTTTCCGTGGCACTATGCGCGTCTCTGATGCCAATAATCGCCGAAGCCTTTTATTTAGGCAAACGGCGCGAACTGGTTAAAAGGGTAGCTATGGCTGTGAAATTGTCTAATGTTATTTCATTACCATCAGCTCTCGGCATGTTTTTTATGGCTTATCCTATAATGCATTTGATTTTTATGAAGGACGCAGCGGGATCTGAAATTTTGAAATATATATCAATATCCATACCTTTTTTAATCTTAACACAAACCAGTACAGCAATACTTCAAGGTATAGGCAATTATATGAAGCCTGTATATAATTTAGCGCTAGGGTGCATAATTAAGGTTATTGTAACATATGTATTGGTTTCATTTTCGTTTGTAAATATCTATGGTGCAGTTATAGGAACTATTTTGGGATATGCTGCAAGTTGCTTATTAAATATGAAGGATTTAAAGAGTGCCTTAAATATAAAAATAAACAAAGCGGATGCTTTTATAAAACCAGCTATTGCTGCCGGTATAATGATAATTGCAGTTGTATTTAGCAACGATACTGTCTATAATTATACAATGAGCACGGAATTATCTTGTGTTATTTCCATATTAATTGGCATTATTGTTTATTTGTTATTCATTTTTATTCTTAGAATATTTGAATATGAGGAAATTAAAAATAAATTAAGAAGAGGTTAAGTGATAGTTTAAAACGAAAATAAAAAAACAAAGGAGTGAAAGCTAATGATTAGAGTAGTGGGACTCGGACCTGGCGCTATAGGATCACTAACTATAGAGACATTGGAAATTCTTAAAAACGGTAAAAAAATTTATTTGAGAACAGAAAAACATCCTACGGTGGACTACCTAAAATCCCTATCAATTCAATTTGAAACCTATGATGATAGATACGAAGAATATAATAGTTTTGATGATGTATATAGGTCTATTGCAGAGGATCTCATCAAAAAACATGAAATGTATGAAGATATTATTTATGGGGTTCCAGGGCATCCTCTAGTGGCAGAAACTACTGTTAAACTTTTAATAAAGCTTTGCGCAAAAAATAAAATAGATATAGAAATTCTTCCCGCAGTTAGTTTTATAGATGCAGTTATTGGAAGCTTAAAATTAGATCCTATTGAGGGACTAAAAATTATAGATGCCTTTGATATAAAAAATCAAGTTTTAGACAAAAGAGTAGGACTTTTATTAACACAAGTTTACAATAAATCTATAGCAACGGATACTAAACTTGCCCTACTCGAGTATTATAAAGATGATATGGAAATTTATTTTGTTAGGGCTGCAGGTGTAAAAGGGCTCGAGTGTACCAGAAAAATTAAATTATATGAACTAGATAGGCAAGAAGACATTGACTACCTAACCTCTATATATATCCCCAAAGAATTAGAAGCTACATTGGATTTTCATGATTTAATCGAAGTTATGAATACCTTAAGAGATGAAAATGGATGTGCATGGGATAGGGAGCAAACCCATGAATCTATGAAAAAATTTCTTATTGAAGAATGTTATGAAGTTTTGGAAGCCATTGACGAGAAGGACGAAGATAAAATTATTGAGGAGCTAGGAGATGTATTACTACAGGTGGTTTTTCATGCTCAAATAGGAAAAGAGCAGGGCTATTTTAATATAAATGACGTTATTAAAGGTGTTACGAGCAAAATGATAAACAGGCATCCTCATATTTTTAAAAATATCGAAAGTAAAAATTCTCAGCAAGTTTTAGAAAGTTGGGAAAAGATTAAAATTGAAGAAAAAGGCTTTAATAATTATACGGATACATTAAAGCATGTTCCTAAAAATCTTCCGGGCTTAATGAGAGCCTATAAGGTTCAAGAAAAAGCATCAAAATTAGGGTTTGACTTTGACTCAGCTGAGCCTGCCATGGAGAAAGTATTAGAAGAACTACAGGAAGTAAAAGATGTATATAAAGGTAAAAATAGGGCAAAAATACTAGAAGAAGTGGGAGATTTGGTATTTACTACTGTAAATGTTGCGAGAATACTTGACATAGACCCTGAATTTGCAGTAAATTATACTATAGATAAATTTATTAATCGCTTTCAGTACATAGAAGAAAATGCAAGGCATAGAAACTTAGATTTAAAGGATATGTCCCTTGCAGAAATGGATGCTTTATGGAATGAATCTAAAAGCTGATAAATTTATTTAAAAAATAAAATCTACACCAAAAAGAAGGAATTTCTAAATCGGTGAAGAATATGCTATCTAATGGCGAAGAATATGCTATTTAATAGTGTACTCACTACTAGGTAGTGTACTCAATAATAAGGAGGTAACAAAAGTGAATAAATCAGAATTAATAACAAGTATTGCAGAAAAATCTAAGTTAACAAAAAAAGATGCAGAAGCGGCGCTAAAAGGAATTATAGAAAGTATTGAAGAAACATTAGAAAAAGGTGAAAAAGTTCAATTGGTTGGATTTGGAACTTTCGAAACAAGAGCAAGAGCTGCTAGAATGGGTAGAAACCCAAGAACAAAAGAAGAAATTCAAATTTCAGCATCAACAGTTCCAGTATTTAAAGCTGGTAAAGAATTTAAAGATATAGTAAATAAATAAATTTACTATGATGTAAAAAACCTGGATGTATATCTAGGTTTTTTATTTTAATAATTTTTTTTTATAAAGGCTTATAATGCTAAATAATATTAAAAAAGGAGAAGATTATATGAGACTCGATAAATATTTAAAAGTTTCTAGAATTATTAAGAGAAGAACCATAGCAAAGGAAGCTTGCGAAAGTGGTAGAGTAGCTATAAATAATAAGGTTGCAAAGGCAGGTACTGTAGTAGCGGAAGGCGATACTATAGAAATTAAATTTGCAAATCAAATTTTAAAAGCTAAAATTGTGAATATTGCAGAGCACGTAACAAAAGACAGTGCAAAAGAAATGTATGAAATAGTTTCAGGAAGAGAAGACAAAGAATAAATGTTACTAAATATAATTCTTAATTAAGTTTAATAAGCATATATATTTTATAGGAATATAAAGGTATATGCCAGTTGCGGATTGAAAGTAGGATTAGTTTCACAATTCCCAATTTTAATTATTAAAATTAATAAGGAGGATATTATGGAAGTAAAAAAAGAAATAAAAATAGAAGATAAGAGAAGCAATTTATTGCTTGAAAACAGAAAAAAATTAACTATTAATGGAGTTATTGAGGTTATAAATTTTAATGAAAATCAAATATTATTGAACACAGATGTTGGAATGATGATAGTAAAAGGACAACAATTAAAGATGAACAAGCTAGATGTTCAAAATGGAGACGTGATAATATCTGGTAAAGTGGATGCGTTTGTGTATACTACGGACAAAAGAAAAGTTAAAAAAGATAGTATAATATCCAGATTGTTTAGGTAAAGGGTTATGATAATTTCACTTATAAACCAAGTTAAGCTTATAATTTTCGGTGTATTGTCTGGAATAATAACTGGAATACTTTTTGATGTATATAGATTAATAAGAGGATTTGAAAATCCTAATAAGATTTTAACAGTAATACAAGATTTGCTATTTTGGACATTAACTTCTATAGTTGTTTTTATATTTTTGATGTATACTAATGATGGGTACATAAACTTCTATGTGTATGTTTGTTTAATAATAGGAGCATACTTATATTTAAAACTCTTAAGCAGAGTTTTTATAAAGGTGCAATATAAATTGTTAAAATTCCATGGGAAATCATTTAGAGTTGTATGGAATCTCGTTTTATATCCAGCAGATTTATTACTTTATAAGCTAAGAATAAAAAAAAATAAATAAATTATAAAGAAATAGCTTGAAGAAATGTGAAATACAAATTAAAATAGATTTATGTAACTTAAAAATACTCATTCCATTGAAAGGAAAAGGGTATAATGTATGAAAAAAAAATTTACTATTAAAAGTGTGGTATTAGTTTTTGCTGTTGTATATGTATGTTATGTTTTAATTCATCAACAGGCAACTATGGTAAGACAAAAGAAAGAGCTACAAAAGTATAATGTTGAATTGCAAAAGAAAAAAGACGAAAAAGAAATATTGAAGGATGAAGTAGAATTATCTAAAACTGACAAATATATAGAAAAATTGGCAAGAGAAATTTTAGGTCTTGTTAAAGAAGGTGAAACTCCTGTAATAGATAATAAAAACTAAATGCTATAATTGTTGTTATGATTATAATCGTTGTTATGCTTATTATTAAATTAATATATAAAATAAAAAACATTATTTTGAGGAGGAACTTTTTAATATGACCTTAATGGCTGGAAGTATTGTAGAAGGTAAAGTAGTAAATATCACCAATTTCGGTGCATTCGTAGAAGTGGAGGGCAAAACAGGATTAGTGCATATATCTGAGGTTTCAGATACATTCGTTAAAAATGTTAATGATCATCTTAAAGAAAATGATATAGTAAAAGTTAAAGTAATTTCTGTAGATGATAATGGTAAAATAAGTTTATCCATAAAACAAGCTGGAGTACCTAAAAAGTCTATTAAACCAATGGAAATAGATTGGGAAAAGGAAAAAAGTAAAGCAAATGCAAGTGGGTTTGAAGATATAATGACTAAGTTTTTAAAAGACAGTGAAGAAAGATTTCAAGATGTTAAAAAACATCAAGAGGGCAAAGGCAGAGGTTATAGTAAAAAAACTTCAAGTTATTAATAAATTTTAGGAACTAAGTATTTAGTTCCTATTTTAAAAAAAACAAAAAGTTATTGACAATAGTTTGTACATCATATATAATAAAAAATGTTGCTACGAGGCAACACTTTATATGCTAGTAAGTAAGCTAACAGGTAGCAGATAACAAGTAACTGCTAACCAATAAGCTGGAGTGGCGGAACTGGCAGACGCACAGGACTTAAAATCCTGCGGTGGTTAAACACCGTACCGGTTCGATTCCGGTCTTCAGCACCAAATATCGCGGGATGGAGCAGTTGGTAGCTCGTCGGGCTCATAACCCGAAGGTCGCAGGTTCAAGTCCTGCTCCCGCAACCAAACGTGGCGGAATAGCTCAGCTGGCTAGAGCATTCGGTTCATACCCGAAGGGTCGTAGGTTCAAGTCCTATTTCCGCTACCATTATAAATCCAATTTGGGTTTATGAAAAACTATTGACAGAGTAAGAGCATAAGTGTAATATTATAAGTGCTTTTATAAAAATTCATGTCAAGTTAGTAAACTAAAACTAAAGAAACAAAAAAATCTAAAACACCATAATAATTTGGTTTAGGATCTCATTAATAACATCGCGGGGTGGAGCAGTTGGTAGCTCGTCGGGCTCATAACCCGAAGGTCACAGGTTCAAGTCCTGTCCCCGCAACCAATGAGTTTAAAATTACTCATTATGTAAGTTAAATAAAAATTCATACTAAGTTGCAAAGCAAAAATTAGAAATAGGAAGGATTTAAAATCCTAAAGTGTTAAAACACCATACTAATTCTTATAGGGTCTTGTGCACTAATATCGCGGGGTGGAGCAGTTGGTAGCTCGTCGGGCTCATAACCCGAAGGTCACAGGTTCAAGTCCTGTCCCCGCAACCAATGAATTTTAAATTACTGAATACGTCGGTTAAATAAAATTTCATAACAAATATGCTAGAATTAAGTAAGCTGGAGTGGCGGAACTGGCAGACGCACAGGACTTAAAATCCTGCGGTGGTTAAACACCGTACCGGTTCGATTCCGGTCTTCAGCACCAATATCGCGGGATGGAGCAGTTGGTAGCTCGTCGGGCTCATAACCCGAAGGTCGCAGGTTCAAGTCCTACTCCCGCAACCAATAAGTTTGGAAACTTTAATACGCTAAATTAACACCTAAAAGCCAATAAGCTGGAGTGGCGGAACTGGCAGACGCACAGGACTTAAAATCCTGCGGTGGTTAAACACCGTACCGGTTCGATTCCGGTCTTCAGCACCAAATATCGCGGGATGGAGCAGTTGGTAGCTCGTCGGGCTCATAACCCGAAGGTCGCAGGTTCAAGTCCTGCTCCCGCAACCAAACATGGCGGAATAGCTCAGCTGGCTAGAGCATTCGGTTCATACCCGAAGGGTCGTAGGTTCAAGTCCTATTTCCGCTACCATAACTCAAAAGGAAACTTCTGAGTTATTTTTTATTTGTACAGAAAAATTTGCATTTTAATATATCGGTAGGTAAAAACATATAAGTATAATTTTCACAAATATATAATGGCATGAAGTGACAAGCTTCATTTAATATTTTAAAACCCGCTATATAAATATAGTAGGTTTTTTTATATTATAGGAGATTGTAAAATGTAATTGTAAAAAATATACAAAACAATGTCTCAAAAAAAATGTACAATCATCTCATCTTATGACAATTATTTCCAAAAGCCTTTGTTATAATGAAATCCTAATTAACAAAGGTGGGTGATTTGTAAAATGCAATACGGTATTGATATATTTCCATACCAAAGACTTAGAAAGATAAAAGAGGAAGTACAAAAGAAAAATGCATTAAATATTAATTTGATTATTAGAGCAATTGTTTATTTTACAGTAAGTTTATTAATAAGTAGGGTGTTGCTTATTAATAATACGGCACCATTTGGTATAGCTTTTTTGATAGCTACAATATTTATTAATAATGAAAAAATTTTAATAATTACAGCAAGTGGTACATTTTTAGGCTATATTACTTTATACCGGAGCATAGCAAATTTGCCATCATATTTGGTATTAGTAATTACCATTGCTGTTTTAAGTAATACTTTCAATAAGATACAGGCGAAAACTAGAGCTTTAGCTTTCATGTTTTCCATTATTATATTTGAATTGTTTATCTATAATTTTTTTATCCTTAAGTTAAGCGGATTAATGGCTTCCTTAAATTCAATATTTCTAGTTTTATGTATCTTTCCTTTATATTTTATTCTAGATTATAGTCTTTTATGCTTTAAGGAAATCAAAACAAAGCATATATTTTCCAATGAAGAGATAATAAGTATGTCCATTATAAGTTCACTAATAATAGCAGGAACTTGGGGACTTAGTATTTTTAACATATCAATTACAAATGTTTTAGGGCTAGCTTTTGTTATAATAATAGCTTATATTAACGGAAGTGGAGCGGGCGCGGCATCTGGAGTTGCTATGGGTATTATTGTAGGAATGTCTTCTGAAAATATGATTATATTTATAGGAATGTATGGTATTTGTGGGCTAATAACAGGTGTGTTTAAAGAAACTGGAAAGTGGCTTAGTGTAGCAGCTTACCTTGTAGCTTTTTCAATAATAAAAATATATTGCATCACAGGGTCCGAGTTTATAATATTTGAGGCAATGCTGGCAGCGGTGATATTTTTGACAATACCACTAAAAGTATATGCGGAATTATCTACAGAGTTTAACTCAGATAAAAAAAGGGAATATGTTGAGCAAGGATATATAAATAAAATCAAAGATACATTTGTAGGAAGGCTAAATAATTTTTCCGATGTACTTTCTAATATGTCAGATATACTAAATAATTTAGTGGATAATGAAAAGTTGGCGATGAAGGGCAAAAGTAGTGCTTTAGTTGAAAATCTTGCAGATCGTGTGTGTAGTAATTGTAATATGAAGTCTATGTGTTGGAAAAGAGAATTACATTATACATATGCAGCATTTGAAGAGTTGATTCAAAATTTTGAAAGGAAGAGCGATCTTGTACCGGAAGAAATTGAAAGAAAATGTATAAAGAGAACTGCACTACTTAAAAATACAGAGGACATTGTTAATAAGCATATTATAAATGAAATGTGGAGAACAAGACTTAGTGAAGGTAGAGAACTTTTAGCAAATCAGATTAGTAATATGGCGGATTCTGTTTCTGAAATCGTTGAAGATTTTAATTCTGAGATTCAAATAGATACTTCTATGGAAAAGCTTATTTGTAGAGCCTTAGATAAAAATAGAATTAAGTATAATGATATTATGTGTTTAAATGACAAGATGGGAAGAATGAGCATTAAATTTTCACTTGATGCGTGTAGTGGAAGGCAAATGTGTGTTAAAGAATTATTGCCTATTATAAATGATGTCACTGGGAAGTGTATGTGTGTTAGTGATGAGGGCTGCAGTATAAATCCAAAGACTAATGTGTGCAAAGTAACTATTGAAGAAACACCTAAGTTCCATGTGGTATCTAATGTGGCTAGGCAGTGTAAAGATGGTGAAAAGTATAATGGAGATAGCTATAGTTTTGGAAAGCTTTTGGACGGTAGTTATATGTCAATTATCAGTGATGGTATGGGATCTGGTCCGGAGGCAGGGAGAGAGAGTGAGGCAGCCGTTGAATTAATAGAAAAATTTACATCCGCAGGTTTTAGTAAAATTACGGCTATTAATACTGTAAACTCAATAATGACACTGAGATTTTCCCAGGAAGAAAAATTTTCAACTATAGATTTAAGTAGCATAGACTTATATACTGGAGAAATTGATTTCATGAAAGTAGGAGCTGTTGCAACTTTCTTAAAATCTGGTGATAGCTTACAAATTATAAAATCAAAATCTCTGCCGATTGGTGTTTTAGACAAGGCGGATATAGACATACAGCAAACAAAACTAAAAAATGGGGATATTATAGTTATGCTTAGTGACGGAGTATTAGATTATAATGATGAAAATGTAGGTAGAGTGGACTGGATAGTTGATTATTTGGGTAAAAATAATTGTAACAATCCAAAAGACTTAGCAGAGGGGCTACTAAGCGAAGCTAAAAAATTAAGTGGAAATAGAGTAAAAGACGATATGACGGTTCTTGTTTCAAAGATATATAGTTTATATTAATGGATTTTAAAAAAATTAAATTTTTTCTAAGATTTAAGGTATATCTATATAAATAAAAGTAAAAAATGAAGAAAAGAATTTGTAGGAGAGCAACCTCATTTACATTCTTCATTTTTTTCTTTTTTATAGTAATGTTAAAAAAAACGAAAAATATATATTATTAAATTATATGGTAATATGATATAGTAATAAGAGATTGTGAAGATAGAAACATAGTAAATCAATATGTTTTTAAAAATTATACTTGGGAAGTGAAAGTTTTGCGGGATAAGGTTAAAAATTTTATAGTGGAAAATTATATGTTTGATAAGGGTGATAAGGTTATAGTAGCACTTTCTGGCGGTCCTGACTCCACATGTTTGCTTTATATTTTAAATGAATTTAAGGAGGAAATGGGAATCACACTCCTTGGTGCTCATCTAAACCATTGCCTTAGAGGTCTTGAAGCTGATAAAGATGAGGAATATGCAAAAAAAACTTGTGAGAGTTTGAATATAGAGTTCTATAGCAAGAAAGTGGATATACATAGAATATCGCAGGAAAAGAATATATCTTGTGAAATGGCAGGACGAGAAGTAAGATATGAATTTTTTGAAGAGCTTATGATTAAATTTAATGCAAGTAAAATTGCATTAGCGCATAATGCTAACGATCAAGCTGAAACTATTTTAATGAGGATAATGAGGGGAACAGGTATTGAAGGAATGGTAGGTATCAAGCCTGTCAGGGATAAAATATATGTTCGGCCTATACTTCACATTAGTAGAAGTGAAATAGAAAAATATTGTGAGGATAATAATATTCATCCAAGAATAGATAAATCAAATTTAGAAACAATTTATGCTAGAAATAAAGTTAGGTTAGATTTAATTCCATATATCGAAGATAATTTTAATAGTGACATAATTAATACACTAAATCGCTTATCTGGTATTCTTAAAAATGATAATGATTATTTAGAAAATATTTCTGATAAAGAATATAAAAAACATTGTGTGATAGGTGAGCAAATGGTTATAATAAATAAGAGTGCTTTTTTGCAGCATGAAGCAATCATAAGTAGGATTATACGACGCGCGCTTCTTTCTGTAAATCATAATTTATATAACTTTGAGAAAATTCATGTATGGAACATTATAGAACTTCAAAAACATAATACCGGTAAAACCACAATGTTACCTCAGGATATAATAGCTGAAAACTGTTATGGAAATATACATATACATATACATAAAAAAGTTACCGAAGTTAATAATAAAGAGTATGATCTATTGGTTAATGAGAAAAATACTATTCAATCTTTAAATAGAGTAATAGAAATCGATGTTAAATCATATTTGCAATTTGAGGAAGTTAAAGGAAATGATTTTATTGTTTATTTTGACTATGATAAGATTGCTCAGCCAATAACACTCAGATATAGGAAACAAGGGGATAAGTTCACGCCACTTGGTATGAAGGGAAATAAGAAATTAAAGGATTTATTTATGGATTTAAAAATACATAAAGATAAGAGAAACGAAATCCCTCTAATATGCTTTGGCAACGATATAGCATGGGTAGTTGGATATAGAATTAGTGAAAAATTCAAGGTATCAAAGAATACTAAAAATATATTGCAGATTAGAATTGGAAGCGAGGAATAAAAATGAACAATGATATTAAAGAGGTATTGTACAATGAAGATGAATTAAGAGATAAAGTCAGGCAAATGGGCGCAAAGATAAGTAATGATTATGCTGGAAGAGATCTTATACTAATTGGTATTTTAAAGGGATCCGTTATATTTATGTCGGATTTGTTAAAAGAAATTACAATTCCTTGTAAAATGGATTTTATGGCAGTTTCAAGTTATGGTAATTCCACTAAAACCTCAGGAGTTGTGAAAATTTTAAAGGATTTAGACTTTGAAATTGAAGGAAAGGATGTTCTAATAGTAGAAGATATTATAGACTCTGGGGTTACACTTAAATATCTAATGAAGTATCTATCCGCTAGGAACCCCTGCAGTTTAGAAATTATATGCTTACTGAATAAACCAGATAGAAGAGCCGTAGACATAGATGTTAAATATTTGGGCTATAATGTGCCAGATTATTTTCTTGTAGGATATGGATTAGATTTTGCAGAGAAATATAGAAACTTACCATACATAGGAATACTTAAAGAAGAAATTTATAAGTAAATATGTACAAAACATATAATATATTAATCAATAATTAATATATATTTTATTGTCAAGTGATTTTTAATGTGATAAAATTTTAAAGTAGCTAAATAGAGAGGGGGGTTTTTAATGAAAAAAATTTCGAGTGCATCAATTTGGCTCGTAGTACTTGTACTTGTGATTTTAGCAGCATTAGCCTTAAGTGAAACTAGTAAAGATGCTAGCACAATTAGAGTTGATAAATTTCAAGAATATTGGAATAAAAAAGAAATTAAAAGCGTTCAAGTAAGAGAAGATAAAACTGTAGTAGGAGAATTAAAGGACGGAACAAAATACGAAACAATAGTTCCATTACAAAGATTATTGCAAGTTATGGACCAAAATCCAAACAAAGATGTCCAAGAAACATATATAAAACCCGCTACCATGCCAATGTGGTTACAAATAGTACCAACATTGCTTATAATTCTAATGTTAGTAGCATTTTGGTTTATGTATATGCAGCAATCACAAGGTGGTGGCGGTGGTGGTAATAGAGGTGTAATGAATTTTGGAAAAAGTAGAGCCAAAATAGCTACACCGGATAAAAAGAAAGTTACATTTGATGATGTAGCAGGAGAAGATGAAGAAAAAGAAGAACTGGCAGAAGTTGTTGATTTCTTAAAACAACCTAAAAAATATTTGGAAGCCGGCGCAAGAATTCCTAAAGGGATTCTTCTTGTAGGACCACCAGGTACAGGTAAGACTTTACTTGCGAGAGCCGTATCAGGAGAAGCCGGAGTGCCTTTCTATAGCATATCAGGTTCTGAGTTTGTAGAGATGTTTGTAGGTGTTGGAGCTTCGAGAGTAAGAGATTTATTTGAACAAGCGAAAAAAAGCGCTCCTTGTATAATATTTATTGATGAAATTGATGCAGTAGGTAGACAAAGGGGAGCAGGTCTTGGTGGTGGTCATGATGAAAGAGAACAAACGCTAAATCAACTATTAGTTGAAATGGATGGATTTGGCGTAAATGAAGGTATAATCATGATAGCTGCTACTAATAGACCAGACATATTGGATCCTGCTCTTTTAAGACCGGGTAGATTTGATAGACATATATTAGTCGGTGCACCTGATGTTAAAGGAAGAGAAGAAATTCTTAAGGTACATTCTAAAGGTAAACATTTATCAGATCAAGTAAGTCTTCAAGTATTAGCAAAAAGAACACCTGGGTTCACTGGTGCAGACTTAGAAAATTTAATGAACGAAGCTGCGCTTCTTACAGTAAGAAATAATAAAACAGTTATAGAGATGAAAGAGTTAGATGAAGCCGTAACTAGGGTTATTGCAGGTCCTGAAAAGAAGAGCAAGGTTATCAGCGAAAAAGATAGAAAATTAACTGCCTATCATGAAGCGGGGCATGCTGTAGTTATGAAATATTCACCACTTTCAGATCCAATTCATCAAATAAGTATTATACCAAGAGGTATGGCGGGTGGATACACAATGCACCTACCTGAAGAAGATACTGCTTATACTTCAAAATTAAAACTTAAAGATGAAATGGTTGGACTTCTCGGTGGTAGAGTTGCAGAAAAATTAATACTTCAAGATATTAGTACCGGTGCTAAGAATGATATTGATAGAGCATCAGCTATTGCAAGAAAAATGATTATGGAATATGGTATGAGTGATGAACTTGGACCAATATCTTTTGGTAATGATCATAATGAAGTATTCCTTGGAAGAGATTTAGGTAAAAGTAGAAACTTTAGTGAACAGATAGCTTTCAAAATAGATTCAGAAGTTAAGGCACTTATTGATGAAGCCTATGCAAAGGCTGAAAAAATCCTTACTGAAAATATAAATAAACTCCACGCTGTAGCTCAAGAACTACTTGTACACGAAAAGCTCGAAGGAACAGATTTTGAGGAAATAATTGCTAGACCAGATACAGATAGCATTGATTTATCAAAAATTTAGCTAGTTTTAAAGACATACAGTTAATTAACTGTATGTCTTTTTTTTAAACTTATTTAATATTAAAAAAATTATCAAAACATGAAGGAGTTTTTACAACAATGTTGAAATTATACAATAATATGTATAGGTCAACAGGAGAGTGGATGAAATGAAGAAAAATGGTGTATTAAAGTTAAAAAAAATATTTACTTCTGGGTTTAATGATATTATTGTGGAAGATAAATTAGAATTTATGCAAGAAACAAATTTAATAAACTCAAAGAGGATAAAAAGTATTTCATTTTTTATTATAATTTTGGATCTCATACTGCTATACGTAGATATTATTAAGTTTAAAGATAATTGGCTAAATAATCAAGGGTATAAAAATTTACTTTATTTTCATATTGTATTATTAATAATATGTGGTATTCATTTTTTATGTATTAGTCAAGGTATCAAAACAAAACTATTTAAGAAAGTGAATCAAAAGATATTTAATTTAACATACATATACGCATTAGCCCTATGGTGCACTTTTCTTACTATTAACGCCCAATTAACTCACAAACAGATTTCTGCATATATTATCCTGGTATTTTGTATTGCAAGTACCATGATTTTAAGCCTAAGTGAAAGTCTAATTATTTATCTATCTACATATGTAATATTAATTGTTGGAATTTATATGATTTCTGATAATTTTTATGATTTAACTGGGAACATAATAAATGCTACTTTCGCTATTGTATTAGTTTTACTAGTTTCAAAAATAAATTTTTCATTGCATTTGGAGAATTTTATAAACAAGAAGATTATATTAAAACATACCCAGGAATTAGAAATGCAATATTTGAAGGCAGCAAAAGACGTTAAAAACACAGAAAAGGAATTAACTATTTCAAATGAACTTTTAATAAAAGAGATAACAATGAGACATGAGGCAGAAATACAAGTTATAAGGGCCGAGCTTTTGTATGAGGAAAAGAATCGAATTTTAAATGAAACTATGGAATATGAGAAGCTTAGGACGGATTTTTTTGCAAACATATCTCATGAGCTTCGTACCCCGTTAAATGTGATTTTTTCTGCAGAGCAAATGATAGATTTGCTCTGCAGAAAGGGACCGATAAATAAATATACAATAAGTAAGTATATAAAAACAATTAAACAAAACTGCTATAGACTGATACGCCTTATTGGAAACCTAATAGATATTACAAAAATGGATGCAGGTTATTTTCAAGTTGATTTGCAAAATGAAGATATAGTAAAAGTTGTAGAGGATATAACCTTATCTGTAGCAGAATATATAGAAAATAAAAATATAAATCT
The DNA here is from genome assembly GCF_011065935.2 of Clostridium estertheticum. Lineage (NCBI taxonomy): Bacteria > Bacillati > Bacillota > Clostridia > Eubacteriales > Clostridiaceae > Clostridium > Clostridium estertheticum. The sequence goes on along the minus strand of NZ_JAAMNH020000001.1, from coordinate 5,218,602 downwards.
TATCTTTGATACTGAGTTTGAGGAAAAGATAATTGCTTGTGATCTAGAAAAAATAGAAAGAATTATGTTAAACTTATTATCCAATGCAGTTAAGTTCACACCAGAAAAGGGAGATATATTTGTGAATATTTATGAGTGTGATTGTAATATTTTTATATCGGTAAAAGATACAGGCATAGGTATTCCAGAGCATTTGCAAGATGCTATTTTCGAAAGGTTTATACAAGCTGATAAGTCTACATCAAGAAATAGAGAAGGCAGCGGAATTGGACTGTCCTTAGTAAAATCCCTTGCTAATTTACACTGTGGAAGTATCTCTTTAAATAGTAAGTATGGTAGTGGATCAGAATTCATTTTAAAACTCCCCAGTAGAACTATTGATATAGAAGGAAAATATGATACAAATAATAATTGTATTAATAATGAATTTGTAGAGAAGATAAATATAGAATTTTCAGATATATATTTTTAACATTTGCTCAAATTTTCTGAAATCTTTACTGCATTTTTCCCTCAACATCTGATATAATGTAAGGAAAACACAAATAGGACTAAGACAGAAATAATTTCAATACAGGATTATATTCTGTTTAATTTATATATAAGGGGTGGAGTATATGAAAAGTGATATAGAAATTGCACAAAGTGCTAAGATGCTGCCAATACTTAAGGTGGCAGAAAAAATGGGATTAACTGAGGATGATATTGATTTATATGGAAAATATAAATCAAAGATTTCTTTAGATGTACTAAAAAGAAATGAAAACAAAAAAAATGGTAAGCTAATATTAGTTACAGCCATCAATCCAACTCCTGCAGGGGAAGGGAAATCTACGGTTACAATAGGGCTTGGACAAGCGTTATGTAAGCAAGGTAAGAATGCAGTGATAGCACTTCGAGAACCTTCCCTTGGACCCGTATTCGGCGTTAAAGGTGGAGCTGCTGGTGGCGGGTATGCTCAAGTGGTGCCAATGGAGGATATAAATTTACATTTTACTGGGGATATGCATGCAATAACCGCAGCTAACAATTTACTATCAGCTGCTATAGATAATCATATTCATCAAGGTAATGATTTAGGAATTGATAGCAGAAGAATCATATTTAGAAGAGTCATGGATATGAATGATAGAGCTCTTCGAAATATTGTTGTTGGACTTGGTGGTAAGCCTAACGGGTTTGTGCGCGAAGACGGCTTTATGATAACCGTTGCGTCAGAAATAATGGCCATTTTATGTTTATCTGAAAACCTTATGGATCTAAAAGAGAGGATGGGCAAAATTTTAGTAGCCTATGACCTGCAAAGTAATCCGATTTATTGCAGTGACTTAAAAGTAAATGGTGCAATGGCACTACTTATGAAGGATGCTATAAAACCAAACCTAGTTCAGACCCTTGATAACACACCAGCAATAATACATGGTGGACCTTTTGCAAACATTGCTCATGGCTGCAATAGTCTACTTGCTACTAAAATGGCTTTGAAACTTGGCGACTATGTTGTAACAGAAGCTGGATTTGGAGCAGATTTAGGGGCTGAGAAATTCTTTGATATAAAATGTAGATATGGTAATTTAGAGCCAGATTGTGTTGTTCTTGTGGCTACAATAAGAGCACTTAAACATCATGGTGGAATAAAAAAAGATAAACTAAACGAGCCTAATGTACAAGCTCTCTCAAAAGGAATAGAAAATCTAGAAAAACAAATAGAAAACATTAAGAAATACGGAGTTCCTGTAGTAGTCGCAATAAATAAATTCATGGCTGATACGCAAGAAGAAATCCAGTACATAAGTGAATTTTGTGGCAGGATGGGTGTTAAAGTAGCATTAACCGAAGTATGGGAAAAAGGTGCAGATGGCGGCCAGGAGTTAGCAGACAAAGTATTAGATACTATGGAAAATGAAAAAAGTAACTTTAAGGTTTTATATGATCACAAGCTAACTATAAAAGAAAAAATAGGTGTTATTGCCACAGAAATATATGGGGCAGATGGAGTAGAATATAGCTCTTCTGCAAATAAACAAATTGCCGAAATAGAAAAACTTGAATTAGATAAACTCCCTATATGTGTTGCTAAAACTCAAAATTCACTATCGGATAATCCAAGTTTACTAGGAAGACCAAGAAATTTCACAATAAATGTAAAAGAAGTTAAGATTTCTAATGGAGCCGGATTCATTGTAGCTTTGACGGGTAGCATAATGACAATGCCTGGTCTTCCTAAGGTACCAGCAGCTGATAAAATGGATATTGCTGAAGATGGTACTATATCTGGTTTATTCTAATTTAATGTAAATAAGGTTGTTATAGAATATATTCTATAACAACCTTATTTTTTTTGAATAAACAGAAAAATGAAATATTACATGCAAAAATAAATATACAAAATTCATGACCTATGATATTATCATTATGGGCGGGAATTTTCATGATTTATAAATAGGAGGTATGGATATGGATAAGGTAGATAACTTAATTGAAGTTGTAAAAAAATCTCACCAAGGTGGCGGAGATTCTAAAATAGAAATGCAGCATAACCTACACAAAATGACTGCAAGAGAAAGAATAAAATCTATTCTAGATGTAGGCTCATTTATTGAAATAGGTGCTTTAGTAGGAAACAATGGTGCTGGAGTAATAACGGGGCACGGAACTGTCCATGGGAAGTTAGTATATATATATGTTCAAGACTATACAGTAGATGGAGGAGCTGTCAACATTGCAAATAGCAATAAAATTTGCAATGTTATGGATATGGCAATTAAAATGGGAGCTCCACTAATACAAGTTTTCGACTCAGTAGGGGCTAAATTATCAGAGGGATTAGATATTTTAACTTCCTATGGAGGCATATTAAAGAGAAATGCCAAGCTTTCCGGAGTAGTCCCACAAATAGCAGTAATTGCAGGTCCATGTCTCGGAATTGCAGCACTAAGTGCAACAATGAGTGATTTTACAATAATGGTCCATAATTCTTCCGAGCTAGGAATAAGCTCTGATAAAAGGCTTACAAGCGAAGAAGAAAAATATGTAAATAGTAAAATGTATTCAAGTGCTAGCAATTGTAGTGAGAATGGAAGCATTCAGATTGTTGCAGCAAATGATGCAGCGGCATTTATAATTGTAAAAAAAATTCTTGAATATATTCCTTCTAACAATATGGAAGCGGCACCAATGGGCAAGGAAACACCTAATTTAAACGTTTTAAATAATAACTTGAACGAAATGGCCAGTAATGAAATGGTTAATTCATACGAAGTAATGAGGGCCTTAGCTGATGAGGATAGTGTTATTGAATTAAATAGTAATTGGGAACCTAGTATTATAACTTGCTTAGCCAAAATAAATGGACTCACTACTGGCATAATTTCTAATGCAGAAAAAGAGCATGCAAATTTAAATATTAGAATTTCAGAAAAAGTCAGTAGGCTTGTTAAAATATGTAATTGTTACAATATTCCTATAGTAAGCATCGTTGATACTGATGGATTTGAGGTCAGCTTAAAGGAAGAACAAAATGGATTATCTGCTCACGCTTCAAAAATGATATATGCATTAATTGAGGCGACGGTACCAAAGGTTTCACTAATTATAGGGAAAGCTTATGGCGCTGGGTTTTTAGCATTTGCAAGCAAAGAAGTAGCTTTTGATATTTGTTATGCTTGGCCAACTGCTAAAATATCAGTAACCCAGCCAGAATCACTAATAAAAATTTTACATAAGGATGAAATAGTTCAAGCAGAGCATCCTAAATTAAAGGAACAAGAAATGATACTTAAATATATAGAAGGGGTAACTAGTCCATATAGTGCAGCGGAAAAAGGAATTATAGATGATATTATTATGCCTTCAGAGACAAAACAGAGAGTTTTTGCAAGTTTAGATATGCTCCATACTAAGAGAGAGATAAAGTACCCTAAAAAACATGGAACTACTTTAATATAGGGGGAATAGATGTATGAAATTTTCATTTTTAGATGCGTTAAGTACTACGTTTGTAGCCATGACCATAGTTTTTGCCCTGCTGATTATTTTGCAATATATAATTAAACTGCAAAGCTTTATAATAAACACTGTAGCAAAAAAAAATGCAAATCATGAGGTAGGTATAATTTATAAGGAAAAGGAAGAAGAGATAGAGACAGTAGAAGTTGAACCAGAACCTGAAGATGATTTAGAAGTAGTTGCGGTAATAGCTGCAGTTTTAGCTTCATACCTAGATATACCTCAATCAAGTTTAAAAATAAAGTCAATTAAAAGAATAAGTAACAACTCAGGCTGGGGAATATCTGCAATTGAAAGTAATTTAAAGGGATAGTTAGGAGGAGTAAAAATGAATAAATACAATATAAAAGTTAATGGAATTTCATATGAAGTAGAAGTTGAAGAGGTGGTGGGAGAGTTTGCTAGTAGCCCCGCAACGGTAGCAGTAACTAAGGAGGCACCACAAAAATCTAAACCATCGTCTAAGGTAGAAGTGAAGAAAACAGTAACTACCGGTGAAAAAATAGAATGCCCAATGCCTGGAACTGTGCTTAAAGTCAATGTGAATCCCGGTGATAATGTAAAAACAGGACAAGTAATGTTTATACTCGAGGCTATGAAAATGGAGAATGAAATTATGGCACCACATGATGCGAAAATTCTAGAAATAAGTGTAACTAGTGGAGCAAGTGTTAATACTGGGGATATACTAGCGGTTATTGAGTAACAAGGGAGAGAGGTAATATAAATGGATATCTTACAAGTATTAAAGGACTTATGGCTTTCTTCTGGCTTTGTTAAACTGAATTTGCAGTATCTTATAATGATAGGGATAGCGTGTCTACTCATATATGCCGCTATAGGGAAGAAATTTGAACCATTACTTCTTCTGCCAATAGCATTTGGTATGCTACTCGTAAATTTACCAATTACTAATATTATGGCTGGGCCACATGGAAATGAAGCAGGAGGGTTATTTTATTACTTATACAAAGGGGTAGAACTAGATATATATCCACCTCTAATATTTTTAGGGGTAGGTGCTATGACGGATTTTGGCCCATTAATAGCAAATCCATCTAGTGTGCTTATGGGGGCGGGTGCACAATTTGGAGTATTCTTTGCATTTACTACTGCAATACTTATGGGGTTTACTCCACAGGAAGCAGCATCAATAGGTATTATAGGGGGAGCAGATGGTCCTACAGCCATTTTTTTAACTAGTAAGTTGGCAAAACACCTTCTAGGACCAATTGCTGTTGCAGCCTATTCATATATGGCTTTAGTGCCCTTGATACAGCCACCGATAATGAAATTATTAACTACAGAAAAAGAAAGAACTATTAAAATGGGTCAATTAAGACAGGTTAAGCAAATTGAGAAAATTATTTTTCCAATAGTAGTTACACTAGTAGTAGGCTTAATGCTTCCATCTGTAGCATCGCTAATTGGAATGCTAATGCTGGGAAATTTGTTTAGAGAGTCTGGTGTGGTTGGTAGATTATCTGATACAGCTCAAAATGGATTAATAAATGTGGTAACTATATTTTTAGGGGTAACTGTTGGTGCCACAGCAAAAGCAGAAATGTTTCTAAAATTGGATACTTTAAAAATAATTGTTATAGGCTCCATTGCTTTTTCTATAAGTACTGCAGCAGGAGTTATAATAGGAAAGATTATGTGTAAAGTTACAAAGGGTAAGGTAAACCCATTAATAGGTTCCGCTGGAGTTTCAGCAGTGCCCATGGCAGCAAGGGTATCACAAGTAGTGGGACAAAAAGCAGACCCAAGTAACTTCTTGCTTATGCACGCTATGGGTCCTAATGTAGCAGGTGTAATCGGAACGGCTGTTGCAGCGGGGGTTCTACTAACTATTTTCGGGAAATAATAGCTACATACATATTTGTAAATATTAAAAAAACAAAACTCGTTATCTAGTAAATAGATAGGGGGTTTTGTTTTTTTAAAATTAATGTATTATTTAAAAATTGAATATACCTTTCCTTTTGGAGAATAATATTGAAAAGGAGTTGGTATTTTATGATGTATAAAAAAAGCTCAATTGAAAGTTTAATCCAAGATGAAAAAGACATTGTAAATAAGTATATGGAGTTTGCAAATGTTATTGGCAATGAAGGGTCAATAAGTCTGTGTGAAGAATTAACCAGCAAACATAATCTACATATTTCGGAGCTTCAAAAATATTTAGAAAGGTAGTGTTAAAATGCAGATTTCTAGCAATTCAAATATTAAGGAAGCAGAGCTCAGGGCTAGCAACATAGTAAGTTGTGAGAAAAACTTAGTTAGCCTATATACTAGTTTTTTGAGTGCTGAAAGAGAAGGTACAATGAAATTACAATTATATAATTTGCTAAGTGACCAAAAAGAAATATTAGATGAAATCCAATATGAACTACCAACAAATGAACATAAATAAAATGTATTTTTTACAAAACTTATTATCATGAAAAACTTCTTATAAAAATTTAACTTGACAAATATGTTCAAGTTGTTAAAATTAAATTGTTAAATTGGGAATAGTTAAAACTAATATTTTATAATATTTTATGTGCTATTCTTACGTTTTTAGCAATGAAAAAACATAAAGCAGCTTACACGCTGCTTTATATTATATAGGCGGTGTATAAAGTGATTTTAGTTTTAGATGTTGGAAATACTAATACTGTTTTGGGAGTTTTTAAGGGAAAAGAGTTACTTGTAGAGTGGAGACTATCTACTGATTCAAAAAAAACTGCTGACGAATATGGGATTCAAGTAATGCAATTGTTTTATCAGCGAAACATTAAAATAGAACAAATTAAAGGAGTAATAATATCCTCAGTTGTTCCTAATATAATGTACTCATTAGAACATATGATAAGAAAATATTTTAAACTGACACCTATGGTAGTAGGTCCAGGAGTCAAGACAGGGATAAATGTAAAATATGATAATCCCAAAGAAGTAGGCGCGGATAGAATTGTTAACGCTGTTTCAGCCCATGAAATTTATAAAAGAGCATTAATTTTAATAGATTTTGGAACAGCCACAACCTTTTGTGCTATAAGTAAAGAGGCTAATTATTTAGGGGGGACTATATGCCCTGGTATTAAAATAGCTTCTGAAGCGCTATTTGAAAGAGCGGCAAAACTTCCTCGGGTGGAACTTATAAAACCGGAAACGGTTATATGTAAAAATACTGTTTCAAGCATGCAGGCTGGCATAATATACGGATATATTGGCCAAGTAGACTATATTGTTAATAGGATGAAAAGCGAAATGATTAGTATGGGAGAAGAAGAGCCTTTTGTCGTGGCAACAGGTGGACTCTCAAAATTAATAAGTAGAGATTGTTCTACTATTGATGAGTTTCATCCATATTTAACATTAGAAGGTCTTAGAATGATTTATGAAAAAAATAGGGAATAGGTGATTTAATGAAAATATCAAATATCCATTTTAAAAATGATGTTTTTTTAGCTCCTATGGCAGGAATTACGGATATTGCATTTAGAGGATTATGCAAGGAATTAGGTTGCGGTCTTCTTTATACTGAAATGGTAAGCGCTAAAGGGCTATATTATGGAAGCATTAATACAGAGGCTCTTATGAAAATTTCAGAAGTGGAGAAACCTGTAGCCATTCAGATATTTGGTAATGATCCTAAAATTATGGCTAGTGCCTGTGAGATCTTCAATTCAAGAGATGATATATGTATGGTTGATGTAAACATGGGTTGTCCTGTGCCTAAGATAATAAAAAATGGTGAAGGATCGGCTTTGATGCAAAATCCAAAACTCGCAGCTGAAATAATAAAAGAAATGAAAAAGGTTTCTACAAAGCCTGTTACAGTAAAGTTTAGGAAGGGATTTGATTCAAATAATATTAATGCTGTAGAATTTGCTAAATACATGGAGGATGCAGGCATAGATGCTATTGCAGTGCATGGCAGGACTCGGGAACAAATGTATGAAGGCAAGGCTGATTGGGATATTATAAGGGCTGTAAAAGAAAGTGTTAAAGTTCCTGTAATAGGTAATGGTGACGTATTTTCAGTAGAGGATGCTATAAGAATAAAGGAAGTCACGAATTGCGATGCTATAATGATTGCAAGAGGAGCCAGAGGTAATCCTTGGATTTTTAGAGAGATTATGCAGGCAATAAAGGGTCAGGACGTAATATTTCCTACCGCGGTAGAAAAAATAGATATGTGCATAAGGCATTTAGATTTAGCCACAAAATATTATGAAGAAATTAAAGCGGTTAGAGAAATGAGAAAACATACAGCCTGGTATGTTAAAGGGCTTAACAACTGCACTGAAATAAAAGAAAAAATAAACACTAAAAATAAATATGATGAGGTATTAAAACTTCTTTTAGATTATAGAGAATATTTGAAAATGGTAACTCAATAATTTTTAAATTAAATTATGAATTTATATAATTAATACGGAATAATATAATAGTACATTAATTTATAAGGTGCAAATTTATGAAGCCAATTTTATGTGTAACCTCAAATATTGATAATTCCTATAATGAATTCGGATTTTTAAGTAAGATTAAAGATAAACGAAAGATAAAGTTAATAAGTAACGAATACATTAAAGAACTAGATATTAGGGTTACAAGTGTAAGGCTTCCACCTAATTTTAATAAAAGTTCATACTTAAATAACTTAACCTATGCCCAAAAAATATACAAATGCAAAGAAGCACAATTATCATTAAAAACACTAAGACCCTTTGATTATAATTATTTCAATTCATTTCAAAAACGATTTTTGGCTTTTAGTGTTATAAAAAGTATACAACTTATGCTTAGGATGAGAAATAAAAGCCTTAAGAATTCTTGCATTGTGGTATATGATGCGAGCGACATGATAAACTATAATATTATTGTAGAACTGGCAAAGCAAAGCAAATATATTGTATTTTTGTCATGGGACTTGGCAAAAGCCAGAAAATTGGCAGATTATATAATTGCTAATTTTGGGGTATCACCTATTGTAACAAATGATAAACTCTATGCTATTAAAATAGCGGATTTTATTATTTCATCTACAGATTATGAATTTAGTTCGGGTAAATTAGTATGGCTCCTAGACAATAGTATGAGCAAGGAAAACAATAATATTGCTGTAAATGATGTAAGCTATAAGGTACCTTGGAACACTTTTGAAGTTGGGTTTTCCATGGAACTTATAGCATCGATATTATGTCAAATGCAAGAGAGGGACATTGAAAAAGCTCTTAAGTATAATGGTATATATTTAAAAGAAATAAAATTCAACAATAATGTAATATGTTAGTGTATTTTTCAGTCAACATATTGACAATACTAATGGTCTGATTTATAATGTGCTAATATGGTTATATGGATTGTTATTCTAATAATGAATTTGAGCCCCAATGATTCATTAATTTGAATGTGAAAAATTGTACAAAGAAAATCTAGAGTAAAAATATTATATAAGGTGCACGAATCTGCTATGTTTTAACAAAAACAGTACTGCGGTTTTATGAATAGTTGATAAAACATTTAATAAAAATTTAAAAGGGGAGAAAGAAATGAGCGAACCAAAAAAACATGTAATGACCTATGAGGGAATAAGAAAATTAGAAGACGAATTAGAATTTCTTAAAACCGTAAAGAGAAAAGATATAACAGAAAAGATAAAAGTAGCATTGGGATATGGAGATTTGAGTGAGAATTCAGAGTATGATGAAGCTAAAAATGAGCAAGCGTTTGTAGAGGGTAGAATAATACAATTAGAAAATATGCTAAGAAATGCAAGCGTTATAGATGAAAATGAAATTGAAAAAGATGTAGTAAGCATAGGGTCTGTAGTTAAGGTTAAGGATTACGTGTTTAATGAGGAAGTCGAATTTTATATTGTGGGTTCAGCAGAAGCAGATCCAATGGAAAATAAGATATCAGATGAATCACCAGTTGGAAGTGCACTCGTAGGAAAGAAAGCAGGAGCGATTATCGAAGTGACAGTTCCTGATGGTATAGGTAAATACGAAGTATTAGAAGTTAAAAGAGGTTAGTTTTTTAAATTATTTAATTTTTATACTATATAAGGGTACCTAACAATTTATTGTTGTTAGGTACCCTAAAGAAATATATATACATAAGAAATAGTGCGGACTAAAATTTAATGCGCTAGAGGAAATCAGGAGGGATATTAATGTCAAACGAAGAAAAGATTGAAGAAAAGGATTTACATGAACTTGAAGCTAAATATAATGAACAGGTAACCATAAGACGACGTAAATTATCTGATTTGCAAGAACAAGGCAAGGATCCATTTGATGTATACAAAGTTGAAAGAACCCATACATCACAAGAGGTTAAAGACAATTATGAGAAATTAATAGGTACACAAGTTATTGTAGCAGGTAGACTTATGTCTAAAAGAGTTCATGGTAAGGCTGGTTTTTCTGATGTTCATGATAGATATGGTAAGATTCAACTCTACATAAAAATAGATGATGTAGGCGAAGAAAAATTAAAAGAATATAAAACTTTTGATATAGGCGATTTTTTAAGCGTAACTGGAACACCATTTGTTACAAAAACTGGTGAAATATCATTACATATAGTGGATTTTCAGCTTATAGCTAAGTCTCTAAAACCACTTCCAGAAAAATGGCATGGCTTAAAGGATCCAGATTTAAGATATAGACAAAGAGAAGTAGACATAATAATGAATCCAGAAGTAAAACAGACCTTTATGAAGAGAATAGCAATAATCAGATATATTAGAGAATTCTTAGATAATAAAGGGTTCTTAGAAGTTGAGACTCCGATTTTGGCTCCAATAGCTGGAGGCGCTGCAGCAAGACCATTTATGACTCATCATAATACCCTAGACATTGATATGTATCTTAGAATAGCAACAGAGCTATATTTAAAAAGGCTTATTGTTGCTGGTTTTGAAAAGGTATATGATATGGGTAAAAACTTCAGAAATGAAGGAATGGATGTAAGACATAATCCAGAGTTCACAATGATAGAACTATATGAGGCTTATGCAGATTATAATGATATGATGGAAATTACGGAAAATATGGTTGCTTATGTTTGTGAGAAAATCCATGGAACTACAAAGGTTAATTATCAAGGCACTGAAATAGACTTTACTCCACCATGGAGAAGAATTACTATGGTAGATGCAGTAAAAGAATATTCAGGTGTAGATTTTGATCTGATTAGTACTGATGACGAAGCTAGAAAAATAGCTAAAGAAAAGCATTTAGAATTTAAAAAAGAGATAAAAGATTGTTCAAAAGCAGATATACTAAATGCACTATTTGAAGAATATGCAGAAGAGCATTTAATAGAGCCAACATTCTTATGTGATTATCCTGTAGAAATATCACCTCTTACTAAGAAAAAGAGAGGAAATTCAGAGTATACAGAGAGATTTGAAGGTTTTGTATTTGGGCGTGAGGTGTGTAATGCATACTCAGAGTTAAATGATCCAGTAGTTCAAAGAGAGAGATTTATGCAACAAGCAAATGAAAGAGAACTAGGCGATGATGAAGCTTATTTAATAGATGAAGAATTTATGAGTGCATTAGAAACAGGAATGCCTCCAACAGGAGGGCTAGGTATAGGCATTGATAGAATAGTAATGTTCTTAACTGACTCCGCTTCAATAAGAGATGTCATCCTATTCCCTACAATGAAACCAGTTCAGTAATTTAAACAGTTTATCTATAAGGGATATTTTAGTTAATCTAAAATATCCCTTATACTTTTGTACTTATTAATAAAATTATAATAAAAAAACATGAAAACTATTGAATTTTAAATTGTATATGTTATAATAATATTGTTATTAAAAAAGATATTATTCCGCGATAGCTCAACGGTGGAGCACTCGGCTGTTAACCGATAGGTTGAAGGTTCAAATCCTTTTCGCGGAGCCATTTTTTTATTTTTTGAACCTAGTAATAATAAAATTACAAACTTCTATATTGTAATTTCGCAATTTTGCTTCAACATTCCACGGTATTGTTGACAATAACATGAAGTTTAGTATAATATTAATATAATGAAATATTTCACTATGATAAAGAAGAGTAGTAGTAGTACTTTAAAAGAGAGATTGTGGCTGGTGTAAACAATCAAAGTGTTATTGTGAACGGAACTTTTGAGTGTATAGAACTTAGAGTAGGGCTTGTGCCAATAAGGGTGGAACCGCGGAATTGATTTTCGTCCCTTAAGGTATAGTCTTTTTTTTGTACTTAAAATACAAGAACATATTTAAAACATTACACTATTAAAAAATTAGGAGGCATTAACATGGTATTTGAAAAAAGCATGGATAAGGTCGTTGGTTTATGTAAAAACAGAGGATTTGTATTTCCGGGATCGGATATATATGGGGGTCTTGCTAACTCATGGGATTATGGCCCTCTAGGCGTTGAATTTAAAAACAATGTTAAAAAAGCTTGGTGGAAAAAATTTGTTCAAGAAAGTCCATATAATGTGGGTGTAGATTGCGCTATACTTATGAATCCAGAAGTATGGGTTGCTACAGGTCACGTTGGAGGCTTTTCAGACCCACTAATGGATTGTAAAGAGTGTAAAGCTAGATTTAGAGCAGATAAATTAGTAGAAGACCATATGACAGCTCTTGGAGCAGAAGTGGCTAGTGCGGATGGATGGACAAACGAAGAATTAAAAGAATATATGGAAAAACAGGGAATAGTATGCCCAAAATGTGGAAAGAAAAATTTTACTGATATTAGAAAATTTAATTTAATGTTTAAGACTTCTATGGGAATAACTGAAGAAGGAAAATCAGAAATATATTTAAGGCCAGAAACCGCTCAAGGTATCTTTGTAAACTTTAAAAATGTACAAAGGGCTTCAAGAAAAAAGGTTCCCTTTGGTATAGGTCAAGTAGGAAAGGCTTTTAGAAATGAAATAACACCAGGAAATTTTATTTTTAGAACAAGAGAATTTGAACAAATGGAATTGGAATTCTTCTGTAAGCCAGGTACGGATTTAGAATGGTTTGCATATTGGAAAGAGTTCTGTGCTAATTTCTTATATAATTTGGGAATGGATAAGGAAAATTTAAGATTTAGAGACCATGGCGTTGAGGAGTTATCATTCTATAGTAATGCTACTTGTGATATAGAATTCTTGTTTCCTTTTGGATGGGGAGAATTATGGGGAATTGCTGATAGAACTGATTATGACCTAAAGAAACATATGGAACATTCAGGAAATGATTTGAGCTATCTAGATCCTATAACTAATGAAAAATATGTACCTTATTGTATAGAGCCATCACTTGGTGCAGATAGAGTTGCTCTTGCATTCTTAGTTAATGCTTATGATGAAGAAGAAGTTAAAGGTGGTAAAGATGGAGATGTGAGAACAGTGCTTCATTTACATCCAGCACTTGCACCATTTAAGGCAGCTATTTTACCACTAAGTAAAAAATTATCAGAAAAAGCTAATGAAGTTTTTGCTATGCTAAGTAAAAAATTCAATGTAGACTATGATGAGGCGGGCAGTATAGGAAAGAGATATAGAAGAGAAGATGAAATAGGCACTCCGTACTGTATAACTGTGGACTTTGATACTTTAGAAGACAACACAGTAACAGTTAGAGATAGAGATACAATGGACCAAATAAGACTAAATATAGATGAGTTAGAAAAATTCATAGAAGAAAAACTACAATTTTAAATTGTAATTAAGAGGATAGCATGTAGTATGAAATGAGCCTTAAGAGGCTACATTTATACTATAGGCTATTTTTTTATAAAATAAATTTAAGACAAAACTCCAATTGCGATATAAATCTCCTTCTGAAATCCACAATATTGCAGTACCACAGGCAATGATTTAAGTGTTATAATTAGTAGAGTGAGATTTGTAAAATTAATAACATAATATGAAATATATAAAGAGTGCATGGAGGGTTATATGAAGAAAAATTTTAGTGAATTTAAAGAGTTTATAAAAGGAAAAGAAGTAGGAGTTGTAGGTATAGGGGTTAGCAATATTCCTTTAATACATTTCCTAGTGGAGCTGCAGGCCGTTGTTACAGCCTTCGATAAAAAAACTTATAGTTTACTTGGAAAGGTAGCAACAGATTTTGAAGAAGAGGGTGTAAAGCTCGTTTTAGGTGAGGATTACTTAGATGACTTAACAGGCTTTGATGTTATTTTTAAAACGCCATCTATGAGAATAGATAACCCGGCTCTTTTAAAAGCAAAAGAATACGGAACTTATATAACATCAGAAATGGAGGAGTTCATAAAATATTGTCCCGCAAAAACTTTTGGTGTCACTGGTAGCGATGGAAAAACAACTACCACTACAATAATATATAATATATTAAAACAAGAAGGATATAAAACCTGGGTTGGAGGGAATATAGGAACTCCACTTTTTGCAAATATTGAAGAAATAAGTAAAGCTGATAAGGTAGTATTAGAATTATCAAGCTTTCAGCTTATGACTATGACTGTCTCTACAGATGTAGCAGTAGTAACAAATTTAAGCCCAAATCATCTGGATATCCATAAAGATATCGAAGAATATATAGATGCGAAGAGGAACATATTTAAATATCAAAGTAAGTCGGGTCTCCTTATACTTAATAAAGATAACGCATTGACTTATGAACTCACAAAAGAAGCTGAGGGAAAAGTAAAGTATTTTAGTTTAAAAGAGAAACTAAAAGACGGTGCATATTTTCATAATGATAACTTATTCATTATGAACAAGGTAGTATGTAGCCGCGCAGAAATAAAGATAAAGGGAATGCATAATGTGGCAAATATGCTAACTGCCTTTTGTGCAACGGAAGATGAAGCATCAGTTGAGAGCATGAGAGAAGTAGCTACTACTTTTATGGGGGTGGCTCATAGAGGCGAGTTCGTGAGGGAAGTAGACGGAGTTATGTATTACAATGATTCAATAGCATCTAGTCCAACAAGGACTATAGCAAGTATTAAAGCTTTTGAAAAACCGGTTATACTAATTGCAGGAGGATATGATAAACAAATACCTTTTGAACCACTAGCAGAGCAAGGCTACTTAAATATTAAAACACTCATACTCGTAGGTGCCACTAAATATAAAATAAAAGAAGTTTTTGAAAGGATATTAAAAGAAAAGAAAATTTCACTAGAAATTATAATAGCTGAAACTTTTGATGAAGCAATTAACGCAGCTAAAAAAGTTGCAAGTCCCGGTGATGTAGTTACCTTAGCGCCAGGATGTGCAAGTTTTGATATGTTTCAAGATTTTGAAGTACGCGGTAATAAGTATAAGGAAATAATAATGGCATTATAGTACAAGAGTCCTAGATAATGGATTAATAACAACTCTGGTAAGAAAAGAACGTTCTTACTGGAGTTTTTATGTATTTTAAAGTTAAATGCCCAACAAATGCTCCTAGCGTATCATTATAAGCAAACGGTCATATATGGTAGAAATAACTATAAAAATGAAAATAAATTCATATAATCAATGATTATAAACAAAGGACGGTTTACACATATGATATTATATTAATTGTCGCTGGAACAAACGGATGTAAATTAACTTTATGTTCATAGTGATGAATTAAAAATTCATTATCAAAGTTTTTTTAAAACAGTTGACAATGAGAAAAAAAAGAATTATAATAGTAAAAGTCGTCACATGATGACAACGCAAATTGGTCTTTGAAAATTAAACAGAGAAATAGGTAAAATAGCGAAATAATATTTCGTTAGACCAGTTAATTACTTTAGATAAAAAAGTAATTTTAGTCGTAAGACTAAAAAGTATGTAATGAGCTTGCTAACCAGCTTAACAGTTGGCGCAGATTATTCATTTCAAATAAAAAGTGTAAACTTTTAAATTGAGAGTTTGATCCTGGCTCAGGACGAACGCTGGCGGCGTGCCTAACACATGCAAGTCGAGCGATGAAACCCTTCGGGGTGGATTAGCGGCGGACGGGTGAGTAACACGTGGGTAACCTGCCTCAAAGAGGGGAATAGCCTCCCGAAAGGGAGATTAATACCGCATAATATGTTTTGATCGCATGATTGAGACATCAAAGGATTCTCTTTAGAGTTTCCACTTTGAGATGGACCCGCGGCGCATTAGCTAGTTGGTGAGGTAACGGCCCACCAAGGCAACGATGCGTAGCCGACCTGAGAGGGTGATCGGCCACATTGGAACTGAGACACGGTCCAGACTCCTACGGGAGGCAGCAGTGGGGAATATTGCGCAATGGGGGAAACCCTGACGCAGCAACGCCGCGTGAATGATGAAGGCCTTCGGGTTGTAAAGTTCTGTCTTCTGGGACGATAATGACGGTACCAGAGGAGGAAGCCACGGCTAACTACGTGCCAGCAGCCGCGGTAATACGTAGGTGGCAAGCGTTGTCCGGATTTACTGGGCGTAAAGGATGCGTAGGCGGACATTTAAGTCAGATGTGAAATACCCGAGCTTAACTTGGGTGCTGCATTTGAAACTGGGTGTCTAGAGTGCAGGAGAGGTAAGTGGAATTCCTAGTGTAGCGGTGAAATGCGTAGAGATTAGGAAGAACACCAGTGGCGAAGGCGACTTACTGGACTGTAACTGACGCTGAGGCATGAAAGCGTGGGGAGCAAACAGGATTAGATACCCTGGTAGTCCACGCCGTAAACGATGAATACTAGGTGTCGGGGGTCGAACCTCGGTGCCGCAGTTAACACAATAAGTATTCCGCCTGGGGAGTACGATCGCAAGATTAAAACTCAAAGGAATTGACGGGGGCCCGCACAAGCAGCGGAGCATGTGGTTTAATTCGAAGCAACGCGAAGAACCTTACCTAGACTTGACATCCCCTGCATAACCCAGAGATGGGCGAAGTCCTTCGGGACAGGGTGACAGGTGGTGCATGGTTGTCGTCAGCTCGTGTCGTGAGATGTTGGGTTAAGTCCCGCAACGAGCGCAACCCTTATCATTAGTTGCTACCATTAAGTTGAGCACTCTAGTGAGACTGCCCGGGTTAACCGGGAGGAAGGTGGGGATGACGTCAAATCATCATGCCCCTTATGTCTAGGGCTACACACGTGCTACAATGGTGAGTACAAAGAGATGCAAGACCGCAAGGTGGAGCCAAACTCAAAAACTCATCCCAGTTCGGATTGTAGGCTGCAACTCGCCTACATGAAGCCGGAGTTGCTAGTAATCGCGAATCAGCATGTCGCGGTGAATACGTTCCCGGGCCTTGTACACACCGCCCGTCACACCATGAGAGTTGGTAACACCCGAAGTCCGTGAGGTAACCGTAAGGAGCCAGCGGCCGAAGGTGGGATTGATGATTGGGGTGAAGTCGTAACAAGGTAGCCGTAGGAGAACCTGCGGCTGGATCACCTCCTTTCTAGGGAGTAGATGCAAAGACTTCGGTCAATGCAAAACATCTACTGTAATTACTCGTAACCTATTCTCTGTTTAATTTTGAGAGACTAATTTTAGTTACTCTTTAGAGTTAAATTAATTCTTCCGAGTTAACTAATAAATAGTTTTTCTAAAGTGAAATTCCAAAAATGGGGGTATAGCTCAGCTGGGAGAGCACCTGCCTTGCACGCAGGGGGTCAAGGGTTCGATTCCCTTTACCTCCACCATTAATGGGTCTATAGCTCAGCTGGTTAGAGCGCTGCTCTGATAAGGCAGAAGTCGATGGTTCGAGTCCATTTAGACCCACCATTTTTTATGTTCTTTGAAAATTGCACAGTGAAATTAAAGTTGTTTTAATAAGTTTAAAACTACGTAAGTAGTTATGAATGAATTTAATACAATTTCGCAAAATCAATCAAACCGTCTATTTAAATAGGCGAAGTTGTCTATGCAAATAGACAAAGATAAAGGTTAAGCTACAAAGGGCGCATGGCGAATGCCTTGGCACTAGGAGCCGAAGAAGGACGCGTTAAGCTGCGATAAGCTTTGGGTAGGCGCAAATAGCCTGTGATCCAAAGATTTCCGAATGGGGGAACCCACATAGTAACAACTATGTACTGCATACTGAATAAATAGGTATGCAGAGGTAGACCCGGGGAACTGAAACATCTAAGTACCCGGAGGAAGAGAAAGAAACATCGATTTCCTAAGTAGCGGCGAGCGAAAGGGAAAGAGCCCAAACCTAGGTCTTTGACCTAGGGGTTGAGGATAGATCATAAATACTGCAATTCCTTAATTGAAGATAGCTGGAAAGCTGCTCCGCAGAAGGTAATAGGCCTGTAAATGAAAAGGAAAAACAGTCAGATCTAATCCAGAGTACCACGAGACACGTGAAACCTTGTGGGAAGCAGGGAGGACCACCTCCCAAGGCTAAATACTACCTAGTGACCGATAGTGAAGAAGTACCGTGAGGGAAAGGTGAAAAGAACCCCGGAAGGGGAGTGAAATAGAACCTGAAACCGTGTGCCTACAACCGGTCGGAGCACTTTATATGTGTGACGGCGTGCTTTTTGTAGAACGAGCCAACGAGTTACGATATGTAGCGAGGTTAAGTACTTAAGGTACGGAGCCGAAGGGAAACCAAGTCTGAATAGGGCGTATAGTTGCATGTCGTAGACCCGAAACCGGGTGACCTATCCATGGCCAGGATGAAGCGGAAGTAAAATTCCGTGGAGGTCCGAACCACGTTGGTGTTGAAAAACCATGGGATGAGCTGTGGATAGCGGAGAAATTCCAATCGAACTCGGAGATAGCTGGTTCTCCTCGAAATAGCTTTAGGGCTAGCGTCGATTAATTGAGTAATGGAGGTAGAGCACTGAATGAGCTAGGGGCTGACAACAGTTACTGAACTCTATCAAACTCCGAATGCCATATACTTTTATTTCGGCAGTCAGACTGCGAATGATAAGATCCGTAGTCAAAAGGGAAACAGCCCAGACCATCAGCTAAGGTCCCAAAGTGTAAGTTAAGTGGAAAAGGATGTGGGATTTCTAAGACAACTAGGATGTTGGCTCAGAAGCAGCCACTCATTCAAAGAGTGCGTAATAGCTCACTAGTCAAGAGATCCTGCGCCGAAGATGTCCGGGGCTAAAACTTACCACCGAAGCTATGGGTGTACACTATGTGTACGCGGTAGAGGAGCTTTCTGTACTGGCTGAAGTCATACCGTAAGGAGTGGTGGACGGTACAGAAGTGAGAATGTTGGCATAAGTAGCGAGAGTTAAGTGAGAATCTTAACGGTCGAAAACCTAAGGTTTCCTGAGGAAGGCTCGTCCTCTCAGGGTTAGTCGGGACCTAAGCCGAGGCCGAAAGGCGTAGGTGATGGACAATCGGTTGATATTCCGATACCACCAATGGACGTTATTAGAAATGGGATGACGCAGGAGGATAAGATGTGCACACTATTGGATGTGTGTCTAAGCATTTAGGCGGAGCAAGCAGGCAAATCCGTTTGCTCTTAACGCTGAGATGTGATGGGGAAGGGAATTTATTCCTGAAGTATCTGATTCCACGCTGCCAAGAAAAGTCTCTATCGAGGATATTGGTGCCCGTACCGCAAACCGACACAGGTAGGTGAGGAGAGAATCCTAAGACCATCGGAAGAATTGCTGTTAAGGAACTCGGCAAATTGACCCCGTAACTTCGGGAGAAGGGGTGCCTACGAAAGTAGGTCGCAGAGAATAGGCCCAAGCAACTGTTTAGCAAAAACACAGGTCTCTGCTAAAGCGAAAGCTGATGTATAGGGGCTGACGCCTGCCCGGTGCTGGAAGGTTAAGGGGATTACTTAGCGCAAGCGAAGGTATGAACTTAAGCCCCAGTAAACGGCGGCCGTAACTATAACGGTCCTAAGGTAGCGAAATTCCTTGTCGGGTAAGTTCCGACCCGCACGAATGGCGTAATGATTTGGGCACTGTCTCAACAGCACATCCGGCGAAATTGTAGTGCCAGTGAAGATGCTGGCTACCCGCGATTGGACGGAAAGACCCCGTAGAGCTTTACTGTAGCTTAGCATTGAATTTCGGTATTGTCTGTACAGGATAGGTGGGAGACTGAGAAACATGGGCGTCAGCCTGTGTGGAGTCATCCTTGGGATACCACCCTGACAGTACTGAGGTTCTAACTGGAGGCCATGAATCTGGTCACAGGACATTGTTAGGTGGGCAGTTTGACTGGGGCGGTCGCCTCCAAAAAAGTAACGGAGGCGCTCAAAGGTTCCCTCAGCGCGGTTGGAAATCGCGCGAAGAGTGCAAAGGCAGAAGGGAGCCTGACTGCGACACCTACAAGTGGAGCAGGGACGAAAGTCGGACTTAGTGATCCGGTGGTACCTCGTGGGAGGGCCATCGCTCAACGGATAAAAGCTACCTCGGGGATAACAGGCTGATCTCCCCCAAGAGTCCACATCGACGGGGAGGTTTGGCACCTCGATGTCGGCTCGTCGCATCCTGGGGCTGAAGTAGGTCCCAAGGGTTGGGCTGTTCGCCCATTAAAGCGGCACGCGAGCTGGGTTCAGAACGTCGTGAGACAGTTCGGTCCCTATCCGTCGCGGGCGTAGGAAATTTGAAGGGAGCTGTCCTTAGTACGAGAGGACCGGGATGGACAAACCTCTGGTGCACCAGTTGTCACGCCAGTGGCATCGCTGGGTAGCTATGTTTGGAAGGGATAAACGCTGAAAGCATCTAAGCGTGAAGCCCACCCTGAGATGAGATTTCCCATAACTCGTGCGCAAGCACGGTGTTAGTAAGACTCCTGGAAGAACACCAGGTTGATAGGTTAGAGGTGTAAGCATGGTAACATGTTCAGCTGACTAATACTAATAAGTCGAGGGCTTGACCTTAATATATATATGAAGCGAAAATTTCACTGTGCAATTTTGAGAGAATATAAATTTTCTCAATCTAGTGATTATGGCATGAAGGTAACACCCGTTCCCATACCGAACACGAAGGTTAAGCTTCAATGCGCTAATGGTACTGCAGGGGCAACCTTGTGGGAGAGTAGGTCGTCGCTAGGTAATGTTCCGCGATAGCTCAACGGTGGAGCACTCGGCTGTTAACCGATAGGTTGAAGGTTCAAATCCTTTTCGCGGAGCCATTTTTTTAAAATTTAATAGTATTGGTGGATATTAACGAATCTGGTGATTATGGCATGAAGGTAACACCCGTTCCCATACCGAACACGAAGGTTAAGCTTCAATGCGCTAATGGTACTGCAGGGGTGACCTTGTGGGAGAGTAGGTCGTCGCCAGGTAATTTATGGATCTTTAGCTCAGCTGGTTAGAGCTACCGGCTCATAACCGGTCGGTCCGGGGTTCGAGTCCCTGAAGGTCCACCATAAGGGGATATAGCTCAGCTGGGAGAGCACCTGCCTTGCACGCAGGGGGTCAAGGGTTCGATTCCCTTTATCTCCACCAAAAAAACAGTCCATATTGGACTGTTTTTTTTATTTTATAATGAAAAGTATATATTGCTAGAATGCTTTAACTTCACTAAGTAATTCTAAAATTTATTTTATTTGTAGATGCTAAAAAATACAAACTCGCTTTAAAATGTATCCTTTGTCAAGGATAATTAGGAAAAACCTACGCTAAATTAAGGAGATGAGTTCTGTATTGTAAATAGAATAAAAAGTACTCTTTCTTGACAATAATTGAGATTGTTGAAGGTAACCTTAATGAAGACATATGTCGAATGTGATATGGCATAATATAGAAATGAGCCGGTTATGGTGTTAGCAATCACCCTGAACGGTTTTTTTTATTTTATATAAAAAAATGGATGTGGTATTTATCAGTATTTAAAGTTGGTATGTTTGTAGACTTTTAATAATAATTACAAATAAACTGTTTAATGTAATGAAATCGTCTAATAAGTTAGTAGTATTGTTATAAAAAATACAAAGTTTGAAGGAGTTGTATAATTATTGTAGAATAGTAAGAAGAGTGCTTTTTATTATCAAACTACATCACAAGCATTTAAAACACTTAAGCGACAATTTAAATATTTCATAAAATTGAATTTAAATGTAATTATTGAATGTGGAGGTTAGCTCTATATAACAAAGGAGGACTATTTTGTGATATATATAAAGCCGATGAAAATGGTTAAGGCAGTTTTATGCACCTTCGGATTAGTGATGGGAGCAATATTCCCTATATACGCAGGCTTTTTTATTATATGGATACCTGAAAGGAAAGTAGCTTTTTGTATTGGTTGCCTTGTAGCTGGGTACACAGTGGGGCTTTTTAGCTTTTACATAGTAAAAGCTATTTTATTGAAAATAGACAATCATTATAAAATTGCACTTTTAGGTAAATTTGGTGTAGAGAATATTATTAATTCAGAGAAAGGGAATGATTTAATCTTAAACATGAAAAATGAGTTTAAAGAACTGATTAATAAGTATGCTGAACTTATGGAAAGTGAAAGTGAGCATCTTTTAAAACTCTCCATTACTGATTGTTTAACTTCTGTTTATAATCACAGATACCTGTATGAATATTTCGAAAGAAAGGTATCAGAAGAAATTAGTTTGATGACTATATTGTTTTGTGATATTGACCACTTTAAGCTGGTAAATGATACTTATGGACACATTAAAGGTGATTTAGTACTGCAGGAGGTTGCAAAAATTATTCGTGAAGCTACTAATGGAAATGAAGGTATTTTTAGATATGGTGGAGAAGAATTCGTAATTTTATTAGACAATTATTCTGGTAAAGAAGGTTTTAATACTGCTGAAAAGATCCGATTAAAAATCTGCAACTCTAATGTAATTAAATCCTATTGTAATTTTGAAATTGTCACAATTAGTATTGGGTTGGCAGTATATCCATATGATGGAGTAAATATAGACACTTTAATTAATAAAGCGGATAAAGCTATGTATCATGTTAAACAATCTGGAAGAAACCGCTGCAAAATTTATAACTCTGAAATAAATAGAAAAAGTAATTAGTATTAAATTTAAACTATTTAATGTAAAATAATACTCTTTAAAGTTAGTGTTCATACCGCAATAGGTACAAGTCTTTTTGTGGATGTTATAGCTTCTTTAACTGTATCTTATTCTTACTACAAGAATGGGAATATAGAGCTTAAATCAGGTATCTGGATAGCTTCAACTTCTATTATTGGAGCTCAATTAGGTGCATTATTTGCAAGTAAAATGGGAGAAGGTAACCTGTCCTCTAGCTTTGGAGTTGTGTTAGTTATTGCAGGGTTATCAATGTTCCGTAAGAGCTATAAAGAGAAAAGTGATTCATCAGATACTATAAGTGGATTTATTCATTTTAAAACAGAAAGGCAAAAAATACTAGCGGCTTTAATTATAGGATTAGGCATAGGAATATTAAGTGGAATATTTGGAGCTGGTGGTGGAGTTTTGATACTTTTAGCTTTAATAATATTAATGTCATTCCCACTTCATAAGGCTATAGGTACTTCTACTCTTATAATGGCCATAACAGCTCTTTCCTCTACTGTCGGTTATGCTGCTAGAGGTAAGATAGACTTTGAATTGGGTAGTTTCTTAGCTGTGGGGGCAGTCCTTGGCGCAATTCTAGGCTCTAGCTATGCTAATAAGGTTAATGAAAAGACGTTACTAAAGATTGTGGGTATATGTTTTATGGCTATGGGCGTAGTTATACTATAATAGCAATAGCAAAATAAACTCATTACCTGAGGATAAGGTAAATATTTGATCTTTATAGTACTACTCCTAAAAAGACTTTATATTGTAAAAGTAAACCCATATCAATTAGATGTGGGTTTTAATATTAAGTGTTGATATTTGAAATGTAACATAAGTAATTGTGTTACATTCAGAATGGTGTTTATAAAGAACACCATGCCTTGAGAATAATATAAAATCCAATGTCGGAATATACAATTTAATCAAAGAGCAATAAAGTATATTGGAATTAGTATGCAAGAGGTCAAACCTGCTTTGAATAATCACATAAAATTGTTAATAACTTTTGAAAATAAATGCATAATATGCTTAAATGTAGATCAATTATTATATACTTAACCATGTGTGTCAATATAGCTAAAACAATGAAATATGTAGCAATATGAAGTAAATGAAGAATAAAACTGATATATAACAATAAATCTAAAATATACAACTTTATTATTATGATAGAATACTCCTTGTCGCTACGAATGAGTAACGATAAAGTAAAGTTTGATAAGTTAGCAATTAATATTTTTTAAATCTAATTTAAAAAAATAATAAAGTTGTTGACAAAACAAATAATATCTAGTAATATTGTAGAAGTCGTCGGTTGACGATTAATACAAAAGAAACAGTTGGTCTTTGAAAATTAAACAGAGAAATAGGTAAAATAGCGAAATAATATTTCGTTAGACCAGTTAATTACTTTAGATAAAAAAGTAATTTTAGTCGTAAGACTAAAAAGTATGTAATGAGCTTGCTAACCAGCTTAACAGTTGGCGCAGATTATTCATTTCAAATAAAAAGTGTAAACTTTTAAATTGAGAGTTTGATCCTGGCTCAGGACGAACGCTGGCGGCGTGCCTAACACATGCAAGTCGAGCGATGAAACCCTTCGGGGTGAATTAGCGGCGGACGGGTGAGTAACACGTGGGTAACCTGCCTCAAAGAGGGGAATAGCCTCCCGAAAGGGAGATTAATACCGCATAATATGTTTTGATCGCATGATCGAGACATCAAAGGATTTTTCTTCGGAAAATTCCACTTTGAGATGGACCCGCGGCGCATTAGCTAGTTGGTGAGGTAACGGCCCACCAAGGCAACGATGCGTAGCCGACCTGAGAGGGTGATCGGCCACATTGGAACTGAGACACGGTCCAGACTCCTACGGGAGGCAGCAGTGGGGAATATTGCGCAATGGGGGAAACCCTGACGCAGCAACGCCGCGTGAATGATGAAGGCCTTCGGGTTGTAAAGTTCTGTCTTCTGGGACGATAATGACGGTACCAGAGGAGGAAGCCACGGCTAACTACGTGCCAGCAGCCGCGGTAATACGTAGGTGGCAAGCGTTGTCCGGATTTACTGGGCGTAAAGGATGCGTAGGCGGACATTTAAGTCAGATGTGAAATACCCGAGCTTAACTTGGGTGCTGCATTTGAAACTGGGTGTCTAGAGTGCAGGAGAGGTAAGTGGAATTCCTAGTGTAGCGGTGAAATGCGTAGAGATTAGGAAGAACACCAGTGGCGAAGGCGACTTACTGGACTGTAACTGACGCTGAGGCATGAAAGCGTGGGGAGCAAACAGGATTAGATACCCTGGTAGTCCACGCCGTAAACGATGAATACTAGGTGTCGGGGGTCGAACCTCGGTGCCGCAGTTAACACAATAAGTATTCCGCCTGGGGAGTACGATCGCAAGATTAAAACTCAAAGGAATTGACGGGGGCCCGCACAAGCAGCGGAGCATGTGGTTTAATTCGAAGCAACGCGAAGAACCTTACCTAGACTTGACATCCCCTGCATAACCCAGAGATGGGCGAAGTCCTTCGGGACAGGGTGACAGGTGGTGCATGGTTGTCGTCAGCTCGTGTCGTGAGATGTTGGGTTAAGTCCCGCAACGAGCGCAACCCTTATCATTAGTTGCTACCATTAAGTTGAGCACTCTAGTGAGACTGCCCGGGTTAACCGGGAGGAAGGTGGGGATGACGTCAAATCATCATGCCCCTTATGTCTAGGGCTACACACGTGCTACAATGGTGAGTACAAAGAGATGCAAGACCGCAAGGTGGAGCCAAACTCAAAAACTCATCCCAGTTCGGATTGTAGGCTGCAACTCGCCTACATGAAGCCGGAGTTGCTAGTAATCGCGAATCAGCATGTCGCGGTGAATACGTTCCCGGGCCTTGTACACACCGCCCGTCACACCATGAGAGTTGGTAACACCCGAAGTCCGTGAGGTAACCGTAAGGAGCCAGCGGCCGAAGGTGGGATTGATGATTGGGGTGAAGTCGTAACAAGGTAGCCGTAGGAGAACCTGCGGCTGGATCACCTCCTTTCTAGGGAGTAGATGCAAAGACTTCGGTCAATGCAAAACATCTACTGTAATTACTCGTAACCTATTCTCTGTTTAATTTTGAGAGACTAATTTTAGTTAACTCTTCTGAGTTAACTAAAAATTTAATCTTTCTAAAAATGTTCTTTGAAAATTGCACAGTGAAATTAAAGTTGTTTTAATAAGTTAAAACTACGTAAGTAGTTAGATGGATTTAATACAATTTCGCAAAATGAATTAAAACGTTTATGTAAATAGACGAAATTATCTATGCAAATAGATAAAGATAAAGGTTAAGCTACAAAGGGCGCATGGCGAATGCCTTGGCACTAGGAGCCGAAGAAGGACGCGTTAAGCTGCGATAAGCTTTGGGTAGGCGCAAATAGCCTGTGATCCAAAGATTTCCGAATGGGGGAACCCACATAGTAACAACTATGTACTGCATACTGAATAAATAGGTATGCAGAGGTAGACCCGGGGAACTGAAACATCTAAGTACCCGGAGGAAGAGAAAGAAACATCGATTTCCTAAGTAGCGGCGAGCGAAAGGGAAAGAGCCCAAACCTAGGTCTTTGACCTAGGGGTTGAGGATAGATCATAAATACTGCAATTCCTTAATTGAAGATAGCTGGAAAGCTGCTCCGCAGAAGGTAATAGGCCTGTAAATGAAAAGGAAAAACAGTCAGATCTAATCCAGAGTACCACGAGACACGTGAAACCTTGTGGGAAGCAGGGAGGACCACCTCCCAAGGCTAAATACTACCTAGTGACCGATAGTGAAGAAGTACCGTGAGGGAAAGGTGAAAAGAACCCCGGAAGGGGAGTGAAATAGAACCTGAAACCGTGTGCCTACAACCGGTCGGAGCACTTTATATGTGTGACGGCGTGCTTTTTGTAGAACGAGCCAACGAGTTACGATATGTAGCGAGGTTAAGTACTTAAGGTACGGAGCCGAAGGGAAACCAAGTCTGAATAGGGCGTATAGTTGCATGTCGTAGACCCGAAACCGGGTGACCTATCCATGGCCAGGATGAAGCGGAAGTAAAATTCCGTGGAGGTCCGAACCACGTTGGTGTTGAAAAACCATGGGATGAGCTGTGGATAGCGGAGAAATTCCAATCGAACTCGGAGATAGCTGGTTCTCCTCGAAATAGCTTTAGGGCTAGCGTCGATTAATTGAGTAATGGAGGTAGAGCACTGAATGAGCTAGGGGCTGACAACAGTTACTGAACTCTATCAAACTCCGAATGCCATATACTTTTATTTCGGCAGTCAGACTGCGAATGATAAGATCCGTAGTCAAAAGGGAAACAGCCCAGACCATCAGCTAAGGTCCCAAAGTGTAAGTTAAGTGGAAAAGGATGTGGGATTTCTAAGACAACTAGGATGTTGGCTCAGAAGCAGCCACTCATTCAAAGAGTGCGTAATAGCTCACTAGTCAAGAGATCCTGCGCCGAAGATGTCCGGGGCTAAAACTTACCACCGAAGCTATGGGTGTACACTATGTGTACGCGGTAGAGGAGCTTTCTGTACTGGCTGAAGTCATACCGTAAGGAGTGGTGGACGGTACAGAAGTGAGAATGTTGGCATAAGTAGCGAGAGTTAAGTGAGAATCTTAACGGTCGAAAACCTAAGGTTTCCTGAGGAAGGCTCGTCCTCTCAGGGTTAGTCGGGACCTAAGCCGAGGCCGAAAGGCGTAGGTGATGGACAATCGGTTGATATTCCGATACCACCAATGGACGTTATTAGAAATGGGATGACGCAGGAGGATAAGATGTGCACACTATTGGATGTGTGTCTAAGCATTTAGGCGGAGCAAGCAGGCAAATCCGTTTGCTCTTAACGCTGAGATGTGATGGGGAAGGGAATTTATTCCTGAAGTATCTGATTCCACGCTGCCAAGAAAAGTCTCTATCGAGGATATTGGTGCCCGTACCGCAAACCGACACAGGTAGGTGAGGAGAGAATCCTAAGACCATCGGAAGAATTGCTGTTAAGGAACTCGGCAAATTGACCCCGTAACTTCGGGAGAAGGGGTGCCTACGAAAGTAGGTCGCAGAGAATAGGCCCAAGCAACTGTTTAGCAAAAACACAGGTCTCTGCTAAAGCGAAAGCTGATGTATAGGGGCTGACGCCTGCCCGGTGCTGGAAGGTTAAGGGGATTACTTAGCGCAAGCGAAGGTATGAACTTAAGCCCCAGTAAACGGCGGCCGTAACTATAACGGTCCTAAGGTAGCGAAATTCCTTGTCGGGTAAGTTCCGACCCGCACGAATGGCGTAATGATTTGGGCACTGTCTCAACAGCACATCCGGCGAAATTGTAGTGCCAGTGAAGATGCTGGCTACCCGCGATTGGACGGAAAGACCCCGTAGAGCTTTACTGTAGCTTAGCATTGAATTTCGGTATTGTCTGTACAGGATAGGTGGGAGACTGAGAAACATGGGCGTCAGCCTGTGTGGAGTCATCCTTGGGATACCACCCTGACAGTACTGAGGTTCTAACTGGAGGCCATGAATCTGGTCACAGGACATTGTTAGGTGGGCAGTTTGACTGGGGCGGTCGCCTCCAAAAAAGTAACGGAGGCGCTCAAAGGTTCCCTCAGCGCGGTTGGAAATCGCGCGAAGAGTGCAAAGGCAGAAGGGAGCCTGACTGCGACACCTACAAGTGGAGCAGGGACGAAAGTCGGACTTAGTGATCCGGTGGTACCTCGTGGGAGGGCCATCGCTCAACGGATAAAAGCTACCTCGGGGATAACAGGCTGATCTCCCCCAAGAGTCCACATCGACGGGGAGGTTTGGCACCTCGATGTCGGCTCGTCGCATCCTGGGGCTGAAGTAGGTCCCAAGGGTTGGGCTGTTCGCCCATTAAAGCGGCACGCGAGCTGGGTTCAGAACGTCGTGAGACAGTTCGGTCCCTATCCGTCGCGGGCGTAGGAAATTTGAAGGGAGCTGTCCTTAGTACGAGAGGACCGGGATGGACAAACCTCTGGTGCACCAGTTGTCACGCCAGTGGCATCGCTGGGTAGCTATGTTTGGAAGGGATAAACGCTGAAAGCATCTAAGCGTGAAGCCCACCCTGAGATGAGATTTCCCATAACTCGTGCGTAAGCACGGTGTTAGTAAGACTCCTGGAAGAACACCAGGTTGATAGGTTAGAGGTGTAAGCATGGTAACATGTTCAGCTGACTAATACTAATAAGTCGAGGGCTTGACCTTAATATATATAAGCGAAAATTTCACTGTGCAATTTTGAGAGAATATAAATTTTCTCAATCTGGTGATTATGGCATGAAGGTAACACCCGTTCCCATACCGAACACGAAGGTTAAGCTTCAATGCGCTAATGGTACTGCAGGGGCAACCTTGTGGGAGAGTAGGTCGTCGCCAGGTTAAAATATTCCGCGATAGCTCAACGGTGGAGCACTCGGCTGTTAACCGATAGGTTGAAGGTTCAAATCCTTTTCGCGGAGCCATTTTATTTAAAGTATTCAAAAGCTAATTAATAGCTTTTTTTTATTTTGTAGAAAATTATTCTGTTATAACATATACTACATAAATTTTTATAGTAAATATAGATTATTAGTAATAACTTCTATTTACTATAAATATATACTTAAGTATCAATAATTTTATATTATTGATACTTTTATATTATTGATACTTTTATGTTTTTTAAGGGATAATATAATGTTTAGTGATACTCTCAGACTATTTAGAAAATTTAGTCATTTAAAAAGGATTTTTTATTTAAAGGTAGAATATATGATAGAGGTAGTATAAATGAATATATATCTAACGAAAAGCTAGGAGGTATTGTATATGAAAGAATATAAAAGCAACAATCTAAGAAATGTAGGAATTGTTGGACATAGTGGTTCGGGAAAAACTACAATAATGGAATCAATACTCTATTACACAAAAGCTATAGATAGATTCGGTAAAGTTGATGATGGTACTACAGTTAGTGATTATGATAGTGAAGAAAAGAAGAGAAAAACATCTATTTCTACATCGGTAGCTTTAAGTGAATGGGAAGATGTGAAAATAAATTTAGTAGATATGCCTGGATATTTTGATTATATAGGTGAAATGATTGAGGGTTTAAGAGCTGTAGATATGGCAATGATAACTGTCTGTGGTGTATCAGGTATAGAAGTTGGAACCGAAAAAGCCTGGGAATATATCAATGAGCATAATCTACCTAGAGCATTTTTTATCAATAAGCTAGATAGAGAAAATAGTAATTTTGAAGTAGTCTTGCAACAGATAAAAGAAAAGTTTGGGATATCTGCAGTACCAATTCAATATCCTATAGGTAGTGAAGAAAATTTTATAGGTGTAATAAATGTAATATCTAGAAGAGCTCGAATATTTAATCCTAAAACACATAACATGGAAGATAGCGATATTCCAGAAGGATTAATTGATAAAGTGGATGAGTGTAAACAAATGGTTATGGAGGCTGTAGCTGAGACTGATGAAGTTTTATTAGATAAATATTTTAATGAGGGTTCTCTAAGTGAAGAAGAAATATACCATGGGCTTATAAAAGGAGCATCGCAGGGAGAAATTGCACCTATAATGTGTGGATCTGCTTTGCTAGGTATAGGAGTTAATACCTTATTAGAAGATATGATTGAATGTTTCCCATCACCTATTGATACAACTCTTTACAGCGCAAAAGATATAAAAAACAATAAATATATGCAAGTTAAAATTAATGATACTGATCCATTCTCGGCATTAGTATTTAAAACTATTGCGGATCCATTTGTAGGTAAACTATCGATGTTTCGTGTAATTACAGGGAAAGCTAAGAGTGATACAATGGTATATAATACCAACAAAGAAAAAGAAGAAAAAATGGGTAATCTGTATTTCTTAAGAGGTAAACAGCAATTTCCAACTCATGAAATTGAGGCAGGTGATATAGGTGCTGTTTCAAAACTTCAATATACTACTACAGGAGATACGCTTTGTGATAGTGGCAGACTATTAATGTATGATACTATGGATTTTCCACAACCAGTATTTTCAAGGGCTATTGTAACTAAATCTAAAGGTGATGAAGATAAAATATCTAATGGGTTAACAAAGTTATTAGAAGAAGATCCTACATTCTCAATTGCTAGGAGTGCAGAAAATGCACAAACTATAATTTCAGGGTTAGGTTCAACGCACCTTCAGGTAATAGTAAGTAAATTGAAAAATAAATTTGGCGTTGATGTATCATTAGAAATTCCAAGGATTGCTTATAGAGAAACAATTAGAAAAGCCTCTGATGTTCAAGGCAAACATAAAAAACAATCTGGAGGACATGGCCAATATGGTGATGTAAAAATTAAATTTGAACCTAGAATAGACGGTGCAGATGATTTAGAATTTGTTGATGCAGTAGTAGGTGGAACAGTTCCAAGGCAATATATACCCGCTGTTGAGAAAGGTTTAAAAGAATGCATTCAGCATGGTGTACTTGCTGGATTTCCAGTTATAAGGCTTAAATCAACCTTACATGATGGGTCATATCACGCTGTGGATTCTTCAGAAATGGCATTTAAAATGGCTGCCACCTTAGCTTATAAGAAAGGTCTTCAAGAAGCAAATCCTGTTATATTAGAGCCAATTATGCACGTGGAAGTAACTTGTCCAGAAGACTATATGGGCGATATTATTACAGATATAAATAAAAAAAGAGGTAGAATACTAGGGATGGAGTCTGTTGAAAGAGGACAGAAAGTCATAGGGGAGGTGCCACAATCAGAGCTATTTAATTATGCAACTGATTTACGATCAATGACTGGTGCTAGGGCAAATTTCAGAGTGAAATTTGAAAGATATGAAGAAGTACCTCCAGAGGGAATTGATAAAATAATTGAAGCTCATAGAAATGTGGAATAGAAATAAAATAATAATGAAATAAAATCGTAGTTATACGGTTTTATTTTTTTTGCTTTAAATATTAAAATATTAAAATATAAAGATATTAGATAAATAAAAAATATTATATTAATACGTATATTTTACCTAGAATTACAAACACTAATATTAAATATGCCAAAGAGGAGAGAAGTGAATGTCTGAATATAGATTAGACCTTATTTCTGATATTAACTTAAGTGATTATAGCAGCATTCATGATTATATGGGGTTAATTGAGCAAAATGATAAGTTAACAATTACTTCAAAAATGAAAAGTCCTGAAGAAATGAAAATATTATGTAAAATGTTAGAAAACAATTATTTTACTATTGTAGAACAAGGAGGAACGCAAAATGGCGAGTATTATATCACATCGCAAAAGGAAAGGGAAAGATGATATTATTGAGACTAGGTTAATAGAGCAGGCATATGGTTCAGACTACCCTGGCATGGTAACACCACATCCACTGGAAAATAATATCTATTTAGATTCAACGATTATTTCAAAATCAATGGTACTATCTGCAGATGTAGAATATGTACTACGAAGCCATAGCAATGAGGATTTATAATATTAAGTGATTTAAGTAATATATATGTAGTCTATCACTATTAATTTTTAAATATTTTCAAGAAATAAATTTCAGAAGGAGACTTTCTGAAATTTATTTTTTTATTATGCATAAAATTATAAAACTGCCATGTTATGATTTAACCATTAGGGTTCTATAATCGCTAAAGTGAAATAAAAGCAAACGCCTGCATCTGTATTTAAAACTCCAAAATTACTTTTATGAAGATATAATATATTTTTAACTATAGACAAACCAAGGCCAGTACCACCAAGATGTTTGTTACCTGACTTATCGACTTTGTAAAACTTATCCCAAATTCTATCTAAGTCTACTTTTTCAATAAAACTTCCTTCATTTTCTATTTGAATTAATATGCTATTTTCCTGCGCTTTGAGTGCAATTGTTATTGTCTTATTGTGAGGAGTGTATCTTATAGCATTGCTAATCAAATTATTTATAACTTGCTCTATCCGGTAGGGATCACCATAAACTACTACATTACTCATATCATCTGATATGTTTAATTTAAGATGTTTGTCATTTATGCTATTTTGGAATTTTTTATATATAGAATTAATGAACTGGGTAATATTAAATCCTAACATGTTTAATTTGAAATTTCCAGATTCTAATTGTGATAAATCCAACATGTCACAAACTAAGGAATTCATGTTTTTGGATTCATCAATTATTACATCTAAATAGTAAGTTATATCATCACCTTTAGGTATTCCATCTTTAAGTCCTTCTGCAAAACCTGATATAACACTTATTGGGCTTTTAAGTTCATGGGAAACACTAGCAATAAATTCTTTTCTCATTTTCTCTAATTGCTTCTCCTTTTCAATGTCACCCTTAAGATTTTCATTAGCAGTTTTAAGTTCATTAAGTGTTATGCCTAGTTTTTCAGATAGAAAATTCAAAGTTTTGCCTAGACTACCTATTTCATCATTAGAATTTACTGGGCATTTAGCAGAAAAGTCTAATTCAGCTATTTTTGAAGCTGTGGAGTTAAGGGAAATAAGTGGTTTTGAAATCATTTTAGAATAAATCAAGGAAAGTATAGCAATTAAAATTACTGCAGCTATATAAACATAAATATAATATTTTCTTGTAATGGAAGCAGCCTCACCAACAGGTTGAAGCGTGGATAGTACAAAAACAATATCTTTTATTTCACCATTTGCGAGCACTGGCGACACTAAAACTAAATTGTCCGTATATAGAGAAGGGTGTTTAAAAGTATAAACTATTGTTTTTTTAGTACTTAAAACATCAAAATAATTTTCTAAAGAGGATATCCAATTATTAATTGCTAGCATCATTGTTTCAGAATCTCTAGATTGTTTTTCTTTTACTAGAGGCTGCTGTATTAATTTTAAGGTACCATTATTTTCTAAGATAGCTATTTTTGCATTGTTTTTATCTTCAAAATCACTCATAGCATTAAAAATATTGTTAGGTGTATAATTATTGTAGTTAGCTTTAAATTTTTCTACATTAGTTTTTAGTTCTTTTGTCTTTTGGGTAACATAAAACTTTTCGAAGAATAAGGATTGAATCAAAATTACTGCACTTATAAACATAAATAAGAATACAACTGTAATAGTAAACAATTTTAAAGTAATGCCATGCTTTTTCACTTAATCACCTCGAATCTATAACCTGTACCTCGTACAGTGCAAATAAATTTTGATTTATAATTGAGCTTTTCTCTTAATCTTTTTATGTGTGTGTCCACAGTTCGTATGTCTCCATCATAACTATAACCCCACACATTATCCAGTAGTGCATTTCTAGATAAAACTATGCCCTTGTTCTTAATTAGGAAGGCTAGTAAATCATACTCTGTGGGGGAAAGGTTGATTTCTTTATTATCTACATGTACTTGGCGGGATAAAAGATTTACTTTTAGGCCTGCCATATCAATTACATTACCTGAACTTCCTATGGTACCTTCTATTCTCTTTAAAAGAGATATAGTTCTTGCCACAAGTACCTTCGGGCTAAAAGGCTTAGTTACATATTCATCAGCACCAAGTTCAAACCCTTTAAGCTTATCTTCATCTTCACTTTTGGAAGTCAAAAATATTATAGGCACATCAGAGTTGGCTCTAATAGTTTTGCATACCGTAAAACCATCTAAGATTGGCATCATAACATCTAATATAATTAAATCAATTTTTTCATTTTGGAATTCTAAAAGAGCTTCCTTTCCATTTGTGGCTTGTATGACTTTGAAATCTTCTATTTTAAGATAATCACTTATAAGCTTTCTTAATCTATCATCATCTTCAACAACCAATATAGTTTTTTCCATAGTGCTACTTCAAAGGTATGTGAGCCTTTGAAAATCCTCCATTCTATATTATTTTTACTCGCATCGATATATTTCTTTACTAAAAATATATCATATTAATAGATATTGGTAAAATATATTTTTCCACATAGTACATTTTGAAATAGTCACAGTTTAAGTATTAATGAATATACAACAATTTACAAAAAAATATTGAATTTTTTTAGACTGAGTGTTATGTTATAAAGAGGGAAAGACAACGGGAAAATATATTGTCTTTATATTTTTATACATAATTACTTAGGGGGGATCCGAATGAAAAAGTTGATATTTACTAAAAACAGAAAAAGTTTATGGGATAAATTAGAAGAAAATTCTATAACCTTGATATTTGCAGGTGAGGCACCATATAAAACAGGAGATGAAAAATATGCATTCACTCCAAATAGAAATTTTTACTATTTAACAGGCATAAATAGAGAAAAAATTATTTTAATGTTAGTGAAAAGAAATGGTAAAGTTGACGAAACACTATTTATAGAAAAAAATGATCCTGTTATGGCTAGATGGGTAGGAGAGAAAATGCCCGAAACGCAGGCTAAGGAAATTTCTGGCATAGAAAGTGTTTTGTTTCTAGAAGAATTTGAAGAAGTTTTTGGCTCCATTATGGATAGAACAAAAATAGAAAATTTATGTTTGGACCTTGAAAGACAACAGTTTCATTTATCAATGACTTCTGCGCAAAGCTTTGCGAGAGTTGCATTAGAAAGATATCCATATTTAAGTATGAAAAACATATACCATGAAATAGCAAATCTTAGACTTATAAAATCAGAAGAAGAAATTGAACTATTAAGAAAAGCTATAGATATTACAGATAAAGGTATAAAAGCACTAATGCAAAATGCTAAAGCAGGGATGAAAGAATACCAATTAGAGGCTCATTTTGATTTTACATTAAAAAGTAATGGTATAACAGATTACGCTTTTCACACTATTGCAGCTTGTGGCGTGAATGCAACTATACTCCATTATGATAAGAATAATAGCGAACTTGAGGAAGGTAAATTAGTATTATTTGACTTAGGCGCTCAATACAAATATTACAATGCAGATATAAGCCGTACATTCCCTGTTAATGGGAAATTTACAGAGAGACAAAAGCAAGTTTATAATGTAGTTCTAAGAGCCCAGGAAGCAGTAACGAAAGTTGCAAAACCAGGCATACTGTTCTCAGTTTTAAATGAAACTGCTAAAAGAGTACTTGAGGCAGGATGTATAGAGCTTGGACTTATTAAAGAGGCTAGTGAATTATCTAAGTATTATTTTCATGGAGTAAGTCATTATTTAGGCCTAGATACTCATGATGTAGGAAGTCGTGACATGGAATTAAAACCAGGAATGGTACTTACTAATGAGCCAGGACTTTATATTGAAGAAGAGAATATGGGTATTAGAATAGAAGATGATTTATTGATTACAGAAGATGGATGCGAAAATCTTTCAAAACAGATAATTAAAACTGTAGAAGAAATAGAAGAGTTTATGGCATAGTAGATTTTTATAGATATTTGTGAATAAGTAGTAATTTTAAATTACTGCTTATTTTTTAGAGATAACAATTATTTGCCACTAGACTTTTAGAGAAACATATTAGGAGGAAGATATCATGATTAAAAAATTTATTTCTTATTACGGTCCTCATAAAAAGTTATTTATATTGGATATGGTGTGTGCTTTTTTAGTAGCCTCATTAGATCTTGTATTTCCTATGGTAACTAGAAATATTTTAAATGAAGCCCTACCCAATAACAATATAAGTAGAGTGTTTATGTTTACGGCGGTCCTTGCGATTTTATATTTATTAAAATTAGTATTTAACTATATAATAGAATACTGGGGTCATGTTATGGGTGTGAGAATGCAGTATGAAATGAGAAAAGATATATTTTCTCATCTTCAAACTTTATCTTTTAAATATTTTGATGATAATAAAACTGGACATATTATGTCTAAAATAATTAATGACTTAATGGAAATATCAGAACTTGCACATCATGGCCCTGAGGATTTATTTATTTCAGCAGTTATGCTTATAGGATCTTTTATTGCTCTATGTACTATCAATATAAAGCTCACATTAATAGTGTTTGCAACAGTGCCTCTAATGATATGGTTTGCTATGAGCAGAAGAATTAAAATGGCAGAAGCCTTTAGAGATGTTAGAAAAGAAGTTGCAAATGTAAATTCAAACCTAGAGAATAGTATATCAGGTATAAGAGTTTCTAAGTCCTTCACTAATGAAGAATATGAAATGGAAAAGTTTGATGAAGGTAATGAACAGTTTAAGCAGTCCAGGCAATATGCATATAAATATATGGCAACATTTTCTGTAGGTATAAAATTTTTTGTGGACATATTAAATGTTATTATTATTGGGTTCGGGGGATATTTCGTGTATAAGAAATGGATAAATATACCTGATTTAGTAGCATATTTATTATATATACAATTTTTTATGCAACCAATTCGAAGACTTACTTCTTTTGTAGAGCAATATCAATCAGGAATGGCCGGCTTTGAAAGGTTTATTGAGCTAATGAACATAGAACCTGCAATAGTTGACACGGATAATGCTATAGTACTTAAAAATGTATTGGGGGATATAGAGCTTAAGGATATAACATTCAGTTATAACGATAAAACATCTATTATATCTAACATGAGTTTGCATGTAGAGGCAGGTAAGACTTTAGCAATTGTTGGACCATCTGGGGGAGGTAAAACCACCCTATGTCACTTAATTCCAAGATTTTATGAATTATCTGATGGAGACATTTTAATTGATGGGAATAGTATAAAAGATGTTACACTGCAATCTTTAAGACAAAACATTGGTATTGTTCAACAGGAGGTATTTTTGTTTACAGGGACTATAAAGGAAAATATATTATATGGAAGACCTGATGCAACTGATGATGAGGTAATAGAGGCCGCAAAAAATGCAAATATACACAACTTTATTATGTTGCTATCTGATGGGTATGACACAAACATTGGGGAAAGAGGAGTTAAATTATCTGGTGGTCAAAAGCAGAGGATGTCTATAGCAAGAGTGTTTCTAAAAAATCCTCCAATATTAATTTTAGATGAGGCTACATCAGCACTAGATAATGCTACAGAGATAATAATTCAAAAATCATTAGAAAAGTTATCTAAAGGTAGGACAACACTTGTAGTAGCTCATAGGCTTTCAACTGTAAGAAATGCAGATGAAATTGTAGTAATTACAGATCAAGGCATACAGGAAAAGGGTACCCACAATGAATTAATAGAGGCTTCTGGAATATATTCGAAATTGTATAATGCTCAATTTAAGGGGTACATTCCAGATGAAGTAATATAAGTTTTAGAGGCATATGTGGTTTAGTTTAGTAAAAGTTTATCTTCTTAATTTTTAGAAGGTAAGCTTTTTATTTTATAAAAACTATTAGCTGTGAATATTATGTATGAAAATGTAAAAAAAGTAATTACGAAACTATTGCTTCAGACAAGGAGAAAAAATAGTTTTATAGAATAGTAAATATATGGGAATTAATATTCTATTAAGATATGCAAGAATGAAATAAAAGTGGGCATAATTAAAAGTATAAGTAAATTCATAGCAAGTGAGGTATTTGAATATGATGTTTAATAAATTTACAGAAAGAGCACAAAAGGTATTGGTCTATGCTCAAGAAGAGGCCGAGGGATTAAAACATGGCTATGTAGGTACAGAACATATACTTTTAGGTCTTCTAAAAGAGCAAGATGGGCTATGTAAAAAATCATTGAATGATATGAAAATTTCTTCAGAAGGAGTAAAAAAGTTAGTGTTGGAGTATGAAGGTGAAGGTGACGTAGAAATGCGAAGAAGTGAGATACCTTTGACTCCAAGGACCAAAAGGTTACTAGAACTAAGTCTTATAGAAGCCAGAAATTTAAATCATAATTATATTAGTCCAGAACATATTTTGCTCGCACTAATTAGAGAAGAAGAAGGTGTTGCATACACAATTTTAGCTAATTTAGGAGCAGACTTTAATAAACTAAGAGATGATATACTAAACAATTGGTGTGCTGAAGATACTCCAAAGGCCAATCTATCAAAAGAAAAAAAACAACATGGTACGCAAACCTTAGATCATTATGGTAAAGACTTAACTGAAATGGCGAGAGAAGGTAAACTTGACCCTGTTATAGGGAGAGATAATGAAACTCAAAGGCTACTCGAAATTTTGTGTAGAAGAATGAAGAATAATCCCTGCCTTATAGGAGAGGCTGGCGTAGGAAAAACGGCAATAGCAGAGGGGCTTGCGCAAAGAATAGCAACAGGAAGTATTCCTGAAATATTGAAAGATAAAAGAGTAATAACTTTAGACATATCCTCCATGGTTGCAGGTTCTAAATATAGAGGAGAGTTTGAAGAAAGGCTTAAAAAGGTTATGCAAGAGATACTAGAATCAGGAAATGTTATTATATTTATAGATGAGATTCATACCATTATTGGAGCAGGAGGAGCAGAAGGGGCTATTGATGCTTCAAATATATTAAAACCAGCTCTTGCTCGTGGAGAAATACAATGCATAGGTGCAACAACAATAGATGAATACAGAAGGTATATTGAAAAAGACTCAGCTCTCGAGAGAAGATTTCAACCTATAACGGTAGGAGAGCCAAGTAAAGAAGAAGCTGTTAATATATTGAAAGGGCTTCGAGATAAGTATGAAGCACATCATAGAGTTAAGATTACAGATAGCGCTATTGAGGCAGCTGTTAGCCTATCCGATAGATATATATCTGATAGATATTTACCTGATAAAGCAATAGATCTTATTGATGAGGCTGGTGCAAAAGTAAGAATTCAAAATTTAACTGCTCCACCAAATTTAAAAGATTTGGAAGATGAAATAGACAAAATTTCTAAAGAGAAATCCGATGCTATATCAGTACAGGACTATGAGAAGGCAGCTAAACTAAGAGACACGGAAAAACAATTAAAGGATAAACTAGATAATTCTAAAAATAATTGGAAAACTCAAAACCAATCGGATGAACTAATTGTTTCAGAACTTGAAATTGCCAATGTGGTATCAAAATGGACTAATATCCCTATAGAAAAATTGACTCAAAAGGAATCAGAGCGGCTATTAAAGTTAGAAGATGTACTTCACAGGAGAGTAATAGGACAATATGAAGCCGTTAAGTCTATTTCAAAAGCTGTTAGACGGGCAAGGGTAGGACTAAAGGACCCAAAGAGACCTATAGGTTCTTTTATATTTTTAGGACCCACTGGTGTAGGCAAAACAGAGTTATCAAAAGCACTAGCTGAGGCTATGTTTGGTAATGAAAATAATATGATAAGAATAGATATGTCAGAATATATGGATAAGCATACTGTTTCAAGACTTGTTGGTTCACCACCAGGATACGTAGGGTTTGAAGATGGGGGCCAGTTAACAGAAAAGGTTAGAAGAAATCCCTACTGTGTTATACTTTTCGATGAAATTGAAAAAGCTCATCCAGACGTAACTAATATTTTGCTGCAGATATTAGAAGATGGAAGACTAACAGATGGAAAAGGCAAAACAGTGGATTTTAAAAACACAATAATTATAATGACATCGAATGTAGGAGCCACAACATTAAAAAAACAGAAGTCTTTAGGTTTCGATATAAAAGAAAATAATGTAAACTCAGAATACGAAAAGATGAAAGAAAATATAATGGAAGAG
This sequence comes from Clostridium estertheticum, assembly GCF_011065935.2. Classification (NCBI taxonomy): domain Bacteria; kingdom Bacillati; phylum Bacillota; class Clostridia; order Eubacteriales; family Clostridiaceae; genus Clostridium; species Clostridium estertheticum. Next base: position 5,178,067 of record NZ_JAAMNH020000001.1, on the reverse strand, counting down.
TTAAAACGTTCCTTTAAACCTGAATTTCTAAATAGATTAGATGACATTATTGTATTTCATTCGCTGGAAAAGGAAGATTTATATAAAATAGTAGAATTAATGATTGAGGTAGTGAAGGAGCGCCTTAAGGAACTACAAATTAATATTAGTTTTGATGAGGAAACTAAAAAACAGCTAGCTCTTGCTGGGCTTAACAGTACTTATGGAGCTAGACCACTTAGACGAGAAATTACAAAGGTGGTGGAAGATATGCTTTCTGAAGAAATACTTAAGGGTAACATTAATAAAGGAGATAATGTAAGTGTTTTTATTAAAAATAGTAAGGTGAGTTTTAAAACTTTTTAATACTTTAATCATTTGATGTTGTTTATATATAGTAAAAAGTATATACTTAAAAAGCATAGTTTTTTTGTTTAAACCACTCTTGAGTGGTTTTTTAATTTTTATGAAATTGCGAAATTTAGTTTACAAATGATATTTATATGGTATAACTGTTTAAAATAAAGATAATAGGCACATGCAAATAATTAAGCCAATATATTACTTGCTATTATTTGATGGTGACCTATAGGTATAAAAGAATTTAAAGGGGGGGAGAATTATGGCAAAGAGTAAAACTGTATTTGTGTGCCAAGAATGTGCATACGAAGAACCTAAGTGGGTAGGAAAATGCCCAAGTTGCAACAGTTGGAATACAATGGTTGAAGAAATGAAAGATACTGGATTCAAAAGAGCAGTTACTATGAGCAATAGTACGTCACCTCGTAGTATAATGGATATTAAATCTAGTGAACATGAAAGACTTGATACGGGTATCCAAGAATTAAATAGGGTGCTTGGTGGAGGACTAGTCAAAGGTTCTTTAACATTAATATCGGGAGACCCAGGTATAGGTAAATCAACCTTGCTTTTGCAAACGGCTAAAAATATATGTGACAAATATGGAAAGGTACTTTACGTTTCAGGAGAGGAATCTGAAGAGCAAATTAAAATGAGGGGTGACAGGCTTAACGCAGTATCAAAGCAGCTGTATATAGTATCAGAAACTAATGTAGAAACTATTGAAAAATATATAAATGAGATAAAACCTGTATTTGTAATAATTGATTCTATACAAACCTTGTTTAAAACTTCTATTACCTCGGCTCCTGGTAGTGTTTCTCAAGTTAGAGAATGCTCTAATGAATTGATGCGTATAGGTAAAACTAGTGGTACACCGCTATTTATTGTGGCTCATGTTACTAAGCAAGGAGAGCTTGCAGGCCCTAGGGTACTTGAACATATGGTAGATACAGTGTTATATTTTGAAGGTGAGCGGAATCAAGAATTTAGAATACTTCGAACTATGAAAAATCGTTTTGGAACAACAAGTGAAATAGGTGTATTTGAAATGAGACAGGAAGGACTTACTCAAATATTAAATGCTTCAAGTATTTTTCTAGAAGAGACTAGTTTTAGTCAAGAAGGATCTGTAGTAATAGGTATAATTGAAGGAACAAGACCTATATTAGTTGAAATTCAAGCTTTGGTTAGTGAAACTAAAGCAATAATGCCTAGGCGAACTGCTGTAGGGGTGGATAATTCAAGATTAAGTCTTATTTTAGCGGTTCTGGAAAAAAAATTAAAAGTTCCTTTTTATAATTGTGATGTTTATGTTAATGTAGTAGGAGGACTAAATTTGGATACGACTTCTGGAGATTTAGGCCTAGCAATTGCACTACTGTCTAGCGTAAAAGGTAAAGCAATAAAGCTAGATAAAACAATTATTGTAGGTGAAATTGGTCTTACGGGTGAAGTAAGACCCGTAGCTCAATGTGAGAAAATAGTTAACGAAGCAAGTAAATTAGGGTTTAAAAATATTATTATACCAGAGAGAAATAAAAAGAAAATTATTAATAAGAATATTAATATTATAGGTGCAGAATCATTGAAAGATGTTTTAAGTAAAAGTTTTTAATGAAAATATTTATTAAGTAGGGAGAAAAATATGAGAGAAGAGAAAAGTAAGGAACTTATGAATATGTTAAAATTAATGGCACCGGGGACTTCCCTTAGAGAAGGGCTTGAAAATATTTTAAGAGCTAAAACTGGTGGACTTATTGTTTTAGGAGATAGCAAGGAAATATTAGACATTGTAGATGGTGGGTTTGGGATAAATGCAGAATATAGTCCAGCGTACATATATGAAGTAGCAAAGATGGATGGGGCTATTGTAATAAGCAGTGATTTGAAAAAAATATTATATGCAAATACTCAACTTATGCCAAGTCCTACTATACCCACTTTTGAAACTGGAACAAGGCACAGAACTGCTCAGAGAATAGCTAAGCAAACTGGGTCTGTTGTTGTTGCGATATCACAAAGAAGAAATATTATAACTGTTTACAAAGAGGATATAAAATATGTTTTAAGAGATAGTAGTGTTATCTTAGCAAAGGCAAGTCAGGCTATTCAGACCTTAGAAAAATATGTTTCAGTTCTTGAGCGAGTAGTGAGTAATCTAAATCTTTTAGAATTTCAAGATTTAGCCACCTTGTTTGATGTTATATCATCAATACAAAGGACAGAAATGGTTATGAGAATAGTTGGGGAGATCGAAAGATATATTTGTGAACTAGGAAATGAAGGTAGATTAATTTCAATGCAACTAAATGAGTTAATTAGAAGCGTTGAAGAGGATGGAATACTCTTAATAAGAGATTATTGTCAAAGTGGTATGGATTATACGCAAATGTACAGACAAATAGAAAATATGAGTTCTGAAGAACTATTAGATTTAGATTTTATTTCTAAAATAATTGGCTATGTAGGCGTTCCACTAGTGGATACACTAATTTCTCCAAGAGGATATAGGATGCTAAATAAAATACCTAGAATACCTGCCACAGTTATAGAAAATTTAGTTAAGCACTTTAGAGAATTAAAAGGTACAATGGAGGCGTCCTATGAACAACTTGATAGCGTAGAGGGTATAGGCGAAGCAAGAGCTAAAGCTATTAAAAATGGATTAAGAAGATTAAAAGAGCAATTTATGTTAGATAAACAAATATAGCACAAAATAAGTTTTAACTTATTTTGTGCTATATTCCTATCTCATATTATATTTACCTAAGGTGTTAATCTTGTCATACTCTTTTAAAATAATATCATATAAATTGAGGTCCAAAAGGTTACATAGTGAGGTAGTATAAAAAAGATTGTTTCCCAGTTCTCTCTCGAGCACTTCTCTACAGTTTTCACAAAGCTTACCTTCCATATGAGTATCAAGGGAAGCACCAAGGGTATCCAAATTCAAATCCTCCATATTATCAGGAGTATACTGCTTTTTTGCTTCAACTTTAATGCAGCCACAATTGGTAACAGATTTTACAACAGCTCTATTAACTCTTGCCTGAGACTCTTGAAGTTTTGTAATTATATCTAAAATACTTCTATGGCGTAATAGTGATTCATCTACAGAATTTTGAAAATTATCAAATATACAATCTTTCAATGTATTCAACTCCTTATAAAGATTTAAATAAATACAATATATTAATTATAGGTTTTATATTATGTTCTTGTCAATAAATTAAGTACAAATTTCATCTTCTGAATATATAATAAACCAATAGCAGTTTTATTAATAGGGGGGGATGTTATGTTAAATATTGGTGAAAGAGTATTTCTAGCAGATTATGGTGCTGGTTATGTACAGGATATTGATAGCAGAGAATTGAATTTTATAAAAGATAAATATGTAAACATTTATCTTTTATTAGATAATATGAATTTTATGATTCCTATAGATAAGATTGAAAATTATAAGATAAGAAATGTTTTAAGTGAAATAGAACTAGAAACAACATTAATCACAATATCAAGCCATTCTGATTATATAGAAAGTAATTGGAATAATAGATATAGAATTAATAAGAAAAAAATACAAAGTGGAAACACTCTAAAAATGTGTCAAGTAATTAGAGACTTATATTATTTAAAAAAAGAAAATATGCTTCCACCTGGAGAGGTAAAAATATTAGAAAGAGTTGAAGGTATGTTAGCTAGTGAAATAATGCTAGTTCTTGACCTTAATATGGATGAGGCAATGTGTAAAATAAGGAATTTAGTTTAACAAATTGTTAATTGTATGGCACATTTCATTGAAATACAGAAACTTATAGTATATATTAGATAATAACAGGATATAAATTGGAATAAGTGTTAATAATTCAGAAGGAGGTGAAATTTTTTGTTAAAAAAAATTCTAAGAGGACTTTTTACAATCATAGGGCTAATTATAGGGTACTTAGTAGGAGAAATGCTTCTAAGCACAGGCTATTTAGCTGGGATTAATAATTTTAAAAGTGGTACAATTCAGGGAATAATTTTCATCATTTTTTCTACTTTGATTTTTGGCATTATTTTATTTCTAATATCTCCTATTATAGTATCTTTTATAATGAAGTTTATGGATTATGTGGAGAAAAGCACGCAAAAGATGCCAACATCTCAAATTATTTTTGGTACAGGTGGAGCAATAATAGGTCTTGTAATTGCATCTTTATTTGCAGGATTATTTAAATATCAATCTCTTATATGGAATATTATCGCTGTTATTTTTACAGTCATAATGGCAGCTTTGGGAGCAGATATTTGCGCTAGAAAAAGAGACGAAATCTTATCTTTTTTTACAAGCATTAAAAAGAAAGATGGATTCAAAGATAAAAAGGTCAAGGGATTTACTAATGAAAACCCTAAGGTTCTAGATACATCCGTAATAATTGATGGTAGGATATTTGATATATGTCAAACAGGTTTTGTTGAAGGCCCACTAATAATACCTACTTTTGTATTAGAAGAGCTTAGGCATATTGCCGATTCTTCTGATGGACTTAAGCGAAATAGAGGAAGAAGAGGACTAGATATATTAAATAAAATTCAAAAGGAATTAAACATTGAAGTTGAAATTTGGGAGAAAGATTTTCCGAATATTGCAGAAGTGGATAGCAAACTTCTGAAATTAGCTCAGATTTTGAATGGCAAGGTAATTACCAATGACTTTAATCTTAACAAGGTAGCTGAATTTCAAGGGGTTCCAGTTTTAAATATTAATGAACTTGCAAATGCAGTAAAACCAGTGGTTCTTCCAGGGGAAGAAATGAAAATTCAAGTGATGAAAGATGGAAAAGAATCCGGGCAAGGAATAGCTTATTTGGATGATGGCACAATGATTGTTGTTGAAGGCGGAAGACGTTATATTGGGGAAAATATAGTTGTTATTGTAACATCAGTACTTCAGACTGCTGCGGGTAGGATGATTTTCGCTAAAAACAAGGATTCTTTAGTAAAAAGTTAATCATATTACGTAAGTGAGGTTTTTTATGAGTAGAAACTGTGCCATAATTATGGCGGCTGGTAAAGGAAGCAGGATGGGCGAGAGTATTAATAAGCAATATTTAAAAATTAAAGATTATCCTATTTTGTATTATACTTTAAAAGCTTTCACGCAATGCGATTGTATTGATGAAATTATAGTAGTTGTTGCTGAAGGCGAAGTTGATTATTGCAGAGAAGAAATAATTAATAAATATAATTTTTTAAAAGTAGTTGATGTAATTGTTGGTGGAATTGAGAGGCAACATTCCGTGCTAAATGGTCTGAAGGCTACACAAAATTGTGAAATTGTACTCATTCATGATGGTGCGCGGCCTTTTATAAGCGAATCTATTATTAAAAGTGCGGTGATGTATGCTAATTTATATGGAGCCACTGCCTGTGGGGTAAAGCCTAAGGATACTATTAAAATCGTGGACTCCTTAGGATTTTCCGTGCAAACTCCTGATAGAGAAAAGTTATTTTGTGTTCAAACACCCCAAGCATTTAAATATGACCTTATATTAAAATGTCATATGAAAATAAGTGAAGAGGATATCATAGTAACTGATGATACAATGGTAGTTGAAAGGTATGGTAATAAGGTATATCTTTATGAGGGCAGCTACGATAATATAAAAATCACAACGCCTGAGGATTTAGAAGTGGGAAAACAAATATTAGAAAGATTCCACAGTTGACACTATAACATTTAATAGGTATTATTATTAATAACTATAAAGAATATTTTTTACAATTAAATATTAGGCAATGATAAGGAATAGTAAAGGCCACTTTACAGAGAGAAAATACTAGGTTGAGAGATTTTCAAAGGTTTTGAACCCACTTTGGAGCTGTAGCAAAACTACCGGTAGTATATATCGTTAAAAAATAAGTACAAATTTAGGTGGTACCGCGAATTAACTCGCCCTAAAACAGGGTGAGTTTTTTATTTTTTGCTATCTTATTATTTTAAATAAGGCATCTAAGAAAAATACTAGTTTACTGATTAGTTATTTTTTTACTAGGCCTAAGCTATATAGGGAGGAACATTCATGAAATTATCAAAAATGTTAATAAGTACATTAAGAGAAGTACCAACTGAGGCAGAAGTATGGAGTCATAAATTAATGCTAAGAGCCGGAATGATAAAGAAGATGTCCTCAGGAGTTTACAATTATATGCCATTTGGAATAAAAGTGATAAAAAAGATTGAAGAAATTGTTAGAGGGGAAATGGACAGTGCAAATGCACAGGAATTTTTAGCATCAATGCTTCTGACATCAGAACTATTAATAGAATCTGGAAGAGAGAATATTTTTGGGGAAGAGTTGTTTAAATTAAAGGATAGACACCAAAGGGAATTATGTTTAGCACCTACCCATGAAGAAGCATTTGCAGATATAGCTAGAAATGAAATTAAATCTTATAAACAACTACCCTTGAATCTATACCAAATTCAAACAGCGTATAGAGATGAGAAAACACCAAGATTTGGGGTTATTAGATCAAGAGAATTCATAATGGGTGAAACTTGTAGTTTTGATGAAAACAATGAAGGACTAGATATATCTTACAATAAAATGTATAATGCTTATAATAATATTTTTACAAGATGTAGCCTTAAATGCAAGGATGTAGAGGCTGATGCAGCAGCAAGTGGAGCTTCGGCTTCATTAGAATTTGTGGTTAAATCTGAGGTGGGCGAAGAGGAGATAATTATTTGTAGCACCTGTGGCTATGCCGCTAATATGGAAAATGCACCAAGTAATTCAGAGCCAGGGGAAAAAGAGGCTTTTAAAGAACTTAAAAAAACATTAACTCCAAATGTAAAAACCATAGAGGAATTAGCCAAGTTCTTTAATACCACAAATAAAAAATTTGCAAAAACGCTTATCTTTAAAGCGGATGACAGAGTAGTTGCTGTTATGGTACGTGGAGATAGACAGTTAAATGAGAGTAAAGTAATAAATGCAATAGGTGGAGCTGTTAAATTTGAATTGGCAGATGAAGAAACTGTAATGAGAGCAACTTCTGCAGAGATTGGATTTGCAGGCCCTATTGGTATTGTATCTGATATATTATTAGTAGACGTTGAAGTAGCTAGTATGTATAATTTTATGGTTGGCGCAAATGATACAGGATATCATTATGAAAATGTTAATTATGAGAGAGACATTAAGGGCGGGGTTGGAGACTATAGAAAGGCGGCGCAGGGAGACAAATGCACTAAGTGTGGATCGGAGCTTACCCTTGATAGAGGCATAGAAGTAGCACATATAATGAAACTAGGGACTACTTATTCACAGTCTATGGGAGCAACTTTTATAGGCCAAGATGGAAAAAATATGCCACTAGTTATGGGATGGTATGGCATAGGTATTGATAGAACAATGGCAGCTATTATAGAGCAACATCACGATGAAAATGGTATAAAATGGCCAATGGCTTTAGCACCATATCAAGTAGTAGTAGTACCTGTATCTATAAAAGATGAAGAGCAGATGAGAATTGCAGTGGAAATTTATAATAGCCTGAAACAAATAGGCGTAGAGGTTCTTATGGATGATAGAAACGAGAGAGTTGGAGTTAAATTTAAGGATTTAGATTTAATTGGAATTCCAATAAGAATTACTATAGGTAAAAAGATTTCTGAAGGTAGTGTTGAGTTTAAATTGCGATGTGCGGAGGATAATGAAATAATAGAAATAGGTTCAGTGATTGATAGAATTAAACAAGAATTTGCGAATAATAACATAACCTTGTAGATATAAAAGGAGAATAAACATGGAATTTAATATGCTTAAAGGGAAATTTACAACAGATGAAGTTAAACAATTAAACCCACTTGTGCTTGCGATAGTCGGGGATGCAATTTATGAGGTGTTTATTAGAGCCTATCTTGTAGAAAAAAATAGAGATATGAATGCTCACAAAATTCATATTAAAGCAGTTTCATATGTAAAAGCACATGCACAAAGTGAGTATATGAAATTCCTTATAGAAAATTTAAGTGAAGAAGAACTTAGTATTTTTAAAAGGGGCAGAAATTCAAAAAGTGGAACTACTCCCAAAAATGCGGATCTGAATGAATATAAGTGGGCCACGGGATTTGAAGCTTTAGTAGGGTTCTTATATTTAAGTGAACAGAATGAAAGGTTAAACCATATTTTTGAGAAAATTATAAACTTTGATTTGGGGGATGAGTAATTATGCTAGTGGTTAAATTAATAGAGCACACACCAAATCCTGAAAAAATTGTAGCAGCAGCAGCTAAACTTTGTTATAGCCCCGTAGGTGTGGATGAAATACTAGAAAATTTAGATGAGGAAAAAACCGGGAAACTTCTGGATATGTTGATGACTTATGGGCATCATTCACCAATTGAACATGTGAGTTTTACTTTTGCAATTGAGGGGATATCTAGAAGTTTAACCCATCAATTGGTGAGACATAGGGTAGCTTCTTATTCTCAACAAAGTCAGAGATATGTAAAGCTCCAACAATTCGAATACATAATTCCTCCAGATATAGAGAAAAATGAAAGCGCAAAGAAAATTTTTATAGAATCTATGAATCGTGTTCAAATAGAGTATAATCATTTAGTAGAGATATTGTACAGGGATGAGCTAGATAATCTTATAAAAGAGTATTTAATTCATAAAAAATTGACAAGTCCTGAAGAGATTGAGGAAAAACAATACAAAATTCTAAAGGGCAAAGCTGAAAAAAAAGCTATTGAAGACGCACGGTATGTGTTTCCAAATGCTTGCGAAACTAAAATAATAGTTACTATGAACGCTAGAGAACTAATTCATTTCTTTAATCAGAGATGTTGTACTAGAGCTCAGTGGGAAATACGTCAAATGGCAAAAACAATGCTTATGCAAGTAAGAATTGTAGCACCGATATTGTTCAAATATGCAGGACCAAGTTGTGTCAATGGACCATGTCCTGAAGGTGGTATGTCTTGTGGAAAAACCATGGATATAAGAAAAGAATACGCAATTAAATTGATAAAGAAAGAGGTAATTTAAAATGAGTGATAATAAAAAATATCAAGAAAACAAAGGAAGTAAAGGAGCTTCAAGTAGTAGAGGAGAAAAAAGTGGAGTAGCTTCTAAAAGATTTAAAACTAGCGATGCGGGTTCAAAAGAAAGCAAAGGATTTTCAAGTAGCAAAGGTGGTTCAAAAGAAGGCAAAAGTTTTTCAAGTAGTAAATATGAAAAAAAAGCAGCGACTACCAGAAGATATAGAGGCGACGATGCAAGTGCAAAAGAAAATCATGACGGCTTAGGTAACAGAGAAGATAAAAACAAAGTAGTAGAAAATAAAAAGGTTACTAAAGAGAGAACTGAAATAAATCCTAGAACTAATAATGCCAGTGGTGAAACTGAACCCCAAATATTGAGAGAAGATTTAATTGAAGGAAGAAATGCAGTTATAGAAGCGTTAAAATCAGATAGGACTATAGAATATATTCTTATCGCCAAAGGTGATTTGGTAGGATCGATAAGTGTAGTATTAGCATTAGCTAAAGAAAAGGGAATTGTTACCAAAGAAGTAGACCGAAGAAAGTTAGATGAAATGTCTCAAACTTCATCACACCAAGGAGTTATGGCGGTAGTAACACCTTATAAATACTTTGGATTAAATGATATATTTAAATATGCAGAGGAAAAAGGAGAAAAGCCTTTTATAATTATTTTAGATGAAATTGAGGACCCTCATAATTTTGGATCTATAATAAGAACTGCAGAGGTATGCGGAGCTCACGGTATAATAATACCTAAGAGGAGAAATGTAGGAGCTACACCAATAGTTTATAAAACTTCAGCTGGTGCCATTGAACATGTAAAAATAGCAAAAGTAACTAATATAAATGCAGCCATAGAAGAAATCAAAGAACGTGGAGTTTGGGTTTATGGTGCTGATATGGAGGCTGAAAGCTATATTTTTGATACTGATTTCACTGGTGCGGTGGCTCTTGTAATTGGAAGTGAAGGCAGAGGTATTTCTAAACTTACAAAAGAAAAATGTGATGTGCTAGTAAAGATACCTATGGTTGGAAAAATAACCTCTTTGAATGCATCAGTTGCGGGTGGTATAATAATGTATGAAATTATGAAACAAAAAATCAAGTAATTCGTGAAAACATTTTTTGTTGATGGGTATAATGTTATTAATAGCTGGCCAAATCTTAAAGCAATTAAAGATTTCAGTTATGAATCTTCCCGGCAGCAACTTATTGACACTCTTCAAAACTACTCGGAATTTAAAGGTTATAAAATGATTATAGTTTTTGATGCACACATGGTTAAAGGAAGCCTTGAAAAAAAAGAAAAACAAGGTGACTTAGTCGTGATTTTTACAAGAGAAGGGGAAACTGCGGATAATTACATTGAAAGGACCGTAAATAATATAGGTCGAAAATCTGAGATATGCGTAGTTACATCTGACTCTTTAGTACAGCAGGTTACGTTTCAAAGAGGTGCAATTAGAATGTCTTCTATTGAATTTTATCATGAAGTAATTAGCATTGAAAAAAAAATACGAATTAAGACAGAAAAAAAATATTTGGAAAAAAGGAATAGCATAGAAGAGAGAATAGATGAAAAAACATTGGAAAAACTTGAGAAAATACGAAGGAACCTTTGAATTGTCTTGACTATGGAAATTCCACTAAGGTATAATCATCTATATGACACATGTTTGGTGTGGAGGGGATATTTATTGGAGAAAATAGTTAGAGTAAGTGTGGATATGTCATGCTTTGAAGATAGGTTGGATGAAGAAGTAGTAATTGAAGCACAAAAGAGAAATGTTAGAGCTCAAGAATATTTAATTAATAAATATAAAAATTTTGTAAAAGCCAAGGCTAAGTCATATTTTTTGATTGGGGCAGATAAAGAGGATATTTATCAAGAAGGAATGATAGGTCTCTACAAGGCTATTAGAGATTTTAAGGCTGATAGATTATCTTCTTTTAGGGCTTTTGCAGAAATTTGTGTTACAAGGCAGATAATTACAGCAATAAAAACAGCCACTCGCCAAAAACATATTCCTCTTAATACATATATCTCTTTAAATAAACCAATATATGATGAGGAATCAGATAGAACACTATTGGATGTGTTATCAGGTGCTAAAATTACCGATCCTGAAGAACTGGTTATAAGCCGTGAAGAAGTAATAAGTATTCAAAATGAAATTGGGGAAGTTCTTTCAGAATTGGAAATGGAAGTGTTAATGTCATACTTAGATGGTAAATCCTATCAAGAAATTGCTTGCGATTTAGATAGGCATGCAAAGTCAATTGATAATGCTCTTCAAAGAGTAAAAAGAAAATTGGAGAAATGTCTAAGTAAAAGGTGAAAATGTATTGACAAGGAAGGCAAACAATAGTAGAATTAATAACTGGTGTATAGCTTTAAGTTGTACGTCAGCGGGAGTAGCTCAGTGGTAGAGCACCAGCTTCCCAAGCTGGGTGTCGCGGGTTCAATACCCGTTTCCCGCTCCAAAATTAAGTGCCCATATAGCTCAGTCGGCAGAGCGTCACCTTGGTAAGGTGGAGGTCACCGGTTCAATCCCGGTTATGGGCTCCATAATTATTAAGGTCCTGCAACACACTAGGATAAGTTTACTTGCACTAAAGTGTAATTATTCAAATAAGGAGGAATACAAAATGGCAAAAGCAAAATTTGAAAGAACTAAACCACATGTAAACATTGGAACAATAGGACACGTAGATCACGGCAAGACAACATTAACGGCAGCAATAACAGCAGTACTTGCAACTAAGGGCTTAGCACAAGCATCTAGATTTGACCAAATTGACAAGGCACCAGAGGAAAGAGAAAGAGGAATTACAATCAACACTGCGCATGTTGAATATGAAACAGTAAATAGACATTATGCACACGTTGATTGCCCAGGACATGCAGATTATGTAAAGAACATGATCACTGGAGCCGCACAAATGGACGGAGCAATCCTAGTTGTTAGTGCAGCAGATGGTCCAATGCCTCAAACAAGAGAGCATATACTACTAGCAAGCAGAGTTGGAGTAGGATATATAGTAGTATTCTTAAATAAAGCAGATATGGTAGATGATCCAGAATTATTAGAACTTGTTGAAATGGAAGTAAGAGAACTATTAAGTGAGTATGACTTCCCTGGTGATGATATTCCAATCATAACAGGATCAGCATTAAAAGCATTAGAAAATCCATCAGATGAAGAAGCAACAAAATGCATAATGGAATTAATGGAAGCTGTTGATACTTACATTCCAACACCAACAAGATTAACAGATAAACCATTCTTAATGCCAGTAGAAGATGTATTTACAATCACAGGTAGAGGAACAGTTGCTACAGGAAGAGTTGAAACTGGGATACTTAAGGTTGGAGAAGAAGTTGAAATCGTTGGACTTTCCGAAGATAAAAGAAAAGTTGTATGTACTGGAGTCGAGATGTTTAGAAAACTTCTAGACCAAGCAATGGCAGGAGACAACATCGGAGCATTATTAAGAGGAGTACAAAGAGCTGATATTGAAAGAGGTCAAGTACTTGCAAAGCCAGGCTCAATACATCCCCATGATAAATTTGTAGGTCAAGTATATGTACTTAAAAAAGAAGAAGGCGGAAGACATACTCCATTCTTCGACGGATATAGACCACAATTTTACTTCAGAACAACTGATGTAACTGGATCAATCAAATTACCAGATGGAATGGAAATGGTAATGCCAGGAGATCACATAGACATGAACGTTGAATTAATTACTCAAGTAGCAATGGATGAAGGATTAAGATTTGCTATAAGAGAAGGCGGAAGAACAGTAGGTTCAGGCGTTGTTACTTCAATAGTTAAATAATATAAGAAATAATGCACAACTAAATCAGAAATGAACTGGAGCTAGGCGTAATGCCTAGTTCCTAGAAAATAAGATATGAATGTTGAACTTGTGGTAAAAGGAACGTTTAATGAAAAAACACCTTGAACTAATCCATTGACATATCTATTAAGTTGTGATAAATTGTTTAAGTAAAATAAAAAATAGTAAAGATAGCATAGTGCTTATTAAACACTAGCGTTCTTAAATAGATGGAAAACCGGGAGGTGTAGATTGTGAGAGTAAAAGTAACATTAGCATGTACTGATTGCAAACAGAGAAATTACAATACAATGAAAAACAAAAAAAATAACCCAGACAGGATAGAAATGAAAAAATACTGTAAGTTCTGCCACAAACATACACTTCATAAAGAGACAAAATAATACAGCATAAAACACAAAACGTTGGGGGATGTGAATGAAATGGCTGTTAATGGTAACATTAAAGTAAAAGAAAAATCAAACCAAAAAGGAATAGTTAAGTTTTTCAAGGACCTTAAGGCGGAAGTGAAAAGAATAACTTGGCCTTCAAAAAAAGATATTCAAAAGGCAACTATTGCAGTGGCAAGTTTTTCTTTTCTTTTTGTAATCTTTGTGGGTTTGTTGGATTATGGATTTAATAACCTCTATAAACTAATCTTTAAATAAGGTAAAAAAAAGGAGGTAGGGGACGGAGCACTCCACCCTTTGAGCTATGGCAGATAAAGCTAAATGGTATGTTGTACATACATATTCTGGTTATGAAAATAAAGTTAAAGCCAACCTAGAAAAAGCAATTGAAAATAGAAATCTTGAAGAATTTGTTCACGATATTCAAGTTCCTATGGAAGAAGTAGTTGAAGTAAAGGATGGAAAGAAGAAAATAACTTTTAAAAAAGTATTTCCAGGTTATGTAATGGTTAAAATGCTTATGACAGATGAATCATGGTATATAGTTAGAAACACTAGAGGTGTAACAGGGTTCGTAGGACCTGGTTCTAAGCCGGTGGCTCTTACCGAAGAAGAAGTTAGGACTATGGGAATTGCAGAAAAAGTTATAGTTGTTGACTACGAAATAGGTGAGAACATTCAGGTAACATTTGGACCTTTAGAAGGGTTTGTTGCATTAATACAAGAAATTCATTTGGAAAAGCACAAGGTTAAAGCATTAATTAATATGTTTGGCAGGGAAACCCCTGTTGAATTAGAATTCAATCAAATACAAAAATTAGACTAGGTACTAAGTGGGAGGATTTTTAATCCGCATCACCACAATATAGGAGGTATAAACTCATGGCTAAGAAAATAACAGGAATGATAAAACTTCAACTTCCTGCAGGAAAAGCAACTCCAGCACCACCAGTTGGTCCAGCACTTGGACAACACGGTGTTAATATCATGGGATTCTGTAAAGAATTCAACGCAAAAACTGCTGATCAACCAGGAATGATAATACCAGTAGTAATAACAGTATATCAAGATAGATCTTTTAGTTTCATACTAAAAACTCCACCAGCAGCTATACTATTAAAGAAAGCAGTTGGACTTGAAAGTGGTTCAGGAGTTCCAAACAAAACTAAAATAGCAACAGTTTCTAAAGCTAAAGTAAGAGAAATAGCTGAAATCAAGATGCCAGACTTAAATGCAGCATCAATTGAAGCTGCGATGAGTATGATAGCTGGAACAGCAAGAAGTATGGGAATAGTTGTAGAAGAATAAATTTCTATAAATTACGTGGGAGGTAAAAACCGTTATAACCACGAAGGAGGATACTAATATGGGTAAAAATTACATAGAGAGTGCAAAGCTAGTAGATAAAACTGCTCTATATACACCAACAGAAGCAATGGAACTTGCGGTGAAAACAGCTAAGGCTAAATTCGACGAAACTATCGAACTTGCTGTAAGTCTTGGTGTTGATCCAAGGCATGCAGATCAACAAGTTAGAGGAGCTGTAGTGCTTCCTCATGGAACAGGTAAAACAGTTAGAGTTTTAGTTTTTGCTAAAGGCGAAAAAGCTAAAGAAGCAGAACTTGCAGGCGCTGACTTTGTTGGAAATGATGAATTAGTTGATAAAATCCAAAAAGAAAATTGGTTTGAGTTTGATGTAGTAGTTGCTACACCAGATATGATGGGTGTTGTTGGTAAGTTAGGTAGAGTACTTGGACCTAAGGGATTAATGCCAAATCCAAAATCTGGAACAGTAACATTTGATGTTACAAGAGCAATAAATGAGATAAAAGCTGGTAAAGTTGAGTATAGAGTTGATAAAACTTCTATTATTCATGTACCACTTGGAAAAGCATCTTTTGGCGCTGAAAAATTAGTTCAAAACTTTCATGCTTTAATGGAAGCAGTAGTTAAAGCTAAACCAGCAGCAGCTAAGGGACAATACTTGAAGTCAGTTTCAGTTTCTAGTACAATGGGACCTGGAGTAAAAATCAATCAATCTAAAGTATTAGATTAGTATTGACAATTAGACTTAAGCATGATACAATTCACAAAGTAAAATAGATAATATTCCGTAGATAGTAGGTGCGAAAGCGTAAAAGACAACATACCTACCGAGGATTCCAATAAATGTACTTTTGTACGGATATTTGGTCTCTTCGCGTCTGCGGAGAGATCTTATTTTTTATAAAGCAGTTAAAAACTGTGAGGAGGTGGATACACAGTGTTAAGCAATAATAGACAATTAAAAGAAGCAAAAGTAGCAGAAATAAAAGAAAAATTACAAAAAGCTCAAGGTGTAGTACTTAGTCAGTATCAAGGTCTAAATGTAGAAGATGATACACTACTTAGAAAAAACCTTAGAGAAGCTGGAGTGGAATATAAAGTTTATAAAAACACACTAGTTATTCTTGCAGCTAGAGAATTAGGAATTGAAGGTATAGTAACGCACCTAAAAGGTTCCATTTCAATAGCTTTTGGATATGAAGAACCAACAGTTGCAGCTAGAGTTTTAAATGAATTTGCAAAAACTCATAAAAAATTAGAGCTTAAAGCAGCAATAATCCAAGGAAAAATATTTGATGCTGCCCAAGTTAATCAATTGGCATCAATACCACCAAGAAATGTTTTACTTGCAAAATTACTTGGAAGCTTCAAAGCTCCAATATCAAATCTTGCATACGTATTGAACTCAATTAAAGAGCAAAAAGAATTAGCTGAGTAATATTTTAATTATTAAGCTGAGGTACATAGCAAACAATTTTAATTGATTCAAATTAAAAAATATATATATGAAAAAAATTCGGAGGTGCATTTATAATGACAAGAGAAGAAATTATTCAAGCTGTAAAAGATATGAGTGTTTTAGAATTAAATGAATTAGTAAAAGCTTGCGAAGAGGAATTTGGCGTAAGTGCTGCAGCACCAGTTGCAGCTGCAGGAGCTGCTACAGCTGCTGTTGAAGAAAAAACTGAATTTGATGTAGTTTTAACTAGTGCTGGCCCTAACAAGATTAAAGTTATTAAAATTGTTAGAGAATTAACAGGACTTGGATTAAAAGAAGCTAAAGATATAGTTGATGGAGCTCCTAAAACTATTAAGGAAGCTGTAAACAAAGAAGACGCTGAATCTATAAAAGTTAAACTTGAAGAAGTTGGCGGCGGAGTAGAAATAAAATAATTTTATTACAAAATGGGGGTACTTTTTATTAAGAGTGCCCTTTTTTTGAAATGTTATGTTGACATAGAAATGTAATTGTGATAATATAGCATAATGCACTGAAAATTAGTAGTTTATCAGTAAAAAAAATGTAATTACTCATAGATGTGTATTAAATTAATAAAAATGGTTAGAATATGATAAAAATGTGTGAATCCAGAAACACAAAGTCCTAGGGGAAGGTGTGTTTTTGGTTATTTTAGTTTATGCAAGGGGTGAAAGCTGATGGTACATCCTGTCCAATTAGGTAAAAGAACAAGAATGAGTTTTTCAAAAATAAGAGAAGTAACTGATATGCCAAATTTAATTGAAATACAGTTAGACTCTTATAATTGGTTTTTAAAAGAAGGACTTCAAGAGGTTTTTGACGATATAAATCCTATCCAGGATTATACAGGTAATCTTGTTCTAGAGTTTGTAGGATACAAACTTGATACAGATAACATTAAGTATTCTGAAGAACAATGTAAAGAAAGAGACACAACATACGCAGCTCCTCTAAAAGTTAAAGTTAGATTGCGTAACAATGAAACTGGTGAAATCAAGGAACAAGAAGTCTTTATGGGAGATTTCCCACTGATGACACCTCAAGGGACATTTGTTATTAATGGAGCAGAAAGAGTTATAGTAAGTCAGTTAGTCAGATCCCCAGGGGTTTACTACAATTATTCTGTTGATAAAACAGGGAAAAAACTTTACTCCTCAACAGTAATTCCAAATAGGGGAGCATGGCTTGAGTATGAAACAGATTCTAATGATATTGTTTATATTAGAATTGACAAGACAAGAAAACTGCCTATAAGTATATTGGCTAGAGCTATGATGGATAATGGTAGCGATTTAGACTTACATGAATTATTAGGTGAGGAAGAAAGACTAACAGCCACCATAGAAAAAGACAATACAAAAACAAGAGAAGAAGCGTTGATAGAAATATACAAGAGATTAAGACCAGGCGAACCACCTACAGTGGATAGTGCGGTATCTCTTATTGATTCATTATTCTTTGATGCAAAAAGATATGATTTGTCAAGAGTTGGTAGATACAAATTTAATAAGAAGTTATCAATTAATCACAGAATTGCAAACCAAATTGCTGCTGAGAATATTGTTAATCCTATAACTGGTGAAGTTATAGTTGAAAAAGATGAAAAAATAGACAGAGAAACTGCTCTAGACATTCAAAACTTGGGAATCAATGTAGTAGATCTTCAAGTAGAGGATAAAGTGATAAGAGTTATAGGAAATAACTTTGTCAACATTAATAAAGTAGTTAAATTTGATATATCTGATCTTAATATTAGGGAAATGGTTCACTATCCAACTCTAAAAGGAATATTAGATAATTACAGCGATGAAGAATCAATTAAAGAACAAATTAAACTCAATAAAAGCAGATTAATACCAAAACATATAATTAAAGATGATATGTATGCTACAGTGAGCTACGAGTTAGGACTAACTTATGATATCGGTTATATTGATGATATTGATCATTTAGGAAATAGAAGAATTAGATCTGTAGGAGAACTTCTGCAGAATCAATTTAGAATAGGCTTATCTAGAATGGAAAGAGTTGTAAAAGAAAGAATGACAATTCAAGACCAAGAAGGAATAACGCCTCAAGCTCTTATAAACATAAGGCCAGTAGCTGCAGCAATAAAAGAATTTTTTGGTAGTTCACAACTTTCTCAATTCATGGATCAAACAAATCCATTATCAGAACTTACAAATAAAAGAAGATTATCTGCACTAGGACCAGGTGGACTTTCAAGGGAGAGAGCTGGGTTTGAAGTTAGAGACGTTCATTACTCACATTATGGTAGAATGTGCCCTATAGAAACTCCAGAAGGACCAAACATTGGACTTATTAACTCTCTTGCTAGTTATGCTAAAGTAAATGAATATGGGTTTATTGAAACACCATATAGGGTTGTAGATAAGAAAACATCAGTAGTAACAAATAAAATTATGTATATGACTGCAGATGAAGAAGATGCATACCTAGTAGCACAGGCAAGTGAGCCAATTAGTGAAGATGGTACTTTTATTGATAAAAAAGTAACTGTAAGAGCTAAGCAAGAAGTAATGGTTGTTCCAAAAGAAGACGTAGATCTTATGGATATATCACCAAGGCAAATAGTTTCCGTTGCAACAGCAATGATCCCATTCCTTGAAAATGACGATGCCAGCCGTGCACTAATGGGTTCTAACATGCAACGTCAAGCAGTACCACTACTCAAATCACAAGCACCAATTGTTGGTACAGGAATAGAATACAGAGCAGCAGTAGACTCTGGGGTTCTTCCGAAAGCTAAAAATGCAGGTGTAGTTGAATATGTAAGTGCAAATGAAATTAGAGTAAGAAGAGACTCAGATAATGAAGTTGATACTTATAAAATTCTTAAGTTTAAAAGATCCAATCAAGGTACATGTATAAATCAAAGACCTATAGTTAATAAAGGTGAAAAAGTTGAAATAAATACAGTACTTGCAGATGGACCTTCAACGGACCTAGGGGAAATAGCTTTAGGTAAGAACATCCGTATTGGATTTGTAACTTGGGAAGGCTATAACTATGAGGATGCAATGTTAATATCTGAAGAACTTGTTCGTGATGATATATTTACTTCTGTTCACATTGAAGAATATGAATCAGAAGCAAGAGACACAAAGCTTGGACCAGAAGAAATAACTAGAGACATTCCTAATGTCGGAGAAGATGCACTTAAAGACATAGATGAGGGCGGAATAATAAGAATTGGTGCTGAAGTAAGATCTGGAGATATCCTAGTTGGAAAAGTAACTCCTAAAGGAGAAACAGAACTTACTGCAGAGGAAAGATTATTAAGAGCCATATTTGGTGAAAAGGCAAGAGAAGTAAGAGATACATCACTTAGAGTGCCACATGGCGAAGCTGGAATAATAGTTGATGTTAAAGTGTTCACTAGAGAAAACGGTGATGAACTTCCACCAGGTGTAAATGAACTAGTTAGATGTTATATAGCTCAAAAGAGAAAGATATCTGTAGGAGATAAGATGGCAGGAAGACACGGTAATAAAGGGGTTATCTCTAGAGTATTACCAGTAGAAGATATGCCATTTTTACCTGATGGAAGACCACTTCAAATATGCTTAAATCCACTTGGAGTTCCTTCTCGTATGAATATAGGCCAGGTATTAGAGGTACATTTAGGATGGGCAGCTAGTGAACTTGGTTGGCATATTGCAACACCAGTATTTGATGGTGCACTTGAGGAAGAAATTGAAGCATGTTTGGAAAAAGCAGGATACCATGCAGATGGAAAAACTGACTTATATGATGGAAGAACAGGAGAAGCATTTGATAACAGAGTTACTGTTGGATATATGTATATCTTAAAGCTACATCATTTGGTTGATGATAAAATACATGCAAGGTCTACAGGACCATATTCTCTAGTAACTCAGCAACCATTGGGTGGTAAAGCACAGTTTGGTGGCCAAAGATTTGGAGAAATGGAAGTTTGGGCACTAGAAGCTTATGGTTCAGCTCATACATTGCAAGAAATTTTAACAGTTAAATCTGATGATGTTGTAGGTAGAGTTAAAACTTATGAAGCAATAGTTAAAGGCGAGAATATTCCAGAACCTGGTGTGCCTGAATCCTTTAAGGTTCTTATAAAAGAACTACAGGCGTTATGTTTGAATGTTAAAGTTCTTACAGACGAATTAGAAGAAATCAAACTGAAAGAATCAGTTGATGATGAAATTGAAGAATTAAATTTAAATGTTAACATAGAAGGATCAGAAGATATAATTCCTGAGGCACCAACGGAAGAGTACATTGAACTTATCGATGATGACGAAGAAGTAGACATTGATATAAATTATGATGAAATACCCTTAGAAGAATTTGGTGAGGACTTAGAATTAAATGATTTTAATGATGAACATTAATATGAAGGGAGGATGTACCCTTGTTTGAATTTAATAATTTCGATGCTATTCAAATAGGATTAGCATCACCGGAGCAAATCAGAGAATGGTCAAAAGGTGAAGTTAAAAAACCTGAGACTATAAACTATAGAACTTTAAAGCCTGAAAGAGATGGACTTTTTTGTGAAAGAATATTTGGACCAATTAAAGATTGGGAATGTCACTGTGGTAAGTATAAGAGAGTAAGATATAAGGGAATTGTTTGTGATAGATGTGGTGTTGAAGTTACAAAATCAAAAGTAAGACGTGAAAGAATGGGGCATATTGAACTTGCTGCTCCAGTTTCTCACATTTGGTATTTTAAAGGAATACCATCTCGTATGGGACTTATTTTAGATATGTCACCTAGATCTCTAGAAAAGATTCTTTATTTTGCTTCATATGTAGTATTGGATCCAAAAGAAACATCACTACTAAAGAAACAAATCCTTAGTGAAAAAGAATATAGAGAAGCTATTGATAAGTTTGGCAATGATAGTTTTGTAGCTGGTATGGGTGCAGAATCTGTAAAAGTACTGCTACAAGATATAAACTTAGAAGAGTTATCAAAGGAACTTAAGGAAGACTTGAAAACAAGCACAGGACAAAAGAGAATTAGAAGTATAAGAAGACTGGATGTGTCAGAATCCTTCAGAAAGTCTAAAAACAAACCTGAATGGATCATAATTGATGTAATTCCAGTAATACCTCCTGATTTAAGACCAATGGTACAATTAGATGGAGGAAGATTTGCTACTTCTGATTTAAATGATTTGTATAGAAGAGTAATAAACAGAAACAATAGATTGAAAAAGCTTCTAGATTTAGGAGCTCCAGATATAATTGTTAGAAATGAAAAAAGAATGCTTCAGGAAGCTGTAGATGCATTAATTGATAATGGAAGAAGAGGAAGGCCAGTTACAGGACCAGGGAATAGACCTTTAAAATCTCTATCTGACATGTTAAAAGGAAAGCAAGGAAGATTCAGACAAAACTTACTTGGAAAACGTGTTGATTACTCAGGTCGTTCAGTTATAGTTGTTGGACCAGAACTTCAAATGTATCAATGTGGTCTTCCGAAAGAAATGGCTTTAGAGTTATTTAAGCCTTTTGTTATGAAAAAACTAGTTGGAAGTGGAGTAGCTCATAATATTAAGAGCGCTAAGCGAATGGTAGAGAGGGTTATGCCTCAAGTATGGGATGTTCTTGAAGAAGTAATATCTGATCATCCAGTACTACTCAATCGTGCACCTACACTTCATAGATTAGGAATTCAAGCTTTCCAACCTGTACTTGTAGAAGGTAGAGCAATTAAACTACATCCACTAGTATGTACTGCATACAATGCTGACTTTGACGGAGATCAAATGGCGGTACACGTACCTCTGTCTGTTGAAGCTCAAGCTGAAGCAAGATTCTTAATGCTTGCTGCACACAACATTATGAAACCATCAGATGGTAAACCAGTTTGCGTACCTACTCAGGATATGGTTTTAGGTGCTTACTACTTAACTATTGATAAAGATGGTGCTAAAGGTGAGGGAAGAGCATTCTCATCGCCTGATGAAGTAATAATGGCTTATTCAGTAAAGGAAATTGATATTCATGCTAAGATTAAAGTTAAGATGTCTGGAATAGTTAATGGATCTTCTATAACTTCTGTTATAGAAACTACACCAGGAAAATTGTTTTTTAATGAAACTATACCTCAGGATTTAGGATTTATTGATAGGAGTATTCCTGGAAATGAATTGAAATTTGAGATAGACTTCTTGGTAAGTAAAAAAAATCTTGGTAGTATTATTGATAAATGCTACTTAAAATATGGTCCTTCAGAAACTTCTAAGATGCTAGACAAAATAAAAGCTACAGGATATCATTATTCAACAATTGGAGCAATTACTGTTGCTACATCTGACATGGTGGTTCCAGAGGCTAAAAAGGCATTGCTTGCAGATGCAGATGCAACTGTTGAAAAAATTGAGAAAATGTATCGAAGGGGATTTATATCCTGGGATGAAAGATATGAAAGAGTAATAGAAAAATGGACTAAGACTACAGAAGACGTAGCAAATGCACTAATGGATAGTTTGGATAAATTTAATCCGATATTCATGATGGCAGATTCAGGTGCCAGAGGATCTAAGAGTCAGATCAAACAATTAGCAGGTATGAGAGGCCTTATGGCTAATCCTTCTGGTAAGATCATTGAGTTACCGATTAGAGCATCTTTTAGAGATGGGCTAGATGTATTAGAATACTTTATCTCAACTCATGGAGCTAGAAAAGGTAACGCGGATACAGCACTTAAGACAGCGGATTCAGGGTATTTAACAAGAAGACTTGTTGATGTATGTCAAGATGTTATTGTTAGACATGAGGATTGTGGAACTACTGAAGGTTTTGAAGTTTCAGAAATTTGTGATGGAAGTGAAGTAATTGAACAGTTAGTTGAGAGACTTACTGGAAGATATACTGCAGAAGACATTATTCATCCAAAAACAGGCGAGATAATAGTTCCTAAGGGTGAATATATGGATATTCACTTAGCGGAAGCAGTTCAAAAGTCTGGTGTAAAAAAAGTTATGATTAGATCAGTATTTACATGCAAAGCTAAAATTGGTGTTTGTGCACACTGTTATGGAATGAACATGGCAACTTCACAAAAGATCAATATTGGAGAAGCAGTAGGTATAATAGCAGCTCAATCCATAGGGGAGCCGGGAACGCAGCTTACAATGAGAACATTCCATACAGGTGGAGTAGCGGGATCAGATATAACTCAAGGTCTTCCAAGAGTTGAGGAATTATTTGAAGCTAGAAAACCAAAAGGTTTGGCAATAGTAAGTGATGTTAACGGGTCAGTTAAAATGGAAGATACTAAGAAAAAGAGAGTTGTCATTGTAATTTCTGACTCAGGAGAAGAGTTTAGTTATGATATACCATTTGGATCAAGACTAAAAGTTGCAAATGGTGATACAATTGAAGCTGGAGATGAGATAATTGAGGGATCAGTTAACCCACATGATATCTTAAGAATTAAAGGCGTTAATGGAGTTAAAAATTATCTTTCATCTGAAGTTCAGAAAGTTTATAGACTTCAAGGTGTTGACATTAATGATAAGCATTTAGAGGTTGTTGTAAGACAGATGACAAGAAAAGTAAAAGTCGAGGAATCTGGCGATACTGAACTACTTCCAGGAAATTTAGTAGATATCTTCGCATTTGAAGATGCTAATGCTAAGATTGAAGCAGAGGGTGGAGTACCTGCAGAGGGAAAAATTTCTCTATTAGGTATAACTAAAGCAGCCCTTGCAACAGAATCATTCTTATCAGCGGCTTCATTCCAAGAAACTACAAGAGTACTTACTGATGCAGCAATTAAAGGTAAAATTGATCCATTGCTAGGATTAAAGGAAAATGTAATAATTGGTAAGTTAATACCTGCTGGTACAGGAATGACTAGATATAGAACCATAAAAATCAATACTGAAGATGATGAGAAGGTAGAAATCGAAAATGATTTAGAAGTATAAGCTATAACTAGTTGACAGGGTGACGGTAAAATGATAAAATACACCTTGTGTGTGACTTTAATCGGGTAGATATATCACAATTAGATAAATCTTGCGATTTAAATTATGAGGGGGGATAGACATGGTAGGTAAACTTGTAGGTCAGAAGGTCGTTGGAATTAAACAAACCCTAAAAGCGTTAAAGAATAATCAGGGCACAGTTTTATATATAGCCAAAGATGCGGATGTTAATATTACTGATCCTATTTTAAAACTAGCCAAAGTTAATTCCTTGCAAATAATATTTGTAGACACAATGAAAGAACTAGGGAATCTTTGTGACATAGATGTTGCATCAGCAACAGCATTGCTTCTAGAAGATCAAATTAATGCCAGTAACTAAATAATATAGATATATCCATGCGGTAACATAACTTTTAGTTATGTTACAGTGCATTGATATAAATGAACATGAGCTTATAAAAATAAGGAGGTGAAAACATGCCAACTATTAACCAATTAGTAAGAAAAGGCAGAAAGACATTAATAACAAAGTCAGCTTCACCAGCATTAAAAGAGTGTCCACAAAAAAGAGGCGTTTGTACAGTAGTTAAAACAACAACACCTAAAAAACCAAACTCTGCATTAAGAAAAGTAGCAAGAGTTAGACTTACAAACGGATACGAAGTTACTGCTTATATACCAGGTGTAGGCCACAACTTACAAGAGCATAGTGTTGTACTTATAAGAGGTGGAAAAGTTAAAGATTTACCAGGAGTTAGATATCACATCATCAGAGGGACATTGGATTCAGCTGGAGTTGCGGGCAGACTACAAAGTAGATCTAAATACGGGACTAAAAGACCAAAACAAAAGAAATAATGTTTTGAGTTGGGGTGCAATGTCTTCAGCATTTATATATATGATAATTAATATATTTACATACATTTGCGAAGTACAGAGCGCTTTGCGGTAGAGATACTGAGTACCTATGAGCTAATTTAAATTGTTAAGGAGGGAAGAAAAGTGCCAAGAAAAGGATATATTGCGAAAAGAGATGTTTTACCAGATCCTATGTACAATAGCAAAGTCGTTACAAAGTTAATAAACAATGTAATGGAAGATGGAAAAAGAGGAGTAGCACAAAAAATATGCTATGAGGCTTTTGACATAATTAAAGAAAAAACAGGTAAAGATCCATTAGAGGTGTTTGAAACGGCATTAACTAACATTATGCCATTACTCGAAGTAAAAGCTAGAAGAATAGGTGGAGCTAATTATCAAGTACCTATCGAAGTTAGACCTGAGAGAAGACAAACATTGGGATTAAGATGGTTACTTATTGCTACAGATAAAAGAGGCGAGAAGTATGCAAGAGAAAAACTTGCTAACGAATTAATCGAAGCTTCAAACAATACTGGAGCAGCAGTTAAGAAAAGAGAAGATACACATAAAATGGCTGAAGCTAACAAGGCTTTTGCTCATTACAGATATTAATATCAAAACTGTTTTGGCTTTGCCAAGACAGTTTTGTCAAATTTAAAATCACTGGTTGAGAGGAGGAACAAATAAGTGGGTAGAGAATATTCTTTAGATAAATATCGTAATATAGGTATTATGGCTCATATTGATGCTGGTAAAACAACAACAACTGAGCGTATATTATTCTATACAGGAAAAACACACAAGATTGGTGAAGTTCATGATGGTGGAGCTACCATGGATTGGATGGTTCAAGAGCAAGAAAGAGGAATAACAATAACATCTGCTGCTACAACTTGTTTTTGGAAGGGTCATAATATAAATATTATTGATACACCAGGGCACGTAGATTTTACAGTTGAAGTTGAAAGATCTTTAAGAGTTCTTGATGGAGCAGTTTCCGTATTCTGTGCAAAAGGTGGAGTTGAACCACAATCTGAGACAGTGTGGAGGCAAGCTACTAAGTATAAAGTTCCAAGAATGGCATACGTTAATAAAATGGATATAATGGGTGCAGATTTCTATAGAGTTGTAGGAATGATGAGAGATAGGCTTCAGGCTAATGCAGTTCCTATTCAACTTCCAATAGGAAAAGAAGATGAATTCCTAGGTATTATAGATTTAATTAGAAATGTTGCAGAAGTTTATAAAGATGATTTAGGAAAAGAAATACAAGAAGTAGAAATTCCAGAAGATATGAAGGAATTAACACAAGAATATAGAGCAGCTATGGTTGAAGCAATTGCTGAATTAGATGAAGACCTTATGATGAAGTATCTTGATGGTAATGAAATAAGTGAAGAAGAATTAAAAACTACACTTCGAAAAGGTGTAATTAATAATGAAATAGTACCTGTAATTTGTGGGTCTTCGTACAAAAATAAAGGTGTTCAAATGATGATAGATGCGGTTATAGATTATATGCCGTCACCACTTGACATACCAGCTATTAAAGGGCAGGATGTTGATGATGGGACAGAAATAGAAAGACACCCAAATGATGAAGATCCAATGGCAGCATTAGCATTCAAAATAGCTACAGATCCTTTTGTTGGAAGACTTTGTTTTGCAAGAGTTTACTCAGGCGTAATGAAGACTGGTACATATGTATTAAATGCTAACAAAGGTAAAAAAGAAAGAATTGGTAGACTAGTTAAAATGCATGCTAATCACAGAGAAGAAGTTGAAGAATTACGTTCAGGAGAACTAGGTGCAATAATTGGACTTAAAAATACAACTACTGGAGAAACACTATGTGATGAAGATCATCCAATATTACTAGAACTTATGGAATTCCCAGAGCCAGTTATTTCTGTAGCTATTGAGCCAAAAACAAAAACTGGTCAAGAAAGAATGGGTATGTCTCTTGCAAAGCTTTCTGAAGAAGATCCAACTTTTAAAACTTATACTGATCAAGAAACAGGTCAAACAATAATTGCTGGTATGGGTGAGCTTCATCTTGAAATTATTGTTGATAGATTAACAAGAGAATTTAAAGTTGAATGTAATGTAGGTAAGCCACAAGTTGCATATAAAGAAACAATACGTAAAGAAGTTAAAGCAGAAGGTAAATATATTAAACAATCCGGTGGACGTGGACAATACGGCCATTGTTGGATAGAATTAATACCAACTACTGAACCTTATTCTTTTGAAAATGCTACGGTTGGTGGATCTATTCCAAAAGAATTTATAGGACCAATTGAGAACGGAATTAAAGAAGCATCAAAAAATGGTATTCTTGGTGGATACCCAGTTCTTAACTTTAAAGTTAAAGTAGTTGATGGGTCATACCATGATGTTGACTCAAATGAAATGGCATTTAAGGTTGCTGGTTCTATGGCATTCAAAAACGCTATGGCAAAAGCAGACCCAGTACTGCTTGAACCAATAATGAAAGTTGAAGTAACAGTACCAGAAGAGTACATGGGAGACGTTATGGGAGACCTTAACTCAAGAAGAGGTAGAATAGAAGGAATGGAAGCTCAATCAGGCGCTCAAGTAATTAGAGCAATGGTTCCATTATCAGAAATGTTTGGATATTCTACAACACTTAGATCAAGAACTCAAGGTAGAGGAGTATACAGTATGGAATTTGCTGCATACGAAGCAGTTCCAAAGAGTATTCAAGAGCAAGTTATAGGTGTTAAATAATAATTAAAAATATAAGATAATATGCAAATATAAGGAGGAATACAAAATGGCAAAAGCAAAGTTTGAAAGAACTAAACCACACGTAAATATTGGAACAATAGGACATGTAGATCACGGCAAGACAACATTAACAGCTGCAATAACTGCTGTACTTGCAACTAAAGGTTTAGCACAAGCATCTAGGTTTGACCAAATTGACAAGGCACCAGAGGAAAGAGAAAGAGGAATTACAATTAACACTGCACATGTTGAGTATGAAACAGAAAATAGACATTATGCACACGTTGATTGCCCAGGACATGCAGATTATGTAAAGAACATGATCACAGGAGCAGCACAAATGGATGGAGCAATCCTAGTAGTTAGTGCAGCAGATGGTCCAATGCCTCAAACAAGAGAGCATATACTATTAGCAAGCAGAGTTGGAGTAGGATATATAGTAGTATTCTTAAACAAAGCAGATATGGTAGATGATCCAGAATTATTAGAATTAGTTGAAATGGAAGTTAGAGAATTATTAAGTGAGTATGACTTCCCAGGTGATGATATTCCAATCATAACAGGATCAGCTTTAAAAGCATTAGAAAATGCAACAGACGAAGAAGCGTCAAAATGCATAATGGAATTAATGGAAGCTGTTGATACTTACATTCCAACACCAACAAGATTAACAGATAAACCATTCTTAATGCCAGTAGAGGACGTATTCACAATCACAGGTAGAGGAACAGTTGCTACAGGAAGAGTTGAAACTGGGATACTTAAAGTTGGAGAAGAAGTAGAAATCGTTGGACTCAGCGAAGATAAAAGAAAAGTTGTATGTACTGGAGTTGAGATGTTTAGAAAGCTTCTAGACCAAGCAATGGCAGGAGACAACATCGGAGCATTATTAAGAGGAGTACAAAGAACTGACATTCAAAGAGGTCAAGTACTTTCAAAACCAGGTTCAATACACCCACATGATAAATTTGTAGGTCAAGTATATGTACTTAAAAAAGAAGAAGGCGGAAGACATACTCCATTCTTCGACGGATACAGACCACAATTTTACTTTAGAACAACTGATGTAACTGGATCAATCAAATTACCAGACGGAATGGAAATGGTAATGCCAGGAGACCACATTGACATGAACGTTGAATTAATAACTCAAGTAGCAATGGATGAAGGATTAAGATTTGCTATAAGAGAAGGCGGAAGAACAGTAGGTTCAGGCGTTGTTACTTCAATAGTTAAATAGTAATTTCAAAATATTTATAAACATCAATTGATGAAGATCTATAATAATAAAAGCTTTTATTATTAAGGAGAAGAGGACGCTCTTCTCCTTTTAAATACCATAAAATACATGTATAAATATAAATAGAAATTACCAAAGTAAAAATTATAAAATAATAGTGAAAAAATACTTGTCAAAGCAAATATTATGTTGTATACTTATGAGGTTGTATTGTGGTAACAGCGATGAGGTAAGAGGTTGCCGGACTTCCGGGTTATTCTTCACCGAGCATGTCCTGATCTTGAATCGGGCGACGGGGTTCCTGTGATTGTTCCATGCATTTTTTTGCATGCAACACCCGGAACAGTTTACAGAACATCCGCTGTTGCACGTAAGAAGTAGAGCGTGCGATGAAAAGGAGGGAATATTAATGATTAAACAAAAAATTAGAATCAGATTAAAGGCTTTTGATCACAATATCTTAGATCAATCAGCTGAGAAAATTGTTCAGACAGCAAAAAGTACAGGAGCTAAAGTAGCTGGTCCAGTACCACTACCTACAGAAAAAGATGTCATTACAGTATTAAGAGCTCCACACAAATACAAAGATTCAAGAGAGCAATTTGAAATAAGAACTCATAAAAGACTAATAGACATAATTAGTCCATCACCTAAAACCGTTGATGCTCTAATGAGACTCGACTTGCCAGCCGGTGTTGATATCGAAATAAAACTATAAGCGTACATACAAGTGCGATAAGCGTATAAGTGTAATTCACTGTGCGCAAGTAATAGATAACTATTACTAACTATTATGATCACTTTTGTGGTCCGCTAATAAGTAGGAGGTGTATTTTCATGAAAAAAGCAATAATGGGTAAAAAACTTGGTATGACTCAAATATTTGATGAGAATAGAAGAGTTGTTCCAGTAACAGTTGTTGAAGCAGGTCCATGTGTTGTTATTCAAATTAAAACTATCGAAAATGATGGTTATAATGCGATTAAAGTTGGTTTTGGAGACATAAGAGAAAAATTAGTTAACAAACCAATGCAAGGACAATTTACTAAAGCAGGAACATCTTTAAAAAGATTCGTAAAAGAATTTAGAATGGAAGATACAAGTGCTTATGTAGTAGGTCAAGAATTTAAAGCAGATATATTTGCTGCTGGAGATAAAATTGACGTATCAGGAATTTCAAAGGGAAAAGGATTCCAAGGTGTAATTAAGAGATGGAATGCATCAAGAGGACCAATGAGTCACGGTTCTAAATTCCATAGAGCAGTTGGATCAATGGGAGCATCTTCCGATCCATCAAAAACATTTAAAAACAAACATATGCCAGGTCACATGGGTAATGTTAATACAACGGTAATAAACCTTGAAATAGTTAAAGTAATGGCTGATAAGAACATTATATTAGTTAAAGGTGGTATACCAGGTCCAAACAAAGGTACAGTTGTTATAAGAAATGCTGTTAAAGCGTAACTTTAAAGGAAAGGAGGATGCAGAATGCTTACATTAGATTTATTTAACAAAAAAGCAGAAAAGGTTGGAGATATTCAACTGAATGAAAATATATTTGGAGTTGAAATCAACACAAATGCTATGCACCAAGTTGTAGTAGCACAACTTGCAAATAAAAGACAAGGAACTCAATCAGCTAAAACAAGAGCTGAAGTTCGAGGCGGTGGAATTAAGCCTTGGAGACAAAAGGGAACTGGTAGAGCAAGACAAGGTTCTATTAGAGCGCCACAATGGATACATGGTGGTATAGTATTTGCTCCAAAGCCAAGAGATTACCGTGTTTCAGTACCAAAGTCAATGAGAAGAGTTGCTTTCAAATCAGCTTTATCGGCTAAAGTAGCTGAAAATGAAATGATAGTTATAGATAGTTTAGATTTTGATTCACCAAAAACTAAAGCAATGTTAGAAATTTTAAGCGCTTTTGGAGCTAAAAAAACACTAATAGTTGTTGAAAAATCAAATGAAAACATCTATAAATCAGCAAGAAACATACCTGGAGTGCAAGTATCCCCAGTAAATAACTTAAATGTTTATGACATATTAAAGTATGAAAAATTCATAGTTACAAAGGATGCTGTATCTAAAATTGAGGAGGTGTATATATAATGAAGCTAACTAGCCATGATATTATAAGAAAACCTGTAATTACAGAAAAAAGTATGGCTGTAATGGCTGAAAAAAAATACACCTTTATAGTTGACATTCATGCCAATAAAACTCAAGTTAAAAAAGCAGTAGAAGAAGTATTCGGAGTCAAAGTTGAAAACGTAAGAACTCTAAGAAACATGGGTAAAACTAAGAGAGTTGGAGTTCACGTTGGAAAAAGAGCTGACTTCAAAAAAGCTATTGTTACTTTAACAACAGAAAGCAAAACAATTGAGTTTTTTGACGGAATGTAATTATTAAGCAGGTATTGGCAGAGGCCAGATAAGCGAAGAAAAAGGAGGGAAATCAAATGGCGATTAAGAAATTTAGACCAACCACACCTTCAAGAAGAAATATGACTATGTCTGATTTTGCAGAAATAACAACAGATAAGCCACTAAAATCACTTCTTGTAAGCACAAAAAGGTCAGGTGGTAGAAATAATCAAGGTAAAATAACTGTTCGTCACCGTGGTGGTGGAGCAAAACAAGCATACAGACTAATAGATTTCAAAAGAACTAAAGATGGTATTCCAGCAAAAGTTTCTACAATTGAGTATGATCCAAATAGATCTGCTTACATAGCTCTTGTTGTATATGCTGATGGTGAAAAAAGATACATAATCGCTCCAGTAGGATTAAAAGTTGGAGATGTAATTGTATCAGGTGCTGATTCTGACATAAAAGTTGGAAACACTCTTCCAATAAGTAATATACCTTTAGGTTCTACAATTCATAATATAGAACTACAGGTTGGAAAAGGTGCTCAACTTGTTAGATCTGCAGGTTCTTCTGCACAGCTTATGGCTAAAGAAGGAGAATATGCTCAGGTAAGACTTCCAAGTGGTGAAGTAAGATATATTAGATTAAACTGTAGAGCTACTATAGGAACAGTTTCTAATGTAACTCATGACATTGTTAACATAGGTAAAGCAGGAAGAAAGAGACATCTAGGTTTCAGACCTACAGTCAGAGGTTCTGTAATGAATCCTAACGATCATCCACATGGTGGTGGAGAAGGTAAATCACCAGTAGGTCACGCTAGTCCGATGACTCCTTGGGGTAAACCGGCACTGGGATATAAAACTAGAAAAACTAAAAAATACTCTGACAAGTTCATTGTTAAGGGAAAAAATAAGAAATAGTTTGGGGAGAATTTTATTTCTCTTCGAATCTATGGTTAAGTTTTATGAAGGGAGGCCACAAAAGTGAGTAGATCAGTTAAAAAAGGACCATTTGTACAAGAAATTCTGCTTAGCAGAATAAATGAAATGAACAAAACTGGCGAGAAAAAAGTTATAAAAACTTGGTCAAGAGCTTCTACTATTTTTCCTCAAATGATAGGGCATACTATTGCTGTACATGATGGAAGAAAACATGTACCAGTTTATGTACTAGAAGATATGGTAGGACATAAATTAGGAGAATTCGCTCTAACTAGAACGTTCAAAGGACATATTAATAAGGAAAAAACAAGTAAAGTAAGATAGTGTGGAAGGAGGAAACAATCAATGGAGGCTAAAGCTATAGCTAAATATGTCAGAACATCCTCAATGAAAATGGGAATTGTTCTTGATTTAATAAGAGGTAAAAATGTAAATGAAGCTTTTGCTATATTACAATACACTTCCAAAAATGCAGCTGAAGTAATAACTAAAGTACTAAAATCAGCTGTTGCAAATGCAGAAAATAATTTAAATCTAGATGTTAGTAGATTATATGTTAATAATGCCTATGCATGCCAAGGTCCAACACTTAAGAGATTTAGACCACGTGCACAAGGAAGAGCTTATAGAATAAGAAAAAGATCTAGCCATGTAACTATAACAGTTACAGAAAGATTATAAGAAGGAGGGATATAACTTGGGACAAAAAGTAAATCCACACGGCTTTAGAGTTGGTGTAATAAAAGATTGGAATTCTAAATGGTACGCAGATAAAAAGAATTTTTCAGATAATCTTGTTGAAGATTTTAAGATTAGAGAATTCTTAAAAAGCAAACTCTATACAGCTGGAATTTCTAAGATCGAAATCGAAAGAGCTGCTAAAAGGGTTAAAATCAATATACACACTGCTAAACCAGGAATGGTTATTGGTAGAGGTGGTTCAGGAATTGAAGTTATAAAACAAGATATGAAAAAACTTGTAGAAGATAAAAATGTTTTAATTAATATAGTAGAAGTAAAACAAGCAGAAAACAATGCTCAATTAATGGCAGAAAGTGTTGCTTCTCAATTAGAAAAAAGAATTTCTTTTAGAAGAGCAATGAAACAAACAATTCAAAGAGCTATGAGAACTGGTGTAAAGGGAGTTAAAACTGCATGTGCAGGAAGACTTGGTGGAGCAGAAATAGCTAGAACAGAACACTATCATGAAGGTACAATTCCATGCCAAACATTGAGAGCTGATATAGATTATGGATTTGCAGAAGCAAATACTGTATACGGAAAAATCGGCGTTAAAGTTTGGGTGTATAGAGGTGAGGTTCTTCCTACAAAGAAAATCGTTAAGGAAGAAGTAAACGCGTAGAAGTGTAAGGAAGGAGGAATAAAACATGTTAATGCCTAAGAGAACTAAACATCGTAAGGTTCATCGCGGTAAAATGCGAGGAAAGGCTACAAGAGGAAACTTTATTGCATACGGTGATTATGCATTGCAAGCTACAGAATGTGGTTGGGTTAAAAGTAACCAAATAGAATCTGCCAGAGTTGCTATCAATAGATATGTAAAAAGAGGAGGTCAGGTTTGGATAAAAATCTTCCCTGACAAGCCAGTAACTGAAAAACCAGCTGAAACTCGTATGGGTTCCGGTAAAGGATCGGTAGAATATTGGGTAGCAGTTGTTAAGCCAGGCAGAGTATTATTTGAAATTGCAGGAGTAACAGAAGAAGCAGCTAGAGAAGCAATGAGACTTGCTTCACACAAACTTCCAATCAAAACTAAGTTTGTATCTAGAAAAGATTTTGAGGAAATGGGTGGTGAACTCAATGAAGGCTAATGAATTAAATGAATTAAGACAAAGTAATCCTCAAGATTTGCAAGTGAAAATGTCTGATTTAAAGGCAGAATTATTTAACCTTAGATTTCAGTTAGCTACTGGCCAACTAGAAAATCCTATGAGAATCAAACAGGTTAAAAAATCTATAGCCCAAATTAAGACCATCCTTAGACAGGAAGAAATAAGGTCTTTAGAACAGTAAAACTGAAAGGAGGTTGCTCTTGTGGAAAGAAATAACAGAAAAACAAGAATCGGTAGAGTAGTTTCTGATAAAATGGATAAGACAATAGTTGTCGCAATTGAAACAAAAGTTCGTCATCCATTATACGGAAAAATAATTAATAAAACAACAAAATTTAAAGCTCATGATGAAAATAATGAAGCTCAAATTAACGATAAAGTTTCAATTATGGAAACTAGACCATTATCCAAGGATAAAAGATGGAGAATTACTGGGATAGTTGAAAAAGCTAAATAGTATTTCAGTTTAAGAACTGGAAGGAGGGTATTTGATATGATACAACAGCAAACTAGATTGAAAGTTGCAGATAATTCTGGTGCAAAAGAAATAATGTGTATTAGAGTATTAGGTGGTTCCAAAAGAAAATGGGGAAACATCAGTGACACAATAGTTGCCAGCGTAAAAAGTGCAACACCAGGTGGAGTTGTTAAAAAAGGTGAAGTAGTTAAGGCAGTTATAGTTAGATCAGCAAAAGGTGTAAGAAGAGCAGACGGAACATACGTGAAATTTGATGATAATGCAGCTGTTATTATTAAAGATGACAAAACCCCAAAAGGTACTCGTATATTCGGACCTGTTGCAAGAGAGTTAAGAGATAAGGACTTCAGTAAGATCTTATCACTAGCGCCTGAAGTTCTATAAGATAGGAGGTGTCTAATATGGCAGTTAAAAAAATGCACGTGAGAAAAAAAGATTCAGTAATGGTTATTTCAGGTAAAGACAAAGGCAAAATAAGCGAAGTCTTAGCTGTATATCCTAAAACTGGAAAAGTTTTAGTGAAAGATGTTAGTGTAGTTACAAAACATCAAAAACCTAGCAAACAAAACATGCAAGGCGGAATAGTTCACAGAGAAGCAGCTATAAATTCTTCTAAAGTTATGCTATATTGCACAAAATGCAAAAATGTAACAAGAATAAATAGCAAAATTTTAGATGATGGAACTAAGGTTAGAGTTTGCAAGAAGTGTGGAGAAACATTTTAATTTCTGAAAGGAGGTTTAACATATGAGTTCAAGACTACAAGAAAAATACGAAAATGAAGTAGTTCAAGCTTTAATGGAAAAATTCGGGTATAAAAACATAATGGAAGTACCAAAACTTGAAAAAATAGTTTTAAATATGGGAGTCGGAGAAGCAAAAGATAATTCTAAAGTTTTAGATGCAGCTGTTAGTGATATGCAACTTATAGCAGGTCAAAAGCCAGTTATAACAAGAGCAAAGAAATCAATAGCTAATTTCAAACTAAGAGAAAACATGCCAATTGGCTGTAAAGTTACATTAAGAAAAACTCAAATGTTCGAATTTGCTGACAAATTAATGAACGTTGCATTACCTAGAGTTAGAGATTTTAGAGGAGCTTCTTCTAAAGCATTTGACGGAAGAGGTAATTATGCTATAGGTGTTAAAGAACAACTTATATTCCCTGAAATAGACTATGATAAAATTGATAAGATAAGAGGAATGGATATAATATTCGTTACTACTGCAAAGACAGACGAGGAAGCAAGAGAGCTATTAAGATTCCTTGGAATGCCATTTGCTCAATAATAAGGAGGGAAACATATGGCACGTAAGGCATTAATAGAAAAGTGGAAAAAAGAACCTAAATTTTCAACTAGAGCTTATACAAGATGTAGACTTTGTGGGAGACCGCATTCTGTATTACAAAAATTTGGTATATGCCGTATCTGTTTTAGAGAACTTGCACACAAGGGAGAAATTCCTGGTTGCAGAAAAGCAAGTTGGTAATTAGAACATTCTAATGAAAGGAGGCACAAAAAATGGTTATGACTGACCCAATCGCAGATTTGCTAACACGTATAAGAAACGCAAATGTTGTAAGACACGAAATAGTAGAAGTACCTTCATCAACTATAAAGAAGGAAATTGCAAATATAATGCTTCAAGAAGGATATCTTAAAAACATTGAAGAATATAATGATGGCGTTGTTCCAATGATGAGACTTGCAATGAAATATGGTCAAAACAAGGAAAGAGTTATCACTGGTCTTAAGAGAATATCTAAACCAGGACTTAGAGTATATTCTAAAAATGAGGATATACCAAAAGTATTGAATGGACTCGGAGTTGCTATAATATCAACTTCAAAAGGATTAGTAGCAGATAGAGATGCTAGAAAATTAGGACTTGGCGGAGAAGTTATTTGTTACATTTGGTAGTACGATAATTCTAAGGCATAACGAAATGGTTTGTTATGTACATAGTAATAATAGATAATTTAGGGAAAATCAAAATTGTTATGTGCTCAGAGTAATATAGAGAATAAACAATTGAGAATTGGTTAGTACTTAAAAGGAATATAGGAAACATAGCAGTTAGTAATTGTTATGTGCCTGAAAAACAATACAGGAGGTGTAAGTATGTCAAGAATCGGAAGGCTTCCAGTAGCTATACCTAATGGAGTAACTGTTACAGTTTCAGCAACTAATGTTGTTAATGTAAAAGGACCGAAAGGTGAGTTAACTCAAAACATGAGTCCAAAAATGATTATAGCTATAGAAGACAATACTTTGGTAGTTACAAGACCAAGCGATGTAAAAGAGCATAGAGCTCTTCATGGACTTACAAGATCATTAATTAATAATATGGTTATTGGAGTTACAGAAGGATACCAGAAAACACTTGAGTTAGTTGGTGTTGGTTACAGAGCTCAGTTAAAAGGAGCTAAAATAACATTAAATCTTGGATATTCACATCCAGTTGAAATAGATGCAGTTGCAGGAATCCAATTTGAACTACCTGATGCTAACAAAATAATAGTAAAAGGTATCGATAAACAATTAGTTGGAGCTGTTGCAGCAGACATTAGAACTTGGAGAAAACCAGAACCTTACAAAGGCAAAGGAATCAGATATTCTGATGAAGTTGTTAGACGTAAGGAAGGTAAAACAGGTAAATAAGTAGGAAGGAGTGAATGATGTGTTCAAGAAAGAAGATAGACAAAAGTCAAGAGTTAAGCGTCATCTTAGAGTACGTAAAAAGATTTCTGGTACAGCACTAAGACCAAGACTTGCTGTATATAGAAGTGAAAAAAATATATATGCTCAAATAATAGATGATGTTGCTCAAATCACATTAGTTTCTGCTTCAAGCATAGATAAAGCTTTCGAAGAAAAAATAGGAAGCAATAAAGAAGCAGCAAAATTAGTAGGAAAAATGATTGCTGAAAGAGCACTTGAAAAAGGAATAGATGAAGTAGTATTCGACAGAGGTGGATATGTATACCACGGTAGAGTACAAAACCTAGCTGAAGGAGCAAGAGAAGCAGGGCTTAAATTCTAAGAGAAGGAGGGAAACACATGAAAATAGATCCTAGCACATTAGATCTTAAAGAAAAAGTAGTTAATATAAACAGAGTTGCTAAGGTTGTTAAAGGTGGAAGAAACTTCAGATTCAGCGCACTAGTTGTCGTTGGAGACGAAAACGGACACGTTGGCGTTGGAATGGGTAAATCTGTAGAAATTCCTGAAGCAATTAGAAAAGGAATAGAAGATGCTAAGAAGAATTTAGTAACAGTATCTATGGTTGGAACAACAATTCCTCATATTATTGATGGTAAATTCGGTACTGCAGTTATACACATAATGCCTGGTGCTGAAGGTACAGGAGTTTTAGCCGGTGGACCAGTTAGAGCAGTTCTAGAATTATCAGGATTAAAAGATGTTAGAGCTAAATCTTTAGGCTCTAGTAATGCAAGAAATGTAGTTAATGCTACTATCGATGGCTTGTCAAGATTAAGAACAGCAGAAGAAGTAGCTAAATTAAGAGGCAAGACTGTAGAAGAAATATTAAGATAGGAGGGGAAAACCTTGGCTAAAGTTAAACTAACATTGGTTAAAAGCTTAATAGGTAGAAAAAAAGAACATATTGCTACTGTTAATGCTTTAGGATTAAGAAAAATAAGAAAAGAAATAGAGCACGAGGAAACTCCTCAAATCAAAGGTATGATTAACAAAGTTAGTTATCTATTAAAAATAGAACAAGTATAAAAACGAGGAGGTGTTGACATGAAGCTTCATGAGCTAAGACCTGCAGAAGGTTCAAAACAATCTCCTAAGAGAATCGGTAGAGGTACCGGATCAGGATGGGGAAAATCTGCGGGAAAAGGTATGAAAGGACAAAACTCTAGATCAGGTGGAGGAACAAGACCAGGTTTCGAAGGTGGTCAAATGCCTTTATACAGAAGAATACCTAAAAGAGGTTTCACTAATATTTTTGCAAAAGAATATGCATGTATAAATGTAGATAGACTGAATATATTCGAAAATGGTACTGAAATTACACCAGAATTGCTATTAGAGAGAAGAGTCATAAGAAAAGTATATGACGGAGTTAAGATACTTGGAAATGGTAACTTAGAAAAGAGTTTAACTGTAAGTGCAACAAAATTCTCTAAAGCAGCAGCTGAGAAAATTGAGGCAGCTGGAGGAAAAGTTGAGGTGATATAAATGTTATCAACCCTACGTAATGCCTGGAAAATCCCGGATTTAAGAAAACGTATGATATTCACACTACTTATGGTTGCAATTATTAGGATGGGTATTTTCATTCCTGTTCCTGGTGTAGACGCTAGCAAACTTCTAGCTTTAACTACTAATGGAGGTACATTATTTAGTTTTTATGATATGCTTTCAGGTGGTGCATTTGGTAAGTTTAGTATTTTTGCTATGGGTGTTGGTCCATACATAAATGCATCAATCATAATGCAATTACTTGTAATAGCAATTCCTTACTTAGAGCAACTTTCTAAAGAGGGTCTTGAAGGACGCAAGAAGATACAGGATTATACAAGATATGCTTCAATAGTACTTGGAGCGCTACAAGCCTTTGGTATGTATGCAATTATTTCAGGTACTGGTGCATTCTCAAGTAATTCTAGTTTAACCATATTTTTAGTGATACTAACGATGACAACTGCATCAACATTTTTGGTGTGGATAGGGGAACAAATCACTGGTAAAGGTATAGGAAATGGTGTTTCATTAATAATATTTATTAATATTATATCAGGGTTACCTAATCTAGCGTATAAAATCGCTGGACTCCAGACGGCAGGAACTGTAAATTTTGTAGAGGTTATAATGTTTATTGTAGTAGCTATAGCATTATTAGTAGCAGTAGTAATAGCAAGTTTAGCTGAAAGAAGAATTCCTGTTCAATATGCTGGAAAGTCAGTTGGAAACAAAACTTTCAAAGGACAATCAACACATATTCCAATCAATGTAAATGGATCTGGAGTTATCGGTATAATTTTCGCAATGTCAGTAATGACATTCCCAGAAACAATAGCGCAAATTAAACCGACATCTGCAATTGCAAAATTCATTACAGGAAGTCCGTGGAGCATTTTTGAAAAGAATAGTTGGAAATATATCGTGGTATATTTTGTTTTAGTAGTATTCTTTACATGGTTTTATACTCAGGTTACATTTAAACCAGATGAAATGGCTGAGAATATGCATAAATCATCAGGCTTTATACCAGGTATTAGACCAGGTGGGAATACCGCAACTTATATCGATATGGTATTGACTAAGATTTCAATACTTGGAGGAACTTTTGCGGCTGTTATAGCTATATTCCCTATTATCATAGAGGGATATACTCACTTTAAGGGAATATACTTTGGAGGGACAATGTTACTAATCATGGTAAATGTTTGTCTTGAGACGTTAAGGCAACTTGAGTCACAATTAGTAATGCGTCATTACCAAGGATTCCTTAGATAAATTATTACCAGGAGATGATACTATGAGAATAATCTTGTTAGGTCCTCCGGGAGCCGGAAAAGGAACGCAAGCAAAATCCATAAGCAATAAATTCTCCATACCACATGTATCAACAGGGGATATATTCAGAAAGAATATTTCAGAAAAAACCCCTCTTGGAATCGAAGCTAAGAAACATATTGATAAGGGACACTTAGTTCCTGATGGATTGACTATAGATATAATCGTGGATAGGTTAGATAATGAAGATTGCATAAATGGATTTTTATTAGATGGCTACCCGAGGACTGTCAAGCAAGCTGAAGCCTTAGAAACTATATTGGAAGAAAAAGGTAACCGTCTTGATACTGCATTATTAATAAAAGTTCCTAGAGAATTTATTCTCAATCGAATGACTGGTAGAAGAGTTTGTCTTAACTGTGGTGCTAGCTATCATATTACATTTAATCCACCAGAAATGGACGGGAAATGTAATCTATGTGGATCATCTCTTGTACAAAGAGCTGATGACAGTGAAGAAACCGTTAGTGAACGGTTAGACATATATGATGCCCAAACGCAACCATTGATAAAGTACTATGGTGACAAAAACTTATTATCAGTAGTTGATGGAACACAAGCGATTAATAGTGTATTTGAAAGTATCTGTAGTATCTTAGGAGAGATATAAAAGTGATAAACATAAAAAGTGATATGGAAATTCAATATATGAGAAGTGCAGGTAAAGTGGTTGCTGTAGCCCTTGCATTAATTGAAGAAGTAATAAAACCGGGAATAACCACTGCAGAAATAGATAAATTAGCTGAAGAGTTCATAATAAAACAGGGTGCTAAACCATCTTTTAAAGGTTATTGTGGATTTCCAGCTTCCATATGTACATCTGTTAATGATGAAGTGGTTCATGGAATTCCAACTAATCGGATTTTGCTTGAAGGAGATATAATTAGCATAGATTGTGGTGCCATATTAAATGGCTATCATGGAGATGCTGCTAGAACTTTTCCAGTAGGAAAAGTATCGAATGTTGCCGCAATGCTCATTGAGATCACTAAAAATAGTTTTTTCAAGGGCGTTGAAAAAGCTATAATCGGCAATAGATTATCAGACATATCTGTTGCAATTCAGTGTTATGCTGAGGAGCATGGATACGCTGTGGTTAGGGATTTCGTAGGTCATGGAATTGGAACATCAATGCATGAAGATCCAGAGGTTCCTAATTATGGTACTCCAGGTAGAGGTCCTAAATTAGTTCATGGTATGGTACTTGCAATTGAACCTATGATAAATATAGGAAAGCATTATGTCAAAGTAAAGGCCAATAGATGGACGGTAGTAACTAGAGATGGCAGTTTATCTGCACATTATGAAAACACTGTTGCTATCCTAAAAAGTGGTCCTGAAATATTAACTTTGAACTAATAGAGGTGAATGGTTTGGACGAAAATACCCTTATAGGTAAAGTTGTAAATTCTAAAGCGGGAAGAGATATGCACAGAAAATTTATTGTGGTAGGAATACTAAATAGTGAGTATGTGTATATCGCTGATGGAGATTTAAGAAAGATTGAAAAACCTAAAAAAAAGAAGGTTAGACATCTGGATTTTACAGGCATTGTAGCTGAGGAAGTTAAAGATTTAATTTTATCTAAAGAAGAGGTTACTAATTCTAAAATTAAAATATTTTTGCGGTTTGCAGATATTCGTAAGGAGGTTTGATTACCTTATGTCAAAAGATGATATAATTGAAATGCAAGGTGTGGTATTAGAAACTTTGCCCAATGCAATATTTCAAGTTGAGCTTGAGAGTGGGCATAAAATATTAGCTCATATTTCAGGTAAGTTAAGAATGAATTTTATAAGAATACTACCAGGCGATAAGGTTACAGTAGAACTTTCTCCATATGATCTCACTCGTGGGAGAATTACTTGGAGAGATAAGTAATAAGGAGGGTTAGCTATGAAAGTAAGGCCATCAGTTAAACCTATGTGTGAAAAATGTAAGGTTATTAAACGAAAAGGAAGAGTAATGGTTATCTGTGAAAATCCTAAGCATAAACAAAAGCAAGGTTAATAAGTTTTATTTACAGATGGGTTTAGTTAAGTATTAAATGTAAAAATTAATATATTAATAATAAATCACATTAAGTCGTTTTATAGCTTACAGATGTGATAAAATTAGAACAACAAGTATCTAGGAGGTGTAAACAGTAAATGGCAAGAATAGCGGGTATTGACCTACCAAGAGAAAAAAGGGTTGAAATAGGCCTAACATATATATTTGGTATTGGATTACCAAAATCACAAGGAATTCTTAAAGCAACAGGAGTAAATCCTGACACAAGAGTTAAGGACTTAACTGAAGAAGAAGTTAATGAATTAAGAACATACATCACCAAGAACTTTATAATTGAAGGTGACTTAAGAAGAAAAGTTGCATTAGATATTAAAAGATTAATGGAAGTTGGATGTTATAGAGGAATTAGACATAGAAAAGGTCTTCCAGTAAGAGGACAAAAAACTAAAACTAATGCAAGAACAAGAAAAGGCCCTAAGAAAACAATGGCGGGCAAAAAGAAATAGTAAGGAGGGAATAAAATGGCTCAGAAAGTTAAAAGAAGTAGAAGAAAAAAAGAGAAAAAAAATATTGAGCACGGTTGTGCTCACATAAAGTCTACTTTTAATAATTCCATCGTTACACTTACAGATGCAGCTGGAAATGCTTTATCTTGGTCTAGTGCAGGTGGATTAGGTTTTAGAGGTTCAAGAAAGAGTACTCCTTTTGCAGCTCAAATGGCAGCAGAAGCTGCTACAAAAGCAGCAATGGAGCACGGTTTAAAGAGTGTTGACGTATTCGTTAAAGGACCTGGAGCAGGTAGAGAAGCGGCGATTAGATCACTTCAAGCGGCTGGATTAGAAATTACATTAATCAAAGACGTTACTCCAATTCCACATAACGGATGTAGACCACCAAAAAGAAGAAGAGTATAGTAAACAGGAGGTGTAATTTGAATGGCAAGATATACTGGAGCTACTTGTAGGCTTTGCAGAAGAGAAGGTATGAAGCTAAACCTTAAGGGTGATAGATGCTTCACAGATAAATGTGCATTTTCAAGAAGAGGCTATGCACCGGGACAACACGGTCAAAGCAAGAAAAAAATGTCTAACTATGGATTACAATTAAGAGAAAAACAAAAGGCTAAGAGGATTTATGGAATACTTGAAAGCCAATTTAGAAGATACTATGATAAAGCTGACAAGTTAAGAGGAATAACTGGTGAAAACCTATTAAAACTTCTAGAAGTGAGACTTGATAACGTAGTTTACA
Organism: Clostridium estertheticum; assembly: GCF_011065935.2. NCBI lineage: Bacteria > Bacillati > Bacillota > Clostridia > Eubacteriales > Clostridiaceae > Clostridium > Clostridium estertheticum. The sequence goes on along the minus strand of NZ_JAAMNH020000001.1, from coordinate 5,134,354 downwards.
GATTAGGTTACGGAAATTCAAGACAAGAAGCTAGGCAACTAGTAACTCACGGACATTTCTTAGTTGACGGTAAAAAGGTAGATATTCCTTCTTACAGTTTAGTAGCAAATCAAGTGGTATCTGCATGTCCAAAGAGCAGAGCTACTGAGAAGTTTAAGGTTTTCGTTGAAAATCCTAAGACTTTACCAAATTGGTTATCAGCTAACTTAGAGAAATTTGAAGGAACAGTTATTTCAATACCAACTAGGGAAGATATAGATGTTCCTGTTAATGAGACGCTAATCGTCGAGTTATACAGCAAATAGTCATTAGTATAGAATCAGTTGCCCTCATTATAAGTTGCCAATTAAAAAAGAGGAGGGTTTAGTATGTTAGAAATAGAAAAGCCAAAAATAGAATGTGTAGAAACCGCTGAAGATGATTCATATGGTAAATTCATAATTGAACCATTAGAAAGAGGTTATGGTATAACACTAGGTAATGCTTTAAGAAGGATTCTTCTTTCTTCATTACCTGGAGTTGCTACAAGTGCAGTTAAAATTGATACAGTACTTCATGAATTTTCCACAGTTAAAGGTGTTAAAGAAGATGTTACAGAATTAATTCTGAACATCAAAAGCTTAGCATTAAAAATGAATGGAGAGGGTCCAAGAACTGTTTATATTGATGCTAAAGGACCTGGAGTAGTTACTGGAGCAGACATTAAAACTGATGGAGATATAGAAGTTGTTAACGATGATTTACATATAGCAACATTAGATGATGGTGCTAAACTATATATGGAACTAACTGTTAACAAAGGTAGAGGATATGTGTCTCAGGCTAAAAATAAGACAGATGAATTACCGATAGCTACTATACCAGTAGATTCTATCTATACTCCAGTTAAGAGAGTGAATTTTGCTGTAGAGAACACTAGAGTAGGCCAGATTACAGATTATGATAAATTAACTATTGAAATTTGGACTAATGGAACCATTAGACCAGACGAAGCTATTGGTTTATCAGCTAAAATACTTATTGAACACTTTAAGCTGTTTATGACATTAACAGATCATGCTGATAATGTTGAAATAATGGTTGAAAAAGAAGAAGATAAGAAAGAAAAAGTTCTTGAAATGACTATTGAAGAATTAGATCTTTCTGTTAGAAGTTATAATTGCTTAAAAAGAGCTGGAATCAATACAGTTCAAGAATTAACAGAGAGATCAATGGACGATATGATGAAGGTCAGGAATTTAGGTAAAAAATCACTTGAAGAAGTTGAACAAAAACTTCAAGCACTAAGCTTGAACTTAAAGCTAAGTGAAGAGTAAGGAGGTAGACACATGGCAATGTATCGTAAACTAGGACGCTCAACTGATCAAAGAATTGCAATGTTTAGAAGTCTTGCAACTAATTTGTTGAAGTACGGAAAAATTGAAACTACTGTCACTAGAGCAAAAGAAACTAGAAAATTTGCTGAAAGAATGATAACTCTTGGAAAAAGAGGAGATCTTCATGCTAGAAGACAAGCACTTGCATTCATTACAGAAGAAAGTGTAGTTAAAGATTTATTTGACAATATTGCACCCAAGTATGCTGAAAGAAACGGCGGATATACTAGAATAATGAAAATGGGTCCAAGAAGAGGCGACGCGGCAGAAATGAGCATAATAGAATTAGTATAGTTTGAACAAAGGGGATTAAGTGAAATCAAACTTAGTCCCCATTTTCTTATAAATATTTATAGATGTAGGGAGTGACACTTATGGGTGAAAAAATGGTTATATGTAGTAATCTTGTTTACAGATACCCTCAAAGTGAAGATGAAGAGCCTAAAGTAGCCATAGATGGATTAAATTTAGAGGTTAATAAGGGTGAATTTTTAGTAGTACTCGGCCATAATGGCTCAGGAAAATCTACTTTTGCTAAACATATAAATGCTCTATTAATACCTACTGAAGGGGAAGTCTATGTAGATGGACTACAAACTTCGCAGGAAAGCAATTTATGGAACATTAGGAATGTAGCTGGAATGGTATTTCAAAATCCGGATAACCAAATTGTTGCAACCATCGTAGAGGAAGATGTAGCGTTTGGTCCAGAAAATTTAGGCATAGATCCCAGTGAAATTAGGAAAAGAGTAGATGATTCATTAAAAAATGTACAAATGTACGAATATAAAAAACATGCTCCACATTTACTTTCAGGTGGTCAAAAACAAAGAGTAGCTATTGCAGGTATTCTTGCCATGAGGCCAAAGTGTATTGTATTTGATGAGCCTACGGCTATGCTTGATCCATTTGGTAGAAAAGAAGTTATTCGAACTATTAAAGAAATAAATAAAAAGTATGGTATAACGATAATTCTAATAACTCATAATATGGAAGAAGCAGTTGAAGCAGATAGAATTGTAGTTATGGATAATGGTAAAATTGTAATGAATGGAAAACCGAGAGAAATATTTAGGAACGTTTCCCTTATGAAAAAAATAGGTCTAGATGTTCCACAAGTAACAGAACTGGCATACGAACTTAAACAAAATGGTATTAATATAGAATCAGATATATTAACTATAAATGAGATGGTGAATGCATTATGTCAATTAAAATAGAGAATTTAACACATATATATATGCCAAAGACTCCTTTTGAAAAAAAAGCTATAGATGATGTATCTATAGAAATAAAGCAAGGAGAATTTGTTGCACTAATTGGGCATACAGGCTCAGGAAAATCAACTCTAATACAACATATAAATGGACTTTTAAAACCAACTTCAGGTAGTCTATTAATAGACGACATAGATATAACAGTGAAAAAAGCAAAATTGACAAACATAAGAAAAAAAGTTGGACTAGTATTTCAATATCCTGAATATCAACTTTTTGAAGAAACTATTGAAAAAGACATTGCTTTTGGACCACATAATTTGGGTCTAGATAATGATGAGATAAATAAAAGAGTTCGAAGGGCAATGAGAATTGTTGGACTGGACTATGAGCAGTATAAGGACAAATCACCTTTTGAAATAAGTGGTGGTCAAAAGAGAAGAGTTGCCATAGCCGGGGTTGTGGCTATGGAGCCAAAGGTCTTAATTCTAGATGAGCCAACAGCGGGACTGGATCCAAAAGGAAGAGACGATATATTAAGTAAAATTGTTGAGCTGTACAAAGAGAACGATATGACCATAATACTCGTATCTCATAGTATGGAAGACGTTGCGAAAGTTGCAAATAGAATTATAGTAATGGATAGTGGAAAGTGTATCTTAGATGGAACACCAGCGGAAATATTTAAACAAATAGAAATATTAGAAAGTGTAGGACTTGCCGTACCGCAGGTAACATATTTAATTAGGGAACTACGTAATAAAGGGTTTGATATATCTGAGGATATATTTACCATAGAAAAAGCTAAGCAAGAATTGCTTAAAATATTAAAAAATAAGCAGTAAAATTTTTTTGTCTAATAAGATATTATATAGAAAACAGTAATGTGTGATTCTTATAACACATTGGAGGAATTCGTATGATCAAAGATATTACAATAGGTCAATATATACCGGGGGAGTCTTTTGTACATAAATTAGATCCAAGATTAAAGATATTGATATCTCTGCTATTTATTGTTGATCTATTTTTAGTAAATAATTTTAAAGGCTATTTATTTGTAGTTATATTTATTTTAATCACAATATTAATATCTAATTTGTCTTTTAAGTATATTTACAAGGGATTAAAGCCAATATTAGTATTATTAATTATTACAGCAGTATTAAACATCTTTATGACTACAGGAAAAGAGTTAATTTGGCACTGGGGATTTATAAGTGTATATAAAGAAGGGTTAATAATTGCAGCCTTTATGATAATTAGATTAGTGTTCTTAATTATGGGTACATCTATACTTACACTTACAACCTCTCCAATAGAGCTAACTGATGGGATAGAAAACCTGCTAAAGCCCTTTAAAAGAATAGGAGTGCCAGCTCATGAACTCGCAATGATGATGACTATTGCACTAAGATTCATTCCGACGTTAATGGATGAGACGGATAAGATCATGAAAGCACAAATGGCAAGGGGTGCAGACTTTGAGTCTGGTAATTTGATAAGTAGGGCTAAAAGTTTAATTCCTATTTTAGTACCATTGTTTATAAGTTCTTTTAGACGTGCTGATGAACTCGCAATGGCTATGGAATCAAGATGTTATAAAGGTGGAGAAGGAAGAACGAGGATGAAACAGCTAAAGATAACAAACAAAGACTATATTGCAAGCTTTGCGTTTACACTGTTATTTGTTATTACTATAGCTTTCAGAACATAATCTTCTTGTAGAGCGAAAAGGATGTGAAGCGGTGAGAAATATAAAGCTTCTAATAGAATATGATGGAACAAATTATGCAGGATGGCAAAGGCAAAAGAATATAATGACTATTCAAGAAAAAGTAGAGAGTGCTATTGAAGAGATTACAGGTGAAAAAGCTCAAATTACTGGGTCTAGTAGAACAGATGCTGGAGTTCATGCAAAAGGGTATACAGGTAATTTTTATACTAATAGTAAAATATCTGTGGAAAAGTTCGCAGGAGCTATTAATAGTAAACTTCCCTTAGATATTGTAATTTTACATTGCTTTGAGGTTCCTTCTGAGTTTCATTCAAGGTATAATAGTACTGGGAAGATGTATAGTTATACTATACTTAATAGGTATGAAGCTGCTGCTGTAGGTCGCAATTATATCTATCATCATAAACAAGTATTAGATGTAGAGGCTATGAAAGTAGCTGCTGAGTATTTTATAGGTACCCATGACTTTTCTGCATTTAAAAATTTAGGTAGTTCTGTAAAAACTTCTGTGAGAACTATCACAAAGCTAGATATCACAAAGAATGGAGATATCATAAAAATATATATTGCAGCTGACGGTTTTCTTTATAATATGGTTAGAATAATAGTTGGATCACTAGTTCGTGTTGGTGAAGGCAAGATTAAACCTAGCGAAATAAAAGATATAATTCTATCAAAAGAGCGAGAAAGGGCTGGAAAATCCGTTCCACCCGGTGGATTATGCTTAGAAGAAGTTTTTTATTAAAATAAAACTCTAATAATTGCAATATCTTGTGTAAAAACATTGACACACCCGGTAGAATGTATTATACTTATTAATGTTTGAATATATTATCGTGTAATGAGATCCACTAGCCCCGGATCTTTAGCATAGAAATTAAATTGTTAAAAGTTCAGGGAGGGAAAATAATGAAATCAAAATCATTTATAGCAAAACCACTAGAAATAGAAAGAAAATGGTTCGTTGTTGACGTAGAAGGAAAAGTTTTAGGAAGAGCAGCAAGCCAAATAGCTTCAATATTAAGAGGAAAACATAAACCAACATTTACACCATCTGTGGATACTGGTGACTTTGTAATCGTAATAAACGCTGATAAGATCGTTTTAACTGGTAAGAAATTAGACCAAAAAATGTTAAGACATCACTCTTTTTATCCAGGTGGATTAAAAGAAGTTCCATATAGAGTAGCAATGGTTAAAAAACCTGAGTTTATTTTTGAAGAGGCAGTAAGAAGAATGCTTCCAAAAGGACCACTAGGTCGTCAAACAGCTAAAAAAATGACTGTTTACAGAGGACCAGAACATAAGCACCAGGCACAAAATCCAGAAACATTAGTGCTTAAATACTAATCAGGTTAGGAGGGAGTAAATATAATGGCAAAAGTTCAATATATAGGAACAGGAAGAAGAAAGAAATCAGTTGCGAGAGTTAGACTTATACCTGGAGAAGGTAAAATTGTTATAAATAAAAGAGCAATAGAAAATTATTTCGGATTAGAAACTTTAATGCTTATAGTTAACCAACCACTAGTGTTAACTGGAACTAAAGATAAATTCGATATATTAGTTAATGTTCACGGTGGCGGATATACAGGTCAAGCCGGTGCAATAAGACATGGTATTTCAAGATCACTTCTTAAAGCTGATGAAACTTTAAGACCAGAACTTAAAAAAGCAGGATTTTTAACAAGAGATCCAAGAATGAAAGAAAGAAAGAAATACGGTCTTAAAAAAGCAAGAAAAGCATCTCAGTTCTCAAAGAGATAATATTTTTGTACATAAGAGGGAATATACACTTATTAATAAGTGTATATTCCCTTTTTTTATTTTATAAGAAATAGATAACATTCTGACTCAATATTTATTTTAAAATACGTATAGAAAGAGAAGCATCTGCTAGAATTTGGTGGGTGCTTTTTTACGTCTATTCACTATGCGATATAGAAATAATACTAAATGTGCTACAAGGTGAATAAAATGAACGATAAGAATAAATAAAAGGGTGGGTGCATTGAAATACAGAAACTATAAATTAATTTCTATTGTAATAGTAATCTTTGTAGCAATGGTAAGCTTTATAGTAGTAAATTTAAGCTTGGTCAAAGAAACTATGAATAATGAAAAATTACAAATAGGGGGTAAAAAAATACTCATTGATGCAGGTCATGGGGGAATGGATGGTGGAACAAGTTCAAAAGATGGAACTGTAGAAAAAAACATTAATTTAAGCATAGCATTAAAGCTTAAAGAGAGTCTACAGAAATTAGGATATGAGGTAGTTATGACAAGAGAAGATGATGCAGGACTTTATTCAAGCGGTGGAACTATAAGGGGAAGATACACTGAAGATTTGAAAAAAAGATGTGATTTAAAGAAATCTAGCAATTGTGATATGTTTATTAGCATTCATTTAAATTATTTTACCCAGAGTAAATATTCTGGAGCACAAGTATGGTATTCAGATTATAAAGATAGTGCAGCCCTTGCCGGGGCAATTCAGCATAATCTTAGAGCGGACTTAGATACCAATAATAAAAGAGTACAAAAGCCTGCCAAAAATGCTTATAAGATATTAAGGGAAAATGACATTATGCCAAGTGTTATTGTAGAATGTGGATTTTTATCAAATTATGAAGAAGAACAAAAATTAAAGTCTAATGAATATCAAGAAAAAATTGCAAGTTCCATAAGCAAATCTGTAGGGGAATATTTTATTAGTGCGGCAAAGGAGTAAATAAATATAATAATAGATAAGCCAAAAAGACATATTATCCTAGTAATATGTCTTTTGGCTTGAATTGGACTTAAACAATAGTGCCAATTTATATTTAAGTGTTAATCGTAGGCTACAGAAGAGTCCGCATCAATAAAAATCCACCAAGTTGTTCCAGGCATTAGCGAAACCTCCCCACCTTTTTCATCATTAATTTTTATTGGAGAATTCACTTTTTTGATCCATTTAATATTTTGAGCCATTCCACCGCAAAAGAGCAGTCCAGTGCCATAATTTTCAGATGAAGTTAGGTTATCATCGTTAGTAATAGTACCATGAATAAATTGTATAACAACATTAGAAAGCTTTACAGGAGAATCATTGTCTTTGTCTATTTTTAAACCTCTATAATGATAGTATTCTCCATTTTGATATAAAAAATTTGAGGATGAACCTTCATCAAAAGTTACAAAAATATTTGTTGCGTTTTTACTGTTAATGTCAGACAGTGCAATATTATTAGAAAAATTAAATTTTGGTAGATATGAATTAGAATACTTTTTTAGGTTAATTCCACTAATGTTTTTAGCTACCGCCTGATTAAATATAGCCTTATAAGTTATGCCAGAAGAACCGCTAAGGAACTCAAGAACCACATCTGCACTACTAAGTCCTATAAGTGGACCACCCTTACTAGTATTAATATAAGTTGCAATTTTTGAAGATTTTTCAACATAAGGATTAGAGATTCTTTCACCAGTATATTTAGAGATGTTTATTTGATCTTGTACATAAACATAAGAAGTATGTGTAATAATCCTATAAATAAATATTGAAAGAATTAATACCAAAATTGTACTTAAAAAATATATAACAATAGAAAAATGTTTCTTTATCATAAGGGGCCCACTAAGTATTTATATATACTATTTTAATAATCTTAGTTAGAAAATATAACCATATGAATGAAAACCTTACCAAGTTTATTTGAAAACAGTATTAAACGTAAGACTAAGCTAGATAATGGGGGTTAAATTCTTTATAACAGTAAAAATAACCTAAAATGCTAATAATACAATCATTGAAATGGACTAGTCCACATGGTATTATAAACGTGGTAGTGGATTAGTCCATTAATCCAATATGCTTTGGGAGGGATTTTTATTAACATCGAGATAAACAAAAAAAATGGAGTACCACTTTATATTCAAGTTAAAAATCAAATTATGGATGAAATAAAAAAAGGATCTCTCAAGGTTGGAACAAAAATGCCTACAGAAAGAGAATTATCCCAGAGAATTAATGTAAGCAGAAACACTATAAGTACTGCATATAACGATTTGGAACAAGATGGGGCATTAAAATCCTATCAAGGAAAGGGAACTTTTGTAGTGGAAGAAGCAGTATCTTGGGAAAGTCTAGATATTAAAAAAAAGATAATGAAATTTGTTGATTTAGGACTAGAGGAAGCTTTGGAAATTGGAATGAAACCAGAAGAATTTTTAGACATAGTAAATCAAAGAGTAAATGAAAAAAAACAAATAATGGATAAAATCGTAGCAGTATACGTAGAGTGTAATATTGAACAAGCTAAAATGTTTAGTAGTCAACTTAGTAAAAATAGTAATATGAATGTAACGAATTTAACAATAAATGAATTGCAAAAGATGGACAAGGAGACTAAAGACAAGATTGAAGCGGCTGAGTTTATAATAACCACTTTTAATCACATTAATGAAGTTACAGATTTGACTAAGGGGATTAATAAGGAGATTTTAGGAGTTGCTATTACTCCAAATTTAGAACCAATAGTTAAGATCGCTAGATATGCTTCAAATACAAAATTTGCATTTATATGTATCTCGGAAGAATTTATGTTCAAAATAAGAGGGGCTTTAGAAAAGGCCGGATTATCTGAAGTAGATATAACATACTCCAATACTACTGATAATAATGAGCTTTTGGATATAATGCAAAAATCAGATGTTATGATAGTATCCCCGGGTAGATACAAAGATGTTAAAAATGCAAATTTTAGCAATAAGGAAATAATAGAATTTCTATATAGTCTAGATGATGGCTCAGTAAAAGCGCTTAGGTCAAAGATTATTGAAATAAAGTTCAAAAAATAATGATATAAAAAATTATTTAGGAGGCTTTCAAAAAATGGAAAAAAAGACTTTAATTCTAGGAGTAATAGGATCAGATTGTCACGCTGTTGGTAATAAAATTTTAGATTATGCGCTAACGGAAGCTGGGTTTAATGTTATAAACATAGGAGTTCTTTCTCCACAAGAAGATTTTATAAATGCAGCTGTTGAAACCAATGCAGATGTAATAATAGTATCTTCACTATACGGACATGGAGAAATCGATTGCAGAGGCATGAGAGAAAAATGTGATGAAGCAGGACTTAAGGGTATATTGCTATTTGTAGGTGGTAACATTGTTGTAGGAAAACAAAATTGGGATGATGTACACAGTAGATTTACCACAATGGGATTTAATAAGGTATATCCACCAGGAACAACACTGGAAACCACAATACATGACTTAAAAGAAGCATTAGGCCTATTATAAAATATGTAGGACTATTATAAAATCAATAGGAGTGATATAAGTGGATGCATATTTACTTGTAGATTTTGGAAGTACATACACTAAACTAACTGTTGTAGATATAGAAAAAGAAGAAATAATTGCTGCAGCTAAAGACATAACCACAATTGAAGATAATATAATGATAGGCTATGACAAGGCTTATTCAAAAATAGAACATATATTAAAAGAAAAAAATGTTAACTTTATTAATAAATTAGCATGCTCCTCAGCTGCAGGAGGTCTTAAAATGATAGCTATTGGTCTAGTGCCAGAGTTAACTGCAGAAGCTGCCAAAAGAGCGGCACTTGGAGCTGGGGCTAGGGTGCTGAAAGTATATAGCTATGAATTGACACTTACTGAGATTGAAGAAATCAAAAATTCGGAATTAGATATAATACTTCTTGCAGGTGGAACTGATGGTGGTAACAAGGAATGTATTATACACAATGCCAAGATGTTAGCTGATAATGAGGTTAAATTACCAATAGTTGTAGCTGGAAATAAGGTAGCAACTGATGATATAAGAGAAATATTCACAAAGGCAAAAATGTATTTTACCATTACAAGTAATGTTATGCCACAGTTAAGTAAACTAAATGTAGAGCCCGCTCGCGAAGAAATCAGAAAAGTATTTATGGAAAAAATAGTAGATGCTAAGGGACTCAGCAACGCAGAAGATTTAGTAAGTGGTATTTTAATGCCAACACCAGCAGCAGTCCTAAAGGCTGCAAGGATACTAAGTGAAGGCAGCGATGAAGAAAGTGGCCTGGGAGATTTAATAGTTATTGACATTGGAGGGGCAACCACAGATGTCCATTCTATAGCGGATGGAGAACCTACAAAAGCAGGGGTTACTGTACGTGGCCTCGAGGAGCCATTTGCTAAAAGAACTGTTGAAGGTGACCTTGGTATGAGATATTCTGCAGTTTCACTAAGAGAAGCAGCTGGTAGCAGAAAAATGAGAAAGTATCTAGGGGACACAGATCGAAAAATTGATATTGATGCGAATTGTAAATATAGAATAGAACATATAAAGATGGTTCCAATAACCAAGGAAGAAATAGATTTTGATGAGGCTATGGCAAAAGTAGCCACAGAGTTATCAATGGAGAGACATGTAGGCACTATCGAACACACACTCACACCTATGGGTGCTATGTATACTCAAATAGGAAAAGATCTTATGGAAGTAAAGTACATGATAGGTACAGGTGGAGTATTAATACACAGTGATAATCCGCAAGACATTTTAAAAGCAGGAGCTTTTAATACAGAAGATACAATGTACTTAAAGCCGCGTCATGCTGCTTATTTGCTTGATAAAGCTTATATATTATCGGCTATGGGATTATTATCTCAGGATTATCCAGATAAAGCTGTTAGAATTATGAAAAAATATTTAGTGCAAGTATAATTATTAGGAGGGAATTTTAGTGGAATTAAGAAATAAAAAATGGACTAATGAAGAGTTCTTTGAGGTTAGAAAAGAAGTATTAAACCAATGGCCAACAGGCAAAGAAGTAAATTTAGAAGAAGCTATAGAATACAATAAGAGAGTTCCTGATCACAAAAACTTTGCAAAAAAATTAATTAAAGCTAAAGAAGAAGGAATAACCCTTGCACAACCAAGAGCTGGTGTTGCATTAATTGACAGGCATATCGAACTCCTAAACTTTTTAGAGACAGAAGGTGGAGCAGATTTGCTACCATCAACAATAGATAGTTATACAAGACAAAATAGATATGATGAATGTGAAATTGGAATAAAAGAAAGTATAAGTGAAGGAAGGTCTCTGTTAAACGGATTTCCAGGAGTTAATCATGGAGTAAAAGGCTGTAGACAAGTTTTTGAAGCAATAAATAATCCATTAGAAGCAAGACATGGTACTCCAGATGGAAGGCTCCTCGCTGAAATAACACATGCTTCAGGTTGGACTTCAAATGAAGGCGGCGGTATTTCTTATAATATTCCATATGCTAAAAATGCAACACTTGGAAAAACAATTTTAGATTGGCAGTATTGTGATAGACTTGTTGGCTTTTATGAAGAACAAGGAGTATCAATAAATAGAGAACCTTTTGGACCATTAACAGGAACCTTAGTTCCACCTAGTACCTCAAATGCAATTGCAATAATAGAGTCACTACTTGCAGCAGAGCAAGGAGTTAAAAATCTAACAGTTGGATATGGTCAGTGTGGAAATTTAATACAAGACGTAGCAGCTATAAGAGCTTTAGAAGAGCAATGCGACGAATACTTAAAAGCTAATGGTTATAAAGATATATATTTAACAACAGTTTTACATCAATGGATGGGAGGCTTCCCCGCAGATGAAGCAAAAGCTTTTGGAGTTATATCTACAGGAGCGGCAACAGCGGCACTTGCAGGAGCAACAAAAGTAATAGTTAAAACTACTCATGAAGCTATAGGAATTCCTACTAAAGAAGCTAATGCACAGGGAATAAAAGCTACAAAGATGACTTTGAACTTATTAAGAGGTCAAAGATTGCCTATGTCTCAAGAATTGAAAACAGAGATAGAAGTAATAAAAGCTGAAACAAAGTGCATGATAGACAAGATATATGAAATAGGAAAAGGAGATCTTGCTATAGGATCAGTTAAAGGCTTTGCTATGGGAATCATTGATGTGCCATTTGCACCAAGTAAATTTAATGCTGGTAAAATGATGCCTGCAAGAGATAACAATGGAGCAATAAGATACCTTAAATTTGGTAATATTCCATTTACAAAGGAATTAATAAATTTCAATATGAAAAAATTGGAAGATAGAGCGAAGTTTGAAAATAGAGATGTAAGCTTCCAAATGACAATAGATGATATATTTGCAGTAGGAAAAGGTGTACTTATAGGAAGACCAGAGAAAAAATAAATTTACTAAAATTGCATTAAAAAAATTATAGAAGGATAGGTGTATATTATGAAAATTATTGATGTATTATGTTCAACAGGAAGAACAGGATTTTATTTTGACGACCAAAGAGCTATAAAAAAAGGTGCAGAACATGATGGTTTTACATATGTAGGAGAACCTGTAACAGAAGGCTTTACATCAATTAGACAAGCAGGAGAATCAATATCAGTAATGCTTATACTTGAAGATGGCCAAGTAGCTTATGGAGATTGCGCAGCAGTACAATATTCTGGAGCAGGTGGACGTGACCCATTATTCCTTGCAAAAGATTTTATACCAATCATAGAAAATGAAATAGCACCAAAATTAATAGGTAGAGAACTCACAAACTTTAAAAAACTGGCAGAAGAATTTGACCACATGTTACTTAATGGTAAAAGACTTCATACAGCAATAAGATATGGAATAACTCAAGCTATTCTAGATGCTGTAGCAAAAGCTAAAAAAGTAACTATGGCAGAAATTGTACGTGATGAATACAAAACTGGAGTAGATATTAAGAGAATAGCTATTTTCACACAATCAGGTGATGATAGATATAATAGTTCAGATAAAATGATAATTAAAGGTGCAGACGTAATGCCTCACGCACTAATAAACAATGTAGAAGAAAAATTAGGACTTAAGGGCGAAAAGCTACTTGCTTATGTTCAGTGGTTAAGCGCTAGAGTATTAAAATTAAGAACTGATAAAAACTATAATCCAATATTTCACATAGATGTATATGGAACAATCGGAGTTGCCTTTAATAACGATACAAAAGCTATGGCTGATTATATAGCAACACTTGAAGAAGCTGCAAAGCCATTCGCTTTGAGAATTGAAGGACCAATGGATGTTGAGCATAGAGAAAGACAAATGGAAGCACTAAGAGATTTAACAGCAGAACTAGACAATAGAAAGATTAATGTTGAACTTGTTGCAGACGAATGGTGTAATACTTACGAAGACGTAGTATTATTTGCAGATAATAAAGCAGGACACATGCTTCAAATAAAAACACCAGACTTAGGTGGAGTTAACAACATAATTGAAGCTATACTATACTGCAAAAAACATGGACGTGGAGCATACTGTGGTGGAACATGTAATGAAACTAACAGATCTGCAGAAGTGTGCACAAACATAGCTATGGGTTGTGGAGCAGATCAATGCTTAGCAAAACCAGGTATGGGTGTAGATGAAGGATACATGATAGTTAATAACGAAATGAATAGAGTTGTAGCTCTAGTTAATAGAAAAAAATAAGATAAACAATTAATTTGGGATGGTAAGTATCCTTTTGAAGAATACTTATAGAGGCGGTTTATTTAAACTGCCTTTTCCCATATTTGAAAAATAATTTTAACGATATTTCAGCTTAGAAGAAGATGATTAAAAGGAGAATGAAATGAAAGAAATAAATGTATCTGAAATAACAAAAACAATAAAAAATTTATGTATAGATGCTAATTACTATCTTTCTGATGATATAAGAAACCAATTAAAAAAGGCTAGAGAAAAGGAAACTTGGGATATAGCTAAAGGTATTTTAGATAAGATTTTAATAAATGCAGATATAGCTAAAAATGAAAAAATGCCAATGTGTCAAGATACAGGTATGACTTGTGTATTTATAGAGCTTGGCCAAGAGGTTCATATAGTAGGTGGAAGTCTAGAAGAAGCTATTAATAAGGGCGTAGCAGCAGGATATGAAGAGGGATTTTTAAGAAAGTCAGTAGTTAAAGATGCAATTAACAGAGTAAATACAAAAAATAACACTCCAGCGGTTATATATTATGATATAGTGCCAGGAGATAAATTGAAAATAACTGTAGCTCCAAAGGGGTTTGGTTCAGAAAACATGAGTCAGATTAAAATGCTTAAACCTTCAGATGGACTGGACGGGGTTAAGGAATTTATTTTAAAAGTAGTAAAGGAAGCTGGTCCTAATCCATGTCCACCTATAGTTGTAGGCGTAGGCATAGGTGGGACTTTTGATAAGGCGGCGAACCTTGCTAAAAGAGCAGCAGTTAGACCAACAGAGCAGGCAAACTCAAATCCTTTCTATGCAGAACTTGAAAAAGAACTTACGCAGGAAATAAATAAGCTAGGTATAGGACCTCAAGGTTTTGGTGGAAGAACTACAGCCTTAGCTGTTAATATTGAAACTTATCCAACTCATATAGCAGGTCTACCAGTGGCGGTAAATATAAACTGTCATGCTGCAAGACATGCAGAAGCTGAGTTATAATAAGGATAAGGGGAGGAGAATGTTATGGAGAAGAGAATAACTACGCCACTTACAAAAGATGTAGTTAAAGATTTAAAAGCAGGAGATAGTGTGCTATTATCTGGTGTAATATATACAGCTAGAGATGCAGCGCATAAAAGACTAGTGGACCTTATAGATAAGGGAGAGAAGCTCCCAATAGATGTTAAGGATGCAGTTATATATTATGTTGGACCAACTCCAGCAAAGCCCGGAATGGCTCTTGGATCAGCTGGGCCAACTACAAGCTATAGAATGGATGCCTACGCTCCAAAGCTTTTAGATAAAGGCCTGAAAGGGATGATAGGTAAGGGTCTCAGATCTCAAGAGGTTGTGGACTCTATGATTAAAAATGGTGCTGTATATTTTGCAGCCATTGGTGGAGCAGGAGCACTAATAGGTAAATGTGTAAAGAAGGCAGAAATAGTTACCTATGAGGATTTAGGCTCTGAAGCTATAAGAAGACTTGAAGTAGAGGACTTACCTATAGTTGTGGTAATAGATAGCATGGGTAACAATCTATACGAGCAAGGACAAAATGCTTATTTAGAAAGTGTAAAATAAAATTAACTTAAAGTTTGTGAGAGGTGATACTATGGAAATCAATAAACCAGCCAAAGCGGGTACAATGGAATCTAACGATATATATGTAATGATTATGCCAAACCCTAAGGGCGGTATTGAAATAAATCTTCAAAGTATTGTTATGAAACAATTTGGAGAAGAAATAGAAAGCGTAATAAAAGATACTCTTAAGGAATTAGGGGTTAAAAACATTATTGTAAATGCTCAAGATAAAGGTGCATTAAACTATACAATAAAATCTAGAATAGAAACGGCTACCAAAAGAGCGGAGTAAGAGGTGATTTGTATGAAAAGGTTGAGAAGAACTATGCTTTTTATGCCAGGAAATAATCCAGGCATGCTTCAGAATGCAGGAATTTTAGGTGCCGACTCAATTATATTAGACTTAGAGGATGCTGTAAGTCTAACAGAAAAGGACAGTGCTAGAATTTTGGTAAGAGAAGCAATAAAAAATGTAGATTATAGTAATGTAGAACTTGTAGTAAGGGTAAACCCAATTACCACGGAATTTGCACTAAAGGATATCGATGTAATTGGAAGAGTTAAACCAGATGCATTAATGATACCAAAAGCTACAGAAGAAGAGCTTAAAACTATAGATGAAATGCTTATAAACATAGAAGCGGAAGAAGGTTTTGATGCGGGAAGTATAAAATTAATTCCCATAGTAGAAACAGCTTATGGTCTTCAAAATGTTTATAATATAATAAAATCTTGTGATAGAATAGTGGCTGTTTTACTTGGAGGAGAAGATTTAACTTCAGATTTAGGTATAAAAAGAACCAAAGAAGGAGAAGAAATCTTCTATGCAAGAAATCAAGTAGCAATTGCCTGTAGGACAATGAAGGTGGATTCTATAGATACTCCATTTACAGATACTAGTGATTTTGAAGGCTTAGAAAAGGACACAAGGAAAGCTAAAAGTTTAGGACTTACAGGAAAAGCTGCAATAAGCCCAAAACATATTGATACTATTCATTCTGTATATGCTCCAAATGAGGGCGAAATAAAGTACGCTAAAAGAGTCCTGGGCGCTATGGAAGAAGCAGAAAGTGAAGGAAAAGGAGTATTTTCCTTAGACGGAAAAATGGTAGATGCTCCAGTTATAAATAGAGCTAAAAACACAGTAGAACTAGCAAAGATTTTAGGCCTTATATAAAAATATGGTTTAAAGCTTTTCGAAAATTTACTTTAGTGGATTAGTTAATTGAGGTGATAATAATGAAGAATATATTAGGGAGAGAAATGCCTGAATATATAGAGGGCTATGGAAAAGTTACTCCTTTTGAAGGTGCATTTAAGCATGTTGGCATTAAAATAAAAAAAGAAGTAAAAGTAAACTCAGTAACTCCAAATGAAGAAAAAGTTTTAAATAGTATAGAGGAAGTTTTGGAAAAGGTTGAACTTGCGGATGGTATGACCATCTCTTTTCATCATCATTTAAGAAATGGGGACTACGTCCTAAACACAGTTTTAGCAGCTATTGAAAGTAAGGGTATAAAAAATATTACTCTTGCAGTAAGCTCTATTTTCCCAAACCATTCCCCTTTAATCGAGCATATCAAAAATGGCGTAGTTACAAAAATAGTGACTAACTATATGTCAGGTCCTGTGGCTCAAGAGATTTCCAGAGGGATATTAAAAACGCCAGTGATAATGCATACCCATGGTGGACGTGCTAGAGCAATAGAAAGTGGAGATTTACATATAGATGTAGCTTTCATTGCAGCCCCTACAGCAGACACTTATGGAAACGTTAATGGATTATATGGAAAATCAGCTTGTGGAGCGCTAGGCTATGCAGTATCAGATGCCGAGTGTGCAGATAGGGTAGTAGCAATAACAGATAATTTGGTGCCTTATCCAACTTGCCCCATAGAAATTAGTCAGATATATGTAGACTATGTTCTAAAGGTAGATTCTATTGGTGATCCAGCTGGAATAGTATCTGGAACAACACAAATTACTAATGACCCAGTAGGACTTAAAATAGCTAAAATGGCCAGTGACGTTATGGTGGCAACAGGTCTTGTTAAAGACGAAATGTCCTTTCAAACCGGTGCAGGTGGAATATCACTCGCTGTAGCTGCAGAGCTAAGAAAATATATGAAGCTACACGGTATAGTTGGAAGTTTTGCCTCAGGTGGAATAACTGGATATATTGTAGATATGTTTAAAGAAGGGTTATTTAGATCCTTATTTGATGTACAGTGTTTTGATTTGCAAGCAGTACAGTCCTATGTAAGTACGCATAAACATCAAAGAATGTCTGCTTCCATGTACGGAAATCCAGATAACAAAGGCGCGGTTGTAAATAATCTAGACATAGTTATCTTAGGTGCTACAGAAATAGACACAAACTTTAATGTTAATGTAACCACTGGTTCAGATGGTGCCATCATGGGTGGCTCTGGAGGCCATAGTGATACAGCAGCAGGAGCTAAACTTACAATAATTGTTACGCAATTAATGAAGGCAAGACTTCCAATTATAAAAGATAAGGTAACAACAATAACTACTCCAGGGGAGTGCATTGATGTTATTGTAACAGAAAGAGGAATAGCTGTTAATCCAAAGAGATTAGATATAATTGAAAAATTAAAGAAAACTAATCTTCCTATAATGACAATTGAAGAGCTAAAAGCAATAGCTGAAAAAATGACAGGTAAACCAAAGGCAATTGCGGTAACAGATCAAATAGTTGCAGTTATAGAATATAGAGATGGTACAGTAATAGATGTGGTTAGAAAGCCACTATAAAATATAAATTAAGTGATTTTTAAGATATTGGTCTAACTACAAAGTTAGATCAATATCTTTTTTTTACTTATTTATAGTTTTAATTTCAAAAAAATTAAGTTTTATAATTATCAATGTACGCTTCAGACCATATAGAATATTAAACAATGAATTTTTTAAAACTAACATTTAAACATATACTTCTAGCATTAATTCATTTTAAGGAGGGACCTTACTATAATATAATTTATATGTAGAACAAAGAGAATCTCAAAATTCCGCGGGATAATACTCAATTTTGCAAGAAGTCTTTATATTAATAAAAGGGGGAAATATTATGAGGAAAAACCGTATCATTGCGCTAATAACATGTGTTTTTATCACTTCAACGCTTATAGGTTGTAAAAAAGATGCTGAAAAAGAGATTAATTACATATGAAATCTAATAGATCTATTATAAAGACAGGAGTGTTTTACTTTGAAAACAGTCCTATTTTATAATATGTTTATTTATTTTTAATTAAATATTCACTTGGGGGGTAGCCCTTTACTTTTTTGAAGGTTTTTGAAAAGGCTAGCTGATCGGGATAACCAACTGAACGAGATACATCGCTTATTCTCAATTTATTATTTTGTTTCAAAAGTTCACAAGCCTTATTAACTCTATATTGAATTAAAAAGCTTTCAGGAGATATATCTAATGAAGTTTTGAAGAGGCTACTAAAATAACTTCTATTTAAACCAATATGTTCGGCAATATTTTTTACGGACATACTTCTCGAGTAATTCATTTCTATATATTCTATAGCCTTTAGAATATATTCATGCTTATAATTTGTTGTTTCTTTAACGTCAGACTCTCCGATTAGTATTGATAATAATAGATACAAATATCCGAGCATTCTAATTTCACGAGCATGTTCAAGTTTTGTACTTTCAAAAATTTCATTTAAGTATTCAAAAATAAGGCCTGAACTCTTTGTATTTATTATTGGATTATGTTTGCTTAATCCAATTTGCCTAATGTACTCGGGAGCTTTTATTCCATTAAAACCTACCCATATATAGTTCCAAGGAGTATTTTTGTCAGCTTCATAATAGGTAATATCCCCAGGACATATCAAAAATCCTTGATTTTCTTTTATTTCGAAAGTGAGATTATCTATGGAGAGCGTTCCACAGCCCTCTGTAACAAAGTGAATTAAGTAGTGATCCCTAATTGCAGGCCCATAAGAATGCTTGGGTCTACAGTTTTCCCAGCCACACTGATAAACAATTAAATTCGAGTCATATTTGTTTGTAATTTGTAGGATTAACTCTTCCATAAGAAAATCGTTCATATGAACCTCCTAGTGAGTTTACTCTAACATTGAACTATATACTAATAACATAATACCATATATATTAACTTACATACTATTTATAATTATAAATGAGATTAAGAATAAAGAAAAAAATAGAAAAATCAATTGGAGGAATAATTATGATAAAAATAGCCTTTATGGGAGCTGGGAGCACAATTTTCGCAAAAAATGTATTAGGGGATGTTATGCTAACTCCAGCACTTAGAGATTCAGAAATTGCACTTTATGACATAGATTACAAGAGGTTAAAAGAGTCAGAAGTAATATTAAACAGTATTAATAAAAATTCAAATAGCAATCGGGCTAAGATTATAGCTTATTCAGATAGAAAAGAAGCTTTACGAGGAGCAAAATATGTAGTAAATGCAATTCAAGTGGGTGGATATGAGCCATGTACTGTAACTGACTTTGAAATTGCGAAAAAGTATGGTCTGCGTCAAACTATTGGTGATACTTTGGGGATTGGTGGAATTTTTAGGGCGCTAAGAACAATTCCTGTACTACTTGATTTTGCAAAAGATATGGAGGAAGTTTGTCCGGATGCATGGTTTTTAAATTACACAAATCCAATGTCAATATTAACAGGAGCTATGCTCAGAGGGACAAATATCAAAACCGTTGGATTATGTCATAGTGTCCAAGTATGCGCAGAGCATCTATTGAAGGGATTGGAAATGGAAGGCGACAATGTTCAATGTAAAATAGCAGGGATTAATCATATGGCTTGGCTATTAGAGGTTACAAGAAATGGAGAAAGTTTATACCCAGAAATTAAGAAAAGGGCATTACAAAGAGAAACACCTCATGGAGATATGGTACGTTATGAAATAATGAAACAATTTGGATATTACGTAACTGAGTCAAGTGAACATAATGCAGAGTACATGCCTTATTTTATAAAAGATAAGTATCCAGAGTTAATTGAAAAATTTAATATACCATTAGATGAATACCCAAGAAGATGTATAGCTCAAATAAAAGCATGGGAGCAAATGGGTAAGGATTTGGTAAGTAATAAAAACGTTGAGCACAAAAGAACAACTGAGTATGCTTCATATATAATGGAAGCTATGGAAACTGATATACCATATAAAATTGGTGGAAATGTATTAAACGATGGATTAATAACCAATCTACCTAAAGATGCAATAGTAGAAGTCCCTTGCTTAGTTGATAGAAGTGGGGTAACACCATGTTATGTTGGTGAACTTCCACCTCAATTAGCAGCACTGAATAGAAACAGTATTAATTCACAGTTATTAACAATAGAAGCTGCAATGACAGGTAAGAAGGAATATATTTATCATGCTGCGCTGCTTGATCCTCATACTTCATCAGAGTTATCAATAGATGATATTATTTCTTTATGTGATGATTTAATTGAAGCTCATGGTGATTGGTTGCCTAAATTTTTGTAAACTATTGATTGTCTTTTGAGTACAGGCATTAATTTAATAAAAGGAGATGGATTTACATCTCCTTTTATACTATATATAATTATAGCATTAAATATTGCGATGGTTTTAAATTGGGAGGTAAGAAAGTGAAAGAGATAAAAACAAGTAAACATATTATTAATGTAGATGGTGATGAAGGTCTGAGTCTAAGCCTTACCAGTGAAGAATCTGAGAAAGGATTGGAAATTGTAAAACTAAGATTTAGCTCACTGGTGCCAATCCATATGCCTAAAATTACAATCTCATGGAAGCATCCCATTATTGATATACACTCCTATTGGTATCCTACTGCCTTCAAAAACAAAGCTTTTCATGCTGATTGGGCGAGAGGGTTCTTTTCTAAGGCAACAAGTTCGGCACCGGTCTCATGTTTATATAATATGAGTGGGAAAAACAGGCTTACTTGTGCATTTTCAGATGCATTGAATACGGTAAATATGAATATGGGAATACATGAAGAAGATGGTACCTTTGAATGTAAAATTGTACTTTTTACTGAACCTTCAAAAAAAGTATTAACATATGAAGGGGAGCTGAGATTAGACACAAGAAACATTCCTTACTACGAAAGCTTAAAGGATGTTTCAAAATGGTGGGAAACATTTAAACAGTACAAGCCCGCATTTGTGCCAGAATTTGCAAAGCAGCCAATGTATTCAACTTGGTATAGCTTCCATCAAGAACTCATAGAGGGTGAAGTGGAAAAACAATGCAGCATAGCTAAAGGGTTAGGATGTGAAACTATTATCGTAGATGATGGATGGCAAACATCTGATAACAATAGAGGATATGCTTATTGTGGGGATTGGAAGGTTGCAAAAGAGAGAATTTCTAACATGAGAGAGCATGTAAAGAGAGTACATGATATAGGTCTAAAATATATGCTTTGGTATAGTGTCCCTTTTGTTGGAATACATTCAGAGGCTTGGAATAGATTTAAGGACAATATATTGTCCTACGATGAACATTTAAAGACAGGGGTGCTTGACCCAAGATATCCTGAGGTTAGAGAGTATTTAATTTCGATATATGAAAATGCGGTTATAGAGTGGGACTTAGATGGACTAAAGCTAGATTTTGTAGATGAGTTTGATCTAACAGTTAATGGGCTAGATAATTATAATGAGTTTATGGATTTTGAATCAGTTCAAGAAGCTGTAGATTGTTTATTAAGTACTGTAATTGAAAAGCTTAGAGCTATTAAGCCTGATTTTATGATTGAATTTAGACAAAGATATATAGGTCCCTGTATGAGGACGTATGGTAATATATTCAGAGTTTCAGACTGTCCTAATGATGCAATAACTAATAGAATAGGATCAATGGATATTAGATTGCTTTGTGGAAATACTGCTGCTCATTCAGATATGATAATGTGGAGCACTGAAGATAATGTGGAAAGTGCAGCATTACAGTTTATAAACATATTATTTTCTGTACCTCAATTGTCTATGAGATTTGAAAATTTAACTGAAGAACATTTTAAAATGAGTAGATTTTGGCTTAACTTCTGGAAGAAGCATAGAGATGTGCTTATAGACGGAAAACTAACTCCTTACTATCCTGAATTAAACTATCCATTAATTGCTTCAAGTACAGAAAAAGAATATATAGTGGTTGTATATTCAGAACTTGTTGTGCATTTAAGTGAAGAGACAATTAGAAATGTTATATTAGTAAATGGAACACTAAAGGGTAAAGTTTATCTTGAAATAGAAGATAATTTTGGAGAAAGAGATATTGAAGTGCTAAACTGCTGTGGTGAGTTAGTTAGAAGAGAAAAAATAAGTTTAAATAAAGGACTTTTGAGTATTGACATACCAGCTTCTGGAGTAGCATATTTAACCTCTTAATTAATAAAGAGGTTGCCTATTCTAGGTGCACTCTTAAAAAAGCCTAAAAGCCAGATAGTTATTTACTGGGATTTAGGCTCTTTTTGTTTTGGTCGAGATAAATTTTTTTTGTGGATTTTCATTTGACTTTTTATAAAAATGGAATAAGGGTAAGATAATCTGATCTTTCACTTGAAATATCTAGCCTAACTATATATATTAGCTTTTGTTGCTTAATAAATATATAATAGATTGTAAAGGTAATATATTGGGCACTTACATAAGGGGGATTTGTATGTATGGATTTAATGTTGAGAAAATTAATCTGAAGGATGAAGAGAAAGTAAAAGAAGTAAAAAAATTTCTACAAACCTTTCAACTACTACTTGATGATAACGTGGACTATACTATAGTTATTAGGCAAAATGGAGAGATTAAAGCCACTTGTTCTAAGTCTAAAAACGTATTTAAATGTTTCGCAGTCTCAGATGATTTAAGAGGAACCGGGGTATCAGCTATACTTATGGGAGCAGTAGCGGATAAACTTTTTGAGGAAGGTATTTATCATAGTTTTATATTTACTAAGGTAGCGAACATAGATATATTCACCTCTCTTGGGTACAAACTTATACACAAAATAGAAAATGTAGCTCTTCTTGAGAGTGGAATATATGATATAAAAAAATATTTAGGGGATCTTCAAGTGGAATATAATATAGAGGGAGCCAAAAGCAAGTCAGCAATAGTTATGAATTGCAATCCCTTTACTTTAGGGCACAGGTATTTGATAGAAGAGGCCGCGAGGCAATCTGCAGAGGTACTAGTATTTATAGTTGAAGAAGATAAATCCTCATTCCCGTTTATTTATAGATATAATATGGTCAAAGAGGGTGTTTCCCATTTACATAATGTACGGGTTATTAAAGGCGGGGAATACATCATATCAGAGGCTACATTCCCAACATATTTCTTAAGAAGAAAAGATGAAATACTAAAGGCCTATACAACCCTGGATGCATCAATTTTCGGAAGATATTTTTGTAAAACTCTAAATATAACTAAAAGATTTATAGGAGAAGAACCATACTGCGAAGTTACAAATGCTTATAATGACGCTTTAAAAGAGATTCTCTCTACCTATGGAGTAGAAGTTGTAGAGGTAAAAAGAAAGGTTCTTATGGGGGATATTATAAGTGCTTCAAAGGTTAGAAAATTGATTGTAGAAGGAAAAATAGCAGATATTCAGAATATAGTCCCTAGTTCAACTTGGGAATTTTTAAATACTGTGGTAGGAAAGGAGATAATGGAGCGGATCAAGTTTAGCGATTCTCCCCATTAACATGATATGTATACAGCAGAAGATATATTGCAAGGTAGAGAAAGAAGAATTGAGTTTCAAGAGAAACTAGTCCAAAAATATAAGATGCCAATACTAGTTATAAGAGTAAACTATCCGGGTCTTAACAAAGATAATCGTTTTTCACAAGAAATAACTGTGATCATAGAGCAAATGATAAGCGAAATGTTTTCTTATGCTATTCAGTATAAAATAATGACCACAACTGCAGAAGGTCCACTTGTTATTATGTGTATAAACAAAAATGCGAGAGATATCAAATCAACTACACTTGATATAGAAGATAAGCATCTTTTAGGAAGATGTGTAGATATAGATGTATATGATGAAAATGGCAGAGGCATAAGTCGAGAAGAGTTTGGATTAGGTATGAGGAAATGCTATATTTGCGATGACATAGCTCATAATTGTGTAAGAAGTAAAAAACACAGTTTCGATGAAGTTGAGGGATTTATTAAAAGAAAATTTGCGGAATATATGGAGAAATTTTATGGAAAATAAATATGTAATATGTAGTGAAGCTTTTGTTATAGCATCTTATGCAATTGAAGCGATGTTATGTGAAGTGGCTTCATATCCATCACCTGGGCTAGTGTCATCCATATCAAAAGGGTCTCATGTAGATATGGACCACTATTCTTTTATTAAAAGCACATCTATCCTGAGTAAGTATATGGTGTTATTTGCGCAGGAGGGGTACTCAAACAGAACTCCTAAAGAAATATTTGCGGCTATACGACATATAGGAATAGAAGCGGAGAGTGAAATGTTTAAAGGCACTAAGGGCGTCAACACTCATAAAGGTATGATTTTTCTTTTAGGGATAAGTTGTGCAGCTGTCACCAAAGCAATGCATGACAAGAAAAATTTTGAGGGCATTCAAGATATAATAAAACAAATGACTAAAGGCCTTGTTGTGAATGAACTATGCTATATGAATAAGGATAAAGTCAAAAGCTACGGGGAAAAGTTATTTCTGAAATATAAGGTTGAAGGAATAAGAGGCCAAGTAGAGCGAGGGATTCCCCTAGTATTTGATTATTCACTTAAAGTATATAGTGAAAATAGTGATTTAAAATTGAATAATAGATTAATACACACGCTCATATCCATTATGCAATTTTGTGAGGATTCAAATGTTCTTCACAGACATTCAATGGACACATTAGGCGAGGTAAAGCAAAAGGCAAAACATATAATTTCACTGGGAGGAATGACTACGGAAATTGGGGAAGCATCAATAGTAGCATTGGATAGCGAATTTATAAAACGCAACATAAGCCCGGGAGGATCCGCAGACATACTAGCCGTAACTGTATTTTTTAATTCTGTAGAGGATTATTTTAACCACATTTCAGCAACTTAGGGGATAATTTAATACTTTATAACAACTGTTTATGATTTTTGTGGATAAACTAGTTTTAAAAATTAAATTGTGGGTAACTTCAGGGAGAATCAATTAATATAATGTTATTATGATATAAAAGTGTCTTCATGAACATTCAAGGATTGTAATCACATATCGAATCGCATAAAAAAGCCTCTATATTAGTTTTAAATATAGAGGCTTTTTTATGCGACTAAGTCGGGCTAAAAGAAAATGTTGTATTAATGATGTTTAATATTCTTTTTAATCCATTAAAAAAAGCTACTGATTTATCGGCAGCCTTTTCTCGATGTCTTTATATCTTCGATGCCTTCAACCTCCAAATGTTTCAACGCTCATAGAAAAGTATATATTACGTAAATTGCATTCGAACAAGCTTTAGTAATTCTTAGCTAATTTTAATGGGAGATGCGTTAAGAAAAGTGCATGTTTGAGCGCTAGCGAGTTTGCACTTTTTAGTATCTCTCAGTAAAATTAGTTTAGAATTACTTAGCAAAGTGAGATGCAATTGTAGTAATATATACTTTTTTTTGTCACTATTAATGTTTTAAAACGTATATAAGATAGAAACAAAGTCCATCCGAAGGGGGGAAATGCAAGTGGGGGAAGATTCGAATTTAATCCAAAGCATATTAGACGGAAATGTTGATAGTTTTAATATATTAGTTAACAAATATGAAGGTATAGTTTTAAGGTTTATCTATAACATGATAAAAGATAAAGAAGCTTCAGAGGACATAACTCAAGAGGTTTTCATTACAGTTTACAATAAACTTTATCTTTATGATAAAACCCATAAGTTTTTAAATTGGCTACTTCAAATTTCTAAAAATAAATCTATTGACTATATACGAAAATATAAAAGGGTATATGAATCAAACATAGAGGATATACCAAACATTACATCAAAAGAAATGTCACCAGAACAGTCTGCAGAATTCATGGAGACTAAACAAAATGTAGAAACTTATTTAAATAGCTTAAATGAAGTAGATAGGCAGATACTAATTATAAGATATTCACAAAACCTTTCATTTTATGATTTGTCACAAATTTTAGAAATGACAGAATCTAATGTAAAACGGAGATACTATAGGAGTAGACAAAATTTTAAAACTTTTATATCTCAAAAGGTAAAGGGGTGTAAATAATGAATTGTAATATATTTAAAAATGGGTTAGATGATTATGTACTAGGAAACACTTCAAATGATTTAAAAATTGCATTAGAAAAACACATGGATGGATGCGAAAGCTGCAGAAGGCTATATGAGGAAGAGGTTAAAATAGATAAAGATTTTAAGCAGGTTTTATCAATAGGCGGTATAGAATTTAATAGCTCAAGGGCTGGTATAATCAACTCTATAGATAAAAATAGATATAGTAAAAAGACTTCAAATAAAATTTTATACAATTTTAAAAGATATAAAAACAGATATTTATCATATGCAGTAGCTGTTATGGCTATGATAGTAATCCTTCCAATTATGTTAAAGGGCTTTGCTGGAGGGAACTATAAAACAGCCGCAAATAAACCCACAACTATGGCGGATTCAAGTTCAAAAGATAGCTCTAATAGCAGTGCGAAAGTTGGTGCGGTTAGCCCAGAAAGTAGCATAGCAATGGAAAAAACCGATCAAAAGAATGTTCCACTACAGAATGGGCCATTGCAATTTCAAAAGAGCATAATAGCAAAGCTACCTATCCTAAGTTATGAGCTTAAATGGAAAAACTCTATAGATGGGAAAAGGTCTGCGGCTATAGATACAGTCATTGGAGGAGATGTAGATTTTGGGATACACATAATTTATATTAAAAATTTAAGTACCAATGAAATAGTAAAGTATGAAGTTGTTAATAATGAAAGGCAATTCACACCAAGAAATATAGAATGGTGGGACAATGAGCATTTAATAATTGTGGCTGGTTATGGATATGGTACCATAGAGTATGGTTCAGAGGTGTATAGTTTAAATGTTAATACTGCTGAACTTTCTACCTTATACCAGAGAAAAGATAAAAAACAGCAAATAGTGGATTTTAAAGTAGTTGGGAAGGATTTAATATTTCAATTATTAATCTATGATGATGATACCTATAATGATTATCATAAAGGTTCTGGTAAGATGACGTTGTCACAATTAGACAAATCCTCGGATATTCAAATTATAAGTGACGGGAAAAAATAAAGTTTAAAATAAGATTCAAAGTGGAGTAACTGTGTCCCAGGAGAATGAATCAACGATATGTTTTTATAAGAAGCTTGGATTTTATCCTAATACCTTATATATGCAACAAAAATAGAAAAGTTATAAATGAATTATTTATAAAAATACCCTATTATTCTGAAAATTGAATTTTACGGTGTTTTTATTATGTACGATTGATTCTAAATTATGATTCTTCACAATGTTCATATATGTAGTCACAATAAACCCATATCAATCTGATATGGGTTTTTATAATATCGGTTCATTGTTATGAATAATGAACTAAATGTAATGGCAAATAAAATTCATTTTCAATATTTATAACTATCCTCGGATTCATACACTATATAAGAAGCTGTAGTAATATATACTTTTCTCCTTTTTCATATGATATAATAAAATCACTCATAAATATGTGAAATAAAGGTGAAACTATGGATAAATCAGGAAAATTGTATGTAAAAGCAATGAATAAATATAATGATGGATATATAGACAAAGCATTATCTCTTTGTGAAAAAAGCATTGCTCTAAATATTACAAATGCTGCAGCTTTAAATTTGAAGGGCATTTTATATTATTTAAAAGGTGACTTAGAAAGTGCTAAAAAAATGTGGAATATAAATTATAAAAGAAATAATGATAAAGTATCAAAAAAATATCTAAAAGATAGTACAAGGGATAAGGAAAAATTACAATTGTATGTTGATGCCTTGGATTTAATAAAGCGTTTTAATATATCTGGTGCTCTAGAAATTCTTAAGCAATGTGAAAACAGCCACTTTAATTTTATAAATGTTAATAATCTTGTTAGCCTTTGTTATATTAAGCAAGGGGAATATGATAAAGCGCTACCTTACATAATGGATGTTTTAAAAACAGATAAAAAAAATACTGCAGCTATTATGAATAAAAAAACCCTAATAGAATATGGTAACTTAAAACGACAAATAAATTATAAAAAGATAACTATAGTAACTGCTAGTATAGTTTTAGCTATTTCTGTGCTGTTACTAAGCAAGGCATATATGTATAAGCTAAGAAATCCTTCAATAATGGGCATAAAAAAGGTTGAAGAAAATACTCAGTTAGTCAAGGAAAGTAAAAGCGTTAGTGAAGAAAAAACTATAGCAAATAAACCTATAGTAAATAAACCCAAAGAAAAGCTGCAATTCCCACAAGAAAAATTTGCAGAGGCTATAAAGACTAAGAATATGGAGCAAATTGTTGAGTATGTTAATCAGTGGAAGAATGCTGATGTGGAAATGAATGATAAATTACTTATGGTAAAAGCCCAAGAACTTATTAAGAGTGATGGAATAGTTTATTTTTATGAAAGTGGCCTAAAGTATATGGAAGATAAAAAGTTCATTGAAGCTGAAAAATGTTTTTTATTTGCATTACCATATTCTAAAGATAATTATTTAAATGAACATATAATTTATATGTTAGCTCTTAGTTACAAATCTGGTTCTGATTTTCAAAATGCGGTTGTATACTATGAACTTTGTTTAAAACAATTTCCCAAGGGAAGTTACACTCAGGAAATTTTATATAATTTAATTGTTATAAATAAAGATATAGATATAGCGAAAGCAAAGGGTTATGCAGAAAAATTAATAAAACAATTTCCGGATTCACAATATAATAACACTATAGTGAAAAATATATTAAGTAGTTAGAGACATTTTTGTATTTTAGTTTGGGCATACTAATTCTGAAATATGCAATAGTTTCAACTTGAATAATTAAGTTTGATAGTTAAGTAAAAACCTAATTTTAACAAATAAATTAAAATATTATTGACTAGTCACATAATAAGGTATACAATAATATTATAGAATATACCCTAACGGGGTATAACAACTGGAGGTAATAATATGATTAAAGAAGTTAATGATAAGAATTTTGATGAGGAAATTGGGAATTCAGAAAATATAGTTGTAGTTGATTTTTGGGCACCTTGGTGTGGACCTTGTAGAATGTTAAGTCCAGTAATTGAAGAATTAGCAAAAGAAATGGGAAAAGAAGTTAAATTTGCAAAAGTTAACGTAGATGAAAACCCTATGATCTCATCCAAGTATAGAATTGCAAGTATTCCAACGGTTATGGTATTTAGTAAAGATACAGTTAAAGATACTATGGTAGGATTTAGACCTAAAGCGGACATAAAGAAAATAATTGAAAGACACTTATAAAATTATATAGGAATATTTTGGAGATAGGTTATTTAAATTTTTATAATTTAAATAAATATCTCCATTTTATGGATTACAGACCTTATGAGGAGGAAAATAATGGGAGAAAGATATGATATAGCTATAATTGGAACGGGACCAGCTGGGCTTGAAGCAGCTATTAATGCTAAAATTAGAAATAAAAACATAATACTTTTCGGTAGTAAGGAATTAAGTCCTAAATTAGTAAAAGCACCAAAAGTAAATAATTTTTTAGGGTTTTATAATCTTACCGGAAAAGAGCTTAAAAACCATTTTGCAGCACATATTGAAGCCATGGGCATAGGTATTGTAAATGAGAGAATAAATAATGTTTACGCTATGGGTGATTACTTTGCACTAATGGTAAATGATAAAATATATGAGGCCAAAGCATTAATTATAGCCACAGGCATAGAATACACTAAGCCATTAAAAGGCGAAGAAAAGTTATTAGGAAAAGGAGTAGGCTACTGCGCTACCTGTGATGCTCCATTATACAAAGGGAAAACAGTTGTTGTAGTAGGCTATAACAAAGAAAGTGAAGAAGAAACTAATTTTGTCAGTGAATTGTGTGGCAAAACATATTTTATTCCTATGTATAGAGGGGAATATAAACTAAACCCTAATGTAGATATAATAAGTCATAAACCTGTAGAAATAGTAGGTGTTGATAGAGTCACTAAGCTTATTTTAGATCATGGTGAAATAATTACAGATGGGATTTTCATGCTAAGAGATAGTTTATCACCAGGCCAATTGGTTCCAGGGCTAGACATAGAGGAAGGTCATATAAAAGTAGATAGAAATATGCAAACAAACATAGAAGGCTGCTATGCTGCAGGAGACTGTACAGGAAAGCCATATCAGTATATGAAGTCAGCAGGTGAAGGCCTGGTAGCTGCATTAGGTGCAGTTGCTTATTTGGATTTGCTTAAGAAATAAATATAGGTAGTTAACTGTAGTTAGTTCTAACTACTTTAACTACCTAGACTGTAGTTATACACTACAGTTTTTTTATTTAACTAGAAAAAATACATGATTTCCTATAGTCTTTATATTGGCCTTTTTTATATCCTTCATCCACTGAGAAGTTGATATTACAGGATTATAAAAGAAAACTGCCTTATCCGTAGGATCTTTACCTTTTAATGCATCTAATACAGCTACGTAACTAGCGGAATCTGGAATAACATCCGGTTTACCTTTATGAACTACCTTTCCGCCTTTAACACAAGAAAAGGCATTCTTTTGGTTAATAACACCAGAAATAGATTTTGGAAAACCACCAGCTCTAGCACGATTTAATATAACGGATGCTACTGCAAGTTTACCATTAGCAGGTTCACCACAACTCTCAGCATATACAACTTGAGACATTAAATAAATATCCTCATCAGTAACATAAATTGAGTCATTGGATCCATTAAACACAGCTACTGCTTCTATTTTCTCATTATATAAATCTTTAATTTCTGAACCTTGTGAATATAAATATTCTCCCTTTACGTTTAAACTAGGTAATAATGTGAATAATGTTAAAATACAAGCCAAAAAAGCTAATTTTTTCATACTATCCTCTCCTTTTGCCTACGGAGTTAGCTGACGGGTTCGGAAAAGGTTTAACCTACACAATTCGTGATTCACCCCAAATGCTTGGTTCCTCCGTGTTTTTTTACTTAGGCAATAGTAGTGTGCCCAAGAGTATGAAGATAATACATTAATTTTATTTATTTTTTAGCTCAAGTAAGATTTTAATAAACACATTACAGGAATTTTCTAATTCGCCAAATTTTACATTAGAAGAAGTATATAAATCATCTGATACCGATGTGCCTACAGCAGGATTTAAGGCTTGAATTTTTTCACTAGTAAGTGAAAGTTTAAAATCCCTTAAATAACTTTCATACATATCCAATAATGGTTTAAAAGCTTCATAAGTTGGAAGAGTAGAAGGTGGTATAGATAAGCTTTTAAAAGTAGTTTTTATATTGCTTAATTTTGTAATATTATCATCCAATAATAACAAAAGTTCATCATATGACATATCTTTTTTTCTTACCTTTAGCACATTGGAGTAATAATTAATTTTAATATCTGAAAAGTTCTTAGATATAGTGTCAATATTACTAATGAACTCCTCCGTTTGCTTAGATTTAATATCTTCTTCCTTTTGTAATCTTATGGCCATATAACTGTCATTAAGCACATTATCAATGAAGGTTAATGAAGTTTTTGGAAGTTCAATTTTAATATTATGAATATCTATTAAAGAGTAAAAATTCATGCAGTCATTTCTATAAGTTTTAAGGGCAGCACTAAATCCGTCTACAGAAGGCCCAGATGGATCTTTTAAAATTGCCAGTGACTGCCTATATATTAATAGGTTATTATCTAAACCTAATTTTAGATTTTCATGATCTTTTTTATATTTTGTAGTAGGCTGAGAATTTGCCAAATTATCTCTCAACTTAGTTAAATCAATAATGATACTTGGTAATTGTTTTTTTGTATATTCAATATCTATTGTTCCGCTAGTATTAAAAAATTGCTCTATATTTTTATTAATTTCGTTAATACTGTTAATGTCACTTACTATGGTGGCTTCATAGGAGTCATATACCTTATTTATAGATGAATAGTAGCTGGCAAAGAAAATCCCTATGGAGGTCATTATAATAGATAGAAAAAGTATAATTTTAAATATTTTTCTTTTCTTATTAGCATCTACAGTATCTTTCTTTTCGCTCAAATAAACTCACTCCTTTATTTTTTGGTTTATATTCTTATATTGTTATATTATCCTAATTTATATTCTTATATTATTATAATTTATAAATTATTCTAGTTAAATTATAAAATTCCGACCATTAGTATTTGAAACTATTAAATAAGATAAAGTAATTTGAAAATATAAGGCTAATTATTAAAATAAAATTAACTTATAATTTATATTAATAAGCCATAGCATGGTGTATAATTATATATAGGAGTTATAGTAAGGGGGCGTGAGCTTTATGGATGTACTTAAATTAATGTTAAGCACAATTAAAAATATAAGTTTCTTTTCAGTTTTAGATATATTAGTGGTGGCGTATATATTTTATAAAGGGTATATATTAATTAAAGAAACAAGAGCTGAACAACTATTAAAAGGAATAGTTCTTATTTTCGTACTTATCCCGATAAGCCAATTGCTTAATTTAACTGTGTTAAATTGGATTTTAAATAAGACTATAACAATCGGTGTTTTGACTATTGTTATAATTTTTCAACCGGAAATAAGAAGCGCCTTAGAGCACCTTGGAAGGACCGCTTTTACAGATAAACACATATTTGAAAATGAAGAGACCGTGGAGATAGTTATAACTGAAGTTGTTAATGCTGTTGAAAACTTATCTAAAAGTAGAACAGGAGCACTAATAGTAATAGAACAAAAAACAGGTATCGGAGAAGTAATTAAAACTGGAACCACAATGGATGCAGTAATATCTGCTGCACTACTAGAAAATATATTTGTGGTTAATACTCCACTTCATGATGGGGCTACAGTAATTAGAAATGATAGAATAATAGCGGCAGGATGTTTTCTGCCTTTAACGAACAATGATAAAATAAGCAAGAAACTAGGAACGCGGCATAGAGCGGCCATAGGAATAACTGAAACTTCAGATGCGCTAACAATAATAGTATCAGAAGAAACAGGGAATATATCTCTAGCGGTTAATGGGAGATTGGTAAGGAACTATGACCGAGATAAGCTTAAGAAAATACTTGTTCAAATAATAAAGAACAGGCAAAGTAAAAAAATAACTTTAAAGGAGAGAGTAAAGTCATGGATAAAGAAGGGAAACAACAATTAATAATTAAAATTTGCTGTGTAATAGCTGCCTTTATACTATGGCTTTTTATTACAAGTACAGAAAGTCCACTGACTGCTTATAAGCTTAAAAGCATACCTGTTCAGCTCTTAAATACAGATATATTAACTCAATCAAAGCTCATTATAGTACCGGGGCAAGATTTAACCACGTCCCTAAATATAAAAGGAGCTAATACTAGCATGCTACTAAATACTAAAGCAGAGGATTTTACAGTAGTGGCAGATTTAAGTTTGTATGCTCTTAAAAGAGGAGAACAAAAGATTCCAATTGAAATAAGAAAAAGTCCTGATAATATAAATGTGCTAAATAGTGACAGTCTTTTTATAACCATAAACTTAGATGAACTGACTGAAGCTAAGCTACCTGTAAGCGTAAATGTTAATGGTAAGCCAAAAGAAGGATTTTACGCATCTGCAGCAAAAATATCACAAAACTCTGCAATGGTGGTAGGAGCATCAAAGTTTGTAAATATAGTAAAAGAGCTAATAATAGAAACGGATATACAAGGACTAGAATCTGATCTTATAAGAACCTACAAACTTAAGCCAGTAGATGCAGAAGGAAAAGAAATAAAAGAAGTTACGGTAAATCCATCCCAAATAGATGTTAAGATTCCTATAAGGAAGACTAAATCTGTAGGAGTAAAAGTAAAAACTATAGGAAATTTGGACCCTAATTTTACATTAGCAAGTATAAGAGTATTGCCAGAACACTTTGATGTAACCGGAAGCGCAGCGGATCTTAATCAACTAGAAAGCTTGAACACGGAAGCCATTGATTTAAGTAAGATAAATAAGAGCACTACAATGGATGCAAAGGTATTAATTCCTGATGGATTAAGTTTAGTTAGCACTAGTGGTACAGGTACTGTTAAAGTTGAAATTAATTTAAATAAAGTTGTGCAAAAGAGTCTAAGCCTTGACATAAAATATAATAATTTGGATCAAAATTATGATGCAAAGTTAGAAAAAGCTAAAAGCACCATAGTTATTTCTGGAACTGAAGCAGTTATAAATTCCTTGGATTTAAAAAAAATTACTGCAGCAGTAGACTTAGTTAATTTAGTAGAAGGCCAGCACACTTTGAATGTAAAGGTAACAATGCCAGACGGCGTAAATTTAATATCCGAAGTTCCAGATAAAATATTAGTAACTATTACGAAAAAACAAACGGGGGTAACTACAACTAATGGCAATTAAAGTAAATAACATAGTTCTAGATATAGATGAAAATATGGAAGATGTAAAAATAAAGGCAGCAAGAAAAATGAGAGTTTCTGAAAGTGAAATAAAAGTTTTTAGAATAGCTAAAGAATCTATAGATGCAAGGAAAAAAAATAATATAAAATTTAATTATGCTGCTATTATTGAAATGGATAACGAAATAAAAGTGGTGGCCGGAGCAAATGATAAAGATGTTAAAATTGAAGAGGTTAAGTACGATTCTGAGTTTGAATTTGGAACTACTGCCATGAATCATAGACCAATAATAGTAGGAATGGGACCAGCAGGAATGTTTGCTGGTCTTCTTATGGCGCAAAAGGGTTATAAACCACTGATTATAGAAAGAGGAGAAAATGTAGAGCGTAGGACAAATAGTATAGTTAAGTTTTGGACAAGAGCAGTGCTTAATACAGAATCTAATGTGCAATTTGGTGAAGGTGGAGCGGGAACCTTTTCAGATGGAAAGTTAACCACAAGAATAAAAGACACTAGGTGTGATTACATATTAGAGGAATTTGTGAAAGCTGGTGCCCCAGAAGAAATATTATATATGGGTAAGCCTCACATAGGTACAGATATACTTAAATCAGTTGTGAAGAACATTAGAGAAACCATTATAAGTCTTGGTGGAGAAGTAAGATTTAATAGTAAACTTGAAGATATAAAAATTAAAGATAAAAAAGTGAAAAGCATAATAGTAAATGGAGAAGAAATACCCTGTGATAGCTTGATTTTAGCCCCAGGACATAGTTCTCGCGACACCTATGAAATGTTATATAAAAAAGGAGTATTTATGTCTAGCAAGCCTTTTGCAGTGGGAGTTCGAATAGAGCATCCACAAGATATGATTAATGAAAATCAATATGGGAAATATGCTAGTCATGAAAGATTAAAAGCTGCCGATTACAAGCTTACTTATACCAGTGAAAGATCTGGAAGAGCAGTCTATAGTTTTTGTATGTGCCCAGGCGGAGAAGTAGTAGCGGCCGCATCGGAGCAGGGTCACTTGGTGATAAATGGGATGAGCAAATATAAGAGAAATAAGGCCAATGCAAACTCTGCCATAGTAGTAGCTGTAGGACCTAAGGACTTCGCAGGGGATAGCCCGCTGGCTGGTATAGAGTTCCAAAGGCATTATGAAGCTCTAGCTTACATGGCAGGAGGAGCAAACTTTAATGCCCCGGTACAATTAGTTGGAGATTTCCTTAAAGATAAAGTTAGTAATGCCATAGGAAGTGTAAAACCAAGCTATACACCTGGATATAAGTTTGCTGATCTTACTACATGTTTGCCTAGCTATGTAACAGATGCTATAAAAGAGGCTTTGCCTAAATTTGAATATAAAATAAATGGGTTTGCAAGGGAAGATGCAATTATGACTGGTATTGAAACAAGAACCTCAGCACCAGTAAGGATTGATAGAAATGATAAACTCCAAAGCATATCCCTAGAAGGCCTATACCCAGCAGGAGAGGGAGCGGGATATGCAGGTGGAATAATTTCTGCAGCAGTGGACGGACTAAAAGTTGCAGAAAATATAATGAAAGAATGGAAACATATATAATAAATTTTTTAAACCCTTGAATTTCCTATATGAAATTTGTTAAAATGATAATGGCAACAGAAATACATATTTATATAGCTAGTAATAAATAGTTGCTATTATTACAGAGGCAAATAAGGGAGAGGTGTTTAAATGAGTAACAAAGGATATATTTTAGTAATAAATCCTGGTTCAACATCAACTAAATTATCAATATTCAAAGATGAACATTGTGTAATTACATCTAATTTGACCCATAGCTCTGATGAAATCAAAAAATTTGAGAAGATTTACGACCAAAAAGACATGAGAACTGCTTTGATTCTACAGTGGCTAGAAAAAGAAGGTATAGCCCTTGAAGATTTAATTGCAGTAGTTGGCAGAGGTGGATTATTGAGACCAATGCCAGGTGGTACATATGAAATAACGCCGAAAATGTTAGAGGATTTAAAAATAGGATATCAGGCAGAGCACGCTTCTAATCTAGGCGGGGTAATAGCCTTTGAAATTGCAAGAAAAATTAACATACCATCATTTATAGTAGATCCTGTAGCAGTAGATGAGATATTGGATGTGGCAAGAATCTCTGGACTTCCAGAGATACCAAGGCGTTCACTAGTCCATGCCTTAAATATTAAAGCAGTAACAAGACGGGTTTGCGCTAAATTACATAAGGATTTTGAAAATAGCACTTACATTGTTGCACACATAGGTGGAGGAATTTCTGTGTCTCCAGTTAAAAATGGAAGAATTTTAGATGTGAACAATGCCAATGAAGAAGGTCCTTTTTCGCCAGAACGAACAGGAGGACTTCCAGTAGGAGATTTAGCAAAGTTGGCATTCAGTGGAGAATATACTCTTCAACAGTTAAAGAAAAAATTAACAGGTGAAGGGGGGCTTGTGGCTTATCTAAATACCAACGATGGAAGAATTGTTGATAAAATGATAGATAGTGGCGATAAAAGTTCAGAACTTATTTTTAAAGCTATGGCATATCAAATTGCTAAAGAAATTGGAGCCATGGCAACAGTAGTTTCTGGAAAAATTGATGCAATAATCCTTACAGGAGGACTTGCTCATAACAAGAGACTTACTACTTGGATAAGCGAAATGGTGAGTTTTATTGCCACCGTTGAATTGGTACCAGGAGAAGATGAAATGTTAGCGCTAGCGCAGGGAGCTCTAAGAATATTAAATGGAGAAGAAAAGGCTAAAATTTACGAAGAACAAACAAAATAGAAAATAGAGTAGAAGGAGTGTAATCTTATGATTAAAACTTTTAATGAAGTATTAAATACCGCGAAAGCACAAGGAATGAAAACTGTAGCAGTAGCTGTAGCACAGGATGAACCAGTTCTTGAGGCAATTCAAGATGCTAAGAAAAATGGCATAGCTAATGCAATATTAGTAGGCGATAAGGAAAAAATAATTTCTATAGCCACTACGATAGGTATGAATATAGAAGAGTTTGAAATTATAGACGAGAAAAACGATAAAAAAGCTTCCATGGTTGCAGTTGAGCTTGTATCCTCAGGAAAAGCGGATATGCTTATGAAGGGTCTAGTAGATACGGCTACCTTCTTAAGAGCTGTATTAAATAAAGAAGTAGGTCTACGAACTGGAAAGCAAATGTCTCACATAGCAGTCTTTGAAATACCAGCCTATGATAGATTAATATTTTTAACAGATGCTGCCTTCAATATGTATCCAGAGTTAAAAGAAAAAATAGATATAGTAAACAATTCAGTAGTAGTTGCAAAAGCTTGCGGTGTTGAGCTTCCTAAAGTTGCAGCAGTTTGCGCAGTAGAAGTAGTAAACACTAGTATGCCAGCAACACTAGATGCAGCAATGCTTTCAAAAATGAATGAGAGAGGTCAGATAAAAGGATGTATTATTGATGGACCTCTAGGTCTTGATAATGCGTTGTCAGAATCAGCTGCAAAACATAAAAAACTAGAAGGTCCAGTAGCAGGTAAAGCAGATATTCTTTTAATGGCTAATATTGAAGCTGGAAATGCAATGTACAAGTGTTTAACTTACACAACTGAAGCTAAAAATGGTGGGCTTTTAGTAGGTACTTCTGCACCAGTTATACTAACTTCTAGAGCAGATACTCCGGAAACAAAATTAAATTCTATAGCACTTGCAGCTTTAGTTGCAGAATATAATAAATAATTTTTAAGTACAGAGGAGGAACAATATGACACATAAATTGTTAATGATTAATCCAGGTTCAACATCAACTAAAATAGGTGTATATGAAGATGAAAAGGAAGTATTGGTAGAAACCCTAAGACATTCATCAGAAGAAATAGGTAAATTTGAAGGTATATATGAACAGTTTAATTTCAGAAAAGATGTTATATTAAACGTACTTAAAGAAAAAAACTTTGATATAAGTACACTAGATGCCATAGTAGGTAGAGGGGGACTTCTAAAACCTATGGAAGGTGGTACATATGCTGTAAACGATGCTATACTTAATGATTTAAAAATCGGAGTACAAGGGCAGCACGCTTCAAATTTAGGTGGAATAATTGCAAATGAAATTGCAAAAACTTTAGATATACCGGCGTTTATTGTTGATCCAGTAGTTGTGGATGAAATGATGGATGTAGCAAGAATATCAGGACTTCCAGAAATAGAAAGAAAGAGTCTTTTTCATGCACTAAATCAAAAGGCAGTAGCTAAAAGATATGCAAAAGAAATTGGAAAAAAATACGAAGAACTTAATTTAATAGTAGCACACATGGGCGGTGGGATCTCAGTAGGAGCTCACATGGCTGGAAAAGTTGTTGATGTTAATAATGCATTAGATGGAGATGGCCCATTTTCACCAGAAAGATCTGGAGGATTGCCTGTAGGCGATTTAGTTAAAATGTGCTTTAGTGGAAAATACACAATAGAGGACATAAAGAAAAAGATAAATGGAAAAGGTGGCTTCGTTGCTTATCTTAATACAAACGATGCTAAAGAAGTAATAGATAAAGCACAAGCTGGGGATGAAAAATGCAAATTGATTTTTGAAGCTATGGGATATCAAGTAGCTAAGGAAATTGGAAAATGTGCAGCAGTCTTATCAGGAAAAGTAGATGCTATAATTTTAACTGGAGGCATAGCTTATGGCAAGCCTATAGTTAATTATATAAAAGAAAGAGTAGAATTCATAACAAAAGTAGTAGTTTATCCAGGTGAAGATGAATTGTTAGCACTAGCTGAAGGCGGGTTAAGAGTATTAAACCACCAAGAAAAGGCTAAAGAGTATAAATAATAAACTATAACAATAAGGCACATTGGAATAAATAACAAGTAAGTAAGCTGTTCATTCCATGTGCCTAAGTTGTTTTGATAATTTATTAAATATCAAAGCAACTTATTTTATTGAAATTTCGGAAGGGAGACAGTGATATAATGAGTAGAATAAGAGTATTTACAGGCCATTTTGGCAGTGGAAAGACAGAAATAGCAATAAATTATGCAATAAATCTTGCAAAACAAGGGAAAAAGGTTGCAATAGCTGACTTAGATATAGTAAATCCTTATTTCTGTGTAAGAGACGTGAGAAAGCAATTAGAGGAGTATGGAATAAGAGTCATAGCATCCAATCCAGAACTAGTTAATGCAGAACTCATGGTGGTTCCAGCAGAGATAATAGCTATATTTAATGATAAAAGTTACGAAGTGGTAATAGATGTAGGTGGCGATGACTCAGGCTCAATAGCACTTGGTCAGTACAATAGGTTTTTTGTGGAGGAACCCTACGATATGTTTTTTGTTATAAATACAAATAGGCCATTTACATCAATTTCTTCAGATATTGTAGAATACTTTAAAGCAATAGAAAGAGCTTCAAGACTAAAGATAACACACTTAATCTCCAATACTAATTTATCTTATGAAACTGTGACGCAACATATAATAGATGGAGACAAAGCAGTAGCTAAGCTTTCCAAAGAATTAAATATACCGCATGCCTACACTGTTTGCAGTAATGATTTAGTCGAAGAAATGACAGGAAAATTGCAAGGTGACATATTTGGTATTGATATACATATGTTGCCACCTTGGAGATAGCAAGAAAATAATCAATGAATAAGCCTTGTTGACAGTTTGGACTTCAGGGGGTAAAATTAACTAGTAAACGTTTAAATTTTATAAAATAGGATTTTAAGGAGGTTTAAACATGCCAAGAGTAACTTTTAGAGAAGCCAGGTGTAAAGGGTGTGGACTTTGTGTAACAGTGTGCCCTAAGAAAATCATAAGTTTTTCTGATAAATTAAACATAAAAGGATATCATCCAGCTACAGTAACAGAAGAAAAGATGAAAGAATGTATTGGATGTGCATCTTGCGGAAAAATGTGCCCTGATTTAGTAATAACAGTTGAAAAGTAAAGAATAGGAGGATGAACTTATGGGAGAAAAAGTGTTAATGAAAGGTAATGAAGCTATAGGAGAAGCAGCTATTAGAGCCAACTGCCAAGGTTTCTTTGGGTATCCAATAACACCTCAAACAGAGATAGGTGCATATCTATCAAGAAAAATGATTAAGATTAACAGAGTATTCTTGCAAGCAGAGAGTGAAGTTGCAGCTATAAACATGGTTTATGGAGCAGCAGGTACAGGAGTTAGAACTATGACATCTTCAAGTTCACCAGGAATAAGTTTAAAAGCTGAAGGAATATCATATATAGCAGGAGCAGAGCTTCCATGTGTTATTGTAAATATAGTTAGAGGTGGCCCAGGACTTGGTAGTATTCAACCAGCCCAATCAGATTACTTCCAAGCAACAAAAGGTGGAGCACATGGCGATTTCAGTATGCCTGTATATGCACCTGCATCAGTACAAGAAATGGTTGACTTAGTTCAAGATGCTTTTGACACTGCAGATATGTATAGAACTCCTGTAATGGTAATGGGAGATGGAATGCTTGGACAAATGATGGAGCCAGTAGAATTTAAGGAAAGAACGGCAAAGTTACTTCCAGAAAAAACTTGGGCAGCAAATGGACTAAAAGGTAGAAAAAAACATAATGTTATAAATTCTCTTTATTTAAAATCAGAAGATTTAGAAAGACATAATTTAAAATTACAAGCGAAATATGCTGAAATAAAGAAAAATGAAACAAGATATGAAATGTATAATTGTGATGGCGAAGTTGATTTAATAATGGTTGCATATGGAACTACATCAAGAATATGCAAAAACGTTGTTAAAATGGCAGAAAAAGAAGGCATAAAATTAGGATTAATAAGACCAATCACACTTTGGCCTTACCCAATCGAAGCTTTCGAGAAGACCATAAAAACCACGAAACATGGATATATATCAGTAGAAATGAGCTGTGGTCAAATGGTTGAAGATGTTAGACTTTCAGTTGAAGGAAGAAAACCAGTACACTTCTACGGAAGAACAGGTGGAATGGTTCCTCACCCTGAGGATATATTAAATAAAGTTAGAGAAATAGTAGGGGGTGCAAAATAATGGCAATCGTATTTGAACCAACTAAAGCATT
Source organism: Clostridium estertheticum (assembly GCF_011065935.2). NCBI lineage: Bacteria > Bacillati > Bacillota > Clostridia > Eubacteriales > Clostridiaceae > Clostridium > Clostridium estertheticum. Next base: position 5,092,215 of record NZ_JAAMNH020000001.1, on the reverse strand, counting down.
ATTAGACGTTCCTACACATTATTGTCCAGGCTGTACTCATGGACTAATTCATAGATTAGTAGGAGAAGTACTTGAAGAATTAGATGTAATAGATAAAACTATAGGAGTAGCTCCAGTTGGATGTTCTGTTTTAGCATATGATTATTTTGCATGTGATATGTTTGAAGCAGCACATGGAAGAGCACCAGCAGTTGCTACAGGAATTAAAAGAACTAATCCAGATGCAGTAGTATTTACATATCAAGGAGATGGAGATCTTGCAGCAATAGGAACGGCTGAAATAGTTCATGCTGCAACTCGTGGCGAAAACATTGTTACTATATTCGTAAACAACTGTATTTACGGTATGACAGGTGGACAAATGGCACCAACTACACTTGCAGGTCAAGTAACAGAAACAACCCCTTATGGAAGAGATGTAAAGGTGCAAGGACACCCTATCAGAGTATCAGAAATGATAGCAACACTCACAGGTGCTTGTTATGTAGAAAGAGTAGCTGTAGATAATGTGCCTAATGTTAATAAAGCTAAAAAAGCTATAAAAAAAGCTTTCCAAAATGCAATTGATGGAAAAGGATTCTCAATGGTAGAAGTATTATCAATATGCCCAACTAACTGGGGATTATCACCTAATGAGTCCATGGGATGGCTTAGAGATAATATGATACCATTCTATACTCTAGGAGTTAAAAAAGACACAACTGGGGAGGTTGAATAGTATGGCTGCACAAGAAATTATATTTGCAGGATTTGGTGGTCAAGGTACGCTTTCAATGGGAAAATTTTTGGCATATGCAGGAATGGATGCTAATATGAACGTTTCATGGTTGCCATCTTATGGACCAGAAATGCGTGGAGGTACTGCTAACTGCTCTGTTATACTTTCTGATGAGCTAGTTGGTTCACCAATAATTAATGATCCAAACACACTTATAGTTATGAATAGACCTTCTCTTGATAAGTTTGAAGATACCTTAGTTAAAGGTGGACTATTAATAATGGATTCTGATCTTGTAGATAGAATGCCAATCAGAGAAGATATCGAAGTAATATGCATTCCAGCTCAAACAGAAGCTATGAACATTGGTAGTAAACAAATTGCTAACATGGTACTTCTAGGAGCATTAGTGAAAAGAACAGGAATAGTATCTATGGAAGAAATAATAGGAGCTTTAAAAGCTCACGGTAAAGAAAAATTCTTTGAAATAAACAAAAAAGCACTTGAAATAGGAGCTTCATACATCAAATAAACAGAAAAAAGTATATATTACTACAACTTCAGTTCGCTGTGCTAAGGAATTCTAAACAAATTTTAATGAAAGATGCTAAAAAGTGCAAACTCGCGTACGCTCAAACATGCACTTTTCTTAACGCATCTTTCATTAAAATTAGTTAAGAATTCCTAAGCTTGCTCACATGAAGTTTACGTAATATATACTTTTTTATACGCGTTGAAACATTTGGACATGGAAGACATTTAAGACATCTAAGACATTATAGACATCGAGAAAAGGCTACTGATAAATCAGTAGCTTTTTTTATGCGATTAAGCCGGGCTATATAAATAGAACTAGCTGTTAATATGGATTATGATCATTTCTCACTATTCACGCAGGATGCGTTCTTTCTTAAGTTTGCGTATTTTTCTACAGAGATTTAAAATGCCAATGGAAAGGAGTACTAATATTGAAGCAAGGAGGCAAGCACAGACCAAGTTGATGGTGGAACCCATTATAGCAGTGGAGATATTCGTTCCCAGCGAACTAATTTCGAGAGGAAGTAAACATAACAAGAGAGTAAGTATTCGTTTCAAATGATTGATAACAGAATCTATATCGCTAAACAAATCAAATTCACCGTCATCAGACTTCCTTCTTAAATACACCCACCGCATAAATGAACCAATATGCTCAACGCCAGTTTCCTCCAGAAAATGAATATATGACGCACTTTCTGAATGTGTAGGGAATTGTTTCAGCAATTCTAAGCGATAGCTATATTCGCCAGATGTACCATCTTCAAAAATATATTTACAGAAACCGACACCCACAAGCTGCATACCCCTGGCCGACATTTTGTTCAGCCATTTTTCTTCTTTTTCAAAATCCCAGGCAAAAAATAGTTTATGCATCGTACGTCTCATTATAAGGCACCTCCCACTATTTGTTCTCCGTTTAATAAAAGCTCTCGCAATCGGCTAATCTCATTATTGATGGCATTTTTTCCTATATCGTTTATTTCATACTCTTTTTTTCTACTGTTCGCTTCGCCAGGCAGAGCACAAATCCAACCTTTTTCAAGTAATGTACTAATTGCACCGTAAAGTGTACCGGCAGCAAGTTTTACTCTCCCCGAACTTAGTCCTTCAACCTTCTGCATAACCCCATATCCGTGTAACGGCTCATATAGGGACAATAGAATATAATATACCGCTTCGGTCAATGCAATGTTTTCGTTATTTGACACTATATCCACCTCCGTTATATCGTCTTACAATATATTATGACGCCCACCGATATAGTTGTCAAGGAAATTTAAAAAAATAGTTCATATTAATGAGAACTGTAAACAAATATTATATGGTTAATGATTTTGATTTCACTTTCTATAACGGACTGTTTGTTATAAATTATTAGATTATTTAGTTGTTAGAAAATTTGGTATATTTAGAGTTTTGCTATTTACAACGTAACAATGTTATGTTACACTACATATATAAGTAGATAGGAGTTAATAATTAGGATCTACTCCAGATGGTTAGAAGAAAGTATACAAGGAGGGGTAATATGGATGAAGATTTAATATCTAAAAAAGAATTACTAGAAATAACTAATGTTTCATATGGTCAGCTGTATAGGTGGAAAAGAAAGAAGCTAATACCGGAAGATTGGTTTATAAAGAAGTCTAGCTACACCGGTCAAGAAACCTATTTTCCTAGAGAAAAAATATTAGACAGAATAGAAAGAATTAAAGATATGAAGGATGATGTATCCTTAGACAGCTTAGCACAGATGTTTTCTCCACAGCTAGGGGAGGTATTTTTAAGTGAGGAAGAGTTGTTAAAAAAGAACATTGTTGCGAAACAAACACTAACATTGCATAAAGATATATATGGAGAAATAAAGACCTTTTCTTTTGAGAGAATTCTATATATTTCTTTACTAGAGAAGAGCTTGCTATCTGGGAATGTTTCATTAGAGGAAGGGAAACTTATAATAGAGACTTTAGAAGAAAATTATAAATCCTTAGAAGGTAAAAGCTGTGAGATAGTTTTTTTAAGAAAATTTGGATTAGCACTATGTTTTTTAATTACGTTGCCTAATGAGTTCTATATAGAAAAAGGTGCAAAAATAGTATTAAGGCTTAATATATCACAATGTATTCAAGAATTAAAAATAGTGATTTAATGATCATTCTGGGTTATAGATAAATATGAGGAGGTTTAATATGGAAAAGATTAATTATGGAGATATAAAAATATCAGGGTCAGGCAGCGCTGGTGGCGGAAAGTATAATGATGTAAGTATAAGTGGATCAGGAAAAATAAGGGGCGATTTACAATGTATAGACTTTAAAACTAGTGGTTCATCAAAAGTTATAGGAAATTTAAAAGCTGAGACTATAAAAATTAGTGGATCTACAAGGATTGAAGGGAATGTAGAAGCAGAAGATATAAAGGTAAGCGGTTCTGCTCATGTCATAGGCAATGTTAAAAGCCAAAGTATAAAAATAAATGGGTCTACCCATATAGCGGGAAACCTATATGGAGAAGAAGTTATTATAGCTGGCTGCGCGCATATAGAAAAAAATTGTGAAGTAGAAAGTTTTAAGGCTAGTGGCAATTTTAAAATACAAGGCTTATTAAATGCAGGAGAAATAAATATAAGAATTGGTGGTAACTGTAATGTACAAGAAATTGGTGGAGAGCACATTGAAATAAGAGTTAGTCCTTTAGACAATTCCTTCTTTAAAAAAGTAATTGACAAAATGTTTAATTCTAAGGGGGAGTTAACTACGGCATTAATTGAAGGAGATGAGATATATCTTCAAAACACCAATGCAAAAATAGTAAGAGGAAATAATATTACTATAGGCGAAGGTTGTAATATAGGACTTGTAGAATATAGCGGGGAGATTATTATATCAAGCGACTCAATAGTTGGAGAACAAAAGAAGGTATAAGCCACTTTTTAATCACAAAACTTCAGGAAATTCATATATATATATTAACATTATCAATATATATATTAAGATAATAAATATATATTGAAAAAATATTAAAATAATCAATTTATATATTGATTATTTTAATTAATGGTAATATAATGAATATAAAGGAAGAAGGTGGGAAAAGTGACCTATAAAATATTGTGTAAATGTCCAGTCTGTAGTTCTAAACTAAAAGTAACTAGACTTAAATGTGATGAATGCGGCACTGTGGTTGAAAATCAATTTGAATTGTCAAAATTTGATTATTTAAATAATGAGCAGTTGTATTTCATTGAAGTATTCTTAAAATCTAGAGGAAACATCAAGGATGTGGAAAAGGAACTTGGCATATCATACCCAACAGTTAGGGCAAAGCTAGATGAGGTTATTACTTCACTTGGATATACTGTTATAAAGCAAAAGCCTTCTGTTGATAAAAAAGATGTAATTGATATGTTAGAAAAAGGTGAAATCACTGCTGATGAAGCATTAATTATGTTAAATGGTAAGTAAATAGGGCTGTGAATTTGAAATTCCGAGCTAAAAAAGGGGGAAATATAATGAATGAAGAAATCTCAAGAATATTAAAAATGGTTGAAGAAGGTAAAATTGATTCAGAAAAAGCTATGCAACTTATAGAAGCTCTAAAGGGAGAAAGTAAAGAGGCTGTTATTTTAGACAAATCACCATCAAATAATAGCCAAGGTAATAGTAAATTCAAAGTTAAAATGCTGAGAATAAAAGTAAGATCGAAAGAGAATGACATTGTGAATATTAACCTTCCACTGGCGTTTGTAAGTGGTATGATAAAAACCTTTGGAAAAATTCCAAATATAAATGTAAATGGCATGAACGATGTAGACATGGATGCCATGACTCAAACTATATTAGATGCCATAGATGGTGGTATAGGTGGAAAAATCGTGGACATACAAACTGCAGATGGAGATGTAGTCGAGGTTGTTATAGAATAAATCTAGAATTTTTGAGGTGTTATATGAGAATTTATATTAAAACAGAGGAAGGTAGAAAACTAAGAATTCCAGTACCAATGTGGGCAATAAGACTGGTCACAAGACTTCCCATAGAGAGAATTGTAAGAAAACACATGAAGGAAAAGGATGCTAAGTATTTAGAAATAATAGACTGGAACGAAATGAGAAATTTAATTATTTCACTAAGTGATTATAAAGGACTAAACTTAGTAGATATAAGAGCTAATGATGGCACAGAGGTGCAAATACGAATTTAGGGTTCTTTAAGAGGGGGTATTTCGTGATTTTACTAACTATCCGAAAAAAATAACTAGCGTGTAACTAGTTATTTTTTTCGGATTCCTTAACGACATTTTTGAAGTCGTTAATACAGAAGCGCCATAGGCAATGATTTTGTATGAAAATTAATTTCAAAGGGGGGGAAGCCAATGGAAGCAGTGGAAAAAAATATAAATGAAGAAAGTGTTGAAATAGAATTTAAAAATAATGAACCACAAATTACTGAAAAGAATAAATCTACCGGTAGATTATGGACCATGAATTTCTTTTTGCTATGGCAAGGTCAGATGGTTTCAGCGATAGGAGATGTTTTCTATGAGATAGCATTAGGGTTTTGGGTACTTGCAGTGACAGGTTCAACAGGACTCATGGGAACACTTATGGCAGCATCTGCCTTGCCCAGAATATTAATATCTCCATTTGCAGGAGTTATAGTAGATAGATGCAATAGAAGGAATATGATAGTGCTAATGGATTTGGTAAGAGGGATTGTAATTACAGCGGTAGGAATCGCTGCAATACTAGGTTTTGTGCAAATTTGGATGGTTTTTTCAGCAGGTGTTATTCTAGGTATATGCGCAGCCTTTTTTAATCCTACTGTAGGTTCTACGGTACCAGATATTGTTCCAAGTGATAAGCTTATTCAGGCAAACTCAGCTCTAAGCATGGTGGGAGCCGGAATGAATATTTTAGCTAACCCTCTAGGAGGATTTATGTATCAGATATTAGGAGCTCCAATAATGTTCTTAACAAATGGTATATCCTATCTTGTTTCGGCCTTTACTGAAATATTTATAAAGGTGCCTAAAATAGAGAGAAAAGTTAGTGCAGAAGGTGCTATGCAGAGTGCTAGGGACAGTTTTAAACAAGATTTGAAACAAGGGTTTAAATTTGTATGGAATTTTAAAGGCCTTAGGTATCTTATAATTGTAGCAGCTTTTCTAAACTTCTTTTCTAGTATGGCAATTATTTTAGTTGTGCCTTTATTTCAAAGAGCACAAGCACTTGGAGCAGGCAAATATGGAGTTGCAATTGCACTATTAACTGGAGGTATGTTTTCTGGGATGGCTTTCACTTCAATGGTTAAAATACCTTATGAAAAGAGACTGTGTATTTTTATGATTTCAGGTGTAATATTTTCTATAGGGTTTGCAGTATTTCCTATGGTTAATTTCAAGTACATGTTAGTACTACTATTCATAGCAGGTTTTTTTAACGCAATTGTAAATACACTTATAGGTGCAACGCTTCAGCTAACAGTACCACAGGAAATGAGAGGAAAGGTTCTTTCAATTATGAACACCGTATGTGGAGGATTAGTTCCAATAGCTATGGCGATAGGAGGTATACTTGCAGAATTTATAGCAATAAAATATATTATTCTAACTTGCTTTTTACTATCAGGAATAGTGATAGTACCACTTGGATTTGTTAAAAAATTTAAGCATTTCATTAATTTCAATCCTGATTGCCAAACTTTAGAGGATATAATATAAATTAGTATTTTATATTTGTAAATGCTTATTGACTACAATTTTATTAAATAGCAATTTTTTATAAATAATTAAAGCCAAAAAAAATAATCCGGTTGGATTATTTTTTTTAATGAAGAGGTTTGAAAATTTTAGGACTTTTTTACAAGGACTTATTATTGTAGTATAATAAAATCTGTATTATAATTAAGGCGTATGTATTTGTATACAATAGTTTTAGTATATATGTAGATAGATAGTGAAACAATAATGAGGAAATTTTTATATAGTGTACATATGGTTATTATTGTATAAATTTTTAACTAGTAGCTTTTAGTTAACTAGTTGAATATATTAATGAGAATAAAAAGAAGATGAATATAGGAATCTGAAATAAAGGAGTAGCATACTAAATAGCTGTTTTGATTGGTATGGACTGTAATAAACATGTAGTAAACCTATAATATATTGAGAAAGAGGTAGAAAAATATGAGTAGAATATTCGGAACAGACGGAGTACGTGGGATAGCAAATACAGAATTAACTAGCGAACTTGCATATAATTTAGGAAGATCAGGAGCATTTGTACTAACAGATGGAGCTCATAAACCTAAAATCATAGTAGGAATGGATACAAGAGTTTCAGGAGATATGCTGGAATCAGCATTAGTTGCAGGGATTTTATCTGTAGGAGCTGAAGCAATATGTCTTGGAGTGGTTCCTACACCGGCTGTAGCATATTTAACTAGAAAGTATGGAGCAGATGCAGGAGTTGTTATCTCAGCTTCACATAACCCAGTAGAATATAATGGAATAAAGTTTTTTGATAGCAAGGGGTTTAAATTGTCCGACGAATTAGAGGATACAATACAGGCAGTTATAGAAAATGGTTTTAAAGAAGTGCCTTCACCAATAGCTGGGGATTTAGGCAAAAAAACAGTCAAGCTAAGTGGCGTAGAGGATTATATAGAATTTGCTAAATCCACTATTTCAGGAGACTTAAAAGGACTTAAAATAGCATTAGATTGTGCTAATGGGGCTTCCTTTATTACCTCAGTAAAAGCTACAAGAGCTCTTGGAGCAGAGGTTTTAGTTATTAACAATGATCCAGATGGAGTAAATATAAATAAGGACTGTGGGTCTACTCATCCTGAGCACCTAATGGCTTTTGTTAAAGAAAATCATTGCGATTTAGGATTAGCCTTTGATGGCGATGCAGACAGATGTTTAGCTGTGGATGAAAAAGGAAATCTTATAAATGGAGACTTTATAATTGCTATTTGCGCGAAGCACCTAAAAGACACGGGAAAATTAACTAAAGATACAGTAGTAGTAACAGTTATGAGTAATTTGGGACTTGATATTGCAATGAAGGAAGAAAATATAACTACAGTGAAAACTAAAGTAGGAGATAGATATGTTCTTGAGAAAATGCAAGAAGAAGGTTTTAGCCTAGGGGGAGAGCAATCAGGACATGTAATTTTCCTGGATTTCAATACTACAGGGGATGGACTTGTATCAGGACTTCAACTAGCCACTGTAATTAAAGAATCAGGAAAAACACTATCAGAGCTAGCAGCAATGATGACAGAGCTTCCACAAGTACTAGTAAATGCAACGGTACCAAATGATAAAAATGACATTCATGAAACTGATAGTGAAATAGTGGAAGAAATTAAAAGAATAGAAAAAAAATTAAATGGTTGTGGAAGAGTGCTTATTAGACCATCTGGTACAGAACCACTAGTTCGAGTAATGCTGGAGGGTAAAGTGCAAAGTGAATTAAATGAAATGGCACATTCTCTTGCAAAATTGATAGAAGAAAAAGCAAATAAATAGAAAAAAACTAGTAAAAATAAAGTTACAATTCAATGAATTTATTGTTAAAAGCATTGACGTTTAGGGTATAAAATGAATATAATGAACTGAAAGCTTATGGAAAAGGTTCATAAGCTTTCAGTTTGTTTGATATTATAGTAAAGGAGGATAGAGAAATTGAATGATTTTAAAGCGCCAGGACTCATAAGGAGCATTAATAGTTATGATGCACTATGAGTTGACGAGGATGGGGAGTATCGAATCTTCGGCGGATGCCCCGCGGTAGCGCACTACCGTTAATGGTTGATAAACGCGAAAAGTGATTTTCGTAACAACATCAATCTGGTGTTAAAACCTTTAAATATGTATTAATTAGCATATTTCATTGGATTATTAAGAACGTAGATTTTCAGTTATTCAACATAAAAAATCATATGTGTGATAACTGTGAATACTATCTTTATAATGATTACTAAAAAACAATGATGATAAGTATGCTTAATTAGTTGTGCAAAATTTTAAATTTGAGAGGAAGATGAATATGTGCGGAATAGTTGGTTATTTTGGAAGTAAACAGGCTTCACCAATATTGGTAGCAGGTCTTAGTAAATTAGAATATAGAGGATACGATTCAGCAGGGATCGCAGTTATAAATGAAGGACAATTAAAAGTAACTAAATGCAAGGGAAGACTTGCAAATTTAGAAGCTCAATTATTAGAAAATCCACTTAAGGGAAACATGGGAATTGGACACACTAGATGGGCTACTCATGGTAAGCCATCAGATGAAAATTCACACCCACATACTAATGAAAAAGAAACTATTAGTGTTGTACACAATGGTATTATAGAAAATTATATGCATTTAAGAGAATGGTTAATGGCAAAAGGATATAAATTCACATCAGAAACTGATTCAGAAGTAATACCACATCTAATAGATTTCTACTATGATGGAAATATAGTTGAAGCTGTAATGAAGACTGTTACTAAAATGGAAGGTAGCTATGCTATAGCAGTAATAACAAGCAATGAACCAGATAAATTAGTAGCAGTAAGAAAAGACAGTCCATTAATAGTAGGACTTGGCAAAGGTGAATTTTTTGTAGCTTCAGATATACCAGCAGTATTAAACCATACAAGAGAGGTATATTTATTAGAAGATAAGGAATTTGTTGTAATTTCTAATGAGGGAATAAAACTTCTTGATGCAGAAGGCGAAATTATAAATAAAGAAGTTTTTCATGTAACTTGGGATGCTGAAGCAGCTGAAAAAGGTGGATATGAGCACTTTATGCTAAAAGAAATCCATGAGCAGCCAAAGGCAATTAGAGACACTATGACTTCAAGAATAGTTCTAGGTCAACCAATTACACTAGATGATATAAATATAACTAAAGAACAAATTAAAAATTTAAATAAAATATATATAGTAGCTTGCGGAACTGCATATCATGCAGGAGTTGTAGGTAAATATGTTATAGAAAAACTTGCAAGAATACCAGTAGAACTAGATATAGCTTCTGAGTTTAAATATAGAGATCCAATAATGGACAAAAACACCTTGATGATAGTTATTAGTCAATCAGGAGAAACTGCAGACACCATGTCAGCTTTAAGACTTGCAAAGTCAAAAGGTGCAAGAGTTATTGCAGTAACTAACGTTGTAGGTAGTGCGGCCTCAAGAGAAGCAGACGATGTACTATATACTTGGGCAGGACCAGAAATAGCAGTTGCATCTACTAAAGCGTATGTAACTCAGCTTATAGCAATGTATATAATAGCATTATTCTTTGCTCAGAACAAAGAAACAATAAGCAATGAAGAAATTGAAGAAATTAAAACAGCTATGATGGAATTACCAGAAAAGGCAGAGAAGGTTTTGGAAAATAAAGAAACTGTGCAAAAATTCACTGCAAAAAATTATATGCATAAAGATATGTTCTTCATAGGACGTGGACTTGACTATGCAGTTGCATTAGAAGGTTCATTAAAGCTTAAAGAAATATCTTATATTCATTCAGAGGCTTATCCAGCGGGAGAGTTAAAACATGGTCCAATAGCACTTATGGAAGAAGGTACTATAGTTATAGCACTAGCTACTCAAGAAGAAATTTTTGACAAGATGGTAAGTAATATAAAAGAAATAACTACTAGAGGAGCAAAAGTATTTGCTTTCGCGCCAGTCGGTCACACGGAAATTTCAAAATCAGTTTTTTCAGTAACTTATATACCAAAAGTAATGGATATATTAGCACCAGTAATTTCAGTAATTCCACTACAATTATTGTCTTATTACATGGCGATTCAAAAAGGTTGCGATGTTGATAAGCCAAGAAATTTAGCAAAATCAGTTACTGTAGAATAGAAAAAGGAGCCACTCATGTGGCATGTGTGTATGTTCTAAGAATGTCTTTAAGTACCTAAGAAAGTTTTTAAGTGAACTTGCATGATTTTGATCGATTATGAATAAATTCTTGCAGTATATTTTAAAGATGAAAAACCATCAGATTTTTAATTCTGATGGTTTTTTGTGAATGTTTTTTATGTAATTGTCAAAAAATGTACACAAACATCAAACATTGTCCCCGAATATTAAAGTCTGTCCACAAACAATACAGTCTGTCTCAAAAAATGAAGGAAACGCAGGAACACCAACCTGCCTTCCTTCATTTTTTTATTCCCCCCGCCCCCTAATCGCAGATTCCTGCACTACCAACCCTCCCGATGATTTATCCGAATAAATTTAAGAAAAAAGCATGAGAGAATGAGCCGAAGGCTACGCCTTGGATGGATTGATAGATTAAAGTGTGAGGTATATTTATATTAAAACCTTGAAATTACAAATAGAATTATCAACAGAATTGTCCACATCAGACTCATAAAGTTGAGTGCTACTGTGGACAATTTTTCTTTTAATTTGTCCAGGCCTAAATCTCTCCATATCCCATAACATAAGGTATTGGGGCGGTTTACCGCCCCTTCTCTTATCATCGTTCCTTCTTTGCCTAAGCCTCTAAATTGAGAAAAAAGATTGACCAGAGGATTGAAGGATTGACGGAAAAGATTGAATAAGGATTGAATAAGGATTGAATAAGGATTGATAAAATAATGATTTTAAATAGGATAAAACCGATGACAAGCCTGATATGAGAGGGATTGATGAAATGGTCGTTAGACCTTTTGAGGGAGCTAATGAGGGATAGAATAATAGATTTAAGGATGGAAAAGTGGAGTCCTTATTTAATTATTGGGATGAAAATATGAAGGATGGGTAGAAAAAATGCAAGAAAAAAGACAGACTCTAATATTCTTTTTTGAGTATGATTTAGGAGTATTTTAGGAGAATGAAGAGGGGGAAAGGAGTGATTTTGGGACAGACTTTAATATTTGTGGTAAAAATTGCGTTGGGTGTTGGAATGGGTAGGATGGTAGATGGGTGAAGGGCTGAGGGGGTGTTGGAGTGGTGGTGGAGTTGGGACAGACTTTAATGTTTGTTTACAAAGTAGGAATTATAAATCTAATGATTTATAATTAAGCTTTAATAAACAGAGATAAAAATGAAATGAACAGAAATTGGTGAGTCCATCGGTACAATTAAATAAGACATAATTTTATTTAGTATAATTGAATGAGGATAGCTTTTATTAGAGACTATTAGAATTATGTTTAAATAATAATGTTCATATTAAAACTAAAATAGTTTATAATACACTATTGACACCAATTGGTTTTAATAGTATTATGTATATAAAGATAAAAAAATTTGCTTTATATAATATATAATATAAAATATGAGAGGATGGTTTAAGTGGCGAATAAGGGCAGAGACCAAGCAGTGTGGGTTACAGAAGGGCATGAAGAGATAGTAGCGGAGAGGTATAAAGAAATCAAGAAGATAATTCAAGAGAACACAAGTATGTTATTTAAAGACGCAATTGAAATGGTGGGAGGTGTGAAAGTCGGAACTTGGTATAACTATATTTCAAAAGGCACTCAAAGAGGGAGGGTATCTAAGTATACCGTAAATAAGCTCTGTGAGTTCTCAGATTTACCTTATGAGTTATTTACAGGGAAGATAGAATTTAGTAATGAACATAAAAAGCAGTTAGCAGATAAAGTTAAGGAAAAATTAGAAAAAATTTATAAAGATGAAAAGGAAAATGGTATTTTAGTTATGAATACACTTGTACCAACAGATTCAGGTGTGTTAGAGGTTGCAAGAGTATTATCGAATAGGGTGGATGACATAAAACTCGAAGAAACAGCAGATAAATTAATTTTGCTTTTAGAAAATATAATAGAGAAAATTTCACTAAGAAAGAAGACAATAATTCTTGATGAAAAAATTCAAGAGAACTAATAATATTAAAAATATAGGAGGTAATTATAATGTTAAATGAAACTGAACTGTTAAGGGACATTAATGACATTTTAAACCATTGTAGAACAAATGGTTTAACTAAAATCCTTACAACTGACATAATAAGGAGAAATCAAGGCAATTATTATAATGCTCAAACATCACCACAAAAATCTTGGAACTCCAAATTTGGAAAGTTCTTAAAGGATAATGCAAGTTCGCTTAGAATTCAAGAAATTAGAAAAGATGTAAACACGAAAGACGATAATAACAATAGAACATCTTGTTCGGAATGGGAATTATAGGAGGAAACGTAAATGTGTAAGATTATAACGATAAATGTAGTGAAAATAGAACATCATAGTAATATTCCTGATAGATATAATGTTAAAGTTTACAGTTCAGGTAAATTTGATAAGGTTATAGGTGAAAATAAAACCTATGATGAAGCTTTGGAAATAAAGTGCGAATGGGATGACTTTCTCAGCAAGTAAAGGGTTAGATATGTACGTATGTCAAGAGCGATATTAGTTGTAGTTTCTGTTGCAGTGGCAGTTGCTATAGTAGAGGCTATTTGAAATTCGGTGGACTTTTGTTCAATCATAATAAAGTTCCAAAACTTATAATAAAGTTCCATAAACTAATAAAATAGTTTCGGAATCTAACCAAATATCAAGCCCTGTATTTAGCTTTTATCGGCTAAATGCGGGGCTTTTATTTTCGCCTATAACTAATATCAAACCATCCACCCGACACACCATTCCACCCTCAAAGCCTGAATAGAGTACAGGATTTATCCCTTGTACCAATTCATGCCTTTATTTTTTTCTACCATAAATATATTAGGGTTAAGGAGTAAAGAGTTGATAGGATATACGAGAATTTAAACCTTATTTTTACAAAGCTAAAATTAGGATAAGAGGGATGACAGTATAGATTGAATAATGTTTGATTATATGGTAGAATAAGTAATTAACAAATAATAGGAACAAAATGGTATGAAGCTTGATATAACAGCGATTAAGGGCTAATAGAAAGGTTGATATGTATGTGGATATTTGTTTCAATTGTTGAAATGGTTATTATAATTATATTATGCTCATATACATTGATTTGTTGGAAAAAGCATATGAGAACTAAAAAAAATGAAATAAACATTGAAGAAACAGAGAGCAGTATTAATGAAGGAATAGACAGAAAACTTGAAATAGCAAAAAGAGAGTCAAATAAAAGCATAGAATATGAAAAGGCAAAATTTGATAAATATCGAAGTAAGATATTTGAGAATATTGAAGTTGAAAGGGTTTTATTGTTAAACAATTCAAATATAATTATTCAAAAAAAGAATCAGCAATACAAATTTTTATTATCATTATATAAAATAATGTATCAAAAAATTCAAGATAACATTGATAGTCTAAAAAAAGAGGAAAAATCAAATCTTGACGAATACAGAACAAAGATGATTAAAGCTATTGAAGTAGAAAAGGTATCTTTGTCAAATGCTTTAAATGTAAGTATTGAAGAAAAGAATCAAGAATATGAAATTGTGTGCCAAAAGGTTAAAGATGATATTAATAATTTGAAAAACGAAGAAGAAATAAAATTCAATGAATATAGAAGAAATGTATTTGCAGATATTGAAGTAACAAAAGTCAGAAGGCTAAATGAATTAACTGATTTAAATATAACTATCGAAGAAAAAAATCAACAATATAAAATCTTTTGTCTAAAAATTGAAGCGGATACTAAAACAAAAGAGAATTACCTTATGAAAGAGGTATATGAAAGAGTTAAAAAAGAATATCAGAGATATAATTTTTTATATATTTTAATTAAAATATTATACCAAAAGGTTAATTTGGATATAAACAATTTAAATTCAAAGGGAATTGAAATAAAAATTAAAGAATCAAATCTTAAATATTACTGTGACAAAATTGCAAATGGGAAAATGGAATTATTACAGTTAAATAAGGATACAATCAAATTAGAATATGAATTAAACGAGATAAGAAGAGATATTAGTTTAGATAAAGTAGGATTTTATGAGACAAAGTATACCTTTGAGAATTCAACATTATATCAAGAAAAGCTTGAAGTTATAAGAAAAGATGAAAAGGAGTTAGTTTTACATGAAAAAGCATGTATATGCAATGATGTATTGTCAGTAATTCATACCACTGCGATGGGAAAAAGTATGATTTATAGGTATATACAACTTATGTTAAGAACATTTAATGATGACTGCTATAGCATTATTGCAAATGTAAGTTATAAGAATATTAATTTAATGGATAATAAAATTGATAAAGCTTATGATTTTATAAACGAAGCAGGAGACGCAATAAAGTGTCGGGTTACTTATGAATATTTTCAATTTAAGAAAAAAGAATTATATCTTGTTTTTGAGTACCAAGAAAAATTATATCAAGAAAAAGAAGAACAAAGAATTATAAGAGAGCAAATGGTAGATGAAGAAAAGGCACAAAAGGAATTTGAAAAGGCACTTATCGAATCAGAAAATGAGTCAATAAGGTATGGTAAGGCTTTAGAACAGGCAAGAGCAGAACTTGCAAATACTACAGGCAGTAATGTTATAAAACTCCAAAAATTAGTTATTGAATTGGAAAGTAAGTTACAGGAGGCAGAAGATAATAAAAGAGCTATTTCACAAGCACAAATCACAAAATCTGGACACATATATATAATTAGTAACATTGGTTCTTTTGGGGAAAATGTTTATAAAATAGGTATGACAAGAAGAATTAACCCAGATGAAAGAATATATGAATTAAGTGGACCATCAGTTCCATTTCCATTTGATGTACATGCTAAGATTTTTACGAAGAATGCACCTGAACTTGAATGGAAGATTCATAAAAAGTTATCTGAGAGAAAACTAAATAGGATAAATTTAAGAAAAGAATTTTTTGAAGTTACGCTTGAAGAAATTGAAAGCATAATTAATGAGTTTGGAATAAAAGATGTAAAATTTACTTACACCAATGAAGCCAAACAATATAGACAATCGTTAGCAATAAAGAAAGAATTTTTGATTTAATATAGTGAAAATTAATTATATCTGAGATTCTTCTGTAACCAAGTGGTGTAACATGATAAAATTATAAAAAAAATTTTCGCCAACTCCTTTGATATAAGTGTATTCTTTTAATTGACTGGAAACCCTTATAATGTTATTATTTGGTTATAAATACTTTTAATGGGGGGAGTGATTAAAATGTCATTTAAAAGATTTGATGGCTTTACAGGTTCTATTCCACAAAAATTTATTGATAAAAATTTTAATAGTTGTCCTATGTGCGGAACAGTAGAACCATATTGGACTTTGGAACAAAAGATGGGGTGGGTAAACAGATATTTGTTTAAGTGTTCAAAATGTGAAGCAATAATATCTTCTTCAGTTCCAGATGTTACTGGATTTGGAAGAAGTCCATTGACTACATTAGGAATTGCTAAAGCACTTAGTGGTAAGAAAATGAGTGTTATTTATATGAAAATTGACGATGTTGGGAATATGCAGGTGACAAAACTATACCAAGGTAAGGAATTTCCAATAACTGAGTTAAAAGAAATGGCTGATAGTTTACAAGTAGTTGAGTAACTCGATGGAAACGGGTTTAATTTTTATGAAACGTACTCCAAAAGAAATTGAGATATTTGGAGGCGAAGTTTTCATTGATATTAATGGTAAAAATATAGCGGTTTTAGATAATTCAAATTTGGAAATGCCACTTGTTGAGGGTCTATATAAACTTAAAATGTATAAAACCCATACATATGATACGGTTATAGGAATTGCAGAAGTTGATATTAATATAAAAAATAATGAAAAGTTTCTTGTTAAGTATTCTTCACCTATGTTGGTAAGTCAACCTGGAAATATTACTGTTAAAGACTATACTTATGAAACTAATATAGATGTTTTGATTAATGATAAAGATACTAAGATAAGTGAAGAATTTAATAATAAACAAAAACAAGTAGAAGAACAGGAACAAAAAAATAGTAATCTAATTTTAATTACAGTAATAATTATGATTATATGTGCGATAATATATGGTATTGAAGTGGCACAAATAACAAGTTATTAATTTAGCCTTATAGAGATACCCTACTAATAAGGTCAGATAAAACTCAACCGAGAGGTTGGGTATTTTTTTGCACGTAAATTATTAATGATTTAAATGAGCTTTAAAAGGGGTAGCAGAATTATAAAAATAGGAGTTAACAACTATAATATAGCAACAGTAAAAATAAAGAAAAGGAGCTATTAATGTGTAGCAAGTTAAAAAAAGGAACTATCTAAGATAGTAAAGTAAAAACAGGGAGGATGATATTGTATGCAGAGCAAGGAAAATTTAGGGCCGTTCATAAAGCGACTTCGTGAACAGAGGGGTGTCAGTTTAGCCGAAATTCAGGATAAAACAGGACTTTCTGCAAGTTACATAAATCGGCTTGAGAACAAAACTCGCCAAAATCCGACATTAGATAGTATATCCAGATTGGTTAAATATTTTGAAATACCGTTTTCATCCATGGAAGAATTCTGTGATTGTGGAAATAGCTTGGAGGGAGAAGTGAAAAACTTAGATTTTATCTTGTTAAATCAAAGCTATATGTTTGCCAACTTGGAGGCAGACCTTGATTTTAAAATGATACTTAGGGATTTGATTAAAGAGTTAGAAAACTACTCTACGAAAGCTTCAATATCCAGGCAAGATGAAGCAAAAATAATAGATATAGCAGTAAAGGTGAGAGAAAAGTTACTAACTGCATAAAATTAAGTAAAAAGAATTAGCTTAGGCTGATTCTTTTTTAAAAGGGGTGTAAAATGAGTAAAGGTAATAGCAGGAAAGAGCTTTTATTTGGAATATTCACTAAGCATAATCCTGGAAGAATTGAAAAAGCAATTGGAACAAGATTATACAGTATCCAATTAGAAAGAAACTTTATTGGGGTAGATGGTAAGCAAAGAAGGGTTGATATGTGTGCTACCGACAAAGCAGGTACACGAAGATATTTTATTGAATTTTCATTGAAAAGTATAGATGAATCTCATTTTATTCAGCTTAAAAAACTAATATATATGGCGAAAAAGATACAGAAAACAGTTGTAATATCATGTGCAACATCTATTAATAAAAGATATTTTGATGAATTGGGGAGAATTGTTTCATTAAGTTCTAATAAAAATATTGAATTCATGTTTATTAGGTTGAATACGGAACAAATAGTACCTATATTGGAAGAGATAAATAAGTTACATCACTTGGAACAAGTTCCAATCCTCAAAAGGCTTGATAATGAGGTTGAGGAGCATTATAAGAGTGTTAAAGGGGTAAAGTGTTACAATAATATTGAAACAATATCAGTACAAGTTAATGATTCTGAAAAATATAGCAACAAAAAGACGACACTCCTTTTGATTTTGAAAAGGCTTAGAAATGAATGCGAATATGCTAATGTTTATAAATATAAAGAGTTAAACAGTAATTCTTTTGAGATAGGCAGTTCAACAACCGACATAAATTACCAAGTGCTTTTCGATAGAGCTGGTAGGCTTGGCATACAACTGGTGTTTCAGATAAACGCTAAACCTATATTTTGTGAATTACTTAATATGAGAGATGAAATTGACGACAAGATGGATTACATTATCTTATGGAAAATGCAAAGAATAGTAACATATTTTTCTGAAAGAAATTATACAGATAAAGAGACGATGATAAAAGCAATGTGTAGAGTCATTAAGAAATACTTATTTACTTTAGATTCCTATTTAAACCGAGCAGTTAAAGGGCATAAAGGTATAGATTAAAAGACAAAAGCCAATTGAGATACTGGCTTTTACTTTTTGGAGTTTATAAAAGAATGCTATAAATACGTATAATATAAAGTATAGATATGAAAGGGGATATAACATTATGGGGCCAATTATAAAAAAAAAATCAAGTAGAAAAAAGGAATAAAACAACTGTAAATATTAAATATAAACAAGAGAAAGTGTGTGAAGAATTACTGAATTATTTGAGGGCAATGATGGGTGAGTAGGTGGATAGATGAATTGAAAAATGATAAAAAGGAAGCTTTTAAAATGGAGATTACGCCACAATAGAAGCTTCTATTTTAATTATAATATTATTTTTAATCTCTAAGTAAACGTGGAGATTCCCAGGAACAATATGCAGATTTAAGGTAGTATAAATATTTACGGACTTTTCATCAAATTCTAAAAATAAGGGTTCTTTAGAAAGTTTGGTGTTGGATAGGTAGGTGGTAATTAAACCACCAACATATCGTGATAGCAAATCAAATTTATATTCATCCATGCCTAAACTCTTATTTAAGTATTTTGTATATAGTCTATTTTGTATTAAAAATAGTGCTTCTTCCATAATTAAATTTACTCCCTTTTAATTGTTATTTATACATTAATTATATCTTCTGTCAGAGCATATAAAAATAGAGAAATGGTCGTATATGGTCTGATACATACATTTGCCTAAATTAAATTTACAAGATATGCAAATACCATTGGCAATAGCATGGAAATATGCTTTTGTTTTCTGTAAAATAAAGATAAATGGATAGAAGGGGGCGATATTATAATAGCTATAAATAACAATATTAGAAGCTATTTAGAAATAGATGGATTAACCATAACGCAGGTTTTTAATGAAAGAACACAGAAAAACTGCGAGGTGAAGATTCAGTTCAAAGAAGGATTTTTGAAAGGAAAGAGTTTAGGTAATTCAAGGCTTGGATTAGAAATTGCACACGAAATATTGGCGATGTTAGAGGTAATTGAATTGGAGACAGGATTAACTATAGAAGAAGTGAAGTATATGAAAAATAGAGAAGATATGGATTGAAAAGATGGAATTAGGGAGGGGAAAGACGATGAAAGAATTTGAAGAAGAGATTTTTGAGGAAGAGTATATTGATAAGGATAGGATTGCAACTGATATAGTGTTTGCAATTATAAAGGAACGAATTAGAATTGGATTGGAATTAATCTCGACTGGATTCTTTAATGAATGGCAGATAAGCGAAATTACAGGACTTACAGTTAAGGATATTATGGCAATGAAATGAAAGAAGTTCACTGGAAAATAAAAATGATTACAATGATGATTTACAAGAGCTATATATTTTTAGAATTGATTCATTCAGGTGGATAAATTCTAAAAACATATAGCTCTTTTTAGTATATTTTACATGTATAAATAGAGTTAATAAAAGTATAATTATAAATTATCAGAATATTCACAACTACCATCGAATCATAAACCTATATGTAATTAAAAATAGAATTCATTATCTCTTTTAAAATTTAAATAAAAATCAATATAATATAAATAACTTATAAATGATTATTTAAAATACTACTCTTATAGTTTAAGAATATTTCTAAATGGTACTTTTAACTTGTAATTTAACAATATACCAAATCAACTTATGTTTGACCTTATGAATAGTATTTGTAGTTTAGTTATAATTGTATTAAAAAGTACACAAGAGCAAACAGAGGGGCTGTAACAGCATATTTAAATAGCAAGATTATTAACAAAATATATTCTTGAACCTAAACGACTTGCCTTAGACTAATATAATCTAACCAAGGACGTTACTATTTTTTTTATAGTGCTAAGTTAGAGTGTCTATTTTTTAAAGAAAGTATTATAAATAGTTAAAATAATAAATGGATAATCATTCTTAATGTTTTTAGAGGCCTATTTCTTCAATGCTTAAAAAGCTTATAATGATATTTGTATTTTTATACTCATATCATTTGATGGCAATGATATGAGTTTTGAATAAAGTTATACAACCAACTGCCATTAGAAGGCGAGTTTCGTCTGAAATTGTAAATACTAAAACAAAATCAGACATCTAAATACGATTGAATATGAAATAAATACACAAGATGTAAATGAGATGGAAACTTATGTAACTTCTTCGTATTTTAAAGTCACATAGAGCTATAATATTGAGATAACGTACTCGAACACACTAAGGCATTATAGCCATATATATATTCTCTATAACCTTGTAGAATTATAGATGATACAAGATATAAAGGAGAAAATAAATATGGCGAGAATAGAAGAAAAATTAGTTGAGGAAGCAAGAAAAGTTGATTTTATGGCTTTTTTAGAACATCAAGAGGGTTGGCATTTTAAGAAATCTGGTACGCATTGCTACGAATGTGTTGAACATAATTCATTTGTGCTTAATGAAAAAGGAGATTTCTTGTGGTATAATTGGTACTCTCAGCATGAAAAGGGTAATATAATATCATATGTTCAAAACCATATTACAAGTGGTGACTTTAGAAAGGCTATAGCATTCATACTGAATTCTGAATGTATCCCCTATTGTAATAAAGATGAAATAATTAGCAATGAAAAGGAAAAAATAGTTTTAAAGGGTAATGTTAAAATTGAAACAAATGATAATATGAGGCGAACATTTGGATATTTAATTAAAAACAGGAAAATAAATTTTAATGTAGTAAATGAATTAGTAAAACAGGGCAAAATAGTTGAAGATAAAAAACATAATATAATATTTAAGTATATTGATGAAAATGGAAAATTTGTCGGTGGTGAGGAAAAAGGTACGTATAGTGATAAATCTTATAGTAGTATGGTAACTGCAACTGATGAAACTTATGGATTTACAATAGTAGTTGGAGATAAATGTAAGAATATTTTTGTTTTTGAGGCTTCTATAGATTTGATTAGTTACTATGAGCTATATAAATCTGAACTGTATGATAGTATTCTTTTAAGCCTCGGTGGATGTACAAAAATCAAAAAGATTAATACTTATCTAAAACTTCATAAAACTATAGATACAATAATAGTATGTGAGGATAATGATGATTCTGGAAACACATCATTTAGAAAAATTAAAAATGAATATAGCAATTATATAATACGTGATGGGCGGAACATTCTAATGCAAAATAATATAAAAGATTTCAATGACATGTTAAAAAATGAAAAACAAATAATTAATTTATAAATAAAATGGCACTACTGGATTTTTTATTCAGGGTGCTTTTTTATTTATTTCCAATAAATATTAAATATATCATAAGATATTCTTGTTAATATAAGCGTTACGTAAATCACTAAATATAATGTATAAGTAATAGAATGTATAGTTCTACTGATTGCTAAATAAGTTTTTCTAAATAGAATAATTAAGAGTTTTCAATTTATACCATTATGATTTTTTAAATAAGAGTTTAACTTTCATCATGTTGAAATGACTTCATCTTTTATTTATGTAGAAGTATGTTGAACATTTAAATTATGATTTTTACCTTTAACCTTTTTTACTCATAGCTACATTCTCTCTATAACAAGTAAATACAGTTAAACATTATAAGGCACTTTAAATCTTTAATATAAAGCAATTTTTTTATATATTTAACTTAGAGTATTAGATTTACTTTAATTATTTTTTAAAAATAGTAGATACATGCCAAAATTAAAATTAAGAAATATTTGATAAGTAATATTTAAATACTAATCGTTCGGTTTGGCGAGAAGGAGTGTTATGGATAGAATTGATATAATTAAGGATATAGTTAATATAAAAGAGGTAGCTGTTGCAGATGGTGATAAGAGGATAATAGCTAAGGCTAACAAATCTCTAAATAATATTATTAAGGGTAGTATTAAAAAGGCACAACAAGTTCTTGGAGAGAAGAATAGGTATAAGGAATATGTAACTAATAATAGGGAGAATATAAGAGAACAATTAGCTATTAATAAAGAGGTATCAACCATATCAGAGGCAATAATTCTTATTAAGCAGGTAGATTTCAGATATATTTTTGGCTTGGATGTGTTAATGGAAAAGGCTTTTGCATGTGAATTTATTAATGAAGAACAAAGGATTTCTTTTGCTTTTAAAACTGGAAAAGAAGCTGAGGAAGCAGTAGATAAAGAAATTGAGAAGTATCCAAACAAAGAAATAACTATATCAGGCTTTGAGAGATTCGGAATGTATGTTAGGGAACTTATAATAAAAGGTTGGGAAACCGAAGCATGGATAAGCTATAGCGACAGTAACAAAAGGTATTTATATATTGTTGGAAACAAAGATAATAATAATTATGCTGTCACGCACACACTGGATTTGTTAGATTTGTACCAGATGTTTATAGGCTGTGATTTTAAGAAGGCAGTGCAGGAATTATCTGAACTATTGGATATTAGGGTTAAGGAACTTGATGAAATTAGAATTAAATATATTAGGAATAAGGTACTAATTAATACTTACTTAACGAAGGATAAGTTTCCTGTATTATGTGAACTTATTTGGGAGCATATACCTAAATTGCAAACAGTATTAGAGGTGGCGATTGACAAACTTTATTACCACAAGCAGACCAACAATAAGTGGGTGTTATCTTCATCTATGGAATATCTTGCAGGAATGATGAACAAAAGCAAGAGTACCATTAATCCAATTATAAACACTTTGGTATTATTGGGATTACTTACAAAGGATGAAAGTCTTAGTAGTGAATATTTAAAGTTCAATAGGAATGAAATAACTTATTTTTACATTCCTGAATATACAGAAGAGCTATTTCAAAAGGCGGAGGAATTAGCAAAAGTAATGCTATATGGTGAGGAACGTATTACTGCAAGTGCTTTTTCATACTCAAAATGTATTAAAAAATTCGGTGAAGTGATTGCAAATTCAATATTTAGAGACAAGGTGACAAAGGCAAAAGCGAGTTAGTGCTTCTGTCTTTTTTTATACCTAAAAAGCTCGAACCAGGTAGAACACTTTATCTATATCAGGAATGTTGACTATGTGAGAAAATTAACTTGTTACTAAAGAAAAAGGAGAGTGTATGGATGAAGAAAGAGATTAGAGATAAGAGATTAGAGATTAAGGGAAGTCTCATAGAGGAATTTAAGATTGATGAAGAGGTAGCTGATAAATTAATTAATGATTACGGAATTGATGTTATAGATGTAATTATACATAAGCCATATATACTATGTCATTACCATATTGAGCTAAAAATAGTTAAAGATATTATAGAGAAGAATAGTCTTAACAAAAATGAAAATCATAAAAATAGGGATATTAGTGCGGCCACGATAATTCATGTAATTGAGTATTTGACAGAGATTAAGGGAGATACATTTATATTTGTAAGTGAATTAAAGAAGAAAATTTTAGAGTTAGTTGAAGTAGTGATTAAGGAAGAGTTAGAAGAGGCATTAGAACTTTTAGAAACTGAATGTGAAATTGTACGAGAACGAGATAAGGAAGGACGGGAATGTATATATCTTATTAGGATGTACAAGGCAGAGGTAGAATTGGCTAATCATATAACATATTTTGTGGGAGAAAATAGAAAACACACCTGCGATTCAAATAAAATTAGTGAATTCATAAATGGTTATGATTCAGCAGATATTAAATTAAATAAGTTACAGAAGGAAGCAGTAGAAATGGCTTTAAGTAATAGACTAAGTGTTATTACAGGAGTTGCAGGAGGAGGTAAAACAACAGCAATTAAGGCTATTATAGGGGGCTTTAAATATTTAAACTATGAAAATATTCAACTTGTTGCATTTACTGGTAAGGCTGTACAAAGAATGAGTTCTGTTACAGGTATGCAAGGCTCTACGATACATAGATTGCTTGGAATAGGGTTAGAAGATAGGAACAAAGTGAGTGGAGTTAAAGCTGATGTTTTAATAATTGACGAAGCTGGTACTGTGGGGTTGGAGATATTTAAAATGCTCTTTGAATGTTTACAAAATAATAATAGCAATACTAAGATAGTAATTGTAGGCGATAAATTCCAGTTACCTTCAATTTCACCAGGAAACGTTTTAGATGGGCTTCTAAAGAGTGGAATTATTCCAGTAGTAAATTTAATAGATGTTGTTAGGCAAGAAAAACATAGTTTAATAATAACTACTGCACACAAGATACTTGAAGGTACTGAAATAACTGGGAAAAAGACAGGAATATGGTTTAAAAAAAATGAATTTGAATTTATAGAAACTGATAGTGAAAAAATCAAACAACAAGTAAGTAAAAAAGTAGATAAGCTACTTAGCAATGGTACAAGTATTTATGATATTCAAGTCATTTCGCCAATCAAGAACGGTAGAAGTGGGGTCGTTGAATTGAATAGAGAGATAGCAGACAGACTTAACAGTATTCAAGAAAGAGAGGTTTACAAATTTGGCATATTAGACTCTGTAATTTTAACAAAGAACATTTTAAACGTATTTAATGGTCAGAAGGGATTTATAATTTGGGTAGAGAGCAATCTTAACAGGCTTGAACTTATTACAGTAGATTTTGGTAGTAGAGTAGTAACATTTAAAGGAAAGGAGATTGAAAATATAGAACTTGCATATGTTTCAACGGTTCACAAAATGCAAGGTAGTGAAGCAAAGAATGTAATAGTGGTGATAGATAAAGACCATGAGCGAATGTTGAATAGAGAGTTGCTTTATGTTGCAGTAACAAGAGGGATAGAAAGTGTCACTATAATAGGGAGTAAGGAAGCTTTTAATAAAGCTGTTAATAGAGTAAGTAGGGAAAGACACTCATTGTTAGCGGAGAGATTGATAGGGTTAAGAATAGCCAGTTAAGTAGAATTAGACTAAAATATATTAGTATGTTTTGTCCTGTAAAATATATGTAATAGAAGAAAATATAATTCAAATCAAAAGAGGAGATAAAATATGAATACTTATGAAAAAATTTATTACGAGAATTTCAGGAAAAAGTTTGCATATGTTAAAACACTGGAATTAATAGAGAAAATTAATGAAATTGTAGAAAAATGCAATACTGAAAAAAATAGAATAGTACAAAAGAAAGCTATTAAAATTGCTACTGAGACAGCACAAGCTATTGGAAGCATTTTATCGGAGACAAGAAGAGACTTTCATTATAAACTGGCAATTCGCCTTACATATGAATTTATGAAGGATATAGAAGATATGGGTACAACTAAGGAATATAAATATGAAAATGTAAAAGAAATTTTGAACAAGGCTCTGGAAGTAATTAAGCTGTTAAGAACATACAGAAAAAATTTAAGAATTAAGGAGAATGAAATAATGAAAACAGTTGATGTTGGAGATAAACTGGATATAAAGAATATCCAAATGGAATTAGATAAAATAAAAGATTTTAGAGATTTGAGTGCTTATAAAATAATCATGGACTTCTTTAAAATACTATACCCAATACTTGCGAAGTTGCCAGAGTATGAGCAATACTCAGTCTTTTCACAGACACAAAGAGCTTCGGAGAGTATAGTCGCTAATATTGCAGAAGGTAATGGACGAGGGGCATTTGGCTATAAAAAGGTCGAAGCAAACTTCTATTCTATAAGTTTCGGCTCTTGTACAGAGACACAATGTTGGCTTGATGTGCTAAAGCTAAAGGGGTATATAGACTTGCAAGAGCATTATCAAATGGATAACTTACTGGAACAGATAAAAAAACTCCTTATTTCGTATATTAAAAGACTTATAGGAGAGGTGGCATGATAGGAGAGTATAGCTCCCCTATTTTTTTCTTATTTAAGGTTATAGCTACAACATTATACTCATTAATATGATAAAAGTGCTATAAAGCCTTTAAACATAGTGATTAGGATAAAATGTGGAGATAAATATGGGAAGGCAACAATATAACATCTATTATGTATGTGGTTATCAAAGCAATAACATCAATTGGGACATTTATTGCTAATATTACAGTAATAAGCCAGTTTTATTAATAGAAGCGTATAAAACAATATACATAGTAAATAAATTAATATTAAACGTGTTTTATTTTGTGTGAAATTTAGCATCATGTTACTTAGACATCCTCAAAGAACTGAAGTATTTACATATTTTTGAAACATTCCGTTGTCAAAAGTTTATTTAATATTAATTTATTGACAATAAGAAATGGAAATGATAAGATTTTAAGTACAAAGGAGTGAGTATTATAATGAAAATTGATTATATTGAGGATGTTAATAATGAAGTTTTAACGTTTGGGAAAATAATTCAAAGAGAAAGAAAAAAACTCAATAAATCTTTGAAGGACATTGAAGGTGAGTTAACTGTGGAGGTTGAGGAAATAGAAGATGGAGCTTTAGTTAAAAAAGATAAAGCCTTGATTACAGCTTCATACATGAACCGTATAGAAAATGGTAACAGAGAAAACGTATCATTTTCTCTTGTATGTGTGCTAATAGAAAAATTTAATTTAGATTTTAATGAAGTTTTAAAGAGCTTTGGGCATGAGAACATATTAAGTTCTAATTCACGCCAGAGTAGTATAGAAGCGATGATACGTATAAATGATATAGAAGTTCCAGCAAAAATAGAAAATGGAAGTGAAAAACAATTATTAAACAGTATTGAAAAAGAAATATTAATTAGGTTGATAAATGATGTCTTTGATTTTGGTACAGCAAATGAGGAGAATACAATGTATGTACTTAAAAAGATAATTGAGGAATTGGATGATTACAGGAAGAGTATAAGAAAGTTAAAATAAAATATTGTTATATATATATGATACAACTTAATAAGTTGTATCTTTTTTTTATACAATCCATTGACAATAAAATATTTTAAAAAATAAAATTGACAAATGGCAACAAGGGGTATGCAATAAAATCATAGTCAATGAGAGGTTTAAAAGATGACTATAAAAGATAAATAGAGGAGGAAAAAGAAAATGAATGATAAAGTATTAAGTTGTAACGTTGAAAATAATAATAATGTAGGTGGTTGCTTTCTAAAGTTACAGTATAAAGATGGGAGCAACACTGATGTGGGGGAAGCATTAAGCCAGTTCCCTGCTGAGGTAGGTTCTGATTGTGATTATAAAAATGAGCAAATGGTTCTAAGTTTAAATCGCTTGTATCAGAATCAAAAAGGACAATTAAAAGGATTATTTACATTAGGTGAGGCTAATCTGCTAATTTCGGCATTTAATGGTTTTATGTACACGCCCTGGAATGATGATAAAGGAGTCCTTTTGAGAATGGTTGAAGATGTAATTAATTATGAATATTGTTCTGGTGATATTTATGATGTTGATAAAGACAAGCTGTTTCAAAAGATACATAAGTTAAATTCATTTGATTGCTTTGTCGTAATTAGAATGGCATTTGAGTTCTGGAAAAGAAAAAGAGACATTTTTGGAGGTGATAAATTACTTAAAGACATTTTTGGAATAAAATAAGTAAAAATGCTTGGGCTAACATTGAAGTGTTACCCAAGCTCTAAATTAAAATAATCAAATAAATTATATATTACTTTAGAGAAAATATCAATAAACTAATTGTTTTATAAAAAATAAAAGATGAAAAGGAGATTGTTAATATGAAAAAAAATAAAATAAATAATATAAAAATAGATAACTTCCCTAATGAAATGGGTGTTAATAAATTAAATATACTTTCGTCCATGTTGGAGAGGGTAGGTGTATCTAATGTATCTGCTACTAATAAAAAGATAAGGGAATATGGAATATTATTAGAATGTTCTTGCTGTTGTGAAAAATACTGTCTGAAATCATATTCCTTTAAAGAATTAATGGTCTTAAATATTAAAGAAGAAATCTTTGAGTTACTAACTATAAGAGAAAACAGCGGTCATTAGAAAGTAGTGTAACTGATATTCCTGCAAGTTAAATAAAGCTAATAAGTGAAATGATAGGAGTGAAAAAATATGAAAAACTTAGTAAGTGATGAAATGATATATGGTGAAAATTTTAAAATATACACTGAAAATACAAGAGGAATTATAGATGATTTGATAGAGAAGAGAGAAGTAATTTGTATATATGATGATTTCTATAAAGCTATTCATAAAATTGGTCTCTGGGGAACGGAAGAGTGGGAAATGTTATATATTGGGACTAACAATAAATTCTATTTGTACGTTGGAGTGCCGAGAGACTCATACCTATCACAAATAAATGTGATAATAAATGCGAATGAGTGTATAGCTGTATTCAATGAGGAACAAGCAATAGATTATCTTGAATATAGAGGGGCCTCTACTGTAATTATAGAGTTTTTTTCAGAAAGTCTAAAATGGAAAAAATATAAAATTGATAAGCCGACATTATGTTTTGTTAAAAATAGAAGGGTATTTGATATTAACAAATCTTATGCCTTGAAGATTCATACGAATGAGTATATTAGATATGGTCAAATTAAAAGTGAGTATGAAGAGCTGTTCATCAATTCAGAAGGTGAATATTTTTTATATGTATTGGAGTATTCAGTTAGAACGGTCAATTCAAATCGCTACTTAAAAAATAAAGAAGAAGGCGAAGATAAGAAAGGTGATGTTCTTCCAATGAGCCAAAAGGAAGCTATCAGATGGGTTTTGTTTCGTGGTGGAAGTATTGAGCAATTAAATATCGAAATAGAAAATGCAAAGTTATATCTTACTAAGATAGATAATCAACAATAATGATTACTTAGATTGTAAATGCACAAGGTAAATATGTAATTTTTAAGTAAAGAAGAATAGATATGTTGGTTGGTGGTAGTAGAGGGAACTTTAGTTTAAAACAAATAAATAGAAATTAGGGAGATGGTTGTATTGGTAATGAACAGAGTTAATAAAATAAGTGATATAATACAAAAAAAGTTAAAGGAGGAATTAGTTCGTGAAAAGATTAGTCATATTTCAGATGTATTGGAATATAAATATTCATTACACTGTGAATGTGAAATTAGTAAAGAAGAGTATGTTATCACCATTGAAGATGAAGGGATTTCAATAAATCAAGCTTATGATATTGATGAATTAATAGAGCTTGATGTTAATTTGGAAATACGGATATTAAGAAGAGCATTCTGTATGTGTATTGGAAATGATGAATTTAAGAAGTATGAAGAACATAGCAAAGGAAATTGATAAAATAATGAAGTACAAAAATTACAAATATACGTTGGGATAACTTCATTATCTAAAATTATAACCCATGAACTAAATAGGAATTCTATTTAATAGATTAGATAAGTTAAAGTGAATGGAAGTAAAGTATTGTATAATAATAGAGGCTCTGTAATATGAGGATATATTACAGGGTTTTTCCATTTGTATTGATTTTACTAAAAACTAAGAATAAAATAGTATCAAGGATGAAATATAATTATTGTTAAGAGGTGGGTCGCTTAAATCGTTACAGGGAAAATTTAAGTAAGAGAATATTGTAAGGAGGCATAGAAATGGCTATTCCAACGTATGAGGAAGTTATGCTTCCTCTTTTAAAACTCATATCTGATGGAAATTTATACAACAATAAACAATGTGTAGAGGATTTAGCAAGAGAATTTAACTTATCTGATGAAGAAATAAATCAAAAGCTTCAAAGTGGTAAGAAGATATTTTATGATAGATTAAATTGGGCTAAGACATACCTTAAAAATGCAGGACTGATTGAAGTTCCCAAAAGAGGGTTGTTTAGAATCAGTGTGAGCGGACAAGGTCTTCTTAAAGAGAATATCAGTAGTTTAAATTCAAAATATTTGTTAAGGTATGAAGATTTTAAAGAATATTTAAATAGAAGTAAGAAAGTAGATGCAATTGGTGAAAAGGTAGAGATTATTAGTGACGAAAGCAAAGATAAGACCCCTTTTGAAAATATAGATGAATCATATAAAAAGATTAAGATTTTGTTAGCTGATGAATTATTAGAAAAACTAAAAGAGGTAGATTTTTTTAAGTTTGAGGAAATTGTATTAGATTTACTTGTTAAGATGGGCTATGGTGGGTCAAGAATAGAGGCTAAAATGGCAACTAAAAAGACAGGTGATGAAGGTATAGATGGGATAATAAATGAAGATAGACTTGGGCTTGATAGAATTTATATTCAAGCTAAGAGATGGAAGGATACAGTGGTAGGAAGGCCAGAAATACAAAAGTTTTCAGGGGCGTTAGATACGCCAGGAGCGAACAAGGGGATTTTTATAACTACATCTACATTTTCAAATGAGGCTATTGAGTATGTGAACAGAATAGCTACTAAGAAGATAGTATTAATTGCTGGACATCAGTTAGCTGAATATATGATAGATTTTAACGTAGGTGTATCGGTTGAAACTGTTTATGAGATTAAGAAGATAGATAGTGATTATTTTATGGACGAATAGGGGAAATGTGTAAGGGGGTGAATAAAGAATGAGTCAAAAGGATGTACCAAAGAGATTGTTGGGACCTGAATATTATATGGAATATGAATCAAAAGATATTAGATTAGGAGTTAGTAAGGTTAATGATTTCATTGAAACATTAGGAGACGCTTCATTATCATTAATATATTGTGATGAAAAGGAACACCCCAATACTACAGATACAATGCTCTTAAATATAATTAGAAGAACACATATAAGACATGCAATTATTGATTTGAATAACTGTTTTGATATTTTACTTCAAGTTCCATGGTTTCATTACAGGATATGGAATGAATATAATACTGGGGGGCTTTATTGTAATTTTAAAAGACATAAACCTAAAGATGACATCATAAGAAACGATAATAAGTGGATAAATAAGGCTGAAAACAGTTGTAATTATAATAAAACAATAGAGTATCTTAAAGGTTCTAATGAAACAAATCTTAATATACTTGGCGATAGATATGGGTTATTTAATAAGGACTTTAGGTTTAATTTAGGTAAGAATATTGTAGTAAGAGAAATAGCAAACCAACTTAAACATAAACATAATATAAAATTAAAAGAGTTTAATGTACCTTACGATTTTAATGTTGAAGACGCTAATGGGATTGTTGTAGATGTAAAGAAGAGTGACTTGGAAGTAGAATTGAAGACTAAATTCTACGAGGAGACTTCTAAGAAGGTTTGCGGGGAAATAGTTCTAAATTATAAAGATGATTTAATGGTAGACATAGAGTATGTATCTGGTGAAAAATTTCAAGGTAAAGATTTACTAAATAATGATATTTTATATAGTATAGATGATTTATTAAATGAAATGAGAGAATATAGAAACAAAATAATTGAACTTTATGATGAAGTTTATAACGTTATTAAAGAAGATATTCAGATAAATCCCCTTATGAAAGAACCAACTATAAATAAAACGACAGGGTATAGCTTAGATAGTTTTTTTAAACAAGGAGATTAGGTGATTGTCAAAATTTGAAATGGGATTGATATATTATAATTTTTCAATTTAATATAATGCTATGTTAGACTATATTGAGGATTATTATGTATAAAATTGAGTTGTTTACTTAGGACAACTCAATTTTATTTTTGATGGTTAGGTAGCACAATACATGAAGATTGTGAACAAATATCTTTATGCTTTAAAAGCCCTCCAAATAAATCGCCATTGTTTATAACATAGTCGCCCATTTATCATGTTTTCCTTAACTTTTCCATCTAACATCTGCTTACTTTCAGGCAATGTATAATCTGGATTGCCAGGAAATGCTGTTAAAAACTTTGCAAATTCTTTAGCATTAGGAAAAACTAATATTGCACTATCAAAAACATTTATCTCAATATTAACAAAACCATTATGCGACAGTCTTTCTGAAACAATGTCAATAATATTAGGATATTCAGGGCAAATACCATAGATTGTTCCTCCAGAACGAAGAACTCGACTATGGTAAGCAATTGAGGTTGGACCTCTTCTACTGTAAATTAAATCAAATTGCTCATCTTCAAAAGGAAGAGGTTTATTATCCCTTGTCCATGCGTAAACAAATCTAACATTCTCAATCTTACTCTCTTTTAGAATTTCATCTGCAATTTTAATCAATTCTTTTGAGTTGTCAAAACCTATAATATTATTTGCATATCTTCCCATTTTAATAGTGAATTCACCATGGCCACATCCAGAATCTAAAACAGATTTGCAATTACCCAGCATTTTAATTAGTCTTTCTTCAAAAACATCCTCACCAGATACCCCTTCAACAATGTAAGTAGCATTATTTTTATAACCACCATTTCTTAATGCTATCATATTGTACCAGTCCATACCCATGTCTTATCCCTCCATGCACCGTAATAATTTACAATTGTGGCTTAAATTATAGTTTAATTATATATTATATATAACATAAGGTTCAAGTATTTGGTATAAAATCATCTTAAAATTGATTCTCTACCGTTGTATGTAGCAATTTTGGTATCTATAAAGTAGAAGTGTCTATGTAGAGAAGTTATAGCGAATTTAGGTAAATGGGTATACATAAAAAACAAGCAAATTGCAAATATAATAAATGCAATTTGCTTATTTAAGTTTAGGTTAGAAAAGATTCAGTATTAAATCCACATCTTCACTCGTAGGCTTGTTTTCCATATTCCCAGAGAGCTTATCTGAACTATTATAGATTAACTGCTTGTCTTTCAAGAGTTTTTCAAGCGTCTGTTCTATTTTAGATTCAAAATCAATATCATCACAATATTTATCCATATCGCTTCTTATCAAGTTGCATATATAATTACTACCATTATCTTTATTTTTAAGAAGTGTGTATAAATCCGAATTCCTCTTAGAAAAACTAACGGATATTTTATTTTTTGCCATTATATTTAATCTCCAATACACTAAAATAACTAAGGACGTTAGCATACTGAGGGTCTTTCTCAAAAATAGCATTTGGATAAATTTCGAGTATGTATTTTTTCAAGAGAATAGTACCGCCACCAGTAAAAATCACTGTTGTATTATTGAAACTTATACCTCTACTCTTAGCATAGTTGAATATTTCAAGAACATGTTCTCTAATTAATCCTTCAAGTATTGCCTTACTTTCTTCTACTTTAGCTCCATCAACGTATAAATAGCCATTTTTAAGGGTTTCTTCTGTATCATCATTAGATACCAATGTACCGCAAAATGTAGTTAGTCTTTCAGCGATTGTTGACCTTAAAACATTGATACCAGAGTTAGCTATAACCATTGATTCAAGTAATGGAACTAAGCTATTAAATGTGCAATAACTTGTATTTAATGAACCACAATCTATAATAGTAGCTTTTTTATCTCTAAAGTTAGATATATTTGAATATATTGAAGCTGTAGCTTCTGGGAGAGGTAATACTAAATTTATTTTAAATACGTATGACCTACCATTTACTTTCATTGGAATTACTTGACCTGCTCGTTGTATTAGTTCAGTGTACTCCTGTTTAAGTGTTTTATTCTTATAAATATTTATAGGTACGTTTAATGCTAAATAAACATTAGGAACACCAAGAGCCATAGCTCCACTTTGGTCAATAATCTTTGCTATTGCTAAATAGATACAAAGTTGGTGATTGATTGATGTCTTGCTGATATTATAGTCACATTTATCCTCGCTAAGCATGTCTCCAATTAAGTATGATTTACCTCCGAATTCTATGTAGTAAGAGTTTTTAGTAAGCTCGACACCCATATTATTTATTTCTTGTACTTTCGTTCTAAATATATCCTTTACTATAACTCCATTCACCTTAATTACAGACTTTGTACTGCTTTTCCCTGTATCTATTGATACTAATATATCATTCATAATTTACTTCTTCCTCCATTAGTTTATTTTATTTATAATATACAGTCAGGTGCTATTATATAGCCCTTTATAGCACTAACCCTGTTGAAGAAAGTGCTATAAAGGGCAAATAGGTGCGACTATGACAAAAATACATTATATTGATTAGATGTAATCTTTTTAGATGATTGATGTGCTATAATAAATTGTGGAAAGATATATAAATACCATTAATAACTTTTAGGAGGCAATCATGGTTAAGATGATTAAA
The DNA here is from genome assembly GCF_011065935.2 of Clostridium estertheticum. Classification (NCBI taxonomy): domain Bacteria; kingdom Bacillati; phylum Bacillota; class Clostridia; order Eubacteriales; family Clostridiaceae; genus Clostridium; species Clostridium estertheticum. Next base: position 5,057,226 of record NZ_JAAMNH020000001.1, on the reverse strand, counting down.
ACCCTAAGTATTACTTTAGGAATACAAAAGAAACATTTAAATGGAAAACTAAATATGTATAAATATAAAAAATGCACAGATAGCAATTAAAAGCTATCTGTGCATTTTTCTTATTGTTATGTAGTCAACATTATATATAAATATTGTGTTGAGATTAAATAAGGTCTAAGAAGGAAGGTAGGCAAGAACAGTATTAATAGGGAGTTAAACTAATTTAATAAAAAATTATAAAAAGAAGGGGATAGTAAAATGGCAAGTTTAATAGAAAAGAATAGTAATTGTGAGACTGTACTACCTGCAAGAAAGAAGACTACAATGCCACCAGAAATGTTTGAAAACGAAATAATAAGGAATAAGGAACTACTTAAATTGCTTGGGCTTAATAATAATAATAATAATAATAATAATAATAATGAACCCTTAATCTTAACAATTACCTCGATTTATAAAGATAAAGAAAGTTGCTACAGCGGTGATTATAGAGAAAGGGAAATTTATAATCATAAAAATAAGTTGATTGCAAAATATAAAGAAAATAAAGACCTTTTTAATGCTTTTGTTGAAGGGTATTTAAATGCCCTGTCAGATAATAGAATTAAATATGAAATAAATGAAGAGGTATTTGTAGATTAGATAGGAGGGCTATAACTGTGACTTGATTAATGATGAAGAAGCGGAAATATACAATACACAGAGTTCTAAGTTTAACGGAAGGTGGATAATAATTATGGTAGACATAAGAGATAAGGATAAGATAAAATTTGCAGAAAAAAGAAAGAAAACCACATGCCCAAATGGACTTCTAAAATCACATGAGTTAGTCCTAAGACTTCTTCGGGGATACTATCAAATATATAATAGCTAAGGTGTAAATAAGGTTATGCTACATAATAGAGGGCTAATAAGAAGATTATATTTAATTAAAGAAAAAATTAGGATGGGAGAAATTTATGGGAAAACTATTCGCAATTGATTATACAGTTATTTATATGAAACATTTTGATACAGATAGGCATATAGACCCGCATTTTCATGTCAAAATTTTAAACACAGACCAAAAGGCATCAATTTCTATTTTAAGCAAAACGATTATAGCAGGGAATATTGACCAATATACTCTAAAACTAATACAAACATGGATTATGATTCATCAGGAAGAGCTAATTGCAAACTGGAACAGGGCTGTAATTGGAAAAGAAATATATAGTATAAATCCAAAATTCAGATTGTAAAGCGAGGAATAAAAATGAGAAAATTAAAAATTGTTAGTGTTGAATGTGCTGTAGTAGAAGAAAATTATATGTTATTGATTTATTTTACAGATGGAGAGGTCAAAAGATTCGACATGAAACCTTATTTAAAATATGGATTATTTAAAGAATTGAAAAGTAAAGAGAAATTTGACAAGGTATACGTGGATGCAATGGATGAAATTGTATGGCAAAATGGGTCAGGAATTGGTGCAGATACCCTTTATATTAAAGGAGAAAAGGACGATACTATCAAATCCATTATTAGGACTAATGGGTAGCAAAGTTGAAAGGAGAAAATAAGAATATGGATGACAACAGTGTTTATGATGTTTGGAACTATAACAAAGAGAACAGCTACAACTTGCAAAAGCAGATTTCAAAAGTTATGGAAATTGTTAACGATAATTTTACGGATATAATCACAAGTTCTTTCAAAAAAGGATATGAAAAAGGAGAAATGTATGGCAGAAGTGATGAAAGTCTTATTGTAAAGGCAAGAATTTGCAGTAAACTGTTTTCAAATACGAATCTTACAAATGACGAGATATATAGCATAGTCGGATTTGCGGAAGAAAAATGGAAAGGCTATATTTCAGAATTCAGGAAGAAATTTGAGGAAGGTAAAAGAGCGGACTAAAAGGACAAGATTAATGAATGGTAATAATGTAGGAAAGTTTAATTAGTCACAAAACTAAGGTGGTAGTAGGAGATTAAGATGAATAAGAGGGAGATATTATTAAAGATTATTGGGTGGATAGGATTTATATTTGTAATTATATCAAATATAGCATTGTTTTTATGTTGTTTATTAGTTTTTAAAGGGATTATGTCTAAACAAACTGATATGATTATATTTCCAGTTGAGATGTTTAGCTTTTTTCTGTGTTCATTGCTATTAGGAAAGCACTTTAAAAAGTATTTAGATTAAATAATGGGTACAGGTGAAAACTACTATATATAAAAGGTTGATATTATAAAGAACGTAAAAAGAAGAATGATTCGTACTCTGGACAATCCAGGGTATTTTTTTATCGCTATTAGTTAGAAATAAACGAAAAAAAACATAATTATATATAGTTAAATATATGTTTTATGTAAATATAGAGCTTAATTGGAATAAATGGTATAATAATTAAAAGATTTGGAATTGATGTTATAAATTGAATAAAACAATTTGTTTTTTAAATAGGAGGGATAAATATGCCTAAAAATGTTGATAATGATGATGAAAAAGTATTTGGTGAAAAACTTAATGATGTAAATTACATTGATAGAGGGGCTGTATATGGGATAGTGATTAATGATGAAGGTAAAATTGCTACGATAAAAACACCAACAGGGTATTTTTTACCTGGCGGTGGAATTGAGGATGAAGAAACACATAGAGAATGTCTTGAAAGAGAGTTTATCGAAGAGACAGGATATAAAATTAAAATAGGGAGAAATATTGGGAAGGCTTCCTTGTATCATTTATCTAAGATAAATCAGTATTTACATGGTATAGGTTACTTTTATTTTGTGAATTTGGAAAGCAAGACAAGCAATAAAATTGAAGAAGACCATCAGCTATTATGGATTGAAAGTGGTAATTGTATTAAGTGCTTATTTTTAGAACATCAAGCATGGGCAGTTTCAGAGGCTCTAAAGTTTAAAGGTTAGTTTAGTATAGTATTTTAATATAGTTAATGTTAGGGGGTGTAACATGAAAGAAAAATTCATTAAAGCGTTAGAGAGTAACGATTTAGATGAAATGAGAAAAATACCAAAAGGGGATTTACACAATCATGGCTCAATAGGAGGCAACAAAAGATACATTGAAGAATGGGCGGATATAAGTATAGCTAAGCCACCTAAGTTTAAAACACTTAATGATATGCAACAGTGGTTTAGACAAAATATTAAATTCTTGATAAAAGGAACGTTAGGTTATGAAAAGCTAATAGAAGCAACTTTTGTACAGGCAAAGATGGATGGTGTTAAGGTACTTAATATGAGTTTCGGTATTGGTGAAGCTTCTGAATATGGAAACTCTGTGGAGAATATGGTACAAGCTTTAAAAAGAATTCACCAAAGTTTTGCTCCTGATGTTATTTTTATGCCAGAAATCGCATTGAGTACATTTACACCTATTGGTGAAATGAATGAGGGGTTAGAACAATTTTTGGCTCAGGATTACTTTAAATCAATTGACATGTATGGAGATGAATTTGCAGTCCCTACTTTAAAAAAAGTATTTAGAAAAGCTAAAGAAAAAGGATTAATTTTAAAAGCACACGTGGGTGAATTTGGGACTGCTGAATTAGTCAGAGAGGCTGTAGAAGAATTAGAACTTGACCAGATACAGCATGGAATAGCGGCCGCAAATTCTCAGAGCATTATGAGATGGTTATGTGATAATAAAATACAGCTTAATATATGTCCCACAAGTAATATCTTACTTAGCAGGGTTGAAAGTTATAAGGTTCATCCTATTAGAAAACTATATGATAATGGTATTAAAGTAACTATAAATACTGATGATATGCTTATTTTTGACCAGAGTGTTTCTCAGGAATTTTTTAACCTTTATAATGCAGGTTTGTTTAATGCAACTGAACTAAATGAAATAAGAGAAAATGGGCTATCAGTAGTTTTTAATACATAAATTAATCCCCATTCTTCATAAAGGGCAAATAAACATGATTTGGAGATTGTTACAACCTTACAGAATGTGGTCAAGATTAATTACAATGGATGGAGGATAGATATTGGATTATAATAATAAAGAATTTTGGAGTATGTTAGATGATTTAGTAGGTGATTCTGAAATAGTAATAGATAGACCAAAAGGTTCAAGAGACCCTAAATGGCCTGATATGATATATGAAGTTGATTATGGATATTTAAAGAATACAACGTCTATGGATGGTGGTGGAATTGACATATGGCGTGGAACAGATAAAAAACATGAAATTGATGGGATTATATGTATCGTGGATTTGTTGAAAAAAGATTCTGAAATCAAAATACTGATTGGTTGTACTGATAATGAAAAAGAAATGATATATAGAGTTCATAATAATTACAAGTTTATGAAGGGAATTTATATATCAAGGTTAGGAGCATAATCTTTGGAGGAGATACTATGAAAACAATTGATTTTGGTATGCCAACACTTATTGAGACTAACAGCATTGAAAGCTGTGTTAAATTATGCAAAGAGCTTGGTTTAGATTTCATCGAATTAAATATGAATTTACCTCAATATCAAATTGAAAATATAGATGTTCAAAAGCTCAAATCAATTTGTGAAAAGGAGAATATTTATTTTACAATTCATCTTGATGAAAACATTAGTATTTGTGATTTTAACAATGGGATAGCAAAAGCATATGTAAAAACTGTCTTGGATACTATTGATATTTCTAAACAATTGAAAATTCCTGTTCTTAATATGCACATGTCAAATGGAGTTTATTTTACTTTGCCAAATGAAAAGATATTTTTATTTAATCAATACAAAGATATTTACTTGACTAAGTTAAAAGAGTTTAGGAATATGTGTAAAAAAGCCATAGGTGACAGCAATATCAAAATATGTGTTGAAAATTGTAATGGGTATAAAGAATTTGCAATCGAAGGTATAGACCTTTTGTTAAAAAGCAATGTGTTTGCATTAACCTTTGATATTGGTCATAGTCATAGTGTTAATGGTATTGATGAACCATTTATAAATAGGCATATAGATAGGCTTTATCACATGCACGTTCACGATGGAAATGGTGGAGAAAATCATCTTCCTTTAGGAATAGGAGAAATTAATATAAGGGAAAGAATTTTTCTTGCGAGAGAACATAAGTGTCGTGTAGTTCTTGAAGTAAAGACTATTAAGGGGCTTAAACAGTCAGTAGATAAGCTTAAAGACTATTTATAGTATGAATAATATCTTTATCTAAAATAATTGCCAAAATATCAAAAACTAATATTGACTCCACCCTAAGGTTAGAGATTATAATACCCTTGAAGGGAGGTAATATCTTGAAAATCAGCGAGTTTGCTAAAAGAGCAGGGGTAACTGTAAAGACGTTACTACATTATGATAAAATTGGATTACTGAAACCGTCACAAAAAACTGATTGCGGATATAGAATTTATTGTGAAGATGATTTTCTGAGACTGCAACAAATTACTACTTTAAAATTTATTGGTCTACCATTAATTGAGATAAGTCATATTTTATATAAAACAGAATCAAATTTAGAAAGTATGATTAGTATTCAAAAGAAAGCTTTAGAAGAAAAGAAAAAACATATAGAATCAGTTATAACTGTCTTTAATAAAGCCGAGAACCAAATAAAAAAAAATGGATTCTTAGAGGTTGATAAACTCATTGATATTATCAAGATAACTAATATGGAAAATAAGGTAATAGAGCAGTATAAGACTGATGAAAATTTTAATTTAAGGGGTAATCTCCATAGCTGTAATATTAACAAGACAGATTGGAATACCTGGTGCTTTAATCAAATGCAATTTCCAACTAAATCAAGGATACTGGAACTCGGATGTGGAACAGGGGAGTTGTGGAGTAAAAATAGTCATAATATAAATGATGGATGGACAATAACTTTATCAGATTTTTCTAAAGGTATGTTAATTGGTACAAAAAACAAATTAGAACAAATAGGTAATAATTTTTTATATGAGGAGATTAATGCACAAGATATTCCTTATGAAGATGAAAGCTTTGATGTAGTCATTGCACGACATATGCTTTATTTTGTACCAGACATTAGAAAGGCCATATCTGAAATAAAAAGAGTTCTTGTTAAAGGTGGCTTATTTTATGCAACTACTAACTCACGTGAATCTATGGCTGAACTAAATGAACTTCTAAAAAACTTTGATTGTGGTCTGGGATTGCATAATAATGGAATGTGCGATAGGTTTGATTTAGAGGGTGGACAGCCATTGCTAAAAGAATATTTCGGTGAGGTCAACGTGGATATTCTTGAAGGTAAGATAGTAGTAGATAATGCTGAGCATGTAGTATCTTATAAAGCTTCTACTATAAAAGGAAGTTCTTTACTTGTAAGAGAGAAAAAGCAGGAGTTTATAAAGTATGTAGAAGATTATATTAAAGAGAAAGGAAATATATCAATAACAACAAAAGCCTGTATTTTTAAAGCAAAAAAATAAATTTATATTTGCTATCCTTTGTTAAACGTCACATGTAATATAATAGCTAAATCATAGATTAAGGCAAAGTGAATATTAGTTCAGAAAGGAAAATATTATGGTTGATTGCGATATTAAATATACTTTATTAAATCATAAAAATTATATTGAGTGTGTTTATGAATTCTGTAAAGATAACAGATTTTCAATGATTTTAAAAGGTTCTTTAGCAAAAGGTACTGCAACAAAATATTCAGATATTGACTTGATAATCTTAGGGGAGATTAATGACACTAAAATTAATGAAATCATTACACTTTATGGTAACCCAGTAATGACTAATTTTACTGAAAAACCTAAAGGTATATTAATTCTGGTTTATCAAGATGGCATTTCTATAGATTTAGACATAAGAGATACAATTACACAAGAAGATTTGGTAAATAGTAAAGTTCTTTTAAAATATAATACAAATTTTATTATAACTAATAATATTATTAGAAAACAAATAATATCAAATTATATACCTAATAGACCTATCTGGTATAAGACATTAAGGTTATTGCATAAAGGAATTATTAAGTACCTGTCAAATAAAACTGACAGTGCGTATGATTTTCTATCAGAAATTAAAGAAAACCTTAAAGTTCTTAAAATATATAATTTGAATTTTGATAATAATTTTGAAACTGATATACAATGTATTTTTGAAGAGCTTTGTAAAAAATTCAACCTTAATACACAAATAAAGATTCTATTTAATAACCTCTTTAAAGAATTTTAGAGATACATTTTTCTTAATGTTTATATAATTATAATTTTACGATTATTAGGTACTTATATTTTATTACCAAGTCATAATGGGGAAAATTAGAATGAAGTGGAGGAAATAATATATGAGATTCAATTATTGTCCTATATGTGGTGAAGAACTTACTGAAAAAATTATTGGTGATGAAGGGGTAGTAAAATACTGTGTCACCTGCAATAGACCGTATTTTGATGGCCCTGCAAGTTGTGTTGAAGTATTGGTTATCAATGAACATAATCAGATATTGTTACTGAAACAAAATTATATATCTAAAACTCATTGGGGAGTAGTTTCTGGGTATGTTAAAAACGGGGATACGTTAGAAGAAACAGTAATAAGAGAGGTCATGGAAGAAACAGGTCAAAATGTTGAAAGAATGAAATATGTTGAAAGCTATTATTTTAAACCAAAGCAATTAATCATGCCTGGGTTTATTGCTTTCGTTAAGACCAAGCCTTTCGTAGATTCTAATGAAGTCGATGACATTATGTGGTGCGAGATTGAGGACGTTAATCAATATATTGCAAGAGTAGATAATATGTCTGGTATTCACTTTGATAATTCAATGAGATTTCTAAATTTATAATAGTAATGAGGGTTACAAGTGGGTAAGTTCTATCATTAAGTAGTAATATCCATTTATTATATTAGAATAAGTGTCACAAGGTAAAAATATAACGTAATAATAGGAGCTTAGGAGATATAGATAATGAAAAACTGTTTATTTTGTTCAATTGCAAATGATTTAGAGCAAAAGATTATACTTAGTAACGAGCATTGCATGTTTTTGCAGAAGCCACAGGAAATATTAATTGGTTCAGGTGTGATAGTGCCTAAGAAACATAGAGAAACTTTATTTGATTTATCGGAAGATGAATGGACTGCAACATTTGAGTTGCTCCAAGAAGTTAAGGTGTATATAGATAATAAGTGTAAACCTACAGGCTATAATATCGGATGGAATGTTGGAAGCGTAGGTGGTCAAGAAATATTTCATGCACATTTACATGTTATTCCAAGATATGAGGATGAACCATTTGCAGGTAAAGGCATTAGATATTGGCTGAAACAGTCACAAAACAAAAGGGACACAGCCATAACACTAAATTGTGAAGATTAATTAGTTTGGAAAATTCTTTGAAGCTGTCATAAACAATTGGCAGATTATTAAAAGAAGCATTAAGTACCTAAATATAAATCTTAAATTCAGTTCTGTAGCATGTACAGATGGTGGGAAAATAGTTGGTGCTTTAATGTGTGGGCTATTTATAAATTTAATTAGTGCATTTGATGTGATACATACTCAGGAATGAGATATGCCTTTAAAATGGCATTAGTGATAATGGCTTAGAGGTAAGTGAAAATGAAATTTTAAAGTATATGAAAGTTTTTGTAACAAATGCAATAAATCACTTTAAGAAAACTTATCCTTTGAGTGACGAATTTATTGAAAAGTTTTCATCTTACGAAAAGAATCTTGAAGCTGATAAGGTTAGGCCATTTCCATATGCTAAGGAAATATGTCTTGATTTTAAAAAAAGGTAATTGTTTACTTCATAATTTTCTTGAATTTTGCAACGACTATGGTTAGGAGGGAGAGTATGATTGAGGGGAAAAATGTTTTTATAAGACAACTTGAATTAGGGGATGAAGAGTATTTATATAAGTGGTGGAACGATGGGGATATGATGGGACATGCCACCCATGCCTTTGGAACATTACAAAGCAAAGAAGCAATACGTATCAATATCCTGAAAGAAATTGAAAATTCTAATATGTTTCCAGATAGAAAAAGATTTATAATATATAAAAGAGAAGGAAATAAACCTATTGGAGAGATGAATTATTGTGACTGGGACGCAAGAAATCAAAAATGTGAATTTGGAATAAAGATTTGTGAAAGTGATGAACAAGGGAAAGGCTATGGAAAGGACGCACTATATCATTTTGTAGACTTTATGTTTAGGTTTTTGAATTTGAATAAAATTGAACTCACAACAATGTTAGACAATAAGAAAGCACAGGGCCTATACAAAACATTAGGATTTGAAGAAATAGGGGTAATTAGACAAGGGTATTTTGATTGTAGGACAGGTGAATTTCAAGATGTTGTATATATGGATTTATTAAAAAATGATTGGGTTAAAACTAAGGACATTATCTACAATCAATATTAAGTCATTTACATCCAAAATTGGTGAACAATAGTATTCTATTGCGGTGCAAGATAAAAGGGGGAGTGAGTAATGCTCTGGTTAGTAATTCGATTTATGCTTTATTTTTTGACTATTCCTTTGTTAATGATAATCTCAATAAAATTTGGATGGAGTAGAGCATTATGGTCTGCTTTGGAAAGAAATATTAAGATAAAACATACTATTGCTTTCAATATTATTTTATTCATTATTTTTGACGTGATAGTAATTTCTTTCTGTGGGATTATTGGTGTGAATTATAGAAGTGTCAATTTTATTGTGATAGCATTGGGTTTTGCTTTCATGCAACCTCTTGCAAAAATCTCCAAGTGAGTTAATTCACAGTATTCATAAAGTGTGTCACACTGGTAAAATATTGTTCACTAATTATGTTTTTAAATTAGATTGAAATTCATAAATATGGAGGTTTATAGATGTACAACAATAGAAAATTAGTTCTATATATTGCAACAAGTTTAGATGGTTACATAGCGACAGAAGATGATTCCTTGGAATTTGGAATGGTTGTTTAAAACTGAAGGCGAAGGAGATAATGGATATTCTGAATTCTACAATACAGTTGATACTATTCTAATTGGTAGAAGAACTTATGACCGGATTATTGAAAAAGAAAAAGGTGAATTTCCTTATAAGAATAAAAAGTGTTATGTATTTTCTAAATCAGAAAAAGGTAAGAATGAAAATGTAGAATTTATTAATCAAGATGTAGTGGAATTTACAAATAAAATCAAAAGACTGGATGGAGGAAACATATGGCTTGTTGGCGGTGGTGTTCTTCTAAATTCTTTTATTAAAGAAAGGTTAGTTGACGAATTTATTATTACTATATCACCTACACTAATAGGTCATGGAATACCTTTATTTAAAAAAAATGATTTTGAGTTAGAACTAAAGTTAAAGGGGATAAGGAGATTCAATCAATTTGTTGAACTCCATTACGAGATGAAATAAAACAATTGATATTTAGTTCACAATTTTCTTTTATTGTACAACTATCGAAAAACTACGATTAATAAACACTTGTAAAACAGTCTGACATAACTTTATTTATTATGGGGAATGTTCATTTTAATTAATTGAGGTGAAATAATGATTAGAAGAAAAAACGCTTCATCAATTGGAATAATAGGTAATCCAGACGAAACAACCCTTAAATTCCTAAAAACTTGGAAAAAAATTAGAAAGATAGTGAGAAAAGGAAAGACAAAAATAGTAATAGGCAAAGGGCTGTTCAGGAAAACAATAAAAATAGATTAAAGATATGAGTATGATGGACTTAAACTTCATAATAGGAGGAATTAATAAAATGGCTAATAGATTTGATAATTTAGATAAGATGACAGATGGCCCAACTGCATACTTTATCGGTGGAGCAAATGGTCAAAACAAAGAGTTGAAACAAGAGAATTTACTTCCAATCACACTTACAGAAAAACCCCTCTCCAAGCAGGAAAGACTTGTTTACTCTTTGTTAGAACAATACTGTGATTTTATAATGTGTGAAAATGAAGAACATGAAGAAGATTACTTATTCTACTCAAAAGAACAATTTAACATATTTGCTAAGGATAAAGGGGGCGGTGTATATGGATTTATTGGCGGTATTGGTAATATAGAAGATGAAAACGTTCCTATTGCTTATGTGAGTTCAGATGGGCAATCGGGTAAAATAGCAAATAACTTGAAGGAGTTATTATCTTTAATTATTTTTTATCCATTTTGGATAGCTTTATTAATATTATTAAAGCACTATAATGGGGATATACAAAAGATAATAGAATTGTGTATAAAAGAAATAGTGGAAGATATGCCTAATTTCTATGAGATTCAACAAACCATTGCAGATAATCTCGGTATTAAAAGGCAAGACTGTTCTGTTGAATATTTATTCAACTGCCTGTCCGAAGAGCCTAAATTTATTGTTTATTCTACAGTTGATAATAACCCATCACAGAATTTATTAATGTGAGGTATTCTATTAAAGAAATAAAATTTAATTTAAGTTACTTCGCATTCTTCATAAATTGTGTTACAACAGTGTTTTTGAAAATGTGTCTATTTAGTATTACAAATTATAGTTTTTTCAAATCATAATAAAATATAGTAGGAGTGAATTCTGTTATGAAAAATTACTTTGATTTTCTTGCAACAGGTGACTTAATAAAAGATGTAAAAGGTTACTTTTTTAAATATGGCAAACATGACACATACGAACACACATTAGATGTTGTTAATGAATTGTATAGTATTGAGAAACAATTTGGTCGTATTGAAACTGGAAGTTTGAGGGCCTGTTATTGTCACGACTTAGGAAGAGTTGTTGGGAATGATGAAATTATAGATTTTTGTATAGAACACAATATAGAGGTTTTAGATGAAGAAAGGCAACTCCCTTCGATTTTACATCAAAAAATATCATGTTTAATAGCGGAAAGAGTATTTGGCATAAATGATAAAACGGTATTAGAGGCAATTAAGTATCATACGACTTCAAGAAAGAATCCGAGTATGACGGAAATAGAAGTTTTTTTAGCTGATAAATTGAGTTGGAAAGAATTTGAATATAAAAAATTAATACAGGAGATGAAAGAGGTGATGAAACTTTCAAAAGAAAGTGCAATATTTTGTTATTTAAGCGATTTATACAACAATAGAGAAAAGCTAAAAGTATATCATTTAGATTCTAAAGAAGCATATGAATATTTCAATGAAGACTATAAGATAGACTAATATTTTGCAAAATATTATTAGTAATACAACTGAAATTTTAACTGGGTGATGATTTTGGTGATATAAATTAATATGCACCAAAAATGTAAGTTACGGATGGCCTTGGGTTTTCTTTAAAAAATGTCATATTATCAAAACTAACTTAGACGTAGCATAGTTTTAAATATATTCAACAAATTTAAATTACTAAAATAAGACCCCTTGCTTATTTAATTTGATAAATAAGCAAGGGGTTTATACTTTGTACACTTACCACTATTATATATTTTAAGAAATTGGAGTTTCCTATAACATATAGAAATTCAAACAGGCACAAGGGGAAGAAATTTTATAATAATAATCCTTAGAGATTTTATATAATTTTAAAAAAATATAGATTCATGTATTTAGTATACCAGAAAGTATATAAAATGTAATTCATACCATAGTCATAAATCAAGTAGAATGAACACTATTGGCAATAAGTAGATTTCTATTTTGCAGATGAATATGAAAAGTAAGATTTTAAGGGTAATAACAATTTTAGTTTATATAGGATAGGGTCTGACTGTTGACTATGAACACTGCAACATAATAGTAATTATGTTGTAATAAGCAGTTTTATTAATTGTTATTATTAAGCTATTATTAATAGGTGAAACATAAATACGCAAAAGTGTTGAAAAGTAAGTGGAACACAATTAGATACAGACTAAATAGTTATGATATATGGAACTTATATATATGGCATGAATAAATACTGTAATTTCATATTTAATCTATTTATGGTATAATATGTTGAAAACTAAATCGTTTGCCCAGGTCGTAGGTTCGAGTCCTGCACTCCCTATAATTCAACCATAAGTATTTGTGCTTTTAAGCAACTTGGAGAAGCTACAATTAAAGTTACTGTTGGAAACTTAATTGGAACTATCAAGGAAAAATGCGGAAGGATGTGGTGTGTTATAAATATTATATTTTTAACTATAGCTCTATGCGGTATTTGCGGGGAGTTAGCTCAAGGGTAGAGCATGTGATAAAGTTAAATCAGCATAGAGCCGAAATCAAAAGTTAAGCACCGTTATGGTGCTTTTTTATTATACTATTTTAGAAATATGAAATATAAAAGTATAGTTAAACACAACAAGTTTTTGGATTAATAACTTACTTTTTAAAAGGGGGACTTATGGAGGAATTACAAAGAGGTATTATTGAATATGTAAAAAATGATAATGCAGACTATGCTGTAATGATTAATGGAGAGTGGGGAAGTGGAAAGACTTACTTATGGGAGAATGGTTTACAAAAGAAAATAGATGATATTGAGAAAAATGGGATTAAGCTAAAATCAATTTATATATCATTGTATGGAATAAATAGTTTGGAAGAAATATCAAAGAAAATTTTTATTGAGGTTTTATCATCTTCAAAGAAATTTATGGGAAAGATATTTAATAGCAAAGGTGGCGATGTAGTACCTGAAATTGTTAAAGTAGCCATAACAGGAGCAAGTTTCTTTGGATTTTCATTAGATAAAATGGAAATTGATTATTCAAAATTAAGTTCTTTGAAAAATAAGGTTTTGTGTTTTGATGATTTAGAAAGGGCAAATGTTAATATAACAGATATATTAGGATATATAAATAATCTTGTGGAACATGACAAAATAAAGACTATAATAATTTGTTATGAAAAAGAACTTGAAAGTAAAATAATAAATAGAAATATTGAATTAAAAACTTTAGCCTCAGCATATATAGTAATGAATAATACTGAAGCACTACAAATAATAAATAATAAAGAAAACGAAAAAACTTTAACAGATTTAATTAATGATAATAATGCTGAAATTTTCGGAAAGACTAATGAATATGCAAAGATTAAGGAGAAATTAATAGGAAAGACATTTGATTATGTTCCTAACAATATTAAAATAATAGAAAACATATTAGAAGCTTATTCAATAAATGATTCATTGGGTATATTTTTGAAATCACAAAAAGAAATAGTTATCGATGTTTTTATAAGAAGTAAAACAAAAAATATCAGGATATTAAAACAGGCTCTAAATGATTTTGGTATACTTTATAAACATATAATTAGTTATGACAAAGAGTTGAAGGAAATTATTCAAAAACCCTTATTGGTTTTTGTACTGTCAGTCTCTTTTGAAATTAAATCTTCAAAAGTTGATAAAGATAAATTCAAAGATTTTAAAGATTATTACGCTATTCAATCGGAAATAGTGATGGAGAATATGGTTAAAAAGGGAGAAAAGTATTTTACTGAATTTAGAAGAAGATATTATCCTGGAACAGAAATAGACTGCTTATTCTTTAAATTTGCTGAGGAATATATCAGGACAAGCATAATTAACACCGATTTAATTAAAGTAGAAATGAAAGTTTTACAAGACAACTTAGGCGATAAAGAAGAACCGAGTTATAAAAAGATAATTTTTGGTAGATATTGGAACATGGACGATGTCGAATTTAACAATGCATTAAGTGAAACTCTAAAAAACTTGCAAGAAGGTGAAGTGCATTTTTCATGTTACCTAAATGCATTTTTTATACTGAGGCATTTTTTAAAAGAAAATATAATTAAATTAGATATGAAGCAAATTAAAGATATTATTAAGGAAGGCTTAAAAAAGTCAGAAGTGAATGCAGAATATTACGAAAATATAGATATGGCATATAAAGGGATTGATTTTTCTAATGATGAAGATTTAATTGAAATAAGAAAACATATATATAGTTTAAATGATAAATTAAAAAATAAAATGAGTATTAATGATGTTAATGTTTTATTTAATATGCTGCCAGGTAATATAAGTGAATTTCAAAAACAGATGGTATACAATTATTGTGATATATCAATATTTAGCATATGTGATATTAATGAATTGTATAATAAATTAATTTTATTAAGTAATAAGAATTTGATTCTTTTTAGAAATATTGTTATTGAAAGATATAAATATAATTATATTACTTTAGAAGGGGATGTTAGCAATTTAAAAATACTTCAAGAACTTATTGAAAACAATATTAAAGAAAAAGACGGTTCTTTAAGTAAAATGATATTAAATCAGTTATCTAAAACAATAGAAAAAACAATCAATATTAAAAATTAGTAAAATTTGAAATGTGCTTTTAAATATAATAATTTAAAAATGGAGCTTTAAAATGTTTTGATAGATGGAATTACTTATAACAAGTATTAATCAATTACCTACCTTACTATGACTAAATTATACATTGCTTCTAATTCATTGACTATCTTCAACAGTTATAATATAGCTATTTGATTGAATACAATTATTCTAAAAGGTATAATTATATTACAAGGTAGAAATAGTTACTTATATATGTAGTAGCTCAAATAAATGCAGATAATTCTAATAAATATCTGCATTTATTTATTAGAATATTTGAATCTGACAGAAAGCTACGGAGTAAGATTAAGAATGGCTATTTCAGAGACTTTCAAGCATTTCGATAGAAAAGCAGACTTTGAATATGACATAATAGCTTAAAAACTAATATTATGTAAGATGGGGGGATATGATGAATACAGTAAGTCCAATCCGAGATAAGAAACAATTGGAAGCAATGAAAACTTTTTTAAAGGGAAAAGATGTACGAGATTACTTAATGTTTATGGTGGGAATTTCCAGTGCATTGAGAATTTCTGACATATTATGTATGAGGGCTAAGGATATTTGGAGTGGAAGAAAGCCAACAGAATTTATAATGCTAAATGAAAAGAAAACTGGCAAGGCTAAGAGATTTCCGATTACTAAGAATTTGAGCAAGAGTATAATATTGTTCATGCAGGAGTATGATTTAGAACAGGATGATTATGTCTTCCAATCAAGGAAAGGAAATGGAAAACCGATTACCCGTCAACATGCGGCCTTCATATTAAGCCAAACAGCAGATTATGTAGGTATTAAAGAACCAATATCAACACACTCTATGCGAAAAACTTGGGGTTATTGGGCCTATAAATCAGGTGTGTCGTTAGCTCTTATAATGGAAGCTTTAAATCATAGTAGTATGGCAAATACAAGGAAGTATCTGGGGATTACTCAGAATGACTTAGATAATGTTTATATGTCATTAAATTTATAAATATTATTAGTTATAAAACATACACAAGGTTAATATTTTTAAGGGGTGCTATATATGGGATATGGGTATAAATATAATAAAGGGACGAAAATTTGTAATTATACAATAACTAATACCTTAGGAAAAGGAGGGAATGGAGAGGTATATGAAGTAAAAAATAGAAGTAATAATAAATTTGCAATGAAAATATTAACTAATAAAAATGACTTTAAAGAAAGATATGCAAGATTTAAAGATGAAATTAAGATAGTAAGAGAACATCAGGAACAAAATGATGGGATATTACCTATAATAGATATGAACATTCCCGAAATTAAAGATTTTGGAAATGGAGTACCAGCGTGGTATACTATGCCATTAGCTAAACCTATCAGGGAAGTAATAAACAAAAAGGTTTCAAGTAGTAAAGAGGAATCTATAAAAATGTTGCTAAATTTTATTGAATTAGCAAAAACAATAGAGTATTTTCATAAAGCTGGAATTGCACATAGAGATATAAAACCTGAGAATATATACTTTTATAATGATAAATGGGTATTGAGTGATTTTGGATTAGTTGACTATCCTAAAAAGGATAATATTACGAGGAATTATTTAGGTCCTAAAGCTACAATTGCTCCCGAAATGAGACTAAATGCAAAAATGGCTGATGGTAAAATAGCGGATGTATATTCTTTAGCAAAAACATTGTGGATTCTAATTACAAATAGTAAGTATGCGTTTGACGGTGTATATAATAATGATACAAAAGGAATTAGATTAAATGATTTCATTGATTTTCATATTTATCTTAGCCCATTAGAGAAGCTATTAGAAAATGCTACTCAGCAAGAACCCAATGAAAGAATTAAAATCAATGAATTTATAGAACAGTTGCAGGATTACATCTATGATATTAGTAATATGAGCAGAGTATATACTGAATTAGATTTACAAAAGGAATTGGAAGATAATAAAAAGAATGGAATAGGTGATTTTGTTTTTCATATACAGCACAATGTTTTACATGAAAAGAAGAGAGTAATGGAAGAATTATTTTTACATATGTACCATAACGAGAAAGGTTTTATAAAATTAGGTTATGATGAAGAAGTTAGAATATTAAAGATGATAACATACAAGTTATCTATTGAGAAAAAATTCATTGTATCTCCTATATTTCGTCATACAAGAAATGAAGCTATGTTGAATATTGCAGTATATATAAATTATTCACCCGAATATGTTAAAAAAATGTGTAATTTACTATGTTACAAAGATAAAGAAAAAGAAGATGAAATTGTTATAGATATTATAGGGTCTATAAGTGCAACAACTAAGTATGAAAATGATTTACACTTAAATGAGATAGTAGATTATATTGAAAAAAGGTCGGTAGCTAAATAAGTAAACTGTACAATAATAATATTAATTTTAACCATATACAATAGGCAACTTAGCTGATAAAAAAAATCAGCTAAGTTGCCTATTGTATATGGTTTTTTGTATTATTTAATTTAGTCAAAATGGGAGGACGTACATATGACAAAACGGAATTTAGATTGGACACTTGAAAAATATAATAGATTTATAAAAGAAGGGCGTGGAAAAGGAGAGGGTAGAGATTATAAACCCTGGCTAACTATTCAAGACATGCCTTCAAGGGGAAGGGTAACAAGAATCTACGAAGCAGGTAGAATATATCATTTTTTTACTGATAATGAATTAAGATATTTTTATTCGATTATATGGCAAGAGGCTGTAATAGATGTCAGAGAACATTATCCATTGCTCGACTTAAATAGAGTTCTTAATTTAGATGAAGATTCATTGTATGAAAAGTATAGAAATGATGGTGATAATGCTCCACATGTATTGACCACAACATTTCTTATAACAGTTAAAAATATTGATGGGAAGATTAATTATTATGCAAGAAGTGTGAAGTCATCATTGGAGCTTGACAAAAAGAATATTATTGATAGGTATGAAATTCAACGGAGATACTATGAAGCTAAAAAAATAAATTGGGGAATTGTAACTCAAAAAGATATTCCAGTTGTAAGAGCTAAAAATATTTCATGGGTATATCCTTCGTTAGAGATAAATAATGATGAAAGATTTAAAGAAAGTGAAAGGGAATGTTTATGTGACTTACTAATGAGGAGATTAGATGGAAGCCCTAACGTAATTAGAGAGGTTACTACTAAATTTGATTATGAAATGAACTTTGAAAGTGGGACGGGATTATTATTTTTCAAGTATCTAATTGCAACTAAACAATTGTTAATTAATATGGATGAAGAAATTAATATTAACCAACCTATTAGCAAAGTCATACTAAATAGGAATAAAGGAGAAGTTATAAATGACAAAGTTGTTGGCAGTTAATACACTTTTAGAATACTCAAAAGAAAAAGTGGAGAGAATTCTGTGGATAAATAATGAATATACAATTGCGTTCATTATAGATATATTTGCAAATACATGTATTCCATTTGTGAGAAATATAGAAGACATCCATGAGGGGTTAAAAGAGGGCAATATTATAATATTGGATGATGACCCAGTTTTTAAGTTAATAAGTGAAGAGGATTTAAGCGATGAATACAAGAAAATAAGGAATAAAAGATGGAATATCATTAGTTCGATTAATACAGAACCACAAATATTTGAAACAAAGAAAAGAAAGGAAATTATTTTAAAAGCAAGTGAACAATTTGATATTAGTAGTAAGAGTATAAATAGGTATTTAATAAGATATTGGCAAAGGTCTAAAAATATAAATGCACTCCTTCCAGACTTTTGCAATTGCGGAAATCCAGGCAAAGAACGCAATAATAATGGATTATCAAAAATTGGAAGACCTAAAAAATATAAAGATATAATTGGTGTTGGAATCAATATAGATGATGAGATTAAAAGAATATTTAGAATTGCTATTGATAAATACTATTATACAAGTAAACAAAATTCGTTCACCGTAGCCTATGAATTAATGTTAAAGGAGTTCTTTTTTGATGATTTTAAGATACAAAAAGGAATTAAAATTCCTTTAATTAAGTCAAATAGCGAATTACCAACGATAAATCAGTTTAAGTATTGGTATAAACAGGAAAGAAATATAAAAAAAGAAGTTACATTAAGAAAAAGTGCAAAAAAATATGAACTTGAAAGTAGAGCTGTGATAGGAAGTTCTACAGAAGAAGCACAGGGTCCAGGTTCTGTATTTATGGTGGACGCAACAATAGGGGATGTATTCTTGACCTCAATGTTTAACAGAAATTGGATAATAGGGCGGCCAATTATTTACTGCGTTATGGATTTATTTTCCACGAAAATCGTTGGCATTTACATTGGTTTGGAAGGCCCATCTTGGAGTGGAGCTATGACAGCACTTGCTAATTGTGCAAGAGATAAAGTAGAGTTTTGTAGGGAATATGGTATTTCAATAAATAATGAAGAATGGAATTGCGACCAATTATGCGATTCATTGTTGGCTGATAGAGGTGAGTTTGAAGGTTATGCAGTCGAAAATCTTATTAATGGATTACATATTAATGTGAAAAATACAAGTTCTTATAGGGGCGACCTAAAAGCAAAAATTGAACGATTCTTCCTAAGTATGACTATGGCTATCAAACCCTTTGTTCCTGGTTATATAAATGAAGACCATCGACAGAGGACGGGAAAGGATTATCGAATTGAGGGGAGACTTAATTTGTTTGAATTTACACAAATTGTAATTAAGTTAGTGTTATATCATAACTCACATTGGCTAAAAAGTTACAACAGAGAAGAGATGATGATAGAGGATGATGTAGATTGTATACCAAATAAATTATGGGAGTGGGGTGTAAGAAATAGAGCGGGGAAATTGCGTTCAGTTTCAGAGGATACAATTAAATTATACCTAATGCCATCTGCTATAGCCCAAATTACATTTAGAGGAATAAAGTTTAAAGGAATATATTATAGTTGTAATTTGGCATTAGTTGAAAAATGGTTTGAGAAGGCAAGACAATGTAGTTGGTCCATTACTGTTAGTTACGATATAAGAAACATGAGCTATATCTATATTAAAAATAAAGATATAAATACATTTGAAAAGTGTTTTTTACTTGATAATCAACAGAAATATAAAAATAAAAGTTTAGATGAAATTCAACATCTCTTTAAAATGGAACAGGAAAAGGAAACGTTAAATCAAGAGAGTATATTGCAATCAAAGATAGACTTAATATCAGAAATTCAAGCAATAGTAAAGAAATCTGAAAAAGCTAATAATAATGTAGTTTCTTCAATGGAAAGTGATAGAAGTAAGATTAAAGGTATAAGAATAAATAGAAAAATAGAAAAAACACTAAATCGTAACAATGAAGCTTTTGAACTTGGAAAGAAAACTTATATGGGGAATTCAGAAGTAGTTTCTATGGAGTGTGCTAAGGCAGGTAAGGCTGATGGAAACTTTAGCAGTATTGAATTATTAAGAAAAAAACAAAAGGAGAAATTAAATGGAGTACGTAAATAAGATTTTAATTAATAATGGAGGAGAAGCTGAAATTGCAAACTATAAGGAACAAATTATTAAAGAGTACCATGATAACCCGCTGATTGAGTGTCTTCCTAATATAATTTCAAGCGAAGAGGCAATTGATAAACTTGCTGTATATCCATACTTTAGCGAGGAAGAGAGAAACCTTGAATCACATATTAGGTATCATCTTATACAAAGGCTGTTTCAGTATTTTCAGCCTTTAAATTGGGAATTAGACTTGGAGAGTAGAGTTTCAAGGGTAATAAGACAAGGATATATTGCAAGAAATCCTTTTATAGCAGAATATGCAGAAAGCTTTGGGAGAGGACACAAAATGATTTTAAATGCAAATATGGAAATGACTAATAATAAGTCATTCAGAACAACATCATCTGGATTTACAATTATTGGTATTTCGGGAATCGGAAAGAGTACAGCAATTAAATTAATTCTATCAATGTATCCACAAATCATTGTCCATAATGAATATAAAGGGTTTAAATTTAGCATGTATCAAGTTGCATGGCTAAAATTAGATTGTGGACACGAGGGGTCTATAAAGGGATTGTGCATAGATTTTTTCTTGAAGATTGACGGGTTACTTGGAACCAATTATCATAAGAAATATGGAAGTGGGAGACAGGCTGTAAATGTGTTAATGCCAATAATGGGTCAGATTGCAAAGAACATAGGATTGGGAGTATTGGTGATTGATGAAATTCAACACCTATCACTGGCAAAATCAGGTGGGGCTGATAAGATGTTGAATTTTTTCGTGACTTTGGTAAATATAGGGATTCCAATTATTTTAATCGGCACAAATAAAGCTATGTCAATTTTACAATCTCAATTTCGTCAGGCAAGGAGAGGGAGCGGCCAGGGAGATTTTTTGGTAGACAGGCTTAAAAACGATGAAAACTGGGATTTAATTATTGAAGGAATGGCTGATTACCAATGGACAAGAAAACCCATTATTATTTCAAGAGAAATCAAGGATACACTCTACGAATTTAGTCAGGGAATCACAGATATAGCAATTAAACTTTTTGCTATGGCTCAAATAAGGGCTATTTCATCGGGGAAGGAAGAAATTACTGCTAACATTATAAGAAGTGTTGCTAAAGAGAATTTACAACTTGTTAGACCCATGATTGAGGCACTTAAATCGGGGTCTATAAAGGCAATTGCTCAATATGAGGATTTATATTCAGTTAATATAGATAATTTTTTAGGTCAAGAAAGCTCAAAAATATCTTTAAATAATAAAATCAGGGAACTGCAAAATAATAAGAAATTAAATGAGAACTTAAATAAAGACAATATTAAAGAACAGGCTATCCTAAAGCTAATAGACCTTGATGTTGAGTCTATTAAGGCAAAAAAGTATGTTGAGGAAAGTATATTAAACAAAGGGAGGAATATAGAAATTAAAGAGCTTGTTAAGGAATCATATAAATTAAGCTTAGAGATGGATATAGTTAAGAAAGAAACAAGAACTTCTAAAAGGAAACAAGATATAGATAATGTTAATGATTTAAGATTTATTGTAGCGGAAGGGAAGAGAAAAGGAATAACTGCCTATGAAGCACTAAATGAAAATAGATATATAAAGCATTTTGATAAAGAAACTTTTAAGGTAGGGTGATGAATTATGGTAAGCTTTTTCCCGATGATATATGAAGGCGAAATTTTATATAGTGCAATAGCCAGGTACAACATTAGAAGCGGAAATATTAGTCCAAAGGCAACTTTAGAGGATGTGGTTGGTTCAAGGACGGTATCCGCAGTTATGGCATTGCCTTCTAATATTGATAATTTTATAAAAAATATGCCTATTAACTGCAAATATACCTCTGAGGAAATAATATATAAACATACTTTGTTTCCTTTTTACACAGCATTTTTATCTCCACAAAGAGCGGAGAATATATATCAACTTATGAAAGGAGATAATGGTGGAGATATATATAATAGTGCAGGAATTATGGCAAGTTCAGTTAAAGAAAATACTTATTTCAAGTTTTGCCCCCAATGCAATAAAGAAAATAAACTGCGGTGGGGTGAATTCTTTTGGAACAGAATTCACCAGATACCGAGTATAACAATATGTCTCAAACATGAAACCTTGTTATTAAATAGCAAGGTTTTAATTCACTCTCAGAATAAACATGAATTTATATGTGCTACAGAAGAAAATTGTTGTATGTATAATACAGTTTTTTATCCTAATGAAACATTAGATAGAGTTTCTATATTAGCTAAAGATATTGAAAAACTATTCAATGCTAAGTTTTCTAACATGCCTATGGCGTGGTTTGAGGAGCAGTATACTATAAAGTTAATTCATTTAGGAATAGCCAATGTTAATGGGCAAATTAAACAAAATGAATTAGTGAAGAGCTTCATAGATTATTATGGAGAAGAGTTTTTGACTGCGGTACAATCTACTGTTTCTGTGGAAGATGAAAGCAACTGGATAAGTATGATTGTGAGGAAACATAGAAAAACTTTTCATACTATAAGGCATTTGCTTTTAATGCAGTATTTAGGATTGGATTTGAAAGAGTTATTTAAGATTAAGCAAGAATATAAGCCATTTGGAGATGGACCATGGCCATGCCTTAATGGGGGAGCAGAGCATTATTTAAAGCCTATAGTTGAAAAATTAGAAATAACTTATGACTGCAAGGGCAAGAAAGTAATTGGAACATTTATATGCTCCTGTGGATTTATTTATAGTAGGGGCGGTCCCGATGTGGACAAACTTGATAGATATAAAATAGGTAGAATTAAAAATTTTGGTTCAGTGTGGGAAGAAAGACTTAAAGAACTGTTTGATAAAAGGTTAAGGTTACGAGCTATTGCCAGAGAATTAAGAGTTGACGCAAAAACTGTAGAAAAATATGCTGATATATTAGGGTTAGAGCTATATTGGAGAACTGAAACAGTTGAAAAAGTGGCAGACTTAGCAATAGAAATCTTTAATGATAACAAAAAGGATAAGCAACATTATCGTAATGAGTGGAGAACGTTAATTGGGAAGTTTCCTAAAAAGTCAAAAACAGAATTGAGAAATATGAATAAGGGAGTATATATATGGCTTTATAGAAATGATAGAAAATGGTTAAATGAAAGTTCTCCTAAAGTAATTAAAAAATTTGTAGTAAACAACAGAGTGGATTGGGCTAAGAGAGATGAAGAGATATTAATTGAAGTTAAAAATGCTATAGAAATTATGTCAAATTCACAAGGAAAGCCAGAAAGAATTACAATTAGTAGCATTGGAAAAAAGATAGATAAGTTAGATTTAATAGAAAAACATCTTGATAAATTATGGTTAACAAAGGATTGCATTAATGCAAACATTGAGAGTAACGATGAATTTAGAAATAGAAGGATTAGCTGGGCAATAAATATCCTGAATAGAGAAGGGGAAGATGTTAAGGTTTGGAAAGTAGTTAAAAAAGCAGGATTAAGGACAGATAATGGGGTTGAATTATTAGTGAATAGTATTTTATATGACAAAAACATTTAATGTAAGTGCAAAATCATGGTTATTTTTGTAAATGAACAATAATTGGACAAATATAATGTTTAGTTAATGTAAGATAATGATATAATATTAGTATGTGACATCGTTGTTTATATAAGAAGTATCTTCATAATATTTAAAATTAATGGGGAATATTATGAGTTAGGAGGGGAGGAGTTATATATGGTTAATTTTATAAAAGAAAAAAGTAAAGCTATAGGTAAAAGGATATATATAATATGGCCAACATTACTAATTATAGCATTATCAATAGTCGAGACACTGATATTTATTTCAATAAACAATTATCTTGAATCCTATTTTAAAAATATTGATTTGTACATAGTGGCAGTTCCTATATTATTTGCATTAGTTATTTGGTGGACAAGTAGTAAAAGCATTTTCAAAATACAAGCACATGATTATCAAAAGAAATTGGTATGTTTTAAGAATTCATTCGTTGTAACAGTATTCCTATATATGATTGCTATTCTAATGAAATTCAATATAAACAGTAAAACTGATAAAATAATTATACTTCTAATTTGCTTTGGAGTAATATATTTATCACTTGTATTTTTAAAAGAAAGACCACATTCCAGACCTAATTTAAGTTTAGATGTTGAAAATATAAATGAAAGTAGACTTTTTAATAATTATTATATCAATATATCAAAAGTGTTTGAAATTGCGATGTTAATTAATAATAAAGTTGTAATTAGTGTCGAAAATGAAAAAACAATCGAAAATAGTGAAAGCTTTAATGAAAATTTAAGCACAAATATAAATATAGATTATTTAAATTTTATTAAAAGTGGAATTTCTTTTCAAGAGGAATATGCTAAATCAAATAGTTCCAAAAACAAAGTGTTGGAGAATTTTGAAGTAAAAACTACAAAATCAAATTTATTAGATACTATTATAAAAAAATCTAAAGAATATAATAAGGATTGTGAGATAAGTCCAGGTGATTTGTTTTTATTTAATGAGGTTGAAATTGAACTTATCAATGAAGAACAGGCTATGCAAACAACAAAAATGTTGTTAAATGGAGCATTTAATGGTTCTAATGTCAGTAGTACATCAGATGATATGAAAATGGATTTGAATATGTCATCATTAATGAATTCTATGCTAAAGGATTGTAGCTATGAATTGAAATGTTCAGTAGATGATTTTGTTTTTTATATTAAAATACCCATGTCATTTGAAAATGATTTTGAAAGTGATTATAATATTTACGATATTCTTATAGGTAAAATGACATTGGTGGGTATATACAGAGGCAAGGATTCAAAACAGAAATACAAAAATGCCTTTCAATTTTTTACAGACACTCAAAATACAAGTACCACGCCACTGTATTCAGGACTAACAAGGTCTGCAACACCTGAATCAGAGTCTATAAATCAAGAAGTAGCGGTAGGTGTTATAAATAATCAAAATAGTGATTACGTAGATATAATAGCTATTATAAAAGAATTAAATATAAAGTAAAAAGAAATGTGGTGATAAAATGGATAGGAAGAAAATATTTGTATATCATAAAGAAAAATTTGATGATTTCTATGAAGAATTATCCGAGAAGTATAATATTATATCAATATCATCACTTTTAAATATATCTTCGCAATTTGAAGAAGATTATTTGAACGATGAAGAACTATTAGTAGATATAACTACAATGCTAAAATTAGTGGTGGCAAGAGAAGATATAACAATGTTTTATGAAGTGATAATTAGCCATTTGTATAGACTGGGAAATGTTGACATAGTGGTTGAACACAGTTATGCTGATAGAGCTTTTGAAATATTTCCACAATACTTTTCTGGAAAGGAGTATTTAACAGAGCGAGAAAGTAATGATAATGATGGGAATGAGGAAAATATTCTTAACGAGAAAACAACTTCTATAAAAAATATAACGGTGTATAACAAAAATAACTTTGATGAATTTTTAAATAGAAAAAAGATAGATGATGTACAAGTATTATCAATAATAAAAGTTATAAAAAAAACCAATTACATAGATTATACTGTAGATAAAAGTAAATTAGATGATAATGAAAAATACATTTTTGATATAACAGCTATGGTGAAGATGGTTAATATGAGGAGTGACTTATTATTGTCATTTGAAATAATTTTAAGTGAGTTATCAAAATTAGCAAATGTAGACTTTATTGTTGATATGGATGATAAAGAGAACTGTAAGCAGTTGTTCAAATACAGTTTCCATGAATATATTAAGTTACCCTCTGTAGGAGATAATAATATGGAAACTAAAGAAATTAAAGTAGTTGATATGAGCAAAGGAGAAATTGATAAATTTCTTGACAAATTTGATGAAGAACTATTTGGTCATAGTGATTTTAAAGAGGATTTTAAGAAACAAATAAAAAAATATATAATTCTTAATAAAATGAAAGAAATTAAAATTTTTTCCGTATTTTTATGTGGTGATTCAGGAATAGGGAAAACCGAAGTTGCAAGAATTTTACATAGAAATCTCTATCCTAATAGTAAAGAGATTAAGATTAACTTCGGAAACTATTCTGAAAGGGGTTCTTTATGGAGTTTAATAGGTTCACCCAAAGGATACCTTGGTAGTGAAAAGGGCGGGGAACTTACTAATAAGATTCGTAATAGTAATTCTAAAATAATATTAATTGATGAATTTGATAGAGCAGATAAGTCCATCTTTAGCTTTTTCTATGAACTTTTAGAAGATGGAAAGTTTACTGACCTTGATGAAAATGAAATTGATTTAAATGGATATATTATAATATTTACATCAAACTTAAATGCAAGTAATTATAAAAATGTAATCCCCGAACCGTTGTTTTCAAGATTAAGTATGAGGTATGAATTCATTCCTTTAAATTGCGAAGATAAACAGAACTTTGTTATATATAGAACCGAGCATTTGATTAATGAGTATAATGAAGAATTTAATAATGAATTTGATAATACAGTAAAAAATATGCTATTAAATATCAATATTTCGGATTTAAATAATTTGAGAGATATAGATATAAGATTAACAAATAAATTTATTGAATTAGTTGAGGTTTGATTTTATGGTGGGAGTGTTATGAATAAAAAGAAGAAAAAACGAAAAAGAAAAGTTAAACATAATGTAGTACAAACAACTAATGGAAGTATAAGGAACGTGATTCAATATTTAACTAAAATATATGATAAGTACGGAATATTAGTAGCATGGTTTCCTGTAATCATGTTAATTCTAATGTTTATAATAGGCGTTGCTGGATTTGTTATTGTTAAGAGAGTTGACTCACCAATTGTTTGGGTTTGCATTTCATATGTATTAATATTTGGATTAAAAAATAAATTTATAACTGTACTGGATTCTTCAAAATATGCTAAATCTTATCAGTTGATGATTAACATAGTGAAATTAATATTATGTTATTTAATGCTTCCTACTATACTAACTATCCTAACAATGGCATTTAAACCATTAGATACTAAGGTGTTATTTATAATACCAGTAATTAATTATATAGGATTTAAATTTCTTACAAGTATATCAATCTCATATAATTCGTATAATGGACTTTCAAAAAAGACTTTCTGGATTTCTGTTACTTGTGTTTTAGTGTGTGTGTTGATACAGACTTGCATACTAATTACATTGTTTTTAAATCTTTCACTATATGAATATATATATTTTAAATTTACAATTACTAAAGTAAGCATTTTCATTTTTACTACATTGAATTTAGTAGGAAATATTATAATACTAATACTTACACTTTTAAAAACAACAAAAATAAAAAATTGGAGAGAAATAACTATTGGGTCAACCTTGTATCGGTATAAGCATGTTAGAGGTGAGGTAAAGCAAATACTTAAAGAAGGAATAGGAGGTACTTTTTTTCCCGTTCCAAAGTATACAAGATATAATGTGATTAACAATTTTAACAATTTTGATATTAATTTAGATTGGACCAGATTATCAAATAAATTGTATAAAAGAAAAGAACCTGATAGCACAGAAATGATGGTAAATAATGAATTTATATCAAATCCATTATTCAGAATGTATAATATAACGCTCAATTGGAATGTGCGTTACGCAAGAGTATTTAGAAGTACATATTTGTTAATTGGTGTCTTGTTTAACCAGAGAGGAATATATTTATTATATAAAACAGGAAATCCTATTGATTCTAATATTTTAATTGCGTGGGGAACACTACTAATTTGGTTGGCGATTTTTGGATATATAATATTGGTATCAAGACCACATAAGTTTAGAAATTTAAAGGTTATTTTTGTTATTGTTTTATTTTTATATAACATAGGAAATATAATCATACATTTTGATATTTATAGTAAGGTTCTTCCTTTTGATATATTCATATTTTTATATTTTTATTCTTCTTATAGATTTATAAGTAATAAAGTTAAGAAAGATTGCCACTACAAATATTTTAATGTGGTCAATATGTAAACATGAGTGTAATCGGATAAATTAATGTATATATGATAATAATGATATAAACACAGCTTTAGTTGTTTAAATTTTAGATAGGATTAAGTATTAGGAACAGAATACAATTTATAAATGTAATCATGTGCAATACTTAGATAAAAGATTATAGGAACTTTATATAAGGAATAAATCTAATATTATTATGCAAGAAATGCCTTTCTAAAAAATGGGCAAAACTATAATACATGAAAATTAGATACTTAAACCCTTCATCCTACTTTGTACACAAACATCAAACATTGTCCCCGAATATTAAAGTCTGTCCACAAACAATACAGTCTGTCTCAAAAAATGAAGGAAACGCAGGAACACCAACCTGCCTTCCTTCATTTTTTTATTCCCCCCGCCCCCTAATCGCAGATTCCTGCACTACCAACCCTCCCGATGATTTATCCGAATAAATTTAAGAAAAAAGCATGAGAGAATGAGCCGAAGGCTACGCCTTGGATGGATTGATAGATTAAAGTGTGAGGTATATTTATATTAAAACCTTGAAATTACAAATAGAATTATCAACAGAATTGTCCACATCAGACTCATAAAGTTGAGTGCTACTGTGGACAATTTTTCTTTTAATTTGTCCAGGCCTAAATCTCTCCATATCCCATAACATAAGGTATTGGGGCGGTTTACCGCCCCTTCTCTTATCATCGTTCCTTCTTTGCCTAAGCCTCTAAATTGAGAAAAAAGATTGACCAGAGGATTGAAGGATTGACGGAAAAGATTGAATAAGGATTGAATAAGGATTGAATAAGGATTGATAAAATAATGATTTTAAATAGGATAAAACCGATGACAAGCCTGATATGAGAGGGATTGATGAAATGGTCGTTAGACCTTTTGAGGGAGCTAATGAGGGATAGAATAATAGATTTAAGGATGGAAAAGTGGAGTCCTTATTTAATTATTGGGATGAAAATATGAAGGATGGGTAGAAAAAATGCAAGAAAAAAGACAGACTCTAATATTCTTTTTTGAGTATGATTTAGGAGTATTTTAGGAGAATGAAGAGGGGGAAAGGAGTGATTTTGGGACAGACTTTAATATTTGTGGTAAAAATTGCGTTGGGTGTTGGAATGGGTAGGATGGTAGATGGGTGAAGGGCTGAGGGGGTGTTGGAGTGGTGGTGGAGTTGGGACAGACTTTAATGTTTGTTTACACTAAGGGTGATAGAGTTGGAGTGTGTCACAGGGATAGATTTAAGGAAGGAATAAGCTCTTTGAACTTAAACAGAGAGATTGAAAATATGAGGGATAGCTTGATAAAATGCAAGAAAAAAGACAGACTTTAATATTTGTGTACAAAGTAGAGATCAAATTTTATAATTTGTTAAAGGGTTACGGGAAAAGGAAAATAAAATGGCTATCGAAGAAATTAATGAGAAGGCAATTGGAATAAGTATTTATAAGGTTCATCAGTTTACAGGATTTCGAGAGGTTAAGAAGATTATTGAAGAAGCTATACTTTCATAAAACACATGTTAAACAGTAGTTAAATATTGTATATAATGGTATAGTCTATTTACAAGAATTATTTCGTAACCGTAAAAAATTACGAGGTTAATGAAATTTGTGTTTTTAATAATGCTGTATGTCAAAAACATTTATATAAGTTCTTAATATATTTACTTTGTTAATGGTATAGTACACTTTACTATAAAGGAGGGATAGCTATGAAATATGAAAACGGTGAGGATATTTTCCCTGAACAATTGCTCAGACAAATACAAAAATATGTATCAGGAAAACTCGTCTATATTCCATCAGGTGCCAAAAGACGTGAATGGGGGGAGACTTCTGGATATAAACAGTATTTACTTGAACGCAATCGTAATATCCTAAATAAATTCAATGATGGAATCAGTATTGAACAATTATCCGATGAATACTATCTTTCCTGCGATTCAATTAAGAAAATTGTTTATTCAAAAAAGGAGGGATTCATTATGGAATACAAGTGTACGTTATCATCATCTCAGAACTATGCAAAAAAAGGAAAACTTGAGGAGTGGCTCCACACCTATCTGCTATCAGATGGACATAATAAAGGATTTTCAGATGGACTAAAACTTTTTGATAGGTATTTTTTAGGACCAATAAAAATGCCTTTATCACTTTTTTCTCGTTGTTGTGGTCCAGAAGCATATATGAAATACAGAGTAAATGCAGATTGGTTTGAACAGCATGTTACAAAACTGGAAAGTGTTATTCAAAGCGAAAAAGATATGCCACCACTTATAGTTCATTTTGTGGATGGACAATTTGAGTTGAACGATGGAAACCATAGATTTGAAGCATACTCACGATTAGGTGTAAAAGAGTATTATGTAATTGTTTGGATAACTGAAAAGCATGAGTATGACCTGTTTTTGTCTAAATACTCCGAATATTTGGCCTAGATTGAACAAACTCGATAATACACAAAAGACATCATCTGTAATAAATTTATTTCGCAATATTCCTATATTTCGTAGCAAGTACCCGCCTATCATTAGATAGGTGGGTACTTTATTATGCGGGTATTGATATTCTGAATGTAACATAAAGTGTTGACCTATTACTTTGAATGTATTATAAAAAAGAAAATTTTATTTAAAGTCAATAATCAATGGAACTTATATTATCCAATGATTATGGCTTATTACATGATCAACTTTGATTAAACTTTTTAACAATATTTAAACCATTTGATTATTCTTTTGAAATTTGGCATACATAGTTTCTTGCTATTCTGTTGTAAACTGAAAGTATATTAATGTGTTTGTTACAGATTTATGGCCCCAATATTTTAAAAAACCCAACATTCCTAAATCAGTCACAAGTGTGGCTACAAATATTTTCTTTAAAAGCTTCTTAAGTTTTCTATATTTATATATAAATATAGTGCTTATATAGTTGAAAATTATACAGAAAATCATAAGGCTTATGTATTATAACTTATATTGACAAATATATATTACACATGTAATATATATATTATGAAGTTACAAATCGTAAAATACAATTTATTAGAAAAGGGATGATGAAATGATTAATGCATCTAAAATATCAAATTCAGAATGGGAAGTTATGAAATGTGTTTGGGGAAATAATATCTGCACTGCAAATGGGATCGTCGATGCTTTAAGTAAAAATACTGATTGGAAGGCAAATACTATTAGAACTTTAATAAACCGTTTAGTAAAAAAAGAAGTCCTAGGTTACACAATAGATAAAAAAGATAAAAAAACATATTATTACTTCCCTTTGTTATCAGAGAATGAATGCATAAAAGCAGAGAGTGAATCGTTTATAAACCGTGTGTTTAATGGTTCATTAAATGGTATGATAGCTAATTTCTTAAATGAATCCAAGTTATCTGACGCAGAAATTAAAGAATTAAAAAACATTCTTGATAAGAAGAAAGGGTAAATGGGTGGTATTTATGGTGTTGGTTATATCTATTTTTAAATGGGTATTATATTCAACTGCTTTGGCAAGTCTTTTAAGCTTAATAATTCTTGCCTTTAAGTTCCTTATTAAAGACAAGTTAGGCGTGAGGTGGCATTATGCTATTTGGCTAATTGTTGTAATTAGATTATTAATTCCATATGGACTAGAAAGTTCATTAAGTGTTTTTAATATTATAAATTTAAAAAGCACAACTATTACACAAGTACCTTATTCAATAAATAACAAGGCAATCAAAATGTTTAATAATAAAGAGAAAGATATAAATGTAGCTCCCAATCTTATTACGTCAAATATACAAACAAATACATCTAATACTAATCAGAGTCCGGTATATTTACAATTGATAAGTTGTCTGTGGTTACTGGTCGTTATTCTAATTGGTTCTTATACAATTGTAATGACGTTGAAGTTAAAGGCCAGGTTTAAGAAGGGTCACGTGTGTATTAATGAGGACGTTTTACTTCTTTTATTACAGTGCAAAAAAAAGTTAAATATAAAATCTCATATAAAAATCATAAATACTAACGAAATTAAAACACCCTGCATTTATGGGTTTATAAAGCCTAATTTGCTACTACCAAGTGGTATTGAGAACTATGTTGATAAAAACGAATTAGAATTTATAATCTTACATGAATTAGCCCATGTAAAACGGCTCGATATAATAGTAAGCTGCTTATCAGGAATACTCCAAATAATACACTGGTTTAATCCTATCATATGGTATTCATTTTATAGAATGCGTAATGACAAGGAACTCGCTTGTGATGCATTAGTCTTATCTCATGTTAAATGCGGTGACTATATAAATTACGGTAAAACTATTATAAAGTTGTTAGAAAGTTATAAAAAGACTCCGCAGGTTTATGGGATGTCATCTATTATAAGTGATAAATCTCAAATTAAAAGGAGAATTACTATGATTTCTTTATTTAAGAAAAATTCTTATAAGTGGACAATCATTCCTATTGTAACATTAACCTTATTCGGTGGAGTAATGCTTACTAATGCTAAAAATAAACCAGTGCTTGCGGATAATAAATATAAACAGGTTTCAAAAGCTATCACAACTTTAAGTAACGTTAGTAAAATAAGCATTGAAAGGTATAATACTTCAAATGGAAAAACGTTCACAGGAAATCTACTTATCATTAAAGACCCAACAAGAGTTAAAGTTGGATATAGTAATAAACTAGGAGAGCAGGGGGAACTAACAAGTCAGATAGCCCAAGATAATGGTGCTATAGCAGCTGTTAACGCAGGAGATTTTGATCAGTTTAACAAAAAAGCATCCCCATTAGGACTTATAATGCGGGATGGAAAGCTTATTTTTAATGATATAGCAGACAATAATAGTAAAACAGATATAGTTGCGTTTACAAACAAAGGGGTCCTTCTAGTTGGTAAATATTCATTAAATGAATTAAATAAGCTTAATGCAACAGAAGCCGTTAGTTCTGGACCTGCACCTGCACTTATAGTTAATGGCAAACCCACAATTACACAAGGTGATGGGGGATGGGGCATTGCTCCAAGAACAGCTATAGGACAGAAAAACGATGGTTCAGTAATTTTATTAACCATTGATGGTAGAAGTGTTAAATCTATAGGCGCTACATTACTCGATGTACAAAATATACTTTTACAGTATGGCGCTATAAATGCATCTAATCTTGATGGAGGAAGTTCATCAACTATGTACTATAACGGAAAAGTAATTAATAACCCCTGCGGAGGACTAATTGAAAGTGGAGATGTAATAGCTAATGATCCAGACAATAAAGGAGAAATAAAAGTAGTATCTACTTTTATGGTATTGCCTTAATAAGCTAATATTTTGATATGTTTTTTTGATGCAAATTAATTAGCAGTGGTTACGCCTTAGTACACCTTTGTTGCTTAAAAAACTAAAGGGATGGTAAATATGAAAAAAAATGAAAGAAAACGAAAAACAAAACGAAAAATAAAAATGAAACTTGTTTTATTATTTGTAATATTTGAATTGACGTTCACAACAATTACTGGCCCATTTATGCTTTATTATGGTCCATTTAAAAATGCGAAGACAACAGTAGTAGGTGCGGCAATGACTACTTATTCATTACAATGGCTTGCAACCACATTTTTATCAAAAGCGGCAATAGCAAAAATCATGAGCACACAAAAGGTGGATGCCTTAGTCCAAAATAACTTAGATGGTGTAAAAGTAGAAAATAAAGATGATGATAGTATAGAAAGATATGATGTAAAAGGAAATAAATTTGAAGGTTACATATTAATAATTAATGATCCAACTAGGTTAAAAGTAGGTTACACAAGTTTGCTTGGTACGGAAGGGCAGCTAACTAGTGATATTGCAAAGGATAACAATGCAATTGCGGCAATCAATGGTGGTGGATTTAAAGATCTAGATAATGGAACTAAATGGACAGGTACAGGAGCAAATCCAGTTGGAATTATAATGGCCAATGGAAAAATCGTTGCTAATGATATAACGGATGTAAATAAAAAAACAGAAGTTGTAGCAATGACTAAATCAGGGAATTTATTAGTTGGTCCTCATAGTCTTTCTGATATGAAAACAGTTGGAGTAACTGATGCAGTATCTTTTGGACCAGCACTTATAGTTAATGGACAAAAAACTATTACTAAAGGTGATGGTGGTTGGGGTATTGCACCTAGAACGTGTGTAGCTCAAAGAAAAGATGGAGCAATAATATTTTTAGTGATTGACGGTAGGAAGTTAGGGAGTTTAGGGGCTAATTTAAGGGAAGCACAGGATGTATTATATGATTATGGTGCTGTTAACGCTACTAACTTAGATGGAGGTTCTTCTTCAACGTTATTTTATGATGATGAAGTTATAAATAGTCCATCAGATAGTTTGGGAGAAAGGTCAGTACCTTCAATTATGTATATAGAGAGTAGAAAATAAGAATGAAATTTAAGTATATGATACTTTGAAGTTAAAGGAGAAAAAATATGAGTTGGACGAAAAGAATAAGCATATGGATAGTAGTATCTTTATCTTTGCAATGTTTAGGTCTCTTTTACATTGATCATTATTTTTTAGCTACCGATTCAAAGGCAGTTTCCAAAAAAGTTGTGGAAGAGGTAAGTACCAAAGCCAAAGATGTTGATATTACTATACCAACGAATGCAGAAAATATATTAGCATCTTATGATGCCAAATATATATCTTATTACCATGATGAAAAATTGGTAATTGTTAATTGTTTGACTGGGAAAACTAAAAACATAAAGTCGGAAGATGGGTGTAACATTTCTTTTGCTTCATGGGTTCCCGGTAGAAATAGAATGATTTTAGTAGAAAAAGAAAGTGATGATGAATCTAGTAACTTAATATTATATTCTTACGATGTAGTAAAAGATGAAAAAGTAGAAACGATAAAATTTGAGTGTGATGGCACTAACCCTAAAGTAGAAGATGTTCAAACGGCGACATTAACAGGACTTATTTACGTGAAAGTATCAAACAATGCTAATAAAAGCAGCATTTATAGAATCGATAGAAATCCAGACATGTCAAAAATCGATACAATACCTAAACTCGTGGGCAATATCGTATTGATTCACCATGAAGATAAATTGTTCTATGAAGGCTCAGTGTATAATAAAATATATGTTACTGGTAAAAGCAATGCTATAAGTGTGGGTGATGTTGATAAACTTACCTTAATTGGGGCTGATGATGATGATGATATATATCTTGCACAATTAAAAGACAATTTAATAAGTAAAGTTTATTATGGTAAAACGTCACAAGATACTAGTACATGGAAAACTATTGAATTACAAACACCTTGCGCTAAAGAAAATTTATTTGTATTAGGTAATGGTAAAATATATCAAAATGATCCGCTAAAAGGTGTAATAAAAGATATAAATTCTGGAACTCAAACTAGCTATAAAGGTAAATTTGTCCAATTATATAATAAGGGAGTAGTATCTATTGTAAATAACAAAATATTTTTTGTGCTTTTCAAGTAATAAGTGGATACAGACTATGCCTTTGGCATAGTTTTTTATTTACTAAGAAATTTTAAAATGAAGTTTATATATGGGGTGGAGCCAACAGAGTCGGATTAACTATACTAGAAAAAGAGATAGAACTCATAGTAAACTATGAAGCTTCTACTCTTATTGGATGGTTGCTCAAATATTAGAGGTAAGTTCCTAATTCAATTGTTATGGGAGAGTTCAATGCGTATAGGAGAAGCACTTGCATTATGGCTTGAAGACTTTGAGATTGATGCTAGGAAGATTCAGATTAGAGACCGTGGAGAACTTGAAAATCATGCAGAAATAAAAACTGTATGTAGCCCTAGAAGTGTAGATGTATCTGCAGATCTAATGAATTTTTATCTGGAATATATAGCAGACTATCACACAGATGAGGTTGATACCAATCATGTGTTTATAAAGATTTCTGATGATAACAGATATAAACCATTGGAGTATCAAGATATTGTTTCTCTATTTGAAAGACTAAAGAAAAAAACAGGAATTGATGTTACACCACATATTTTAAGGCATACATCATTAACAGAGCTTCGTAGATAAGGCTGGAAAGATGAACACCTTATGAAACGCGCAGGCCATGCACACATCCAAACTACAATGCAAATGTATATCCATCCTTCGGATGAAGAAATACGAAAAGATTGGGAACATGCAGAAAAAAGAATGAAATTTGAGCAAGAGAAAAGAGATGACAGTAACTTATGAATATAGTTTTTAAGCCTATACAAAATGAAACTAAATTACTTGAGGTTAGCTCCAGTGTTTCTGGATATTGGGATAATGATATTAGCCTATCTCTACGTTAATGTTTAAGGAAGACTTTC
The DNA here is from genome assembly GCF_011065935.2 of Clostridium estertheticum. Taxonomy (NCBI): domain Bacteria; kingdom Bacillati; phylum Bacillota; class Clostridia; order Eubacteriales; family Clostridiaceae; genus Clostridium; species Clostridium estertheticum. The sequence goes on along the minus strand of NZ_JAAMNH020000001.1, from coordinate 5,020,051 downwards.
CTCACCATAATAGATGGGTACAAAATAATGTAAAATATATACCTGAAGATGTTTTACAGCAACTAGAAAATAATTTAGAATACCTAACACCTTCTGAATATATACCAGTAATAATTCTTCTTCGTGCGTCAGGATGGAGAATATCAGATATTCTATAGCTTAAATATGACAATTGCTTAGAAAAAACATCGCAAGGATGATATTTATGTGATGATATTTTAAAAACAAGAATTTTGAATCATAGAGTACCTATCACTGATGAAGTTGCTAGTACAGTAAATACAGCCATTGAGATGGTTAAAAGTAAAAGTACTCTTGATAATAATCCTAAAAAGGTTCTCTTTGTTAAATTTTCAGGTAAACGTAAGGGTCATCCTTGTGGTGCCAAGAATGTAAGCGAAAGCCTTAATAGTTTAGCTGAAAAAAGAAGAATAGTTGATGAAAGTGGCAATACATTTCATTTTAAGAACCACGCTTTTAGACATACAAAGGGAATAGAACTTATTAATAATGGAATGAATCTATTGCATGTTCAAAAGGGGATGGCTCATGCATCGCCTGAGATGACACTTACATATGCAAAAATACTTGATACAACTATGAGAAAGTCTTGGGAAGAGGCCACAAAACAAAGCAACAGCTTATGTACTTACAAGGAAAAGTTTATGACAAAGGTTAGCCTCCATAGTTTTATGGAGGCATTTTCAGTAAAGGTTTTGAAACTAGTTGCTGCGTAAAATAAGAAACATGCGAAGTAACTATTTAATTTTAAAACACGAACAAATACTGTGAATTATCAGACTTATGCTGTTATCTCTATTCGATTTCCATCATGGTCCAAAATGCAACTCTCATAGTAACCATCTCCAGTATAACGCGGTTCACTTACTACCATGTAACCTGCTTTTCTTAATGTATCAGTAAGTCTATTAACCTTTTCAATACCCCCTACAGAGAAAGCAATGTGAATTAAGCCAATATATTGATTAATAGCATCATTTAAATTTGGAGGAATTGTCGTCATCTGCATAATTTCAAGTCTAGAACCTGATTCAAATTTAATAAAATATGATTCGAATTTTTTTTTGATATTAATATATTTATCCCCAGCAATGCCATCAGAATAATCTACATAAAATTTCTTTAGTTTTTCAATATCTTTAGTCCATATTGCTACATGTTCGATTTTCATATTAGCACATCCTTAATCTTAATTTTCAATACATAATATTTTGCAACTGTGTCGTAACTTTCTATGTAATATTATCATGATTTACCACACTTTGGAACAATTCTCCCATAAACAGAGAACCTACATTGTTTATATATAAACAACATTAAAATCAATTGTCTACGCCATTTCTATGTTGTGTAGTATAGATAAGTCGGATATGTTGGCGCTACCCCATGTATGAATCAATATAACAATCTACATCGTGATTGTATTATAAAAAAGCAACCCTAAATTAATAGGGTTGCTTTTTTATTTAAATAGATAGTCTTTTAAACAATGCAGGGCTGGGTAAATAAATATAGGAAATCTCCTAAGGATCAGAGTGTAGATTTATTAATGATTTTTATATTACTTATTCAAGCAAAGTGGAGTGCAATATTTTAATATTGCAAATTATACTCATTTACAAAGCCAGCGCTTTTACAAAAAAACCTTGGAAGTTTTTTTGTAGTTAAATCGTAATAATTATTATTTTAAAGAATATATTATAAAATAATACAAATTACGGTTGTAAATTAAGCGATTTCAGTTGTAATTGAAATGAGGCGTTATAAAATGTATGAAATTCCTAAAATATCAAATGCTGAATGGGAAATAATGAAGATAATATGGATTAATCCTGAAATTTCATCAATTAATATTATACAGAAATTAAAGGATAAAACCGATTGGAAGCCAGCTACAGTTAAAACACTAATAAACAGATTATTAACTAAAGATGCAATCGGATTTAACAAATTGGGTTATGAATATTTATATTTTCCTTTGGTTTCAGAAGATGAATGTATTAAATTAGAAAGCCAATCCTTTATTAAGAGGGTATTTAATGGGTCAATCAAATCTATGCTTTTAACCTTCGCCCAGTCGGAAGAAATATCTGAAACGGATATAGCAGAATTAAAAAACATACTAGAGCAGTCAAGTAAAACGAAAGGTTGATGTGTATGAATTTACTAAATATTTTTGAGATAATTGTACGTTCATCCTTAATTGGTAGCATAATTGTATTTATGATATTAATTACTAAAGGGATATTTAGAAATAAACTAAATTTTACTTTTAAATATTATATATGGTTAATTTTAATCATTAAATTGATAATTCCTTTTGGACCACAAAACCCTTTAAATATATCTGATTTATATAAAAATTTTTATGTACAAAGTACTACAAATAAAATCACACAAAACACAGAAACTAACTCTTCAAAAGAACTTACAAATTCAGACTTAGTAGATTCAAAATTAATAAGTGAGGTACATCCTTCGAATAATACTGTAATTAGTAACGCCATCAGCATACGTTTAAACAACATATTTAATTTTGGAAAAATATTTTGTTTTATTTGGATATTAGGTGTTGCATTATCAATAGGGATATTAGGTATAGGATATAAAAAATTAAAGAATATCGTTAGTGCTTCTATAAAAAATATAAACGGCAAACATAGTGAAATTTTAAAAAAATGCATGAAAGATATGAATATAAGAACTGAGGTAGAATTATCATATTCTAAGAGGATAGGTAGCCCTTCTTTATGTGGGCTCTTTAAACCAAAGATATTAATTCCAGTCAGTATAGCAGCCAATATTTGTGATGAAGAATTTAAATATATTATAATGCATGAATTAACCCATTTGAAAAGCAAGGATATAGCTATAAATTGGGCTATTAATTTATTGTCCATGATTTATTGGTTTAATCCAATTTTGCTCTATGGTTTTCATAAAATGAGACAAGATTGTGAAATTTCCTGTGATGGTCAAGTTATTTCCTATCTAGGCGAAGGTAAAAACATAGAATATGGAAATACAATAATAAAGGTATTGGAGTTAGGTGGTAAATGCAATAGAATTATGGGAACTACAACAATGGTTTTAAATAGACTGGAAATGAAAAGGAGAGTTATTATGATTTCTAAATATAATAAAATAAATATTAAAGGTATAATACTTGGAGCTGTCGTTGTATTTATTATAGGTGGCTTTGGAATTGCAATAAACACTTCAAGCATAAGTTCAGATAAAAATATTTCTAAAGCTACGACATTACAAATAGACTCATTGGTCAAAACTCCTAAAAGTTTAGTTACATCAAGCGTATCCGCATCACCTAATATAAAAAAATCTGTAAGTAATAGTACTAATCATATAGTACCATTTTCAACTGACATAGTAATATACAATAGTCATCCTGATGAAACCTATTCTTCTGGAAAGAAAGTAACTGATGTGGGCGCTACAATAAGTGATAAGCTTGTTAAAGAAGGTTTTAATAGTCATCTTATAAAGTGTGACCCACCAACAGATTATACAAAATCATATCAAGCAACACGGGATATGATAACAAAAAATGTAAAGCAATATTCAAATACTATTTTATTAGACATACATCGGGATATTACAGTAAAGGAAAAATCTGATACGAAAAAAATTCAATTTGTACTTACTGAAAAAAATCCGCGTTATGAATCAAATAAAAGATTCGTTGACAGTCTAATAGGAAATATTAAAAATTTAAATGGAGTTGAATCAGAAATATACTTTTATCAATATGGAATATCTTTTTACAATGAAGACTTATCTAACAAAGCATCAGTTATTGAGATTGGAAATAATATGTCAAGCGACAGTGATATTGAAGCTTGTGTAAATGAACTAGTTTCAGCATTAAAGATTACCCAAAAGGTTTCAGCTAACTAATATAAATGTTCAAATATAATAGGATATAAATTATTTATAAAATTACCATAAGCTGAATTTAACTAAATTATTGCAGTATGGGGGGATGAATATGATGCGGAATGGTGTTAAAAAAGATAGTAATGGAAAGAAACTTTTTAGTGTTTTAGTGTTTATTATTATTTTTTTACTAGGCTTAATCTTACCCAAAAGTGCTAAGGCAGACAATGGAGAAAAATATTTAAATTACTTTTATGTTATGGCTATTAATAATGTATTAGCCGTAATAAAGTCATCAAATACTGAACAGCAGAGTACTAACAGTAAAAATAATATAAAAGTTTCAGCTTTATCATTTTTAGGAATGGATATTTTGAATCCCCTTTCAATAGTAACAAAAGAAATTGCATATTTGGATAATAATAAAGGAAGTGCTAATGTAAGCATAGATAACGAGAGCAATGGTGAAAAAAGAAAAGTATTTATTCTTAATCCTTTTAACTTAGGTGATAAGCAGGTAAGTAAAGTAGGAGATAAAGTAATTGACACTTCTATTTTAGGCATATATAACCCAAAGTTGAAACAAACCCTAAATAAGGCTAAGCCACGAGTGCTTATTTACCATTCTCATACGACCGAATCTTATCTTGCCTCTGACAATGATAAATCTACAGATACTTTTAATATGGACCTAACACAAGGTGTCTGTGAAGTAGGAGATGAAATAGCCAAGGATTTAGAAGAAGATTATGGAATTGCTGCTATAAATGATAATACTATTCATAATGTAGGAGATTATAATGGTTCTTACAAAAAATCTAGAATTACTTTAAATAAGTATTTAAAGGAATATGGTAATTTTGATATAATTATTGATTTACATAGAGATGGTGTTCTATTAACTCATAAAAATGAAAAAACTAAAATAAATGGAGTAGATGTTGCTAAGGTTATGTTTGTAATGACAGATGAAAACCCTAGGTATGCCAAACAGAAAAAGTTAGTAACCTCCATGATAGGAATATCAAATAAATTATATCCAGGTCTTATGGACAACAGACAAGTTTATCTTTATCATTGGGGCTATGATTTCTATAGCCAAGATAGAAGTGATAATGCTATGTTAATTGAGGTAGGAAATAATAATACTACTATTGAACAAGCAAAAAATACTGGTAAGTATTTATCAAGAATCATTGCAGAACAGTTAAATGGAAAGAAATAACATCATGAAAAATGTTAATTTATAAGGTCCTGAGTATGTGTTTAGTTTTGATCAAACTTTATTATAAAAAAATAATTAACTTTACAGGATTAACTCATTTATACGATGTGTTATAATCAATCTTTATTATAAAACTACAGCATGTGTAAGTTTATAAAAAAGATTGATCGTTTATAAAAAAGTTTAACTGTTTATAACAAAGCTGCACCATGAAGGAATGCAGGTACACTAACCTGCACTCCTTCATTTTTTTTATCATTCTGCCACACCAATCCCAGATTCCAGTTTGAACCAAACTCCCCAATATAAGATTAAAAGCCTGATAATTTTCCCTAATAAATGATAGAAAAAAGCGTGATAGAAAATGAAACGAAGTCTTGGAATGATTAGCTTTAAGGGACGAAAAGAGGATAGGGTTAAGGAGGGAATAGAACTAAAGAAGATAGTGTTAGAGCATGACAGAGTAGTAGATTTAAGGGAGGAATAAGCTCCTTGAATTGAAATAGAGAGATTGAAAATATGAGGGAGAGATTGATAAAATGCAAGGAGAAGGACAGACTTTAATATTCGTGTTTCGTGTGAATTAGGAGTATTTTAGTAGAGGAAAAGGGCGAAAAGGCTTTGGAGTTATCCAAAGCTTCTCGCTGTAATTTTAAAATTAATATAAAAGGAATTACATATAGTTAAATATAAGTTATATGTAAATATAGAGCTTAATTGGAATAAATGATATAATAATTAAATGATTTGGAATTGATGTTATAAATTGAATAAAATGATTTGGCATTTAAATAGGAGGGATGAATATGGCTGAAAATGTTGTTAATGATGATAAAAAAGTATTTGGTGAAAAACTTAATGGTGTAAACTACATTGATAGAGGTGGTGTATATGGAATAGTGATTAATGAAGAAGGTAAAATTGCTACGATAAAAACACCAACAGGATACTTTTTACCTGGTGGTGGTATTGAGAAGGGAGAAACTCATAAAGAATGTCTTGAAAGAGAATTTATAGAAGAAACAGGATATGAGGTTGTGATAGGAAGATATATTGGTAAGGCTTCACTGTATCATATATCAAAGATAAATCAATATTTACATGGAATAGGATATTTTTATGTTGTAAATTTAAAATGTAAGACAAGCTATAAGATTGAAGATGACCATGAGCTATTATGGATTGAAGCAGGTGAGTGTGTTAAGGGGTTGTTTTTGAAACATCAGGCTTGGGCGGTTTCAGAGGCTTTAAGGTCTAAAATTTAAGGGGGAATAAATTTATGGATAGAATAGAAGAAATTCGCAAGAATATTGATAGTATTTTGATGGAACAATCTGATTTGGAAGAAAGACGTTACTGAATCATTTTTTAGAATACTTACATAGGGAAAATTTGAATTTTATTATGCAAGTTTGTGACAATCGTGATTTTATGGTTATTACAACATTGTAGAAAATAGTGAAGATTAATTACAATGGGTGGAGGATAGATAATGAATTATAATAATCAACAATTTTGGAGTATGTTAGACGATTTAGTAAGTGATTCTGAAATAGTAATAGATAGACCAAAAGGTTCAAGAGACCCTAAATATCCTGATATGATATATGAAGTTGATTATGGATATTTAAAAAATACAACTTCTATGGATGGTGACGGAATTGACATATGGCGAGGAACAGATGAAAAACATGAAATTGATTCTATTATATGTATTGTAGATTTATTAAAAAAAGATTCTGAAATTAAAATACTGATTGGTTGTACTAATAATGAAAAAGAAATGATATATAGAGTTCATAATAATTACGAGTTTATGAAGGGGATTTTAATATCAAGGTTAGGATAATAATTGTAAGAAAATGCGAAACAAACAGGAGTGATAAATATGTATAATCATGCCCCAAAGGACTATATTTGCCCCTTTTGCTTAATAGTCAATAGAATTGAAAATGAACATTTGTATACTAAACAGGGCGATATAGTATATAAAGATGACTATGTGACTGCTTTTATTGGTGCTGGTTGGTGGAAAAATAACAAAGGGCATATCATTATTATTCCCAACAGTCATTTTGAGAATATTTATGATTTACCTAGTGAATTTTCTATTAAAATACATGAATTAGAAAAGAAAATTGCTATTGCACTTAAAACTGTTTATAAATGCGATGGAATATCATCAAGACAGCATAATGAACCTTGTGGAAATCAAGATGTATGGCATTATCATCTCCATGTATATCCAAGATATAAAGATGATAATTTATATCTAACAGACAGGGAACTATCAAAACCACAAGAACGTATAGAATATGCAGAAAAATTAAGAAATTATTTTAATAATAAAAACATTTAACAGTTCATCTGGGTCAGGAAAAACTACTTTGGCAAATAGAACACTGGATAATATTTATCCTATTGTATATATGGACGCAGCATATTAAATAAATGTAATTATTTGAGCATATTACTATTAAAACTGATAAATACCTTGACTTTATATCCTCAAATAGGTACAATTTACATATAAATACACAGGAGGTGCTATAAAATGATGATTACTACTTGCTAATTAATTTTCAAAATAGAAAATTAAAATTAAAAGAGTTTTAAATTGCCTAATTCATTAGGTTTATTTGTTTTACTTTTTTTAAGATTTGCAAGTAGAGACTGTCAAACTTATAGGACTAAAATTTAATTCACTATTTTACATTTTATTTAGTACATGCTTACTTTGCTATGTAAAATATTGTAGATGTTTTTTAGACTGTAATAAGGCTGTGCTTTATTATAGTCTTTTTAGTTTATGTAGAGAAGTAAATTCATCATTTAAGATTATTGGATTAGGCTAATAAACTGAAGGAATAAATACAATAGGGATAAGGGGTGTAAATATATGAAAAACGAGATGAAAAATGAATTAAGAGAAGTATTAAATATATTTGAAGAGGCTTATATACAAAGAGATGTAAGCAAAGTTGATAGTTTCATGGATGCATTATTTGATAAAGATGAAAATGTAATTGTGGTTGGTACAAGCTGTGGTGAATTGTGTTTGGGCTATGAAGAAGTTAAAGATATATTTTCAAGTGATTGGGAATATTGGGGAGACTTGAGAATTAATGCTGATGAGGCTACTATAATACCACTTGGAAACACAGCTCTAATCCACACTACAGGTTCAATTAAATATTCTTTTTATAGTAATGATGATACTTATACACGTCATTTAGGTTATATTAAGCAATATTTTGATGGAGTTTCTTTTGATAGCCAAAAGCCTGATAAAGTAAAGTTAACTGAAATCAATTGGAAGTTATGTCATTTGTTAAATAAATGGGATGGTGAGGAAAGACATTATTTATGGGATTTGCGTATTTCCTTTGTGCTAGTAAAAAAAGGATCAAGATGGATTATAAGACAAATGCAATTTTCACTTCCTGTAGTTGGATATATGCCAGATGTACGAATTGAGAATATTGGTTATGATATAGAGGGTTTTAATGCAGAAGAAAATAAAATGAAGAATTATTCCATAAACAATACGTTACAATATGAAGATGAAATATTAAACCTTCTTCATGCTTTTAATAATGAATACTTGCAAGAAGATAAAAGGATAGACATAATGGCTAGTAAATATTTCACTGCTTATGATTCATTAATTGTTAATACAGACAAAACTGTTTATGGTAACCAAGAAGAAATCATGAAATTGATAGAAGATCATAGAAAATGTTACGATGAAATGAAATTAGATTATCAAAATTGCTTAATTAATTCAAATGAAGATGTGGTTTGGATAGTCACTCACGGTACTATGAAAAAAGTAATTTCCGAAAACAGTGCCTTTGAGAATACAGTAGACATAATCAAGAATATTTTTACAAGTGATTTAGACGATAAAGGTAAGCTTTTTAATGTTAGAAGGAGAATTGCGGAAACTCTCAGGGAAAATGCTAGAGGAGAAGAATATATTTGGCCATTTAGGTTTGAAGCAGTACTTATTCGAGAAAAGGGAAGTTGGGTATTCAAATATCTTCAATTTTCTCTTCCATTTAATTGGATGCTTGAAGGGAAAACAGAGGCATCTTCAATCTTAAAATAGGAAGGTGCCACCCACGTGGCAAGTGGCATGTTTAAAAAGTAATCTTAAAAGCTAGGTGTTTTAATCTGAGAATGATTAGAAGTACCTAGCTTTTTTGTATGTTTATCTTTATACATGCTTTTATCAGCGATATTAATAAATTTTCTAGTTATGCCTATGGAGGTATCAGAAAAAGAATATCCTATAGAAACTTCAACTTTCTGTTTAGGGTTATATGTATTTTGTTGCTTTATTGATTCACATAGCGATAAGAACAGTAGCTTTACTTTGATAAGAGAGGTATCTTTAATTATTACTACAAACTCATCGCCACCTGTCCTAGCGATAACTGAGTTTTCAGTAAAGGTGTCTTTTAATATATTAAAAGCATTTACTATTAATTTATCTCCAAACTCGTGTCCCATAGTATCATTAGTTACTTTCAAATTATCTAAATCACAAAATATAATACCTATGGGAAGATCTTTCTCAGTATTTAAAATATATATTTCCTTTTCAAGCCCATTTAATTTCTTCTTTGTAGAATTGCTAAAATATAGTTTTAAAGTACTTATTATGATATTGCTTTTTTATTATATATCATATGAAAAAGATAGTACATGCTATCGAGTTAAGTTACAAAAAAATAGTGGGTTATTATAAAAGTAATATATGGGCTATATGTAAAATATGGTACAATGTTACATATAGTAAAGCCAAAAGGTAGCTGGTATACAAAATTCTTATGGGGAACTAACTCTTATATCAAAAGATGTATTTGGTATAAGGGAAATAGAGTCGGGAAATTAGAAAGGGGGAACTAATATTGTTAAAAAGATGTATTATGATTTTTCTTAGATTTGATAATGGACAAATAATTGATAGTGTAAGAGAGAGATATGACCCTCTTGAAAATCATGTAAAACCACATATTACTCTTGTTTTTCCATTTGATAGTGGAATAGAAACTAGTGAATTAAAAGACCACATTTCAACCGTTTTATATAAAAGTAGTCCCTTTGAAGTTATTCTAAATGGAATTACACCCACTAATGCTTTTGGGAAGTATCTATTTCTTAATATACAAAAGGGTGGGAACGAAATTATTGAAATGCATAAAAGACTATATACAGGCATTTTACAAGATTATTATCCAGAGTGGCTAAAAGGAAAAGTTTTCTTGCCACATATGACTGTTGGCAACTTTGATAATGAAGAAGATTTTATAGTGGCAATTAATGAAACCAGAAATATCATTGATTCATTTAAAACCACTGTTAATGAAATAAGTGTAGAAATTATTGATGAAAATGAAGATTCAATAATAGAGCTTAATATTCCTTTGGAGTGAACAATTTTGATGAAAATAATTTCATGCTTTTCTTAATAACTGCACAAAAATTACCTTCAATTGCTTTAGCAAAAGGTTTAGGCTTTAAAATTAAATCTGAAGAAATTGCAGTAGGAAGCAAATATCAACTATAACTGTAATAAGGATTAATTCATAATGATTTTAATTAGTCCGCAAGCAATGTAAACAATAGGGAATACTTTATGGCTAGGGATAATAGTATTGAGAAATAAGAAAGGGGATATGGGTTTTGTATGAATTCATGAATTATGATTATTTAACTGATGAAGGAATTGACCTTATTATTGAGGTAAAGGTTCCTCCATATGAGTCTAAAGGGTATGTTCCAGCATACAAATATGAAGTGAAGCTACATAATGATGATGTTAGAATAGGTAGAATAGATCTTAGAATTGGTTATAATAAGAATACTCATTATGGTGGAAATATTGGATATGAGATTGAAGAAGCGTATAGAGGGAATCATTATGCTGCAAAAGCCTGCAGGTTAATAAAACAAGTTGCTCTAGCACATGAAATGGACAAGATTATAATAACTTGTAACCCATATAACACAGCATCAAGAAAGACATGTGAAAATGTAGGTGCAAGATTAGTTGAGATAGTTCAGTTACCCTCAGATAATGAAATGTATCAATTAGGGGATAGGGAAAAATGTAGATATGAGTGGTTATTATAAATACTATTTCTAATGACAAAAATTGAGGTGAAACACGTGGAAGATTTGATTATAAGAGGGCTCTACAAAGTTTTGGGTTTGACATAGTATCAAGATCTGATAGTGAGATTTTATTTAAAATGACAAAGGAAAGGTTTATCGAATTGAAAGGTGCGCATGGCTGTGAATAAAAAAAGATTAATGCAATTGAGCTAGACTTAGAAAAAAGAACTATAGGATTGTTTAGGGAGGGATTATATGAAAACCAAAGTATATGATTTAGGAACAGTTAATGATGAAGATTTGAAATTTGCCGTTATAGTTTCAAAATATAATGGTAAATTCGTCTATTGTAGGCATAAGAAAAGAGATACATGGGAAGTCCCAGGAGGGCACAGGGAAATAGACGAAGATATTAATGATGCTGCAGCAAGGGAATTAAAAGAAGAAACAGGAGCTGTGAAATTCAATATGAAGCCTGTATGTGATTATTTATGCGATTATTCTTTAGAAGGAGAAAATGCTCATAAAAGCTATGGAAGAGTATATTATGCAGAAATTGAGGAGTTAGGAGAACTACCTAATTTTGAAATTGGAGAAATTGCATTATTTGATAATATGCCAGAGAAGCTAACATATCCACGAATTCAACCTATCTTACTTGATTGGGTATTAGAAAAAATGAATAAGACAGAATTAATAAACACAATTTCAAAAATAGTAGAGCAGCAGTGTAAAAGCGAGGATAATATATTTGGTTATGAAGGCTGGTCATGCCATATTGTTAGTGTAGTTAAATATGCTAAGATTTTATCAAAACGGTTAGGTGCTAATGAAGAAATAGTTGAGATAGCGGCATTGCTACATGATTATGCAAGTGTAAAAGACAAAAGCATGTATGAGGAACATCACATATATGGGGCTATAGAAGCAGAGAAAATTCTTAAAGGGTTAGATTACCCAAGGGAAAAAATAGAAATTATTAAGGATTGTATCCTATGTCACAGGGGAAGCGTAAGGATGCAGCAAAAGACCAAAGAAGCAATATGTGTAGCAAGTGCAGATGCCATGGCTCATATAGATCAAGTTCCATCATTATTACATCTTGCTTATTATAATAGAAAAATGGATGTAAAAGAAGGTGCTGAGTGGGTAGGAAGAAAAATTGAAAGAAGTTGGAATAAATTGTGCCCGGAAGCAAAAGAGATTATGATGAAAAAATATGAATGTGCTAAAGTGGTTTTGGAAGGGTGATTAAGATGGGATTAAATTTTACGTTGAATTCACTATATATTTGTGTTAAAGACATGGATAGAGCAATTGATTTTTATGAGAGATTGCTTGAGCAATCTGTTGAAAAAAGGGATGAGATATTTAGTGTTTTTAATATTGATGGTTTTAGATTTTGCCTATTTAATAATAGTAAAGTTCAAGAAAAGGTTAACTTTGGAGATAACTGCATACCAAGTTTTCAGGTTAATAATATGAATAAACTAATTGGAAGATTAGAAATATTAAATGCTAAAATAGTATTTCCAGTAACGAAAATCAATAATAACTTGGTATTAGAGTTTAAAGATACTGAAGGAAATGACATAGAAGTATATTGTAGAATTTTATAGAGGGGATTTTAAAATGGAAGTGTTTGCAAAACCAGGAGTTGGCGGAATTATAATTAAAAGTGAAAAAGGTATTGACTATATTTTGATCCAAGAGAGATGCAAGGAGAATGGTGGGGCAGAGAATGGATTAATAGAAATTCCAGCAGGTAAAATTAGAGAGTTTGAAAGTATATTTGATTGCTTAAGAAGGGAGATTCTTGAAGAAACAGGGCTTAAGGTTATTGAAATTATAGGAGAAGGAAAAGCAGTAACTTTTAAAGCAAATGGGTACAAGGTTATAAATTATATTCCTTATGCTTGTTCTCAAAATATAGAGGGTAACTATCCTATCATGGTCCAGACTTTTATATGTAAAGCTATTGGACAAGTATTAGATAAAACAAATGAAACTAAAAATATCAGATGGGTTTCGATAAAAGAATTAAAAGAGATGTTGGGTAATAACGAAAATGGATTTTATCCAATGCATGTAGCTACATTAAAAAAATTTATAGGTGAGAGGTGAAAAAAAAAGTGAATACAAATATATATTTAGTAAGACATGCCCATTCAATATATACTTCAGATGAACTAAATCGACCCTTATCAGAAAATGGATATAGAGATGCAGAAAAGGTAACGGAAAGTTTATGGACTGAAAATATAGATACTGTTTTATCAAGTCCATATAAACGTTCAATTCAAACAGTTGAAGGTATAGCAAAACATATTGGTGCTGAGGTAATAATTGAGGATGGATTTAAGGAAAGAAAAATAGCAGAAGGTTTAATCAAAAATTTTGAAAGGGATATAATTAAACTGTGGACAAACCCCACTTATGCTTTTGAGGGTGGGGAGTCAAATTTAGAAGCTAAAAACAGGGGGATTCATTCATTAAATGAAGTGCTGAAAAGGTATAATGGTAAAAATATTGTTATTGGTACTCATGGAAATATTATGGTTTTAATAATGAATTATTTTGATAGTAACTACGATTATGAATTTTGGAAAGAGCTTAGTATGCCTGATATTTATAAGTTGAGTTTTGATGATAATAAACTTTCAGGAGCTAAAAGAATATTTAAAGATTAAATATTTTAAACATGTGTTTATATATTATATAATGAAAATGATGAGGGGATATAGATGAATAAAATAGGTAAAAGAATAATGGTAGTAGGTTCACCAGGTAGTGGTAAGAGTACATTTTCAACAAAACTCGCAGAGATATCGAGAATCCCACTTATTCATCTTGATAAAGAGTTTTGGAATAATGGATGGATTGAGACCCCGAGAGAAGCATGGGTGAAAAAGCAAAAGTGTTTATTAGAAGGTGTTGAATGGATAATAGATGGTAATTATGGTGGGACTATGGATATACGTCTTGAAAAAGCTGATACAGTAATTTGCTTTAAATTAAGTAGAACAGTATGTTTGATGAGTTACTTTAAACGAGTTATAACAAATATAGGTAAAGTAAGACCAGATATGCCAGAGGGTTGCCCTGAGAAGTTTGACTTCAAATTTATGAAATATATTTGGAACTTTCCTAAGACATCAGGCCAAGGAAATATTAATAGGCTTGAAAAAGTTAAGGATAAACAAATAATAGTGTTTAAAAATAGAAGACAAGCAAAGAAATTCATTATAGAATTTTCAAAATCTGGCCCTCATACATTTTAATATGTTTTGTAAAAGATATGATGTAAAATCCTTTACTATATTATTATCATCAAATTGTTTTAAGGCTTTGCCCTTTAGAAATAATGATAATGCAAGTAGTCCAATAAAAATGTTAATATATACATCTTTTAAATCAAATATAAAAAATCCATTTACATATATGTAATCTAAACTACCATTCCAAAAAATCTTATCAATTAACGAACACATAGAACCTGAAAATATAAAAGCATACATAATATTAATAATTTTATTTGTCTCGAACTGTTCATTTAGATACTTATAAAACAAATACATCAATATAATAATAATTGTTACAATCGAGATATGTATCCACTTACTGACGCCTAATTCTAACATAGAATTTAACCATGAATAATGCCTATTGAACATAGGCTCAAAGGATAATAACCCAGGTAATATAGGAAATCTTTTATCAAGAAAATTAGTATTGATTACTATTTTAATAACCTGGTCCAATGTTATTAAAATAAACACAGCTAACCACATTTTTTTATTTTGGATTTTCATTATCATTCTGCACCACCTAATATAAATAATCTTTCCATAATTTTAGCGCTTCAAACAACTAACATACACATTATACCATTTATTATCAAGAGGTGGGAAAGAATTTGATGACTGTTTACATATAAATATTATGAAATAGCTTCAAATTTTATATCACCAACTTGCATTTAAATATCGATGCAAGAATTATGAATGCAAGAAAAATTTTTGACATATATTTGAACAGGAAAGTGTGTTAAAATAGGGAATATAGACCAGGAAATTATTAATGACTCATATAAAATAAATATAAATAAGGGGACAAAATGCAATGGATTTAATAAGTGAAATATATGAAAAAGATATTGGGTACAAGCATGAAAATATAGATATTTCATATAAGCTTAGGAAGGCATCAAGATCAATTGTACTAAATGATTCACAAAAGATAGCCTTGTTATTTGTATCAAAGAATAACTATCACAAGCTACCAGGCGGAGGTATTGAGGCAGGTGAGGATATTAAAATTGCTTTAAATCGTGAAGTTATGGAAGAAGTTGGGGTTAACATTGATGTTTTGGGCGAAATTGGTACGATTATAGAATATAGAAATAGGCATGAGCTATTACAAATATCATATTGCTATTATTCTGAGGTAAAGGGAGCTATTAAAGAGCCATCATATACAGATGAAGAAATAAATAATGGTTTTCAATTAAAATGGGTGACCTTAGATGAAGCTATATCAATTCTTGAAAATGATAAACCGGATAATTATCTTGGAAAATTCATTCAGAGTAGAGATTTGATGTTTCTAAAAAGTGCAGAATGTCTTTTAAATAGCAGCAATATATAAATATTAGATATTAGATATTATTTTACTATAGTCAGGGGATGGATGAAAATTGAAAATATACATAACAAGACATGGAGCAACGCAGTGGAATAGTGAAGGTAGGATGCAGGGCTGGCAAGATTCCAATTTAACTGAAATAGGTGTTGATAACGCTAAAAAGCTAGGTGAGAGTTTGCAGCATATAGATTTTGATTATATTTATTGCAGTCCACTGGGGAGAGCTTTTGATACAGCAAAATACATCAGAGGAAATAAAGATACGGAAATAATTCAAATTGAAGATTTAAAGGAAATGGGATTTGGTATATGGGAAGGCATGGATCATGAAAAAGTAAAAGAACTATATCCGACGCAACAGTTTAATTTTTGGAATAAGCCTCATTTGTATGAATCTGTAGAAGGGGAGAGCTTTGATGAATTAATTCACAGGGTAAAAAAGGTATTATATAATATTATAAATAATACTACTGGTGAAAATATTTTAATAGTAACCCATACTGCTGTAATAAAGGCAATCTATTCAATAATCAAGAATTATTCTATTGAGGATTTTTGGAGTAAACCTTTTATGTATGATACATGTTTAACTGTGCTAGAAGTGGGAGATAAGAAAATTGAAATTATTTTAGAGGCGGATATTTCACATTTAGATTAGTTTTTGTTAATAAGACACCAAGTAAATCTCTTGAGTGTTATCAAGTGGGAGGGATAGGTATGTTAATAAGGGTACTAACAGAGGTAGATGCAAAGCAATTTTGGGTTTTAAGGTTTAGAGGATTAAAGAGAAACCCAGAAGCCTTTGGGGCATCCTATGAAGAAGATATTAATATACCAATTGATAAGTTGATTTCTCCATCAACAGCAGAGCCCCTATTATGTATGGTACCTCCATTCTTAGGACTTGTAACGAAACGCTACATCTTTAGTACTTCAGACATTGGTCCTTGAATTATTACAGGACTTTTAGAAGGATTTAACCATTTTAAAATGGTTAATGCATTACCCTGGTCTGTGGAAGTACATCCCGCTGTTCCTTGACCTGGACCTGACCATACATGAAAGAATATAGCAGAACCGCTTCCCGGTATTCTTTTAGAAGTATTATAGTTTATTACAAAACCATAATTATATTGGGGAATGTACATCTTTTCAGCAGAATTCCATCTGCCACTCACAGGACCTTGTTGCCATGTATTGTACAATGATGAATTAACATCATCTACCCAAAAATCATTAGTCGTAGATTGTCTATAGTTCATTGCAGTTCCAGGATTTGAATATCTACCAAAGGCTGTGCCCATTGAAAAAACTCCTATTGGTGAACGTCCGTCACCCTCCACTTTATTATAAGCAAAACCTGTTCTGCCTATATTACCAGCAAAAGAATAAACTTGTTCCCAATTTCCATTGTTATTTTCAAAGGCTGTAATGGTGGCATTTACGCTGCTAAAGCCATTAGTGGTAACAACTATAGCCTGCTTTGCATTTCCTTTTCCTTTTATCCTATCTATCAATAATTTAGGTTTTGAGATAGCTGCAGCAGTAGAGGCTACTAATTTAGCTTGATTAATAGAGCTTGTCTGATTTTTTAATGAAGTTTCTTCTTTCTTTAAAGCAATAGCCTTTTGTTTGGCTTTTTCTTCTTTATTTTTTTGTTCAGCTAGATTTTTTTGTTTTTCTAATTTCTTTTGGTCTGCCAATTTCTTAACATTTTCCAATTTTTGTTGTTCCTCCAATCTTTTCTCTTTCTCTAGTCTATGCTGCTCTTCAAGTAGTTTAGTATTTTTATTTTCTGCAATTTCAGTGGAAATTTTCAACTGGTTTTTTTTGGGAATAGAATTTGATTTAGCATAGACTGCAATTGCAATAATTGCGAGCAATATCAATATAGATATAATTATATATGATTTTCTTGATAATTTCATAGTCATCTCCTAAAAATATGGATTTTAATAGAAAAAACGTGATAATATTAATAAAATAGATAATTTATATAACTGCAATTATCCATTGTCGATATTATAGCATACATTAAAGTTTATTTAGCAGAAATTTCGACAAAATACACGGTGATTATATAAATGCATAAAAATGTATTAAAATGTATAATGGTAGCTTTATATAACCATGTGGTCCAGTGATAATGGATCAAAGATATTTATATATGATGAAGTGAGTATAGAAAAATAAGCGTTGATAGGGGGAGAAAAAAATGGAATATAAAATTGAAGAAATGACACCAGCAGATTGGCAGCAGGTAGCAAATATTTATCTACAAGGTATTAAAACAGGAATTGCAACATTTCAGAGTGAAGTCCCTACCTATGAAAACTGGAATAATAATCACATAAGTTCATGCAGATTAGTTGCTCGCTCAGGTGATAATGTTCTAGGGTGGGGAGTGCTGAGTGCCACCTCAAGTAGATGTGTTTATAAGGGGGTAGCAGAAGTAAGCCTATATATTGGTGAAAAATATAAAGGACAAGGAATAGGAAAGGTTCTTTTAACAAAGTTAATTAAAGTATCCGAAGAAAATGGTTTTTGGACTTTGCAGTCTGGAATTATTAGAGAAAATGCTTGGAGTATAGCATTACATAAAAAATGTGGGTTCAGAGAAATTGGTATAAGAGAAAAGGTTGCTAAAATGAATAATGAAAATTGGCTAGATGTAGTTTTAATGGAACGTAGAAGTAAAGTAGTAGGTATAGATTAATTTGCCATTTTCACAGAACGCCTAAAATTGAATATTTGTATAAAATAAAACTAAATAGGGCATTTTATTACTGATTTAGTATATTAAAAAGTAAAATTAGACATAACCTAGTGCCTGAAAATAGTAATTTATAATAAATTGGAGGCGTTTTTAATGGAAGATAAAATGTTTTGCTATCAATGTGAACAAACAATAGGAGGAAAAGGATGTACCAAGGCTGGTAATTGTGGTAAAAATGCAGATATTGCTGGACTTCAGGATTTGTTGGTTTATCAACTAAAAGGAATAGGTTATTTTGGAGTAAAACTAATTGAAAAAGGTATTCACATTGATGATGAAATAGATAAATTTGTAATGGATGCATCATTTTCAACACTAACAAATACAAATTTTGATGATGAACGATTTGTTGAATATCTAAAAAAATCCCAAGAAATTAAAGATCTATTAAAAGTAATGCTCGGAAAATCTTCAAATGAAATTCCAGAAGAAGCTCAATACATATTGCCAGAATCAATGGAGGATATGCTCATAGAAGCAGAAAAAACAGGTATAATGTATAATAAGAATTTGGATGCAAATATACGTTCATTAAGACAAATGCTGATTTTTGGAATGAAAGGTATGGCCGCATACGCTCATCATGCTCATGTATTAGGATATAAGGATGAGGTGGTAAGTAAGTTCTTTTATAAGGGGTTCGCAGCAGTAATAGATGATGAACTAACAGTAGATGACTTAATTAACCTTAATATGGAGTTTGGCCAAGTAAATTTCAAATGCATTGAATTACTTGATAAAGCAAATACAGAAACATATGGAAATCCAACACCAACTGAAGTTAGTATCACCAAGAAAAAAGGCCCATTCATAGTTGTCTCAGGACATGATTTAAAAGATTTAAAAGAACTTTTAGAACAGTCTGAAGGAAAAGGAGTAAATATTTATACTCATGGTGAAATGCTTCCTGCACATGGATATCCTCAGTTAAAGAAATATAAGCACTTAGTGGGAAATTTTGGCGGGGCATGGCAAGACCAACAACAGGAGTTTGATAAGATACCAGGCACAATACTAATGACCACAAACTGTTTGCAGAAACCAAGAGAATCTTACGACGATAGAATATATACAACAAGTATCGTTGGTTGGCCTGAGATAACACACATTCACGAAGTGAATGGTAAGAAGGATTTCTCACTAATTATAAATAAAGCATTACAACTAGGTGGTTTTCCAGAAGATGAAGCAGAAAAGAAGATTATCGTTGGGTTTGGGCATGATGCAGTTTTAAGTAATGCGGGTAAGATTGTGGAGGCTGTTAAAAATGGAGCGATAAAACACTTTTTCTTAATTGGAGGCTGTGATGGTGCAAGGCCAGGAAGAAACTATTTTACTGAATTTGCTGAAAAAACTCCAAAGGATACTATTATTTTAACACTTGCTTGTGGTAAATATAGATTTAATAAGAAGGAGTTTGGTAAGATCGGAGAATTTCCAAGATTACTTGACGTTGGGCAATGTAATGATTCTTATGGAGCAATTAAAATTGCATTGGCTCTTGCAGATGCCTTTAAATGTGGGGTAAATGACCTACCGCTTTCAATAATATTATCCTGGTATGAACAGAAAGCAGTATGTGTATTAATTACTTTATTATCACTTGGAATAAAAGATATTTATCTTGGACCAACTCTACCTGCTTTTATATCACCAGAAGTTCTTCAAGTATTGATTGATAAGTTCAATATTAAACCAATATCTACACCAGATGAAGATTTAAAAACGATATTGGGGTAATATGGAAAATTTAAACTAGGGCAATATAGCTTTTAATGAAGCTATATTGCCCTTTCTTAATATAGATTAATATCTTCTTTTTTTTTGTCTGATTTGGACTATTTCTAAAGTTAATTCACAGATTTTTATACTAGGATTTTGGAGCTATTGGTGATGATGTGGTAAAATATAGAAGGCATTATGCTTTATGATCAACATGAATTAAACTTATTATAAAAATTGTAATTTAAAATGCAAAAGGAGAGTGTTGAATGGCTGGTAAAGTAGATTTATCAATATCAGAAATGTTAGAGATGTCCCATAAGTTATGGGAAAAACACAAAGATACCTGGAGTCCAATGGAACCTACGCATGGCAAAATTTCCATTCTTTATATGATTGAAGAAATTGGAGAAGCAATTGCAATAATAAAGAAGAAAACAGAAGATGGAATTATGAATGACCCAAAGATAAGAGAAAGATTTATTGAAGAACTAGGCGATGTGTTAATGTATTATTCAGATACATTAAACAGATTTTAAATTACTCCGGAAGAATTTTCAAGTACATACATTAAAAAATTTGAGAGTAATATGGAGAGAGATTATGAAGGACAGTATAAGAAAAAGTAGGATAGTAGCTCCCGCGCTTGGGCCGGAGCTACTATCTTCATAATGTCTGGGTAGTTGTGCTTACTTTATAAGTGTAGAGTTTGTACAATGAAAGTATAATTTATACACTACAAACTAAATAAAATAAAACCTATAATAGATAATGTAAACGATATGTGTGATAAATAGTTAAATATATTTATCAAAAATATGTGAATAGACAAAATGGCATAATAAATATTTAAAAGATATGAGGGGAAATCAAAATGAAAAATTATATTGCTTTTGATATCGGAGGATCTTCTGTTAAATTTGGAATTATAAATGAACAAGGAGAAATATTAGATAAAGGAGCATTTGAAACACCAAAAGAAGAATTGGATATGATTTTTACAAAAATGGTTGAGGTTGTAGATACATACAAAAAGTATATGAAATTAGAGGGGATAGCATTAAGTTGCCCAGGAGCTGTTAATAATGAAGAAGGTGTAATATACGGAGCATCAGCAGTACCATATATTCATGGGCCTAATTTTAGAAACATATTAAAAGCAGCTACAGATTTAGATGTTGCTATGGAAAATGACGCTAACTGTGCGGCTTTAGCAGAAGTTTGGAAGGGCGCCGCAAAGGATAACCACAATGTACTATTTTTAATATGTGGGACAGGCATTGGGGGGGCAATTATAAAAGATAGGAAATTGCATTTAGGAGTTAACCTACATGGTGGAGAGTTTGGATATATGATAATGGAAAGCGATATGGAAAAGGGAACTGTTAGAAATTATAGTGAAGTTGCATCTACATTCTCTATTGTTAGAAGAGTGGCTGAATACAAAAATATAGCTACTAGTAAAATTGATGGAAAGAAGATATTTGATATGGCAAAAGAAGGGGATAAAGATTGTCTAAGAGCAATTGATAAATTCTATTATAAATTAGCACTGGGAATATTTAATTTACAATACGTATATGACCCAGAAGTAATTGTTATTGGCGGAGCTATAAGTGCTAGAGAAGACTTGGTCCATTGTATAAACACAAAATTAGAAATTATACTAAAGCAAGCAGAAATTACTAAGATAATGCCAAATGTTAAAAAATGTGTTTATTCAAATGATGCTAATTTAATAGGTGCAGTATATAACTTTATAAACTAATTGTTAAAAGCTAGATTGGATAAATTTTATCCAATCTAGCTTTTAATTATATAAGAGCATTTTAAATTAGTCCATATTTATTTTTATATGGCTTATAGTTTTATTTTTTTCTCTATTATAGCATCGTATATGAAGTGAGCAAATAGTGAGTTAGACCAAGCAAACCAATCTCTTGTGAATTTTTTTGGATCATTACAGTGGAATCCTTCATGCATGAAACCAGTTCCTGCATCAGTGCATATTAAAGTGCTTATTAAATCTTTTATTTCATCAGTGTTATTAGTTGTAAGCCCACTCATTGAAAGAGCTATATGCCATATATATTCAGGGGGAGTGTGTGGACTACCTATGCCTTGGGCAGCTGTACCTTCATAGTAGAATGGATTGTTTTTACTTAATATGAACTTTCTTGTGTTTTGATAAATTTCATCATCAATTCCTCTAAATTCTAAGTACGGAATTGACAAAAGACTTGGAACATTAGCATCATCCATAAAGTTAAAGCTACCTAAGCCATCAACTTCGTAAGCGTAGATATCTCCAAATTCTTCATTGTGAACTATACCAAATTTTTCTATACCTTCTTCAATTTGAAGTCTTAGTGTGGTAGCTCTTTCTTTAAGCATAGAATCACTATATATAACTTCAGAAATTTCTTCTATATATCTTAAGGCTACAGTAGCGAACATGTTTGCTGGAACTAAGTATCCATATTGGCAAGCATCATCACTAGGCCTAAAACCAGACCAAGTCATACCAGTAAATCCAACAGGGTTTCCCAGGCCGCTATTGCATAGAGTATCAGTTGGAGAGCAATTTAGTCTTTGGAATGAGTAATCAGATTTTTCAAAGTGGTTTTGCTCAGTTTTCCATAAATCAATAATGATATTGAAAACATTTTTTATTTTATTATCAAAGAAAGAGGCATCCCCCGATTGTTTCCAATATTTGTGTATAAGTCTAACTGGGTAACATAATGAATCTATTTCATATTTTCTTTCCCAAACCCAAGGACTGTCCTTTGTTAAATCATTATCCCACTTTTTACCGTTAGCTTCTTTGTTAAAAGCATTTGCATAAGGATCTATAAGAATATATTTCATTTGTCTTTTTATTAATCCTGTAAAGATACATTTAAGTTCGGCGTGCTCCTTAACAAAAGGTAGATAGTGTTCTACTTGAGATGTGGAATCACGAAGCCACATAGCAGGAATGTCCCCTGTTATTACAAATGCATCATCGCCTGCAACATCAACTGTAGTTTCTATTGTATTAATAAAACAATTTAAAAAAATTGTTCTAAGATTTTCATTTTCGATATACCTAGATAAGTCTTGTCCTATTTTCCTTACTGTAGATTTAATAACCTCTAATTCAGTGTTTGCTATAGTATTCATAAAAGTCCTCCTAAAATAATAGTTTCTATAAGTTTGTTTATTAGATTATAAAATTAAAAGCCTGGATTATGATATTTAAAATTAATCATAATCTAGACTTACTATTTTGAGTAAGATGTTTCAAGTTCAAGAAGTAATGATTTATTAGCGAAGCTAAGTGAAAATGCAAATAAACTTGAAATAAATAATATTATTGTACTGGGAGCAATTTCAAATAAAGCAAGTAAAACTATGAATATTAATGTATTGGATAGAGTAAGGATTGGTCTTGTAAATGCTAGAATAAGTGAAGCTCTAATAATATCCATATTTTTCATGGAAAATCTACTTATTAATATGTATATATATGGTGTTATTAATAAAGTAAGAATTGTTAGTGATGCAAATAAGCATGTTAACACTAAGCTATACTTTGCAGTAGAAAAGAATTTCATATTAGAATAAAGTATAAATACTACTATTAATTCACAACACCATAAAAAAGCGGATTGTCTAAAGTTTAATTTTAAACCTTTAATAAAATCTTTTATAATATGTAGATCCTTATTTCTAATTAATTTACCCATGCAGTATAATAATGTTGTTAATGCTGGACCAACGGGAATAAGGCATATTAAAAATAAAGGGAAGGATGAAAAAGTATTGCTTATGCCTATAAACAAAAGGAATGAAACAATTGGTATGTTGAGGATCATAAAAAATAGATTTAATAAAAAGAACCAAAATATATAATTAAATATATCTAAAATTCTGTCTAAGCTGAAAATTTCCCACATAAATAAATCCTCCTCTGTAAAGGTTTGTTTTTATTATAATATAAATAGTATGAAGATTCAAAGTTTTGTAGTAGAACTGCATAGTATTCTAGAATAAGTTCAGTAAAACAATAAAATATCAAGTGCAGAAAACTTTTCATAAAATTAAAAGTATGTTTAAATATACCTGTGAGCATAAATACATAAGGATGAGGGGACTGAGTAAATGCGTATAAAAAAATCAATGATATATAAAAGAATATTTAGTATTAACATGCTAATGATATTTTTTTTACTAGCAAGCTTAGATATATATTTTATAAAAAAAGAAGTATCTAATATTAAAGAAAATAGTTTATATATAAATGCAAAAGTCGCCTATGATGTAAATGAAGAAATAAATAACATAAATAACAGTACAAATTCAATAATAAAAAATATGTATAATGATAATTATATTATTAATGATGTAGTAAACTTTTTAAATATGGATGGAGTATCGTATTTAAAATATAAATTAGATAGGTTTTCGAGTAGCAAGGACTATTTTTATAAAGGTGTTGAAAGCTTTACCAGGTCTTCATTTAATATAAATGACTCTTTGAGTAATATTTCATTTGTTAGTTATAGTAGAGCAGAAACAAGCTCATTTAATAGGCTAAATCAAATAAAAGTAAAAAAAAATAAAATGGATAAGTTAGGCGAAAATTATAATTTTTCTAGTATTGTATGTGAAAAAAATATTATAAGTTATATTAGAGAGATAAGAGATCCGGAAACTCTTCAGTCTAAAGGTGAAATAATATGTACATATGATTTAGATAGATTGAAAAATATTGTTAATAAGTATGAAGAAAAATATCAAGTTATGGTTTTAGATAATAGTGGATATGTTGTGTACGATTCCAATAATGAATATGAATATCGAAAGTATCCTTACTTTTCGAAAGTAATGAAAGATGGACAAGAGGTTCAATTAGATAAGAATTATTATATAAATAAAGCTTTGAATGCATCAACATTAGTAACTATAGTGAAAACTCCAAAAGTGAAAATCACAGACTTACCAGGCAAATTTTTTAGCTCCTTATTTTTAATAAACATTTTACTTTTTATAATAGTAGAAAGGGTTCTTCATATAAAGCTTAACAAACTTAGTGATAGAATGGATGCCATACTAATGGCAATGGGAAAAGTTAAGAATGGAGAACTGGATATTTCAATTCCTATAACTAAGGAAAATGATGAAATCAATTATATTTCCCAGAATTTTAATGACATGTGTAAAAGTCTAAACCAATATATTGAAAAAAGCTATTTAGCAGAGCTAAATCAAAAAAATGCTGAAATGGTAGCACTTCAAAATCAGATTAATCCACATTTTTTATATAACACATTAGAATCTATAAGAATGAAAGCTATTTGTAATGGAGATAAAGAAGTGGGCAAAATGATATATACATTAGCATTTTTATTTAGAAAGCAAGTAAAAGAAAAAAATATTATAACTGTTAAAAGTGAATTAGAATATTGTGAGAAATACTTAGAAATATTTAAATTTAGGTTTGACGATAAATTTGAGTATAGTGTGGATTGTGAGGAGGAACTTTTAGATAAAGAAATAATTAAATTTACTCTTCAGCCACTTATAGAGAATTATTTTTTTCATGGAATAAGTCTTGAGAATAATGACAACAAGCTAAGCATACAAGTAAGAAGAGAAAATGAAGATATGATTATATATATAGTGGATAACGGTAATGGGATATCAAAAGAAAGAATTAAAAGTTTAAATGATATGTTAGAAAAAAGAATTAATTTAGACGAATCTATAGGACTTTTAAATGCACATGAAAGAATTACAATAAAATACGGAAAAAATTATGGAATAAAATTAATTGAAAATAAAGATAAAGGGATAATGGTTGTTGTAAAACTTCCATGCAAGGAGGCAGATAAAGATGTATAAGGTTATGTTGGTAGATGATGAGAATTTAATAGTACAAGGTTTATTAAATATAATTGAATGGGATAAGCTCGGATTAGAAGTGACAGAAACTGCCGATAATGCAATAAGTGCAATAGAAATGTTTGAAAAAAAACCTGTTAATATTGTAATTACGGATATAAATATGCCTAAAGTAACAGGGCTTGAGCTTATAAAGAAAATTAGATCCATAGATGAACAGGTTAAGTTTATAATACTAAGCGGATATGATGAATTTTCATATGCTAAGACGGCTATAGAGTATGGGGTAGAAAATTATATATTAAAACCAATTAATGAAGATGAGTTACAACAAGCATTAATAAAAATTGTAGATACTATGCATAGAGAAAAAGAAAAACAAAGTAGGCTACTCTCTAAAAATAGAAAACTAATTCAATTTATAAATGGTAAGATAGATAAGAGTGAATTGTGTAAAATACAGCAGGTTATAAATATAGGATTAAATGAAAAAAGATATACAGTAAGTAGCATAACTATTGCTCAAAAGGGTAATAAAGAAAGTAGTAACATAAATGATATCATTGAGAGAAATACTTATGGTAAATGTGAAATTATACGAAACTACGATGGACAAGTAATAATAATAAATCCATGGAATGAAAATAGTACCAAGGAAGATGTTATGAATTATTTTTATTGTATAAAGGATAAATTATTGGAAGAACTTGATACTGATATTTTTATTGGAGTAGGAGATTTAGTGGATAGTATAGATAAATTAAAAGAAAGTTATAATGTTGCAAATAAGCTTAAAAAGTATATTTTAACCGAAGGTTTTAATATATGCTTATGTAAGGAAGATATTAGTAAAATAAAAGATAATAAAAGAAGTTTTACCAAAGAAATAGAACTAATAAATAAGTTAATAATAGAAAAAAACAATGGGAAATTACAAGATTATATAATAGAGTTATTTGATGATTGTAGATTAACGCCTAAAAATATATATGATCTATCAATAAAGATAATATTCCTTACAGATAAGATATCAGAAGAGTTTGAAATTGATACCAAATATAGTAAAGATAGCCTCAGCAATACTATAGTAGAACTTTGTAATGAAAGTACTAGAGATAATGTAAAGGCGTTTCTAATTCGTGAACTTGAAGAGCTTGGAAGGTTAATGAATATAAACACAATTAAATATAGCCCGGTTATTCAGCAAATTATAAACAGTGTTAATGAAAAATATTACGAGGAGCTTAGTTTAAAAACACTTGCTTATCAATATAATATAAACAGTTCATATTTAGGCCAAATATTTACAAAAGAGATAGGGGTTTCTTTCTCGGAATATTTAAATAGGACTAAGAACATGAAGGCTAAAGAGCTAATATTAAATACTAATATGAAAATAAATGATATTGCTAAAGCTGTAGGGTTCTCGGATACAAGTTATTTTTATAGAAAATTCAAGAAGTATTATGGGGTGTGCCCATCAACTTTAAGAGAAATAAAAAATTACTAAATAAAACTCTCCACAATTAAAGAATTATAACTTTAATTGTGAAGAGTTTTAAGCATTTATAGAATGAAAAATAATAAATATCTAATTTATACACTAAAACTAAAGAAAATCAACTTTAAAATCAACTAGTAAATATGATATAGTTTATACATGGAAACAAACGTTTACAAGGGAGTGTGCGATAGCATGAATAAGGATGTAAATATAAATAAGAATAATCGAAGGTTAAGATTTAAGAAATTAAAAGAAAATAAGGAACTTCTAATTTTAATAATTCCAGGAGCACTTTGGTTTTTAATATTTGCATATTTACCAATGTTTGGGGTTGTGGTAGCTTTTAAGAATTGGAAAATAAATGGCGGATTTTTACAAAGCTTACTAACTAGTAAGTGGGTAGGATTTGATAACTTCAAATTCTTATTCCAAAGTAGTGATGCATGGCTTATAACCAGGAATACAGTTGCATATAACCTTGTATTCATAATACTTGGACTAGCACTTCCAGTAACATTAGCTATATTATTAAAAGAAGTTTTAAATAAAAGAGCAGCAAAGTTTTATCAAAGTGCAATGTTCCTACCTTACTTCTTATCATGGGTTGTAGTAAGTTATTTCTTATATACATTCTTAAGCCCAAGACAAGGGCTAGCAAATGGAATATTAAAAAGTTTAGGACTGAACCCAGTATCATGGTACACCCAATCCAAATATTGGCCACCAATAATAATATTTATGAGTCAATGGAAGGCTGTAGGTTATGGAACAGTTATTTATCTAGCAGCAATATGTGGTATAGATAAAACATATTACGAAGCAGCTATGATCGATGGCGCTACTAAGTGGCAACAAATAAAGTTTATAACAGTTCCATTATTAAAACCAATATTAATAATAATGTTTATAACTTCAATTGGAGGAATGTTTAGAGGGGATATGGGATTATTCTATCAACTGCCTAAAAATTCAGGGGCCTTATTCCCTGTAACAAATGTTATAGATACTTACGTATATAGAGGTTTAATGAACTTAGGTAACATAGGAATGAGTTCAGCAGCAGGATTATATCAATCAGTAGTAGGATTAATATTAATACTAGTAACAAACGGTATAGTTAGAAAGGTTGATAATGACAATGCATTCTTCTAGAATGAAAGGTGGCGCATGGGATGTTAAAGATATCAAATAAAAAAACATTATTCATAAATAAAAGAAAAGATAAAGAGCCATTAGAAGAGATAAATAGATTTAATTGTATATCAAAAAAGACAAATATAGGATTTAATATATTCTTTTCTATATTAGCAGCTATGGCTATAATACCGTTTGTATTTGTTTTAATAATTTCATTAACAAGTGAGCAGTCACTTAAAATGCACGGGTATCAGTTTTGGCCAAAGGAGTGGAGTTTAGATGCTTATAAATATATTTTCACATCAGGTAATCAAATAACTAGAGCATATGGAATAACTATAATAGTAACTGTAGCAGGAACATTACTGGGCCTTGCAATAATGTCAACATATGCATATGCACTATCAAGAAAGAGTTTTATTTATAGAAAATTCTTTACAAAGTTAATATTCATACCAATGTTATTCTCAGGTGGTATGGTTGCGTCTTACTTGGTAGTTACAAAATGTTTAGGATTAAAGGACAATATATTAGCGCTTATACTTCCTATATGTGTAAGTTCATTTAATATAATAGTGCTTAGAACATTTTTCAAAACAACAGTTCCAGATGCAATTATAGAAGCAGCAAAAATTGATGGAGCCTCGGAGTGGGTAACATTTTTAAAAGTAGTTTTACCTATATCTATACCTGGTATAGCAACTATAGGATTATTCTTAACACTTGGGTTTTGGAATGACTGGTTTAATGCTATGTTATACATTGACAGCAATAGCTTAATACCACTACAGTATCTGCTTGTAAGAATTGAAACTTCAATGGAATTTTTAACTAATAATGCAGCCACTATGGGGACAGGAGCAATAGAAGCAGCTAGTAGAATGCCAAAAGAAACAGCTAAAATGGCTATAGTAGTAATAACCACATTACCAATTCTATTTGCCTATCCTTTCTTCCAAAAATATTTTGTTGGTGGATTAACTATCGGAGCGGTAAAAGAGTAGTATAAATTAATAATAGCAAACTAAATTATAAAAATAGTAAAAACAGTAAAAATAATAACAGTATAAGAGGTGCATAATATGTATTATTTATTAGAAAGAATAGAAAAGACTTGTGGAGAAATAGCAAAGCATGTATATAGAGATAGCGTTAATCTTGAAAACTATATGTATATAGATGGAAATTATCATGATATAGATGGAATTAAAAAGGCACCAGTAGATGGATGGAGAGAATTTAAAACAGAGGATCTTTGGGGTGGGAAGGATTGTCATGGTTGGTTTAAATGTCAAGTAGAAGTTCCAGAAAACTTTCATGGAGAAACTATAGCATTAAACTTTCATACTTTTGATGAAGGATGGGATGCAACAAACCCACAATTTAGTATATATGTTAATGGAGAACAAATACAAGGGCTTGATATAAATCATAGAGAAGTTATATTAACTCACAATGCAATTTCTGGAACAGTGTATGAAATAGATTTATATGCATATGCAGGAATGCTTGCAGATAAGAAAGCTACATTATATGGTAAATTAGTAGTAGTAGATATGGCTGCAAGAGAACTATACTTTAACTTAAAAGTACCTGTAGGAGTTTGCAGGGAGTTAGATAAAGAAGATAAAAATAGAATAGATATGATAACAGTTTTAAATGATGCTATAAATTTACTTGATTTGAGAAGACCAAAATCAAAGGAATATGATGAAAGTGTAACAGTTGTTAATGATTATTTAAATGAAAAGTTTTACGGTGCATTATGTGGGCATGAGGATGTAATTGCTACCTGTGTTGGACATACTCATATAGATGTTGCTTGGTTATGGACAGTTGCACAAACAAGAGAAAAGGTTGAAAGGAGTTTTTCAACAGTTCTTAAATTAATGGAAGAGTATCCAGAGTATGTGTTTATGTCATCACAACCACAACTTTATAAATTTTTAAAAGAAGATCATCCAAAACTTTATGAAAAAGTTAAAGCAAAAATTACGCAGGGAGTTTGGGAACCAGAAGGTGCTATGTGGCTTGAAGCTGATTGTAATGTAACATCAGGAGAGTCGTTAGTAAGACAAATATTACATGGCAAAAGATTCTTTAAAGAAGAGTTTAATGTTGATAGTGAAGTGCTTTGGTTACCAGATGTGTTTGGTTATTCAGCAGCACTACCTCAAATATTAAAGAAATCGGATGTAAACTACTTTATGACAACAAAAATAGCTTGGAATCAATTTAATAAAATTCCAAATGACACATTTATGTGGCAGGGAATTGATGGAACAGAGGTATTAACTCATTTCATAACTACAACTGGACCTGGGCAAGATAAAGAATCTCACTTCACAACTTATAATGGACATATTCAACCAGATGCAATAATGGGATCTTGGAGAAGATACCAAAACAAAAACATAAATAATGATGTTTTAGTTTCATTTGGATGGGGAGATGGTGGTGGTGGTGCCACTTTGGAAATGCTAGAAAACGGAAGAAGACTCGCTAAAGGTATTCCTGGAGCTCCAAGAGTTAAAATGGGAACATCATTGGATTATTTTAAGAGATTAGAAGAAAAAGCTTGCGATAACAAGAAGTTACCAAAGTGGGTTGGAGAATTATATCTTGAATACCATAGAGGAACATATACTTCAATGGCTAGAAACAAGAGAGATAATAGAGCTTGTGAAAATATATATACAGCAGCAGAAAAGGTGAATTCATTAGCAATGTTACTTGGAAAGAATTATCCGTATAATAGCATAAGAGATTCATGGGAAACAGTTTTATTAAATCAATTCCATGATATAATACCGGGTTCTTCAATTAAGGAAGTTTATGATGTAACTGAAGTTGAATATAAAACTTTGCTTAAAAATGGTAATAAATTAATTAATGAAGGTTTAAAATATATAGCTTCTAAAATAAATATAAAAGATAGAAGTGTGGTAGTAGCAAATACCTTAGGATTTGAAAGAAATGATATAGCTACATTTGATGTACCAGAAGATATAACTAGGCCCGCGATAGTAGATAATAATGGAGTAGAAATAGTATGCCAAAGAATAGAAGATAACAAGGCAATATTCTTTGCAAACAGTATTCCAGCTAATGGACATAAAACATTCAAAATAGTTGAAGCTACTATAGCTTACGAAGAAAAAGTGAGCCTAAGTATTAGTGAAGGAGAAAACAAGTTCTTTACAATTAAATTTGATGATAAGGGACAAATAATATCCTTCATTGATAAAGCAGCAAAAAGAGAAATATTAAAGAATGGAGCTATAGGAAATGAAATTCAAGCATTTGAAGATAAACCTATGTGCTTTGATAACTGGGATATAGATATATATTATAAAGAAAAAATGTGGAAAATAGATGATGTTCAAGGTATTGAGATTATAGAAGAAGGACCAGTAAGGAGTACTTTGCAAATTAAAAGAAAGTTCTTAGAATCAATTATTATACAGAAGATTTATGTCTATAGTGACCTTGGAAGAATAGATTTTGACACATACATTGATTGGAAAGAACAAGATATATTGTTAAAGGCAGCATTCCCAATTGATACAAATGCTGCAGAAGCAACTTATGAAATACAATATGGAAATGTTACTAGACCAACGCATAACAATACTTCATGGGAAATTGCCAGCTTTGAAGTTTGCGGACACAAATGGGCAGACATTTCAGAAGGTGATTTTGGAGTATCAATACTTAACAATAGTAAATATGGACACGATATTAAAGATGGTAATATGAGATTGACATTACTTAAATCAAGTTCAGATCCAAACCCAGCCGCTGATAAAGAAGAACATTACTTCACTTATTCACTATACACTCATGTTGGAACTTGGAAAGAGGCAGATACAGCTCAAAGAGCATACGAATTAAATATACCACTATATACGGTGGTTGAAGAAGCTCATGCAGGGAAATTAGAAGAAAAAGTAAGCTTAGTTAATGTAAATAAAAGCAATATTATTATAGAAGTTGTTAAAAAGGCTGAAGATACAGATCACTTAATAGTAAGACTGTACGAATTTCATAACAAAAGAACAAATGCTACATTAGAATTCTTTAAAGATATTGAAGAAATATGTGAATGCAATTTAATGGAAAGAGATTTAGAAACTATTTCTGAAACCGGAAATAAAATTGACTTTACAATTAAGCCATATGAAATAAAGACATTCAAAGTTAAGCTAAAGTAAAAATATAACAACTAGTAGGTAGTTCATATTGTCTTAATAATATTTTTATAATTATTAAGATAATATGAAATTAATGAGCGAACTAATTAGAATAAGTCAACTAAACATTGAAAAAGTTCACTATAAAAACATAAAAATATGGCTTATAATCATCTTGTAAACGTTTTTTAACATCAAAAATGAATGGGGGGACTAAAAATGAAAATGAAAAAAATATTAGCTTTAGCAGCTTGTGCAATACTATCAACAAGTATATTTGCTGGTTGTAGTGGATCTTCTTCACAAAGTAAAAATAATGAACCTGTTAAACTGAAGTGGTATACAATTGGTTCAGAGCCTAAGGATATAAAATTAGTAGAAGCTGAGGCAAATAAATATTTATTGAAGAAGATGAATGCAACTATTGACATGCAGTTTATAGATTACGGAGATTACACTCAAAAATTAGGAGTTACAATAAACTCAGGGGAAAACTTTGATTTAGCATTTACATGCTCCTGGGCTGGAGATTATTCAGGTAATGCTGTAAAGGGTGGCTTCTTAGAATTAAACGATTATTTAAAAACAACAGGTAAGGGTATGAATGATGCTATAGACAAAAGATTTTGGGATGGAGCAACTATTAATGGTAAAATATACGGAGTACCTAACCAAAAGGAAATATCAACAGCACCAATGTGGGTATTTACTAAAGAATATATAGATAAGTACAAGATACCTTATGAAAAACTTCATACATTACAAGATTTAGAACCTTGGTTAAAAATTATAAAAGAAAAGGAACCAGATGTAGTGCCATTATATATAACTAAAGGGTTCTCAGGGCCACAATACTTTGATCAATTAGTTGACCCAGTTGGAGTGGAATATGGAGATAGTAGTTTAACTATAAAGAATATGTTTGAAACAGATAAAATGAAGAGTGACTTAGAAACTTTAAGAAAATACTATAAATTAGGATATATAAACGCAGATTCAGCTACAGCGCAAGATGATAAAGCAGTTAAGAGATTTACAACAAAAGGGGATGGGCAACCTTTTGCAGAAAAACTTTGGTCTAAGGACTTAAATTATGAAGTAGTAGCTACACCAATAATGGATTCATATATAACAAATGGATCAACAACAGGATCAATGATAGCTGTATCAAGTAATTCTAAAAACAAAGAAAAATCAGTTGAATTCTTAAACCTTTTAAAT
This sequence comes from Clostridium estertheticum, assembly GCF_011065935.2. Lineage (NCBI taxonomy): Bacteria > Bacillati > Bacillota > Clostridia > Eubacteriales > Clostridiaceae > Clostridium > Clostridium estertheticum. The sequence continues at coordinate 4,985,702 of NZ_JAAMNH020000001.1, read as the reverse complement.
ACTGATAAATATTTAAGAAACTTAATAAATTATGGTATTGAAGGTACTCACTATACAAAAATGGGCGAAGGCCAAATTAAAATAATAGAAGCAAACAGAAAAAAATACGAAATTGGATATTACACAGTAGGAAACCTATTTATTACAGACGTTTTAAGTAATGAGCCAAAAGACAAATGGGATATATTTAGAAAATTTAATGATGCAGCAAAAAGTTCACCAGCTTTAGGATTTAAATTTGATAGATCAGGAGTAAGTAATGAAATAGCAGCTGTAAATAATGTTTTAGAAGAATTTAAAGCAACACTATATAGTGGTTCAGTTGATATTGATGAATACTTACCAAAATTAAACAGCAAGTTAAAAGAACAAGGCATAGATAAAATTATAAAAGAAATGCAAAAACAAATAGATGAATGGAAGAAAACTAAGTAAAAATATAGGAACAGAAAACAAACTCTATGTATTTACATAGAGTTTGTTTTTATGAAATAGGAGTGGCTATGCATATGAAACAATTAAAAGCTATGAATAATATTTTCCCCAAGGATTTTTGGTGGGGCGCTGCAACATCAGGTCCACAGTCAGAAGGTAGATTTAATAAAGCACATAAGAATGTATTTGATTATTGGTTTGATATAGCACCAGATAAATTTTTTGAGAAGGTTGGACCAAATGTAGCATCAAACTTTTATAATAGTTACGGATCAGATTTAGAAATGTTAAAACAAATAGGATTAAACTCTTTTAGAACTTCAATCCAGTGGACAAGACTTATAAAAGATTTAGAAACTTGTGAAGTAGATGAGGATGGAGTTAGATTCTATAATGATGTAATAGACAAGTGTTTAAGTCTTGGAATTACGCCCATTATGAACTTACATCATTTTGATTTACCTGTAGAATTATATGAAAAATATAGTGGATGGGAATCAAAACATGTTGTAGATTTATTTGCTAAGTTTGCAAGAAAAGCATTTGAACTGTTTAGTGATAGAGTTAAGCATTGGGCAACATTCAACGAACCTATAGTTATAATTGAAGGACAATATTTATATAAGCACCATTACCCACAAGTTGTGGATGGCAGAAGAGCAGTACAAGCTTCTTATAATTTAGCTTTAGCTTCAGCTAAGGCAATTAAAGAATTTAAAGAGCTTGGATGTCATAAGCATGGTGGAAAAATATGTACAATATTAAATCTTACACCATCATATCCAAGAAGTAATTCTGATGAAGATTTAAAAGCATCAAATATTGCAGATATGTTCTTTAATAGAATGTTTTTAGACCCAGCTGTACATGGAACTTTCCCAGAAGAATTAGTGGAGATATTTAAAAATGATGAAATTATGTGGAAATGTACAGAAGAGGAAAATAATATAATAAAAGAAAATACAGTAGATTACCTAGGCGTTAACTACTATCAACCATCACGTATAATGGCAAGAGAAACTGAATTTGACACAAGTAATGGATGGATGCCAGAAAAATACTTTGAAAGGTATGATATGCCAGGAAAAAGAATGAATCCTTATAGAGGATGGGAAATATACCCCGAGGCTATGTATGATGTGGCAATTAATATAAGGGATAATTATAAAAATATACCTTGGTATGTTTCAGAAAATGGGATGGGTGTGGAAGGAGAATCTAGATTTAAGAATGCTGAAGGCATCATAGAAGATGATTACAGAATAGAGTTTATTAGAGAACATTTACAGTGGTTGCATAGTGGAATTGAGGATGGGACAAACTGCTTTGGATATCATTTATGGACGCCAATTGATTGTTGGTCATGGAATAATGCATACAAAAATAGATATGGTTTCATATCTTTAGATTTAGAAGCACAAGTGAAAACTATTAAAAAATCAGGATACTGGATGAAAGAAATTTCAAAAAATAACGGTTTCTAATATCGAAATGGAGTGGTATGAATATGAAGTATGTAATTGGGGTAGATCTAGGTGGAACTAAAATAAGTTGTGCATTGGCAGATTTATCGGGTAAAGTAATTGAGATACAAGTAGTTGCTACTAATGCAAGTGAAGGTGAAATTGCAGTATTAAATAGAATTATAAGTGTAATTGATAAAGTCATGCTAAATAAAAATACTAGTAAAGAAGATATTAAGGCTATTGGGATAGGTGCACCAGGCCCGCTAGATGCTAGAAAAGGAATTATAGTAGAGCCTGCAAACCTTCCATTTAAAAACTTTGATTTAGTAACGCCAATAGTGGATAAGTTTAATATTCCTGTTTACTTAGATAATGATGCCAGTGTAGCAGCCATTGGAGAGTTTATGTTTGGTGCTGCAAAAGGTACAGAAAATATGATTTACATAACTGTAAGTACTGGAATTGGTGGGGGAGCTATTCTTAATGGACAAGTATACAGGGGAAGAACAACAAATGCTCTAGAAATTGGCCATACAACTGTAGAACCATTTAGTAGTGCAAGATGCAATTGTGGTAATTTAGGTTGTTTAGAAGCTCTAGCGTCAGGGACAGCAATAGCTAAAAGGGCAAAAGATGCTGCGTCAAGCAATATTAATACAAGCTTAAAGGGATATGAAATAATAACAGCATATGAAGTGTTTAAAGAAGCAGAAAATGGAGATAAAGTTGCAATTTCTATAAGAGATAATGCTTTAAGATATTTAGGTATTGGAGTAACAAATATTATTAATACCTTTGACCCAGACATTGTAGTAATAGGTGGGGGAGTTTCAAAAGCTGGTGAAATAATCTTTGATAAAGTTAAAGAAGTTGTTAATGAAAGGGGACTTAAAACAATGACTGCTGGTTGTGAAATAGTACCAGCAAAGCTAGGAACAGATGCGGGAGTTATAGGCGCAGTTGCCTTAGCAATACTACAAAGCTAATTTTATTTGATAAGTTTAACGACATTTCAGAAGGAAAGTCCCCCACTTCTACAAGTGGGGGATAATATGTATATTTTATTCACTTTTTCTAAAATTACTACACTTGTTCCTAGAACTTTAGATGTGTTAAAGTTTAATTGTAATCGTTTTACTAGTTGATTAGCATGAATAAATTTGATCTATATTTTAAGAGTATGCAGTAAATGTAGCACTCTTAAATTAAGATAAAAAAGAAGTCTTAAAATTATCAGGTGGCTTCTTAAAATTAGGGGGGGTAAGTATATGAACTTAAAAAATAAACACATGAAAAAACTAAAACTTTTAGCTCCTGCACTTTTAGCTATCACATTTAGCTTTAGTCTTGTTTCTTGCAATGAGCGTGCGGGAAGCAGTAGCTATCGTATAACAGAGGAGGCTAGTGAATTTGTTATAGCAAATCAACCTATATCATCTCAATGGTTCCCAAAAGAACTTTCAAAGTGGAAAGCAACAGAGGACAAGAATGCTAATTTTAATAAGAGTACGGTACCGCTGGCTAAAAGAGTGGATAAGAACAAATTATATCCTGTTAATGCATCACAAAACAAGGATATGAAGGTTGTTGCTATTTCAATAATGAACGCTAGTACTAGTGGGAATGCATCTCAGGGGTCTAACAAATTCGCATCTAATACATTTTCTTATTGGCAATATATCGATAAACTTGTATATTGGGGCGGTTCTTCAGGTGAAGGGTTAATAGTTCCACCAACTGCTGATGTTACTGATTCGGCTCATAGAAATGGTGTTCCAGTTTTAGGAACAATATACTTCCCTCCTGCAGCTTATGGCGGAAAGTTAGAATGGCTTAATGATTTTCTAGAAAAAGATGCTAGCGGTAACTTCATTATGGTTGATAAACTTATAGAAGTTTCTAAAACTTACAATTTCGATGGTTGGTTCATAAACCAAGAAACTGAAGGTACAAAAGAAGCACCTGTATCTAAGGAGCATGCCGTTCTTATGCAAGAATTTATAAAACAATATAAGAGCAAAGCTAAGGACAAGTCGGAGATAATGTGGTATGACTCTATGACAAAGGACGGTGAGGTAGATTGGCAAAATGCGCTTAATGAGAAAAATGATTATTTCTTAGTTGATGCAGATAAGAAGCCTGTTGCTGATAGCATGTTCCTAAACTTCTGGTGGACTAATAAAAAACTTGTTGAGAAAGAATTGCTTAAGGCTTCAAATAAAAGAGCGGAAGAAGTTGGTGTAAATCCATATGATATATATGCTGGAGTAGATGTTCAAGCTAATGGTGTAAGTACTCCGGTTCGTTGGGACTTATTTGAAAAGGATGCTAAAAGTAACTTCACATCTCTTGGACTTTATGCTCCTAGTTGGACATTCTTCTCCTCAAATTCTATAGAAGAGTTTGAAAATAAGGAAAATAGACTGTGGGTAAATGAATTTAAAAATCCGTCTATCCCTACAGAGGTTAAAGGAACTGAGTGGAAAGGTATTTCAACTTATGCTATTGAAAAATCAGTTGTAAATACATTGCCTTTCACAACTAATTTCAATATAGGCAATGGATATAACTTCTTTATTAATGGAGAAAAAGTATCTTCACGTGACTGGAATAATAGAAGTCTTGAAGATATAATGCCAACTTATAGATGGATAATTAAAAATGAAGGTAAGAATAAATTAAATACTTCTATAGATTTTGCTTCTGCCTTCTATGGTGGAAATTCTATAAAATTCATGGGAAAATTAGAAGCTGCTAAAGCTTCTACGGTAAAACTTTATAGTGCTGACCTTAAACTTGAAAAAGGTATAAAATTCACTACTTCAGCAAAATCAAGCGCAGAAGTAAATCTTGATTTGGTTTTAGAATTCCATGATGGAACCACTGCAAATATAAAAGCTGATAAGAGCATAACAGCCGAATGGACAACTGTAAATTATGATGTTTCTAAGTTTACGGATAAATCAATTAAAACAATATCTTACAAAATGTCTTCAGAAAAGGATATTAGTAATTTAGTTTTTAATTTAGGAAATATAACAATACAAGACCCTAAATCTAGCAAAAAAGTTTCTGTTAGTAACTTAAAACTTGATGATGCTAAATTTGAAGAAGATGATATGTATGTAGGTGCAAGACTTTCTTGGGACAAAGGAAGCGAAGCAGATGTTAATCATTACGAAGTTTACAGAATTAATGATGATAAAACAAAATCATTCTTGGGGGCCACTCCAAATAATATGTTCTTTGTAAACGCTCTTAAGAGAGATGATAAATTAGATAAAACAACCTTTGAAGTAGTTGCTATTAATAAAAATTACATTTCAGGAAAATCAGGTCAAGTAGATATGAAATGGCCTGCAAACAATATTCCTAAAGCAAAATTTAAAGTATCAAAAACATTAGTTTCACCTGGTGAAGAAATAACATTTGAAAGTCTTAGCTCTGCAATTACTGAAAGTGTAGAATGGAGTCTACCTGGTGCAAGCGTTGAAAAAGGTACAGCTAATAAAGCAACTGTTAGCTATGCTAAAGAAGGGGTATACTCAGTTACATTAACAGCTAAGAATAAAGAAGGAAAAGATGTTAAGGTTATTAAAGACCTTATAACAGTAACTGGTAAAGCTAAAAAAGAACTTGCAAACCTTTCACAAAACAAAACAGTTACGGCTTCAGGTTTTACAAATGATAATGAAGCACCTAAATTCGCTGTAGACGGAAAAACGAAAACAAAATGGTGCGCAGTAGGTCCTGCACCTCATGATATTACAATAGACCTTGGTGGTGTTAAAACAATAAGTGAAATTCGGATGGCTCACGCTGAGGCTGGTGGCGAAAATCCTGATATGAATACTCAAAGGTATTCAGTGGAAACTAGTTTAGATGGAGTAAAATTTACACCATTGCTAGAAGTTCTTAAAAATCCACTTGCAAATACTATTGACACATTTAAAGCAACTCAAGCTAAATATGTAAAAATCATTGTGTTAAAACCAACTCAAGGAGCAGATTCTGCGGCAAGAATATATGAAATAGATGTTCTTGGAATAGATGGTCCTCTTTAAATAATAATAGAAACTTGCCACTTGGTCCCCAGGTGGCAAGTTTTTATTATTTTAAAAAATTCTTTACTTTTCATCTAGATAGTGATATCATAACTTTAATTTAATAAAGCAATTAATTCTCATCAAGAGAGGTAGAGGGACTGGCCCTATGACACCTCGGCAACCGTCAGATATCATTTGTCTGAAAAGGTGCTAATTCCTGCGCTAAGTTCCTTAGAATTTAGCGGAAGATGAGAGAGGTGACCTTGTAATATCATACCTCTTTCATCATTTATATTGATGGGAGAGGTTTTTTGTTTTGATATAGATTGAAAGTAAAATTTAATATTGTCTTATCAAGAGAGGTGGAGGGAATGGCCCTATGAAACCCGACAACCAGTATCATATCTATGATACATGGTGTTAAATCCTGCAGCATTGCTGCGAGATAAGAATAAGTTTGGCATTAGAGCCCAAGTTTATTCTTGGGTTCTATTTTTTTTTAGAAAAAATAATTGTTAATATCAATATCAACAATATTAACAATGAAAAAAAATAAGTAATAAAAAGGAGAAGGAATATTATGATTAAAGTTAGTGACGTAAGTAAAAGTTTTTCCAGCGAGAAGGTATTAAATAATGTTTCTTTTACAGTGGATAAAGGCGATATTTATGGTGTTATTGGTCACAGCGGTGCAGGTAAATCCACATTGCTTAGATGCTTTAACGGGCTTGAATCCTATGATACAGGTAGCATTAATATAATGGGTAGTGAAGTAAAGCAGTTAAACCCCAAAGAGCTCCGCGAATTTAGAAAAAATGTAGGTATTATTTTTCAAAGTTTTAATTTGATTAATAGAAAAAATGTTTTTGAAAATATAGCCTTTCCACTGGAAGTATGGGGCACCGATAAAAATTCTATAAAAGAAAGAGTAGATAGCTTAATAGATTTAGTTGGACTTAATGACAAAGTAAGTAGCAATATATGCGAGCTTAGCGGAGGCCAAAAGCAAAGAGTTGGAATAGCAAGGGCCTTGGCCTTAAATCCGAAAATATTACTTTGTGATGAAGCTACTTCTGCACTAGATCCTAAAACTACAAAGTCCATATTGGAGCTTTTAAGAGATATCAATAATAAATTTAATATAACAATTATTGTAGTTACTCATCAAATGGAGGTGGTAAAAGAGATTTGTAATAAATTTATTCTTTTAGAAGGGGGTGAAATTAAAAGTAGCGGTATTACAGATGAATTATTTATTAGGCCAACAAGTGAAATGAAAACACTTATGGGAGAGGAGGAATTATTACCTAGCACGGGCTATAACATTAAAATATTTTTTCCGAAAGAAATTAGCCAGAGTTGCGTCATAACTTCCATAGCCAGGGAATTAAATATAGATTTTTCAATAGTATGGGGGAGGCTTGAAAAATTCAGAGATAACGTAATGGGCAGTCTTATAATAAATGCAAGTGAGGAGAATAAGGAAAAGATATTAAACTATTTAAATAAAAAATCTATAGACTGGGAACTCATTAATTATTTAGTTAAGTATGAGCAGTATACGAAAGGGGGGATTATAAATGCTATTTAAAGATGTTTTACTACCTGCACTAATAGACACCATATATATGGTATCAGTATCCACAATTTTTACAATTATTTTAGGGTTTATTACAGCAGTGGGGCTTATTATAACCACTCCTAAAGGTCTAAGGCCAAACGCTTTAATATATAAAAGTTTAAATTTAGTTGTAAATATACTTCGGTCATTTCCTTTTATTATATTGATGATATCTATATTCCCATTAACTAAGATTATTGCTGGGACAACCATAGGTACTAATGCAGCTATAGTCCCATTAACCCTAGGAGCAGCTCCTTTTGCTGCAAGAATAATTGAAACTGCACTACTTGAGGTGGATTATGGAATTATTGAGGCAGCTAAATCTTTCGGTGCAAAAACCTATCAAATTATATTTGGGGTAATGGTAAAAGAGGCAATGCCATCTATAGTTCTTGGAGTTACTTTAACCATAATAAACATTATAGGTTACTCAGCTATGGCTGGAACAATTGGTGGAGGTGGCCTTGGAGATGTAGCAGTGAAATATGGCTACTATAGATTTAAAACAGACATCATGATATACACAGTAATTATTTTAATTGTAGTTGTGCAAATCATTCAAGCCTTAGGAAATTTATTATATAGAAAAATGATTAGATAGATTTTTAAAATACAAGTAGCTTATTAGTTGATAAATATTAAGTACAAATTAGGAATACAAGGGGGAAAATTAATAATGAAAAAAATATTAAGCGTATTATTAACAATAGTTGTGATTTTAACAGTAAGTGGCTGTGGATCAAAAAAAGATGTGGCTACAACTGCAAAGGCTGTGCCAGAGAAAAAAATAATTAAAGTAGGTGCCTCACCCGTGCCTCATAGTGAAATATTAGAGGCGGTAAAGCCGTTGCTCGCAAAAGAGGGATATACCCTTGAAATAGTAGAATTTACTGATTATGTAACACCAAACACCGCACTAGCCGAAGGGCAACTAGATGCCAATTTCTTTCAACATGTACCTTATTTGCAATCCTTCAGTAAAGAAAAAAATCTTAAACTTGATTATACTGTAAAGGTTCATCTAGAACCTATGGGAGTGTACTCTAGTAAATACAAAAAACTCAGCGATTTAAAAAATGGAGCTGAAATAGCTATTCCAAGTGATCCTACAAATGGAGCAAGGGCGCTTAGGGTACTTGAAAATGCTGGATTATTAAAATTAAAGAGTGGAGAGCTTATTTCTAAGCTTGATATTACGGAAAATCCAAAGAAATTTAAAATAACTGAACTTGATGCGCCTCAACTTCCAAGAATTTTAAAAGATGTAGATGCAGCAGTTATAAATTCAAATTTCGCTATAGAAGCTAAATTAAATCCAACAACGGATTCATTAGCCATTGAATCAAAAGATTCTCCATATGCAAATGTACTTGCTGTTAGAAGTGAAGATAAAACTAAACCTTATATAGAGGCACTTTCAAAGGCTTTAAATTCTCCAGAAGTTAAAAAATTTATTGAGGAAAAATATAAAGGAAATGTAATTCCCGCCTTTTAGGTGCCATCCACGTGGCAAGTAATAATTTTGGTATAAGGTGAAACCACCTTGCAAGGGATGAATTTTTTGAAAACAACAGGATTTAAAAGAGGAAAATTATTGTATTTAGAGAATACATTAATATATACAATTATTTTCTCTTCGGAGATAAAAGGAGGCATTTTATGAAAATATTAAAAGGTACAAAGACAGCTGAAAATCTTATGAAATCATTCGCGGGTGAATCACAAGCTAGAAATAGATATACTTATTATGCGTCTGTAGCGAAAAAAGAGGGATATATACAAATATCTAATATATTCACAGAAACTGCAGGAAATGAGAAAGAACATGCAGAAAGATTTTTTAAATTTTTAAGCGCAAGTTTAAATGGAGAAGTTGTAGAAATTAATGCTACATATCCTGTAGGTTTATCGGATACAAAAGCAAATCTATTATGGGCAGCAAACGGCGAAAAAGAAGAATGGACAGAACTTTATCCAGAATTTGCAAGAGTTGCTGAAGAAGAAGGTTTTCCAGATGTTGCTTTTGTTTATAGAAAAATTGTTGAGGTTGAAAAGCGTCATGATGAAAGATACAGAAAATTACTAAGCAATATAGAAAATAATACAGTATTCCAAAAAGATACTTTAGTTAACTGGAAATGTACTAATTGTGGTTATATTTTTGAAGGAAAAAGTGCTCCAGAAATATGCCCAGCCTGTGCACATCCAAAAGCATATTTTGAGATATTAGCTGAAAATTATTAATAAAAGGTAGATATAGGAATGGGAAATGGATTAGTGTGAAAACAATCCATTTCCCATTATTTTGTTACCTTAATGATTATTACTTTTCAAGAGGTTGAATGGGTCACACAAGCCATTAGTATTTAAAAACCTCCCAAAGTCGCTTGCGTTTAATGGTTTACTAAAATAATATCCTTGGATTTCATCACAGTCATAGCTTTTTAATAAATTGAGTTGTTCTAAAGTTTCAACGCCCTCTGCTATAACATTTAAATTTATACCATGAGCTAGAGATATTAAAGATGATGCAATAAAACTATCTTTTGAATTAATGGTTATTTCATCAATAAAGGATTTATCAATTTTTATAAAGTCTATAGGTAACTTTCTTAAATAATTTAAAGATGAATAACCTGTTCCAAAGTCATCTAAGTATATGCTAATACCCATGTTCTTTAGTTCATTTAATATCTTAATATTCTTCTGGAAGTTGTCCATCAAAATGCTTTCTGTTATCTCAAGTCCTAGCCATTCTGGAGCTAATGAAGTTTCCATAAGTATATTGTTTATGATTGGAATTAAATTCTCCTGTTTCAATTGCTTACCGGATAAGTTAACTGCAACTTTAAGGGTAGTAAATCCCTTATCATGCCAAATTTTATTTTGTCTACAAGCCTCTCTTAACACAAATTCACCTATAGAATCTATAAGGCCAATTTCTTCTGCTAGTGGTATGAATATTACCGGTGAAACAATGCCAAGTGTGGGGCTTATCCATCTAACTAAGGCTTCCATTGATGTTGTTTTACCAGTTTTAACATTTACTTTAGGCTGATAATATACTTCGAATTCATTATTATCAACTGCCAGTCTTAAGCTATTTTCAAGTTGTAATTTTTCAGATATCTTCAAATTCATGGCTTCATCAAAGATTTTATAAGTATTTTTGCCGAGGTTTTTAACGTGATTTAATGCAATATCTGCATTTTTAAATAGTGATTCAATATCATTACCATGTGATGGATATAGTGAAATTCCTAAACTAATTGTAGTATAAAGTATTTCATATCCATTAGCTGTAATAGGATGTCTAAAAACATTAAGTAATTTTTCGGATAGTGCTTCTATTTCATTAAGACCACTTATATTAGGAAGAAATAAAGTGAATTCATCTGCGCCTAAATGGCATAATAATTCATGACCTTTTAAAAGGCTCATTAAAATCTCAGACACTTTTCTTAGGAATTCATCACCTACACTATGACCTAAAGTATCATTTATAATCTTGAAATTATCAATATTTAAACGAAACAAGGCACCTTCATGATTATTATCTTTAAGGTTCTTTAAAACTCCGGGCATGTTCTTTAATAAATAGTTCCTATTTCTAATGCCTGTAATAGGGTGCTTATATGCCAATATACTAATAGTCTCCTCTGATTTTCGTAATTCTCCTATTTGGTAAATCAATTTCTCTTCAGTTGATTTAAGATCCCCAACTAGGATACTAATATTTTCTGCAGCCTTATTTAAAGACTTTCCAAGCATTGCTGTTTCATCGCTAGAGGTTATATAAATCTTTCCATCTAAATTTCCCATTGCAAGTTCTTCAGCAAAGTGGGTTGCGAGGATAACAGGTTCAGATATTTTTCTGCTTATTTGTATAGCTATTCTTGAAGATGATATTAATCCTATTATAATAGCAATTAGAGCATAAAAAATTCCAGACTGCATATCTTTAAAAATCATTTTCTGTGGTATGACTGTTACTAAAATCCATTGATTTATGAGGTGAGTATATCCTATAAGTTTTTTTTGACCTTCAAACTCAATATCCAAACACCCAGATTCGTTATTGAACATTGCATCGGCAATGTACTTGTATTTTCCACCTTGGATTTCTTTAAGATTATCTTGTGAGGTAAAATTTTTATGGACTATATAGTTATAATTATCATTTAATAAAAATGCATATCCATCGTTACCTTTAATTGATTGAATAGTATTTATCATTTCAACATATTTATTAAAATTTAGATCTATTCCAACTACTCCTATTAAAATTCCGTCTTTATACACTGGTTCACTGTAAGATATCATCTCAACTCTTATATTTCCATCTAGCTCATCAAAGTAAGGCTTACTCCATACTCCTTTATTCTGTTTAATGGCATTATAATACCATTCCATTGCAGGGTTATTTGTATTAAAATTGCTTAATGTGTCATTTTCTATTCGTTTATATATACCACAATCATATGTATCTTCAAAAAAAATTTCATGTACATTCTTGGTTATGTCTGGATTAAAAGCAACATATATACCCATAAAATCTCTATTTGTACTATTTAGCTTATTAATTATAGGTGTTAAAGTTTCTTCATATTTTGAAGGATTTGTGCTTAATGTATTAAGATCAACCAATTGATTAATAGTTGAATTTAATCCTCCTACAATAGTTTCAGCCCTAATAAAGGTACTATTTAATTTTTTACCATTAATTATGGCTTGCGCTTTAGTACTTAGCATATCTTCTTGCCTGATGCTAATAGTACTTTGAGCAATAATAACACTTCCCACTACCAAACTCATAATAAGAACACAGCCAATAATGGATACAAGTATCTTATTTCTAATTTTATTCATTTTAAAGATTTTCAGCATGATTTTTCTCCCCAAAAAACTGTTATTCCTACTTAATTGTATAAATTTAGACTTAATAATATTATTTAACAATATTATTATACATTATAATGTAAATATATTGCTACTATGAGTTGTTACAATTTAATGTCAGAGTACTTGAAAAATTGAGTCAAAGACATAAATGACCTTAGACAAAATATGTACTATTCTGATAAATTATGATAAAATTATTAAATAAGACTAGAATTCGAGCAATTACTGAGAGAAGATAAGATATTTATTAATAAGCAAGAAGTTGTAATATATAAATAATCAGTGTAAAATACATAGCATATAGAATTAAAAGACTAGAGCAGGCCTAGGGAGGTTTTTCATGCATATTCCAGATAATTATTTAAGTCCAACAACCTGCGCAGTTATGGGTGCAGTTATGGTGCCAATATGGAAAATCGCTGTAAAAAAGGTTAAAAATGAATTAACAAAAAAAAGAATACCTCTCATGGGCATAGGAGCAGCGTTTGCCTTTATGGTTATGATGTTTAATATCCCACTTCCAGGAGGAACTACTGGACATGCAGTGGGAGCAACTTTGATAGCACTTCTGCTAGGACCATGGGCAGCCTGCATATCAATAACTATTGCACTGCTCGTGCAGGCGGTTATCTTTGGAGATGGTGGTATTTTAGCATTTGGAGCAAATTGCTTTAATATGGCATTTATAGCACCTTTTATAGGGTATTATTCTTACAATTTAATAAAGCAAAGAATTAAAACAGATAAAGGTAATTACACCGCAATTTTTATTTCAGCATACTTAGCACTTAATGCCGCTGCAATGTTTACAGCTATTGAATTTGGAATTCAACCTCTTTTATTTGTGGATGGAGCAGGACTTCCAATTTATTCTCCATATCCATTAAACGTTTCAATTCCTGCAATGCTTATCCCCCATTTACTTATTGTAGGGGTTCTAGAAGGAATTATTACAGCTGGTGTATATGGATTTATTAAGCAGGCTTCACCAGGAATTATTTATGAAGGTTTAAAAATAAAGATGAAACCGATTTATGGACTCATTATTGGAATGGTCTGCCTTTCTCCACTTGGACTACTAGCAACTGGAACGGCATGGGGAGAGTGGGCACCAGAGGAAATTAATAATGTATTAACTAAGGGTAAAACATTAGGTTTTATTCCAAAAGGAATGCAAAAGGGGTTTAGTTTTAAGGCACTAATGCCGGATTATTCAGTTAATGGAATCTCAGAAATTATGGGTTATATACTCTCAGCAATAGGTGGAATTGCTATTGTGATTATAATTTTTAAGCTAATTAATAGTAAAGCAAGCCATGAAAAGAGGGAGTTTTAAATGCCAGAATGGCTTTTGAAAAAAGATGATTATGTTCCTTCCACTGAAAAGAATACCTTTATTAACAAGAGCATTCTATCTATTTTAGAGATGTTAACAAAATTAAAATATAACGCAAAGTATAAATCTAATAGATTTGGAATAAATACCATAACTAAATTTATATCAGCAGTTTTATTAATAATGCTTGTAGCATTATCAAGAAGTTTAAATTTTATTATAATAGTAGACGTGTATTTACTACTTATCATTAGCATACTTAAAGCAGATGAAATAAAACACATAATCAAATTGGCGGTAGTAGTAACAATTTTTACGCTTATTATTCTACTTCCCTCTTTTCTTATGGGAAATACAAATAATAGTATACTGATTGTAATTAAAACACTAACTACGGTAACAGCGGTTAATATCACATCCGCAATTACACAATGGAACGATATAACTAAGACATTAAAACTATTCTTTATACCAGATATTTTTATCTTAGTTTTGGATATTACTATAAAGTATATTGTTATTTTTGGAGAGTTTTCACTGAATATGTTATACGCTCTTAAACTAAGGTCTGTAGGAAAAAACAAAAACAAAACAACCTCGCTATCAGGAATCATAGGTACTATGTTTATAAAGTCAAAGGAAATGGCTGAGGAAATGTATGGAGCAATGGAATGCAGAGGGTTCACTGGAGAATATAAATTACATAGCAAGTACAAATTTAGACTAAATGATATCTTTTGTATTATAATAAACATAGGTTTTATAGCTTCATATTTTTATTTTGTTAGGGCGTGATTTTATTGATCAAAATGGAAAATATTTATTACTCATATGATAGTGGTGATACCGCACTTAAAGATGTTAGTTTACAAATTAATGCAGGTGAATCTGTGGCTTTTATAGGCCCAAATGGAAGTGGAAAATCTACACTTATGAAATTGATTAATGGACTAGTGAGTCCTAGTAGTGGAAGCTATAGCTTTGAGGGGGTAGAAATAACTTCAAAACACCTCCAAAATGATTCGTTTTTAAAGAGCTTTCATAAAAAAATCGGTTTTGTATTTCAAAATTCAGAGGTACAGCTTTTTTGCTCAAATGTATATGAAGAAATAGCATTTGGTATAAGACAAATGGGAATGCCTGAAGAAGAGGTTCAGAAAAGGGTTGAAGATATTTTAAAACTCTTAAAGGTTGAAGACTTAAAACATAGACAACCTTATCACCTAAGTGGAGGAGAAAAAAGAAAAATAGCTATAGCCTCTGTACTTGTCATGAACCCAGAGGTGCTTGTTTTTGATGAACCTATGAATGGACTTGATCCTGAGTCAAAAAGGTTTTTAAGGGAACTCATGATTTTATTAAATGATGCTGGAAAAACAATTTTGTGTTCAACTCATGATTTTGAATATGTAAAAGGTGTATTTAAGAGAGTTGTTGTATTTTCAAAGGATCATACAATTATAAGAGATGGTAGCTATAAGGAAATAATGGAAGACAATGAGTTTTTGTTTAACAACAATATAATTTAAACAAATGGTGCCATCCACGTGGCAAGTGGCAAGTTTTAAACTTGCCACTTGCCACGTGGATGGCACTTTATTTTGGTAAACTATCAATATATTTCACCATTTTAGATTGATTTTCTACTAATATCTTTTGATTTTCAATTAATGTATCCATTTTCTTATGCAAATCTTGAATTATTAATTCTGATTTAAGATTTATTTTATAATCGTTTGTTGATTTTATTCTATCTTTATCTTCCTGTCTATTCTGGCTCATCATAATTACAGGAGCTTGTATAGCGGCAGTACAAGATAGCACTAGATTAAGAAGTATAAATGGAAATGGATCGAATAAATTTTTAAAAATAGAATTAACCACTATCCATATTGCTATAATTGATAATGCAATTATTATAAAACTCCAGCTTCCTACTGATGCGGCTATTTTATCCGCCATTTTATTCCCGAAAGTAAGGGTCTGTGCATGAGTGATTACGTTATCTTTGGATATCTTATTTCCTAATAGTTCATGCAATAAATCTTCTTCAATATCGTTAAAAATCTCTCCTTGTTCTAATATTTCATTTACAATTTTTTCGGTATCTGATATTTTATTAGCCAAATTAATGACCTCCTTATATAACTAGTTTATAATTTAATTTTACATAAAAAATCCTGGTTATCCATGACTTTATTTAAGTAATTATACTATACTTTTCATCTTATAAATAGGTGGCTAATTTTTTATTCTATATGTTTATTACCACACACATGCCACTTGCCACGTGGGTGGCACTTTTTTAAAAAAAGAGTTGACAAAAGCACCACTTAGGCATACTATGCATATATACCCATATGGATATATATGCATAGTATTATTTTATTTAAAGGAAGTGAGATGATGGAAAAACTATTGAATTTATTTAAAGTGCTATCTGACGAAACTCGGATGAGGATTTTAGTGCTACTATATCACAAAAAACTTTGTGTATGCCAGATTCAAGGAATACTAGAAGAAGGTCAGCCTAAAATTTCAAAGCACTTAGGTAAACTTCGCGACATGGGCTTTGTAAAAGATGAAAGGCAAGAACAATTTATTTACTATTACATAGATAAGGATAATGAGCTTCTTCGGGGCATACTAGAGAAAATAATCGCAAGTTCAGAAAATTACGATACCATAAGTAAAGATTTGAAAACCCTTCAAAAGGGTGATGAGTATACGGAACTGCTTAAAAATAGATGCAATCCTAGTAATTAACCACATAGCATGGAAAATGAAGAACAGCTAAAAGTGATGATTTAATTTTACAATTTGAACTTAAAAAATATTATACAGGTAGGTGACAAGAATGAATGTAATATCACAAATATTTAGTTGGATCAATAATGAGATTTTAAAAATGACTTGGCTTTCGAATCTTATTAAGGGTCTTGTGGAAAATCTATTTGGATTATCAATCAAAGAAAGATTAGGTGGCAGCATACATTTTTTCATTTATGACACTATAAAAATATTTATACTGTTATCTGTGCTGATTTTTCTTATATCCTATATTCAAAGTTATTTTCCACCAGAAAGAACAAAAAAACTTCTTGGGAATATAAAGGGCATTAAGGGAAATATATTAGGGGCGCTACTTGGAACTATTACACCTTTTTGTAGTTGCTCCAGTATTCCAATATTTATAGGATTTAACGCAGCGGGACTACCCCTTGGAATAACCTTTTCCTTCCTTATATCTTCACCACTTGTAGATTTGGCATCATTATTAATTTTAATGTCTTTCTTTGGTGCTAAGATTGCTATTGCCTATGTTGTTGTAGGACTAATTTTAGCAGTTATCGGTGGATCCATTATTGATAAATTAGGGCTTGAAGAGTATGTAGAAGGTTATGTTAAAGAAATAGAAAATGTGGACGCAGAGATAGTTGAAATGACAAAGGGCGAGCGAATATCTTATTCAAAGCAGCAGGTCAAAGACGTATTTCATAAGGTTTGGATATATGTTTTAATCGGGGTTGGTGTTGGCGCTGCCATTCACAATTGGATACCTCAATCAATAATAGAAACCGTAGTTGGAAATAACAATCCATTTGCAGTATTACTAGCTACTGCTGTAGGTATACCAATGTATGCTGACATATTCGGCACGCTACCAATAGCAGAAGCGCTATTTGGTAAAGGTGTAGGAATTGGTACAGTATTATCCTTTATGATGGCAGTAACTGCTCTTTCACTTCCATCCATAATTATGCTTAGTAAAGTTGTTAAACCTAAATTATTAACTATATTTGTAGCTATAGTTGCAACAGGCATAGTTATAATAGGATATTTATTTAATGCATTTTCATTTTTATTAGTTTAAAAATATAAGTTTAAAGGAGGAATTATTATGATAATAAAAGTTTTGGGTTCAGGATGTTCAAGTTGCAAGAAATTAGAGGAAAACACAAGAAAGGCAGTAGAGGAGTTAGGCATTGAGGCAACTATAGAAAAGGTTGAAGATTTTAAACAAATCATGGCTTATGGAGTTATGAAAACACCTGCTTTAGTGGTAGATGAGAAAGTGAAGATAATGGGAAGAGTACCATCAGCTGAGGAAATTAAGAAATATTTATAATTAAGTAAGTTAGTATATTAAGATACATTTACAAATCTACAAAATTGTAATAAGGGCCTAAAAATAAGGCCCTTATTACATATATTACATATCTTAATATTTAGATATAACGATTAAAAATGGGAGGGTTAAGATGGAAAAGAAAAGTCTAAATAAAAATAGTATTGTTTTACATTAGGACTAGCAGGGTTTATTGTTATGGCAGATAACTGGGTAGTATCACTTCATTAACTAATTTAGCAATATTTAGAGGACGCATTCTGTTTCATGGGTGGAGTTGACATACAATTAGCTCCTTTATATTTTCATTTTTGGAATAGCACATTGACAAACAATCTATGTATAAACATATCACATGATACATAGATTGATATAGATGAAAATTTAAGGGGTGTGCTTATAATGGATAAAATAAAGGGTGTAAAGTTTTCTAAGAATATGGCGAAAATATTAATACCTTTACTTATAGCTGTAGCTATAGGAGCAATATGGTATTTGAAAAGCTCTAATAAAACACCAATTGTTATAGATGATAATCACTCTTTTGATCTATACGTAACGGATAGCTTAGATATTGAAAAGCTTAAAGCTTATGGACTACCCATTATGATTGATTTTGGTGCTGATACCTGTATACCCTGCACGGAAATGGCTCCTGTTTTAAAGCAGCTTAACCAGGAGCTTCGTGGGAAAGTAATTATAAAATTTGTTGATGTCTGGAAATATCAAAGTTTAGCAGAGGGTTATCCCATCAGTGTAATCCCAACACAGATTTTTTTTGATAAGGATGGCAAACCTTATACCCCGAAAGACCCAGAAGCCTCACAAATGCAAATGTATTCTTCAAAAGATACAAAAGAGCATGCATTTACTACTCATGAGGGGGGGATGACTAAGGAGCAAATCCTCAGTGTATTTAAGGAGATGGGTGTGGAATGATTAATGAATGGCTAGATATATTATCAAAGCTTATATCTGATAGTTTTTGGCTTGCACCATTTATTGCACTACTTGCAGGGGTTTTAACCTCAGTTACCCCCTGTGCAATTACAAGTGTGCCCCTTGTAATTGGGTATGTAGGAGGCTCTGGAAATAATGATATAAAAAGAGCATTTAAGCTATCCATAGTTTTTGCTAGTGGGATGGCAGTTACTTTCACAATTCTCGGCACCATGGCGGCCATTCTAGGTAAACTTATGGGAACATCAAGCTCTTTATGGTATATCGCACTAGGTGTTTTGATGGTACTTATGGCACTTCAAGTGTGGGAGGTATATAATTTTATACCATCAACCTCTTTAGGGAGCAATAAACCTAAAAAAGGTTTTATAGGGGCCTTTGTAGCAGGAGTCCTAGGAGGAATATTTTCATCACCCTGTGCAACCCCAGTACTTGTAGTGTTACTTTCAATAGTAGCAAAGGAAGGCGATATCGCAAGGGGATTACTGCTTTTACTATTATATTCAATAGGACATAGCTTTCTAGTTATAGTAGCAGGAACATCGGTAGCTTTTGTAACAAGGCTTACCTCAAACGATAAATACAGCGCTTTTAGTAAAGTTCTAAAATATCTTATGGGCAGTGCTATTTTGCTTATTGCTTTTTATATGTTTTACTTGGGATTTTAGAAGTCTATAAAATAACGAAGGAGTGATTATAATTTATGGAATGAGAATATAAGGTCGTTAATGTAAAAGACAGATTCCAAATAATTAAAAAAATATAAGAATAATATATTGACAAAACATGTAGTCAATATTACAATATGAGTATAAGTGAATATACGAATATAAGATTTATGTTTTAAAACTAAAAATAATACATAAAACAAAAGGAGGATTATTTTATGAAACCAAAGGTAGCATTTATATGTGTTCATAATTCTTGTAGATCACAGATGGCAGAAGCACTGGGAGTGATATTTGGGTCAGAGGTGTTTGAATCTTATTCAGCAGGTACAGAAATTAAGCCTCAAATAAACCAAGATGCGGTGAGAATAATAAAGGATTTATATAAAATAGACATGAATGAAACTCATACATCCAAATTAATTGACGATATACCAGAAGCTGATATTGTAATAAAAATGGGATGTAATGTAATTTGTCCAATAATGGCTAATAGGCATGAGGAAGATTGGGGACTAGATGACCCAACTGGAAAATCAGATGATGAATTTATAAAGACAGCAAAAATAATTGAAGAAAAAATAAAGGATTTAAAGAAAAGAATTGAAAATAATGAAATTGATTTAAGTGGAGAAATGGAAATATAGTAACAAAGATATTTTTAAAGGCATACTATATGAGTACATGAGTATATAAAAATATGATAGGAGTCGATAATAGTGGTTGATATATTTAAAGCATTAGCAGAAGAGAATAGACTTCGCATATTGGCACTGCTTATAGAAGGTGAAATGTGCGTATGTGAAATTGAGGATTGTCTAGATATGAACCAGTCAAATGTTTCTAGGCATCTAACGGCACTTAAAAAGTCTGGAATACTTAAGGCTTACAAAAAAGCACAATGGGTGTATTACAAAATAGATAATAACTTTATAGAAAAAAACCCTGATCTATTTGCTTATTTAACAAAAGAACTGAAACAATTATCTTCCTATAAAAGTGATTGTGAAAAACTGGCTAAATCTAAACTTCAATGTTTATGTGATGTGAAAATGAAATTATAGTTTAAGTAATTTTAGAGAAATTAAGGAGTGATCAATTATGAGTGAAGTTAAAACACCTGAGATTGGATTCTTCGCGAGGTACTTAACGATTTGGGTAGCAGCTTGTATGGTAGTAGGCGTCCTTATTGGCAAGTTTATTCCAGGAATTCCTGAATTCTTAAATCAATTTGAGTATGCGAAGGTTTCCATACCTACAGCTATGCTTATTTGGGTAATGATTTATCCTATGATGATGAAGGTAGACTTCCAAAGCATTAAGAATGTTAGGAAGGAGCCAAAGGGCTTGTATATAACATGGGTAACAAATTGGCTTATAAAACCATTTACTATGTATGCAATATCTTCATTTTTCTTTTTTGTTGTATTCAAAGCATTTATTGCGCCTGAGCTAGCTACCCAATATCTTGCAGGAACCATATTGCTAGGAGCTGCGCCCTGTACTGCTATGGTATTTGTTTGGAGCACCCTTACAAAAGGCAATCCTGCTTATACTGTTGTACAAGTAGCCACCAATGATTTAATTATATTGGTTGCATTTATCCCTATAGTTAAACTTCTACTCGGTGTTAGCAACATTGCTGTTCCTTGGAGTACGCTGATTTTATCAGTGGTTTTATTTGTTGTTATTCCTCTGGCAGCGGGCATTTTGACTAGAACCATGATGACAAAGAAAAGAGGCCTCGAGTACTTTGAAAATACTTTTCTCCAAAAATTTAATAATGTAACTACTATTGGATTATTACTAATGTTAGTATTGTTATTCTCATTCCAAGGTGAAACCATTTTAAACAATCCATTGCATATTTTACTCATTGCGGTGCCACTAACTATTCAAACTTTCTTAATTTTCTTTATTGCTTATTTAGCTGGTAGAAAGTTAAAGCTAACACATGATATTGCTGCACCTGCTGGAATGATTGGAGCATCAAACTTCTTTGAACTATCAGTTGCTGTTGCAATTGCTTTGTTTGGTATGGATTCTCCAGCAGCTCTAGCTACAGTTGTAGGCGTATTAACTGAAGTGCCAGTAATGCTGATACTTGTAAAAATAGCAAACAATACATCTAATTGGTTTCCACAAACAGTAAACAATAACAAAAAATAATTAAGGGTATTAAAAATATTAGAAATGCTAAGAGTATTAAAGTAATAAAAGATGATTGGAGAGATTATTTATGAAAAAAATGCAAATATTTGAAGCTGCAATGTGTTGCTCAACAGGACTTTGTGGAGTAGGGGTTGACCCTGAACTTCTTAGGGTTTCAACTGTTCTTAATGCATTAAAGAAGAATGGTGTTGAGGTGGACAGATTTAACCTTTCAGGTTCACCGCAGGAGTTTGTGGATAATAAAGTAATTAATAAGTTCATTAACGAAAAAGGTATTGATGAGATGCCGATTACTATCTTAGATGGTGAAATAGTGCTTATAGGTAGATATCCAACAAATAAAGAATTAATGAAGCTTTTAAATGTTCCAATGAGCTTTTTAGGGGAAAAACCTAAAAGTTTTAAAATAAAAGCAGCCCCTAAATCAGGTAATTAACATGGAAATTTTTAATCCACAAAATATTAAACTTACAAAATATTTATTTTATACAGGTAAGGGCGGCGTAGGTAAAACTTCAACAGCTTGCGCTACAGCAGTTAACCTTGCTGATAGAGGGAAAAAAGTGATTCTTATAAGTACAGATCCTGCATCAAATCTGCAGGACGTTTTTAACACAGAACTTACCAATTGCGGTATTGCAATTGTGGAGGTGCCAAATCTTTTCGTTGCTAATCTTGACCCAATAAAGGCAGCGGCAGAACATAGAGAGAGCGTCATTGCCCCTTACCGTGGGAAATTGCCTGAGGCAGTGCTTAATAATATGGAAGAGCAGCTTTCTGGATCTTGTACCGTTGAGATTGCAGCCTTCAATGAATTTTCAAAATTCATAACCGATGAAAGGGTGCAGGAAGAATATGACCATATTATATTTGATACCGCACCAACTGGTCATACTCTTAGAATGCTTCAGTTACCATCAGCCTGGAGTAATTTTATAAGCGAAAACACACATGGCGCATCCTGTTTAGGTCAGCTATCTGGACTGGAGAGTAAAAGAGGAATCTATAAAAAAGCAGTAGAAACCTTAGGTAATGGAGCTTTAACAACGATTATGCTTATTTCTCGTCCTGAAATGACACCACTTAAAGAAGCAGAAAGAGCATCAAAAGAACTTTCTGAAATCGGGGTAAACAATCAAACCATGATAATCAATGGTTTGATGAGTTCTTATGATGATAGCGTATCAGAAAGCCTATATAAAAAACAACAAAAATCACTTAATGAAATGCCGCAGGGGTTACAGGGTATTACCACCTATATGGTACCACTTAGAGCTTACAATATAACGGGTATGGAAAATGTGCGGGCATTGCTTACCAAAGATAATTATAGTGTCAGTAGTGAAAAGATAAATGCGAAAACCATTCCACAGCTTAAAGATGTTATTGAGGATTTGTACAAAAGCAATAAAAAAGTAATCTTCACCATGGGCAAGGGTGGAGTAGGTAAAACTACAATTGCGGCGGCCATTGCACTAGGACTATCTGCAAAGGGCAAAAGGGTACACCTTACCACAACTGACCCAGCAGCTCATCTAAAATTTGTTATCAGTGAAAGCAGCAACATCACTATGAGTCACATTGATGAGCAGGCTGAACTAGAAGAATATAAGGAAGAAGTGCTATCCAAGGCAAGAGAAACTATGGCAGATGAGGATATTGCCTATGTAGAGGAAGATTTGCGCTCTCCATGTACCCAGGAGATTGCAGTTTTTAGAGCCTTTGCGCAAATAGTAGATAGTGCTGAAGATCAAATTGTGGTTATAGACACCGCTCCAACTGGTCATACTCTCTTGCTACTTGATTCAACCCAAAGTTATAACCAAGAAATCAAGCGCTCACAGGGAGATATCCCAGAATCTGTGAAAAAACTGTTGCCAAGGCTCCGCAATACCGATGAAACTGAAGTAATAATTGTAACTCTTGCTGAACCTACACCTGTATATGAAGCTATGCGACTTGAGGAAGATTTAAAACGTGCAAAGATTGCCACTAAATGGTGGGTTATCAATTCATCACTGCAGGCCACATCTACTACCAATAAATTGCTGTCTGCAAAGGCAAGCAATGAAATTGAATGGATTAACAAGGTTTGCGCACATGCAGAGGGTAAATTTGCGGTAATCCCTTGGAGCTCTGATGAAATAAAAGGAGATAAGTTAAAAGATTTACTAGTATAAAAATTTATTACATGATGGACCAATCTACTATGAAATATTTTAACAATCGGCGATACTACAACACTTGGAGGAGGATTTGTATATTTTAATCTTAATTATTTTTATTATTTAAGTATAAATATGAGCAAATACTAAATTAAAAAAGAGGTTGAGAAATAATTATTTCTCAACCTCTTTTATGGTATAATCATATTTCTGTTTTGATAGTATAGTACCCTATATTTTTCATTTACAATATGAACATATATAATTTTTACAAATTAATTTATGTTTTTTTGTTGAAGCCTGGTATAACATAGTGATACAATAAAAATATTGGTTTAAGAACGTTTACATTTTATAAATATTTACATATATTGATTAGGGGGGATTTGGTTGCGTAAAAGTATAATATCATTGATAGTAACAATTGGACTAGTTACTACGATAAGTATGCCTATATTAGCAAAGCCATTATCAGATAATTCTGGAAATGAGAAGGACTCTTATGATAGAGCACAAAGCAAGGTAGAGGATATACAAATTTCTATTGAAAAATTAGATTCAAATATAGAACAAATTTATGCGCAAATGGATGAAGCAAAAATTAAAATGGCAGAAACTCAGAAAAAAATCGACACAACAACAAAAGATATAGTAATTGCGGAAGATAATATTAAAGATGAAGAAGATCTTTTTAATAAGAGAATGCGAAGCATGTATATGAATGGTATGGATAGCTATTTAGAAATTTTATTAGACTCAAATGGAATAGAAGACCTTATTTCAAGAATTGAAAACATCAAAAAGATTGTAGAATATGATAATAAAATTATTGGAGAATTAACAGATAAGAAAAATGGAATTGAGGAGCAAAGGCAAGCCCTAGAAGCTGAAAAAACTAAGCTAGTGCTTTTGACAACTGATAATAAAAGCAAAATAGTAGTGCTTGAAGATAAGAAGAAAGAACAAAAAATACTAATTGCTGAAGCTAAAGTGCAAAAGCAATTATACGCTAGCCAGACTAGTGATGGACAAGCTATTGTAAATGTTGCTATGGCTCAAATAAATCAAATTAAAGATAGGGCGCCTAAGTATACACCATCTAGAGGGGCATCATTGCTTAGCGCGAGTGCCATAGTTGCTTATGCAAGTAATTTTTTAGGAACACCATATGCTTGGGGTGCGAATGGTCCTAGCAATTTTGATTGTTCTGGTTTTGTGAAATATGTATATGCTCATTTTGGAGTCTCAATGAGTAGATCTACCTCAACACAGGTAAATGAAGGGTCCTATGTATCAAGAGAAAATTTAGAGCCAGGGGATTTGATTTTCTTTGGATCATCCTCGAATCCGCATCATGTTGGAATGTATGTAGGAAACAACTCATATATTCACTCGCCTAGTACTGGGGATGTGGTTAAAATATCAGCACTTACAAGAAGTGATTACCTTACTGCAAGAAGAGTTAAGTAAAGTTAAGTATGGACAAACTAATTAAAGTTGGTCATTAGGAATATATATTATATATTCTGGGATAACTGTTGATTTTAATTATAAATATAGTATAATAAATTTATAAAATAGGTGATGGAGTTCACCTTAACTATTGTGATTTTGCAATTAATGACTCCTACTTAGAGCTAGGCTTTGAGTAGGAGTTTTTTATTTTATCATGATATATTTATCGTGTTTCATGGCAAAATAAGCAATATACTTTGGAAAAAGGAGTGACAAACACATATGAAAAAGTACACACTTATAGCCATAGGTGGAATGCTAGGAGCTATATTAAGATATTTTATAAAGAATATACATATTTATAATTATAAAGAAGTTATACCAATAAGCACTTTGTTAATTAATGTTTCTGGTAGCTTCCTCTTAGCACTAATACTAACCGTTTCATTTGAGATTTATCAATTTGATGCTGACCTAAGACTAGGTATAGCCACAGGATTTTTGGGGGCATACACAACTTTTTCCACATTATGCAAAGAAATTGTAAATCTTATGGTGCAAGGAGATTATTACTCTGCTATAACTTATATGGGGCTTACAACAATTTTAGGGCTTGCTGCAGCTTACTTTGGCGTGGTAGTAGCAAGGGAAGTAGTTTCGAAGTTTGTACACCATAAGAATGACTCAGATGATGTACAAATGGAAGATGGAAAGGAGGGTTGATTAAATGACATACGTGCTAGTTGCAGTTGGTGGAGCAGCTGGAAGCTTGGTCCGATATAGCCTTGGTAAATTTATAAGTGAAAAGTCAAGTACTGAATTTCCAATAGGAACTTTTATAATAAATATTACAGGGGCAATAATGCTCGGTGTTGTAAGCACAATTGGAGTAAGCAATGATATGATGCTACTTCTAGGGGATGGCTTTTTCGGTGCTTACACAACTTTTTCGACCTTTATGTATGAGGGATTTAATCTTTTTCAAGAAAGAGAAAAGCTCAATGCTTATATATATATTTTATGTTCATTAATATTAGGTGTAATAGGATATGCTTTGGGAACCAAAATAGGTAGCATTTAAGGCGATTCCTTTGATAAAAGAGGTAAACGAATGCTTGATTATAACTACAGATATTGATGTTGTAAAATATGGAAAAGAATAATTCTTTCAATGGGATATTCAATATTTATTCCTTCATGTATTAAAATTTGTAAACGGGTTAATACTTATAAAAGACTGTAATATTTTTTACATGTTTCTAAAATATACATATTATAACAAACTAAATATCATAAATCAATATAAATTATAATGTAAGTTGATTATATATCATGTATTATATATAATAGAAGTGCACAAGAAAAAACATGCAGTTTATATAATAATATTATCCATATTATACAAGGAGGAAGATAAATGAATATAGATGTAAACACACCAATTGACTACCTTTTAGAGACTTGGGTTACCTATTCAAAAAAGCTTTTCTCCACAATGCTAACTGACAAAGAAGAAATTGATGAATTTAATAAAGTGAAATTAGTTTTAAAAACAAAAGGAATTACAAATTTAGAAATACATAATGTTTACGACAGTGAGTATATTTTGCACTATACTAAGCAAGGTGGACTATTCAAAAAGCAATTTATTATAGAGAAATAAATAACATAAAATGCAATTTGCAGGGAAAATAATGCACACTAGTATTAAGTGCCATATTTCTTTCAAGTTGCTTTTTTTGCGTCATGGAAAAGACAATTATTCCTATGGCTTGAAAACATTTTAGTAGCATTGTTAACATAAAGGGTATAGAGAATTTACATGCTATGGAGAGTGATCCAGATAAGTCTACGCAGGATTATAAAAAAGGCCTACCTGCGCCTATGAAAGAATTATTTGATGAAGCACTAACAGGGCATACTATAAGACTTTTAAAGCTACCAGTAAATTAGAGCAAGCTACAACACCTTTCTTCAAAAATAAGAAATATGTAAGAAAAATATATGATGGAAATAAAAAATATCTTTAACAAGGCGAAAATAGTAAAAGTACCAATGTATGATAGGGAAGTCAAGGGCTTAAAGATGTTAAAAGAAATTGGTGAGAGCATCTTTTAAGCATATTTAACACTGTAAAAAGTGTAATTTTCAGGTTGAGAAATTATTTCTCAACCTTTATTATATTATAATCGAATATAATCAAATGTAATATGGTATAATTATATTTAATTAGTATAATTGAAGTCTTTATAAAGTTAATGAAGTTAAATACATTTAGTTAGATAATTAAAGTATTACAAAATATATAGATAGATAAAGAGAGTGATGTTTACTTAAAAAGCAACACTTTGAAATATAGGTTTATTTAAATATGTTAAGAAAGGAGAGAAAATGGTCGGAAAGACGAAAGAAACTGTAGAAGTTTAAAAGATTGAAAACATTAAAGATGATGAAATTATGACAATAGGTGAAGTCGCAGCATATCTTAAAATCAGTGAACAAATTATCATTAAATTGGTAAAAGACGGAGAAATTCCATCTTTTAGAATTGGAGAACATTATAGAATAAAGAAAAGTGATATAGCTGATTTCATTGAGTAGTTAAAGCAAGGTAAACGAGTTTAAAAGAGATAGGCCGGCTAGATTTTGATATAATTATCTTAACAAATTCGCTAAACATTGAAAAATGGATAAAGAATTATCAATGCAAGGGAAAAAATAGTCAAGATAACAATGAAAGCAATGCTGACAACGGAAACCGACGATGGAATCGGGAACACAAACTATTCTCTCGCAAAATAGCATTAAATTAATAAAAAATATAAAAAAAAGGTAGGTGAAAATCCTGATTTATGGTTAGTTAATAGGAAAAAAATACTTGGAATAGTGTGCTATTATAATAGACTTATTTGTATAACAAAACGGTCTATTATAACAGAGCGAACCTAAGTAGCTGAATCCTGTAATACACCATGCTGTTTAGTCGACAGAACGAAAATATTGGATGAATAGATTGCTTAATATTTAGAAATCGGGAAAACATTGAATAATAATAATAATAATTATAAAAGTAAAGTTAAAAACAAAATTAGAATCATTCCACTAGGTGGACTTGGAGAAATTGGAAAGAATATTACTGCAATAGAATATAAAGATGAAATTGTTATAATAGATTGTGGGATTTCCTTTCCAGATGCAGATATGTATGGAGTGGATTTAGTTATTCCTGATGTAACATATCTTCTAGAGAATAGAGATAAGGTAAAAGGAATTTTTCTAACCCACGGTCATGAGGATCACATAGGCGCGTTACCTTATATCCTAAAACAAATCAAAATTCCAGTATATGGGACACGTTTAACCCTAGGACTTGTAGAAAATAAATTGCAAGAACATGGGATAATAGCAGACTGTACGCTAAATGTAGTAAAACCTGGTGATATTGTTAAGCTAGAAAAGCTCAGTGTAGAGTTTATAAGAGTTAGTCATAGCATAGCAGACGCCTGCTCTATTTGTATACATACTCCTATCGGGAGGATTATACACACAGGAGACTTTAAAATTGATTACACTCCAATTGATGGAGAAGTTATAGATTTAGAGCGATTTGCAAAATTAGGTGGTCAAGGAGTACTACTTTTAATGGCTGATAGTACTAATGTTGAACGTCCTGGATTTACTATATCTGAGAAAGTAATTGGAGAATCATTAAATAAACTATTCCAAAAAGCAGATGGTAGAATAATAGTAGCTTCCTTTGCATCAAATATCCATAGAATACAACAAATTGCCAATGCTTCAATTTTAGTTGGAAGAAAAATAGCCTTTAGTGGTAGAAGTATGGAGAGAATATCACAAGTAGCTATTGAACTAGGATATTTGCATATACCACCAGAAGCTATAATCACTGTGGCAGAGATTCATAATTACCCTGATGAGAAGGTAACAATAGTAACTACTGGTAGCCAAGGTGAGCCTCTTGCTGCATTAACAAGAATGGCATCATCAACACATAGGAGTATTGAAATACAAAAGGGTGATTTAATCATTATATCTGCATCACCTATTCCTGGAAATGAAAAATTCATATACAATGTTATAAATGAATTATTCAAAAAGGGTGCTAATGTAATATATAATACTACTGAAGAAATTCATGTATCTGGGCATGCTTGCCAAGAGGAATTAAAATTAATTCACACATTGGTTCGCCCTAAATTTTTTATGCCAGTACATGGTGAGTATAGACATTTAAAACAACACGCACAATTGGCAGAAAAGATAGGAATGAATCCTGATAATATTTTCATCGGAGAAACAGGACAAATATTAGAAGTATCACAAAATGAATGTAAATTTGCTGGAAGAGTACAAACCGGAGCTATAATGGTAGATGGACTTGGCGTTGGAGACGTTGGGAATATCGTACTTAGAGATAGAAAACACTTAGCTGAAGAAGGTATCCTTACTGTGGTAGTTACTATAGAAAGAGAAACTTATAGTATTCTAGCTGGACCGGATATAATAACTAGAGGATTTGTATACATGAAAGAATCCAATGAACTTATTAATGAAGCTAGGGACATTGTTAGAAAAGAGTTAGAGCAATGTTTAGACAATAAAATTAAAGAATGGGCAGTAATAAAATCATGTATAAGAAATGCATTAGGCCAATTTTTATATATAAAAACTAAGAGAAGACCTATAATTATACCAATAATAATGGAAATATAATAAAAACTAATTTTTTATACTATAAGATATAAAGAAGTGTGTATTAGTAAAATTGCATTAGCAATTCAATTTTACTAATACATGCTTTTATTTTTTTATCAAAATATTACAATAGCGCAGAAGGTAATAATTTGAATTCCCTCCATGTTGTATTTTGGCTTTAATATATAAAAAAATAAAGAAAATATCGAATTGCTATAAGATATTGTAAAAAGGTGTAAATAAATGTATACTATTAGTATTATACATTTAAATAAATATATAATCGAGTTAACAATAACTGAAACTATTTTGGAGGTGAGGTGTGTATGAGTAATCTAACTCTTGATAATATTACAATGGAAGAATTAAATAAAAGAATAAATGAATTAAGAGATACCTTAAACGAAATATGCTGTACAGACCAAAATACCGAAGTGGAAGAGGAAAGGCTTATTACAAGCAGAAACTTAGATGAATTAATTGTTAAATATATGATGAGAATTGAGAGATAGGTGACACCTTGGTGTCAAGTGACACCTTGGTGTCAAGTTATAAGAGCAAGTCATAAAGATGAAAATTGAATTAAATAATAGATTCACTAGGAGGATAAACATGGATATTTTTCTTGCGAGACAACCTATCCTTGATAGAGATGATAAATTATTTGGATATGAATTACTATTTAGAGATAGTGAAAAAAATATATACCAAGGTGATGATGGGGATAGAGCAACTATTGCGGTTATAAAAAATAGCTTTGTAAATATAGGAATGGATAAAGTAACAGGTGGTAAAAAGGCTTTTATTAACTTCACCGAAAATATATTAAAATCCGATATTTTTGAGGTTTTGCCCCCTCAATCAGTTATAGTTGAGATATTGGAGGATATACAACCTACAGAGGAAGTATTAGAACTATGTAAAAAATTGAAAGTACTAGGTTATACCTTAGCTTTAGATGATTTTGTTTATTCTAATAAATATAGAAAGCTTATCGAGATAGCAGATATTATTAAGGTGGATTTTCAAGTGACTAAAGGGGCCCAAAGAAAAAAAGTAATGGAACAGGTAAACTCAGAACATATAAAGTTTCTTGCGGAAAAAGTTGAAACTATGGAAGATTTTAATGAAGCGGTATCACTCGGATATACATATTTTCAAGGTTACTATTTTAGTAAACCAACAATACTTTCAGGAAAAAGAATACCAGAAAATAAGGCTGTTTATATGAAATTATTGCATGAAATCAGTAGTAACAATTTCGCCATAGATAGTATAGAAAATTTAATAAAAAAAGACGTATCATTATCTTTTAAACTATTAAAACTTATAAATTCAGCAAATTATAGTTTCGTAAGTGAAATAAAGTCAATGAAACAAGCATTGGCACTTCTTGGAGAAAAAGAAATAAAAAAATGGTTATATTTAATGGCTTTTCGTAATATGGGAGAGGATAAACCGGAAATTTTAATAATTAATTCCTTAACAAGGGCAAGATTTTCAGAATCAATTGCTAGTAAAATGGCGAAAAAGCTTAACCCTTTTAATGCTTATTTGCTAGGAATGCTATCTATGATAGATTTGCTTTTAGATAGGCCATTAGAGGAAATTCTCCAAGAATTATTAATACCAATTGAAGTAAAGGATGCTTTAAATGGGATTAATGATAATAGCTACAGTAAATTACTTGATTTAATTATGGCTTATGAAAATGGACAATGGGATCAGGTATCAAAAACCTCAAAAGAACTTAATTTAGATGAGAATTGTCTGCCAAATGCATACTATGAAGCTATTTTCTTTACGAAAATTTAGGTTCCATCCAGGTAGTAAGTAGCAAGGGCCACATTAAGTGGCAAGTGCCATATTAAGTGGCAAGTTATGAAGTTTAAATTAATAAAAAAAAGGAATGGTTTGTATTTACAAACCATTCCTTTTTTTTATTGTAGAAAAATCTATTCTTTAGTGACACTATCCATAGCAACATCTTGAACCTTTGAATATTTAAGTTTTTGTTCTTTAATAAAGAATACCCTAAAGACAATCCATGCAAGTAAAGTACTACCAGCTGCAAATATTGTAGGGAGATTTATACTTATAGAAGTTATAAAACCTGCAATAATTGGAGGTATAGCTTGAGCAAGGGATAAAATAGATTGGTTTATGCCTAAGATTTCTCCTTGTTTATCCTTGTTTGCCAAATTAGAAATAATGGCAGTACTGTTTGGTTGAGTAAGTCCTTGGAATATAGCTATAAAAGGAATTATTACATAAATCCAAATAGCTTTAGTAGGTATTAACAACAAAGGGAGTGTTAAAGCTAATAATATTATGGAAACACTTAAGATGCTTATGGGCTTATATTTTTTAGATAAGGGACGTAAAATTGCACCTTGAGTTACTGCAATCCAAAGACCCATATAAGCAAATAAATCACCTATTTTTGACTGATTAAATTGAAATTTACCTATTAGAAATACTTGAAAAAACTGGGTGAAAAAATTAAAGCCTACAGTTAAAAGGAAGGTAACTAAAAACATAGTTCTTAGATCTTTATAAGTGAAAGCTTTTTTAATATTCCTAAAACCTGTAAAGGCACTAACTTTAGTTGCCTTTGCTGCATTAACTAAAGTTTCTGGGAAATACAACAATACTAACAATATGTTTATAGAAGTTAAAATAACGGAAAGCCAAAATGGTGTAGCATAAGTAAACCAGCTTACAATAGAAGGATCTGCAAGCTTCCCACCAATGTACGGTCCAATAATAAAACCTAACCCAAAAGCCATACCAATAAGTCCGAAATTTCTAGATTTTGTTTCCGGTGTACTAATATCAGCTATAGCAGATTGTGCAATGGAGATGTTACCACCAGTAAAGCCATCTAAGATTCTACCAATAAATAAAAGATATATATTATTATATATTATTCCAAGAGCAAATAAAATATAGCCCAAAAGCGTTCCTAGTAATGAAATAGTTAATAGTTTTTTTCTTCCTTTTTGATCAGCTAAGGTACCTAATATAGGTGCCCCAAAAAATTGAGCCAAGGGGTAAGAGGCTATCAAAAACCCGTATATCAATGTCCTTGTCGCGAAATCATAACTAAAAGGTAATACTGCAGAGCGTGGATCGATTAGAACCGCGGGTAATATGGGAATTACAATACCAAGACCTAGCAAATCTAAAAATACAGTAAAAAATATGGGCAGTATGGTGAATTTTTTATTTTTCAAATTAATCACTCCTTTATAAAATATTTATTATTAACTAAGAAATTTTATCTATATATATAGTATAATGAACAACGTTCATAAATGCAATACTTATTTAAAAATATTATTTTGAATATTTTCTATATTATAGAAACAAAATACATTGCATTAAACTAAAAATATTGTATAATATATATGATTAGTCTTATATAGAATAGCGTACAGCTCATTCGCATATAATTGAAAATTATGAATAATCCTTGATAAATGATAAAAAATTGGACAAACAATGAGAAATTTTTGACTATACACGAGGAGCTATAAAGGAGTCTTGCTATGGAAATTATCGAAATAATCAAAGAAAAATTGTCAATATTTAAAAATTTATATGATACAGTAAGAATCATAGATCCAATTAATAAGAAAGTTATGAAATTTGAAGAAGATGAAACTGAAGTAGTAGAAGAATCATGTTTTAGGTTTTGGAAAACAGAGGGATATTGCAAAAACTGCATTTCCATGAGAGCTTACCTTGAAAATGATACTTTTATAAAAATGGAGGTTACTGGAGGGAAAGTTTTTCTTGTTATTTCATCTCCTGTTACTATAGAAAATAAAGTATATATTGTAGAAATATTAAAGGATGTAACACAAACGGGAAGCATAATTAATAATGAAAAAAGCATAATTAATATTGAGAGCTTAATAAAAGAGATGAATGATGCTGCCATTAAAGACGAACTTACGGGAATGTATAATAGAAGATATATAAATGAAAGACTTCAATCAGATATAAATGACAGCGTGATTAGTAATAAGCCACTATGCGTAGTTATGGCAGATTTAGATTTTTTTAAAGATGTAAATGATAATTATGGACATGTTGTAGGAGACTCTGTGTTAAAGGATTTTGCAAAGATTCTTTCAACTTCTGTAAGAAGTGACTCAGATTGGGTTGGTAGATATGGTGGGGAAGAATTTCTAATAGTGCTAAGGAATACTGATGGCGCTAATGCATTTAAAGTAATAGAGAAAATCAGAAAATTTTTACAAGAAAATATTTTTGACTATAAGGATATAAAAATTAAAATAACAGCAAGTTTTGGTGGATATAGCATTATAAGCGAGAAGATTACTATTGATGAACTTATAAATGAAGCAGATAAAAATTTATATTTGGCGAAAAATAGCGGTAGAAACAAAACAATTATTAATTTATAAAAAAAGTAACATAAACTTTAAAAGGGTTATGTTACTTTTTTTATAGAGGATTTTTACTATTCCAAACAAGTAATTATATTTATTGTTGATTATCATTGTTTATTGTTTTATCTTGTTATATAATTGAAATAAGATAAATACTAAAAATAAGGGGACTTTATGTTTATAAATTTAAATATGTATTCTAATGAACGTATTTTAATACATTCTAGCAACTGGCTCACGTAAGTTTATTCTAAATGTAAGAAAAGTCATATAAAAAATAATATTTTGTCCTACATCATATATGTATATATTCTATAAAATAAGGTGGAGATAATATGTTTGCAGAGGAAAGAGCAGAAAAAATCATTCAGCTATTAAATGAAAATGAAAAGGTAATTGTAAAGGACCTTAGTAAAACCTTTAATGTAACAGAGGATTGTATAAGAAAGGATTTAAAAACCTTAGAAAAACGAGGAATTATTAAAAGAACTTATGGAGGAGGAGTATTAATTAGGCAGTCCGCCCCACATAATGATATTTTAAGCAGAGTGAATATTAATTC
This sequence comes from Clostridium estertheticum, assembly GCF_011065935.2. Classification (NCBI taxonomy): domain Bacteria; kingdom Bacillati; phylum Bacillota; class Clostridia; order Eubacteriales; family Clostridiaceae; genus Clostridium; species Clostridium estertheticum. The sequence continues at coordinate 4,950,645 of NZ_JAAMNH020000001.1, read as the reverse complement.
ACAAGGTAAAATAAAAATTGCAGAAAAGGCTTTTGAACTTATAAAGGCAAGAGAAACAATTTTTTTAGATATATCGTCCATAAATATACTAATTGCAGAAAAAATTGCAAAAGGAAATAAAAAGCTCATAGTTATAACTAATATGATTGATATTTTTAGAACCTTTTCAAAATGTAACCATGTAGACGTAATAGGTACTGGTGGAGTGTTTAACAAAGAATTAAATGGATTTGTAGGATCCACAGCTATAGAGAGTATTTCTAGGCACAAAGTAAATAGAGCTTTTATAGGCAGCTGTGGAGTGAACATGTTTGATAAAAGTGTTACAACTTTTGATTTGGAAGATGGTAATACAAAGAAAGCCATTATTCACTCAGGTAAAAAAGTTTATCTAGTGATGGAAAATAAGAAATTTCAATATGATGGAACATATAAATTTGCAGATATTTATGATGTAGATGCAATTATTGTAGATGAAAAGCCAGATGAAAAAATTTGTGAAGAACTGGAAAAAGTTAGAGTAGAACTGATTTAGGAGGGAAGTATGAAATTTCTCCTATGTGTACTTTTGCAACAAAAAAACTATGCTAATTTATAAGTTTAGCATAGTTTTTTACATTTGATTATTTAAGCATCAATGAAACATATATGAATATTGTGTCATAACTAATCTATAATAAGTTTGCTTAGGCTAATATTCAAATCTCCTACAAATCAGTACCATATATTTTGTTGGCCTCAATTTCACCGAGTTTATGAAAATCATACCACTGCTTTATCACTTGCTCAGAATCCAGATGGAGCTTGGTAAAAACGAGTCTGGCGAATTCAAGAGGTGATGTTCCATTAGCTGTTATAATGTTCCCATCCGCCACAGCGGGTTCATTTACATAATCTTGTGCATTGGTATATTCATTGGTAGCGTATTTTTTTAAGTCCTCCAAACTGTTTGAAGTATGCCTAACATCATTAAGGAACCCATGCTTTGCCAGAAAAACAGAACCGTCACAAATTCCAGAAACAAGCTTGTTCTTTTGTAATGTAGCTTTGACCAAAGGGACAATTTGTTTAGACTCAGATGCCCTCCAGCCCGTACCGCCAATTAGTATCAGAGCTTCATACTCTTCAGGTACCGTCTCCAAAGAATAATCCGTCAAGACCCTCAATCCTCCCATTGAATGTACCGGCTCATTGGATATACTGATGGTTTTAATGCAGTAAGGATTGCTATCCTCGTCAGAATTCAATTCAGCAGCGACATAACCGGCTTCCCAATCGGCGTAATTGCTTAATAAAAATAATAATACTGTCTTTTTCATTATCTTTTCCTCCTCGAAAATAAATTATGTTTATTTTACATTATTCTACAGGTGTTCGCTATAAATTTATTGTATTTTTTTCTTTTGAACCTCTAAAGTAAACAATTATATTATTTATGGCGGAGTTTTATTAATTCATATACTACAAATGGAAAAATTCCAATAATAAAAGAAAATTTCTTATCTAAATACCAATTCACAGTACCGTTTAAACTCCATTGCATAGGAATTTTATCCGGTAGAACAGGTATGAGTAAAATGGAAATAACCACTGGTATTATTAAGATTAATATGTCTTTTATATTGATTTTCATTTAATAGCCCCCATTTTTATAAAACTACATAATAAATACAAGTATGTACTTATTAGTATATATGAGATTTATGTTAATACCAATAGTTCATATACTTATATATATTTATCTTCAAGGGAATGACAGGTAAAACTCGCAGCCTAACGACTATAAGAGGAATTTTTTAAGGGATAAACTTAGAGGCTGTAAAGAATGCTCTACTATCTATCAGACTCATACTTCTATAAGTGGGAGTTGCATGATTAGATAAGATTAAAAAGTATGAAATTTCTCCGAAGTGACTTGCAATACGAGACGATGAAGCTATTGAAATTTGATTTAGAAATTCTTCTTTTGCGGATATAAAATTCTCGTAAGCCTGCCAGGACGCCAGGCTAGCGAACCTGAGGCAGGACGCCGAATGTGAGCGTTAGAGAATTTTATAGGAGCAAAAGATTAGAATTTCTTAATCGAATTTCCAGTTTCAAGTTCGTTTGCAAGGCACGTAGGTGAAATTTGATACTTTCACTATTTTTTATATATAGCAATGAAATTAAAGCCCCCGATACTTATGGTCTATATATTCTTTACTCTTTTTATTCCCAGCTATTCTATTTATATCATTCTGTTTTCTTTCAAGCATTTTGGCTTCCTTTTGCAGAGTAGAATAGCTTTTAAATCTTTTTTCATCAATAATGCCATCTTCAATAGCTTGCTTTATGGCGCACCCTGGCTCTTTTTTATGCATGCAATCAGAGAACCTACATTGGGTTGCTAATGCTTCTATATCTTCAAAGGCTTCACTTATACCTTCGGTGCCACCCCATAGCTGTAGCTCTCTCATTCCTGGAGTATCTATCATAATAGCTCCACTGTCTAAAATAAACATCTCCCTAGAGGTTGAAGTATGTCTGCCCCTATCATCATACTCGCGTACTTCCTTTGTTTCTTGAACCACTTCTCCTGCTAGGTAATTGAGCAAGGTGGATTTCCCAACCCCTGAGGAACCTAGTAATGCAATGGTTTTACCGGGCTGTAAATACTGATTTAAATCATCCATACCTCTCTTATCAATGGCACTTATTATATGAATTGGCACGAAAGCGGCCGCTCTTTCTGTTTGACTTAGTTTTTCGGCTAAATCTTCACACAAATCAGCTTTGCTAAGCAGGATAACTGGACTTGCGCCGCTTTCCCAGGCCATAATTAAATATCTCTCTATTCTTCTCACGTTAAAATCCTTATTTAAGGAATTGACAAGAAAAATTGTATCTATATTTGAAGCCACTATTTGTTCCTTAGTATTGATGCCAGCAACCTTTCTGGAGAACTTGCTTTTTCTAGGAAGCACCTTGTGAATAGTAGCTTTCATTTCAGAAGTTCTAAGACTTGCTACTACAAAGTCTCCAACTGTTGGGAATTCTTCATCATTCATTGCCTCATGTCGTAGTTTGCCTGAGATCTCGGAAAGCATCTCCCCGTATTCTGTATAAAGTTTATAAATATGCTTATGCTCTGCGAAAACTCTTGCTATGGTATAACCATCTTCTATAAAAGTGTCAAATTCTTCTTTATAGAATTCGTCCCAACCTAATTGTTTTAAACTATAAATAAACATCCTCTCCTATGCATTTAATTTTAACTTTTCATTATTCATATTAAAAATTATCTTTCTGATGCTATCCTCTGACAGATTATAAGATTCTGTAAGTTTAATAATTGTAGTTCCATCTTTATAAAATTTATATATTTCCAGATTCCGCTTTCGCAGTAGCTTTCGGGTACCATTATTTTCACCCCAAGCCTTTCGCACATTATCCTCTTTTGGAATATATATAATTTCTCCTTGAATATACTTTTGCAGCTCCTTTAAAAGCGCTGCTGGCAATACATCCTTCCCATTCTTGTAACACAATATAAAATTCCTCCTCTTTATTTTCACTGATATTTAATAAAGTATTAGAAATTTTCATTGAAACCACCTCCTGTATTTATTTGTAGGGATAACAATTATGATTGCATGCCCTATTTGTTTTTCTATAGAAAAATCCCGTGGATATAAAAACCATCCACGGGAATATTAAAAAAGGCAATAAAAAAAACACGATAACTTCGTGCATTCTGCCAAACTTTAAATTCATTTTAACGTTTCAGATGACGGTTATTAATTACATTTCGAAAGCACACAAAATAAAGGGTCAATAAACCCAATTTCACATTTTATAGATATAATATAAAAAACACACTACAAAATTTTATACTGCCTTCGAATAATATTTAGTTATTGAACAAGCACCTCAAAAGCTACAATTAAATTCATCATATATCAACATCTCCTTCATCTGAATTATTTTTATTTAAATTGATTATTCACACAATTTCATTTTATTATAAAAACCTTTTTATGTCAATAACAAGTGGTGCCATCCTCGTGGCAAGTTAATATAAAAGGAGGCAGTGTGCCTCCTAATATTCATATGAAGTAGCTAACAATTATTAATTGCGAGCTACTTCATATTTAATGGTAAACTTTTAACCTTTTTAGGCCAAAAGCCACCTCCTAGTTATGATCAATATTACCATCTCCTTTCACTAGATTACTGGTTAGTTATATTATTACATATTGTGTATTGTATTCTCAAGTTAAAGAATTATTATAATTGTTTTTTCCTATAAGGGTATATACAATCAAATATGAGCAATAAATAATTAAACAGTTGTATTTATAGAAATGGGAATGGTAGACTTACGCAGCGAATAATATAATCTCTAAAATTATGCTATCAGAAGATGGCGATAAAGATTATCTGCAGGGTATAACTTATCTAACTACTGAAGCTATGAATTCAGATATAAAGCTTGTTAAGGGTGGAACTGAGATTTAACTTTTTAATAATTGATTATTGTAGCTTAATAAGGCGAAATAGTTTAGAGACTAGCGTAACTTATAAGGTTTACTGTTCTTCTTTATTTATAATTTAATTATCCCTATTGAATTCAAGAAAACAATTACAAGTAGAATAGGTGTTATAAATTTAATAAATATGTACAAAACATTTATTGCAGCACCATTATTTAAAGTTCCTTGATTTGAAAGCTCTAATTTAAAATCTTCCTTTTTAACAAAGTATCCAACGAAAATTGCTGTTAAAAGTCCGCCTACTGGAAGTAATATATTTGACGATACGTAATCAAATGAATCGAAAAATCCCTTCTGTCCTAATATATGAATATTACCAAGGACACTTGAGGGATGAGCGGATAATGTTGCTAGTATTCCAATGGACATCATTATACCTGTTGTAAGTAACACTGCACTCTTTCTCCCCATACCCTTTTCTTCCGTAAAATACGCAACTGGAACTTGGACATTTGATATCATTGCTGTTGTAGCTGCAATAGCAGTTAATAAGAAAAATGCTACTAATAATATATTTCCAAAAGGCATTTTTGAGAATACAAGCGGGATTGTTTTAAATAATAGCCCAGCACCTTCACTAGGTTTCATACCAAAAGAGAATACAGCTGGGAATATTGCAATTCCGGCTAGTATTGAAACTAGTGTGTCAGACATTGCAACCCTTGCTGAAGTTGCTATCATATTATTATTTTGTGTAAAATAACTTCCATAGGTAATCATTATTCCCATTCCCAATGATAATTTGAAAAATGCCAAACCAAGAGCAGTTAATATAACAGCTCCATTTATCTGTGAAAAGTCCACATGGAATAAAAACTTTAATCCTTGTGATGCCTCTGGAAGTGTTAATGCCGTTACATCACATATAAGAATTAGTATGAATAATACAGGCATAAGTGTTTTTGTTATTCTTTCAATTCCATTTTTAACTCCTGCAAGTAAGACTAGCGAAACTATGGCAAGAACTATAAACTGCCATACAAGTGGAGGCATTGGTCCAACCAGTGTTGACATGAATTTTGCTGAAGATGTAGCTGAGGTAACCCCCGTGAAATCGCCTTTTATTGCTTTGAAGACATAAGAATAAACCCAACCGGCAACACAACTATAAAAAAACATAATTAGAAATGCTGAAACTACCCCTATAAATCCAATGCTTTTCCAACCTTTAGCAGCCTTTAACTCTTCAAAAGCTCCCACTGCATTTTTTCTTGATTTTCTACCAATGTAAAATTCACACACCATAATTGGAATACCAACTAATGCAACACATAAAATATATATTAAGAGAAAAGCTCCTCCGCCATTAGCTCCTGTTAGATAAGGAACTTTCCATATATTACCTAAACCTACTGCTGAACCTAATGTTGCGAAAAAAACTGCAAATCCTGATGAAAAGGTCTCTCTCTTTTTTTTCTCCGACACATAAATCACTCCCCTATATATTTAATTAAATACAAAAAAATAGACATGTATTTCATGCCTTTAACAAAATATCATGTATATATTATTAAGTCAACGAAGATGCACAATAGCTATAGGTAAGGTAAAACCTATTTGAAAAACTGATTTGCATAAGATTAAAGTAGAGTGTAAACTTTATGTGTACTAAATCAAGTATTCGTAAAAGGTATAGTTAACCTTTTTAATGATTAAAATACTATAATAATTATGTAATCGTATAAGGATTTTTGAGAAAATAGCAATTTAATATGTTATTTTTTTCTATGCCCAAAAATATTTAATCCCAATTTTCTAAGGAGGAATTAAGATGAATCAAATTATAAAGCCAGACCAAATGACACCAAGAGAAAGAATGGAAGCTTTTTCAGCAGGAAAACAAATTGATAGAATTCCTTGTAGTCCATTTTTAGGGGAAGCCTGTGCACCACTTTTTGGACATACAATTAAAGAACATAATTTTTCAACAGAAGTAATTATAGATGTAGCAGTGAAAAGCTTTGAAACAATCAGACCAGATAGCATAGGTGTTGGTCCAGGACTTCAGGGAATACCTGAGGCTATGGGAAGTGAATTTAAGTTCCCAGAAAATGGTACACCTTACTTTAGTAAAGCTATATTAAAGGACTATAAGGATATAGGCAAACTATCACCTTTAGATCCTTATAAAGATGGGAGAATATCATATTTTCTTGAAGCACTTAAAGTAACGAGTGGAAGAATTGGGCATGAAGTATTTGTAGGAAGTTCTATGGGAGGACCATTTACCACGGCTGCTTTTTTAAGAGGTACAGAGGATTTTCTTAAGGATATAACTAGAAACCCTGAAATGGTACATAGGCTGCTAGAAATATCCACCCAAAGTGTTATTAACTATATTGATGCAGTATGCGATTTAGGGTTAAGTCCAAGTATTGCTGAACCTGTTGCTTCTGGTACTATGATTAGTGCTAAAACCTTCAGAGAATTTGCAAAGCCATATTTGAAAAAATGTATGGATAGAATTATTGAAAGGCGAGGAAGTGGAAGCACCCTACACATCTGTGGAACAACTAAAAAGATATGGGGTGATATGGTAGAAGTAGGTATTGCAAATTTAAGCTTGGATAATATAGACGACATAGGAGAACTTAAGAAGCAATTTGGGGATAAAGTTTGTTTAATAGGAAATGTAGCTCCAGTTGAGACTATACTTAGAGGAACTATAGAAGAAATACATAATGCAGGTAAGCTATGTATAAGCAAAGCATATGACAGTCCAAAAGGATTTGTTTTAAGCTCAGGTTGTGATATACCTATTGGAACCCATCCAGATAAAATAATAGCACTTATGGATTCAGCAAGAATATATGGTCAAAAGAGCTAGTGCCATCCACGTGGCAAGTGGCAAGTTGTAGGTTTTTCATAAATGTTAAAAATAGAAGGCGAGGTGAATACTGGTTTTTAAATTTAAATGTTCACATATACTTAGATTTAAGAAACCAGTAATAATATATGTCAGATTTAAAAGAAAAATTATTACAAGCAATTTCTGATTCTGTTGTAGACATGGAAGAGGAAAAAACTATAGAAATTACTAAACAATTCATTGAAAATAATTTTGATGCTTATGAGGGTATTGATAAGGGACTTGCTCATGGAATGCGTAGAGCAGGACAGTTATACGATGAGGAAGAATATTATATTCCGGAATTATTAATTTGTTCAGATGCTATGTACGGGGGGCTGGAAATATTAAAACCTCATTTAAAAAGTAAGGATGGGGATAAAAAACATAAGGTAGTTATAGGAGTAGTAGAAGGGGATACCCATGATATAGGTAAAAACTTGGTTAAAATCATGATGGAAACTGAGGGCTTTTATGTAGAAGATTTAGGAAGAGATGTGCCTGCTATAAAATTTGTAGAAAAAGCAGTGGAAATAAATGCGGATATTATATGCTTATCTACTCTTATGACTACAACTATGTGTGGTATGGAAGAAGTTATTAAAATATTAAAAAATGAAAATTTAAGAGATAAAATTATAGTTATGATAGGTGGGGGCCCAGTATCATCTAGCTTTGCTGAAAAAATAGGGGCAGATGTATATACTTCTGATGCATCTAGAGCAGCTAAAACGGCAAAGGAATTGGTTAATAGTGCAAAGGAAGACCTTAAAATATGATTACCCAAAGGAAATAAGAATAACACAAAAGGATACTCGTCAGGTGAAACTAGTAGAAGGTGCTATTTCATCTGGCTTTTATGTGTTACTGACTTTAATGAAAATAGATATATTAGATTTACAAAGAGTGATTATTATAGGACAATTTGGCAAATATTTAAATGTGGACAGTTTAATCCATATAGGTGTAATTCCGGATGCTTTAAGAACGAAAGTAACATATGTGGGTAACTCCTCTAAATCTGGAGCGGTTATATGTTATCATACCAGCGGCTTTGCCACGTGGGTGGTATCTGTCAAAAAAATCCTAGAAAAAAATCTGTTTTTGTGATATATTTATTAGAATATAGAGAAAATTTACAAGCAAGTGCGTTTACTAACATAAGCTAGCTTACGTTAGTAAACGCGAACTTAAGGAAGGTGACAAATATGGAAAACAAAACTACTTCATCAAATTTTATAAGAAATATTGTTATGGAAGATTTAGAAAGCGGAAAACACGGTGAAATCATAACTCGTTTTCCACCAGAACCAAATGGATATTTGCACATTGGGCATGCAAAATCAATTATATTAAATTTTGAACTGGCAGATGAATTTAAAGGTAAGACAAACTTACGTTTTGATGATACTAACCCAGCAAAGGAAGATAAAGAGTACGTTAATTCCATAGAAGAGGACATAAAATGGCTTGGATATAAGTGGGATGAACTATTTTTTGCATCAAACTATTTTGATGAAATGTATGACCGAGCTGTATTATTAATAAAAAATAATAAAGCTTATGTTTGTGATTTAACAGCTGAGCAAATGAAAGAATACAGAGGAACACTAAGAGAACCAGGTAAAGAAAGCCCATACAAAAATAGAACCGTAGAGGAAAACTTAGACCTATTTGATCGTATGAGAAAAGGTGAATTCGCGGACGGAGAAAAGGTTCTAAGAGCTAAAATCGATATGAGCTCTCCTAATATAAACATGAGAGATCCAATAATTTATCGTATGTCTCATGCGGTTCATCACAACACAGGAGATAAATGGTGTATTTATCCTATGTACGATTATGCTCATCCAATTGAAGATGCAATTGAAGGAATTACACATTCAATTTGCACCTTAGAATTTGAAGATCATCGTCCACTATATGATTGGGTTATAAATAATTGTGAAATGGAAAATAAACCAAGACAAATTGAGTTCGCAAGATTAAATATAACAAATACTGTAATGAGTAAAAGAAATCTTAAGCAATTAGTAGACGAGGGAATTGTAGATGCTTGGGATGATCCTCGTATGCCAACTATAGCTGGACTTAGGCGTCGTGGATACACTGCAAACGCTATACGTAATTTTTGCAGAGAAATTGGAGTTGCAAAAGCTAACAGTACAGTAGATGGCCAAATGCTTGAGCATTTTATAAGAGAAGATTTAAGTCCTAAAACACTTAGAACTATGGCAATTTTAAAACCATTAAAAGTGGTTATTACAAACTACCCAGAAGCTCAAGTGGAAGTGCTAGAAATTGAGAATAATCAAGATGATGCATCTATGGGAACTCGCCAAGTGTCTTTCTCAAAAGAAATATATATAGAACAAGAAGATTTTATGGAAAATCCACCAAAGAAATATTTTAGATTGTTTCCTGGAAATGAAGTAAGACTCAAGGGAGCATATTTTATAAAATGTAATGATTTTGTTAAAGATGCTGAGGGAAATATAACCGAAATACATTGTACTTATGATATTGAAACTAAGAGCGGTAGTGGATTTGAAGGAAGAAAAGTTAAAGGAACAATCCACTTTGTAGATTCAACAAATGCAGTGCCAGCAGAATTTAGATTATTTGAACCACTGATTTTAGATGAAGAGCAAGAAGAAGGAAAAACTTTCTTAAATCAAATAAATCCAAATTCTATAGAAATCCTTCAAGGATTTGTAGAACCAAATATGGAAGGTTCAAAACCACAGGATAAATTCCAATTTTTCAGACATGGATATTTCAATGTGGATTCTAGATACACTACAGAAGAAAAATTAGTGTTTAACAGAATAGTGTCTTTAAAAAGTTCTTTCAAAATTTAAAAAGTATAAAAAATCCAGTACAAGATTAAATCTTGTACTGGATTTTTTTATTATAATAGTCTAGTTTCTATTTCATTTTTAATTCGTGCAATAAAGGAATCAAGTGCAATTGCACCTTCATCATCATTTCTTCTACTTCTAACAGAAACTTCATTTAGCTCAGCTTCTTTTTCACCAACTATTAGCATGAAAGGTGCTCTTTCATTACGAGCTTCACGGATTTTGTATCCGATTTTTTCTGCTCTAAAGTCTCCCTCGACTCTAATGTTAGCTGCCTTTAGCTTAGCTACTACCATATCTGCATAATCATGATACTTTTCAGAAATAGGTAATACCTTAACTTGTAGCGGTGCAAGCCAAGTTGGGAAAGCTCCCGCATATTTTTCTATAAGCATTGCAAGTGTTCTCTCGTAGCAACCAATAGAAGTTCTATGGATAACATATGGGCGTTTTTTAGAGCCATCTTTATCAACATAAGTCATGTCAAATCTTTCTGGTAGTGCGAAGTCAATTTGTACAGTAATTATAGTATCTTCTTTACCATGAACATTTTTGAATTGAAGGTCAAGCTTAGGGCCGTAGAAAGCAGCTTCGCCAACAGCTGTTTTATAGTTTATTCCTAAGTGGTCTAGTATATCCTTCATCTTAGTTTCAGTATCCGCCCAAGCTTCTGGGTTGTCAATATATTTTTCCTTATCATTAGGATCACCTTTAGAGAATCTGTAAGTGATATCATTTTCGATTCCAAGTGTAACCATTATATAATTAATTAAGTTTATAACTCCTTTAAATTCATCTTCTAATTGATCAGGTCTAACAACCAAATGACCCTCTGAAATAGTAAATTGACGTACTCTCATAAGACCATGCATTTCACCTGAAGACTCATTTCTAAACAATGTTGAAGTTTCTGCATATCTAATTGGAAGATCACGATAACTCTTTTGATCATTATTATAAATTGTAAATTGGAATGGGCATGTCATTGGGCGAAGTGCCAAAACTTCCTCATCTTTAGATTCATCTCCAAGGACAAACATTCCTTCTTTATAATGGTCCCAGTGGCCAGACATTTTATATAAATCGCTCTTAGCCATAAGAGGAGTTTTAGTTATAACATAGCCTCTTCTTTCTTCCTCGTCTTCAACAAAACGTTGTAATAACTGGATTACCCTTGCACCATTTGGCATAAGTAGAGGTAAACCTTGACCTATAACATCAGAAGTTGTAAACATTTTTAGTTCACGTCCAAGCTTGTTATGGTCTCTTTTTTTAGCTTCTTCCACTCTTTCTATATGAGCATCTAAATCAGATTTCTTTGTGAAGGCAGTTCCATATATACGACTAAGCATTTTATTTTTCTCGCTACCTCTCCAGTATGCTCCTGCAACTTGAGTAAGTTTGAAGGCTTTTACGTATCTTGTAGACATTAAATGGGGACCTGCACAAAGATCTGTAAATTCACCATGTTTGTAGAAGGATAAAATTGCATCCTCTGGTAGATCTTCAATTAATTGAACTTTGAAATTTTCATCTTGCGCTTCCATTAAAGCTATAGCTTCAACTCTTGAAAGTTCAAATCTTTCTATTGGCAAATCTTCTTTAACAATTTTCTTCATTTCTTCTTCTATTTGTTTAATTTCCTCAGCAGAGAAAGAATTTTGTTTATCAAAATCGTAGTAGAAACCTCCATCTATAGCAGGTCCTATGGCAAGTTTTGTATCAGGGAATAATCTTTTTACTGCTTGAGCTAAAATGTGAGTAGCAGTATGTCTAAAGGCTCTTTTACCTTCCTCATCATCAAAAGTTAATATACTAAGTTCAGAGTCCTCAGTAATTATGAAACGTAAATCTACAGTTTTACCATTGACTGTGCCAGCACAAGCAACTCTCGCAAGTCCCTCGCTAATATCTTTCGCAATTTCGATTACAGTCATTCCAGATTCATAAGATTTCATTGAACCATCTTTTAATTTAATATTTATCATATATATTACTCCCCTCTCTTTTTCTCTATTCAAGGTATATTAAAAAATAACCAGCACACAATATTATGCACAAGTTTATAAAAACATATTTTTTTATAAAACAAAAAAAACCTCATCTCAATTCTAACTATAGAAAAGGGACGAGATTATAATTTCCCGCGGTTCCACCCAAATTGTTTATAAAAATAAACCACTTACTAATTATAACGGAATTACCGGACTTTATTGGAGTCACTCAGAGGTAGTCTTCAGCTACTTCCATTTAAAAATACTTTCAGCTATTGTATTTTCTCTCTGTAAATGGGACATGGCATACTTTTCTCTTCGTAGTATTAAATTATTTAATTATCCATAATTATAGCACCTACAATAAAAATGTCAAGGTACTAATAATATTATTATATAGTGTAATACGACGTTGATGGTTCTAAGCCTTCAAAGTACAAAGTAAAAATTATGTTTGCTATTTAATTACTTTAAATTGTGGTGCATAAATATCGTTAGACAATACGTCAAAGATAAATCCTTGTTTCTTGAGACCCACAATGATTTCCGGTAAGGCTTGTACGGTTGTGGTTTTTGGGTCTAAATCATGCATTAATATAATGGGATGCTTAATTTGACTACTTTGATTCAAAACTGCTTGTACAATAACATCTTTGTTTTGGCGATATGTGGATGCATCACTAGAATCAACATTCCAATCAAAGTATTTATAGCCTGATGCATTCATTTCTTTAATTATAGAGTTCATTATTTCCATACCACCATATTGAACTGAGATATTATTATTAGATCCACCTGGGTATCTTAAAATATGAGCAGGTTCCTTTCCAGTTATTTCAGTAAGGAAGGTATCCAATTTTTCAACATCTTTTTTAAAATTATCGGCTGATGAATAGATATTTTTATAATCATGACTGTAAGTATGATTTGCCAAAACATGTCCATCATCAGAAATCTGTTTATACAAGTCACTTAAAGCAGGATGACCATTTACGAAAAAAGTAGCTTTAATATCATATTGTTTTAAGATTCTTAATATGTCTAAAGTGTTTTTTGATGGACCATCATCAAAGGTTAAATAAGCTATTTTAATTTTAGCTGTTTTTGATCTAGTTGAGATTTGTTTATAGGATATTTCACTTTTTTTAATTTTGCTTTGAAGATTTGTATTTTCTGATTTTAACTTCTCATTATGGTAATGCATTTGCGTTATTTCCTGTTGTAATATTGTACTTTCATTTTCACTTCTTACAACGGTTGCTTCTCCAACGGCTGCTTTCACAATTGAAGAAACAAACAAAGTAAGAATGAAAATTTTTACTAATAGAAGTGCTAATGAGCGCTTTTTCTTTTTTCTTGTGTTTCTCATAGTACGACCTTCCTCTTTTATTTATTTTTATTCCAATAAATTATTTAATTTATATGGTTAAATTATTTATATTAATTTATAGTAATTTTTAATTTACTAACCTTTTCTGCAACATTTGAATTTGTTTCAAGAAGCTGATTATTCAGTTCTCTTAAAGACTGATTTTCTGATTTTAGTGACTGAAATTCAATTTTTAAACTATTATTTTTTATTGTAGTATTTTTAATTTTATTATTATTTATAAAATGAAAACATATGGAACTTAAAAATAAGATGCTAAAAAGCATAGTGACAATTATATTGTTTTTTTTCATTTTAAAGGCTCCTTTATTAAAAAATTTATCTATATATAATATAATACGCTATAATACATTATAATATATTACGATAAAGTTACAAACATAAATTTTAACAATATTAACTAAGATATAGGATGTATTTTAAAAAAAAATAATTTATTATATAAATATATACAGGATTATGGTTTATATTGTATAATTATATTTGTTATAATTAATGGTAAAATTCAAAATTTTCAAATTATAAAAATGCGACAAAAAAATATGAAAATTTTAAATATAAATTGAGAAAAACTATTTGTAAAAATCATAATTTGACGATAATTATAAAGGTTAATCTTAAAGTGAAAATATAATATAAAACGGATGAATTATTTTGTAAATATTAATGGGAGGAATCTAGGTGAATGGAAAAAAAATTGACTTAAATAAATTCGCAAAAAAAGAATTAAAGATTAATGCTGAGGGGATTAATATTGATTGGTTATTTCAAGATGATTTTGGACTTAAAAAGATGCCACTTAAAGTAACTTTGGTTTATGCCTTAATTGGTGGACTTTGGATATTATTTTCAGATAGAATTTTAAACCTTCTAATTGAAAGTAAATCTTTAATGGTACGGATACAAACCATCAAAGGATGGGCTTATGTTTTAATATCATCTTTTATAATATATTATTTAATTAGTGAATTTACTAAGAAAAGTAAGGCTTGGTCTCATACAATAAAAGAAAATTATCAAGAAATTCAAGCTACCTATGAGCAATTAATAGCTGCAGAAGAGGAGCTTCGGGCACAATTTGATGAATTAAATGAAAAACAAGCAATAATTGAAAAAAGTGAAGAAAGATATAAATTGGCTTTGGAAGGTTCAAATGACGCTATATTTGAAATTGACCTTATAACTAAAGAATTTTTTTCTTCAGATAAAATTAGTGATATTACGGGGTATGATAAAGATGCTATAACCTCATTAAATGATTTGATAAACCTAGTTGCGAAGGAAGATAGAAAAATTGCATTAGATGATTTTAATGATCATATTAGTGGTAGAACATTATATTATCAAAGCAGTCTTAAAATTATGTTTAATGGAGGCGGAGACAAATGGGTTTTAGTCAGAGGGAAGTGTCTGAGAAATAAAAAGGGCGTAGCAACTAAAGTTTCTGGCTCTGTTACAGACATTACTGGAAAAAAGCATTTTGAAGATAAAATTAATAAATTGAAGTACTATGATATATTAACGGACATACCTAACAGGAGACTGTTTATTAATACCCTGGAGAACGAGATTATTAAGGGGATGGATAAAGTCGTTAAGCATGCTGTATTGTTTATTGATTTAGATAATTTTAAAGAAATTAATGATACACTAGGTCATGATTATGGTGATGAATTACTGAAAAATGTTGCAATATCTCTAAAGGCTTCTATTAGACAAGGTGATATTGTTTCAAGAGTAGGTGGAGACGAATTTTTTATTTTAATGAAAAATATTGAGGATTACACAGTCATTAGTAACTTGTGTGAAAAATTATTATGCATACTAAACTGTGAAATAAATGTAGCTGGTAAACAAGTATATACTTCAGCAAGTATTGGAATTACTGTTTTCCCAGATGATGGTAATGAAACTAATATACTATTAAAAAATGCCGATACTGCAATGTACAGTGCAAAATACAATGGTAAAGCTAAATATTCTTACTTTAATAAGAATATGAGTGATATAGTGGTAAGAAGAGTTGAAATAGAAAAAGGCTTAAGGCATGCACTTGAAAATGATGAGTTTGAAATCTATTATCAACCACAGATAGACATTATAAACAATAAAATAAAAGGTTTTGAAGCACTTTTAAGGTGGAACAATTCCGAGCTAGGAAGAATATCACCCGCAGAGTTCATACCTGTGGCAGAGAAAAGTGGATTAATAATTCCTATGGGTGATTGGATTATAAAAACTACATTCCTACAAAATAATTTGTGGAAAAGCAAAGGATATATATATGATACTATTGCAATAAACTTATCTGCAGTTCAACTGCAAAATGACAAATTTGAAGAAAATCTAAAAAGGATTATAACTGAAACAGAGGTTAATCCGAGGTTTGTGGAGCTGGAAATTACGGAAAGTATTCTAATGAAGGATTTCGAAAAGAGTGTTAAGCTACTTACGGAGATTAGAAACTTGGGGATAAATATTGCCTTAGATGACTTTGGTACAGGATACTCTTCGCTTAGTTATTTAAAACAGCTACCTATAAATACATTGAAAATAGATAAGTCCTTTATAGATAATATTGTTACAAATGAAAGAGAAAAAGCCATAGTAGATGGAATAATACAACTTGCACAAAAAATTGACTTAGACGTTATTGCAGAAGGAGTAGAAACAAAGGAACAAATTAAACTACTTCAAGGCATGGGATGCAATCAGATACAAGGCTATTATTTCAGTAAACCTCTTCCACCAGATGAAATTGAAGAGAAATTCTTAAAAACTAATTGGATTGAGCCTTATAATTAAATCATCACCTTCGCAGTTGTTCATCTTAGACCATGCTGCAATATGAAAGACTTCAGAAGGCGTGTACGCTCCTACTGGAGTTTTTTTATTTTAATATTGATTACCACAATGGGAGTAGACACATCCTTCTGAAATGTCGCTAACACAAAGAGCTGTGATTTTTGAAATCACAGCTCTTTGTGTTAAAAAAAATAATTAATATTAATAGGGTATGTTCAATAGAAAATATTTATGCTACAATAATACATAAATGTATAATTAAGTAATATATTAATTTTCATAGAAAATAATCTTCACATAAACTACATAAGTTTTTGATACATTTTGCTTATGGTTTATTTTAAAATCCTAAAATAACGGGGGGATGTAAAAATGAAGCATGTTTTGAGAAATATGGCAGTTGTGACAACCTTAATTTTTACTTTAAATGTAACTGCATTGGCGGTTAAAGCAAATGGTAAATTACAACCGCAGAAGGATTCATTAACTAGAATTCAAACTGAAAGTCAAGCAATTGAAAGAAAAATAGAACAATTTGATAATGAAATTGAAAAAAATATGGCTAAAACCCAGGAGAATAAAATTAAAATATTACAAACAGAAAAGGCAATTAAAAGCGCAGCAGAAGAGATAAATAAGGTTGAAAATGAAGCACAAAAGGAACAAGAATTATTTGATAGTAGAATGCGAACCATGTACATAAATGGGTTTGATGGGTATACCAGCATTTTACTAAATTCAGAGAGCTTCGGAGATTTTATATCAAGAGTAGAAAACATAAGAATCATAATGCAGTTTGATGAAAAAATAATGGGTGACTTTGCAGCCATCCAAAATAAATTAAATGAAAAACAGGATAGTTTAAATAATACGAAGGTTGCATTACTTAATTTGCAGGCAGATAACAAGCTAAAGTTAGAAAAGATAATCCTGGCTAAAGAAGCACAAAACAAATTAATAACTCAGTTAGACATCAAGGAAAACCTTCTTATAGCTGGAATAAGTAACCCACAAGCATCAGTCAATAAAAGCGCGATAAAAGCAAGTGGAGTGCAAAATTTAGTAGCTAAATATACTCCTTCAAGAGGCTCAACTAATTTATCACAAGATTCTATAATAGCCTTTGCTTCTAACTTCCTTGGCACACCATATTCATGGGGTGGAGCATCGCCTTCTACAGGGTTTGACTGCTCAGGATTTACTCAATATGTATATAGCCATTTTGGAATATCAATAGGAAGAGCCACATATGATCAGATAAATGATGGTATACGAGTAGCTAAAAATGATCTTCAACCAGGGGATTTGGTGTTTTTTGGAAGCGGGAATAATCCTCAGCATACAGGTATATACGCTGGGAATAATAATTATATTCATTCTCCTCGTACAGGAGATGTAATTAAAGTTTCAGCTATGACAAGAGGAGATTATATAACGGGTAGACGAGTAAAATAAAATAGCAGGGACGGTTAACAATTAATACACTTTTAAATAGCGGGGACAGTTAACAATTAATATACTTTTAAAATTCTAAATATCAAATAGTTGTTAACCGTCCCCTACCCTAAACAAACAAAAAGTCACTGTCCTTAGAATTTTGACTTGTTATTTATTTTGAGGCGCCTAAGGGATTAATAATTTGCTGATTATATTATTATATAGATTTTCTTCATCCGTACCCACTAATAGTTCCTTGCCAACCATGGCTATCGGATGAGACTTACATTTATGACACTTTCCAAAACATTTTTTCATGGATATCTTTATATTAGGGTGTGTTTCAGTTATCATAGTAATAACAGCATCATTCCATTGATTATGCTTACAGAATTTAACCTTCATATTATCAACTCCTTAAAATATAGCGATTATAAGATGAAAAGAATACATATCTATATTCTATGCTAGATTTTTGGGGAATATAATCCTGAGAGTAAATTAGACAACTAAAATAAGTAGGGACGGTTAACAATTAATTCGCTTCTATTTTCATGAAAACTTATAATTGTAAACTTAATTTTAAGAGGAGTAAATTAAACATGGATAATATTTTAATTATTGAGGATGAAGAAAAGGTTTCAGAAATACAAAAAGCATATCTTGAAAAAGCAGGATATAGTGTTTATTGCACTACCAAGGGTATGGAAGGAATAAAGCTTTTCGAGAAAATACCATTCAGCTTAGTTATATTAGACCTAATGTTACCGGACATATCTGGTGAAGAAGTATGTAGCATTATAAGAAAAATTTCTGAGGTCCACATATTTATGCTTACAGCAAAGAGTACCTTAGAAAATAGGATAGAAGGATTAAATCTTGGGGCAGATGAGTATTTAGTTAAGCCTTTTAGCCCACGAGAACTAACTGCAAGAGTAAATGCACTATTTAGAAGGCTTAATATACATGAGTCTGAAACAAGAGTGTATAATAATGGCGATTTGGAAATCAATTATGAGAAAAGAATAGTTAAGGTACACGGCGCAGAGATACCTCTTACGCCAAATGAATTTGACATAGTAAACATTCTCTCATCTAATGGGGGCAAAGTATTTACTAGGGAGCAGCTCATTGAAAGAATTATGGGAATAGATTTTCAAGGGTTTGATAGAACAATCGATGTACATATTAAAAATATACGTAAAAAGATAGAAGAGGATAGCAGGAATCCTAAATATATAGTAACCGTAACTAGAATTGGTTATAAATTTGGTGGTGATTAATTTATGCAAAGCATAAGAAAAAGATTAAGTATTATTTTAGTATGTACTGCTATATTAGCACTTTTCATATCCACGCTCTTGGTAAATATAACTATATCAACAACCTTTAACAAGTACTTAGTGGAAATACAGAATAAGAGGAATACCAGAATAGTTACATATTTAGAAGATGTATATAAGAAAAATGGAAAGTGGTCGGAAACTTCTGGAATAGAAATTTCACATGAAGCGTATATGAGTAGCTATTGCCTTACGCTTAAGGATGAAAATAACAAAGTTCTTTGGGGAATGAATCCTAATGAAATTATTAACAACATGGATGCCACTATGCAAGTTAAAAATGGAGGAGTTTATACTACAAGCACCTTCGATATAAAATCTGGGGGTAAAATTGTAGGCTATATAGAAGTAGGACAATATGCGCCAGTACTGTTATCCAAAGAAGATGTAGATTTCAAAGGTTCGATAAATAAGAGCATTATTTTAAGTGTAGTACTATCGATTTTAATAACAATATTAATTAGTCTATTTATCTCAAAGCAATTTTCTACTCCTCTTAGGCAAGTTTCAAAGATATCAGTTCACCTTTCAAATGGAAATTATGATGAAAGATCAGAGGATAAGAGCAATATTCTAGAACTTGAAGATTTAAGAAATAGTATAAATACACTTGGAGAAAAGCTTCAACATCAGGATTTGCTTAGAAAAAGATTGATATCAGATATATCACATGAAATTAGAACGCCTCTTAATATTCTTCAAAATAATTTTGAAGCAATGATAGACGGTATTTTTCCAGTAGACAATGAGAGATTAGCTTACCTTAATGAAGAAGTTATCAGGTTTGGAAAGCTAATAGACAATTTAAATGGACTAAAGGAAATTGAAGGTGAAGAAATAAGCTTGGATGTAGAAAAAATTTCTTTGAAAGATATTTTATCCTCTGTTGTAAAGGAATTTGAACTAGTATCAGAAAATAAGAAACTTCAAATGACATTAGAATGTAATACCAGCAAACAATTTAATATTTTAGGTGAAACGGATAAAATAAAACAGGTAATTATTAATATACTTTCAAATGCAGTTAAGTTTACTAAAGAGAATGGTGAAATTAATATCACGTTAAAGGAAGCAGATGAAAAAGTAATATTAAAAATAGAAGATACAGGTATAGGAATTAGTAAGGAAGACTTACCTTATATATTCGAAAGGTTATATAGAGGAGACAAAAGTAGACATGAAACAGTAGGCACAGGAATAGGCCTCACCATAGTAAAGAATATATTAACCCTTCACAAGGCAAACATAGAAGTGAAAAGCGAAGAAGGGAAGGGGAGCGCGGTTACTGTTTATTTTAATAGGGTTTAGTGCTTTGGATTGACAAGTGGGGACGGTTAACAATTAGATAAACAGTTGAAATGGGATAAATGGTGGAGGGCGGTTAATAATAAGTTATAGCCTATCCCTTAAAAGGTACAAGTTTTTTAAGAAAAACTTGTACCTTTTTATTTTTTTTATTAAAGTACATTGCATAAGAAAAATTTATTCCGTGCATAACTTTTGATATATCTGCACCATTAGCATCAACCAATAAATGTGCATGGTTATCCATAAGGCAGTACCCATAAATTTTAACATTATAGAGTTTTTTATACTTCTTAAATTATTGCCTATGCATCGAGATGATATTCACATTCGTATTCTTAAGTTAATTATTTAGATAGTTGTTAACCGTACCCACCGTGTTCTTCTTAGTTATTTTAAATACTTATCCCTTAACTCTTCAAGAACTATAGGTTTAATATCCTTAGATACGTCAATTAAGCCCAGTGTAGTGTTATCTTTAACTATTGCATAAACACCAGGTTTATCAAAGGTCAAGGCTACTTTTACAATGCCTTTTTTGCCTTGGAAGGATGAAATTGTTTTATCATCAGAGCCAATTATTGAATAGGTTCCCATAGCATTATCAAACTTTGTTAAGTCAAAGGATAAATTAGCTTTAAGACCACTTTGTACTGAAGATATAAGCGGGGAAAGTTCGTAACCAATTCCACTTATAGTTAAGCTTTGGGTATTATTACTTATGTTAGCCTTTTTAGTTAAAAGGTCAATGGGAGTTTTGGCTATATCGCTGCCATATATACTAGCAGTGCTAGGTGGAGTAGCAGCAGCGCCGCCGGCATCAGCACCAGTAGCACCAGGAGAACAACAACTTCCACCAGCTGCTACTGGTGGAACAGTACCTGTGGCTGTAGAAGTATCAATAGCCTTAACATCATCTACTACCTTAATTACACCACTTATCATACCCATCCAACAGCTAAAGTTTATATCTTTATCTCCTGGTGTGAAATTTATGATATTTTCACCAGATTCTAATTTTTTTTCTTCACTTAAAGAAGGCACAACAATGGAGTTATTACAAGAGGTGAGTACCTCTCCATTTATTATCCACTTAACAGGTACATTCTTTTGTACATAAAATACATTAGGAGTGTAGCCATTAGCATTAGCAGTCATTCTTATTACTTGAACTCCATTTTCAATAGTAGCTTTTGAACCATTTGCAGGAGAAGCAGTCTGCTTAGCTGCGGTACTATTTACAAAAGCCATAGGTGACACATTAATACCAGCAAGTGCGAGCCCTCTATTACCCATAATAAGTCCAAGAACAACTATAAGAATTCCTCCGAACTTTACAAGCTGCTTAGTGTGATCCTTACTTAAAAGACCAGAAAGAGCTCCAAAGCCAAGCATTAGAGGCACTGTTCCAAGAGAAAATACAAACATTGAAGTGGCACCGATTAGAGCACTACCTGTTCCAAGAGCATATAGTTGCATAGTCTGGAGAGGTCCACAAGGCATAAGACCATTCAAAATGCCTACAACAAAAGGAGTTTTGCCGCTTTTTTTAATATTACAGGCAGACCAAGGCAATCTTATGTTGAATTTTCTAAAAAGACTGTAGCCAGCCATATTTAATCCCATAACAATCATAAAAAGTCCAGCCAAAACTTGAAGACCGGCCTTAAAAGGTAAAGTAAGAGAAAAAACAGAGCCTAGAGCTCCAACAATTCCACCAAGAATAGTGTAGGATATCACTCTGCCAAGATTATAAAATATAGCAGGTTTTAGGGCCTCAAATTTATTCTTATTTCCTATTGAAATACTTTGAGATAACATTATGCCACCGCACATACCCACGCAGTGCAGGGAAGTAAAAATACCCACTACAAATAAAACTAAATAGGAAGCATTTTTCAACTTAGAATCCATGTCAAAGCTATTTCCAGCCTTGCTTAAAAGAAAAATTGCAACGACTATAACTAGTAGGCCAATAATTTTAAAATTACCAGAATTCTCTGTACTATAGCCGAGTTTTGAGATTTTTTCTTTAATTTGTGCTATATTGCAAATTTCATCATCATATTCTAAAAATGCACTTTCGCTTTTGTAATCAGCTAATACCTTTGTAACTCCAGGTATATTCAACAAGGCCTTTTCAATTCTAGTTTCACAGGAGGTACAGGTCATGTTGTAGACTTTGATTTTTTGTTTTTTATTACTCATACTACACCTTCTTTTTAATAATATTAATTTAAATTATAAGCGCCTGGCATGAAGATTTTATGAAGATTAGAATAGTAATTATAATATTATATTTATAAACTATTTTTAAAAGATACAAATTATTGTTAACCGTCCCTAGTATTTCCTTTTAAAATAAAAAAACATAAAGTTTTGATGAAAATTAAGGTATAATGTAAAGTAGTAAATAAATTAATAAATTGTTAGCATAATTGTCATCAAAATGACACATAAAAAATATATTTTTATAGTAAGAGTATTTCAAAGGGGATAATATCTATAATAGATACACCTAATATAGATGTATAAGGGGGGGGGATGGGTAGATGGTAGATAAGCAAATTGTCATTTCATTAACATTAATAATGGCATTCTTTGCAACATTTAGTGTAAGCAAACAGCCGATAGTAGCCAGCGAAAGTATTGCTACGTTTAATTATATTTCCAATTATAATAAAAGTAATAATTATGGAATATCTAAATCCATATCTAAAACGGATTATGAGGATCTAGTGTATAAACAGTCATTAGAGTACAAGCTAAGCAAGGTAGAAAGAAATGCTGTGAAACAAGCTCAGTTAGATAACTTAGAAAAAGGTATTAGAACATTTTTAGGCAACAATATAAACAAAGTTGGATTGGTTTACTATGATATAAATTCTAATAAATTTATTGAAATAAATCAGGACAAACAGTTTGTAGCGGCTAGCACAATAAAAGTACCTATAAACATGCTTATGTATGATATGATTCAGGAACAAAAGATTGATATAAACGAAAAATTAGTATTTAAAGAAGGCGATTATGAAGAGGGTGCAGGAATACTTCAAGGAACGGATTTAAGTAAACCGATCGCAATAAAGACCTTAAGTGACTATTCAATAATTTATTCGGACAATATAGCTATAAATATGATTTTAAGAAGAGTAGGCAATGAAAATAAATATGATTATATTGAAAAAATCGTAGCTCATCCTACAGTTCATAGTGGAAATAATACTACACCAAAGGATTCTTTTAAAATCCTAGAAAAATTATATTTAAACCTTGATAATAATAAATACTACAGTGATATGATTGAAACTATGAAAAAAACAGAGTATCATGATAGGATAGATAAGTATATTCCTAAGGGCATTGTAGCTCATAAAATAGGTGACTATGGCGAGTGTGTAAACGATATTGCCATTGTAAGTAAGGACAATCCATACATTCTTGTGATTTTTACCAAGAACCTAACCGAGGCAAATGAGACTATTGCACAAGTGTCTAAGATTGTATATGACGCCCAAGAATAAAAGAGATATAGATTTCGCATATAACTTAAGTAGGTAATATAAGCTCTATGTTTTGGTATATAAAGAAAAGTATAAATTACGTAAAATTAATTTTATGTAGCTTATACTTTTTTTAATTTTAGTGACGATTTTAACTTTAAATTCATAATATAAAGCAATGGTACATTGGAATAAAT
Source organism: Clostridium estertheticum (assembly GCF_011065935.2). NCBI lineage: Bacteria > Bacillati > Bacillota > Clostridia > Eubacteriales > Clostridiaceae > Clostridium > Clostridium estertheticum. The sequence goes on along the minus strand of NZ_JAAMNH020000001.1, from coordinate 4,926,430 downwards.
ATACTGCTTTCTTTGGCAAGTTAATTATTGTCATGTGCCTAGATACCTAAGCTTAGTAAAGTAGGTGAAAAAATGGAAAATACAACAGTGAAACTAACAGAAATTGCTGTGGGGAAAAAGGCTCAAGTGGTAGAATTACGTTCAAAAGGCTTGTCAAGACAACGAATGCTGGATTTAGGAATAGTACCAAATACTATTATCCATGTTCTTAGACAGAGTCCCTTTGGAGATCCTACTGCCTATCTTATACGAGACACTTGTATTGCACTAAGAGAGGAAGAAGCAAAGAGTATTATGGTAAAACACATATAGATGTAACTCTGGCATGACAATAAATATCAACTAAAAAAGCAATAGAAAGGAGAAGGAATATGGGCCTAACTCACAGTTCCAGCACAAAGCAAGGGTTAAAGGACCTTTTTAATGTAGAAAAATTTAAGGAAGAGGATTATGTAATTGCACTTGCAGGAAATCCTAATACAGGAAAAAGCACAGTGTTCAATGCATTAACGGGACTTCATCAGCATACAGGAAATTGGCCAGGCAAAACAGTAGTAAACTCTCAAGGAAAATATGGTCATAGAGACACAAACTTTATTATTGTGGATTTACCAGGCACTTATTCTCTTCTTGCAAGTTCTGTAGAAGAAATAGTAGCTAGAGACTTTATATGTTTCGGAAAGCCAGATGTAACAGTGGTGGTGCTTGATGCTACCTGTATTGAGAGAAATTTAAACTTGCTTTTGCAGGTAATGGAAATTACGGATAAGGTGGTAGCTTGCGTAAATCTCATGGATGAGGCTAAAAGTAAAAACATAAGAATAGATATGGGGGCACTATCAAATGAATTAGGTATTCCGGTGGTGCCAACTACTGCTAGAAGTAATATAGGAATGAATATTTTGAAAGATAACATATATGATTTATGCACTAATAAAATTCATACATGTTCAGTACAAATTCAATATTCTAAGATTATTGAAGAGGAGCTAAAGCGTCTCACCCCAATGCTCAGTTCGATTTTTATGGATAAAATTAACACGAAATGGCTTGCCCTAAGACTTTTAGATGGAGATGAATCCCTCTTAAATTCTATAAGTAAATATTTAGATTATGACCTAGGCATCTTAAAAAAATAGACTAGCATACACACTAGTTATCTTTAAAGATGCCTTAAAAAGCAATTAATAGGAGGGTGTAATAATTGAACTTAAAGGAAGACATAAGTATAAAGAAAGTTCTAGAAGAAATCAAACTATTTAGAGCTAAGAACAATGAAAACATAAGAGACACTATTGTATCTACTATTTATAAAACAGCTGAGGAGATAACTAGAAAAACCGTTACAAAAGACACTGAAAGATTGTTATCTCAAAAAAAGATTGATGACATAGTCACCTCTAAAAAAACCGGTATCCCCATAATGATACTACTACTCGCAGTGGTGTTTTGGCTTACAATTCAGGGCGCAAATTACCCTTCACAACTTATAGCAAAATTCTTATTTTGGATAGAAGCAAAGCTTGCTCTATTCTTTATCTATATACAAATGCCACTTTGGCTAAACAATCTTTTAGTACTAGGAGTATATAGAACCTTTGCCTGGGTAGTCGCTGTAATGCTACCACCTATGGCAATATTCTTTCCTATATTTACACTCCTAGAGGATGGTGGGTATCTTCCAAGAATATGCTTCAATTTAGACCATGTGTTTAAAAAAGCTTGCTGCCATGGAAAACAAGCGCTAACCATGTGTATGGGCTTTGGTTGCAATGCTGCCGGTGTAATAGCCTGCAGGATAATTGAATCACCAAGAGAAAGACTTATAGCCATTGTAACCAATAACTTTGTACCCTGTAATGGAAGATTCCCAACTTTGATAGCTCTATCCATGGTGTTTGTAGGAGTGAAATTTTCCTCAGCTAGTAGCTCTATTATAGCTGCACTAATGGTAGTAGTTTTAGTACTTATAGGCATAGGAATCACACTGCTATCCTCCTATACACTATCAAAAACAATATTAAAAGGCATGCCCTCAAGCTTTACCCTAGAGCTACCACCCTATAGAAAACCTCAACTAGGCAGAGTATTATATACCTCTATAATCGATAGAACAATGTTTGTGCTCGGTAGAGCCATAACTGTAGCAGTGCCCGCTGGTGCCATAACCTACATTCTTGGAAATATAATAATAGGAGATATAAGCATACTAGCCCATGCGGCAAATTTTCTAAATCCCTTTGCGCAGCTTATAGGACTCGACGGTTTTATCTTAATAGCCTTTATTTTAGGATTTCCAGCAAATGAAATTGTACTTCCTATTCTTTTAATGGCATATCTATCTAAAGGATCTATGCTTCAATTTGAAAGCATAAGTCAGCTTCGAGAAATTCTACTCAATAATGGCTGGACTTACTTGACCCTAATAAACACAATGTTATTTTCACTACTGCATTTCCCTTGTGCTACAACAGTATGGACTATCAAAAAAGAAACAGGCAGTCTTAGATGGACATTATTATCTATATTAATGCCCACATGCATTGCTATAATAATTTGTTTTTGTACCACTCAAATCTATAGAATCTTTTAACCCAAAAACCTGGGGACGGTTAACAATTAATATTATTAATTGTTAACCGTCCCCACACTTCCTCACGAAAGTACCCAAAAAAAGTATTGTTTAAAAAATACAGAAAATAATGTATAATGTTATATAATAATAGTAATTATTTGGAGAGGTGTGAGTTGAAATGACTTATATGAAAAAATATGAAGAATGGTTAAATAATGAATACTTTGATGAGAAGACTCGAGAAGATTTAAAATCAATAGCAGAAGATCCTAAAGAAATTCAAGATAGGTTTTACATGGATTTAGAGTTTGGAACTGCAGGGCTAAGAGGGAAATTAGGTGCGGGACTTAACAGAATGAACATATACATTATTTCAAGAGCAACTCAAGGACTTGCAGAGTATATTAAAGGTTATGGCAAAGAATATATGGATAGAGGCGTAGCTATAGCATACGACTGTAGACATTTTTCTGAGAAATTTGCAGCTACAGCAGCGCAAGTTTTAGCGGCAAATGGAATAAAGGCTTATTTATTTGAGCAGCTAAGGCCTACTCCAGAATTATCTTATGCGGTAAGAACATTACATACTGCCTCAGGAATAGTAGTAACTGCTAGTCATAATCCTCGCGAATACAACGGATACAAAGTATATTGGGAAGATGGTGCGCAAATTTTATCATCTATAGCAGAAGATATAACAGAAAAAATCCAGAGTATTTCGGACTTTAGTTCTATAAAAGTCATGGATATGGATGAAGCCAAGGGAAAAGGTTTAATAGTGATGCTTGGAAAAGCTATGGATGATGAGTACTTTGAAAAAGTAAAAGGTCTAGCTATAAGAGAAGACATAGATAAGGATATAAAAATTGTATACACTCCTCTAAACGGAACAGGAAATGTACCTGTAAGGCGCGTCCTTAAGGAAAGAGGCTTTACAAATATAATAGTAGTGCCAGAGCAAGAAAATCCAGATCCAGATTTTACAACAGTTGGGTACCCAAATCCAGAAGATGTAAAAGCCTTTAAGTATGCCCAGGCTCTTGGGAAAAAAGAAGGGGCAGAATTATTAATAGCTACGGACCCAGATTGTGATAGACTTGCCATAATGGTTAGAGATAAAAATGGTGAATATGTTGCCTTCAATGGTAATCAAACAGGAGCAATACTCATAAAATATGTAGTAGAAGGAATGAAGGAAAAAGGCACACTTCCAAAGAATGCAGCCATAGTAAAATCCATAGTAACAGGGGATTTAGGTAAGGCTATAGCTAATAAATACGGTGTAGAAACCTTCGAAGTACTAACAGGCTTCAAAAATATTTGTGGTAAAATTCCTGATTTTAAGAGGGACAATAGCAATGAATTTATCTTTGGATATGAAGAGAGCATAGGATATGTTGCCGGTACTTTCGTTCGCGACAAAGATGGAGTAATATCCTCCATGCTTTTATGTGAAGCAGCAGCCTACTATAAATCTCAAGGGAAAACTCTAATAGATATACTGAATGAGATATACGCGGAATTTGGGTATTATAGAGAAAACCTAATATCTTTAGTTTTAGAAGGTATAGAAGGTCAAAAGAGAATTTCTAGAATGATGGTAGAATATAGAAAAGACAATCCAAAGACTTTAGGCGACGCAAAGCTGGTTAAATATATAGACTACGAAATAGAAAAATCTTATGACATAATCAACGGCACAGAAGAATCTAGTGGAATTCCAGTATCTAATGTACTTAAATTCTATTTCGATGATGAGAGTTGGTATGCTGTAAGACCTTCAGGTACAGAACCGAAAATTAAAATATACATGTATTCTAAGGGTAAAACTTTAGAAATATCAGAAAAGAAATTAGAAGAAATGAAAGAGATAATTATAGAAAAACTTCAAAGCACAAAATAAAAATACCCCATAGAGTAGGCCATAATTGTCTATTCTATGGGGTATTTTTTAGATCGAACTGTTTATGAAAACTTAAATTTAATTTCATATAAAGGTTTACCTAGCCAACCTCCAAACCTATCTAGTGCTTTGGATTAGCAGATACTATGTCTATAGCTTTTGTAATAGCCATGACAACATTAATTTGTTCTTGTTTATCAACTTCATTTAATGCTTTAGTATATATTTCACCTTGCTCAGAAACAATATATTTTGTGGACAAGGCGTTCAATGCTAAAGCCTTAATATCCAATTTACACTTTTCACATTTACAAATAGTATCATATCTTTGTAATATTTCGTCTAACAGTTTGCTTACTTCTATTTCAGAAAAATTCTTTAAATTATACATTATAATCCTCCTAATGCTTGTCTCGTTAGATAACATAATACAAAAATTATAGCACACATATTTATTATTTTATATAGAAAAAATTGGATATTATTTTTTAAATATGTGAATTAATAATTCACATATTGCTTTTGTAACATCAATATAATTTATACCCTCATTTTTATGACAAACCGTAACATAATTTACTTTTTCTTTTTTCTATAATACACACCCAATGTAATAAATGTTATAGCTAAAAATAGATAAGTAACTCCAAATCCTATTCTATTAGAACTAAACCAAACTATTGAAGTAATAGCATTTATAATTCCTATAATAAAATTCAGGTAACTGACAAGATGTTTTTTCAAAACAATTCCCCCTCTTTTTAATTAACTACATATAAGAATTGTTGCTTAACTAATTATACAATATTTATCCAAATTATAGTAAATGTATATATTTTAGTTAGAAAATCATATAAATACAGTCTAATATAAAGCCATTTCAATATTATTAAGTATACTTCACATGTTATAATATAATGATAACCGCTAGAGAAAATACACTTATTATGGTAAAATTATACATGATATAATATATAGAGGCGCGTTAAAATAAATAACAAGTCAGTATGTTTGGTACTTATTTTCATGTGCCTAAGGCCTAAAAAAGAAGGGATGTGTTTTTGTGAGTTTAAGATTTATTTACGGAGGAGCTGGCAAAGGGAAAAGTACGTTCTGCCTCGCGGATATAAAGCAAAGGCAAGTGGAAGAGTGTGAAAAACCCCTAGTACTTTTAGTACCAGAACAATTCTCCTTTCAAGCTGAAAAAAATCTTATAAAAGTAGTTGGATCCACAGGAATAAAAAACGTCCAAGTGCTTAGTTTTAATAGGTTAGCGTACAAAGTCTTTAGTGAAGTTGGAGGTATAACTCACATGCCTTTAGATGCCTCAGGAAAAGCAATGCTTATTCACAGCATAATGCAAAAGAAACAAGATGGCTTTAAGGTGTTTAGTGCGGCGTCTAGGCAAAAGGGCTTTGTAGATAATGTAGCTGGTGCCATTACAGAGTTTAAAAAATATGGAATTTCTGTGGAAGATTTAAATGTGGTAAAAGAGAAATTAGGGGAAACCCCCTTGCTAATAGATAAAATAACTGATTTATCCCTTATATATGGAGAATTTGATAATATTTTAAACCTGAACTACGTGGACCCAGATGACGATTTGACCCGATTATATAGTGCCCTTGATGAATGTAATATTTTTGATGGTTCGGAGTTTTGGCTAGATGAGTTTACGGGCTTTACACCCCAACAATATGGAATAATAGAAAAGCTATATAAAAAGGCTAAAAGGGTAAATATAACCCTGCCTCTAAAAAGCTCGGTGCATTCTAAAGGTATGGAGGAATCCGATGCTTTTTATTCTATAAAATCTACAGAAAATAAGCTTTTAGAAATAGCTGAGGAAACTGGCACTAGCATCGATGCACCTATAGAGCTACAAACCAATAAAGATCATAAATTTAAAGATAATGCAGAGCTTTCTTTTCTTGAAAAGAATTATTTTGCATTCCCATACACTCCTTCCACTGAAAAGTGTGAAAATATAAAGGTGTTTAAAGGGCTAAATGCATATTCCGAAATAGAGCATGTGGCAAAGGACATCTTAAGGCTTTGCCGAGATGAAAACATAAGATTTAATAAAATAGCAGTAGTAACCAGAGATTTACCAGCCTATGAAAAGTTAATTAAAGCAATATTTACAGAATACAATATTCCCTTATTTATAGATAAGAAAAAAGATATAACAAGTAATCCCTTAATTGTGCTAATAACCTCCACCGTTGAGATTTTTACTAAGAACTTTAGTTATGAATCAGTGTTTAGGTATCTTAAAACAGGCCTCTTAGATATAGAGACAGAGTGTATAGATATACTAGAAAACTTCGTAATAGAAACAGGTATAAAGGGCAAAAAAAAATGGACAGAACCTGAGCTGTGGCAAGAAAAAATAGAATATTATTTTAGAGACTATTATGAAAAAAAAGCAGCAGAAAGGGAGCTGCAAAAGAGAATAGAAAATGGTGAAGCTGAGGGAAATCAGCAATCTAAGGAAAATGGACAACCTGTGAAAAATCAGCAATCTGAAGAAAATAAAGCAACTGATGAAAACAAGCAACCAGAAGATCATCAAAACCCAACAACCCAGGTCGAAAAGGAAGCTGAAAAAATAGAAGCTATCATTAAAATTCTAAATGATACAAGAGACACTTTCATAAAGCCGCTACTAGAATTAAATGAAAAATTAAAAGGTAAAAACACCACCGTAAAAATTTGTACCGCCCTATTTGAATTTTTAGAGTGCATAAAGGTATATAAAACTCTAGAGCAGTGGATAGAGAATTTCAAAAATGATGGTGCCCAAGAGCAGGTGACAGAGTACGGCAAAATATGGAACCTAGTTATGGAACTATTAGATCAGATGGTAGAAGTGCTAGGCACAGAAACCTTATCCCTTGAGGAGTTTGTAAAAATCCTATCCATGGGATTTAGCAAACACCAAATGGGACTTATTCCACCAGCACTAGATGGAGTTTCCATCACTAGCTTAGATCGTATAAAAAGTCACGACATAAGTGCCTTATATATTATAGGGGTAAACGATGGAGTGTTCCCAAAGGGCAATAAGGAAGACGGGATATTCACAGACAGGGACAGATTAATTTTAAAAGAAAAGGGAGTAGAAATGGCCAGTGACACCAAAACAGAGGTGTTCAATGAGCAGTATTTAATCTATGCTACCATAACTATCCCAAGCAAATATTTAAATATAAGTTATCCAATAGGAGATTATGAAGGGAAAACTCTAAGACCTTCTATTATAATATCTAGATTTAAAGCCTTATTTAAAGGGCTTGTAGAACAAAGCAGTATAACAGAATATATGGACGACCTTCATGAGATGCAGGAATCACAAGATGTTCAGGGAGCTCAGGATATGCAAGAGGCTCATGAACTTTCAGAGGTATGTGCTAAAATTCCAACTTTTAATGGCTTAATCTTTGCGCTTAGAAAATATTTAGAGGAAGGGTATATATCTCCTCTTTGGGTTAAAGTTTATAAGTGGTACCAGAAACAAGCTCAGTGGAAAGAAAAGAGCGACAGCATGTTCCAGGGCTTTGATTATAAGAATGAAGTAAAAATGCTGGAAAAAGAAAAAGTTAAATTACTTTATGGTGATAAAAACTATTTTAGCGTATCTAGAATAGAAAAATATGAAGAGTGTCCATTTGCTTATTTTGTGCAATATGGATTAAAAGCAAAGGAAAGAAAAACTTTTACCTTTTCTTCCCCGGACTTAGGTAGTTTTATGCACAGTGTGCTTGATAATTTTTCAAAGCTTGTGGATAAAAGTGAAATAAAATGGGCGGATCTTGACCGTGGATGGTGCGAGAAAAATATAGCAACCATTGTAGAAACAGAAGCAGATCAAGGTTCTAGTGGCTATATATTAAACAGTACCCCAAGGTATAAGTACTTTACGGAGAGATTGAAAAGAGTTTTAAAGCGAACCATATTTGTCATAGTTGAGCAAATGAAAAATAGTGGCTTTGAACCTTTTGGTTATGAAGTATCCTTTGGCTTTAATGAGGGAGATTATCCACCGATTGAAGTCGAACTATCCACAGGGGAAACCGTAAATTTAGTGGGTAGAATAGATAGGGTAGATAAGTTAATAAATGAAGGAGAAGAATTCTACAGAATAATAGATTATAAATCCGGCAATAAGGATTTTAAACTATCCGATGTGTATTATGGACTTCAAATACAACTATTGACCTATTTAGATGCCATGCTTACCAATGAAACAGCGCTTTCACAGGAAGCAATTTTCCCAGCAGGTATACTGTATTTTAAAATAGATGACCCAGTTATAAAAGCTAAAAATAATTTAGATGAAGAGGAACTAGAAAAAGCCATAATGAAGGCTTTAAAAATGAAGGGCCTACTGTTAGCAGATACTAAAATAATTAGGGAAATGGATAGAAATATTCAAGGCGCATCTCTAGTAGTTCCAGCCTCTATTAAGAAAGATGGAGAATTAGGCTCAAGGTCATCGGTAGCAACTAAAGAGCAATTTGATATGCTGCTAAAACATGTAAAGGAAAACTTAATATGCACCTGCGAGGAAATGCTAAGTGGGGAAATAGATATAAAGCCCTACAAGAAAAAGGATATGACGCCATGTGCTTATTGTGAATACTCATCTATTTGTCAATTTGACCCTACATTAAAGGAAAATACCTATAAGATAATAAAAGATAAGAAGGACCAGGAAATCTGGGAACTCTTAAGTAATGAATCAGATATATCTAATGGAGAGATAAATCCTGAATCTGAAAAGGAATCACAAGGCCAGGCGCAGTTAGATAATGCAAATGCCCAAGAGATGGGAGGGGAAGAGTAATGGACAAGGATACAAGTGAAATTGTGCAAGTGGAAAAAAAGGTATCATGGACACAGGATCAACAAAAAGCTATATTAACTCGGGACTGCAATATTCTAGTAGCGGCAGCTGCGGGTTCCGGAAAAACTGCAGTACTGGTGGAGAGAATAATAAAAATAGTAACAGATGAAGACAGGCCTACAGATATAGACAAGCTCTTAGTAGTTACCTTCACCAATGCAGCTGCATCAGAAATGCGGGAGAGAATAGCGCAAGCAATCTCAAAAGAGCTTCATAAAAATCCACAAAGTAAGTTACTGCAAAGGCAGCTTACACTATTAAATAAATCCAGCATTACAACTATTCACTCTTTTTGTCTTGAGGTTATAAGAAGCAATTTTCATATAGTAGATTTAGACCCTAATTTTAGAATAGCTGATACAACAGAAGCAGTGCTTTTAAAACAGGAAGCCCTAGAAGAGCTTTTCGAAGAAAGATACGTATCCATAGCAGAAGGCGAGAACAACGTAGAACAAGAGAATAACGTAGAACAAGAGAATAATCAAGAACTAGAGAAAGACCCAGAGGAATCTCCTAGCTTTGAAAGACTGGCAGAAACTTCTAGTTTCCTCAAGCTAGTAGAATCCTACAGCAATAATAAAGAAGACCTAGGCCTTCAAACCATAGTTCTTAGCCTTTATAATTTTGCCATGAGTTCTACAGATCCAACAAAGTGGCTACTAAATGCAGCAGAGGATTTTAACATTAAAGAAGGTTACAGCCTTAGCGATACACCTTGGGCAGTAGTTTTAATAGAGGATATTAAAATAGAGCTACAAGGCATTGAAAAAGTAATGATAAAAGCATTGAAAATCATAGATGGAAATGAAGCTATAGCCTTGTATAATGATGTTTTCAAAGCTGATTTGGAGATTATTTCTGACCTTTTATCTGCATCTAAAAATTCTTTTGGAAATTTGGCGGCAACTATAGAAACCTTGAGCTTTCAAAAACTTCCCAGCATAAAGGCTTGCAAGGACAAGGAAAAACAAAAATCAGTACAGGATATAAGAAATAAGGTAAAAAAACAATTGCAAGAGCTAAGTCAGCAGGTAATGGGCGCAAATTCAGAAACAGCACTTCAGGATATAAAAAAACTATACCCGCAAATGATGGCTCTATCACAGCTAGTTATAGATTTGCAGGAAAAATACACACAAAAGAAAAAAGAACGATCCATTATAGATTTCAACGACTTTGAGCATTATTGCCTTCATATATTAATGGAAAAAAACGACCAGGGAGAAATAGTACTAGATGATCAGGGAAAACCACAACCTTCACCTGTAGCAGTACAACTAAGAAATAAATATGAAGAAATTTTGATAGATGAATATCAAGATAGCAACATGGTTCAGGAAACCTTACTAAACATAATTTCAAGAGAGAAAATAGGGGCTCCAAATGTATTTATGGTAGGAGACGTTAAACAGAGCATATATAGATTTAGGCAGGCAAGACCAGAGCTGTTTTTAGGTAAATATAGTTCTTATTCCAAGGAAGATGGAGCAAAAACCAGAAAAATAACTCTATACAAAAATTTTAGAAGCAGAGAACCGGTTATAAATGCTGTAAACTATATTTTCAAAGGAATAATGTGCAAAAACATTGGAGATCTTGACTACACAGATGAAGAAGCACTAAATTTAGGAGCCTTTTTTGAAGAGCTTAAAGAGCCCGGAGTAATAGGCGGTCCAGTGGAGCTGCATCTTATTGAAAAGGATGTTATTGATATCACGGAAGAAACTGCAGACACTGAAGAGGAAAATGCATCAGAGGGCGAGGATGAAAACAAAAACCCTGAGGAAGAAACCCCTACAAATATTCAGTTAGAAGCTAGAATTGTGGCAAAAAGAATAAAAGAATTAATGCTACATAATGGTTCTAAGGCTTTTAAAATTTATGATAAAAGCATTAAGGCTTATAGAAATGTGGACTATAAGGATATTGTAATATTACTTCGTGCCACCTCAAATTGGGCGCCTTCATTTTTAGAAGAGTTAAAGCTTGAAGGTATACCGGTTTATGCAGATACAGGTACAGGATATTTTAACACCATAGAAATTCAAATAATCATGAGTCTCCTTCAAATTATAGATAACCCAAGGCAGGACATACCTATGCTTTCAGTTCTGCGTTCTCCCATAGGAGGATTTACATCCGAGGAGCTAGTAGACATAAGAATAGGTCAAAGAGAAATCTCCTTTTACGAGGCAATGGTGAACTTTTTAGAGGTTAAAGAAATAGAGCTTACTGCTAATTCAAAAAAATGCGAGGCAACAGAGTCCACGGACAATGCATCAGTTATTGACAATGAATCAATAATCGATGAGGTACCAATTATCAATAAAGTACCAATGCCTGACATTGCACCAACCATTCATAATGAGCCAATAATGCCTGAAATAGCACCAATACTTGAAAATACCTCCATAACCCAAAAGCTCACTAAATTCCTAATAAAACTAAACCACTTTAGAGAAATCTGCAAGTATATGCCCATTGATGAATTCATTTGGTATCTATACACAGACACTGGTTATTACGGTTATGTAGGAGCCATGCCGGTCGGAATCCAAAGGCAGGCAAATTTAAGAGTGCTTTTCCAAAGGGCTAGGCAATATGAAGAAACTAGCTATAAGGGATTATTTAATTTTATAAACTTTATAAACAAGCTAAAAATAAGCAGTGGAGACATGGGCAGTGCTAAAACCCTAGGGGAAAATGAAAATGTAGTTAGAATAATGAGTATTCATAAAAGCAAAGGGTTAGAATTCCCTGTAGTATTTCTAAGTGGCACAGGAAAAAACTTTAACCTAATGGACATAAATAAGAGCATATTATTTCATCATGATTTAGGCTACGGTCCAGATTTTGTGGACCCAATAAGAAGAATTTCTTATCCTACAGTTTTAAAACAAGCACTAAGAAAGAAAATAAAAATAGAAAGCCTTTCAGAGGAAATGAGAGTGCTATACGTAGCATTTACAAGAGCAAAGGAAAAGCTTATTATAACTGGGTCAATGAAAAATATAGTAAAAAATATAGGAAGAATGAGCTTTAGTTTAGAAGAAAACACTGAAAAACTTGGAGAATACGAAATTCTAAAAGCTAAAAGCTATTTAGATTGGATAGTACCTTCAGTAATCAGACACCCAGATGGAAAGATGCTAAGAGAGCTAATTGGAATAGATGACGATAACGTAAACCTATTAGAGCATCCATCTAGCTGGCAAGTTAGGTTTTGGAATAGAGAGGACATAGTTAAAACTCAGGAGGTTCAGGAAGAAACCCCTGTGAGTACGCAGGAAAAGTTAACAAGGCTCCAGGAAAAAATCACAGATGAGAAAAATCTTACGGAGATAGAGAAAAGGCTAGGATTCGTTTATAAATATGAAATGTCCACAAAAATGCCTACGGTACTTACAGTAACTGAGCTAAAAAGGAAATTCAATATAGAGCTTACAGAAGGTACCTCAGATAACATGTATGTACCAAAACTTATAAGTAAGCCCAGATTTTTAGAGGAAATAAAAGGCTTAACACCAGCAGAAAAAGGAACCGCTATGCACGCAGTAGTGCAAAGATTAGATTTAAATAAAGTATCAACATTAAGTGAAATAGAGGAGCAAATCCAAATTTACGTTGAAAAACTCTTAATGTCAAAGGAAGAGGCCAAAGCTGTACGGGCACAAAAACTAGTAAAGTTATTTAATACGGAGCTTGGAGCTCGCATGGTAAAAGCCTATAAGCTGGATCTATTAAAAAGAGAAGTTCCTTTCCATATGGAAATTAACTCAACGGATATTTATAAAAATCTGAACCGAGATATTTACGGAGAAGAAAAAATAATGCTTCAAGGGATAATAGATTGTTATTTTGAGGAAGATGGAGAAATAATTCTAGTAGATTACAAAACGGACTCAGTAAAAAATGGTGATGCCAGTGATTTAGTAGAGAAATATAGGTCTCAGCTGGATTATTATGCAAGGGCACTTAAGGCTACTCTTGGAAAAACAGTTAAAGAAAGCTATCTATACTTATTTAGTATAGATGAAGCCGTAGAAGTTAAATAGAGTTCTTAAGAAAGGGGAGAATAAAATGAGAATACTTCATACCTCTGATTGGCATCTAGGAAAGACCTTAGAGCAATATAGTAGGCTAGAGGAACAGGAAGAATTTCTAGAAGAATTTATAGAAATAGTGGGAAACAATAATATAGATTTAGTACTTATAGCTGGAGATATCTATGACAATGGAAATCCTCCAGCAAAGGCGGAGGCCATGTTTTATAGCACCATTAAGAGAATCACAAGTAGTGGTAAAACTGCGGTGCTTGTAGTGGCAGGCAATCATGATAATCCAGAGAGGCTAGTAGCAGCTAGCCCCCTTGCTTATAAGCATGGAGCAATACTACTCGGAGAACCAAAGAGCATAGCAAGGCAAGGTGATTTTGGAGAAGTTAATTCTGGGAACAAATGTGATTTCGAAATAATAGAAAGTGGTGAGGGCTATTTAGAACTTAGTATAAGGGGGGAGAAGGCAGTTGTTATAACACTGCCCTATCCAAGTGAAAAAAGGCTTAATGAAGTGCTTTCAATAGGTCTAACTGATGAAGATAGGCAAAAAAGCTATTCTGACAGGATAGGACAGCTATTTGAAACTCTATCCACTAAATATAGAGAGGATACCATAAATCTAGCAGTATCTCACCTCTATGTTATGGGAGGAGAGGAAAGTGGATCAGAGAGAAGTATACAACTGGGGGGAAGTCTTTCAGTTTCCCCATTGAAATTTCCGATACGTGCTCAGTACTCAGCCCTTGGACATCTTCATAGACCACAAAAGGTTCCAGGAACATCCGGAAAGATAAGATACTCTGGGTCTCCCATTCAATATAGCAAAAGTGAAATAAACTATAGCAAGGGAGCTTACCTTGTAGAGGTTAAAGCTGGGGTAGAAGCTGAAATATCACAGTTAATGTTCAGAAACTATAAGCCTATAGAAGTATGGAAATGTGATAGTGTGGAAGAGGCCTTAGAAAAATGTAAAACAGAAGGCGAACGAAGCATTTGGGTATACCTTGAAATAAAGACCAAGGAAATAATTAGCACAGAGCACATAAAGGAAATGAAAAAAAATCGCCGCGACATAGTTTCCATACAACCAATACTAGAAGGACAAGAGCGAGAAGAAGATTTAGAGGAAAGCCTACGAGAAAAATCCATGGAAGAATTATTTAAAGAATATTTTATAAAGGAAAAAGCAGGACTAGAGCCTTCAAAAGAATTAATGGAATTATTCTTAAGTATAGCAATAGAGGAGGAAGCAGAAAATGAAACCAGTTAATCTTAAAATAAAGGGCCTCAATTCCTTTGTAGAAGAGCAAACTATAGAATTTTCAAAGCTTACTGAAAAAGGACTTTTTGGTATATTCGGTCCCACAGCTAGTGGTAAATCTACCATTTTAGATGGCATAACAATAGCTCTTTATGGGAAAGTATCAAGAGAAACCAAGGAGTTTGTAAACACAGAAACCAATGTGGTAGAAATAAGCTACGACTTTGAAATAGGGGTAGGAAAAACTCGAAAGCTATATAGAGCAGAAAGATGTATAAAGAGATTAAAAACAGGAAACTTCAAAACTGCCTATGCAAGACTTATAGAAATAAACAAGGAAAATTCTGCGGAAAATAAAGTGTTAGCAGAAGGGCCAAAGGACGTAGAGGAAAACATTATAGACATTATAGGACTAAAGGTTGAGGATTTTACGCGGTCAGTAGTGCTTCCTCAAGGTAAATTCAATGAATTTTTAAAGCTTTCAGGAAAAGATAGAAGAAATATGCTAGAGCGAATATTTGCTTTAGAAAAATACGGCACAAAGCTTTATGAAAAAATAAGAACAATTAGAAATGAAAACATAAAAACTAAAAATGAGTTAGAAGGTGAAATGAAGGGCTATGAAAATGTTGGGGAAGAGGCACATAAGAAGCTCGAAGCATCACTAGCCGACTTAAAAAAAGAAGAAAAGGACCTACGATCCGAGAAAAGTACAATAGATAAACAATATGAAGAATGTAAAATACTTTGGGATTTACAAGAAGAAAAAAGCCAGTATGTAAAAAAGGCAACTGAGTTAAGGCTTCAGGAGGGTGAAATAAAAAGCAAAAGTGACCAATTTACTAAAGGCAGCGCAGCACTAAATGTAAAACCCTTTATTGATAATGTAGTTGAAACTAAAGAATCACTAGCTATAAATAAAACCACCCTACAAAAGCTAAACAATGTCTATTTATCAATATGTGAAAGGCTAAACATAACAAAAACCTCTTATGAGGGGGCCTTAAATAATAAGAATAATAAACTTCCTACCTTAATTGAAAAGGAAGTGGGCCTTAAGCAAGCTACAATTATTGAAGAAAAAATAAACATTCTAGCTAATGAAAAAGCTATTCTTTTAAATAAGCATAGTGAACTTATGATAAATATAAATAAAAACACTTTAAATTGTAATCTGTTAGAAACTAATAAAGCAGACACAGACAATAAATTAAAAGTTACAGAAGAAAGTCTAAATCAAATAGAAATACTGCCAGAATATAGGGAAAAACTGCAAAATACTTACAATATTGAATTAGAACTTTTAGCTATGGTGAAAAATGTAGAGGCGCTTAAAAATAAAGGACAAACCTCACAAAAGGCCATACAAATAACGGGTGCACGCCATAGTGAAGCATTACTACTTCAGAAAAGTAGTGGGAATAATTTAGTGGTTTTGCGAGAAAAAAATGAAATTCTAGCGAATAATTTCCCGGGAGATAATAATTTGTTGTTAGATAAACAGAACGCTTTTAGCACACTCCGAGATACACTAGAAAAAGCTGTAGAAAACCAAAAGATAGTGGAAGAACTACAAAAAAAATATACAATTATTAACATAGAAAGTGAAAAAGTTAACTTAGACTTAAAAAACAGGTCAGAAACTATAGAAAAGAATAAAGCTCAGCTTAAAACTATAGATACTGATATAAAAAACATAGAACTAGGTGGCATGGCCGCAGTTTTAGCATCTAATTTAAAACCAGGAGACCTATGCCCAGTATGTGGATCGGAGCATCATCCACAAATAGCCGAAATAATAGTAAACACGGACTTAGAAGGATTGAAAAATTTAAAACAATCACAGGAGCTAAACTTAGAAAAACTATCTAAAGAACTTCAAAAGGAGCAGATTAGGGCTGCAGAGCTTTTAAGAGATGCAGATCATATAAATAAAAGCCTTTCAGAAGTTTCTGAAAAACTTAGAGATTTAGATATGAAGGAGCTACAAGAGCAAAAGAACATAAGTGAAAAGGGATTACTTCAGTTTAGAGAAAACACAGAAACCTACAATAAGCAGAAAACTGAACTTGACTTAGCATTAGTTGTGCTTCAAGATGAAAAAAGCAAAGTGGATTTGGAGGAAGCGAGGCTTTCAGAAGGTTTAAAAAAGGAAAAGGAAGCATTAATAGCAATAAATGCAGACTTATCTATTGCCACAGAAAGAGTACAATTACTTCAGGATAAGTACCTACTTTTAAAAGAAGATTTGCAGAAAGAAGAGTACTTACGTAAGCAAGAGTGCTCACCTGAGAAAGAGGACACCCTTAAGCAAAAGCAAAGCGATAGTATGACACCTCCATCCATAAGTGAAAAAATAAAGCAGCTTAAAGCCACAGACAATGAAATAATAAAACTAACTGCCACAGCAAGGAAATACAGATCAGAGTTAGTAATACTTGAAAAGCAAAGAGATGAAGTGGATAAAATCTTAAAGGAACTTTCTACCTCAAAAACAGAAATAGAAACCAGTGGCAAGGAAAAAAGGGCAGAAATAGAACGGTTGACTATTCAAATTGTTGAGCTTTGTGGATTCAAGCCATCAAAGGACTTGACCCCTAAAATAGAAATAGAAAAGGTAAGAAATGAAATAAAAAACATAACTTCTAAAGAGGCAAATTTAAAAGAAATTTTAGAAAGAGAAAATATAGAAAAGCAAAATGTGGAAACTCAGAAAACAGGTGAAGAAAAAGAAAGCAAAATGCTTTTAAAATTACTCGCTACAGCAGAAGAAAAATTAAAAATAGCTTTAGAAGAAAATTTCTTTGATAATAGTGAAATAGCTATTCACTATTTAATTACAAGAGAAGCATTATCGCTTTTAGATAGTGAAATAAAACAGTACGAAGAAGTACTTCGTAGAATACTAGATAATCTGCAAAGAGTAGAAACTCTTCTTCGAGGAAAAGAAATAGAACCTGATTTTTGGGAAGGGTTAAAAGAAAAAAGACAAGTATTACAAAATGTTTTAGAAGAAAAAAACAAAGCTGTAGGTGCTGAAAATCGTGCACTAGAGGAAATGGAGCGAAAACTAAAAGAGTTCGCAGCACTTATAATAAAACGCAGCGAAGTAGAGCATATGTTGGGACTTTTAAGGGAACTTGACACCTTAATTCAAGGGAATAAATTTGTGGAATATGTAGCAATGAAGCAGCTGAAATATATATCATTGGAAGCATCAAAACGCTTAAAGGAAATAACAAGGGGACGTTACGCCTTAGAGCTTGACTCTGACGGAGCCTTTATAATGAGGGATGATTTCAATGGAGGAACAAGACGTGAAACCAACACCTTATCTGGTGGAGAAACCTTCTTAACCTCATTATGTCTTGCACTGGCACTATCCTCGCAAATTCAACTAAAAGGTAGTGCTCCACTAGAGTTCTTCTTCCTAGATGAAGGCTTTGGAACTTTAGACACGGATTTATTAGAAATAGTAATGAATTCACTTGAGAAGCTCCATTCAAGTACGCTTTCAGTGGGAATAATAAGTCACGTGGAGGAGCTTAAAAATAGGGTTCCTATAAAACTAATAGTAACGCCAGCAGAGCAGGGACAGGGCGGGAGCAAGGTCAAGCTCGAGTATACGTAAGGGTATAGCCGTTCTCCTACGTGCCTTGCAATAAGTACTTGAAACGTGAAATTGCATTAAGAAATTCTAATCTTTTGCGAAAATAAAATTCTCTACCACTCACACTCGCCATCCTGGCTCGGGTTCGCTAGCCTGCCGTCCTGGCAGGCTTACGAGAATTTTATTTTCGCAAAAGAAGAATTTCTAAATGCAATTTCAATGTTTCTTCGCTTCTTATTGCAAGTCACTTCGGAGAAATTTCATACTATTATGTATTTGGAGTTAAAAATGAATCCCAGAAGAAGGCCAAAAGGGAAAAGAAATTTATAAACCTAATTTTAATAATCAATGCCCAAGGTTTTTTAGCCGATAGGCTGTGCCTTAGCTATGTAGCAAAATAGAAAAGTTACTAATAGTTTTCCTAAGTTTACTTGTAAGCTAAAAGGCAAACGAAGAATTCAAAATGATAATAGCGCCCAAAATCTTTTAGCCCATAGGCTGCGTGTTTGCGCGATGTTAGTGCTTTAGGGGGTAATTATTGTTTAAGACAAGCATTTAATATATACTTAAATCACTAGAATTAAATTGGAGGAAAGAACATGAAATTTTTGCTATATTATATTTTAGCCATTAACTTATACGGTATTTTTGTGATGTATTCGGATAAGAAGAAATCACAAAAAAAGAGCTGGAGAACACCAGAAAGTACGCTTTTCACTATAGCTTTTGCATTTGGAGCTTTGGGAATATTTATGGGTATGCGATTATTTAGACATAAAACTAAGCATAAAAAGTTTGTTATAGGAATACCCTTAATACTGATAGTTCAATTGGTTATATTTTTTACATATATTTATAAGGTACTGTAATTTCCATAATTTAATCTCTGGAATTATTGCTTTTCGAGGGTGTAATAAAGATAATATTACATTAAAGAATACACAAGATATAATAGAAGGTGGTAATAGTATGGACGAAGAAACCATGAAAATGTTTAGTGGAATCTTGGACAGTAAATTAGGAGCTTTAGAGAATAGATTAAATAGTAAATTAGGAACTTTAGAGAATAAATTAGATAAAAATACTATGTTACTAAAGAATTTGACAAGTAAAGTTGAAACTATGGCAGAAGTACAAAAATTACATATGGAGCAGAATGAAAAAGCTCATAATGAACGTGTTATCTTCATGATGAAAAAGGAACTTTCACAGTAGAATTTATATTTAGACTTATTTCTTGCCTGTGTATAACTATTCTGTTAATTAGAATAAATTTGATGAGAATTGGACATATTGGAACCATTTGCCATGTTGAATGTATATTTAAACAAAGTTATCCTCTTTATGTGGATAACTTTGCTCAAATTGTGGATAAATTTTTAATTATCTGAAAATATATTATCTAAAAATATATTATAATATTAACTTTTCTCTATTAAAATAATCTAAAATTCTTAATTTATTGAAAAAAATCCCACTGATTTATAAAAATCAAAATTGATGAATACTACTGGAATATGTTACCTGTAATAATATTATAAAACACTTTAAGTTTTAATCAAATTCATATATAAACACGAGCCATATACTATCGTTAATGTGTCAATTGTGATGCTTGATAGTGAAATTCTTGGGGAAAATAATCAGTGATATTAACTTTCGAGTTAATATAGAAGTTATTTAGTACGCAAGAACCCCATTCCTTTAGGTGTGGGAGTTTCAGTGCTAGAAACATGGAAAATATAGCCTGTTAACTTTTTTATAAAAGTTGCAGGCCTTTTATTTTTTATTTAGTTTGCTCTAGTACATCTTCTACACTCACCCTCCACACCATATGGTTATCATCTTCTCCCCAATAATCCTTCAAATTATACTCCGGACTTCCGAATTTTTTGATCCATGTTTTCTGTGCGCTTTTGTATCCACTATCAAGACAAAATTCACTTATCCTATTCTTTTCTAAATGTGAAAATATTAGATTTAGCATCCTACTACCAATGCCTTTATTTTGGTAGTCTGGATGTACAAATACTGTGCCTATTTCCACTAGCTCTTTAAATTTTCCATTAGTACATGAAATGATTAATTCATTTGATGGTCCATATTCAATTGACCCGACTATTTTATCATATTCTTTAGCTATCAGAAAATATCTATTCTTACCATGGCTTTCTATATCCTGATTCAAACATTTTCTTTTATCTTCAATTTCTTCTACTATTATATCTACTAAATCTGAGATTCCATTTCTTTCAAAGGTATCTCTAAGTACAATCTGGAAAAACTCATTTATCAATTCAATATCTTCAAATTTAGGTCTACTAATTTCTATATTTTTCATAAGATAACGCTCCTTATCTTGGTTCTAATTTTATTACCTTCTATATCGAACCGGCTGAAAAAAATTGGAAGCAAGGGTTGAAATTAAAGCTGATTATATAAATTAAAATACAGCTCTTCTTTTCTATCCTTTTTAAGCCTAAAGGTTTCTCTAATCTGAGTAACATTTTCCTTGCAGATATCAGCTATAATTAGACCATCTTCCATATATAAGCTACTTATTATATTTCCTAGTGGGTCTATAATCATAGATTCGCCACTGTAGCTTAATCCATTTCCTTCCCCAACTCGATTTATACCTGCTATATAACATTGATTTTCTATGGCTCTTGCTTTTAGTAAGGTAATCCAGTGTTCACGGCGCTCTATTGGCCAGTTAGCTGCTACTGTAATTAAAGTGGCGGTTTTGGAAGCTATCTGAAATATCTCTGGAAAGCGTAAATCGTAGCAGATGAAAGGGGCAATAGTAAAATCGAAAGCTTTAAAAAACTCTATTTTGCTTCCACTTTGGTAAAATTCAGTTTCCTCTCCAAAGGAAAAAGGATGAATTTTAGTATAATTTACAAGCTCAACTCCAGAGGGAGAAACTACAGAGTATTTATTTTTACTATTAGAGGTGCCTTCTACATATCCAAAGCCTATGGAAATATTAAATTTAGAACTCAACTCTTTAAAAAATTCTGTGGTTTCATTATTAGTTTCTCCTATTAATGAAGTATTCATTGAAAAGCCTGTTAAAGCCATTTCAGGGAAAAGTATCATATCCGCCTTTTCAGTAGCTGCCTGTTTTATGAATCCTAATGCAGTTTCTTTATTCGTAGATTTATCTTCCCAAGCAATATCTAATTGTGCTAGCGCTAATTTCATGTTATTGACCCCCTTATTAATTCTAAACTCTTTACTGATAATATTTACAAGAATGCATTATTTAATAAACTAATATATTGAAATCTACAATAAGTCTATCCAATCTCTTCTATTATAAATTATTCTACATAAAGGCAATTCCTTTAATACCAATACAAATTTAGTCTTTTCAATAAAATTTCAATTAATATTAAAATTAACATACTTATATCAATTTAATAGTACTATTATTTATCTTTAATCTTAAATTTTGTAAACAAATTAGATACAAAAACTATACTTAAAAACCATAATATCGTTATAATTACAGCATTTAAACGAAAATTAGATTTAACTAAATTAATTAAAACTAATGCCCCGACCCCACCTCCGATTCCTCCTATCCAAGAACTGTTTTTTTTATTATCTATAAAAAGTATTTTTTTACATGTTGAGCATGTAATTCCACTAAAATTTGTTATATTCAATTTCAATGTTTTCCAAAATGGTATTTTATTATTACAGTTAGGACACCTTAACATAGTTCTATTTCCTCCTATCCAATCAATGAAATATGGCTCATAATATACTATTATACAAAATATTAATATATATTTCAAATATTTAGAAAATTACATATAAATTGTTAGGTGGATTTTCAATGAGACAATACAATATTTACGATATATAAAGTTAATTAACCCTGTATTTTCAATGGTATACTACCATCAACATTATTACCATATATAATTGTAGGGATAGAAAAGTTTATACAAAGGCAATTATGGGCAAAATAACTTATTGGTATAAAAATACAGAATAAGATATACTATTAAAATAGACAGATTATTATTTCACTTCAACCGTCCCTGTGAATTATCTACTGAAAAGGTGGTGACTGCATGTTCAATGATTTAAAAAAACTTGTATCAAGGGTTATTGATGATGATATTACTGCCTTGGCAGCTCAGGTTACTTATTATTTATTGTTATCTTTTTTTCCTTTTTTATTACTGCTACTTAGCATGCTAGGCTATAGTAATCTAAAGAGTAATGATGTGTTAGTATACCTAAGCAAAATAATGCCAAAGAGCACTTTTGATTTAATCTACACTACAGTTATAGATGTATTTGATAAAACAAGTGGTAATTTAGTATCACTAAGTATAATAGGTTTAATTTGGACTGGGTCTAGCGGGTTCACAGCTATAATAAAGGGATTAAATAAAGCCTATGATGAGGAAGAAACAAGGGCTTATTGGAAAATTCAAGTTATATCCATATTATTTATGCTAGGACTTGCAATGGTTATTATAGCTGCGGTAGCCTTAGTAGTATTTGGACAAATGATAGGTGGAATGATTGTAAGCAGATTCCATGTATCTAGTAAGTTTATATTAAATTGGGATATCATAAGATACTTAGTAACTCTAACTGGAATGGTATTTATATTTGCATCATTGTATCATTTTACTCCTTGCAGAAAACTTACCTGGATAGAAGTAATGCCTGGAGCTACCTTTAGTACCTTAGGTTGGTTGCTATCTTCTTTAGGCTTTGCATATTATGTGAATAATTTCAATAACTATTCTAGTGTATATGGCGGTATAGGAGGAGTGATAGTGCTTATGCTATGGCTTTATATTACTTCCATTATAATATTACTAGGTGGAGAAATTAATGCACAGTTAGCGTTTGAAAGAGAAGGTAAAGAAAAACCAAAACAAAAGAAATATTAAAAGACTCCGAAGTTCCTTGCAATAAGAGCTCGAAACACATAAGCTCCCTAGCCTAACGGATAAGAGATTTTGGTAGAATGATTTACTATGAGATCACCTACATGCAGAACATCCATAGACTACTTAAATTAGAAAATATGAAATCAGAAGCAACCCTTCTGATTTTTTTTTGCGTGGTGTTATAAAGAACCTTATGAGTACGCTAGCATCAATTATTATACTAAAAATTACAGTGATATGTGTAAATTAGAGCAGAGGACACGCCATTGTACTAATGTGATGGTGAACAATTTATCCAATTTTATCGAAAAATATTTAATGATATTAAATTATATATCGTGAAAAACAACAAAAATGGAAAAATGAAGAAGATATATGTCGTAAAAAAAGGAATATACTCAGAAATAACCCAATTTTAATAAAAAATTAACACACATTTTGTCGTATTATGATATACTCAACCATATAGTAAAAACAATGTCTTATTTAGCGATTATTTTAACCATATAAAGTTAATTGCATGCAATTATCATAAGGTGATACATATTAGGACGAAACGAGTGTAGAAAAATATCATATTGAGTTTCTGTATGCCAACTAATCTTTATGGTCCTAATGATAATTATGATTTGAATAATTCCCACGTTATGCCTGCGCTTATTAGAAAATTTCATGAGGCTGAGGTTAATAATGAATCTGTAGTTGAAATTTGGGGAACTGGAAAGCCACTTCGAGAGTTTTTATATGTAGATGATATGGCGGATGCTTGTGTGTTTCTTTTAGAAAATTATGATGGTGAAGAGCATGTGAACGTTGGAACTGGCAAGGAACTTACTATAGGAGAATTAGCAGAGATGGTGCAGCGCGTTGTTGGCTTTAAGGGTGAATTAAAATTTAATAGTGATAAGCCAGATGGCACTATGAGGAAGTTACTCGATGTAAGCAAGCTCAAAGAGACCCGATGGAAGTATAAGGTGGAACTAGAGGACGGAGTTAAGATGGCATACCAGTGGTTCAAAGAAAACTATAAGGGTAAGAGAAAAAATGCTTAAATTTAAAAGTAATTACTTTAAAGTGTTTATGTGATTTAATAAGATTCAATATGGACAGCATTTAAATTTAATTGGATTACCTGTTATTTTTAAGCAGAAAAAGGCAGAATTTTATAGGCACAACAAGCATTTTAATATTATTCGTAAAAATGATGGTGTATATATTTGCTTATTCCCTATTAATGTGGTTTATGGGTCTTAACGCCTATGAGAAGGATATATTTTCCACCATATTTAATAAAATAAAGAGGAGGAAACAAGCTCAATGATTAAAATAATGGATAAAAAAGATTGCTCAGGCTGCAAGGCCTGCTATAATATATGCCCCAGAAATTGTATTGAAATGAAAATAGATGGGGAAGGATTTTGGTATCCGAAAGTTGAAGTGGCCAGTTGCGTAGGCTGTGGTTTATGTGAGAGTGTATGCCCTGAACTCAATATTTATAAAAACAGCAGTTCCAGCTCTCGTCCCACTTGCATAGCAGCCTGGAATGTGGATAAAGCTACGCGAGAAAACTCTTCATCCGGAGGTGTATTTACAAGTATAGCAGAGTGGATATTAGATAATGATGGAGTAGTATTTGGCGCAGCATATGATAAGAAGCGCAATGTAATGCATACTGAGGTTCGTGAAATAGAAGATTTAAGTGAACTTAGGGGTTCAAAATACGTTCAGAGTGACATTAACACTACGTATAACAGTGCGAAAAAATACTTAGACAAGGGTAAAAAAGTGTTATATACAGGAACACCCTGCCAAATAGCAGGTCTATATAATTTTCTGCAAAAAGAATATGCAGAGTTATATACTTGTGATATAGTTTGTTATGGGGTACCATCACCTATAGTATTCCAAAAATATAAAAAAAATCTGGAACAAGAATATAATTCAAATATAAGCGGGATAACTTTTAGAAACAAGAAGAATGGCTGGAAGAGTTACTCCGTAGCTATACAATTTGAAAACGGTAGTGAATATAGTAAAACCTTTATAAATGATGCATATATGAAGGGATTTCTAAGAAACTATTATTTAAGACCCTCTTGCTATAAATGCTCCTATGCAAAGCTTCCTCGTATAAGCGATATAACTCTAGGAGACTTTTGGGGAGTAGCAAGTAAATACCCAGAGCTTTATGATGATGATGGAACTTCACTATTATTAATCAATACTGCTAAAGGAAAATCTATGATTGATGCTTGCAAAAATAATATTGAACATCATGAATGTGATTTAGAAGTTGCGATTGCGGGCAATCCTTCTATAATAAGCTCTGTAAAAGAGCCGAAAAAAAGACAAAGGTTTTTTGAGGATTTACATAACAGGGATTTTAATTATATAATTAAAAAGTACATGAGCCCTCCAACTTGGATTGAGAGAAAGATTATTTTTGGAGTGAGAGTACTTAGATTTATGAAAAAGCGCATATTGAAATTGCTCAAAAAATAATCACAACTGGGCTATCCAATTAGAGAAAAAGAGAAAGCTGTAGGTAAGGCTTTAATTTGTGCTAAAGGATTATCATCTTAAAACAAAGCAAAATAGTATAGTGAAAATTGGTAATTACTCTTACTAAATCTTCTATGTGCATTGTTTCTGGCTACTGATTATTAATCAGGTAATGGAGAAGATACCATTCATTCATAACCTATTACCACTTTATCAGCTAACTCAGTTATCAATAACACTTACACTTAACATTGGGTGCATAATGGTAACAAATAAAATTATTGGGAAGAAACCCTCCAGTAAATATTTAGGCTTTTAAAATCAAGCAATAGTGTATTATAATTAACCTTAGAAGGTATTAACCTTAGAAAGGTAAGAACAATAACTTTGAACTTAATTTGAAAGGGGTTGGGAATATTGGCTATTTTAGTTTGTGGTGGAGCTGGTTTTATCGGAAGTCATATGGTAGCAGAGCTAATAGAGCGTGGCGAAGAAGTTGTAATTTTAGATAATCTTCAAAAGGGACATAGAGGAGCACTAAGGAGGTTATAGAGGTTGCAAGAAAAGTTACAGGCCGTGATATAAAGTCGCAAATTACACCAAGGCGTGCAGGAGACCCAGCAGTACTTATAGCTTCTAGTGATAAGGCGAGAGCGGAATTGGGTTGAAGTCCTAAATATAATTCCCTTGAAAATATAATAGGAACAGCCTGGGAATGGCATAAAAATAATCCTAATGGGTATGAAAAATAATGATTTTAAGGAGATGTTTATATGAGAGTTAAAAAAGCTATTATACCAGCAGCAGGACTTGGAACCAGATTTTTACCTGCTACAAAGGCACTACCTAAAGAAATGTTACCTATAGTTGATAAGCCAACTATGCAATATATTATAGAGGAAGCTGTGGCTTCAGGCATAGAAGAAATATTGATTATTACAGGAAGAAATAAAAAGTCTATTGAAGATCATTTTGACAAATCTATAGAGCTTGAGCTAGAACTAGAAAATAAACATAAAGATGGCTTACTTGAACAGGTTAGAGATATATCAAACATGGTAAATATATATTTTATAAGACAAAAGGAACCAAAAGGACTTGGCCATGCTATAAATTGTGCAAGAGCCTTCGTTGGTAATGAACCTTTTGCGGTTATGCTAGGTGATGATATAGTTGATGCTAAAGTCCCTTGCTTAAAACAGCTTATGGATTGTTTTGATGAAAAGCAGACATCAATTTTAGGGGTTCAAGAGGTTAAAAAAGAAAATGTAGATAAATATGGCATAGTTGATGGAGTTCAAATTAGCGATAGAGTATACAAGGTTAATAACCTGGTTGAAAAACCGTCAGTAGATACAGCACCTTCAAATGTTGCTATACTTGGTAGATACATAATAACTCCAGAGATATTTGATATATTAGATAAAACTGAGCCTGGAAAAGGCGGAGAAATTCAGCTAACGGATGCTCTAAAGACCTTAATATCACAGCAAGATATGTATGCATATGTATTCGAAGGAAGAAGATATGACGTAGGCGATAAATTAGGATTTCTTGAGGCCACAGTGGAGTTTGCACTAAAAAGAGATAAACTCAAAGTTCCTTTTATGGAATATCTTCAGAGCTTAAAAGATAATGAGAACTTTAGTGAATTATATAAAAGTGTAGAAAAAAGTAAATTATAAAATGAGAAGGTGGTGGTAAATTAAAATGGATATTGCTTATTGTATAATTTGTCATAAAAACACAAACATTTTAAGAACTACCATTGAAATTTTATGGCAAGGTATACATGTAGATAAAAAAGCAAATATTGAGGATTTTTATGAGTATACTGATAAGGTTCATTTTATGGAGGAGAGAATAGATATCACTTGGGTTAGCTTCTCTCAAATACAAGCAACACTTCTGGTTTTAAAAGAAGTAGCCAAAAAAACTTATGATTATGTATGCTTATTGTCTGGAGATTGTTTGCCACTAAAAAATTCAGATGAGATTAGTGAATTTCTGATTAAACATAAGGGAAAAGAATTTATAGGAATACAAAAAAAAACAGACGCCAACGAGCTTGAAAACAATATTAAATTTGAACACAGTAATTTATATTTAAAAAGATATAAAAGTGTTTTAGAGTCTATAAAGTTTAAAATACAAAGACATGTAGGATCACCTAAAATAAATCCTGGCTATAAATCATTGCCCAGCTTGTATAAAGGGGCTAATTGGTTTTGTTTAGGTGGAGAGTTATGTAATTACATTCTCAAGTATTTACAAGAGAATTCTTGGTATAGTGCTGCCTTTGAAAAATCTTTCTGTGGAGATGAAGTGTTTTTTCAAACTATAATAATGAATTCTAAATATAGTGATAAAATATATAACTATAATGGGGGATATGATGATAATCATATCCCCCTTCGGTATATCGACTGGAATAGTGGTCCGGAATATCCTAAGATTTTAGCAGAAGAGGATTTTATAAATATTAAAGCAGTTGAAAATCAAGATTGTATTTTTGCTAGAAAATTCATGAAAATTTAGATATAGAGAAATATAATTTAGCCTTTAATATAAAGTAATGGTTCTACTGTAAAAGGAAGCTCGTAGGTGAAAAATGAAGAAAATTAAATTTAATAAAACTATTTCACTGTGTACAATTCTTTTATTAATGTTGATATTTTTACTAATGTATGCCAGTTCATACGTCAATAATAGATTTAGCTTTGTAGCCCAGTACACTAAAGGCAAGGTAGTTAATGTGAAAAGTTACGGTGCAGTGCTTGATGGAAAACATTTTGATGATAAAGCGCTTCAAAAGGCAATTAGCTCAATAAAAAAAGGTACAATTTATATTCCCAAAGGCACAATGCTAATAGGAAATAAAACAACTATTACTGTGCCAAGGGGCATAAATATTATTGGTGATGGTTTTAATAAAACCACAATAAAACAGGTTAACGGATATCCCTCAAATAAAATATTTAATGCTATGGGAGAGCAAAAGATTCAAGGACTTACCATAGACTCAAAGCTTGGTATAAAACCAAGTGGAGATAATATAGAAATATCAAGATGTAAATTTATAAATGCAGTGCAAGCAATTCAAGTAGCGGATACGGTTCATAAATTAACTGTAGACCACTCTGAATTCGAAAATAATCCTGGGTATGGTATTCTATTTAATAAAAACCCTTCCTACGATTGCATAATATCAAATTGCAAATTCCAAAATACGAAGGGTGATTTCATAGAAATAAATGCCCCATGCATTAGGATAAAGATCGAAAATTGCAGCTTTAAAGATAATTTTTGTACTGGACAGTGGGCGGGATTTGGTATTGGTGTTGCAGTAAAAGCTAAAGATGTTTCTATAAATAACTGCAGCTTGCCCTCTTTCGAGTGAGTTATAAAACCCTATCCAGCGGGTTATTTTTTTTCCCTGAACTTTCGTCCTACTGGCATTCGCTTTCTCCACAATCCCTTATCCTTTGGCATTGTAGCTTTCTTTCGATTACCCTACCTCTATCGAGGAACACAAAGGGCTTATCAAGTTCCACTATTAGTAGATTCAAATGGGGAAGCATCCCTCTCTACTCCGATGGATATATGGGTTACCTCATGATTGGATTGTTATTCAATCTTTCCTATCCATATTAAGCTTATTACATCGCAGTACGCTTATCTTCTTTGACGAAGATTACAAAGGTTTAACTTTCGTTTATACTTTCCATTTTTTCCCTAACCCAGCATTGCTTCTGCGTAAAGCAATGACTTTAGGTACTTAACTCTCATGCAACCTACAAACCAATTACTCGGAGTGCAGTTTCGAGTGGGGATGCGTTTAGTAACTAACGCAGTTTCTCACGAAACACTACTAATTAGCGACTTCTTGTCGCACAATAATATAAGAAAAGTGCCATCCATGTGGCAAGTGGCATATTAGATAATAATTAATTTCTATTATTAGTATAATGTTTTTTAAAATTAGAGAAAAATTACAGCCTAATTACAAGGTTAAAAATCTAGATAAAAGGGATAGGATTCGCTCTAGCGGTAGCGAATCCTATGTCTTTATTTTTTTATAAATGAAAGCTATAAAGTTGGTTATAAATGGTGGGGGGGAGGGAATAAGATAGAAGATAGAGATTCAGTATAAAAATATTTATGCATATTATAAGAAAACAAGGGGGGAATATAAATGCAAGAATTAGAAGAAAGTTTAATGGTTACACAAGTTGAGATTGCTAGTGTTTACAGAAGTAGCAAAGAAATCTATGAATTCTTTAAAAGATTTACAGATATTATTTTATGTATTATTGCATCTATAATTGCCATACCTATTACAGTAATTACTTGCGTTTTTGTCCTTTTAGAATCAAAGGGGAATCCTATATATTCACAAGAAAGATTAGGAAAAGATGAAAAGTCCTTCATTATATATAAGATAAGATCTATGAGCTGTGATGCTGAAAAAAATGGACCGCGATGGGCAGATAAAAATGATGAGAGAGTAACTAATATAGGTAAGTTTATAAGAAAGACAAGAATAGATGAATTACCTCAACTTTATAATATATTAAAAGGGGATATGACTATAGTAGGTCCTAGGCCAGAAAGAGCAGTATTTACTTATGAATTTGAAAAGACTATTCCCGGCTTCACAAATAGATTGAAAGTTAAACCTGGTCTTACAGGCCTTGCTCAGGTTAACGGAGGATATGAAATAACTCCTAAAGAGAAGCTATATTGGGATTTGAAATATATTGAAGAGAAAAATTTTGCAAAGGACCTAAATATAATATTAAAAACTGTAGTAGTGGTAGTTACAGGACATGGGGCGAGATAATTTAGGTAGACAAACTTCTCTTAAAAATCCAGTAGAGATAGATTTGCTCATGAAGCTAATTCTGTATTTTTTGTAAATAAAAAGATCAAAGTCCTAACAATTTAAAAGTGAGGAAATGATATGGATAAAAATCCTTTAGTAAGCGTAATTATTGCGACATATAAACGTTCACATTCTCTGAAAAATGCAATAGATTCACTTTACCATCAGACATATACTAATGTTGAAATAATTGTTGTAGATGATAATGCAAATGAAGTTGAAAATGATTTGGCGAAAAGCATAGTTGATTCTTCGGGATATAACAAAAGTATAAAATATATTAAAAATGATTTTAATAAGGGCTCTGGAGAAACTAGAAATATTGGCATTAGAAATGCAAGGGGTGATTATGTAACATTTCTTGATGATGATGATATTTATTTACCCAATAAAATTGAAAATCAAGTAAAGCATATGCTAGAACAAAAGTCGGACTATTGCATAACTGATTTAATGCTATATAGGGAAAATGATAAATTGTTAGAATATAGACGTAGGTGCTATATAAAAAGTTATGATTCTAATGATTTGTTAAAGTATCATTTAATGTACCATATGACTGGTACTGATTCTTTGATGTTTAAAAGAGAATACCTTTTAAAAGTTGGCTGCTTTGCTCCAATAAATATAAGTGATGAGTTTTACTTAATGCAAAGAGCAATTTCAGGTGGAGGTAAATTCAGTTATTTAGCGGCCTGTGATTTAAAAGCTTATATTCATTTTGAATCTGATGGACTGTCTAGCGGTGAAAGTATGATAAAGGGTGAGAATGAATTATTTAAATATAAAAAGTCGTTTTTTAATAACCTCACTGGTTCTGAAAAACGATACATTATTATGCGACATTACGCGGTTTTAGCTTTTGTTGAAATACGAAGAAAACGGCATTTTCATTTTATTAGTTATAGTTTATTGTCATTTTTAAATAGTCCAATTGACTGTATAAAATTGTTTTTAAATAGGCAACAAAAATAGTGATTTATATATGTAAGAATAATATTTATAAAAGGGGTGATATATTGATAAAATGGCCAAACAATAAAAAATTTGCATTTACAATAATTGATGATACGGATAAAGCTACTGTTTACAACGTCAAACCTGTATATGATTATTTATATAAGTCAGGATTACTAACATCGAAAACTGTATGGTCATTACCTTCAAGAGATGAATTTGGTGGTGAGTCATTATCCGACAAGGATTACAAGGATTTTATAGTAGATATAGCAAACAAAGGTTTCGAAATTGGATTTCATGGTGCAGGTTCTGGAAATTTCATTCGGGCTGAAGTACTGTATGCACTAGATAAAATTAAAGATACTGTAGGATATTATCCTAAGCTTCATATTAATCACGCATTTAATAGTGACAATTTATACTGGAATAGTAAAAGGTTTGCTTTCCCTTTTAACTTCATATATAATCTGGTAAAAAAAATTGCAATACAGAAACAAGTAAAATCCTTAGGTGATGAGAAAGAAAGTAGATATTTTTGGGGGGATTTTGCAAAGCAAAATGTAAAATATACTAGAAATAGGGTGTTTTCAAAGTTAAATACTATTGGCTATGATAAATTAATGCCCTATAGAGAAAAATCTAAAGAAGCATATTCTAACTATTGGTTTAGCTCATCTGATGGGTTTGATTGCAAAGCAATTACAAAATTGCTATCCAAAAGAAATATTAATAAATTGGAGAAACAAAATGGTTGTGCTATTGTCTATACTCATTTTGCTTTTGGGTTTGTAATGGAAGGTGGAGCGCTCAATGAAGAGTTTAAAAATTGTATTGACATTATATCTAGTAAAGATGGGTGGTTTGTGCCAGCAAGTGAGTTGCTAGATTATATTAATAATAGTAGAGAAAAAGATTTATATATCGGAAATATTAAAAATCTCTGGTTAGATATAATATGGTTTGGAGAAAGAATCATAAGGAAAATATTTTGGAGGGTATAAAGAAATGTATTCATTTGAAGTGATAGATATTGATGATGTTAATATAGAAGAATATTATGGGTTTGAAAATAAAGTTTTATTTACAACTATGGAATGGTTAGATTTCATTAAAATTAATCAAAAGGCAAAGCCAGTAATTATTAGAATAACTAAAAATTCAAATTTTGTAGGTTACTTTACAGGTTTATTATTTTCAAGATTTGGTATTAGAATATTTGGTAGCCCTTTCGATGGTTGGACAACTGGCTATATGGGTTTCGATGTATTGGATGGCTACGACAAAGTAGATTTAATTGAACCAGTATCAAAATTTTTATTTAGAAATTTTAAGTGCTTATACATACAAATTGTAGATAGATTTATAGAACAAAATCAACTGAAAAATACAAAATATCATTATACTATCAGCAAATCTATAGAACTAAATATTGATAAAACGGATGAGGAGCTTTTGAAAGTTTTTAAAGACACTTGTGGGAGACTTATAAGACAATTTGAAAGAAGAGGAGCAATTATTGAAATAGCAGAAGCTGATGAAGAATTTGCAATAGAATATTACGAACAACTAGAAGAGGTTTTTGCAAAGCAAAATTTAGTACCTACTTACCGTGTTTCAAAAGTCTTGGATTTATTTAATAGTTTAAACAACAATCAATTATTATGTTTAAGAGTCAGAAATCCGGAAGGGAAAGGTATAGCTACATCAATTTTTGTTGGACTAAATCAAAGATTTTATTTTTGGGGAGGGGCAAGCTTCAGAGAGTTTCAGTCGTACAGACCTAATGAATATATGATTTGGTATGCAATAAAGTATTTTAGAGAAAAAGGATATAAATACTTTGATATGTATGGTGAAAGAGATTATAAAAACAAATTTTGTCCAGATAAAATTTCTTACCCTTGCATTATGATTTCTAGATTACCAATACTGTTTACACTTAAAGATTTAGCTAAGAAATTATATTGGTTTCTATTGAAAATAAAAGGTCTTGGGAAAAAGAAAAAAATACCAAATATAACAATATTTAAATAAAAAAACATTAATTCATTAGGGGTGCGAAATGAAAGTTGAAGTTTTATGTGCTACTATGCATCAAACGGATTTGTCAAAATATAAAGAAATGAATATTCAGACAGATGCTATTTTTTCCAATCAAGCTGACCGTCATGAATATAATGAAGAAAATATCAATAACTATAATGTAAAAATGATTACAACCCGATCTAGAGGTGTTGGTAAAAATAGAAATATAGGGCTTTTATATAGTTCGGCAGATATTTTGATGTTCAGCGACGATGATATGATTTATATGGACGGTTACGAAGAAGGTGTAGCTGAAGCATTCCGTAGATTACCAGATGCAGATATGATAATTTTTCATTGTCTTACAAATTCAAATCGAGGTACACCCAATATAAATAAAATAACTAAAGTGAGGCTATGGAATTTTATGAGATATGGAACCTTTAGCTTTGTTATAAAAAAAGAAGCAATATTAAAATATAATTTGAATTTTTCACAGTTATTTGGTGGGGGTTGCAGGTATTGTGCAGGAGAAGATAATCTATTCTTAAGAGATGCATTAAAAAAGAATTTGAAAGTATATTCTCACCCATTCACTATTGCGTCTGTAAATCATGGTGCGTCGACTTGGTTTGAAGGCTTTAACGAAAAGTACTTTTATGATAATGGTGCATGGCTTCAAACAGCATTTCCAATATTAAAGCATTTATTGGTATGGTATTTTATATTGAAATTTGCTAATAGAACAGATTTAGGGAAAATTGAGACTTATAAGTTGCAATATGCTGGAATGAAGGCTTTTAAGAAAGGGTTGAGCTATTATGAATGGAAAACAGAAGCTGTTAATTGTAAACAATAATCTTGATACAGGTGGAATACAGAGGGCCCTCGTTAATTTATTATATGAACTAGATAAAGAAAAATTATTTGATATAGATTTGTTTTTGTTTAGTATCTCAGGTAAACATATGACTGATATACCGCCCTCAGTAAAAGTGATTGAGGGTAATAAATTAGTGAAAATACTTGGCATTTCTCAAATAGATTCAAAAAAACTTGGTATGGGTTTTTATTTATTTAGAGGGTTAGCAGTTATATATACAAAAATCATTAATAGAGTGTTTCCAGTAAAGCTTATTTTATATACACAAAGAAGAATGAAGGGTTATGATGTGGCTATTTCCTTTATGCACGATCCCAATGAAAATACATTTTATGGTGGCTGCAACAATTTTGTAATAGACAGGGTTACTGCTAAGAGGAAAATAACCTTTGTGCATTGTGACTTTTTGAGCTATGGCATGAATAATTCTCTAAATCGTTTATTATACGGGGAGTTTGATACTATAGCAACAGTGTCTGAAAGATGCAAGGATAAATTTATATCTGCAAATCCAAAACTTAAAAATAGCGTTATTACAGTATTAAACTGTAATAATTATGAGAAAATAATAGGTAAATCAAATGAAAATTCTATAATATATGAGAAAAGTAATTTTAATATTGTTACTGTATCACGAATAAGTGAAGAAAAGGGAATTATAAGAACTATAAATGTTATTGAAAAACTACTTGAAACTAAGAGAAACATACTTTGGCACATAGTTGGTACAGGTTCATTAGAATCTGAAGTTAAAGCTATAATCAAAGCGAAAAAATTAGAAAAGAATATTATTATGTATGGTAATCAAGGTAACCCTTATAGGTACATGAAAAATGCAGATTTATTTTTATTACCTTCTTTCCATGAAGCTGCACCTATGGTGTTTGATGAAGCTAAATGTTTGGGATTACCAATACTTGCAACTGAGACCACTTCTACACAAGAGATGGTAATTGAGGCTAAGGCTGGTTGGGTTTGTGGTAACTCTGTAGAGGGAATAGAGAAATCATTACAGTATATTTTATGTAATAGATATAAAATTGATGAAGTTAGGAGTTATTTATTAAAGCAAAAGTATAATAATAAAACTTCTTTAATGCAGTTTCAAAATATGTTAGAGGAGGGTGCTATCAATGAATAGTCAGAAGGACAAGAAGGAAAATAGAGTACTTGCATTGGCTTTAATAGATGTTGCTATTCTATCATTTAGTCATGCATACGATATAAATGCTATTACTATTTTAGCGCTTGTTGGCTTTGCGTTGATTTTACTATTTAGTCCAAGCAGACTATTTCTTCCCATTATGCTTTTCTATTTGCCGTGGTCTCCTATCTTAAAGATATCCGCAGATTCATTTACAATGTTTACACTTTTTGTTCCACTAGTATTCCTTGTATTCATGCTTAAGAATGGAAATAAAAAAAGGATAATCGATACTAATAACATTATCCTTGTTCTTTTGCTGACATTCATAACTTTGGCAACTAAATTATGTCTAGGTTATAGCATTTCAGGAGAATATCTTCAGTTTTTATTTATGATGTTATTTACTCCACTATATTTAAGGGTCTATGTAGACAAAATATATTTCCCGACTTGTATTGTTTATTTTGCAGTTGGAGCTATATCAGCAAGTGCAACATCACAAATTCTAATGAATTATCCTAATATGCGTTCTTTTATTGATGTCTATGAGTGGAGAGCCATTGGTTTATCGAGGCTCAGTGGTTTTTACGGAGATTCTAATTTTTATTCTGTACATTTCTTAGCAGCAATTTCCGGTCTACTTGTAATGATATCAAAATGTAAAAGCAAACTTGAAGGTGTAGCAGAGATACTTGGCGTATTTGCTTTAATATACTATGGAATGATGTCTGTATCAAAAATGTTTATAATTTGTTTAATTTTGATTATTATTGTTTGGGTATGTGGATTTTTAATAGGCAAAGGTAGATTTTCAAGTAAGTTCGTTATAATGATGGGTATATTTGCCGGGTTACTGTTTTTATTTTTATCTAATGTTTTTATAGAGCAAATTAACTACTATCTGGTTCGTTTTAATATGACAGATAATACAACATCGTCGTTTACTACTGGAAGATCTGATTTATGGGTCTCTTACTTGAGTTATATTTTCAACGATATTTGGGTTTTGCTATTTGGAATTGGGTTAACTAATATACGTCTATCAGTATTTCTAAATGATACACATAATATTGTAATTGAAATGCTATACCAAATTGGTATTGTTGGTTCGGGTATAATTGTCATTTGGATAAAGAAACTGTGGAATAGCATATGCATTAAAAATAAATTATCATTTGGAAATCGTATATACCAATTTGTTATGTTAATTGGGTTATTTTTGCCTTGGATGGCGCTAGACATGCTGTACTTTGATGAGTTCTTTTATATCCTCTGGCTATATTTAGTTTTCAAGAAATATATAATGGAATCAAACTCAGAGAAAGTATCGGCACTTAAAATTATGAGTGATGTCAAATCCTATGTTAATAAAACGGTTGAAATTCAATAATATATTTAGGTGGTGAACATTATACAAAAACTTACTTTAAAAGAACTTCAAGAATTACAATTGAATGCATTTATGGAGGTTGATAGTTTTTGCCGTAAAAATAACATTATATATTATTTGATAGGAGGAACCTTGCTTGGTGCAATTCGTCATGGTGGGTTTATTCCATGGGATGATGACATGGATATTGCGATGATGAGAGATGAATATGATAAGTTTGTTCAAATTTATAAAACAAAATTAGAAAATGGATTATTTTTGCAGAACTACCATACTGATATCGATTTCTCACCTGCATTATCAAGGGTATGTATTAAAGGCACATATGTAAAAATCAATTCAACAGAACATTTGAAGTTTAATAAAAATACTTATATTGATATTTTCCCTCTAGATAATGTTCCTGACGATGATGAACTCGCTTTGAAACACGAAAAACAATTAAAAAGGATTGATAAATTGATAAGTTTAAAACTATATGCTGTTTATCGAAACGGTCTTTTGAATTATAAAAAGCATATTAAGATAATAATAAGCTTTTTCTTGAAAGTAATACCTCTTAGATGCTTACAGAACAAACGTGAGGAGATTATGACAAAATATTCAAACTGTGAAACAAATCGAGTTTGTAGTACTGTAAGTAAATATGGATATAAAAAGCAAATAATAGACAGGCGAGTCTACGGAAGCCCCATTTTAGTAAAATTTGAGGGTGAAGAGTTTTTTGCACCTAAACAATATACAGATTACTTAACGCAGATTTACGGTGATTATATGGATCTTCCTCCGGAAGAAAAGCGTGTTAAGCCAGTAGATGTTTATAAGCTATAGGTGGTGATATTTATATGAGTATTATAAATAGAAAATTAATTTTGACGTTAAAAAAAGCCAGGCGATATGCCATGTTAAATTGGTACAATTCTAAAGGATGGTCAACTGATAAAAAATATATTGTTATTGAGTCAGATGATTGGGGTAGCATACGTACTGCAACTCCAAAAGCATATAAGGCGCTAATTGAAGCTGGGGACAATATAGATAAAGATCCATTTACAAGATACGATGCATTAGCAAGTGAAGATGATTTAGAACTGCTTTTCGGTGTTCTATCTGGATTCAAAGATAAAAATGGAAAACCTCCGGTTATTACAGCAAATTGTGCGGTAGCTAATCCTGACTTCGACAGAATTAGAGAATCAAAATTTGAGAATTACTATTTTGAACCGTTTACAGAAACGCTAAAGAAATATGAAAAACATGCAGATTGCTTTGAATTATGGAAAAATGGAATGGAAAATAAAGTTTTTTTTCCTCAACTTCATTGCAGAGAACATATGAATATTACTAAGTGGATTCATGACCTACGGAACGGTGATAAAAACCTACATTTAGCGTTTAAACATAATATGATTAGCGGTGGAAACTCGTTTTCAGATAACAATTTATTCGCTTATATGGACGCTTTTAATTATTATGGAGTTGAATATGATGAACAGTTGGAAACCATCGTATCTGATGCAGTATCCTTATTCCGCGACATCTTTGGATATGAATCAAAGTCCTTTGTTGCTTCTTGCTATGTGTGGAATAGTTCGCTTGAAAGGGTACTCAAAGAACATAAGATAGATTATATTCAAGGTGCTCGTTATCAATTGGTTCCGACAGTTCAAGGATATTCTTGTTTTGACAAGCAGAAACACATGATAGGTGAAAAGAATAACTATAAGCAATTATATTTAGTTAGGAATTGTTACTTTGAGCCATCATTAGGAAATAGAACTAATGAAGTTGATTTATGCTTGGCGCAAATAAGTAATTCATTCAAATGGAAAAAGCCAGCAACAATAAGCTCTCATAGATTAAATTATGTGGGATATATTGATGAATCAAACCGTGATACAAATTTGCAATTGCTGCAACGATTACTTGTGGAAATATTAAAAAAATGGCCGGATGTAGAATTTGTTACATCAGAGGATCTCGGAAATATCATAAAGGAGAGCGAGAAGAATAAATGCTAAAAGGTATTAAATTTATTATATGATTGATTTTTGATATCAACTAATTTGAAAGAGGAAATAGATGAGCAATTCAAGAACAGAGAATGTTGTTCGTAACATGCTATTTAGTACAACGCTCCAATTTGTAAGCATATTATTTGATTTTTTAGCGAGAACAGTTTTTATTCAAATATTAGGCAAAAGTTATTTAGGTGTAAATGGTCTATTTACTAACATATTAACAATACTTTCTTTTGCAGAATTGGGAATAGGTGATGCTATAATTTTCAGTATGTATAAACCAATAGTTAATAATGATACTGAGAAGATAAAATCATTGATGCAATTATATAAAAAGGCATATAGAAGTATTGGTATAATTATAGCTATTGTTGGTGTTTTTGTTATTCCATTTTTGAGTTATATGATTAAGGGTGAATCACAAGTTAAAGAAGATTTGAGAATAGTATATTGCTTATTTTTGGCTAATACTGTAATATCATACTTTTTTTCATATAAAAAATCCATTATAACTGCATACCAAAAAAACTATATAGTTATTGTATATGAAAGATTTTTTCATTTCATCCAGGTAATAGGACAAATTGTATTCCTATATTCAACTCATAATTATATTGGATTTTTGATAATAATGATTTTATGTACGTTTTTAAACAACTATTTAGTGTCGAGAAAATCAAATAAATTATATTCGTATTTATTAGATAAGGATGCAAAAGTATTAGAACATTATGAAAATAAAACGATTTTTACTAATGTGAAGGCACTATTTGTATACAAATTTGGTTCTATAATACTTAATGGAACTGACAATATAATAATTTCTATTATAATAGGTATTGACGCAGTTGGAGTGGCATCTAATTATATTCTTATTATTGAAGCAATTCAAACAATTATATATCAAATTATGGGTGCATTCACCGCCAGTTTAGGAAACTTAAACGCAAGTGCAGAAAAAGAAAAGCAAGAAGCTGTTTTCAATAAATTCTTGTTTTTAGCCGAATGGATTTATGGCTTTTGTTCAATTGCATTGTTATTGTTTTTAAATGAGTTTATTAAATTATGGATTGGCAAAGAATATTTAGTATCTCAATTGGTAATTTTTTCTTTGGCATTACATTTTTTTGTGAATGGGGTACAATTTGTACCATTTACATACCGAACAACAATGGGGTTATTTGTTCAAGCTAAAATTGCTCCCATAATTGCGACTGTAATTAATATCGTTTTGTCGATATTATTAGGCTACAAATTTGGATTGTTTGGTGTATTTATAGCAACATCAATAGCTAGATTTTGCGCTATGGGTATCATCGATCCATACTTTATTTATAAGGAAAAGTTTAAAAAATCTTCTAAAGAATATTTCCTGAAATACTTCGGGTATCTATTGATTACATCTTTGAATTATTGGTTTACTTATTTAGCGTTGAGTTTCATTCCGTTAAGTGGCTGGGTAGGAATAATAGTTAAAGCGATTGTGTGTTTTGTAGTATC
This sequence comes from Clostridium estertheticum, assembly GCF_011065935.2. Lineage (NCBI taxonomy): Bacteria > Bacillati > Bacillota > Clostridia > Eubacteriales > Clostridiaceae > Clostridium > Clostridium estertheticum. Next base: position 4,885,876 of record NZ_JAAMNH020000001.1, on the reverse strand, counting down.
AAACATGTTCTATTATTTAGTGTTTTGCAGAACTGTAATATTTAAAGATATCAAGCGGAGTATTTTACTTACAGTAGATGGAATGCTCGCCCCAAAAGGATATCTATAATTTCAATCATTTTTTCTTTAATAGAAATTTAGGAGGTCAATTTTATGAAAAAGTATAAAATAGGCTTTATAGCGGGCGTCTTTGATTTGTTTCATATAGGACATTTGAATATACTAAAAAAGGCTAAGGAACAATGTGAGTATTTGATAGTTGGGGTAAACACAGATGAGGTTGTACAAGGTTATAAGCATAAAATACCGATTATACCTTTGGAGGAGCGAATGGCCATTGTTAAAGCTATTATATATGTTGATCAAGTAATACCACTAACTTCAAGGGATAAATTAAAAGCTTGGAAGACGTTGAAGTTTGATGTAATATTTGCAGGAGATGATTGGAAAAACTCAAATCTATATAATAATGCTGAAATGGAATTTAAAGAGGTTAATGTGGATGTGGTGTTTTTCTCATATACTAAGGGAACTTCCTCAACTATATTGGGAGATATTTTAACAAAAATGTTGACATCCCAACAATTGGAAAAAATGAATCAAACACAATAGATATATTGCAGCAGTTGCTTAATATAATGATTAATAAGACATATACGACTAGATATTTTTTGATTTATATAGAAGAAGTATAGTAAATAAAGCTTCAGATACATGAATGGGGTGGTGAAATGAAAATTCTAGATAAATGCTATGCTGATCCAACTAACGCAAGGGAAGTATTAAATTGGGTTCCTGAAAAAGGCATTGAAGATATGTGCCGTGATGCTTGGCGCTTTCAAGTTAATAATCCCAATGGATACTAACAATTAAATGGAGGAATATTATGATAAAAGAAAATAACGTAGAACTTAAAGAGCTTTTTAATATAATCAGAAAAAAGATTATTCTTATATTATTAATAACAATTAGTTCAATGCTTGCTACTGGTATTTTAAGTTTTTATGTACTAAAACCTGTATATCAGGCTAAATGTACTGTCATTGTTGGAAAGGATAGTACAGATAAGATTACTGAAGGTGAAGTATTGATGTATCAGAATTTAATAAAAACCTATGTTCAAATTGGAAAATCAAGGGCAGTAGCTGAAAATGCCGTTGTAAGATTAAATTTAGGTACACTTTCTAAAGAATTTATGCTAAATGTAGAGATTACACCTAAAGAGGGTACCCAAATAATAGATATAGCTTATAAAGGCAAAACTCCAGAAATAGCCTCAGAAGTAGCTAATGCTTTATCACAGGCTTTTGTTGAAGAATCTCAAAAACTTTTACCATCAGGAAGTGTAAAAATAATGGACAAGGCTATAACTCCTGAATCACCTATAGCACCTAATAAGACATTGAATATTTCTTTGGGTTTTATGCTAGGATTAATTGGATCACTTGGTCTAGTTTTCTTGACTGAATATCTAAATAACACAATTAAGAACGAGGATGACGTAGAACGATATTTACAATTACCTTTAATAGGATTAATTCCAAGACAAAATAAAATGGTGAACCTTATTGTAGAAAAAGATCCTAAATCTCCAGTTACAGAAGCATTTAAAACCATGAGAACTAATTTATTATTTTCTATGGAAAACAGAGATGTAAAGACCTTAATGGTTTGTAGCTCAGTTCCTAAAGAGGGTAAGACTTCAGTTTCCACAAATATTGCTTTTGCCATAGCACAGACGGGAAAAAGGATTTTACTTATTGACTGTGATCTCAGGAAACCTTGCTTACATAGACACTTTAATGTTACTAACAATGAAGCAGGTTTAGTGGATATAGTTTTGCAGGGGGGGGAAGTGGAGGAAATTTTAATAAGTATTGGCGATAAATTTGATTTATTAACTGCTGGAAAAGCTAATTATAATCCATCTGAGTTACTATCATCTCAAAAAATGAAGCACTTTATTAAGGATATGGAAAAAGTGTATGATTATGTAGTACTGGATACTCCGCCAATAATTGCATTTACAGATGCGCTTACCTTAGCTACTGAGAAAATTGGAGTAATATTAGTAATAAGTTCTGAGGAATCAAAAATAGAAATTTGTAAAAAATCAAAACAATTATTATCAGACATCAATGCTACAATAATTGGAGCCGTGTTAAATAAAGTAGATAAGAGGTCATTTAGAGGCTATGGATATGAATATTATTCTTATGAAAAAGAAAAGATTAGCAAACCCAAAAGTAAGGGCAGAAGAAAAAAACGGAATAATGATGATAATCCTAATCAAGTAAATATTTATTAGAAAAACAAATAGGTAAATCAATAAATACCGCTATGGATCATAGCGGTATTTATTGATTTTAAAATGGAATTACTTAAATATCGCATAGGGAAAGAAAGCAGGACATAAACTAAAAATGGGGGTGATGAAAATGGGATACGATGTAAAAAAAAATGGATTAATTTTAGCAATACTTATACTACTTATTATGGAAAGTAAAAAGCCGAAGAAATTAAAACCATGGATAAAGCTCATTTTAGGTGTATTTATTATTATATTAATAGCAGTTAGCGTAACATTTAGTTACACCTTCTATAAACTTAGCCAAATAAATACTACTAAAATAATACAAACCGATGAGGAGCTAGGTATTAAGCCCCAAGTACTTTTAAAAAAGGAAGCCACCTCAATAAATGAAGTATCTTTAAAAGAAGAAATTCCTATAAAAGAAGAAGTGAGCATTGAAATAATAAATATTGCCTTCTTCGGTGTAGATAGAAGAGCTGCCGATGAAGCAAGTCGTTCAGATGCAATAATGATACTCTCTATAGACGTAGGGCACAAGAAAATAAAAATATCCTCCATTATGAGAGATACCTATGTAGAAATAGTGAATCATGGAGACACAAAGATTAATCATGCTTATGCTTACGGGGGACCACAACTTGCTATTAGAACTCTTAATGAGAATTTCAATTTAGACATTAAAGCTTATGTCACTGTTGATTTTTTTAATTTAGAAAAGATAATAGATGCAATGGGCGGGGTAACTATAGATGTTAGACCAGATGAAGTTAGTTTAATAAATGGAAATATGACTGAGGTTGCTAATATTGAGAAAAAATCAATTGCACAGGTTTCAAAACCTGGACCACAGACTTTAAACGGACTTCAAGCTGTGGCGTATTCACGAATACGTTATACTGCCGGTGGTGATTTTGTAAGAACTGAAAGGCAAAGGACGGTTTTATCCGCAATGCTTACAAGAATTCAGTCCTTAGGGATAACAGAATTCCCATCTGTTGTTTCTAAGCTTCTACCTTACACTGAAACAAGTCTGAAGAGTATGGACATAATAAAACTTGGTACAAAAGTCCTTACGTCTAAAATAACCACCATAGATCAAGAGAGATTTCCATTAGATGGCTATTGCAAAGGTGAAATGATGGATAGTATATGGTATTTGGTTGCGGATATGAAGGCTACTGTAGACCAGCTTCATAAATATATATACGAAGACATAAAGCCTGTGCCTAAGGACCCACTCTTTTAGATAAGATGAAACATTTGATTTCTATATAAATATAAATAAAAAAATGAATTAAAAACCATTTACACCACAATATGTAAATGATATACTGATATTATCAATTATATAATAAAAAAATAAATAGGGGGACAATGAAGTATGCTCCATATTTGGGCACCTAGAGCATACTGAGTCTATGGTGCAACCCACCCAATCTACAAGATATTTAATAATGTAGGTTGTTTTTTTTGCAGAATTTTTAATGTGTATATATATAGATTAAATGGAAATAATAAACAATAGAAGTTTTATAATCTAAATATATAATTAGCTTGTGGGGGCGATGGTTTTGATTAATAAGGGCTTAGATAAAAAATTTACAATAAAAACTTTAAATGGTGAGTTGAAGATTATTTATTTATATAGGTATTTTTCTCTGGTTTTAACTTCCTTATTTTATTTAGCTAGTGATTTTCAAGTAGCATTAGAACATAAGTTAATAGTAGTGGTATGTTTATCAATTTCAGCAATTATTTTAAACCATCTTTATGTAAACAATCAAAACATGAAAAATGTGATTAAAATGTTGATTATTATTGAAATTATAGGGAATATAATGATTTTGATACCTACGGGTGGATTAAAGAGCCCATATATTTGGTATTCTTTAAATACTGTTTTAATAAGTATATATTTTTTAAATATATACTATTGCACGGCTAACATATTAAGTTATTTAATATTCTCTACAGCCATATCATTTGCAATATTTAACAAGGAAGAAAAAAGTATTTTTGAGATGGTTATTAATAATTCAAATCTTATACTCAGTTTAATTTTAATAACTGTGCTAGCACAGTTATTGTCAACATTAACAAAAAAATTAAACAAGGAAAGTAAAAAATTGAATCTTCTTAATGATGGCTTAATAGTCTCAAATGAAAGAACAAAAGAATCAATTGAACATATTATGTCATTGTATCAAGCGATGCACTCTTTTATAAACCAAAGTGATAAAAGCAAATTGATAAAAATAATTACCTATTATACTAAGGAAATTACGAAGTCTAACTTAACATTTTTCTGCACACTATCTAATAAAGAAGAATTAGAAGTAGATGTTAACGGCGAATTAACTGAAAGCTATAAAGACGATTTACTAAAAGAAATAAAGAAACAATGGGGTAATTTAAGTAATACTAATAAAGCAATTAACTTTTATATAAACAATTTTAAATTTGCTGCAGTTATTGTCAAGTATTCGCATAAGCAATATGGGGTGCTAGGGATTGAAATAAATGATAACGAAGACAGAGTGATTTATAAAGATAATATAGACCAATTAAGGTTTTTGTCTGAATTAAGTGCTATGGTTTTTGAAAAATTACATTTAGAAGAAATAAATAACCACCTATTAATAGCTGAAGAGCAAAATCGTATTGCAAATGAAATTCATGATAGTGTTTCTCAAAGGCTATTTAGTATTTCTTGTGCAACTCATACGTTGAAGGGAAAATTAAATCTTATTACTGAAGAAAAATTGGAAATTCAACTAAACATAATAAATGATTCCCTAAATAAGGCAATGAAGGAACTGAGAGAAACTATATATGGGCTAAGCTCAAGAAAAGGTGGAGGTAATACATTTCAACAGGATATTACAAATTATATAAATGATATATCAAAACTAAATAATGCTATTATATCTTTTAATATAAGTGGAAATCAAGATTTAATGAACTGTGATTTAAAAAAGGCATTATATAGAATTATATGTGAAGGAACTGGTAATGCACTTCACCATGGAAAATGTGATGAAGTAGAAATAACTCTCAATATAAAGGATCAGTATACAGAGCTAATGATAATAGATAATGGGATAGGGTTTGACTTGAAAAATAAAATAGATAATAAAGAAATTGGGCTAGGAATTAAAAATATGCTAAATTTAGTTAAATATCTTAATGGGGAAATAAATATTGATAGTAAATTTAAAATAGGCACATCTATCAAGGTAATGCTACCAAACTTTATATTAATAAATAAAGAACAGGGGGAAGTTGTGTGAAATTAGTTATTGTTGATGACCATCCATTGGTAAGAAAGGGTATTATATCTATATTAACTAATGAAAAAAGTATTGATGAAATAAAAGAGGCTTCAAATATTGAAGAAGCAATGCTCATCCTAATAAAGGAGGAGATAGAAATAGCAATAGTTGACCTAAGACTAGGCTCAGAGGATGGGCTAGAAATTGTGTTAAGGGGTAAAAAAATGAATCTAAAAACAAAATTTGTAGTATTAACTTCATTTATTCCGCAGGAGGATTTTAAGAGGGCAGAGAAGATGGACGTAGATGGTTACATACTAAAAGAAGCTTTTGCTGAAGATATTTTATATGCCATTAGGTTAATCAGTAGAGGAAAAAAATATTATGATCCTGAAATTTTAAAACAGAAAGATGTATTAAATAATAGTTTAATTTATCAATTAACAGACAGAGAAAATGATGTACTAAAGGAAGTTGGAAAAGGTTTAAGCAATGGGGAAATAGCATGTGCCCTATTTATATCAGAGCATACTGTTAAAAAACATGTTAGTAATATTTTGTATAAGTTGAATCTAAACCACCGTTCACAGGTAGTATTTATGGTTAATACTAAAGTAGCGATGTAAATTGTAATTATTAATTTAAACATTTTAGAAGGGTGTCAATGATATGAATCAGTAAGTTTTGAAGGTAGTAGGAGTAAGTAAAAATACGAACCTGTTAAAATGGGGGAAAAAGCGATGAAAAGTTGTAAAACTAAAGTAATAAGGACATCAGAATCTAGGTGTCTTTTACTGCTTTGCGTAATGTTAAGTGTTTATTTGTTAGAAAACCTGCCTTTTATTAAGATTAATAGCAGTACTTATTTTGCTTATATAATTAAGCCATTAATATGGGGTGGAGTGATATTTATAGTTTGGCTTTTTCCACGAGTTAGAGCAAAGGGGAGAATAAGGTTTCAAAATGATTTAAAGTGGTGGGTAGGCTATTTAGCCGTTTTTTATATATTATTCACCTTTTTAGGTGGATTAATAGAACATTTTGGTAAGAGTCCTTACGATTTCTCACCCCTGGGAATAGTGAAAAATGTAATAGTATTAGGCTCAGCTTTAATTGCAAGGGAATTAATAAGGGCATATTTAGTTAATAACCTAGCGAATAAACATCCTATTTTAACCATGGGAATAATAGCTATATTAATGACACTTTTAAATTTATCATTAAATAGAATAGGTAGTTTGAAAGAAAGTATAGAAATTCTTCAATATATTGGAGAAATATTTCTTCCGGAATTGTTAAAAAACATATTAGTAACATATTTAGTTTTTATTGGAGGTCCAACCCTTTCAATTATTTATCTAGGAATATTAAATGGAGTGGTTTGGATTTGCCCTATTTTGCCAGATCTAAGATGGATTACAACAGCTTTAATTGGAATTTTATGTCCAGTATTTAGTTTAATGATTATTCAATATATATATTTAGGGCAGTCAAAGTCTCCCAAAATTAAAAATGTAGAAAAGGAAAACCCATTAGGATGGATTTTAACAAGTGTTATCTCCATAGCTATGGTTTGGTTTGTAGTTGGAGTTTTCCCAATACAACCATCGGTTATAGTAACGGGGAGCATGAAGCCAATGATACAACCAGGAGATATGGTGCTAGTGAAAAAAATGGATGGTAACGAAGTGAAAATGGGAGATGTTATCCAGTTTAAAAGAGATAGTATTTATATTTTTCATAGAATTATAGAGATAAAAGAAGAGGAAAAACAATTGAAATATAAAACTAAAGGAGATAATAATTCAGGTCCGGATTCAGATTTGGTTCCAACGGGAGATGTAAAGGGAAAAGTTATTTATGTAATACCTAAAATAGGGTGGCCTACATTAATATTTAAAAGTAAAAATAGTGTACCAAAGGAAAAGGTGGAATTCTAAATGCTTAGTACAGGGTGAGATGCCCTGTTTTTTTATGTTTTAAACTAACAGGAGCTACTTAATGTGATGCAAGAAAGGGGTATGTAATACTAAAGTAGCAATTAAAAGTAAACCTTTGAGGTGAGAAAATAGAAAATTAATTAGTTATAATTAACATATTAGGAATTAAGAAATAGAAATCCTTTAATGTGTTCGGGTGATTTTTATTAAAATACAAATTCCCAAAAGAGAGGGGTAATAATTATGAAAAAGACAAGAGTTATAATAGCAGCTGCAATGGTTACTACAATGCTAGTGGGAGCAGGTTATGCATCATGGACTGATGCATTAAAAGTTACAAGTACAGTAACTACTGGGTCATTAAACGTACAATATGATAAGTCTAAATGCGAAGTAATGGTGTTCGAGGGAGATTCAAAGTATTTCAAGCCAACATTAGCAAAGATTGAAGATAAGAATATGGAAGTTACTGTTGAAAATATGTATCCTGGTACAGCAGTGGGTATAAGGTCAAGAATGAATAATATAGGATCTATACCTGTAGTTTTTGACAATGCAGTAGTAACATTTAATAATGATCTTAAAACTCCAGATGCGTTAAGAGATGCATTAGATGTAGAATTTTTAGTTGCCGCTATATATGATAAAAACGATGGTTTGGTAAAAGATCTATCATGGGATCACTGTAAATTAACAAATCTTGGAGCAACTATAAATACTATGTTAAAAGATGTTAGATTAGAACCCGGTCAATATCTAACATTGGGGAATAGTGTTGGTGGTGAGGGCCTTAAACACAATTTTTATGTTCAACTTCCATTAGGAACAAAAGGAGAATATCAGGATCTACAAAAGAAAACAATGGACTTTGGTATTCAAATAAACTGGAAACAACATAATGTAAAATAAATATATATAGTTCAGTATTAAAAGCAAGGCTACATAACCCTGCTTTTAATATCAACTGTTGTTATATTATAAATTCCATAAAAGAGAGGGGTAATAATTATGAAAAAAGCAAGAGTTATAATAGCAGCTGCAATGGTTACTACAATGCTAGTAGGAGCTGGTTATGCATCATGGACTGACGCATTAACAGTTAATAGTACAGTATCAACTGGAGAACTTAAGGTGCAATTTGATAACAGTGGGGCTTATCCTACTACAAAGACATATTATTATGTAAATGGTGTCTGCTCACCAGACACAAATACTTACGTAGTGCCAGAAATTAAAGGGAAGACTGAAAAAGAGCTAACTATAAACTTTAGTAACATGTATCCAGGTGCATTAGCTCTTTATGAAGCAAAAATTGATAATAAAGGTACAATTCCTGCAGTATTTGATTATGTTAATGTTGAAATCACCGGAGATGGACAATTAGATGCTAAGTTAGACGTATATGGGGCAATAAAGATTTTTGATAAAGATAATAATGAGAAGAAGTTATATGACAAAGATGGTAAGGAAATAGCTAATACTACAGAGGCTAGATGGTTCTATTGCAAGCTAAATACCTTAGAAACTACTCTTAATGCGTATTTGAAAGGAATAAATCTACAATTAGAGCCTGGCGACTATGCAACTTTTGACATGCCAGATGAATGTAGAGCACAAGTTGCTGCACATTACAAAGGGTTAGAAGGCTATGCTGCTGTTAAGGATAGTAACTGTATTAATTTCTGGCTTGCACCAGAAATTACAGATTGCGAAAAAGCAACAGCTACACTTAAAATGACAATAAACTTTAAACAGCACAATATTGGCTTTACTAAATAATAAGATTAAATTTAAGTTAAAAAACAGGGTTACTTAACCCTGTTTTTTAGAAATTAGTAAAGGAGGTGCTAGGAAATGAAAAAAATAAGATTTATATCCATAGCTTTAGTGACATCTTTAATGTTAATGGGTACCGGATATGCAAAATGGGATGATAATTTAGTAATTAATGGTACAGTTGCAACTGGTGAATTTAATGTTAATTTTGTTGAGGATGAAACATATCCTGCAGCTAAAGGGTCTGAATATGTAACCCCAAGTGTAGAAATAGTCGATGAGAAAGCACACGCTGTGCAGGTATCACTAACCAATTTATATCCAGGAGCTTGGGCTGCTTTTAAAGTAAAGGGTATTAACTCAGGAACTATTCCGGTAAAACTTGATGATATTCAAGTTGATTTTAATGGAGATAAGGAACTGTTACCCTATTTAACTTATGATGCTGGACTTACCATAGATACAAATGGAGATAATGTAATTGATGATGGAATTGAAAAATTTAGTGGAAAACTTGAAAATATTGCAAATGATTTTAATACAAAGATAAACTCATTAAGCGATGTAAAGCTGGAACCTAATGGTAAGGGTAATTTCTGTTTAAATACTCCTGAAAAGGGCGCAGTGGACTTAGATGGAGATGGTTCAACGGATAAGTATATTATTATACATTTTGATGAAGATGCTCCATTGTCAACTGAAAAGAAAACTTTAATTTTCAACTTTACAGCAAACTTTAAGCAACAAAACTAATAATATAATTAAGCAGGGCTTCTAGCTCTGCTTATAATATTTATATTGGAAATAAATAACTTATAAGTTATAATATATATTATTAATATATATTAGGGGTGGGTAAAAATGAGGTCTAAAAATAAAAGAAAAAAAAGACTATATGCTATGAATACATATCTAAGGTTAAGTATTATAATATTAACTGTTATTATACTAATTGGAATGTCAGTTTTTTTGTATAGAATAGTAAGTAGCCATAAATTTACTGAGGAGAAAGTCTCCTTATACTCTTATAAAAATACCGGAAATATCAATTATGAAGTTTTGTTACTTCCTAATGAAATATACGCAAAAAATAGCCTAGGGGAGGGTAATACATATATAACTGATTATATAGATTATATAAATGCATCCTTTAAATATGAGTTTAGTGGTGAAAGACCAGCTGATATAAAGGGTGATTATGAGATTATTGCAGTAATAGAAGGAATGATGGGAAGCGAAAAGGAAAAGAAAACTGTTTGGAAGAAGGAAAAGATACTTCAGGCAAAAACTGAATTCAATGTTAATGATAAAATATTTTCAGTGCAGAAAGATGTACCTATAAAGATTAAGGAGTATAACGATATTGTTCAAAAAATAATTAAAACATCAAGTGTTAATTTTAATACAAAATTGACTATTCTTTTAAATGTTAATTTAGAGGCGAAAACGGATAAAGGAGTAATTAAGGAGAATTTGTCTCCTTCAATGGAAATTCCTTTGAATACAAAATTTTTTGAAATTAAAGGTAATTTAGCCACCCAAAAACAAGCTGCAATTGAGGAGATAAAGAAAACACCAGTACCTATTAATCAAAAAATGGTGGCTATAACTTGTACTGCTATTGGGATTTGTGTGAGTGCTTTAGTTTTTATGTTTTTGTTTACATCAGGATTAATTGTAAACAATCCCTTTAACAAAAAAATAAAACAAATATTCAAACAGCATGGGAGCAGAATGGTTGCAATTGAAAGTGATGTGGTATTTTCATGTGAAAGTATAATGAAGGTAGTGACTATGGAAGATTTAGTACGAATTTCTGATGATATATGCAAGCCGATTTTATATAGAAATAGTGAAGATTTAAAAGAAATAAATAAATTTTACGTTATAGATGATAGCAAAATATATATATTTAAATTAGAAGAAAGATTATTTAAAAATACGTCAGTTGATAAAAATGGTGAAATTATAAATGATTGTTTACAGGGTTAATTAACCCTATTTTTAGCAAGGAACTAACTTGCATTTGATTTATTAAAATGAGTATAAAAAAAGAATGGGGAATCTAGCTACATTCCCAAAGGGAGATATGTTATTAAAACGTATCTCCCTTTTTTAACTTAATCTATTAATTTTTTTGACCTTAAGAAGTCCTCTGCAACAGTCTTAGGATCCTCTCCATTATCTGCTTTTAAATTAAGCTTTTGCATTTCTTGATCTGTAACTTTTCCCTCTAAAAGTTCTAATACACCCTTTAATTCAGGGAATTTTTTAAGCGAATCTGCTCTAACTACAGGAACTGGATTGTAAGGTGGGAAGAAATTCTTATCATCTTTTAATAGTGCAAGATCGAATTTCTGTAATAATCCATCCGTAGAGTTTGCATCTAGAACCTGTGTTTCATTTTTATCAAGTGCAGTATATCTAAGTCCGCCATCTATACCTTTTACACTTTTAAAGTTTATATTATATTTTTTTTGAAGCCCAGGATAACCATCTGGTCTATTTGTAAATTCCATAGTAAATCCTGCATTTAATGTAGGAGCTAATTTTACTAAATCAGATACAGTCTTTATATTATTCTTTTTAGCAAGCTCTTTGTTTATTGCTATTATATAAGCGTTATTAAATCCAATGGGTTTCATTAACTCTATACCATAATTTTTTGAGAAATCCTTTTTTACTAGATCATAAACTTTTGCTGGATCGCTCATAGAAGTTTTTTTTAGTATAGTTATGAGACCTGTTCCAGTATATTCTACATAACAATCTAAATTTTTTGATTTCATAGCATTAAATATTACAGCAGTTCCTCCTAAATTAAATTTTCTTTCAACTTTATATTTTGTTTTATGTTCTATTAAAGAGGCTACCATGTTTCCAAGTATTATTTGTTCATTATAATTTTTAGATCCTACTACTATTGTATTTTTACTTTTATTTAAACTTGCAGCTACTGATCCTACAATAAGTATAAGAGCTAATATTAGGGAACCAATTTTAACTTTTTTGTTTTTAAATAATTTAATAATTTTGCTTGGTTTATTATTAGAAGTTCTTATGCCCTCAGGAACTACTATGTTTTCTACCCTGCCCAAAATGAAATCTAGAACAACTGCAAGTATACAAGCAGGAATAGCTCCAGCTAGAATCATATTATTATTAACAGTTGAAACACCAGAAAATACTAAATATCCCAGTCCACCAGCGCCTATAAAAGCGGCTATAGTCATAAGGCCTACTGCTGTAACTGAGGATACTCTAACACCAGACATTATAATAGGCATAGCAAGTGGAAACCTAACTTTGAGAAGTACCTGTGTTTGGGTAAGTCCCATACCATCAGAAGCCTCAATAAGTGATGGACTTATATTGGTTAGTCCTGTATATGTATTTTTTACAATAGGTAGAAGAGAATACATAACTACCATAATAATTGCGGGTTTACTGCCTATACCAACTACGGGTATTAAAAATCCTAGTAGTGCTAAACTTGGTATAGATTGTACTATATTTGTAAAACCAATTACCGGAGCTGCAAGTTTTCTATATCTAACAATAAGTATTGACAGGGGTATGGCTATTACAACTGCAAGTAAAATTGAAAATACAGTTAGCTGAATATGTTGCATAAGTAAATTCGATATTTCAGCTTTTCTTTCTATTACGAATTTTATAAAAGATGTTATGTTATTCATTATCGTCGACCTCCTCATCATCTATAAATTGATTACTTAATATAGATAAAAGACTACTTTTGGTTATAAGGCCTGACAGCTTTAAGTTATCATCTATTACAGGAACAAAGCTTATTTCTTCTTTCTTTATGAGTTCTAATATATCAATTATAGAATCTTCAACATTTACTGTTAGGATTTCTTTTATCATTATATCTTTAAGCTTTTTAGTTTTAGCTGGATTTTTCCTAATTTGTTTTAAGGTAACAAGTCCACATAAAAGGTTAGTTTTATCTACTACCAGTAAACTATCTACATGACTCGACACCATTATTTCAATTGCTTGGAGTATTGTTCGCTCTCCAACTGATTTTATAGGATGCTCTATCATAATATCTTTTGCTTTTATTAGTTCAGGCTGATTCCATATTCTGTTTTTACCTACAAAGTCTCGTACGAAGTCATTAATAGGATTTTTCAATAGTTCCTCTGGAGTATCAAATTGAACTACAGATCCAGCCTCTAGGATACAAATTTTATCACCTAGTTTTAAGGCCTCATCCATATCATGAGTTACGAATATTATGGTTTTCTTGAAGTTTTGTTGTATATTAAATATTTCATCTTGAAGCTGAGTTTTTGTTATTGGGTCTAGTGCACTGAAGGGCTCGTCCATTAATATTACATCGGGATCCATTACAAGGGCCCTTGCCACTCCCACTCTTTGTTGTTGTCCACCACTAAGCTGCTTAGGGTATTTATTTAAATATTCCTCAGGGGCAAGTCCCACTAAATTTAATAGTTCAAGGACTTTCTCCTTTATTTTCTCCTTTGGCATTTTTTCTATAGATGCTATTAAAGCAATGTTCTCACCTATAGTCAAATGAGGTAGAAGACCTGCTTGCTGTATAACGTAACCCATGTTACGTCTAAGCTTTATAGTATTTTTGGTGTTTATATTATCCCCATCAATTAAAACTTCACCAGAGGTTGGAGTTAGCAGTTTGTTTATCATTTTTAGCGTTGTAGTTTTTCCACAACCACTAGGTCCGATAAAAACAACTAATTGTCCTTTTTCTATAGTGATATTTATATCCTTTAATATAACTTTTCCATTTATGCTTTTGTTTACGTTTTTAAACTCAATCAAAATATAGCCTCCTTAATTATTAAAAGTAACAACTTAAGGATATCATCAAGTTGTTACTTTGTAAAGAATACATGTTTACATGAATAAAGAGTAAATTTCCAGTGAGGCACCCTAAAGTCCTCTAAGCGGTTTAAAAAGAGCGTGATATACTAATTTGCCAGTATATCAAGCTCTCTTTAATTTATTTAATCAATTTTATAGATCTTAAAAAGTCTTCTGCAACTTTTCTAGATTGTTCTCCACTATCTACTCTATAATTGAGATCCCTCATAGTTTTATCGCTAATTTTATTCTCTAAAAGTAGTAATATTCCTTTTAACTCAGGATATTTCTTTAATGTATCCGCTCTTATTACAGGAACTGCATAGTAAGGTGGGAAAAAATTCTTATCATCTTTTAAAAGCTTAAGATCGAATTTTTTAAGTAACCCATCTGTGGCAAATGCATCTAAAACCTGTGTTTCACCTTTTTCAAGGGCTGTATATCTAAGTCCACCATCTATACCTTTTGAATTTTTAAAATTTAGATTATATTTTTTTTGAAGTCCAAGATAACCATCTGGTCTATTTGCAAACTCCATAGTAAATCCAGCATTTAAAGTAGGACTTATTTTTGCTAAATCAGAAATAGTATTTAAATTATTTTTTTTAGCGAAATCTGATTTTACTGCTACTACATAAGTGTTGTTAAATCCTAAGGGGTTCATTACTTCTAGATTATAATTTTTAGGAAAATCCTCTTTCATAACATTATAAACTTTAGCTGGATCCGTCATAGTAGGTTTTTTTAGTATATCTACAAGGCCTGTTCCAGTATATTCTGTATATATATCTACATTTTTTGATTTCATAGCATTAAATACAACAGCGGTTCCTCCTAAATTTAATTTTCTTACAACTTTAATTTTTGTTTTACTTTCTATTAAGGAGGCTACCATATCTCCAAGTAATAATTGTTCATTAAAGTTTTTAGAGCCTACCACAATAGTATTTTTAGATTTAATAAAACTGAAAGCTACTGAGGATATAACTAGTAAAAGAGCGAGTATCAAGGCTCCAAGTTTAAATTTTTTGTTGTTAAAAATAGAATTAGCTTTTCTTGGTTTAACAGGAGTTGTTCTTATTCCTATAGGAACTACTATGTTTTCTACCCTACCTATAATTATGTCTAGAAAAATAGCAAGGAAACAAGCAGGAATAGCTCCAGCTAAAATCATATTATTATTAACAGTTGAAACACCAGAAAATACTAAATATCCCAGTCCACCAGCGCCTATGAAAGCGGCTATGGTCATAAGTCCTACTGCTGTAACTGAAGATATTCTAACACCTGACATTATTATAGGCATAGCTAGTGGGAACCTAACTTTGAGAAGTACCTGTGTTTCAGTAAGTCCCATACCCTTAGCTGCTTCAATAAGTGAAGGATCTATGTTAGTGAGTCCTGTATATGTGCTTTTTACAATAGGTAGAAGAGAGTACATAACTACCATAATAATTGCTGGTTTACTTCCAATACCAAGTAAAGGTATTAAGAATCCTAGCAATGCTAAACTTGGTATAGATTGAACTATATTTGTAAATCCAATGACAGGACCTGCAAGTTTTCTATATCTAACTATAAGTATTCCAAGGGGTATAGCAATTACCACTGCAAGCAATATTGAAAATACAGTTAATTGAATATGTTGCATTAGTAAACCAGAAATTTCAGATTTTCTCTCTATTACGAATTTTATAAAAGATGTTACATTATTCATTATCATCTACCTCCTCATCTATAAACTGGTTACTTAAGATAGATAAAAGGCTGCTCTTTGTAATTAAGCCTGACAGTTTTAAGTTTTCATCTATTACAGGTACAAAGCTTATATTTTCACTCTTTATCATTTCTAATATATCAATTATAGAATCTTCGTTATTTACCGTTAAAAGATCTTTCTCCATTATATCTTTAAGTTTTTTAGTTTTATCTGGATTTGATCTAATTTGTTTTAAGGTTACAAGCCCACATAAAGTGTTAGCTTTATCTACCACAAGTAAACTATCTACATGACTAGACTTCATTATCTCAATGGCTTGCAAAATTGTTCGCTCGCCAACTGATTTTATAGGCATTTCTATCATAATATCTTTTGCCTTAATGAGTTCTGGTTGATTCCAGATTCTGTTTTTACCTACAAAGTCTCGTACAAAGTCATTAATAGGATTTTTTAATATTTCCTCTGGAGTATCAAATTGAACTACGCTTCCAGCATCAAGGATACAGATTTTATCACCGAGTTTTAGGGCCTCATCCATATCATGAGTTACGAATATTATGGTTTTCTTAAAGTTTTGTTGTATGTTGAATATCTCATCTTGAAGTTGAGTCTTTGTTATAGGGTCTAGTGCACTAAAAGGTTCGTCCATTAATATTACATCAGGATCCATTACAAGAGCTCTTGCCACACCTACTCTTTGTTGTTGGCCTCCACTAAGTTGCTTAGGGTATTTATTCATATAATCATCAGGAGCCAGGCCTACTAGATTTAATAGTTCAAGGACCTTAGCCTTAATTTTATCCTTTGGCATTTTTTCTATAGAGGCTATTAACCCAATATTTTCACCTATGGTTAAATGAGGAAGAAGCCCTGCTTGTTGTATAACATAACCCATGTTACGTCTAAGCTTTATAGTGTTTTTTTCTCCTATTTTTTCCCCATCAATTAAAATCTCACCAGAAGTTGGCGTTAGTAATTTATTAATCATTTTTAATGTAGTAGTTTTTCCACAACCACTAGGTCCGATAAAAACGACTAATTGTCCTTTTTCTATAGTTATATTTATATTTTTTAATATAATTTTACCATTTATACTTTTGTTCACATTTTTAAAATCGATCAAAGTATGGCCTCCTTAATTATTGCAAAGTAACAACTTAAGGATAGCATTGAGTTGTTACTTTGTAAAGAATGTATTATTATGTCGAATTTATTATTCCCTTATTAAGGGATATTATAATATTATTTTAAAATTTTCTGAATATTTTAGATTTCAATAAAAAAAATGTGATATATTTATTTTTAAAAGTCTGGTGAATGCCTCATATTTGGGTAAAAAAAAGCCCTTACATCACATTATCATATATCTGTGAAGCAAGGGGTAAGGCACATTTAATTTTTTAGTTTTCTTTAAGAAAGTCTTTAATTCTATAATAACTATTTTCGCTACAAATCACTACAAATATATCATTATCTTTAAATACTGTTTTTGGTCCGGGCGAAAGTATTAATTCATCATTTCGTCTTATACCAATTATAGTTGCTCCTGTATTTTGCCAAAATTTAGCTTGCGATATAGTTTTATTTATTATACTCATTTCAGAATGTATTTCAAACTCAAAAGGTATGAATGGGTTACTATTTTTAAATCTGCTAGAATAATCTACTAGTTCTTCAATAGAATGTTCTATATTTTTATCCAACTCTTTTTTCTTTTCAAGCAAATCCACAATACTTTTTTTTATAGAAGTTATAGAATCTATATCTTTAAATTTATCAATAAATTGCAAACAATTATCTACTGAGTTTATAACAATTCCGCTGCCTTTTGTTACTTTCACTATATCCATGTCACTTAAAAGACTTATAGATCTTCTTACAGTTTCTGGTGACACATTATATTTACTTGCAAGCGAAGAACGCCCGTGTAGCTTATCACCTATTGAAAGATCCCCAGATACTATTCTATTAGCAATATCTATAGCTATTTTTTGATAAACAGGTTTTAAAGTAGAGTTATTAGGCATTTTTGATTTTATCAAAAGTAAAATCTAAACTTTTGATAAATTCACCCCCTTCAAATATATAATAGTTTTTCCAAATCAAGTATAGGTTATAATAGTGGTATTGTAAACAAAAATAGTGCCATCCACGTGGCAAGTGGCAAGAAAAACCAAGGCTAAGGAGAAAACTACTTCATTCTTTAATATATTTAATATCTGTGTTGTGTTATGCTTAAGAGAAATTGTGTTTAACATTATTTTATCACACGCTTTATTTTCAATATCTTTTAGATATGAAAACCATTGGGTAGTAGCGCCAAGGTGATGTGAAAAGTTTAGTAACACTTTAAAAAAATAATAAGGCTTAAGTATAGGAGACATTTATGAGAAAAAATTTAAAAACAAAAACAATAGCCAAGGTTTTACTTTGTGTAATTTGGCTCTGCGTAATTTTTTATAATGGCACAAGGCAAGGAGAAACATCACAAAAAACTAGTAAAGAGGTTATAAAGGTAGCAAGTACAGTTATGAATATCCCAGCAGCCGCAATTGATACACCGGGCGTTAAATTTAATGAGGTGAATTACTATGTAAGGAAAAATGCGCATTTTTTTCAGTACTTTATTTTTAGTATATTTCTTTGTAGTGCGGCAAGGGAATTTAAATTATATAAGATAAGCGAAATATTTTTAGTACTATTTTTTCTTTTACTTTTTCCTGTGATAGATGAGTTTATTCAAAAATTTGTACCAGGTCGAACCTCATTAATTTTTGATGTAATTATTGATTTTAGCGGTGGAGTAATAGCTATGTTAATATATAATATTTGTTATAAATTTCGAAAAAAGAAGGTGGCAGTGAAGTATTAGTAATGCATATTATTGACTTAATATAGTCATAATAAGTAGGTACTAAAATTCACTATGAGGAGACTTGTAAATGAAAAAAACATCTTTAAAAATAAAAATATTAAGTGGAATGTTATGCACGGGCCTCGCACTTTCTGGAACAAGTCTTAGCCTTGCTGCAGTAAAAGATACTGGAAGTGCAAAGGTGGAGCTTGCTTCAAGTATGGATGTTAAAGTTCCTATGGATAAGGAAAACATAAAAGAGGAAAGACAGGCAGAGATGAAAGCCACACTAGACACTGTAATTAATGAGAGTGTAGGATCAGGTATTATTACCAAAGAGGAAGGAGATAAGGTCTTAGAGTATGTAAAGACTAAATCCCAGAAAAGATCTGAAGAAAACAAAACAGATAAAAAATGTAAAAATGGAAAATGTGAAGGTGCAAAAGGCGGATTATTTAATGACCTGGTAACTGATGGTGTTCTAACTCAGGAAAAATCTAATGCACTTAAAGAAAGAATGTATGTTAAGCACACACAGATAAGAACTGAAAAACTAGAAAAAGGCTTAAATACTCTTGTAGCTAGCAAAGTGTTAACAAATGAGCAGAGTGTTAAAGTTAAAGAAGCTATAATGGCAAGGGATGCTGAAAGAAAAGAAAATTACAATAAGATGAAAGATATGAATGAAAAAGAAAGAAAAGATTATATGAAAAAAATCAAGAGCGATAAGGTTAACCCAATGAAAGTACTCCTTGATAATAAAACTATAACTAAAGAGCAAGAAAAAGAAATACAAAAGGTATTGCCTCATTATAACCATGGCAAGCATGGTCACCATTGGGAAAAACAACAATAAAATTAAACTACCAAAGTGTATTATTAAAATGCACTTTGGTAGTTTTTATTTTCTTGTACCTTATAGAGTTCTATATTAAGAAAGGTAAGAATAAAGTGGCAAGTCCTAGGAAAAAGAAGAAGCCTAGAACGTCTGTTACTGTAGTAACAAATACAGCAGAGGCAAGGGCAGGGTCTATATCTAGTTTTTTAAGTACAACTGGTACAGCGAAACCTGATATGGTAGCAGCCACCATGTTTAGTACCATAGATAAACCAATAACTACTCCAAAAACTACATTTTTTTCCCAAAACCATCCTAAAACAGCTACCGCAATACCCACTGAAACACCTGTACATAATCCTACACCAAATTCTTTTAATAATATTTTTTTTGAATTTCTAGCGTCTATTTCTCCAAGAGCAATGCTACGAATAATAATAGTTAGAGTTTGGGTACCTGCATTACCACCCATACCTGCAACTATCGGCATAAAGGTTGCTAAGGCTACAACCTTTTGAATGGTGCCTTCAAAAAGACTAACGGTGGCAGCCGCCATTATAGCGGTTATTAGATTTACAAATAACCAGGGCAATCTACTACTGACGGAGTCTTTAAGAGAACCTGTAACTTTTTCATCTTCTTGTAAACCTGCAAGACGATATAAATCCTCAGTATGCTCATCACTAAGAATTCCCATTATATCATCAGCAGTTACTATTCCTAAAATCTTCATAGTCTCATTGACTACGGGCATAGTTAAAAATCCATATTTTTCAAAGATGTGGCCAACTTCTTCTTGATCCATATCAACGGGTATACTCATGGCATTACTATTCATAATATCAGAGATTTTTACATCAAAGCTACTTACTACTATGTCTCTTAAGGATATAACTCCTTTTAAAAGATCATTTTCGTCTACTACGTATATATAATAAGAAGTTTCTGCCTCAGGAGCTTCCTTTTGTAAGTAAACTAAGGTATCACCTATAGTCATATTCTCTTTTATACTTATAAATTCAGTGGCCATAATCCCTCCTGCACTTTCCGCAGGGTAGGTTAATAACTCTTTTACTTCATCAACATCTTCTTTATCCATTTTTCTCATAATGCTTTTAGCTTCATCCTCTGAAACTGCTTCTAATAGATCTACCAACTCATCGGAGGACATTTCGTGTATGATTGTCTTTTGCATTATTTCGGAATGAATGGATAAAAGGTTAAACTTCTCATCATCATCTGCATCATCAATAATATCTGCAATAACATTAGGTGATAATTTTTGGAATAAATCCATGGTATTTCCCTCATAATCCCTAATAGCCACTAAAATATCAGCAGGATGAATAAATTGAATGAGTTTATTTATTTCATCTATATTTCCGTTTATTAAAAACTCGGTTAGTTCTTTTACGTTTAATCCATGTGACATGACAACCCTCCTAATTGTTATTAGAGGAAGATTGATTGTTAAGTTAAAGCTAGAATATAAATGAATTCTTCCTCTATAATATTAAATTTTATATAATAATTATGATGACTGGGCCCGGAATCCATTTATATCACCTCCAATAAAAATAGCTTTTTAGCACAATACTAAAAAGCTTAAGCATTTAATCAATTTATTATATGCCATGAGCCTTTTAAAGTCAATTGCATATGTGCCTTGCAAATGACATTGCATATGTGCCTTGCAAATGAACTTGGAACTGGAAATTTAATTAAGAAATTCTAATGATTACTAATTATTTACTAATACAAGTATACATCTGAGTATCCTTTCGCTGTTTACATATCAAAATTAGGATATGCAATAATCCTTTTATTTATTAGCCTAGCTACTAAAGTCAGTTATGCACATCTCAGTCATATACATAGCTAAATTTATTCATAGAAATGTAATATGTAACTATAAACAATAAGATTGACAAAAAAATAATTAAGATGTAACATATGATTACAATCTATTAAACGATAAAGATTATTAATAGATAACAAATAAATGGAGATGAAATTATGAATGAAGTAATAAAATTATTAAATAATCATAGATCAATTAGAAATTATACAGATGAATTAATAAGTGAGGAAGATTTAGACTTAATAATAAGAGCAAGTCAATCGGCCCCTTCTTCTATAAATGGTCAACAAGTTACTATAATTGGTGTTAAGGATGAAGTTAAAAAGAAGAAACTTTCAGAGCTTGTGGGAGACCAAGTTTATGTTGATAAGGCACCACTTTTTCTTGTATTTTGCGCCGATTTTTATAGGGCTAAATTAGCTGCAGAAATTACTGGAGAAAAGCTCGTAATTACTGAAAGTGAAGAAGCGAGATTAGTTGGTGCTGTGGATGTAGGCCTGGCGCTTAGTAATGCCATTGCTGCAGCAGAATCTTTGGGGCTTGGAATTGTACCAATTGGTGGAATAAGGAAAGAACCAGAAGCAGTAGCAGAACTTTTAGGTTTACCTCAATTTGTATTCCCAATGGTGGGACTAGCAATTGGGCACCCAGCTGAGGAGTCAGAAGTTAAACCAAGATTTCCTAAGGAAGTTGTGTATCATAGCGAGGTATACAATAAAGATGTATTAGGTAAAATTAAAGAATATGATGAAGTAATTAAAGAGCATATGATAAAAGCAACAGAGGGTAAATTGGATAAAAATTGGAGTGAAACAGTAGCGGGAGTATATAAATATGTATATTATCCAAAGGTTAAGGCTGCAATTGAAAAACAAGGCTTTACAGGTGAAAAATAATATTTATATTAATTTATTTTTTAAAAAAAGTTATACATGCTTTCCATTGAATAGCATGTATAACTTTTTTAATTTTTTTCGATTTTATTCAGCTAAAACTAATTGAACACCATACTTGTTTTTAAAATCTTCGTCTTTGCTACAATTTTTTACAAAAAAGGAGCCTCTTAAAAAAGTAGTTATAGAAATTAAGATAATAAAATTTTTAAATATTAAATTAATTTTCATAACATTTCTCCTTTCCGACAATACTATATTACTATAATACTATTTTGCTCAAAAATAAAATTAAAACACTATTGAATCATAGGGAATTAGTTAAAATATATACATGGTTTATTTGTTAATTGCTAATTTAGAAAAAAATAAATTACATAAAAACCCAAAAAAATTCACAAAAATAAAAAAGTGTTGTATTGTAGTACATAATTGATATATTTGTGAAAATATCATAAAAAGATTAAAAGGGGGTATTCTGTTATGAAAAGATTTAAAATTAAATGTATAAGCTTTTTAATCTTGATTTTATTTGTTTTTATTTTATCTGGATGTGCTAGTAATGCAAGCGATAATGCTAAGAGTGTTGCAAGTAAAAAGCAACAAACAAGTGGCAATACGCAGCAAGGAGTAAAGTCAGATGAAAATAGTAAAACCGTTAAGGAAAGCAATAAAACAGAGGAGGTCAATGCCAAAACAACCCTAGATGCAGAGGGAAAAACTAATTTAGCGGTAAATGGTAATTTAAAAGTTCATTTTATTAATGTAGGACAAGCAGATAGTATTTTAATAGAGCAAGGTTCAAAGTTTATGCTTATTGATGCAGGAAATAATGGTGATGGTAAGCTAGTTAAGAACTACTTGCTACAGCAAGGCGTAAAGAGCTTAGACTACGTTATTGGAACTCATCCACATGAGGATCATATTGGCGGACTAGATTATATAATTAATGATTTTGAAATAGACAAAATATATTTACCTAAAGCCACCTCTACTACAAAAGCTTTTGGAGATGTAGTCACAGCAATAAAAAATAAGGGAATGAAGGTGACTGTTCCAAAACCAGGTGAAACCTTCAATTTAGGTAGTGCAAAATGTACTATTTTAGCACCAAACAATAGTAAATATAAGGATTTAAATAATTACTCCATAGTGGTAAAATTAGAATTTGGAAGCAATTCTTTCCTTTTAACAGGAGATGCTGAAGACGTATCAGAAAGGGAGATTCTTGCAAAAGGCTTTAATGTAAAGGCAGATTTACTTAAAGTGGGCCATCATGGAAGTCGTTCATCTACTACAGATGAATATTTAGCCAAGGTAAATCCAAAGTATGCAGTTATATCTAGTGAAACAGGAAATGATTATGGTCATCCACATAAGGAAACCATGGATAAGTTGAAGAAAAAAAATATATTAGTGTATAGAACAGATGAGCTAGGCACTATTGTTGCGACATCTAATGGGAAAACTATAAGTTTTAACACAAAACCGGGTAGTTACAATGCAGGTACACATTAAGTAAAAGGTAATTACACCTTACTTTTATAAATGATTTATGCAATATTTCTTAGAGTATACTTTTTTTAGTATACTCTAAAAAAACGCCTATTTTTAAAGAAAATATTAAATCTGCATTGCACAATAATTTTATGCGAATTATAAATTATTATTTTACTATGGAATTTCAAGGTCAGGTGGAATTTCAAGTCCTGCCATTTTCATTAAGTATAATGCATTTCTAGTGGTAGAAACTCCAGACCGAAGCTTATAGTCAAAGTATAATTTATCATCTTTATAATATTCTTTAAGGTGATAATTTTTAACTTTCCTATTGGTTTTCTCTATTTCGCCTAGTTCTAAATCATGAGTAGATACAAAGCCTAGTGCATTCTCAGTACTCAGTTTGCTTACCAAAACCTTAGCTCCGGTATGCCTATCTATAGAGTTAGTTCCTTTAAAAATCTCATCTAATAAGAAAAATAGTGGAGCTTTATTTTCCGTAGCGGTTACAAGTTTCTTTATTCTGAGTAGCTCTGCATAGAAGGAAGAAATATTTTTTTCTAAATTATCACTTGTCCTCATGCAGGTATAGATATCCATTATAGAGCAATAAAAATTCTCTGCACATACAGGTGCGCCTGCATAGGCTAAAACCAAATTAATGCCTGTTGTACGAAGTAGTGTGCTTTTCCCAGACATATTGGAACCAGTTATTAAAAGTATATTTTGTGACTTTTCTATGTGAACGTCATTATATACTCTGCTGGTTCCAAGTAGTGGATGGCCCAGGCTTTTAGCTTTAAAAATAGGAGGGTCTTCCTGAAACTTTGGCATTGTCCAATCTCTATGCTCATAGGCAATACTTGATAAACTATTTAAGGCTTCCATTTCACCTATAACCTCTAGCCAAGATTTTAGTGAAGCACCACTAGCACTTTTAAAGCGCTGCAGATTTATTAAACATTGGTAATCCCACAGAGTAAGGATATTTATAGGAATATAATACATGTTTTTTCTATCAGATATTAGGTTTACTAGATTTACTAATTTTTTTATCTGAAAAGAAGCCGTGATTCCTTGACTATTTACAAGTTTTTCTTTTAATTTTATCAAATATTCTGAGCTAAAAGTTTTCTTTTCTATATGCAAAAGGAGTTTATTATAGATAAGAATTGTATTTTTATATTGATGTACAGTATCCAAATCAATACTTGCTGATTTATAGCCAAGTGAGAGCAGTATTATGTGAAGCACAATGGCTAAAAGTCCTATTTTATAAGAAACATTTGAAAAAACAAGTGAGGATACTAAAAGGGATATAGTTATTATTGGCAATATCCTTATTACAGCTATTACCCATGATTTTAGGAAAAACTCATTTTTTATCTGTACCCATTGAAATAGCCCCTCAGGGTTATGATTTTTATTTTCACTAAGGATTGCTTCCGCTTGAAACCTTTGTGTCCACCCAATATTGTTTGAGAGCTCTTTAATTGCGTCCTGTCTTTTATGTATTTGCTGGATACTGTATATAGGCGAAGAGAATGTATCCTTCAATTTTTTTCTGCCAAGATAAGTTGTGCAGGCGTTAATCCATTGAAAAAGGGAGCTCTCACCAAATATATCTAAGTCTTTTGAATAATTGTGATCTTCATCAGAGAAATCATCTCCACTATCAGAGAACTCCTTCCAATTATTATTAAGACGTTTTATACAATTTTTATTAATTTCGCTTAAAATAGAACAACGAATTTTGTTGCGCTTTATCTTGTTATGTTTAATTGCCAAAAATATAAATATGACAAGGGTTGCAATTAATGCAGAAAGGCATAAATAATAATTAGGGCGTAGATAAAAGAAAATGATAAAACCTAAGCCACTTACAAAGACTAAAAATCTTAATAAACTTATAAAACTTATAGTTTCATTTTGTTTTTTTAGTAGATTATCGTAATGCAATTTTCGATTAGCATAAAGTGTTTTTTTAGTTTCCATGACATCCTCCTATGGTTATATATTAGGTATATAATATCATACTATAGGCTTGGTCCGCAATTTTGAATATTAGGATAATATGACCAAATAAATTGGTAGACAGGGATAAATTATTTGTGAATTATCTAATTTGTGGGATTATGTTAGATTATATGTGATAAACTATAATCATTAAGAATAAAAGGAGAGATTATGGCTAGAACTAAAGGATTTAAGAAAATAAGAGGAATACTTACACTAATTATTACATTAGGAGCATTGGCAGTCTTTGCATACATGATATTATATAATGGTGATGTAGTTGTTAAAAAAACAGATTCCACAGAGGTTATAAATAAGCTTATATATATTAAGGCAAAAGGTGGAGAATTTGGATTAATTCAAAAGGAAATAGATGAGTTAAGTAACATATATTTTGAAAAGCCTATAAGTAAAGGCAATATAACTCTACAGGGGGTTAATATAAAATTGTTAAAGGATGAGCTTTTAATTGAGGCTCCTATAAGTTTTAACAAGATTAATTTATTACTTTCTTCTACAGGAAAATTAAGTTTTTCTAATGGAAAAATTGCATATGTTGCTGACAATTTTAAAATAGGAAAGCTACCATTACCTAAAAGTCTGGTAATTTCTCAACTAAAAAAACAAAATAATAAGGCTTTTTATGTGGAGGATAATATAATAAAAATTAAAGAAAGCGTACTTCCTTTTAAGCTTACTAGTTTAAAAATTGTAGATAGCAAAATATTGGGAACAGCTGAAAAATCAGATATAAAAACTTTAATTGAAGATTTTAGTAATAGCAATGTGGCAGATATAGATAAGCAACTAGCGACCTTGGAACAAAAGATACAAGATGCTCTTGTGCTTATGAATGAAACACAAAAACAAGAAATGAAACAAATTCAAAATACTATTGATGGAGTCAAAGGTAAATCGATAGAAGAAAAGAAAAAAGTCATAAGTGATATTAATAGTAAGCTTAATAAGGCTATAAGTGAAACTAAGAGTCAGTAAGTCTTAATGGAGTAAGACAGGATAAGTTATAGTCAAATAAAAAACTATCAAAATACTGAGGTATTTTGATAGTTTTATTTTTGTCTATTTTTCTAGTTGCTTAATTAAGTGATATAGCAATCTAGCTCCGGAACCAGTTCCACCCTTGGAGTCATAATCACTATCTTTTTCTGACCAAGAAGTTCCGGCTATATCAAGGTGTAGCCAAGGTTTTTCCCCTACAAATTCCCCAATGAATAATCCAGCGGTTATAGTTCCAGCGTTTGGTCCGCCTAGGTTTTTAAGGTCTGCTACATCAGATTTTAACAATTCTTTATATTCATCAAAGGCAGGTAATCTCCAAACCTTTTCACCACAAATTTTTGAAGCTTGCTCTAATCTATTATAGAAGAAATCGTTATTAGAAACTACGCCTGTAGCAGTAGTGCCTAAAGCTGAAATAACCGCTCCAGTTAATGTGGCTACGTCCACTACCTTAGTAGCATGCTCTTTTTCAATTATATAATTTACTGCATCTACAAGAGTTAATCTTCCCTCTGCATCAGTGTTAAGAACTTCTATGGTTTTTCCACCCATAGAGCCTATTATGTCTCCGGGTCTGTAACTTTTACCACTAATCATATTTTCACAAGAAGCAACTACAGCCACTACATTTACCTTTGCTTTTAATTTTGTTATAGCAGCCATAGCGCCAATTACAGCGGCGGCTCCACCCATATCAGATTTCATTGTAAGCATTCCAGCAGTAGATTTTATAGATAATCCGCCGGTGTCATAAGTAAGGCCTTTCCCAACTAATCCTACAATTTCATCTTTGTTTTCAGGGTTACCATTGTATCTCATTACAATTAATCTTGGTGGGTTCTCAGAACCTTTAGCTACTTCAAGGAATGCTTGCATATTCAATTCTTTTATGGAAGGTTCATCAAATATTTCTACTTCAAAGCCACTTTCATCACCAGCTTTTTTTGCTTCACTAGCTAGCGCTATAGGACTTAATATATTAGCAGGTTCATTAACCAAGGTTCTAGCTAATATGTTAGCCTGTCCAAGTATTATACCTTCATTAATTCCCTTATCAATACTTTCTAATTCGTCCTCCTGGGTATATATTATAGTAAACTGTTCTAAAGTGGAAACTTTTTTATCAGATTTATACTTATCAAACTTATAACCAGCCATTATCGTAGCTTCGGAAATAGTTCGAGCTGTCTCATCTAAGTTCATTAAACTAATTAAGTTTTCTATATTTATATCAATGGATTTAGATTTAAACGATGCGGCTTCTTTTACTGCTTTTGCTATACTTTTTCTTAATTTGTCTAAATTAAAATCTTCTTTTTTACCAACACCAACTAGGATTATATTTTTAGGACTTTCATTTCTAAATAAATTGATATTTTGAAGCTCTCCATTTTTACATTTAAAGTTTTCACTATCTAATGTAAATTTAATTTTAGACATTAATTCATTGTCTAATGACAAATTTAAATCTTCTAATTTGGAATCCTCAAAATATGTAACAAATTTTGTTTCCGCATCACTGTTGTTAGATTTTATATTTTTGCTATTGAATATCATACATATTCACCTTCTCTTTCTTTTTGTATCAGGCACAGTTATTTATGAGCCTAATTTGTATAAAACGATAATCATTATCAAGTAATATCTAATTTGATTGTAAGCTTAATGACTAATTTTGTCAACACCCATAAAGTTTTTTCTTAAATTATGCTATAACAAAAGTATATATTGCTATAATGCTTTCACATCGCCAAGTAATTCTAAAATAAATTTTGAATTACTAAGGCTTGTTCAAATGCATTCTACGCAATATATACTTTTGTTACCATAATTTAAGAAAAAATCCCTATTTAAGAAACATCTATTATTTTTAAGGACACACAACAATTATTAAATGTTAAATATCCTGGAAGGCTTACAAAAATTATAGGCTCCGAGGTGGGCGGTGCATAATGATCACCTTGGAGCCTATAATGGATATTATACTTTTTATGATGCCTTATAGAGAAGTATTAGCGAGATATACTAAAACTCTCCATAGTGTATATTTCTTAGCATGTTGTGACTGTTTAAGGTGAATAAGTAATTATATTTTGCGCTATGCTTTATTTCATCAGTTATAATGTTGAAAAGGATATCTCTATATATTGTTTGTGGAAGACCTCTTTTAATTTCACGGTATCTTTCTACAGCACCCAATTCTCCAAATAAAGCCTTTTTTATACCATCAAGGTAAGAAATTGGTTTCACAAATTCCACATTTTCACCAGGTGGCACGGAAGAACCGGTTATGCTTTTATATATTTGTCTAAACATTTTATTATGTCCACGTTCGTCATCTCTTATAGAGGCAATAATTTTCTTTTCATCCTCTGTAGGAGCAATGCTTATTAAGTAGTCATAGAATAATTCATCTTCACTTTCACCTTGAACAGCTAATTTAATGCCTTCTAAGGATTTTTCTAATAAATTCATATCATACATGGTATATGGGTGTGCAAACATTTTAACCCTCCTTTTAGTGTTTTTAGGTCAAAACAATTATTAATTGTTAAGATAATAATTATAAAATCAATATTATATACAATATGAAGGGCCTTTGTTATTTGTTACAATTTCGTGGGTAAAGCTACTCCTTCAGGTATTGAATGGATAGCACTTGTGGATAGGTAACTAAAGGATTATAAATAACAAAGTTCCAAAAAGTATATTTATGAAGTATAATTGGTATTATAATTTGATGTGTTATTTAGCTTAGTGAATTAAAGTATTGGAGATGAGTTTAAATTGAAAATAACTATAACGGGAGCCTTACATTCAGGGAAAAGCAGTATTGCTAAGGCTATAAGTGAGGCTTTAGATTATACTTATTTTAGTGTAGGTGAATTACAAAGAAAGTTAGCAGTGGAAAAAGGGATGTCTATAACAGAATACAATAAATATATGCTTGATAATAATTTAGATCAAGAAGTTGACAATAAGACTATGGAAATTGGAAGGGATAAGGAAAATTTTATTTTTGATGCTAGACTTGCCTGGTATTTTATACCTGACTCCTTTAAAATATATCTAAAGGTAGACATTGATGTTGCAGTGGAACGGGCTATGAAAAATGAAAGAGGTAAATCAGAGAAATATGCGTCGAAAGAAGAAGCCAAGGCCAGTATAATTGAAAGAAGAAGATTAGAGGTTAGTAGATTCAAGAATATTTATAATATTGATTTAAATAAGGATAGTAACTATGATTTGGTTATTGATACTTCACATATTAGTATGGAAGAGGTAATAGAGAGTGCTTTAGATGCTATAAAAAGGGTGATAGAGAAAGTATGAAATTTCTCCTGCGTGCCTTGCAAAAGAGCTCTAAACAAGAATTTTTAAATGGAATTTCAATAGTTTATGCGTCTTATATTGTGAGTCACTCCATGGGCATTCCATACCTACTAGTAGCTAAGACATATCTGTGTATTCACTAAGTTGACATAACAATTATTAATCGGCAACTTTAAAACTTACACTCCCTTTTGCTTTTTTGCCTGTGACAGAAAACCTATATGTATCTGTTTTTGGTATCTTAAGTGAGAACTTCCCTGAAGTAGCATTATCACCTCTGTATATTTCTTGGCCAGTGGCATCTGCCACAAGAATATCTACACGACCAGATGTATTTTCTATGATGACATTAACGATAGTTTGTTCTTTTAATTCCATCGAATGTGATTCTGTCCTATTCAGTATAGAATACTCTAGTATTAGTTGATTATTTGTTCTATTGCGATTAAAAACTTGTGACCTACAACTTGTAGTAATAATAAGTATTAACATACTTAAAATTATTAATAAAGAAAACTTTTTCATAATAATTAACCCCCATTAAAATATTTTAATGAAAATATTTACAATCTCAATATAGAATATATATTCCACGGAATATAAAAATAATCATAAATTCCCTCAATAATTAATACTATTAATAGTGATTAAAGAACATATTCAAAGAGGGGGATTTAAAATGGGAAAAGAATTTCGTGGTAGAGCTTTGTGGAAATTGCCATCAAGAGGAAGAGGAACTTGTCCAGTATGTAAGACGGAAAGAATAAAATTGTTATATGATCTCATTATGGGTAGTGGTGAAAAAATTAAGGTTTGTAAGAGATGCCAGCATAAAAAAATAGATAGTCTTTAATAAGAAAGTATCCCATGAAGGTTCTGCATGTACGATGTTTTGATAGTAGAGAATTCGTTAACAGACTCTAAGTTTATTTCATGAAAAATCCCCTAACGCACTTATTCCACGTCCTGTCTCAGAAGTGCTAGCAACCTCTGGGTAGGTCTCTGGGGGACATAACAATTATTAATTGTTATGTCCTGGCCTGCTTACGTGGATTTGTAATGTAGTAAACTAAGAGTCTGTAAAACTTATTATATACTATCTGCCACACTCCTACATGCAGAACCTTCACGATTATAATATTTGTGTATATTTCTCGTACCAGTCTCTACCTGAGTCCCATCCGTTTTTATGGTCTTCAGACCAAATCTTTATAGGGTTTTTATCGCCAAGTATCTCGTTGCATATCCATGCTGTTATCCATTCTGTGCTACCATCTAAATTACCACTTTTAAATTCTGATACAAAGTAATCTACAACTGGGTTACCCATTTGAACAATTTCGTCATATTCACTTTTATGAGCTTTTATATAATCATGCGGATTTGAAGACAATGCTGGTGATGATTTAATTATTATCAAATTAGATTTTATTTTGGCAATTTGATAGGTAGCTAACTGCTTTTCTTCGTTAGCTACTGTCTTAATGTTATTAATTTTATTAAATCCTATAAAACCTAAAATCATGATGAATATTAATAATATAAAGAATAAAGGGGATTTTAAACATGGAAAAATTTTCATTATATCCCTCCATTTTAAGTTGCTATCAAAGTATCTAAATTTGTTGATATAACTTGATTTTTACCAAGAGCTTTAGCCTGGTACATAGCTTTATCTGCTTCTATAAACAAGTACTCCAACTCTTCTATTGTTGGAGTAAGAGAAGCAACTCCAATGCTTAAGGTGATAGGTATTAAATCTGATTTTCTGATAATTATAGGATTATTTTCTATAGCGCTTCGTAATTCTTCTCCAATTATTTTAGCTTCTTCAAAGGAGGTGTTAGGTAAAAGGACAATAAATTCTTCACCGCCATAACGAGCTAAAATATGATTTTTATTTAAAGTTTCTAAGCAAAGTTTAGAAAGGCGTTTTAATACCAAGTCGCCGGTATGGTGGCCTAAGTTGTCATTGATTTTTTTAAAATCGTCAATGTCCATCATAAGGCTTGAAATAGTTTGTGATAATGCTATGGCTTTATCAAAGCTTATATTTGCAAGCTCAAAAAAACTACGTCTGTTATACAAGTTAGTTAGAGGGTCCATACTAGCTAGTTCCTTAGTTTTACCATGTAATTTAGCATTTTCTATAGCCATTCCTGCATGGTAAGCAAAGTATGAGGCTATGTCACAGTAATATTGAGTATAAATATTCTTTTTTGTTGAATCTAATGTTAAGATACCAATAATTTTGTTTTTAAATATTATTGGTATTCCCATCCAGCTTTCAAGAGTAGTTTGCTCCATGTGATGCTTAAAACGAGGGTCGTCTTTAACGTTAGAAACCAATAGGGGGGTGTTAGTTTCATATATTTCTTTAAATAGCTTGTCTTCTTCTTTATTAATAGAAATCTTGTATATGATATCCATATTTTTGAAACCGTTTGCGGCTTTAACAGTAAAATGGTTATTTTCTTCCATGAAAAATGAGGCACTGTCATAAGGAACTAATTCTTTTAAACTTTTGAGTAATTTATCTAAAACTTCTTGCAAATTTAAAGTGGAATTTAGGAGAAGGGTAACTTGTGTAAGTTTTTCTGCTAAAAGAAACTGTTCATTTTCTTTTGATAAATTGTGGATTTTTCTATAGGATTTAGATTCATTCATTGCTAATATAAAAGCATTTATAAGTATGAGAATAAAGAATCCTGGTAGTGAATAGTCATTGGCATTATTTAAACCTAGATATCGTAGTATGGTGACAGAACTTAATGCAATAGGTACTATGCAAGCAATTGCAATAATTAAGTTTTTTTGTCTTTTGCTATGGTATGACCTTACTATAACAATAGCTGCATGCATAATCATTAATAAAGTGGATATTTGAAATATCATAAGAAGCTTTGACGCCAGTAGTGGGGAAGCAAAAATAGTAATAATTATAAAGAAAAAACAGAAAAGTTTGCAGCTTTTTTTAATTATTTTTGAAGAATCATCTTTAAAAACTTCATATATATAGCTTAGCATAAAATAAACTCCGGCATAAAAAGTTATGTATTCTAGTTTAAGAGCCAAACTATAACTTAAGTTATTGTACATGGTCAAAAAGTATTTGTTACAAATAATTAAAGACCTCAAAGATAAAGTTATACACAGCGCACCAAAATAAAGTTTAGGGGAATCATCTGTTCTAAAAGCATATAACCATAAGTGATATAAACCCATTATAAGCAGTACACCGAAGTAAAAAATATCAAGTGCAATGGATGCCTCTCTTTTAGTGGCCATTTGAGACTCTGTGCCTAGGTAAATTTTGTCCCAGGTGCCACCATTTCTAAAGTTATGATTTGATACTTGAAGTACTAAATGAACCTCCTCATTCTTATTCATAAAATAACGGGTTAAGGGCATAGTTTTAGGACGTTCGGAAGATTTACTTGTACCAACAATTCCATTAGAGGAAAAGGGGTTTCCATTCACCCATAATTTATATGCAGAGAACATGGAAGGAACACTTATACCTAAAAGGGTGTCTTTATATTTCTCATTTAATTTTATTGTTAAACTATATGTGGCATAGCCGTTAGAGCTGTAATTTTGATCATATTTATTCCACTCCATTGGCATTTCTATATAAGAGGGAGCTGTGGAGCTAGTAACAAGATCTCCTGGTGTCAATAATTGCTGCCAGTAAAATTCCCATTGGCCTCCAACGGAAGTATAGCCATCTTTATCAAAATCCCAATTTGAAAGCTCTAATACACCCTTTTGTGAGTTAATATTTGAGGCGGTATTGGTGGTGGTTAATTTATTGAATGTGAAAATTACATATAATAATGCTGCTAAAATAATAATAGATAGAGTAATGATTAATGGTTTTTCTTTTTTTAGCATCATAATTATCCTCCTATTGCATAGAATTAGTGAGTTTTACATATTATAGTTATTATTTTACATTAATATTGTAGATTTGTCATTGTTTTATCTCTAGCTTAACATAATTATCTATTGAAATTCATAATTTAATGCTTAATATTAAAAAACTATATTATATTTAAAATAGTATGAAAATAAAAATTCACGTAAAGTTCATGAATTATGAAATCCATTACTTATAAAATTCCATGATATAATTATTAAAATATAATTAAAATAATTTAATCGCTTTAGAGTGATTTCTGATAAATGTGGTTACGTGGAGGTTATGAATGTATAAATTATTAGCATTAGATATGGATGGTACATTATTAAATGATGAAAAGAAAATTTCACCAGCAAATTATGAAGCAATACAACAAGCCAGAGAAAATGGAGTAAAAGTTGTACTAGCATCAGGAAGACCTTTAGTTGGTTTTAAAAAATATTTAGAACAACTTAACTTAGTTTCAGAGGAGGATTATGCTGTAGCTTTTAATGGAGCACTTGTTCAAAGCTCTCAAGGTGGGGAAATAATATCTAAAACAACATTAACTCTGGAAGATTATAAATATTTATATAAACTAAGCAAAGGGCTAAAAGTTAATATACATGCATTAACAGAGACTAGTGTAATTTCACCTAAAGATACTATATACACTAGAGGTGAGGCAGAAATGAACGGTATACCTAATGAAATAATTGCTGTGGAAGATGTGACTTCAGATACAACTATAGTAAAGGTTATGTTTGTAGACAAGCCAGAGTTAATAGAGGAAATAATGCAAAATATTCCCGAAGAAGTAAGTAATAAGTATACAATAGTTAGAAGTGCACCTTTCTACTTGGAGTTTCTTCATAAATCAGTTAACAAAGGTGCAGGAGTAGCAGCACTTGCAAAAAAACTTAATATTAAACAAGAAGAGGTTATATGTATAGGTGATGCAGGCAATGATATTCATATGATTAAATATGCTGGACTAGGAGTTGCCATGGGAAATGCCTTCCCAGAAGTTAAAAAAATTGCAAACTTTATAACTAAAACTAATGAGGAAGATGGAGTGGCGTATATTATTAATAAGTTCATTTTGAATGGCGAAGAAGCATTTGCGGTATAAAAAAATATTGGATATAATTGATATTAATTAATAATAATTATTGACAAGCGATTTAAATCAGTATATAATAAAAACATAGAAACTGTTAATACATTTAGTATTGATCATCTTATTACCCCCTAATTAAAGATAACATTGATACTAAAAATTAATTCCCTCTTTAAAAAAATATTTAAAAGCTAGTAAAAGTCCAATTACTAGCTTTTTTTTATTTTTAAATAGTCAAAATGTGGTTAAAAAAATGTGTAAACTGCTTAGGGATTCTGATATAATACAAGGGAATATAAAGGGGGAATTATAGTGAAAAAAAAGGATTTAATATGGATTGGAGCATTACTAATAATTATTTTTCTATTGGCTTTTCCATCAACTAATGAAATATATACAGTAGCTAACAAAGCACATCCTTACATAATGGGATTTATAAAGGTTTCCATTTTAGCTACAATGGGAGAACTGCTAGCACTTAGAATAGTCACTGGAAATTATAAGAAACCTGTAGGAATTATATATAAATTTATAGTTTGGGGATTTTTAGGTATGGGGTTTGTTATAGCCTTTGATTTATTTGCAAATGGAGTAATTGGGTCAATGAAGAAGGGCCTATTGCCTAGTGGTGTACCTGATACTTTTTCAGCTAAATTACTATTTGCCTTTTTCACAAGCGCTTTTATGAATTTGATTTTTGGACCTACTTTCATGACGCTACATAGACTTACTGATACCTATATAGATTTGGGTCATGGAAAATTTAGTGAAATTAAAAAAGTTAAGCTTAGAGCTGTAACGAATAAAATAGATTGGTATGGATTTATGAGTTTTGTTGTGTTTAAAACCATTCCTTTTTTCTGGATACCGGCACATACAATAACTTTCTTGTTGCCAGGGGAGTATAGGGTGCTTATGGCGGCATTTTTATCACTTGCTTTGGGTATAATTTTAGCTTATTCAAAGAGGAAGAATGTTAAAATAGCGTAGGGTAACAACGGGGTATTTTTTATACCTAAGAAGGACATAAGAGGAGTATATGATTATGGGGTTTTATGAGAGATCATTGAGTAAGATAAACAGAGGAGGACACTGGGACATGATAGTTATTGATGGAGTAGTTGGAGTAGGGAAGACCACACTTATGAACATAATGGCAGAAAAAGGGTATGTACGTTTTGAAGAGCCAGTGGTGGATAATCCTATATTAGAAAAATTTTATTATGATAGAGAGAGATATAGCTTTTCACTCCAAATATTTTTCCTTAATAAAAGATTTAAACATATTAAGGAAGCCTCAAAAGTAAAAGATGCAGTTATGGATAGAAGTATTTATGGAGATGTAATTTTTGCTAAGATGCTAAAAGATGCAGGAGAGATGTGTATAGAAGAGTTTGATTTATATGCTGAACTATTTGAAAATATGATTGAACATTGCAAGGCACCAAAATTACTTGTATATCTTGAAACCTCGGTAGATGCAGCAATGGATAAGATAAATAAAAGGGGTAGAGAGTATGAAAAAATTGTGGAACGCGAGTATTGGGAAAAGCTAAATTCTAATTATAGAGCTTATTTTGAGCAATATAATATATCACCTATTTTAAAGATAAATGTAGAAGGATTAGATTTTGAAAATAATGAAAAAGATAAAGAATATGTGCTAGGGCTTATAGATGAGGCGTTGGGGAAAATAAAGTAATCGATCCAAAGAGGTTCTGCATATAGGATGTTCTGATAGTAGAGAATTCGTTAACAGACTCTAAGTTTATTCCATGAAAAATCCCATAACGCACTTATTCGACGTCCTGTCTCAGAAGTGAAAAGCAAGAACTTCTAAATCAAATTTCAATAGTTCCTGCGCAAACAAGGAAAGAAAAATAAAATATTAAAAAGAAAAAACAGGCAAAATCCTTAGGACTTTGCCTGTTTTTTTAAGTTAATCCGTTCATCCTGTCCCGTCTGTTTTGCTGCTTTTCTTTCATGTTTCCTAAGGCTTCTTCATCCATATGCTCTTTGTTATGATCCATGTATCCGTTAGCAAAGGTATAGTTTTTTTCTAGACCTTCTGACTCATTAAAGTGTGTTTGTTGTCCACTTACAATTTTATCTTTTAATATTTCAATGTTATCTTCTCTCTCAGCT
This sequence comes from Clostridium estertheticum, assembly GCF_011065935.2. Lineage (NCBI taxonomy): Bacteria > Bacillati > Bacillota > Clostridia > Eubacteriales > Clostridiaceae > Clostridium > Clostridium estertheticum. The sequence goes on along the minus strand of NZ_JAAMNH020000001.1, from coordinate 4,848,504 downwards.
TGCTTTTCTCTTGCTTCAATGACCTTTTGAGGTGAAGCAATGTCAGAGTGCTGTTCAAGATGTCGCTCTGTTCTAGTATGACTTTCTACTAGGTTTTCAAGTTCCTCTATTCTATTAGCTTTTTCGATTTTATCACGATCCTCATTGACATACTTATCCTTATTACGTGGCATGAAAAGGCCTCCTCTTATTTTAAAATTCATCCTTTTTAGTTTAGGGTTTTTGGTATATTAAAATACTATGAAATGTTAGGAATTTAATACATAATATTTTTTTAAAATTTTAGTTAACAAGGTGGCATAAGTATATACATTCCCATAAAGGAATAGTAAAATAGGCATTGATTATTATTATTTTTCAAGGAAAAGTGTTAGGAGTGGTAAAATGTCGAAAATGAAGAAGATTATTTTGATTTTTCTATGTCTACCTATTATAGGTGGAGTATTATATGGTGCATCTTATGTGAAAAAAGTAAATGGAGAATATGTGAGAGATATGAATATTAGTGAAAAAAATATAAGTAAAACTAATAAGGTAGCATTAATAAAAGAGGAAGGAGGAAAAATAGTTAAGTCAGAAGATAAGACAATATCTGAAGTCAAGATTATAACTAAAAAAGAGCTTGGTATATCAGTTATAGCAAATCCAAAGGTTAAAACCCAAGAATATAAGAAGGCTTTGAAAAAACCTTCTGACATGGTTATTGTTATAGACCCAGGTCATGCAAGCCGTACTAGCCTTGAAAAAGAGCAGCAAGCTCCAGGTTCCAATATAATGAAAATTAAGGAGCCAGGTGGGGCACAGGGTATTAATACAAAAACTCCTGAGTATGTGGTTAATATGGCAGTAGCGGTTAGACTAAAGAGTTTGCTAGAGGGAAAAGGATATAAGGTAATAATGACTAAAACAGATAATAAACAAATGTTAGGGAATATTGCAAGAGCGCAGGTTGGGAATAAGGCTAAGGCAGATTTAGTTATTAGAATTCATGCGGATTCAAATAATGATTCATCTGTTAAAGGAGCATCTATGTTAGTGCCTGCAGATAGTAAAAACACAAATGCTATTTATAAAACAAGCAAAAAATATGGAGAAATAGTTTTTAATAATTTAATCCACAGTATTGGGATGAAAAATAGAGGCGTTGTGGAGAGAAATGACCTTACAGGTTTTAATTGGTCTGTGGTACCTGTTATTCTAGTGGAAATGGGTTTCCAATCTAATGTGGAAGAGGACAAGTTACTTGTAACTGAGAATTACCAAAATAAACTAGCTAAAGCATTGTCAGAGGGTATTGATAAGGCGTTAATACAATAGTTTCTGCGTTTCTTATTGCAAGGCACTGCGGGGAAATTTCATACATATTTATATTTACTTTTGTGGACGTAACTATTCACTTTTATGATTATATTAGAGCAAATAAGTAAAGAGCACATAAGACATTTAAATCTTATGTGCTCTTTAGCACGTGGATATGTAAAACTTGCCACTTGCCACGTGGATGGCACCAGCCACCTAAAGGGTATCAGAGCTAAAGCTTACTACAGCTTGTGATACTTGAATAAATTGATCAGCGCTAGCTACACAATAATTATAAAGCAATAATAAATTAACCTGTAAATACATTTTGGTTGTACAGTGAACACTTTTTATGCTATAGTTTTTACTGTATTGTTTAACAAAATATTTACGGAATTATATAAAGTAGGGGGAGTACAAATGAGAGATTTTGTTATTATGACAGATTCTTGCTGTGATTTGCCAAAGGAATATATTTATGGGAATAACATACCATTTGCTATGTTACCATTTAGTTATAATGATAAAGAGTACTTAGATGATTTAGGACAAAGTTTAAGCCAAAAACAGTTTTTTGATGACCTTCGGGCCGGAGCATTACCCAATACCTCTCAAGCAAATTCTGAAAGCTTCTATAATATGTTTAAACCTGCTGCAGAACGTGGACAGGATATAATTTATGTTGGAGTTTCTTCAGGTCTTAGTGGAACGTATAATAGCGCTAATATTGGAAAGACTGCTATATTAGAAGAATTCCCAAGTACGATAATATATATTATTGATGTGTTAACTGCATCACTTGGTCAAGGTCTTATGGTTAGAAAAGCTGTGGAAATGAAAAATGAAGGATGCACGGCAGAAAAAATTGTTTGCGAAATAGAAAAGGTTATACAAAATTTAAACACCTATATTACTGTTCAAGATTTAAATTTCTTAAAAAGAGGCGGAAGGATATCTAATGTAGCGGCTACCTTAGGGCTAGTTCTGCATATAAAGCCTATACTTACTCTTAACCAGGTCGGGCGCGTAATACCAGTGCTTAAGGTTCGCGGACGTAAAAAATCCATAACAAAGCTTGCAGAAATAGTAAAGGACAAGATTACAGAGCCTGAAACTCAAACCATAGCTATCTGTCATGCAGATTGTTATGAGGAAGCTGTAAAACTTAAAGAGGAAATTTTGGAAAAGGTTACAGTTAAAGAAGTACTTATTTATTACATTGGACCAGTAGTGGGAAGATTTAGTGGACCAGGGGCACTAGCAGTGTTTTTTATTGGTGAGAGCAGACAACACCATGTAATTGATATCTAGCATTGTGAATAGATAGTTAAATATTCTTTTATTTAGAATATCACTTGAAAGTATTGGATTATAGTACTTATAATAGTATTGTGAATAATAGATTAAGTATCGAAAAATAGACTAGCATAATGACTAGTCATTTTTTTTGAAAATGCATTAAGAAAAAAAATTTATAAATAAGGAGAATCTTTTATGGAGTGGTTACAAATATTATTACTATCCGCAGTGCCTCTTATTGAGCAGAAAGGTGCTATACCTCTTGGAATAAATGTTTATCATATTAATCCAATAGCGGTATTTTTGATAAGCTTTATTGGAAGTTTGCTTCCAGTTCCTTTTGTATTGATATGTTTCAATAAGATTTTTGAATGGTTAGGGAAATATAAGACCTTTAGTGGCATTTATAATTTAATTGACAAAAAGATAAATAAGAATAAATCCAAATTTGAAAAGTTTGAAGAAATAGCGCTTATAACATTTATTGCAATACCTCTTCCAACTACAGGAGTTTGGACAGGGACTGCAATAGCTGCTTTTTTAAAGCTGGATTTTAAAAGATCTGTTATGTGTGCAGTTATAGGATCTTTTTTATGTGGACTTATTATTACAGGGCTTGCTGTAGCTTTTCCAGCATTTTTAAATATGATTTAATTAAAAATCTCTTACCTAGCGGGAGGCCACTGAAAAACTATATAAAAAATCGTCATCAAATTAAAGATGGCGATTTTTTTGTATAAATGACTAAAAGGCAAAAAGGAATTTCAAAAGATATGTCGAATAAGTATAGTAGAGTAAAATAAAAGGAGCTAAACTATTATGCTAAAAGGACAGTTGGAGATAGAAATAAATACATATCATAACTTATACTCGTTAATTATTCCAAAAAATAATATTTTAAAGCAAATTAATGACCTTGTTGACTTTTCATTTGTTTATGATGAATTAATGGTTAACTATAGTTTATCAATGGGTAGAGGTGCTTTTAATCCTATAATGCTATTTAAATATTTGATTTTGAAAGTAATCTATGAATTGTCTGATGAAGATGTTGTTGAAAGAGCCCTTTATGACATGTCCTTTAAATATTTTCTAAATTTAGCCCCAGAAGAAACAAATTTAATAAACTCAAGTACATTAACTAAATTTAGAAAGCTTCGCATTAAAGACATGAATTTATTGGATTTGTTAATAAATAAAACTGTAGAACTTGCTATAAAAGAGGGAGTTTTAAAAAGTAAAGCAATAATAGTTGATGCGACACATACCAAGTCACGTTATAACCAAAAATCAGCAGGAGAAGAATTATTGGAACGCGCAAAAAACTTAAGAAAAACGTTATACGGGGTAAATCCTGAGATAAAAGAAGATTTACCTAATAAAGTTACAACGGGAGTACTTGAAGATATTCTTGAGTACTGTAAACTATTAATTGATAGCATAAACAAGAAGCCAGAAATTGTAGCAAATCCAGCTGTAAAAACTAAATTAAACTACTTAACTGAAGCTTTTAATGATGACTTAGAAAATCTAAAACTATCAAAAGATGCGGATGCAAAAGTGGGACATAAAACTGAGGATAGTTCCTTTTTTGGATATAAATCACACCTTGCTATGAGTGAAGAACGTATAATTACCGCAGCTGTTATTACAACTGGCGAAAAAAGTGATGGAAAGGAACTCATAACCTTAATAGAAAAAAGCCGTGAAGCTGGTGTTGTTGTTAATGAAGTTATTGGAGATGCAGCTTATTCTGAAAAGAAAAACCTAGAATATACGAAAGAAAATAAAATTGCATTAATTTCAAGACTAAATCCTATAATTTCACAAGGAACACGAAGAAAAGAAGATGAATTTGAGTTTAATAAAGATGCTGGTTTATTTGTATGTCCAGTAGGCCATATGGCTATTAAAAAAGCAAAACAAGGAAAGAAGAATGTTGGTAAAAATCAAGTGCTAACTTACTATTTTGATGTAGAAAAGTGCAAAAATTGTGCTCATAAAGATGGATGCTATAAAGAAGGCGCTAAATCTAAAACTTATTCAGTTAAAATAAAGTCAAATACTCACAAAGATCAAATAGAGTTCGAAAAAAGTGAATATTTTAAAACACGTGCTAGGCAACGTTATATGATAGAGGCTAAAAACAGTGAACTTAAGCACCAGCATGGCTATGATGTAGCAATATCGTCAGGCTTAATTGGCATGCAAATGCAAGGTGCGTTATCAATCTTCACAGTGAATCTAAAGAGAATAATTAAGTTGAAAAGCATGAAATAGGGCTTTTTTAACTTAATTATAAAAATATAAAGCATGAAATATCCATAAATATAGATATCTCATGCTTTTTCTGTTCAAGCTTAAAAACTTTACTGAAAAAAGAGTGCTTTTTTCAGTGGCCTCCCTAGCGGTGAGGGGTTTTTTTATAGGAGCAGATCAAAAAAAGTATGGAATTTATCCTGCGTGCCTTGCAAACGAGCTTGAAACTGGAAATTTGATTAAGAAATTCTAATCTTTTGCGAATGTGAAATCCTCTGACGCTCACATCCGGCGTCCTGGCTCGGGTTCGCTAGCTTGACTTCCTGTCAGGCTCACGAGAATTTTATATTCACAAAAGAAGAATTTCTAAATCAAATTTCAATAGTTTCGACGCTTCATATTGCAAGTCACTTCGGCAAAATTTCATAAATACTATTTAGCTACTATTTTATAACTGCTAAAAACTGGGGTAAGTAGAAATATTAATAACAAATAATATTTAAAATAACTGCTATATGTGATATATTTACAGTAAAGAATTTGTAGGTAACTATATGTAAATATATAAGTTAATGGGGGGTTTTAAAATGGAAACAAAGAAATTTGAAGAATTTAAATGCAAAATTAAGGAGAATGTGGGTAAGGTTATAGTAGGTAAAGGGGATAATATAGATAAGATTATAGTTGCGTTTATATGCTCAGGACATGTGCTTATTGAGGATGTTCCTGGACTTGGGAAAACTAAGCTTGCGAAGAGTCTTTCCAGCTCTATGAATTGCATGTTTAAGAGGATACAGTTTACACCGGATTTACTGCCTTCAGATTTAACTGGAATATATTATTATAACCAAAAGAATCAGGACTTTGAGTTTAGGTCTGGACCGCTACTCAGTCAAATAGTTTTGGCGGATGAAATTAATAGAGCTACACCTAGAACACAGTCAGCACTTTTAGAGTGTATGGAAGAGAGACAAATTACGGTGGAGGGTAATACTATAAAACTCCAAAAGCCTTTTTTTGTAATTGCTACTCAAAATCCAGTGGAACAGTTTGGAACTTTTCCTTTACCAGAAGCACAATTAGATAGGTTTTTTATGAAGCTTTCATTGGGGTATCCAGATGCATTAGAGGAGAAGGCTATGATGAATAGATTTATGACATCGGATCCACTTAATGACCTTCAGGCCGTAGTTACTATGGAGGACATAGAGTATGTTCAAAATAATTATACTATGGTACATGTTAGCGAAGAAATAAAAGATTACATAATAGCAATAGTGAGCGCTACAAGAAGGCATAGAGAAGTGGGGCTTGGCTGTAGTCCAAGAGCTACATTAAATATGATGAAGGGAAGCCAAGCGCTAGCGGCTATAAGAGGAAGAGACTATGTAATTCCAGAGGATATAAAGGAACTGGCAGTGCCTATTTTAAGCCATAGGTTAATGCTTAAGAATGATCTGGGAATTGGGAATAAAAGTAAAACGATTATAGAGGAAATAATAAGTACTATTCAAGCTCCACTCGAAAAGTTATAGGGGGCGAACTATGTTTATACAATTTGCTTTGATTCTGACCATACTAGCTATTATTATTTTTATAGGTGAGGTTACACGGAAAAAAGGTTTTGATAATCTCAAAATAAGTAGAAATATTGATAAAGATAGACTTTTACCGGGGGAGGAATTCACCTTAACTACAACTATTGAAAATAATAAAAGGCTACCTATATCATTTTTAATGCTAAGTGAAAAGATGCCAGCAGCTATAGAGTTTGTATCAGATAGCAATAGATTTAAAGAAGGGGCTGACTTATGGCATTTAAGTAAATACGCCATTAGCTGGTATGAAAGAAAAAGAAGAATTTATAAATTGAAGTGTAACGTACGGGGAACCTACATTTTAAGAGATATTAACGTTACTATAGGAGATTTATTTGGGCACTCTGCAGAAACAGTAGCAATAGAAGATTTCTTAGAGTTTTTGGTTTATCCTAAACTTATTAATATTAATAATATTCAGTTTGCAAATACTAATTTACAAGGGGATAATTACGTTAAAAGATGGATTCATCAAGATCCATTATATATTAAAGGTATAAGAGAATATAACGTAGAGGATAGGATGAAGGATATTCATTGGAAATCTAGCTTGAAAATGGATAAGCTTATGGTAAAAGAGTATGATTTTACTTCAGAAAGAGAACTTACGATTATTGTAAACGGACAATGCGGGGAGCCTTATTGGGGTAGTATTCAACCAGTGATTATAGAAAATGGAATTACAGTAGCAGCGTCACTAGCATCTATTGCCATCAAAGAAGGTGTAGCCTCAGGGATGTGGACCAACTGTCAATTGATGGGAATTCAAACTAAGATCAGTTCTGAGGTTTCTCCAGACATTAATGCTCTTAGAAAAATAATGGAACTTAGTGCTAGGATAAGTTATAGCATTACTATTAAATTTAGTGATTATTTAAGAAGTAAAATAAAAGAATTTAGTCCTAATTCTACCTATGTAATTATTACGTCTTATTTAGATGAAGAGAGTGTTGGTATTTTATCTAAATTGAAAAGACATGGAATTTTAATTAAAGTCATAGACGTTTCGTTAAAATCTTCTGTTCCATATATTTCAGGTATTGAAAAGATGGATTATAAAGGGGGGGTGTAGTGATGAGCTGGCATAGAAAAGTCAAGAGTATGTATAGTATAAGCCTTGTCACGATTACTTTTATAATTTGGTCAACTCTAAGTAAATGGTTATTTAAAAACCCAGTGGATTATAAGCTATTTTTAATAGCTTTGTGTATTGTTTTTTTTACACAGTATCTAAATAATATGAAGTTAAAAAAGAGCCTTTTTATACTTTCTATTTTGGGATTTAGTATATTGGCTTGTTTCATATTTTTCAAAGATCAAACCGTTTTTATAAATACAATATTTTTGCTATTTATGGCTTTAATAGCTTATTCATTAGAGGATAGCCCTATAGACCATTCACAATATAAACAAAATATAGGAAAGTCTATTGTTGCATTAGGCTTTGTTTGGCTCATTTCCTTTACCTTAGGAGCTGACTTTGTAAATGCAATGTATAGGTTTCATATTCTATATATAATTATGATTATTATACTAATGAGAGAAACGAGAAGATATGTATATGCTGTTAAAAGCAATACATCTATAGTTACAAATATAATTATAGGAATATCCGTACTTACACTATCTTTAGATTTTGCTAATAAGATTATGATGAAGTTACTAGATATGCTTATAAAGATATCAAGTTTTATTCTGGTTATAATAGTAGAAATGCTGACTAAAATTTTTGGAGTACCAATAAGTTTTATTTCTGAAAAACTAAGGGAACTTCTTATGAAGAGTGAAAATAAGTTCATAACAGATGGAACCATAATGGACAAGAAGTTAAATAAGCAACCCAATATGACTGAATATCAAGGAATTAAGCTACCGCCAGTGCTGATTTTATTTATAAAAATTCTAATTTTACTGGTTATTTTATATGTAATATATAAATTTTTATCAAGAGTTAGAAATAAAACAAAAATTTACAATGGATTTGTAGAAGAAAAGGAAAGAATTATTAACAAAAAGAACAAAAAACATTGGGTTAAAAACTTGTTTTCTAAAATTTTTCAAGGTGGTGGAAGTAATAGAGATAAAATTCTTTATACATACAAAGGCTTTGAGAAAATAACTCAGGAAGCAGAGATTTATAAGCCTTACATGACTGCCTCGCAGCTAAAGAATGTAACTAAAATTAATGTGGATAATTCTGATAACTTAGATGAGATGACAGTGATATATAATGAAGCTAAGTTTTCATTGCATCCTATGACTGAGGAAGATGTGGAGAGTGTTAAAAAGGGGCATAGTAATATAAAGAAGCAACTATAAAGTTATTTATTTTCATGTGACTTAGTATAGTTTAAAGCAAATTAGCCACACTAAATAGGGTAGAATTGAGAAATCTCAATTAATTTATTATAGTGGGAGCGATAAGTTTATGAGTGACATGGATTACAATAACAAAAGATATTTAAATAAGGCTTATAAAAATTTTTCAGAGCTAGTGTATGTTGTGTCTACTAAAGAACTCCAATATTTCATTACAAAAGGCGAATTTACTAGTTTCTTCAACTATAGAATGAAGAAAATGTTATCAGAAATTAGTGAAGAGAAAAATGGACTTTTAGATGCTGGTATTTTTTTTAATACAGATGGTGAAATAACTTTGATAGATGCTGAAATAGTTGGGAAGTTTATCCAAGATAATTATAGATTAAAAATGCTAGAATATTACAAAAGCACTTCTTTAAATAAAATTATTAGAGAGGTTGTTAATGGTAGTGAAAAAGCAAAAGGGGATTTTATTTTAATTTCATACTCTATATTATATAATACTTTAAGGGAGCTATATAAAACTATTAGTTGCAAAAAAGATAATACCATTGTGTATAAAAATCGTTATGCACTAGAGGATTATTATAAGGATGATTGTACCATGGTTATTGCGGTATTATTGATATTGGAAGATTTATGTAAGTACATTGGCGTTGATAGGTATAAAATGTTGAAACAAATAAAGGAAATAATTTACAAATAGCATTATATAATTAAAAAATAAACAAAATAGTTGACAAAATAAATGACTAATATGATAAATATTTACATAATAATTATATTTTTCATTATATTCAGGTGCAAATTAAAAATAGTTGCAGTTTTTCAAGAAGTATTCAATTAAAAATAAAAAAAACTTTTAGATATATTTATTATGATTTCGACAAAATAAGCTAGTGTATATACAATGAGATACCTGTGGATAGTTTGTTAATAATAAAATTATGGGCGCAAAAGGTTGAAGTTGTCAGTTTTAAGAGATAATAGATTTGAGCCTATTTCATAAAATGACAGATTTTTCTGAAAAATAATGTTACTATATTTTCAATAACATAACACAGGGGGGACTAATATGATAGTTTTAGAAAATTTATCTAAAAGAGTAACAGACGACGATGTAAAGCATAATTATTTTTATAGATTAGTAAAAAGTCAGGTTTCTGTTTCAATGGATTATGAACCTGCTGGAGTACAATCTTATGGTATTGAGATTGAAAGACAAGACATCATTGATGATATAGTGGTATTTATAGAGAGGGATTGTGTAGAGAACATAAGTCCTCAAAGACATAAAGTTAAAAATCTTATAAAAATGCTACATGAAAATACAGTATCACCTATCCACATGATTGACGTATTGGGTGAGTATATTGATGAGTATATTAGCGATTTTGATGAGATGTTAAAAAACATTGGTACTTGCTGATATTTTTAATTAGGCTAACATAGTGAGGAGTCTTCTCCTCTTTTAGAGGAAACTTCTTCTTTTTATGAGGAGAATTATCCTCTTTTTGTTATATGAAGGGAATACGGTTTGACAACAGAAGTACATAAAGTAAAAAATATTATTATTTACTAATAAAATATCTTATGAATAATACTATAAATAATCATAATTTTAATATATTATTGTAGTAACATTGAATGTGATAGCAATGTTAAAGATTTATAGTAAAAGTAATAGTAAAAATAATAGTAATGTCAAAATCTGTGTTTAAGTAAATATAAAAATTAAAATTGTGGAGCATAGATTAAAGATCGGGAGTGATAGTTTTGATTATTGGAGTAGGTACTGATATTGTTGAAATACGACGAATAAAAAATGCTATGGTCGCCAACAGCAGGTTTTTAGAAAAAATTTTTACAACAATAGAATTAGAGTATCTTAAAAGTAGAAATTTGAGGCCGGAATATGTGGCGGGAAGGTTTGCTGCTAAAGAAGCGGTAGCCAAAGCACTCGGTACAGGATTTAGGGGGTTTGATTTTAAAGATATTGAAATTGATAGGACAACCCTTGGGAAACCAATAGTAATTTTAAAAGGTAAAGCAAAGTTAATAGCTAAAAAAGAGGGGCAATACAATATTCATCTTAGTATATCTCATGGTGAAGATTGTGCCATAGCTTATGCTATATTGGAAGTAGAAAAAAAAATTGAAGAGGTGAGTGAATAGCTGAAGATAATGATTTTTTTATCATTAATTATTTTTGGAATAGTATGAAACCATGAGTAATAGTAATAGTAGTAGAACGATTTGTTATGGTAGATAATAGGAGCAATTTTATCTACTCTAGAGAAATACTTGGAGGATAACAATGAAAAAAAAATTACTACTATTTTTAATGTTTTTACTTGTGTTGGGTTGCACACTATTAACTTCCTGTAATAAAAAACCTAAGAATGCGAATGATATTATAAGTTATTTAAAAAACATGGAGAGTTATTCTACAGAAATGAACATGGATATAAAAAATGATAAGCAGACTATTAACTATAAGGCAAGGCAATCCTATTTGAGAGGAGGCGGATATAAACTAGAGCTAAACAAGGACAGAGTGTTTATCTATAAGTCCGATGATAATATTTATATTAGTGACAAAAACAATGGAATAAAGTATGTACAGAGCAAGGATTTTGATGAAGTTCTTAAACTGTGTTTTATTGGAGAATACATAGGGTTATTATATACTAATGAGGAAATAAAATATTCAATTGAAAAGATTAATGATATCGAATACGTGGTGATTAATCTATTTATACCTGGTAGCAATAAAAATATCAATAATGCATTGCTGTATGTTAATTATAAAAGCATGATACCACAAAAATTGGTTATTTACGATAACCAAGGTAAAGAAAAAATCAACATAACATATTCAAATTTTCTTCCAAATGTAAAAATTGAACCATCTGAGTTTTTGATGACCTAGTGCGATTAATAACATAAGCAAATGAATTAAATTTCAATAACGGATGAGGTGAAGGTCATGTTTAGACATTTAAGGCCTGTATGGGCAGAGGTTGATTTAGATAAACTAGCTTTTAATATGAGAGAAATTCGAAGGGTAGCGAAAAGCACAAATATCATAGCTGTTGTAAAGGCAGATGCCTATGGGCATGGAGCTATAGATGTAGCTCCAGTGCTCCTACAAAATGGGGCTAATAGATTAGCAGTAGCCGTAATAAGTGAAGCGGTGGAGCTTAGGCGCTCAGGGATCGAATGCCCAATTATGATTTTAGGGTTTACACCACCAAATTTAATAGATAATTTATTGAAATATAATATTGAACAAGCTGTATACTCTTATGAATTTGCAAGAGAATTATCAAAAATGGCTCAAAAGAAAAATAAAATAGCTAAAATTCATATAGTTGTAGATACTGGTATGGGTAGGATAGGCTATCTACCAACCCAGGACAGCGTGGAAGAAGTATACAATATTAGCAAACTACCTAATATAATTATAGAGGGAATGTTTTGTCACTTTTCCTCAGCGGATGAAAAAGATAAGGCATATACTTATAATCAAGTGAAAAAATACAATGATTTTTATGAAAAATTAAAAGAAAAAAAGGTGAACATAAATATAAGGCATATGGCCAATAGTGCTGCTATTATAGACTTGCCAGAAACACATTATGAGGCAGTACGCCCAGGAATAATCTTATATGGCTATTATCCTTCTGGAGAGGTAAATAAGGAAAGTATAAACTTAAAACCCGTAATGACCTTAAAAACAAATGTAGTGCACATAAAAACACTGCCACCTGGAGAATACGTGAGTTATGGAAGAAAGTTTGAAACACAAAGAGAAAGTATTATAGCTACACTTCCGGTTGGCTATGCTGATGGATATACAAGACTTCTATATCAAAAGGGAAAGGTTATCATAAAAGATAGCTTTGCTCCAGTAATAGGTAGGATTTGCATGGATCAATGTATGATTGATGTTACTGATATTGAAGGAGTTAAAATTGGTGATGAGGTTATACTAATGGGTGAAGATAAGAATAATAAATTTACAGCGGATACAATAGCGGAACTAATAGGAACTATAAACTATGAAATAGTTTGTATGATTGGTAAAAGAGTTCCAAGGGTCTACATAAAAGATGGTAAGGTCGTAAAAATAAGAAATTACGTGTAGTATTATATGTAGAATAAACCAATTATTTGTAAAAATTGCAATGTAAAAGAGTGAAAATACGGATAATTTCTTTGACAGATTGACATAGGTTGAATTATAATATACTTTATACATATTGCTCTAAAGTAAATAGGAGGTATTAAATTTTCTATGTCTACTTCAAAGAAATTAGTAGTAAACCTCTCAGAAACACTTTATATTGAATTTAATAAGGCACTTCAGAAAGATTCTAAAAAAAGAAGTGAATTTTTTAGGGAAGCTATAATACTATATATTGAGGAAAAGAAAAGGCTTAGTTATATAGATGAAATGAAACGTGGTTATTTAGAAATGGCTGAATTAAATTTAGAAATAGCTGACATGGGTTTTGAAATTGATATTAAAGATTTTAAAGATTACGAAGTTAAGCTTTCGGAGAGTGATTTGTCTAATGACAACAATAGTGAAAAGAGGAGATATATTTTATGCTGATTTGAGTCCGGTTGTAGGCTCAGAACAAGGTGGGGTTAGACCAGTAATTATAATTCAAAATGATATTGGAAATAAGTACAGTCCCACTATTATTATTGCAGCTATTACGTCTCAGATAAACAAGGCGAAACTCCCTACTCATGTTGAAATTTCTTCAGAAGAGTATGGGTTAAATAAGGATTCAGTAGTTTTGCTAGAACAAATAAGAACACTAGATAAAAAAAGATTAAAAGAAAAAATTGGTCATATGACTGATAGCGATATGAAAAAAGTAGATACTGCACTTTTAATTAGTGTAGGTTTATAAAATGGATAAGGGCATATATTGCCCTTATTTTACTTTATGGATTAGTGGACCGATGTTTTTTAATAAAACTATAGATTTATTAATAATCCTATAGGGATTTTATTATATTTGTAGTATTTCTAAGAAATATGTTGTTAAAGTGTGTAATATTGTTATAATAATTGTGGAAGATAAATAGGAATAAAGGTAAATAACTATTAATAATGTTATTTACCCAAAAGCAATACTAGGAGGAATACATATGGAAATAACAGTAGAAAGATTAAAAGCAATTGCTAGAGAAGTTAGGAAAAATATAATAACTATGATTACAGAGTCACGTTCTGGCCACCCAGGTGGATCATTATCCTGCGTTGAAATTATAACTACATTATATTTTAATGAGATGAATGTAAGCGTAGAAAATAAAAATGATCCGGATAGAGATAGATTTGTATTATCAAAGGGACACGCTGCACCAGCATTATATAGTGTGCTTGCTGAAAAGGGGTATTTTGAAAAGGATGAACTTCTGGGACTAAGAAAATTAGGGTCAATGCTTCAAGGACATCCAAATATGAACACTGTACCCGGAGTAGATATGTCTACTGGTTCACTCGGACAAGGTATCTCAGCGGCAGTAGGTATGGCACTAGCTGGAAAACTTGATAAAAAAGGATATAGGGTGTATTCATTACTTGGAGATGGAGAGCTTGCAGAGGGTCAAGTATGGGAAGCTACTATGTCAGCTGCACATTATAAGCTTGATAACCTAACGGCTTTTGTAGACCATAATGGACTTCAAATAGATGGCAAAGTTTCTGAGGTTATGGGATCTGATCCAGTAGATGCTAAATTTGCAGCTTTTGGATGGAATACTATCACTGTGGATGGTCATGATTTTGTCCAAATTAAAAATGCTATAGAAGAAGCTAAAAAAACAAAAGGAAAACCAACAGTTATAATTTGCGAAACTATAAAGGGAAAAGGCGTGTCCTTCATGGAAAATGAAGCTAGTTGGCATGGTACCGCTCCAAGTAAAGAACAATGCCAAATGGCAATAAACGAGATTGGGGGCGCTGTATAATGGGTAAAATTGCAACAAGAGAAGCTTATGGTAAGGCCTTAGCTAAATTAGGTCTAGAAAATGAAAATATAGTTGTTTTAGATGCAGATTTATCTAAATCCACTAAAACTGCAGATTTTAAAAAAGTTGCGGAAGATAGATTTATAAATATGGGTATTGCTGAAGGAAATATGATGTCTGTGGCAGCAGGACTTGCTACTTGTGGGAAAATTCCTTTTGCAAGTACTTTTGCTATATTTGCAGCAGGAAGAGCTTTTGAACAAATAAGAAACTCTATTTGTTATCCTAAATTAAATGTTAAAATTTGTGCAACACATGCAGGCATAACTGTAGGAGAAGATGGAGCATCTCATCAAGCTGTAGAAGATATAGCGCTAATGAGAAGTATTCCCAATATGGTAGTTATAAGCCCAAGTGATAACATTGAAACAGAAGCAGCTATAGAAGCTATAACAAAGTATAACGGACCCTGTTATGTAAGACTAGGAAGATCAGGTGTTCATACAATAAATGACAAACCAGATTACAAATTCGAACTGGGAAAAGCTGTAACACTTCGAGAAGGCAAGGACGCAACTATAATAGCTACAGGTATTATGGTAGATGCTGCGCTAGAAGCTTATAACATCTTAGCTGAGGAAGGGATAAAGGTTAAAGTGTTAAATATACATACTATTAAACCTATAGATGAAGAAGCAATTATTGCTGCAGCTAGAAAAACCGGATTAATTGTTACTGCAGAAGAGCATAGCATTATAGGCGGACTTGGTTCTGCTGTAGCAGAGGTTGTTTGTTCAAACCATCCAGTACCAGTTATGAGAGTTGGAATTAAAGATACCTTTGGTGAAAGCGGTAAACCAGATGAACTTTTAAAAGCTTATGGATTAACCGCAGAGGAAATAGTTAAAGCACTTAAAAAAGGCCTAAGCTTAAAATAATTTTAGAGGCCCTTATGTATAAATACATAAGGGCCTCTAACTATTCTGCGAGATAATGTTTTTTGTGATGCTTTATGATATAATACATCAAGAATAACTATGGGGAGTGGAATAAGTATGAAAGAAATTTTAAAGGATTTATTACATTGTTTTATATTATCATTAAAGATATTTTTAGTTCCTATAATTTTGGGAGCTTTAATTGGCGTAATAAGTGGGTTAGCCTCAGGTGCCTTAAATCTTCAAGGGGTTCTCGCTTCAGTAAATAGAACAACTATTAGAATATCTTGTTTTGGTCTAGCTATTTCAGGTATAGGCTTTGTAAAAAGCGAAATGTTGGAACCACTAAATTATGAAGAAAAATGGATGCAGTATTATGAAAAATTTAATTTAGTTGGTGTAATATTTTTTGTATCCCTATTTATGTTAGTTTATTCAACAATAATTGACTTAGTATTATTTCAAATTTATTAATAGCAATAATACCTCATAATTTTTATTTTATAGGAAACTATAAAGATGGGTATTATTTATGAATTTTTAGAAAAGTAAATCAGCGTATTTCGAGTAATATTCACGAAAATTTTATAATAAAATTTATTATAGGGCTAGTCCTTATGCTATAATGTTGTTATGGATTTTACTGAAATGAATTACAGAAACGTGGTAAGGAGAATGAAAAATGATAGAATTTAAGAAAGTAACTAAGATTTATGATAATAATGTAATAGCCTTGTCGAATGTTGATATTACTATTGAAAAAGGGGAATTTGTATTCCTTGTAGGTCCAAGTGGAGCAGGAAAATCTACTTTTATTAAAACACTTTTAAAAGAGATAGAACCAACTACTGGTAGTGTGATTTTAGACAAAACTGATATAACAAAATTAAAAAGAAACCAGATACCTTATTTTAGAAGGAAAATTGGAGTAGTTTTCCAGGATTTTAGATTAATTGATACTTTGAATATTTACGAAAATGTGGCGTTTGCACTGAGAGTTACTGAATGTTCACCAAGGGATATTAAGAAAAGAGTGCCTTTGGTTTTAGATTTAGTGGGATTAACTAAAAAGCATAATGCTTTTCCTCATGAGATTTCAGGTGGAGAGCAACAAAGAGTTTCTCTTGCTAGAGCTATAGTAAATAATCCTACATTGCTAATAGCAGATGAGCCAACAGGAAATCTAGATCCTGAAACAGCAATAGGTATCATGGATATTTTAAATGATATTAATAAGGCTGGTACTACAATAGTTATGGCAACACATGCAAAGAATATTGTAGACTCTATGAAGAAGAGAGTAATAGCTATAGAAAAAGGTATTCTAGCTAGAGATGAGCAAAGGGGAAGATACGGTTATGAAGATTAGTACAATTAAATATTATTTTGTAGATGCTTTGAGAAGTTTAAAAAGAAATAGAACTGTTAGTATGGCTTCAGTTGCTACAGTGGCAGCTACTCTATTTATTTTAGGCGTATTCCTACTAATTGTTTTTAATGTTAATGCAGGGGTTGAAGAATTAGGTTCTAAGCTGCAGGTAAAAATTTATCTTAAGGATGATCTAACAATAGGCGATAAATCAGCTATTGAAAAAGCCCTTAACAATGTGCAGGGAGTTTCAGAAATTAAATTTGAAGATAAAAGTGATGCACTAGAAAAAGTTAAGAAACAATTTGGAGAAGATAGTAAATCCTTAGTACAAGGTTTTGAAAAAAAGAATCCTTTTCCAAACGCATATGTTGTAAGTGTGGAAAAACCTGAAATAGTAAATAATGTAGTTAAGGCTGCTGAAGGATTAAAAGGTATAGAGAAGATTAAGGATGTTCGTGAAATTGTTGACAAAATTATAAAAATAACAAATACACTTAAGATTGTAGGCCTGGCACTATTTGTAATTTTGATAAGTGTATCACTGTTCTTAATAGGAAACACAATTAAGCTTACATTATATTCTAGAAAAAAAGAAATAGGTATTATGAAATTTGTTGGAGCAACTGATTGGTTTATAAGATGGCCATTTATTATTGAAGGTATGCTACTGGGTATATCGGGAGCGCTTATTTCTACAGGAGTACTATATTACGCTTATAGAATCGTTTTCATAAAGTATACAAATGTATTATTAGGAGTTAATTTAATAAACCCTCATTTTATATTAAGTACGACTCTATGGCAGTTTATGTTAGGTGGAATATTTATTGGGGCCATGGGAAGTATTATATCCATAAGAAAATTCTTAATTGTGTAAATACAATATATTTATTTTCTTGTTAGTGTTATAAATTTATTATATTTACATAAATAATATATAGAGAATTACAAAGAGGTGTATAAAATGGGCGATGAAAATAAGTTTAAAACTGTGCAATATAACGATGGAGCACACAAACCTAAAAAAATAAAACGAATTATTTGGATTATAGTTATAGTACTGGTTACTAACGCCATAACCCTAGTAGTTTCAAACAAAATTTCCTTAGGAACTCCCAATGGAAAAGTAATAATTGGAAGAGAAGATTATGAACAAGTATTAAAGTTCCAAAAACTATTTTTAGTAAGAGACAAATTATATGAGTACTACGATGGTAAAATCAGTGATGATGTTTTAGTAGAGGGTGCTATAAAGGGCATGACTAATTCATTAGAGGATCCATATACAGTTTTTATGAACAAAAAAGAGTATGCAGATTTTAATGCTACAGCAGTAGGCGCTTATACTGGACTTGGCTTACAAGTAGGAGTTAAAGAAGACAATATAGTTGTAATTGCACCTTTCGATCCATCACCAGCTAAAAGTGCAGGAATACTTCCTGGAGATGTTATTGAAAAGGTTAATGACATAGCTGTCACAGGAAAAGAACTAGAAAAAGCTGTTACAATGATGAAAGGCAAGGAAAATGAAGCTGTCAAGTTAACGCTTAATAGAAAAGATAAAGGCGTTTTTGAAGTTAGCGTCAAACGTGCTAAAATAGATTTGATAACAGTTAAAGGTGAAATGTTAGACAAAAATATTGGCTACATTCAACTTACAATGTTTGATGAAAATACTGCTAAGAATTTCAATAAAAAATTAGCAGAATTAAAAGGCAAAGGTATGAAAAGTCTAGTATTAGATATAAGAGGAAATCCAGGTGGTCTTTTAGATCAATGTGTAGAGCTAACTTCTAATTTTGTACCTGAAGGAAAAGTTATAGTTTATACAATAGATAAGAACAAGAAAAGGAAAGATTATAAGTCTGTAGGCGGCCTAGCCGTAGGTATGCCACTAACTGTATTAACAGATGAAGGAAGTGCAAGTGCTTCAGAAATTTTTGCGGGAGCAGTTAGAGACTATAAGGTTGGTACTTTAGTGGGCGAAAAAACATTTGGAAAAGGCGTTGTTCAAACTATGCTTTCTAGAAGTGTTGATGGTTTTGATGATGGTACTGCATTAAAAGTAACTATATCAAAATATTATACTCCAAACGGAGAAAATATACATCATATTGGAATAAAACCTGAAATTGAGGTGGTGTATCCAAAAGCACTTAAAGAGAAAGTATATGATAGAACTTTGGATCCACAATTCAAAAAAGCATTAGAGATAGCTAAGAGTAAAATTAAGTAATAACATACCAAGTATCTACCAATAATTTTGGTGGATACTTGGTTTTTAACAACATCTCAGAACCATAGATGACTTCACCATCATAGGGGATGATTAACGCATACACATAGGTGATATGGGGAATATATAATTTTTCATAGCAATTTGAAAGGAGAATTTTATTCAATGGACATTGCAATACATACTTTAAAAGCAGTTGCGTCAGCAATTGTAGATCCTTCAAATGCGTTTATATTAATAATGATCGGATTAATTTTTTATAATAAAAATAAGAAGATTGCTGTTATGCAGAAAATGATAATGGGAGAAAATTTAGATTCACCTTTTGAGTTAACCATATCTCAAATTGTAATAGGAATTCTTGCAGGGGCAGTAGCGAGCCTTATGTTTACATTTTTAGGGCTAGTTTTTGATGAGAATTCAAATATTTATTTATTGTTTATGTTGTCATTGTTTTTTATGGCATTTAAGCCTAGATTTATCTGTTTTTCTTACTCAGGTGCAGTTTTAGGTATAACCAGCCTAATCTTTAAATATGCAGCTATTATATTACATATGCCAAAATTAGATTTTATAAACATAGATATTCTTACCTTAATGACTTTGGTTGGGGTTTTACATATTATAGAGGGAAGTTTAGTAATGATAGATGGATCAAGAGGAGCCATTCCCGTGTTTACAAATAGAGATAATAAGATTATTGGTGGATTTGCCTTAAAAAGATATTGGGCATTACCAATTGCTATACTTATACTTTTAAGTTCCGCGTCATCAGATCTAGTGGCTGGACAGAGCTTAATGACTCCGCAGTGGATGCCTGCAATAAGGGGGGCTATAGCTCTTAAAATCTTGAAGAATTCAATTATAGCTTCAATTGCTCTTTATGGGGTTATTGGTTATAGCAGCATTACTTTTACTAAAAGTAAGGGTAAGAAGACCCTTTTTTCAGGAGCACTAATAATGGGGTATGGCGTACTGCTAACAGGCATATCGCAATTAGCAGTATTTGGGGTAGCTTTTCAATTTTTTATTTTGATATTTGCAGCAGCATTGCATGAAGCAATGATACGTTTAGAAAAGCATATGGAGCTCACTTTAAAACCTAAATTTGTTAGTAGCGATGATGGAATTATGGTACTAGAAGTAGCCCCTAGATCCCCTGCTTTTGAAATGGGAATTCAAAGTGGAGATTTAATAGTCCAGATTGATGATAAAAAAATTGAGGCTGAAGAAGAAATTTTGAATTTAATTAAAGGGAACTTCAAATCACTGTCTTTAAAAATCCAAAAATCATCTGGAGAACTAAAGGACATGAGTTATAGCAATATGGCTGGAAACAAAAGACTAGGAATAGTAATTGTACCGAGGGAGCTACCAAAAGATAATTCTATTGTAAAGGTGGATGATGAAAGCTTTAAAGATGTGTTAGAAAAAATGAAAGACATAGATAAGAAATAAAAAAAGTGTCAGAGGTTCTCCGAAGTGCCTTGCAAACGAACTTGAAACTAGAAATTTGATTAAGAAATTCTAATGTTTTGCTTATGTAAAATTCTCTAACACTCACATTCGGCGTCCTGCCTCAGGTTCGTAAGCTTGCCGTCCTGGCAAGCTTACGAGAATTTTACATTCGCAAAACAAGAATTTCTAAATCAAATTTCAATAGTTTCTTCGTCTCGTATTGCAAGTCACTTCGGAGAAATTTCATGCTTTTTTTTATGTAGGCTGCGAGGTAAAACCTTAGGGGGATATAACAATTATCAATTGTTATGCTTCCTGGCAAGCACACGAGAATTTTATATTCGCAAAAGAAGAATTTCTAAATGGAATTTCAATAGTTTCTGCGCTTCTTATTGCAAGTCACGCAGGAGAAATTTTATGCTTTTTTTTTATGTAGAAGGAGTGGTAAAACCTTGGGGGGACATAATATGTGAGTGAGTTGAATGTTTTTTTGAAACAGACCGGCCTCAAAATCTTTTAGCCGATAGGCTGCGAACTTTCTATATATTAAAATAAAATATTATTTATTTTAAAATTCGTTCAAAAATCTTTTAGGCGGTAGCCTACATGATTTCACCTTAGACCATCCTAAATTATCTACACTTATCTTCTACAAGATTTTTTTGATGCAAGGCATAGTAATATACTCTTGTGACTAAGTTTAAGAATATTACGTAGTAACTTAATACAATTCGCTTCAACATTTATTGTCTGTATTTCCTATTTTTTATTGAGTAAAAAGTCCAATACAATTTTATTAAACTCTTCAGGTTTATCTAAATTAGGTAAATGTCCAGTACCGTTTACCGTAACTTTCTTTGCCGAAGTTATACCTGATTCCAATACACTCGCAATTTCTATAATAGGTAATGAGTCTTCTGTGCCTACTATAAGTAATGTTCTTTTCCTTATCTCAAAAAGTCTTTCTGATGCATGAGGTTTGGCTATTTGTACCAAGTCATCTAATACCCATTCTAATGATGTATCCATAAACATATTCTTTAAGCGTTGTCGAGTCTTTAGATTACTTTGTCTCCACATAGGATTATCAAGCATGAACTCTACTGACTGATTAAAATTTTCATCTCTTTTTACTATAGACATTCCTGCCAAATTCCTTTGACTACTCGCTTCATCATTTGCATACAAATAACCATTTAGCGAAGAGCCACTTAATACTAAGCATTCTACTGAATCTGGATATTGGAGAGTGAAGTCAATAGCAATGCTTCCTCCCATAGATACTCCAACTAAATGTACCTTATCAATCCCTAAGTGATTTAGCAACTCCTTAAGGTCTTCGAATTGTGAGAATGGCTTACTTGGTTTGTTTGACCTACCAAACCCTCTTATATCATATCTTATAACCTTAAAATGTTTTCCAAATAACTCAAATTGGTCATCCCACAGTCTTAAATCAGTATAACCACTGTGAATCAAAACAAGCACGTCTCCTTCACCTATCATCTCATAGTAGATTCGAGTTCCATTAACTTCTGCAAAGCAATGTGTTCGCATCAACTTCATCTCCTTCATTAAGATTAACTCTACCTATTTTAAATACTCTTTTCATTATTAGGCAATATATTAAGAGATATTTTAGAAAAATTTTTAATTATAGTTATTACGCAGTTATCTACAAGGTAGTACTTATCGTGTTTTTAGGATATATATCTTGTACCTCTAATTGAACAGGAACCTCATATCTATTAAAAAATCCTACTTATGTTCTTATGCTCATTTTGAAATATCAGTGCAGAGAAAGTACCTTATCTACATCAGATTAAATATTTTACTATTAAAATTTCAATAACAATGGTTATGATACAGAAAAATATTAGCCCACTCAACTTAGCCTCAGAAAATTTATCTTTAAAGTAGTCTCCTTTAAACAACGAAAAAATATCTGGTGTTAAAGTATACTTTACAGAATTTTGGAAATCATCTTTATCATTGAAAATGAATTTGTAATAAACTTTGAATAAATATATATTAAACCATATTAGCAAAGGAATAATAAATATTAGAAGCAACATATACTTCCCCCTTTAACCCACTATTTTTACTTATTCGCATCATATATTCTACCTTTTGGGAAAGTGCGATAAAATACAAGTTCCATAGAGAATATTTAATTAATTATACCATTAATACCTTAAATTGGATATGGAATATTAATGTATAATTTTTAAAAATAACTTATGATTTTATTTATGAAATATACAAATTTATGTAAAAAATGGTATAATTCCATGAAGTTTGTTTTACACTTATATTATAAGTTAGATTTTAAAATATTAGAATTGGAGGGTTAATATGGGATTTGGAGGACTTTTTATATCGATAATAATTTCATTTGCTATCATTTACTTTGCTGTTAGGTTAGCAATAAATCCACTGCTGCATAGCCAGGAAGAATTAATAGAAGATAACCAGGATTCTGAACTAATTAAACTTCGAGATATGGGTATATTGAATAATACTGAACTGGAAGAGGTTATTAATCTATATCAGAATAATAATGATAAAAAAGAAGATCCTGAAGCATATGAAAAATATATTGAAATTTTGAATGACCTTAAAGTAAGGGGATATTTCACTGATGAGCAATATGATGAGAGGATAGAGAACCTTAAAAATTATTTCAAAGGTTGTTAATATTTACTATGGTTATTTAAGAAATATGTGTACATGACCCAGGAGCTTAAGTTTAAATATTAAAGACTTCACAAGGAGATTTATACTCCCTATGAAGTCTTTTATTTGTTATGTGTCTTGATAGATGTAATATATGTAATTTTAAAATATATCTTTGGAACATAACTACAATTCATTATGGGTAGATTAATATAGAGGTGATATTTATGACTAAAAAATTGGCAATAATTCTTTTCTTATTTATTATGATAATACATTCAATACCAACTTATGCTGAAGGATTTAAATATGCGGAAATTTTTGATCCAAAGCAAGATAAGGTAGTGAAAGTAGTTCAAGTGAATACAAAAATCCATAATATGGTTGGAAGTTGGATAAAGGATGTGGATAATATCTATGGTAAAAATGACCCTCTTACAGATGATGGTTATGCTATTAGAATTCCACTTTATCCTTCTGTTAAGGTACATGGGAAATGGTTAAATACGCTTGTACGTGAAGTTTATATAATAATTCCTGAAAACCAACCGCCATTTTTTATGATTTTTGAAAATGAAAATAAACTACTATGTTTCCCATTTAAAGGTGACATTAATGAATTGTCAAAAGTTTTAGATTTCAAATTTAAGGTAGGAGTGGCTCCTATTAATGAATAATATGTACTAAAATATTGAGAACAAATTTATTGAAATATAAGTTACTATTATCATCCAAATCAAAATAATGATACTTGCTGCAATCCAATTTTTCGGTCTACCGTTTTTGAAAATATTTTCTGACTGTTCTCTACACTCATTCATAATATTCTTTGGAATTAGTCTAATTGCAAACATTATTCCAATAGGCAATATAATTATATCATCAAGATATCCCAATACAGGTATAAAGTCGGGTATTAAATCAATAGGGCTTAACGCATAGCCAACTATCAACAGGATTACTACTTTAGCATACCAAGGTACATCATCTCTTTTAGAGGCCAAATATAAGGCAGCAATTTCCTTCTTTAAATTTTTAAGCATTATCTTCAATTTGCCAAACGTTGATTTTATTCTTTTAATAAATTTGTTGATTTTAACCACCCCTAAATTATGATATTTATATAGAATTGATATATTTTATGTTTCTTTTTAATAATAACATTTTTTTAATAAAAACAAGAATTATTTAGCATATAAGTGCTATAATACTAAATACTACTTAATCATATTTCCCTTAGTGTTTTTGAATGTGAGTTTTAATACTAATCAAAATAAAGGGGGTGAATGCATACATATGACCATCTAATAAATCACATTATGGCGAAATATAGATGTAAAACAAAAATTATAAGTAGTGGTTAAGGTATAGTATATATTTGAACTGAATTTTAGAGTATAGAGAGAAGGTAATCGAATGAAAAAAAGAATAGCTTTTATAGTAATGTTATTGACGATGGCAAGTTCACAAATTGCATCCGCTGATAGTGGAGTAGTGAATACAGCATCATTACGTGTTAGGGAAAAACCTTCACTGACCTCTTCTATTACAGGTTTTCTTTCAAAGAATGCAAATATAAGTACCCTTGGAAAAGAGGGGGATTTTTATAAAATAAGTTTTAGTGGAGAAACTGGATACGTACATACATCATATGTAAACATAGAAGAAAGTACTCCTACTACTAAAATTGTAGCAAGCATAAAACCCTATTACATAGAAAAATATGGAGTTATAACAGCAAGTAGTCTAAATGTAAGGGCTGGAGCTGGTCCAACCTATCCTGTGACGGGGGCTATTAAGCTTGGAAGTAAAGTGACAATGCTTGAAGATACAAATGGTTTTTATAAAATAATTTACTCTGGTAAAACGAGTTATATAAGTTCATTATATGTAAAAGTTACAGGGCAAAAGGGTACAAGCAGTCCTACTGCACCTGCGCCTGCGCCAACGCCTGTACCAACACCTGCATTGAAATCTACTGGAGTTGGAACTATTACAGCCTCTGATTTTTTAAGTGTAAGAAAATCAGCTTCATTGGCTAATAATGTTATTGTTATGGGCAAAAAGTATCCTAAAGAAAAAGTGGACATATATGGGAGTGAAGGTGAATTCTATAAAATAAAGTATGCTGGTGAATGGGGATATATTTATAAATCCTATGTAAGCGTAGTTGCTACTACATCAGACAAAGCTGAATATGTTGAAAATGGAAAACAATATGATACAAAAACAACGGGAAATAATTTAGTGTCGTATTCAAACACATTTTTGGGAACACCTTATCTATGGGGTGGCGCAACACCAGCAAAATTCAACACTACTGGTCAATATTTAAGTGGTGGATTCGATTGTTCGGGGTTTGTGCAGTATAGTTATAAAAACTTTGGTATAAATCTGCCTAGAACGACTATGGATCAGATAGATATAGGTGCATCTGTTAATATAAATAATCTTGAAAATGGGGATTTAGTCTTTTTTACCACAAATTCAGCTGCACCTTCTGAAGTATCTCATGTGGGAATATATATTGGAAATAATAAATTTATGCATTCACCTAAACCTGGTGATGTTATAAAAATATCTGAATTAACTGGCTATTACGCGGATAACTTTGTAATAGGTAAAAGAATAATACAGTAAGAGAATTTAAGCTAAAATACACGGTATGAAATTTCTCCTGCGTAAGCAAAAGAAGAATTTCTAAATAAATTTCAACAGCTTCTGCGTTTCGTATTGCAAGTCACTCCAGAGAAATTTCATACCTGTAATTATGTTAATATTTTAATCAGCGTGTGCCAATTATTAATTGTTTAAAATTTAAGTTGAAAAGTAAATAATGTTTAAGGAATAGGGACTTAGGTTCCTATTTTTTTATTTATTCTGTTCATATAATAAGGAACAGAATTATGTGTGATTAGATTAAATGGTTATAATTTGTTAACAATATTGACACCGGACTGTAACAATTATCTAGTAATATGAACTAATGGGAGAAGATGTTATTGAAAAATAATATCAGCGATGTATTAATTAGAAATTATAACATAGCCTTTAAGGGCGGAAATGGGGACAAATTATTATGGGAATTAAAGAAAAAAACGCATCTAAAAAATCAAAGGGATCTTCTATCTCAATTGTCATGTTCGTTGTAGCTTCAGTTGTGGCACTGATTGGAGTTGCATTATTAGTTAATAATATTCTCTTGTATAAAAGTACTGTTAGTCAAGCCGTAACTCAGGGGTATGATATTGCTACAGTAAGAAAAGCATTATTGACATCACAATTGCTACCGGGAGTGTTTGAACCAATTGGTATATATGGTGGTATTGCATTTTTAATATTAGGTGTGGGTATAGTCAATAAAAAAGTTTCGAAGGGTTTAATGTTACTAACTAAGGAAGAGGTTTGTAACGATATTATTGAAGAGAGTATTGTGGAACAAGATGTTGTTGATGTTGAAAATATAGAAGCAACAGAAATGGATAATCCAACTGAAAAGATAGAAACTGTGAAAGAAATTGAAAAGAACTAATTAAAATAAAACAAAAGGACTTGCTTATCAGATTATACTGAGGCAAGTTTTTTTTGTGTACTTTGTCTGTATAAAAAGGGATATCTGAAATATATTAGGTGACATTAATTTTATACAATAATGTGGATTTAATGTTATAATATAGAATGCTAATATCTGGAAATGTAACGCTTTTTATTTAAGTAATTGTAGCAGTTATTTATATTAATATTGGAATTATATTTAAAGAATCAATAAAATTATAGCAGTTTAAGTACCTCATGAAGGTAAGACGATAAGGTATTAAAAGGGGGAATTCTAATGAAAAAACAAAAATTATTAATAATAGCCCTAATAATTAGTTTGCTGTTTGGGGCCTATAATTTTTTTAGTTTAAAGCAGCGAGAAAAAAATGCAAATGATTTATTTAAATTCACTTTATCCCAGGCTCAATTTTGTTTTGCACAGGACTATACTATAATGAAGGATGATGATAAAAATTATTATTATAGATTGGCAGCCTCTAACTTATATACAGCTTTATCTATAGTAGATTTAACTTCATATGGTAAGAGTGAAAACCACAACGAATTAACTAGCGCGATAAATGAGCTTTACTTCTGTATGACAGAAATTAGCACAACGAATGGTAGATGGAAGGCTGTTACTGAAAAGCGAGAAGCTATATATAAATATTTAACATATATTGGAAATAATCCTAATGATAAAAATAGTTATGATGCACTTTCTAGACTTGCGAATAATTTGCGATTAGGTGTTAAAGATGTTGTAATTAATTATGAAGGCACCAGTCAAAATTGGCATGTAGGTTATAAAATTGATGGTAATGAGAACTCACATAACACCTATTATACACTCAAGTACACTGGGAAAGAAGGCGAATTGGTAAAGGATGTAAAATACTCAATAGATACTAGAAATGAAGGAGAAGAGGGTGAATTCTCAATGGATAATACCATGGTTCATACGGGCAAGCTGATACTACCCACAGGATTTCCTAAATCCACTGATAGAGATATGATAGTAAAAATAGAATGGAATGGAAAAAAAGAGTCCTTAATATTAAAAAAGTCTAAATAAAAGGTACAAGCTTTTTTCTAAGAGGATGCTATAACGAAAAGTATATATTGCTAGAGCTTGTTCAACGCATTTTACGCAATATATACTTTTGTTAGCATCCTCTAAGAAAAAAGAGTTGAACTAAAAAATTGACATGTTTTATTCAATGCCTTGTATTTCTAACTTTAATCTATTAAAATATTCTTTCATAAATTCAAGCCTTATTTTTCCGATTTCTCTTGCTTTTTTTGTATATAATTTATCAGGAATTTTTTTAAACTTTACTTCATATTCAATAAAAGGCGTATGCTTTGAAACGTCTTTTATCCTTCCGTTTTCAACAGTATTTGCATTTAAATAGTTATCAAGTGATTCATTTACTGTTAATCTTTGTCCAAATTGTCCTGATAGCATAAAAGTACGAGCAATCCCACATGCACCAATAACATCAAGTTTATCTGAATCGAAAAGTATTTTTGCTTCTATGGTATTAGGCTCATTTCCAGTTCTAAATCTATGAGTCATAATGCAATGTTTTATCTTTTTTATTTGTTCTTCTTCATACTCCAACTTTCTTAAAATATCCTCTGCAATTTTACAACCTAAAATGGCATGGTCAATTTCCCCTGTTTTATCTTCACTCTCTTCGACTCTTGCAATATCATGCAACAATGCTGATGGAATAAGAACTTCTAAATCAACATCTTTCTCATGTTTCGAAAGTAACAAGCAAAGATTATATACTCTAAATACATGGTCTAAATTATGAGCTGAGCAAGTTAATTTATCTTGAACAATTTCTATGATTCTTTTATGCTTTGTATCTATGTTCATTAATATTGCCCCCTAAATATTTGAATAATTATATAAGTAACGTTACCAAACGAATGTTCTTATGTCAAATTATTCTTCTTAGATTAATGGCTCATACTTTATTCGTATTAATAAAGAAGAATACTTATAATTTACATTAATTACTAGCGAATTAGTAGTAGGAGATATTGACATATCAAAAGCTTTTAGTTAAAATGTAATAGACGAACAAATGTTCAGATACATGATAGCAATTAATAGTTGTTATCGCACCTATAGGAAAAAGGCGGTGATTTTTATGAATGAATTTAAATTACATTCAAAGTTTAAACCTACTGGAGATCAACCACAGGCTATTGATAGTCTTGCGAGAGGGATTGAAGAGGGGAAGAAATTTCAAACCCTTAAAGGAGTAACTGGATCAGGTAAGACTTTTACTATGGCTAATATTATTGAAAGAGTTCAAAAGCCCACATTGGTGCTTGCTCATAATAAGGTTTTAGCGGCACAACTATGCTCGGAGTTTAGGGAATTTTTCCCTGACAACTGTGTGGAGTATTTTGTGTCCTACTATGATTATTACCAGCCTGAGGCTTATATTGCACAAACGGATACATTCATAGAAAAAGATTCATCTATAAATGATGATATTGATAAATTAAGACATTCTGCTACCTCAGCGCTACTCGAGCGTAATGATGTTATTGTGGTGGCTTCAGTTTCATGTATTTATGGACTTGGAAACCCTGAAGAATATAAAAAACTTACAGTTTCCCTTCGGGAAGGCATGGAAAAGGATAGAAATGAAGTATTAAGACAATTAGTAGATATACAGTATGAGAGAAATGACATTAATTTTATTCGTGGAACCTTTAGAGTAAGAGGGGACACTGTTGACATATTTCCTGCTTCATCATCAAGCGAAGGAATTAGGGTAGAGTTTTTCGGAGATGAAATAGATAAAATTCGATCCTTTGATTCGCTAACAGGAGAAATTATTGGAGCACGGAAGCATGTATCTATTTTTCCAGCTTCCCATTTTGCGACTTCAAAGGAGAAATTAGAGCCTGCTATAGAACAAATAGAAGAAGAATTAGAGCATAGATTAAAGGAACTTATATCACAGGATAAATTATTAGAGGCACAAAGACTTAAGCAAAGAACAAACTTTGATATTGAAATGATAAGAGAGGTTGGCTATTGTAGTGGTATAGAGAACTATTCTAGAATTTTAGATGGTAGGCCTGCAGGAACAGCGCCTCAAACACTGATGCACTATTTTCCAGAGGATTTCTTAATGTTTATAGATGAAAGTCATGTAACGCTGCCACAGGTTAGAGCTATGTTTGGGGGAGATAAATCGAGAAAGACTAATTTAATTGAGTATGGATTTAGACTTCCCTCAGCCTTTGACAATAGGCCTCTAACCTTTCAAGAGTTTGAGGGTACTATGAATCAGACAGTTTTCGTAAGTGCAACCCCAAATGTCTATGAAGCAGAGCATAGTGAGAATACTGCAGAGCAAGTGATAAGACCTACAGGACTATTAGACCCTGAAATATCTATTAGACCTGTTAAAGGGCAAATAGATGATTTATATGCTAATATTCAGGACACAATAAGAAAAGGATTTAGAGTTTTGGTTACAACTCTTACAAAAAAAATGTCAGAGGATTTGACTAAGTATTTCAGAGAAATGGATATGAAAATTACCTACTTACATTCGGATATTGACACTATAGAAAGAATGAAGATTATTCAAGATCTTAGGCTTGGTACATTTGATGTACTAGTAGGTATTAATCTTTTAAGAGAAGGCTTAGATATTCCCGAAGTAGCTCTTGTGGCAATACTCGATGCAGATAAGGAAGGATTTTTGCGGTCCGAAACCTCTTTAATTCAGACCATAGGAAGAGCTGCAAGAAATTCAGAGAGTAAAGTAATAATGTACGCTGACAGAATCACAAAGTCTATGAAAAATGCTATGGATGAAACTAATAGACGTAGAAAACTTCAGATGGATTATAATGAAGAGAATGGTATCACACCAACTACTATTATTAAAGATATTAGAGAAGTGCTGGGAGCTGTTACAGTGGAAGAGGAAGAAGGGGTATATGAAACCCTTGAAGCTGCTATGGAAGCAAATTATGATGAAACTAAAAAGCTAATGGACAGGTATGAAGGTGAAATGAAGCAGGCGGCTAAGGATTTACAATTTGAAAGAGCTGCGCAGCTTAGAGATATAATTTATAAGCTTAAGAAACAGATTAAAAATATTTGAGAGTTAAAAGCGTAGCGAGCTGTTAATTATTTAAGGGAAGTATATGAGGAGTGAAGTTATGAGGGATAAGATTTTTATAAAGGGTGCTAAGGTTAATAATTTGAAAAATGTAGATTTAGAGATACCAAGAGATAAATTTGTAGTATTTACTGGACTTTCAGGGTCTGGTAAATCCTCACTGGCCTTTGATACATTATATGCGGAAGGTCAAAGAAGGTATGTAGAATCACTGTCAGCTTACGCAAGGCAGTTCTTAGGTAATATGGATAAGCCAGATGTTGAATACATAGAGGGGCTATCTCCTGCTATTTCAATAGATCAGAAAACTACTAATAGAAATCCACGTTCTACAGTAGGTACAGTAACTGAAATTTATGATTATTTGAGATTGCTTTATGCCAAAGTTGGAACGCCTCATTGTCCTAAATGTGGCAAGGTGATTTCTCAACAGACGGTGGATCAGATGGTGGACAGAATAATGGAGATGCCACCGAAAACTAAGCTTTTAATTCTTTCACCTATAATAAGGGGGAAAAAGGGTGAGCATGTTAAGATAATAGAAAATATTAAAAAGAATGGTTTTGTTCGTGCTAGAATAGATGGCAATATAGTAGAGCTTATGGAAGAAGAGATAAATCTTTCAAAGACTAAAAAGCATAGTATAGAAATAGTCATTGATAGAATTTCTGTAAAAGAAGAAATCCGTGGTAGGCTTTCTGAATCCCTAGAAAGTGCTTTGAAATTAGCAGAGGGAACTGCTATAGCAAGCGTTGTAGATGGAGAAGACGTGCTTTTTAGTGAGCATTTTGCATGCCCAGATTGTGGTATAAGTCTTGGGGAACTCGCACCTAGGATGTTTTCTTTTAACTCTCCTTTTGGTAAGTGTGACACTTGCGATGGACTTGGTACTCTTATGGAAATTGATGAGGATTTAATTATTCCAGATAAAAGTAAGAGCGTTTTGGGAGGAGCTATTTTGTCCTTTGGAGAAGGAAGTCTTAAAGAGGATTCTTGGACTTTTGCAGTATTAAAGGCACTAAGCGAAAAATATAAGTTTAGTTTAGATACGCCTATAGAAAAATATGATCCGGAAATCCTTAAAATACTATTATATGGAACTAATGGAGAACGAATAAAGGTAGAGTATGTTAAGGAATATAGGACAGGTACTTTTAATCATGTTTATGAGGGTATTATAAATAATTTAAAAAGACGATATTTTGAAACCTCCTCTGATTATATAAAAAGAGAAGTTGAACAATATATGGGAGATAATGCATGTCCTAAGTGTAATGGCGCAAGATTAAGCCCAGAGGCATTAGCTGTAACTGTGGGTGAAAAGAATATATATGAATTTTGTAACATGTCCATTGTAGATGAAGTAGATTTTTTAGGAAAAGTTGAATTGTCAGAAAAAAATAAGATGATAGCTAATCAAATTTTTAAAGAAATAAATAATAGGCTTAGCTTTCTTAAGAATGTGGGACTTGATTATCTAAATTTAACAAGATCAGCAGGTACCTTGTCTGGTGGAGAAGCCCAGAGAATAAGACTAGCAACTCAGATAGGTTCAAGCCTCATGGGAGTTTTATATATTTTAGATGAACCTAGTATTGGACTTCATCAAAGGGATAATGAAAAACTTATTAAGACATTAAAACAACTAAGAGATTTAGGAAATACACTGGTAGTTGTGGAGCACGATGAGGACACTATGATAGCAGCAGATTATATTGTAGATATTGGGCCAGGAGCGGGAGAACATGGTGGAGAAATTGTGGCGGCAGGAACCATCGACGACATAAAAAATTGTGAAGAGTCAATTACAGGGCAATATTTAAGTGGTAAAAAGAGAATTGATGCTCCAGATGTAACTAGAGTATCTAATGGCTCATGCATAAAAATAATAAATGCGAAGCAAAATAACCTTAAGAATGTTAGCGTAGATTTTCCACTGGGTGTATTTACTTGTGTTACGGGTGTTTCAGGCTCTGGAAAGAGTACTTTAGTAAATGAAATTCTATTTAAAGGTCTTAACAAGAAGTTAAACAACTCTAAAAAGAATGCAGGGCTACATAAAGATATTTTAGGGGTAGAGAATATAGATAAAATTATAGATATTGATCAAGGTCCTATTGGGCGTACTCCGAGATCAAATCCAGCTACTTATACAGGGGTATTTGATATAATTCGAGATGTTTTCTCTATGAGTTCAGAAGCGAAAATACGTGGGTATAAGCCAGGTAGATTTAGCTTTAATGTAAAGGGCGGAAGATGTGAGGCTTGCAAGGGTGATGGAATAATTAAAATAGAAATGCAATTTTTATCTGATGTGTATGTGCCTTGTGAGGTTTGTAAGGGCAAAAGATACAATAGAGAAACCTTAGAGGTTAAGTATAAAGGTAAAAATATTGATGAAATTTTAAACATGACAGTGGAGGAAGCTGTAAGATTCTTTGAAAATATTCCAAGAATCCATAGTAAATTTAAAACACTGATAGATGTTGGACTAGGTTACATTAGACTAGGTCAGCCTTCCACGCAATTATCTGGTGGAGAGGCTCAAAGAATTAAACTGGCTTCAGAGTTATCTAAGAGAAGTACAGGTAAGACTTTTTATATTTTAGATGAGCCCACTACAGGACTTCATATTGATGATGTTAGCAAACTTATTAAAATACTTCAAAGATTAGTTGACGCGGGTAACACTGTAGTGGTAATAGAACATAATTTAGACGTTATAAAGTGCTCAGACTATATTATAGATTTAGGCCCTGAGGGTGGAGATAAGGGAGGTTACATCATGTGTACTGGAACTCCGAAAGAAATATCCTTAAATGTAAATTCATATACAGGACAATATTTAAAAAAGATGTTATAATTTATTCAAGGCTAGCATATTAATTCAATGCTAGTCTTTGATTATTTTTTTAAAGAGGAGAAAGTGACTTATGACTATTATAAGCTCGATTATGAAATATGCAATTATAGCGATTATTTACCTTATAATAATATTTGCTTTGAGAATAATGTATAAAGATATAAAAGGTGGTGGAAAGAAGAAAACAGTAATAAAGAAAACTATGGGGCTTGAAGTTATAGAAAGAGGAGAAAACTTCAACTTAAGAGTTGGTGCAGTTATTCCTTTAAATGATGAGCTTTCCGTAGGCAGAAAGGCAGATAATCTATTAATCTTGGGGGATAAGTACGTGTCTTCTCAGCATGTAAGAATATATAGAAAAAACACAGATTATATACTGCAGGATTTGGGGAGTACTAATGGTACATTAATGAACAAGAAAAGGGTTAAGGACAGGGTTGTTATAAAAAAAGGTGATGAAATTAAAATAGGAACTTCAATTTTTAAGGTTATAGGATAAATTGTGAGTTTTAACAACATTATAGAAGGAAAGGCTCTTAAGTATATAAGTGGAGATGACGACCACAGAGAAAAATAAAACTTTAGTTGGTGTTAAAACCTCCTTCTGAAGTTGTTAAATTTCAGCACCGAAGGTGATGAACAGCTGCGTAGGTGATGATTAACGAGGTGATAGCATGGAAAGTATAAAGGAAGAACGAAAACTTCTAAGGTATACTTATCTTTTATGTATAGTTTTGTTTGTAAATATGTTCTTTATTGGTAAAGATGGGCTTGATAAAGGCGCCTTGATTATGGGTGTAATAATATGTGTGCTTTTTGGATATTCTCATTTTATAATAAGAAGGTTTTTTCCCGACGGAGATAAATATATATTATTATTTTCAAATGTTTTGGCGGTTATAGGCATGGGCATGCTATATAGGCTAGATTCTGCTGTGGCGCTTAAACAACTTATATGGTATACCGTAGGCATTGCCATATTCATTTTAGTAGTAGTGCTTCTTCCTAGTTTATCTAGTTTTGGAAAGTATAAATGGTTTTATTTAATATGCACTCTTGTTCTTATGTCAATGGGAAGTATTTTTGCAAATCCAACTTATGGAGCTAAAAACTGGGTAAATATTGGTGGATTTAGTTTCCAACCAACAGAATTTGGTAAATTATCACTGGTAGCATATTTAGCATCATCACTACAGTATTATGGTAATGATATTAAGGAAAAATCTGATCTTATAAAAATTAAAGCCTTAATTGAACCTGGAATTGTAGTTATGGTTTCGCTTGGGCTTATGGTGATTCAAAAGGATTTAGGGTCAGCGCTTTTATTTTTTGCTATTTCAGTAACTATGTTATATATTGCTACATCAAAATTTAAATATGTACTAGTATGTTTAGTACTTTTCATGATAGGTGGCTTTATAAGCTATAAACTTTTTGATCATGTGCGCCTAAGGATTTTGATTTGGGGTGACCCGTGGAAATACGGCTACGATCAAGGACATCAGGTAGTACAATCCTTAATTTCTATAGCGTCAGGTGGTCTTTTTGGAACAGGTCTTGGGCTTGGATATCCTAAAATGGTTCCTGTGCGAAATACAGATTTTATTTTTGCAGCTATATCTGAGGAAATGGGTATACTTACGGGGCTTGCTATTCTTATATTATATTTTTTACTGTTTTATAGATGCATGAGGGTGCCTGTTTATGGCAAGGATAAATTTTCAAGACTACTGGCAGTGGGTTATAGCACAATGATAGCCGCTCAAGCATTAGTTATTGTAGGTGGGGTAGTTGGCGCTATACCATTAACAGGAATAACACTACCACTTGTTAGTTATGGTGGAAGTTCTATGATAGTAACTTTCTTTTCGCTAGGTATAATTCAAAAAATTTCGGAGGACGGTCAAAGTTATGAATGATTTTGTAATTAATATAAAAAAAGTCATGTTAGTATTTTTAATACTTTTTATCGCATTAATTTCCTACATAACTTATATTTATATGTTTAATAGTCAAAAGGCAGTGTCAAGTACTTTTAATCAGAGATTATGGGCAGAAAGAAATAAGGTGCTCAGGGGAACAATTTACGACAAAGATATGACCCCCTTAACTAAAAGTACTAAAATAAATGATGTGTCTCAAAAGGAACAATATTTGCAAGGAGCGGTTTTTGCCCATGCTATAGGGTATATGAATCCCATATATGGACTTGCAGGACTTGAAAAAAAATATGATGCAGAGCTTATGGGATCTGGGGATACTGTAGTTTCAAAGTTTCTTGACTTTAATAAAAAGGAAGAAGAAAAGGTTGGAAATGGTCTCAGAACTACCCTTGATTCTAAGCTTCAAAATGTAGCTTTTAATGCGTTAAAAGGTAAGCGTGGTGCAATAGTGGCTTTGAATCCCAAAACCGGTGAAATTTTAGCAATGGTGTCTATGCCTTCTTATGATCCTAATAATTTAGAAAAGGATTGGAAAACAATACAAGCAAATAAGGACTTTCCACTGGTTAATAGAGCGGTATCAGGGTTATATCCACCAGGATCTATATTTAAAACTATTACGGCAATAAGTGCTTTAGAAAACCTGCCGAATGTTTACAATAGAAGGTTTCAAGATAATGGAACATTAGTTTTCAATCAAAGTTCATCACTTAAAAATTATGATGGTGAGGTTTTTGGGAATATAGATTTTAGAACTGCTTATTTGCATTCTAGTAACGTGGTTTTTGGAACCTTAGGTATTGACCTCGGAAATAAGGCGTTAAAGGATACTGCAGAAAAATTTTATTTTAACAAGGATACTCCAGCATCAGGCTTAACCATAGAAAATAGTCAATTTCCAAGTTATAAAAGCAATGAAAAAGGTAATATAGCACAAAGTGCTATAGGTCAGGCTGAGGTTTTAGCTTCTCCTATGGAAATGGCACTAGTGGCAAGTACTGTTGCTAATGATGGTGTTATGATGCAACCAATGCTTGTTAAAGAAATATTGAGTAGTAAGGGTAAATCACTAAGCAAGGTAGCACCCAAAGCATTAGGAGAAACCATGTCAAAGGAAAATGCTAAGATTATGAAGGATTTAATGAGGGATGTTGTGGCTGAAGGCACAGGGACAGCTGCAGCAGTGCCTGGCATATCAGTTTGTGGAAAAACAGGAACAGCAGACCATAAAGGTGATGCTAGTAAACAAGTGGGTCCACATTCCTGGTTTATTGGTTTTGCACCCTATGAAAATCCTCAAATTGCTATAGCTGTAATTGTAGAAGAGGGTGGAGTAGGCGGCGGAGTTGCTGCCCAAATAACTAAAGAAATGATTAGTGCTTATTTGCAATAAAATTAAAAGTAAGAACATGTGAAAAGACTAATATTATAAGGTCAGATATGGAACAATATCTGACTTTATTTTCATATAATTTATAATTGTTTTTTCACGATTATAATTGATTATTGTTTTAACTTAAAAAGGAGAATTATAAGACAAATGTTGGCATTAGTTGCATAATAGTAACATAATACATGTATCAATTTGTAATAAATTGCCCAGGAAATAGGAGTATGCAACCATAATTATGACTATATATGTTTGTTTGTGAATATGTGACCCCAGAGAGACTAGGAGGAATAACAATTAATGATTGTTATATACCCCAGAGAAAAGCAAGGAGGAAATGCATGTTTGACTTTGAATATCAACTAAAGATTCTTCCAGAGGCGCCAGGAGTATATCTTATGAGAAATCATCTTGGCGAAATAATATATGTGGGGAAGGCTAAAATATTAAAAAACAGAGTAAGACAATATTTTCAAACTTCCAAAAATCATTCTGAGAAAGTTAAGGCTATGGTGAAAAATATAGCTGAATTTGAATATATAGTGACTGATTCAGAAATGGAAGCGCTAATACTCGAGTGTAATCTTATTAAAAAACATAGCCCAAGATACAATATTTTGCTTAAGGATGACAAGCACTATCCATTTATAAAGATAACTATAAATGAAGAATTCCCAAGAGTTTTTGTAACTAGAAATATTGCAAATGATGGAGGGAAATATTTTGGACCCTATACAGATTCAGCGGCCGTATATACGGTTATTGAACTTATAAAAAAAATATTTCCACTTAGAACCTGCAAACGAGTTATAAAAGAGGGATTACCGCATACAAGGCCTTGTTTGAATTATCATATCGGCCTCTGCAAGGCACCCTGTGCAGGTTATATTAGTAGAGAAGATTATGGCAAATTTATAAAAGGAACAATGGAGTTACTTACAGGAAAAGATAGAAATATAGTGGATGATCTAAAGCAACAGATGGAAAGCGCGTCGGAGTCTTTAGAATTTGAAAAAGCAGCAGTACTTCGCGATAAAATTTTGGCTATAGATAAGATAAATGAAAAGCAAAAGATTGTAATAGGAAATTGTGAGAATGAAGATTTTATTAATTTATATGTGGATGAAAAAGATGTTTGCCTCCAGGTGTTTTTCCTTCGAGATGGCAAGATAGTAGGCCGGGAACATTTTATTTTAAATGATGCAGCAGATGAGCTAGGAAGTGAACTTATAGAAGGATTTATAAAGAGATTTTATGGAGGAACAGCCTTTATTCCTAAAATTATATATGTTCCTTTTATAAGTGAGGGAGAGATTCTGCAACAATGGCTTAGCTTGAAGAAGGATTCAAAGGTTACAATTAAAATCCCTCAAAAGGGAGAAAAGAAGAAGACCTTGGACATGGTAGAAAATAATGCTAAGATAACCCTTGAGCAATTCAAAATAAAGGATCGGGACGATAAGGAAATTCATAAAATTGCACTGCAGGAGCTTGTAGAACTATTGGAAATGGATGAAATACCAGAGCGAATTGAATCCTATGATATTTCAAATATAATGGGGGTGGATTCTGTAGGTACTATGGTAGTTTTTGAAGATGGAAAACCTAAAAGCAGTGATTATAGAAGGTTTAAAATAAAATCCGTAATAGGTGCTAACGATTATGATAGTATGCGTGAAATTTTAGAGCGAAGATTTAAGCGGGGACTTTATGAAGTTGAAGAAATAAAAGAGAGAAATTTAGAATTAAGTAAAGGAAAGTTTTGTATATTTCCTGATTTAATTCTTATGGACGGTGGAAAAGGACAGGTTAATGTGGCTCTGGAGGTATTAAATAGTCTTAATATCAATATACCTGTATGTGGAATGGTTAAAGATGACAAGCACAAAACTAGAGGTTTAATATATAATAATATAGAGTTGATTATGAAAAGTAATTCTCAAAGCATGCATTTAATCACTAGAATACAGGATGAGGTGCATAGATTCGCTATTACTTATCACAGAACACTAAGAGACAAAAGAACTCTATATTCTATATTAGATAATATACCTAGTATAGGGGAAAAGAGAAGAAGAGCGCTACTCAAGAAATTTGGTAACATTGATAATATAAAAAAAGCAAGTATGAAGGAATTAATGGATACTCCCTCCATAGACAGTAAAGCAGCTCAATGTGTTTTAGAATATTTTAAAAAACAGTAAATTGTGACAGAAAAATGAACAATAAACAATGATGAATATAAAATGTTGAAATATCTAGTAAAAAAGGTTAAAATAAAATGGCTATAACTTTACTAGCATGAATTATATAATTTATGCTAGGGGAGTATATAAATATATCAATATGTTTGAGGAGTGTATATGAAGAAATATGTAGAATTATTTAAACAATTATATGAAGCAATAGACAGAGCTAACATAATGATAGATGAACCAATGAAAAACCATACTTATTTCAAAGTAGGTGGACCGGCGGATATTTTAGTAACTCCAGAGGACATTAGTGAAATTCAAGCTGTGATAAAAATTTGCAAAGAAAATGGAGTGAAATATTATTTAATAGGTAATGGTTCCAATCTACTTGTAAAAGATGGTGGAATTAGAGGGGTAGTTATTAAACTATCTAAGATTGATAAAATTGAGGTACAAGGAAATAAAATAATGGCACAAAGTGGAGCTACATTATTCGATGTGGCAGAGGTAGCTTTAGGCAGTGGTCTTAAAGGCATGGAGTTTGCTAGTGGAATTCCAGGCAGCATTGGTGGCGCAGCAGCTATGAATGCAGGAGCCTATGATGGCGAAATGTCTATGGTAATGGAAAGTATGTTAGCAATTGATGGTAACGGAGAATTATTAACATTAACAAACGGTGAAATGGAACTTGCTTATAGGAGTAGCGCAATTTTAAAGTATGGATATACAGTGGTATCAGTTACTCTTAGTCTTCAGGTGGGAGATGTGAAAGTTATAAAAGCGAGGATGGACACTCTTGCAAAAAGAAGAAGTGATAAGCAACCATTAGAATACCCATCAGCAGGAAGTACATTTAAGAGGCCAGAGGGCCATTTTGCAGGTAAGCTTATAGAAGATTGTTGTTTAAAAGGCACTTATATAGGGGGTGCTCAAGTATCTGAAAAGCATTCTGGTTTTATTATTAACAAGAATAATGCCAGTGCAAAGGATATTATGGACTTGATTCAGCTTGTGCAGCAGGTCGTGGAAGAAAAATTTGGTGTACAGCTTCACACTGAAGTAAAAATTTGGGGAGAAGAAAAAGAATCCTCTAAACAGGTTTAAATAACCATATTTCAGCACTGCAGGTGATGATTAAGCGAGAGTTTATAGAGAAAATAAGATTTCAAAATGCACAACGGTTTAATTTGTTGTGCATTTTTTTTATTCTCACATATCTTGAAAATATTTTCAAAAAATAATCTAGTATGGCTAACTTGTTATTATTTTCAGATGCTTAATCACCTCTAAATGTGTTATAATAAAAAAATGAAACTGTATTAGTACAACAAGATAAAAAAACTATTATTTTATAATTTTGCGCAATTAAATGATCCAGTTAAAAATAAATATTAATGACTTTGTAAAGGGGGTTTTTAAATGAGATTTGTTATATTAACAGGGTTGTCAGGTGCTGGTAAAACGCAAACCATAAGAAACCTTGAAGATTTAGGTTTCTTTTGTGTGGATAATTTGCCTCCAACTGTAATTCCCAAATTTGCGGAGGCTTGTTATCAAACTAACGGAAATATAGATAAAATTGCATTAGTTATAGATATTAGAGGCGGAAAGTTTTTTGATGATTTGTTTGAAAGTTTAACATTTCTAAAAGAACAAGGATATATGTATGAAATATTATTTTTAGAGGCCTCAGATGAAGTACTTGTTAAAAGGTATAAAGAGTCAAGACGAAAACATCCGCTAGCACCAGAGGGAAGAGTTTTAAATGGAATAGCTACTGAAAGAAAAAAACTTAAGGATGTACGTGAGCGTGCTGACCATATAATTAATACTACTAAACTTTCAGCAAGAGAACTTACAGAAAAGATAAATGATATTTATGGTGAGGAAGGTCAGATAGAGACTAAACTTATGATAACTGTGCTTTCTTTTGGATTTAAATACGGGATACCTGTGGATTCGGATTTAGTATTTGATGTTAGGTTTTTGCCAAATCCATATTATATTCCAGAGCTTAAGCAGTATTCAGGTAATGAAAAACCGGTTAGAGATTATGTGTTAGATTTTGAGGGGACTAAAATATTTATAGAGAAGCTTCAGGATATGTTAGAATTTCTTATTCCAAATTATAAAAAAGAGGGAAAAAGACAACTTATAGTGTCTATTGGATGCACGGGGGGAAGACACAGATCTGTAGCTATAGCAAACAAAATTTATGAACTACTAGAGCAGAGTGGGTATAGCGTTAATATAGATCACAGGGATATATACGAAGATGTGAATAGAGGTGGCGGGAAGCTATGATAACCAGGGAACTTCTAAAGCCTGGTATTAATATAAAAAGGTGGATTCTTCTAGAGATTGTAGGAATTTTATTTTTGCTTTATGGAATTATTGAATTTATTAATAAAAAACATTTATGGACGAAAAATATAAGCTTTTCTATATTTATTATAGGGCTAGGAGTTTTGATATTATATATTGCCTCAATGCAAATTATTAAATCCTTTATTATCCTAATAAACATAGGAAATGTAGATGTAGCAATGGACTCTAAGAACTTAGGAGATTTAATTTATGAAAAGAGGGCACTTGTAAAAGGCCCTAAAATTGTAGTAATCGGAGGCGGTACAGGGCTTGCAACCATGCTTCGAGGGTTAAAAAAATATACCAATAATATAACTGCAATAGTTACGGTGGCAGATGATGGCGGGGGATCTGGTGTTTTAAGAGAAGATTTAGGTATTCTCCCCCCGGGGGATATTAGAAATTGTATTTTAGCATTAGCAGATACAGAGCCACTAATGGAGGAATTATTGCAGTATAGATTTAAAGATGGAAGATTAAAGGATCAAAGTTTTGGTAATTTATTTTTAGCAGCAATGGATGGGATTTCAAATAATTTCGAAGAAGCAGTGCAGAAAATGAGTTCGGTTCTGGCTGTAACCGGAAGGGTTATCCCAGTTACATTAGATAATATGATTTTGAAGGCGCAACTCCAAAATGGAAAAATAATTGACGGAGAATCAAATATACCCAAAGCCGCTCTAGACAATAACAGCCCTATTGAGGAAATTTTTATAGAGCCTAAAGACGCTAAAGCAATTAAGGAAGCATTAATTGCTATAAGCGGGGCAGATGCAGTAATCCTAGGACCAGGTAGTCTTTATACTAGCATTATTCCAAATCTATTAGTAAGGGACATAACAGACGCATTAGATAAAACAAAAGCTTTAAGAATTTATGTGTCAAATATAATGACCCAACCAGGAGAAAGTGATAATTATAGTGTAGGCGATCATATAAATGCTATTACTAAACACGCACAGTGCAAGGTTGTGGATTATGTTTTAGTAAACATAGGGAAAATAAGTGTTGATTTAGAAGAGAAATATCAAAAGGATAATTCTAATATGGTTAATATAAATGATAAGGAAGTTGCAAAGCTTGGTATAGAGGTAATTAAGAGTGATTTTGTCAAAATTCAAAAGGGATATGTAAGGCATGATGAAGACAAGCTTGCAGCCATTTTATTAGAAACAATTATGGAGAAAAAGTTATTTTACGATAAA
Source organism: Clostridium estertheticum (assembly GCF_011065935.2). NCBI lineage: Bacteria > Bacillati > Bacillota > Clostridia > Eubacteriales > Clostridiaceae > Clostridium > Clostridium estertheticum. The sequence continues at coordinate 4,805,384 of NZ_JAAMNH020000001.1, read as the reverse complement.
AAGAGAACAGTAGAGTACTTATATTTATCACAGAGGCTTAAGGAGCATAAAAATAAATAAACAGAATAAGGAGTAAAATAATGTCATTTTCGTCTAAGGTTAAAAATGAAATTTGTAGATTTACAGAAATGAGTAAAAAAGAGGCCATTGCAGAACTGGCGGCTATAATGAAGGTTAGTGGAACTATTGGACTTGGTTCAAATAAACAGGTAAATTTTCAAATAACCACTGAAAATCCTGCAATAGCAAGACTTATATTTAAATTATTAAAAGAACATTTTGCCATTCATGCTAGATTACTAGTTAAGAGAAGTAATTCTCTTAAGAAAAAGAATGTTTATGTGGTTATAATTACAGAAGAAATGGGTGTTAAGGACCTATTAAAGCAAGTGGCAGTACTAGAAGACGAGAACTTTTTTTCCGTAGATTATACTATACCAGAAAGATTAATTGACGCTGAAGAATGCAAACGTAAATATATAAGAGGTGCCTTTTTAGGTGGGGGAAGTATTAGTAATCCAGAGAAAAACTACCATGTAGAATTTGTTACACATGATAGTGATTATGCAGAGGAGCTTTGCGCTCTTATTAATAGTTATGGGCTATTATCAAAGATAATACAACGAAAAAGTAGTTTTGTAATTTATATTAAAGAGGGCGAGCAGATTGTTGACCTGCTTAATATAATTGGTGCCCATAACTCCTTATTATTCCTGGAGAATGTTAGAATAATGAAGGAAATGAGAAACAATGTAAATAGGCTTGTTAATTGCGAAACCGCCAATCTTAGTAAAACCGTAAATGCATCTGTAAGGCAAGTAGAAAGCATTAAATTAATACAAAGGGAAGTAGGTTTCCAAAGGCTTCCTAAAAATTTAAGGGAGATTGCGGAGTTAAGACTAGATTACCCGGATGAATCACTAAAGGAGCTTGGTGCAATGCTTGAGCCTCCAGTGGGGAAATCAGGAATTAATCATAGATTAAGAAGAATAGAAAAGATTGCTGAAGAATTAAGGAAAGAAGGAAGGTAATACATCTAATGTCAAAGCATGAAGAGATTATTAATTATATTCTTTCTCTAGATATTGGAACTAAAATCTCAGTAAGGGGTGTGAGTAGCGAACTCGGGCTTAGCGATGGTACAGCATATAGAGCTATAAAAGAAGCTGAAAATATGGGGATTGTTAAGACTGTACCTAGGGTTGGAACTGTAAGAGTAGACAAGGTAGATAAAAAGAACATTGAAAGCCTTACTTATGCTGAAGTCATAAACATTCTTGATGCAACGATTTTAGGTGGAAAAGAAGGTATAAACAGAAGTTTAAATAAATTTATAATAGGAGCTATGGACGTTGGAACAATTAGTAAATATATAAGTCCAGGTTACCTACTTATTGTTGGAAACCGGGAAGAGGCACAAGAACTTGCCCTTGAAAATGAAGCTGCAGTATTAATTACTGGAGGCTTTGATTGCAGCAATAAAATAAAGGCCTTGGCAAATGAAAAGGGTATTCCAGTATTGTCTTCATCTTATGATACGTTTACAGTGGCAAGCATGATAAATAAAGCTATTTATGAAAGCATGGTTAAAAAAGAAATTATTTTAGTTGAAGATGTGATGGATGTTAATACCACCTGTCTTATGGGTACTGACACTGTTGCTACCTGGAGAAAATTAATGATCGAAACTAATCATGAAAGATATCCAGTGCTAGATGAGCATATGAAGATTATTGGCATAGTTACATTGAGAGATCTACAGGGACATGATGACGAAAATGAACAAATACATAAAATTATGAATAAGAACCCTATATGCGTAACACCTAAAACAACAGTAGCTTATGCAGCTCATATTATGGGTTGGGATGGAATAAAGCTCTGTCCTGTGATTGATAAGAAGAAGTTAGTAGGAGTTCTAACTATAGAACATGTTATAAAAGCAATGGAGTTTTCTCTAAGGCAGCCTCAAGTATCGGAAACTATAGAGGATCTTATTTTGAAGAATTTTAGTTGTGAAACTGATGATGAGAGGCTCCATTTTAATGGCCAGATTATCCCTCAAATGTTAGACCCTGTTGGAACTGCTTCTTGGAGTTCACTTAATATGCTTTTATCAACAATGGGAATAATGGCACTCAGAAAAAATAACAATATCAATATTTCAGTAGATAGTATTATGGCATATTTTATGAAGCCTGTACAAATGGGTAGTGATATAGATATATATACAGAGGTTTTGGATAAGGGTAGAAATTTTTCTAAGGTAGAAATCAGTATGTACAATAGATTTAAGGAACCTGTGGCAAAGGCCATGATTTCCGCGAAAATATTTAGTAAATAATATGTATTTTTAATATTAATATAATTTTTTAATATAGGAGGTGTTTTAATGTTTACACACATAGTATTTTTCAAGTTAAAAAGTAAAGAGCAAGTGAGTGAGGCTAGTAATATTTTACTTAGTATGGAAGGTAAGATACCACAACTTAAGGGGCTAGAAGTGGGAGTGGATGTGCTACATACAGAGCGTTCTTATGATTTAGCTTTGGTTACTAGGTTCGATTCACTAGAGGATATGAATGCATATGCTGTACATGAGTATCATGTGAATGAGGTATTAAAATATTTAAAACCAATGCTGGAGTCTTCTAAAGTTGTGGATTATGAGATTTAAAATGTGGATTTTGAGGTTTAATTTGTGGATTAAGTAAGGAGTCTGTGGATAAAAAATATTTTTATATTCCTAATTATGCGGTTTGAGGGGAAGTGAAAAAATGTGGACCAAGAACTAGAGATAAAAGAGAGTGAAGACTTAGGCAGTTTTGTTCATCTTCATGTGCATACAGAGTATAGTTTGCTGGATGGCTCAGGGAAGATTAAAGAGCTTATTGCTAAAACAAAGGAACTGGGGATGAAGAGTCTTGCTATAACAGACCATGGAGCAATGTATGGCTGTGTTGAATTTTATAAGCAAGCAAAAGAGCAGGGAATTAAACCTATTATTGGTTGTGAAATATATGTAGCAGCTAAATCTATGAATATAAAAGAAGCGGATAGGGAGAATGATACTCATCATTTAGTGCTTTTAGTTAAGAATGCATTGGGTTATGAAAATTTGATGCAGATTGTATCAGCAGCTTCCATTAAGGGTTTTTATTATAAACCAAGGGTTGATTTTGAATTTTTATCAAAGTATAGTGAGGGGATAATTGCTAGTAGTGCTTGTCTTGGTGGTGAAATTCAAAGACATCTTCTACGGGATAATTACGAAAAAGCTAAGGAAATAGCTTTAAAATATAGAGAAATATTCAAAGATGGTTTCTACTTAGAATTACAATATCATGGTATGCAGGACCAACTTAAGGTCAATGAACTTTTAATTAAACTTTCAAAGGATACAGGAATCCCTTTAATTTGTAGCAATGATACTCATTATATAAATAAAGAAGATGCTAAGGCTCATGATGTGCTCTTATGTATTCAAACAGCGAAAACTGTGGATGATGAAAATAGAATGAGATACCCTTCTGATGAATTTTATTTAAAATCTCCAGGAGAAATGGAAAAGACCTTTTCTTATGTTCCAGAGGCTCTAAGTAATACAGTGAAAATTGCAGAGCAGTGTAATTTTGATTACGAATTTCATGTTTCTAAATTACCTAAGTTTCCATTGCCAGATGATGTAGAGCCTTACGAATTTCTAAGAGAATATTGCTACAAGGGCATGGCATCGCTTTATAAAGTATTTAGTGCGGTGGAGGAAAAGGGTTTTTCTATAGAATATATAAATGAAATAGCTGAAGGGAATGCAGAAGCTATGGAGTATGTAGTCAGACTGGAATATGAACTTAATATAATAAAGCAAATGGGATATATAGATTATTTTCTTATAGTATGGGATTTTATAAAGTTTGCAGTAGAACATGATATTCCAACAGGTCCTGGTCGTGGCTCTGCTGCAGGTTCTATAGTAGCTTATGCCTTAGGTATAACTAAGATAGACCCTATAAAATATAGTTTGATTTTTGAGAGGTTTCTAAATCCAGAGCGAGTTTCAATGCCAGATATAGATTCAGATTTTTGCTATGAAGGACGTCAAGCTGTAATTGATTATGTAGTGGATAAATATGGAACAAACAATGTATCACAAATCATAACCTTTGGAACCATGGCTCCAAGAGCTTGTATAAGAGATGTTGGAAGGGCTATGAATTATTCTTATGCAGAGGTAGATAGAATTGCTAAGATGATTCCAACTGTAATTGGTATAACTATAAATAAAGCCCTTGAGATGAATGCAGAGCTTAACGCCTTATATGAGGATGATATACGGGTTGAAGCACTTATAGATATTGCAAGGGCCTTAGAGGGACTTCCAAGGCACAGTTCTACTCATGCGGCGGGAGTAGTTATTGCCTCACAGCCATTAGTAAATTATGTTCCCCTTCAGAAAAATGAAGAAATGATAGTAACACAATTTCCTATGGGAACTTTGGAGGAACTTGGACTTTTGAAAATGGACTTTTTAGGACTTCGAACGCTTACAGTTATGAGGGATTGTGTTGACTTCATAAAAGATAATAGAAATGTAGCTTTAGACATAGATGATTTAGACATTGAGGATCACAAGGTCTACAAGATGATTGGAGAAGGGAAAACTGTAGGGATATTTCAATTAGAATCTGCAGGAATGACCAGCTTTATGAAGGAACTTAAGCCAGACAATTTAGAAGATATTATCGCTGGTATAAGTTTGTATAGACCAGGTCCTATGGCGGAAATTCCACGCTATATAAGAAATAAGAATAGTATGGATAAGGTAGAATATGAAACCCCGCAATTAGAAGAAATTCTTGGTGTTACCTATGGCGTAATGGTGTATCAAGAGCAAGTAATGGAGATTGTTAGAAAACTTGCTGGGTATTCCATGGGAAGATCAGACCTTGTACGTCGTGCTATGTCTAAAAAGAAGCACAAGGTTATGGAAGAAGAACGATATAACTTTATCCATGGAATAGTGCGGGTCGATGGAACCATAGAAGTAGAAGGTTGTTTAAGAAATGGGATTACAGAAACGGCGGCAAATCGTATATTTGATCAAATGATGGATTTCGCGTCGTATGCATTTAATAAATCCCATGCCGCAGCTTACGCAGTGGTAGGTTACCAAACTGCATATTTAATGTGTTATTATCCTACAGAATTTATAGCTGCTATGCTAAACAGTGTAAAGGGTGCTAGTGAGAAAATAGCCTTTTACACCAGATATGCAGTGCAGATTGGTATTGGAGTGCTACCTCCTAGTATAAATGAAAGTTTTGCTGGGTTTACCGTAAAAGGAGATACTATAAGATTTGGACTTACAGCACTAAAAAATGTAGGGGTAAATGTAATAGATAGCATTGTGAAAAATCGAGAAGAAAAAGGTAATTTCACGGGGTTCATGGATTTTTGCAATAAAATAGATACTTCCTGTGTAAGCAAAAGAGCAGTAGAAAGCCTTATTAAGGCAGGTGCCTTTGATGATTTCAAAATTCATAGGTCTCAACTTTTGGCAATCTATGAAAAAGTATTAGATGGAGTAAATAATGATAGAAAGAGAAATATATCGGGACAAATAAATTTATTTTTAGATTTTGAAAATGATTATAATAATTTCGAAATAGAGTATCCTAATATTAAAGAATTTAAAAAGAAACATCTTTTAGCTATGGAAAAAGAAATGACAGGGATATATTTATCTGGTCACCCATTAGACGAATATGAAGAGACTTTGAAAATACAGACGGATACAAGAATATCGGATATTGTTGTAGATGAAAGTCTTGAAGAAGGTAATGAACTATTGAATGAAAGCTTTAAACTCCAAGATGGTGATAAAGTTATTATTGGCGGCATAATATCGACTGTTTCAAAAAAAGTTACAAAAAATAATACAATGATGGCTTTTATTAGTCTAGAAGACCTATATGCAAGTGTGGAAGTAATAGTTTTTCCTAAGACCTTTGAAAAATATAAATCCTTAATAGAAGAGGATGAAATAGTAATAATAAAAGGAAGAGTAAGCATTAGGGAAGAGGAACAACCCAAGATATTATGTGAAGATATAAAACCACTTTTAAAGATTAACAGTGAAAAAATTTATATCTTGATAGAAAATGAAACTATGATGAAGGATACACTAAAAAAATTAAAGCAAAACTTGTCAATTTACAGGGGATATACTCCCGTATTTCTTTGTACAAAGGAGCCAAGAAAAATGTACGCTGTGGATAAAGCACTATGGCTCAATGAGGAAACTGATACTATGGAGGTTCTAAGAGGTATATTTGGTGAAAGCAACGTAAAAATACAATAAAATGTTCATTAAAAGTGTAGCCTATGGTAACAATGGTGGGAGAAATATTTTTCTCCCGTTTTTGCTCATCGAAAGGTTTACAATGGCACCATAGTATGTTGGTTCATAAAAATTTATTATTTATGCATATAAAACGTTGAATATTTCGCGAATTTTGTATAAAATTAGACTATAAGAAAAAAATAAGTAGTATTAACATTGCTGTCAATAAACATGGATATATTATAACCAAAGTGGGACTGGGTTTGACCCGTTGGTACAGAGATTGTCCCAATAGTGTAAGGAAGAAAACTACGAGGAGGTTAATGTTTATGAAAACAATTGCGGTATTAACAAGTGGAGGAGACGCACCAGGAATGAATGCGGCCCTTAGAGCAGTAGTTAGAATGTCAATATATAAAGGCATAAGAGTTATGGGTGTACAAAGAGGATATAGTGGACTTATAAACGGTGAACTTTTTGAAATGGATAGACGTTCTGTTTCTGATATAATTCATAAAGGTGGAACTATTCTTAGAACTGCCCGTTGTGAGGAATTTAAAACTCCAGAAGGAAGAGAAAAAGCAGCTAATGTACTAAGAGTCTTTGGCATTGATGGCCTGGTGGTAATTGGAGGAGATGGTTCTTTCACAGGAGCACAGTATTTATCAGAAATGGGTATTGCAACAGTTGGTATTCCTGGAACTATAGATAATGATTTGGCTTATACTGAATATGCTATAGGCTTTGATACAGCATTAAATACAGTACTTGATGCTATAAATAAGATAAGAGATACTTCAAGTTCCCATGAAAGAATTAGTGTAGTTGAGGTAATGGGAAGAAATTGTGGAGACATAGCCTTATATGCCGGAATTGGTGGCGGGGCTGAAAAAGTAATTATTCCTGAAAAAGGGTATGAAATAGATGATTTATGCAAAACTATATTTGAAGGTAAACTCAGAGGCAAAATGCACAATCTAATAATACTCGCTGAAGGCGTAGGCGGAGCAAATGAGCTTGCTAAGGAAATTGAAGAGATAACAGGAATAGAATCCAGAGCTACCATACTCGGGCATATTCAAAGAGGTGGAAGTCCAAGTGGCTTTGATAGAATGCTTGCTTCAAGAATGGGAGTAGCAGCAGTAGAAGTTCTTATGGAAGGTAAATCAGGAAGAGTAATTGGTATGAGAGATGGCAAAATAATTGATGAAGATATCAATACTTCACTAGCAATGCCAAGAAAATTAGACGAAGAACTATATGAAATATCAAAAATTCTTTCTTATTAGAAATTAACTAAAAAACTTAAGATAAGCCTATTTAATTAGATATTAAATACAAAAATAATATTCAATAAGGGGAGTAATTTATGAAAAAAACTAAAATTATATGTACAGTAGGACCAGCTAGTGACAATAGTGAAACTATAAGAAGCTTAATCAATGCAGGAATGGATGTTTCAAGGCATAATTTTTCTCACGGAGACCATGCCGAACATAAGATAAGAATGGACTTAGTAAAAGAGCTTAGAGTTGAACTTAATAAACACATTGCTATAATACTTGATACTAAAGGACCAGAAATCAGAACAGGGAATTTTGCAGCTGGTAAAGTTGAGCTAAAAGAAGGCTCTAAATTTACAGTTGTTTGTGGTGAAGAAGTTATTGGAGATGAAACTATTTGCTCAGTTACATATACTAAACTATATGAAGATGTTAAACCTAACGATACTATACTAATAGATGATGGCTTAGTTGGACTTATAGTGAAAGAAATAAAAGGCAAAAGAATAGAATGTCTTGTTGCTAATACTGGTATGATAGGTAACCATAAAGGCGTTAATGTACCTGGAGTTTCAATAAAGTTGCCTGCACTTACAGAGCAAGATATTGAAGATTTAAAATTTGGAGTTACCCAGGAAGTTGATATTGTTGCAGCTTCTTTTATAAGAAAAGCTACGGACGTACTTGATATAAGACGTATACTTAACGAAAATGGTGGAGCAGATATACAAATATTCTCTAAGATAGAAAATAGAGAAGGAGTTAACAATATCGATGATATAATTAAATTCTCTGACGGTATTATGGTGGCAAGAGGAGATCTAGGCGTTGAAATTCCTACTGAAGAAGTTCCAATAGTTCAAAAAATGATTATTGAGAAATGTAATGCTGCTGGAAAGGCAGTTATAACAGCTACTCAAATGTTAGATTCTATGATGAGAAATCCAAGACCAACTAGAGCAGAGGCATCAGACGTTGCAAATGCAATATTTGATGGTACAGATGCTATAATGCTCAGTGGTGAAACTGCTAATGGTAAATATCCTGTTGAGGCAGTAATTATAATGTCTAAAATAGCGCAAACTGCTGAAAATGCTCTTAATTATGCTGAAAACTTAAAGAAGAAGATAAAATCTCATATTCCTAATGTACCAAATGCTATTAGTTTAGCTACTTGTAATACAGCTATGGAATTAAATGCTTCAGCTATTATTACTGCAACCCAAAGTGGAAATACAGCTAGAAAAGTTTCAGCTTACAGACCAGAATGCCCTGTTATAGCAGTTACTCCTTATGAAAAGGTAGCTAGAAGTTTGGCATTAAACTGGGGTGTAATTTCAATATGCGCAGAAAAAGTAGAATCTACAGATGAGCTTATAGATAATTCAGTGAATATTGCACTAGAAGCGGGCTATGTAGAAAAGGGAGATTTAGTAGTTATTGCTGCTGGAATTCCAGCGAATTTTGTAGGTAGCACAAATATGATGAAGGTTCACATTGTTGGAGATATATTACTTCAAGGTAAAGGAAATATAAGTGCATCAGCTTGTGGTACTGCTTATTATGTAAAAAGCGCAAAAGAGGCAAATGATACTATGCTAGATGGAGATATTTTAGTAGTGCAAACATTAAGCAGAGAATATATCGACATATTAGATAGAGTTTCTGGAATTATTGTAGAAGAAGACGAATTAAGCTCAAGTGTTGTTATTGAATGTACATCAAGAGGAATTCCAATAATATATAATGCAACTGGAGCTGAAGAAATTATTAAAACTGGTTCATTTATAACAATGGATGCTGCTAGAGGTATTGTTTATAGCGGTAGGGCTAATATAAAATACTAAAAAATAGTTGAAAATGTTGCTAGAAAGATTGTCAGATACATGGCAATCTTTCTAAATTCGAAAAATACTTTACATATTGAGTAAAATTATGTATAATAAAAACAAATATGGTCATAATTATGAATAAATACCAGGGCAACTGATTTCTATTTGAGCATCTATATGGTGCTTTTTTTTATTTTATTTGAGAAAATCATAAAAATTATAATTTTAATTATCTTTATCTTTCTTTTCTATAGTATAATAAAAACAAAACTACAAACTATAATTAAAAATAAATAGTGGGAGGGATAAACATGAACGGAGCTTTAAGTTGTACTGCAACCAATTGTGTTAATAATATATCATCAATATGCTCAGCGAGGACTATCCATGTTTCGGGTTCTGATGCCCATAGTAGCGAGGAAACACAGTGTGAGAATTTTGCTGAAAAGGGATTAAAGAATTCATTAATTAATGTGCTCAATATGAATGTGATAGGAGAATTAAAACAAACATTTAATAGTGAATCAATAGAGATGAGTCCAAGGATTAGATGTGAAGCTAAAAATTGTAAACATAATGAAGATAAAACATGCTTAGCAGATAATATTGTAGTATATGGGAAAGATGCTTTAAGTAATGAAAAAACAGAATGTGAGACCTTCGAAGAATAAGGTCATTTTTCAATTGTGAAGTGTGCATTTTTTTCTAAAAGGCATCTTGAAAGAAATATTTTTTCAGGATGCCTTTAGTATGGGGAAATAGTTATAGTTACAGGGAAAGTTAAGGATAAATATAAGGGTAAGGTAAAGGTAGGAGGAAAAATGATGAAAAGTAAGAATAGAATTGATAATTATGTTGTTCCAGTTGAAAAAAACGAGGACTATATAATGACTATAGATAACATGGGATACGAGGGTGAAGGGGTAGGTAAGATAGACAACTTTACCGTGTTTGTAGCTGGTGCAATTATAGGTGAAAAGGTAAAAGTAAAAATTGTTAAGATTTCTAAAAGTTTTGCCTTTGGTAAATTATTAGAGATAATAGAAACATCAAGTAATAGAATAGAGCCAGTTTGCAGTATATATAAGAACTGTGGAGGTTGTAATCTACAACATATAGATTACAAGGGGCAATTAGATTTTAAAACTAATAGAGTAATACAGGTTATAAACAGAATAGGGAAATTAGAAGATGTGATAATACATCCTACAATAGGAATGGAGAGTCCCTATAATTATAGAAATAAGGTTCAATTACCTGTGTCAAATAAAAATGGTCAAGTAAACATTGGTTTTTATGCAGCAAGAAGTCATGACATAATAAACATGGAAACCTGCCATATTCAAGATAAGGTGGCAGATGTTGTGGTAAAGCTTACAAGACAATGGATAAAAGAGTATAATGTCCAAAGTTATAATGAGGAAAATCACCAAGGATCACTTCGCCATATTATGATTAGAAAAGGCTTTAAAACAGGAGAAGTAATGGTGGTGGTGGTTACTAATGGTAAAAGCCTTCCACATAAAGAAGAATTTATAGCACTAATTACTAAAAAGATTCAAGGGATTGTCAGTATAGTACAAAATATAAATAGTGAAAAAACAAATGTAATACTAGGAGCTAGCTGCATAACACTATGGGGAAAAGATACTATAACTGATTATATAGGAGAATTTAAATTTGAAGTCTCTCCACTGTCATTTTTCCAAGTTAATTCAATTCAAACAGAAGTACTGTATAGTAAGGTGCTAGAATATGCAAATTTAAGTGGTGGAGAAGTGGTGCTGGATGCTTATTGCGGTACGGGAACCATATCCTTATTTCTATCTCAGAAGGCGAAAGTGGTATACGGCGTAGAGATAGTACCAGAAGCCATTGAAAATGCTAAAATAAATGCTATTGAAAACAAAGTAAATAATACAGAATTTATAGTAGGTGAGGCAGAAAAAGTTATTCCAAAACTTATTAGTCAGGGAATACGTGCTGACGTAGTGGTAGTTGACCCACCAAGAAAGGGTTGTGATAAAATTCTTTTAGAAGCCATTGCTAGTATGGGACCTATTACTGTAGTTTATGTTTCTTGTGACCCAGGTACTCTAGCTCGCGACTTAGGAATTTTAGATGAACTTGGATATAAGACTATAGAGATTCAGCCTGTAGACATGTTTCCTCAGACGGCTCATGTGGAATGTGTTGCGTTAATACGGAAGAAATAGACTGAAAGTAAGGTCCTAGATGAATTAGATAAATACCATAAAAATGTGAAAAAATATTATTTATCACTAAATTTGGGGTAGTTTTTCTATTTGCTCAAAATTAGATGTAGAAAGTGAAGAGAAAGGGAGAATTCATAGTAAACTATGATTCGCCCTTTTTTTATCGAAAAAATAATAAGGAAGTTATGTAAACAATTTCCCGTAAAATATTTTGTTTTATGATATAATCTCTATTAATATAACAAATCAGTGAAAAATATAAATAAATTTGTGTGAATTTATAGAAAAAAAGGGAGTTAAAAATTATGAAGTATGATTACCATATAATAATTATTGGAGCAGGAAGTGCAGGTCTAGTGGTGGCTTCAGGGGCGGCAACTCTTGGTGCAAGGGTTGCTCTTATTGAAGGAGAAAAAATGGGTGGGGATTGTCTGAATGCAGGTTGCGTACCAAGTAAGGCATTTTTGAAGTGTGCTCATTTAGCAAAGGATATAAGGGAATCTCAGAAGTATGGGTTAGACTCTATTATAAATGAAGTGAATTTAGAAGATATAATGAAAAGAGTAAAATCTGTCATAGAAGAAATAGAACCGCATGATTCAAGGGAAAGATTTGAAAGTTTAGGAGTGGAGGTAATCATAGGGCGGGGAGAAGTGCTAGATGGGCATACAGTCAAAATTGGAGAAAGAATAATTACTTCAAAATCAATTGTAATTGCAACAGGATCTGAACCAGTTATTCCTAAAATTAAAGGCCTAGAAGATATTTCATATTTAACAAATAGAAACATATTTGATTTAAAAAAATTACCAAAGCATCTTATTATTTTAGGGGGAGGACCAATAGGACTCGAGCTGGGGCAAGGATTTAGACATTTAGGGTCAAAAGTAACTGTCATTGACATGAGTGATAGTTTATTCGGAAAAGATGATGCAGAGGTGGGACCAATAATGGAAAAGGTGTTCATCGATGATGGAGTTATTTTAAAGTTAAACGCAAAAATTGTAGAGATTAAAAAAAATAATGAAAATATAACTGTGGTAATTGAGAAGGGTGGTAAAATCGAGGAAATAACTGGAGATAATCTATTAGTGTCCTTGGGAAGAAAACCAGTTACCCAGGGATTGGGGCTTCAAAAAGCTAAGGTAGAATTAAACGAAAGAGGCTTTGTAGTAGTTAACAAAAAGCTTCAGACAAGTATAAAAAACATATACGCATGTGGAGATGCTGCAGGTCCTTATCAATTTACACATATGGCAGGATACCAAGCAGGAATTGTGGTTAGAAATATTATTTTTCACCTTGGTTCAAAGGTGGATTATTCAGTAGTACCCTGGACAACCTATACTAAACCAGAGGTAGCACATGTTGGATATACAGAGCCTATGGCAAAAAAAATAGGAGTATTTAAAGAAGCTATCATAGTTCCTCTTGATGAGATTGATAGAGCTAAAACAGAAAATGATAGAATTGGGTTTTTAAAGCTTATATTGGGCGAAAAAGGAAAAATAATTGGAGCTACCTTGGTAGGAGAAAAAGCAGGGGAAACTATTCCTTTGGCTACCCTTGCAATTAAGAAGAAACTTAAAGCAACTGCTTACCTTAGTATGATATTTTCTTATCCAACAGAAGCTGAAATTTTTAGTTTTGCTTCTCTAAAGATTTTGAAAAAATCCTTCAAGGCATGGCAGAATAAACTTGTAAAATTAATTTTTTTAAGATAAAGAAAGGATGATAAAGATTAGAGAAATGTTTAAAATTATAAAAAAAATTATTATGGAAAAACCTAAAAAATTATTGCTGGTGGGTGGTGGTCATGCTCATATATTCCTTATAAAACAGTTTGCTTTAAAACCTATTCCTGGTGTTGACCTTTTTCTTGTGTCTGATTCTAACTATCAGTATTATTCAGGAATGGCCGCTGGATATGTGGAAGGAATCTATGGCTTAGAAGAAATTTCCTTTGATTTAAGGAAAATGTGTAGGCACAGTGGGGTGGAGTTTATTAAAGGTAGGGTAACTGGAATTGATGCGCAAAATCGATGCGTTACTCTGGAAAGTGATGAAATAGTGCCTTTTGATATTCTTTCATTGGATACAGGTTCAGATATGGCAGGGGGAAATGTTCAGGGAGTTGTGGAATTTGCGTGGTGTATCAAGCCATTAGGAAACCTAATTGCACTAAGGAAAAACTTCATAGGGCTGACGGCTTATGAAAGTCAGGTGGTGATAGCAGGTGCTGGAGCTGCAGGAATTGAAATGGCTTTTGCCTTAAAAGCCTTATCTGACATAATGAAGAAAAACATAGAAATCACTTTAGCACACAGTGGGAATTTAATATTAAAGGGTTACCATGAGAACGTCAGAGAAAAAACCATGAGAAAGCTTAATAGAGATAAAATTAAAGTATTATCTAATCATAAAATATCGAGTATTTTAGAAAAGGATATCTTCATGGAGTCTGGGAAACAAATAAACTATGATTTTTTAATATGGGCTGCTGGCCCAAAGGCAAATCCACTGTATAAATCATCAGGGTTTAGCGTTGATAAGGATGGTTATATGATAGTGAATTCATATCTTCAGTCCGTTGATTATGATTTTATTTTCGGAGCAGGAGACTGTATCTCCTTTTCTGAGTTCGCATATGTAAAGAAGGTTGGTGTTTATGCTATAAGGGAAGCCCCATACTTGTATGGAAATCTACTTAGATTCATAAGAAATGAAGGATTACAGAGATATATACCTCAGAAAAACTATTTGGCGATTATATCCGCAGGGGAGAAACAAGCGATTATGCAGTACCAGGGAATGGCTATATCAGGGGGAATGAGCTATAAATTAAAGGGATTTATTGATTGTAGGTTTATGAAAAAATTTAAATTTTATTGAAAAGTTTTAAACTTTATGAAGAGGTTTATAAAAGAATTTGTCGGAAAATTCTGATTTATAAAAAGTTCTAAATAATATATAATAAGTGTGATAAAACTAAAAAAGGGGGAATTTTTTATGGAATCATTCGGCCAACTAATTGCCCAAATTGATGGATGGATATGGGGCATACCACTTATTGTTATATTGTTTGGTACTCATTTATTTTTAACTTTTAGGCTTAAATTTATTCAGCGTTACATATTTAAGGCTATAAAGCTTTCTGTAACTAAAGATGATTTTGGTGTAGGGGATGTAAGCCAATTTAGTGCACTAACCACAGCGCTTGCAGCTACTATAGGAACTGGAAACATAGTTGGTGTTGCAACTGCAGTTGGCCTTGGTGGACCAGGCGCAGTTCTTTGGTGTTGGTTAACAGGTGTTTTTGGAATAGCTACAAAGTATTCTGAGGCTTTATTATCTGTTAAGTACCGTGTTAAAACTAAAGATGGTACAATGGCAGGAGGACCTATGTATGTTCTAGAACATGCGCTTAATGCAAAATGGGCAGGAGTATTATTTGCATTATTTACAAGTGTTGCGGCTTTTGGTATTGGCTGTATGGTACAAGCTAACTCAGTATCTGCCATGGTATATGAAACTTTTAAAGTTCCAACTTGGGCTACAGGAATTCTAATGGCCATATTAGTAGCAATTGTTATATTGGGTGGAATAAAGAAAATAGCTAAGGTTTGCGATATTTTAGTTCCATTCATGGCTATATTCTATGTACTTGGTTGTATTATACTTCTTGCAATCGGTTACAAAACTATTGGAAGTACAATAGCATTAATATTTAGAGATGCTTTCTCACCTCAAGCTGCAGCTGGCGGATTCGCTGGAGCAGGTGTTATGATGGCAATGAGATATGGTGTTTCAAGAGGACTTTTCTCAAATGAATCAGGTCTTGGTAGTGCACCAATAGTTGCAGCAGCAGCACAAACAAGAAACCCTGTAAAGCAAGCTCTAGTATCAGCAACAGGAACTTTTTGGGATACAGTTGTTGTATGTGCAATGACGGGCTTAGTTCTTGTAAATTCAGGTTTTTGGAAACAAGGATTAAAGGGCGCTGCACTTACTAAAGAAGCATTCGCAGCAATACCTGTTATAGGACCTATAATTTTAACAATAGGACTTATTACATTTGTATTTTCAACTATACTTGGTTGGTCATACTATGGAGAAAAAGCAATCGAATACTTACTTGGTAAAAAAGCAATTGTTCCTTATAGAGTACTTTGGGTTCTATTTGTCTTCATTGGCTCAGTATTCTCACTTACTCTAGTTTGGGATTTAGCAGATTTATTTAATGGATTAATGGCACTTCCAAATTTAGTTGCTTTAATATTACTCAGCCCTGTAATTGTTAGTGAAACTAAGAAATATTTATGGGATGATAACCTTGAAGCAATAGATACTGATCCAATAAGACAAGTTGATGAAAAAGGAAAATCTTTACCAATGTAATAGAATTTTATAAATAATGCTCCTGGCACGTTAAAATGACAGGGGCTTTATTTATTTTATAGCGTGAAAGCACTAAAAGTTTAAGAATTGTTTACATATACTAAATTTTAAATACTGCTATATTGTAAATATTGTGATAAAATATTAATGTATTTGAATTGAGAGGAGAAAATCATGAATATTCTAAAAAAAGTATTTAAAGATTGGATATTGCCAATACTCGCAGCAATTATAATAGCATTTATCATAAATAAGGTTATTTTCTTTAATGTGTCGGTTCCAACTGGGTCAATGCTCCCAACTATAAACCTAGATGATAAGATTTTAGTAACAAGAGTCCATAATAAGAACAATCTTAAACGTGGCGATATAATAGTATTCCATTCTGATGAATTAAATGAAGATTTAATAAAGAGACTTATTGGATTACCAAATGATGAAGTGGAAATTAAAGAGGATGGATCACTTTACATAAACAAGGAAAAGGTAAACGAGAGCTATGTTAAAAATCCCGGTGGCAAAGCAGGAGTAAAATTTAAAGTTCCAGAGGACAGTTACTTTTTTATGGGAGATAATAGAATAAACTCATTAGATGCCAGGTATTGGGCACAGCCTTTTATACCTAAGAAAGATATAATGGGCAAAGCAAGAATTATAATTAGTCCTTTTAGCAGATTTGGAAAATTAAAATAATAAAATAGCAGAGTATGAATGCAAGTTTATACATCTGCTATTTTCATTTTTTTTGAAAAGGTTTTTTGAAGTTAAAATATGCACTGTTAAATGGTTGTAGTATAATCACAATTAAAGGAAATTTAAGGCATAAATATCCTAGTAAAGCTTTACATTTGCTAAGAAACTATCTTAAAAATTGGGAAAGATTTGTAGGTATTTTTTTGAGCGTTATTAAACAAAATACATCTAAATTAACAGAATTTTAAGAAAATTAAAAAGAAAATCTGTATAGTTTCAAAATACATAGTAAAAGAATAAAAATATAGTGTAAAATGATGTAAAATGGAGTATTTTGTAGATATATAAGTAAAAAATTAATTTAATATGAGAATTTCGTCAAAAACAACGGAATTTCATGTTTAGTTATTTTTAAAACATATGCTATTATAAATTATATTAACAAATGATTAACATTTACAATTAAAGGAGGATATATCAAGGAGAAAGCTAAAAAACTCTCTCATACAGCTTACGGTGGTAATAAAGGTGAAGATTATTTACCATTTGTACCAGCTAGTCAAGCAATGCCAGAAATAATGGCAATATCAATAATTCTAGGTATGACTATGTTATGATTATGTTCAATAAATATAAAAGGGGGTACTTCTAATGGATAATAAATTGTCAAAAGATGCATATGGTGGAGTAGATGGTAAAGACTACGTTCCTTACGTTTCCAGTGGTTCTAAATCTGGAGGAAACGTTGCCGTATTAATAATTGGTATTTTTTTAGCTGCTTTATTCGCAGCATCAACTGCCTATTCAGGTATGAAATCAGGGCTTACAGTTGCTGCTGGTATACCTGGTTCTATAATAGGTTCAGCATTTATAGCTGCATTTGCTAAGCATAAAGGTATACTTGCCAAAAACTTAGTTCAAGGTATGTCAAGTGGTGGAGAATCTGTTGCTAGTGGTATAATATTCGTTTTACC
Source organism: Clostridium estertheticum (assembly GCF_011065935.2). NCBI lineage: Bacteria > Bacillati > Bacillota > Clostridia > Eubacteriales > Clostridiaceae > Clostridium > Clostridium estertheticum. Next base: position 4,787,645 of record NZ_JAAMNH020000001.1, on the reverse strand, counting down.
AGCAATTCTTTTAATAGGTTCTAAAGTTACTTTCTTAGAAGGTTTTGTTGTTGGTGTAGCTGGAGTTTTATTCGGTATAGGAGTAGCTGCTCTTGTTCACAATTACTTAATGATTGAAGAACACGGTAAATTAATGTACCCTGAGTCAATGGCTATATCTGAAACACTTGTTGCTTCAGAAGGTGCTGGAGATTCAATGAAGTACATGGGAATTGGGTTCGGAATTGGTGGTATTATAACTGTTATAACTAGTTCATTTTTGAATGTAGCTAACAACGTTATAAGCTATGTAAACGAATCTTTCTACAAGTGGAAACTTGAAGTTGAAGTTAGCCCTCTATTATTAGGTATAGGATTTATAGTTGGTATAGAGGTTTCAGTAGCTATGTTTGCTGGTTCTATATTATCTAACTTCGGTATTATGCCTTTAATAGGTTACTTCTCAAATCTTGGAAGAGATGGTGTAACTGTATGGAATAATCCGAGTGTTGCTATAAACGCTATGCAAGTTAAAAATATAGCTGGTAGTTATGTAAAATATATTGGTGCTGGTATGATGCTTTCTGGTGGTTTAATAGGTGCTATAAAGCTAATACCTACTATAATATCTTCTATAAAAGAAACTATGAATGCTAAGGCTTCAAATGGTGCTGGCAGTTCATCTGTTGGAAACATGATATTACTTGGTGGTATAGTAGTAGCTTTTATAGGAGGCTTCGTGGTATCTGGTGGTAATATATTAATGGCAATCACAGCTTCTATTCTATCATTATTCTTATCACTACTATTTGTTATAGTTTCTGGTCGTTTAACTGGTACTATAGGAACTTCAAACCTTCCTGTATCCGGTATGACTATAGCTTCTATAGTTGTTGTAACATTGTTATTTGTTGCAATGGGATGGAAAAATCCTGCAAACAACAAATCTTTACTTTTATTTGGTACATTTATGGTTACTGCTATATCTGTAGGTGGAGGTTACGCTCAATCACAAAAGGTTACTTTCATAGTAGGTGGAGACAAAAATGAAATGCAAAAATACTTTGCTATATCGGGTATAGTTGGTGTTATAGTAGTTATTGGTACTATATTATTACTTTCAAGCAAACTTGCAATGACTGGTGATAATGTTCCGTTTGCACTACCTCAAGCTAACTTAATGGCAACATTAACTGATGGTATAATGTCAGGTAAATTACCTTGGGTTATGATAATTGTTGGTGCTGTTATGGGAGTTGTTTTATTTTTATTAAAACTTCCTGTAATGACAGTTGCTATAGGATTCTATTTACCAATAGCTACAACTTCTATAATCTTAATAGGCGCATTAGTTCGTGCATTTATAGAAAAAACTTCTAAAACTGAAATAGAAAAAGAAGTTAAAGTTTCTAATGGTATAAGTTTATCTTCTGGACTTGTTGCCGGTGGTTCTATATTAGGACTTGTAGGTATAATACTTCAAGTAACAGGAGTTATAAAAGGAAGTGGACCAAGTGGGTTTGGTGCTTCTAATGGAATGGCATTTTTAATATTAGTAGGTCTAGTAATAGCTACTATAATACCTATAATGAACAGTAAGGTAAAAAATGTTAAAAAATAATAAAAATGTTTAAACACGATATTTAAAATCTCTGATAATTTAGAGTGCGAAATAGATAAAGACAATATTGTGACTGTATAGAAAAAATAAATTTCAAATACAAAAGATGGCACTGCATTGTAGTTGCCATCTTTATTTATTACTTCCAGCAAGCCACAATTCTCTAAATTGATGTTCTTTGGACTTGGATTATGGATTTACTTGTATGCTACGAAAATAGACAAAAAAACTACTTAATGTTATAATTTAACTACGGTATACAATATTAGACTCAATAAATAATAAATATAATGCCCTAACTAGCTAATTTAGTAGTTTAACTATTTTATTAGGTTATCTACTTTAATACATTAAACCCACATAAAGTGGTTTAAACCGATTTATGTGAATATAGCTACGAATGTAGACTAAAAATGGAGGGAAACTAATATGGAATTAAATAAATTAATTGACGCTATGAAAGAAGATATTGTTAAGTCTACTCAGGAAGTCATAAGAATTAAGAGTATAGAAAGTGAACCAAAACCTGGCATGCCTTTTGGCGAAGGTGTAGCTAAAGCACTAGAATCTGCTTTAAATACTGCAAAGAATTTAGGCTTTCATACAGTTAACTTAGATGGTTATGTTGGATATGCAGAGTACGGACAAGGTGAAGATTATGTTGTAGCTTTAGGTCACTTAGATGTAGTGCCTGAAGGCGATGGATGGATTTACCCACCTTATGGTGCAGAAATTCATGATGGTAAAATGTACGGACGTGGAACTACAGATGATAAAGGGCCAATAATGGCAACACTGTACGGACTAAAAGCCATTAAAGATGCAAAATTGCCTATTTCTAAAAGAATCAGAGTTTTATTTGGAACTAATGAAGAAACAGGAAGCAAGGAACTGGAACATTACTTAGAAAAAGAAAAAGCACCAGTTGCTGGTTTTACACCAGATGCAGACTATCCAATAATTAATGGAGAAAAAGGTATAACTATTTTCAACATTGTAAAAGATTTTAATAAAGTGAATTCAAGTGAAAACCACATAAAATATATTAAGGGTGGGTCAGTAGCTAATATAGTACCTGATTATTGTGAAGCGGCAATTGTAGCTAAGGACGCAAAAAATGTTATTATAGCATTAGATGCTTTTGCAAAAAAAATGGATTACAAGCTTTCAGCAGAAGTTAAAGAAGATATGGTAATAATTAAATCTATAGGTGAAGCAGCTCATGGAAGTACACCAGAGCTTGGAATGAATGCTATAATGCAATTATTTGCTTTCCTTGGAACGTTAGAACTTGGAACAAACGATGTGGCAACATTTGTAGAATTTTTAAATGTGAATATAGGTATGGAAACACATGGTGAGTCTTTTGGCGTTTGTCTTGAAGATGAAAATTCAGGGAAATTATCTTTTAATGTAGGAGTTGTAAGTATGGATGAAAATTCTGCTACAATGACTTTAAATTTAAGATACCCAGTAACAAACAAATTAGAAGATATGATGAATCCATTTAATAATAAAATACAAGGAACTGGAATAAAAGTAGAAAATTTTGTTCATCAAGAGCCATTATACTTTTCACCAGAAAGCCCAATTATCAAAGCACTTCAAAAAGTTTACACTGAGCAAACTGGAGAAGAAGCTAAATTAGTATCTATTGGGGGAGGAACTTATGCTAAAGAAATGCCTAACACTGTAGCATTTGGACCAATGTTCCCAGGAGAACCAGATACTATTCATAAGAAAAATGAATATATCACTATTGATAATTTAATGAAGAATGCTAAAATATATGCTCACGCATTATATGAATTAGCTAAGTAGACTTGCATCTTATTTTATAAGATGCAAGTCTTAGCAAAAATGCATTAACTTATAGACCTATATCTTATAAAATAAGATATAGGTCTTAGTATTTTAAAGCAGTATATTTTTGCAATTAATTAATATAAAAGCTGTAGAATTAAAATGAATATAGAGGTATAATATAATATTATGAACAAGTTAAACTCTATAAATAATATTAAACTTATAGTGAGGGATAATTATGAAAATAAAAGAGATCAAAATGGGGAAAATTAGTACCCCTTTGAAACAGCCATATAGAGTAGGAAAGAGATTTCTTACATACTCTGATGAAATAGTCATAAAGATGATTACAGATACAGGGGAAGTAGGTTATGGTAGTGCAGCACCAACACCTTCTATAACTGGGGAAACAGAGAATTCAATTATTGGTGCAATAAATTATATTAAACCTGATATCATAGGTCTAGACATTGATAATCTTGAAGAAATTATGAAAGTAATTCACAATGCTATTCACGGAAATAATAGTGCGAAAGCGGCTATTGATATTGCTATATATGATTTACTTTGTAAAAAATATGGATTGCCACTTTATAAATTTTTGGGAGGATACAAAACTTCATTAACTACAGATCTTACAATAGCAAATGATACTGTGGAACAAATGGTAAGGAAATCCTTAGAAGCCGTATTGGATGGGTATACATATTTAAAGGTAAAAATTGGAAATGATATAGACCTTGATATAGAGAGAGTAAAAGCAGTAAGAAAAGCAGTAAGGCGCGGAACTAAAATAAGGGTAGATGCTAATCAAGGGTGGAGACCGAAGGAAGCTGTAAGTATTATTAGAAAGTTTGAAGATATGGGACTAGACATTGAGTTCGTTGAGCAGCCAGTTAATGCTTGGGATATAGATGGACTAAAATATGTTACGGATAATGTGGAAACGAAAATTCTTGCAGATGAAGCAGTTTTTGGTCCTTCAGATGCCTTTAAGATAATTGAAAGAAGAGCAGCAGACCTTATAAGCATAAAGCTTATGAAGTGTGGAGGCATAAATAATGCAATAAAAATATACAATATGGCAGAAAATATGGGAATAAGATGCATGATGGGCTGTATGCTAGAAAGTAGAATGGGCATAACAGCAGCAACTAGTTTTGCGGCATCAAAATCTAATATGATTAAAGCAGACCTAGATACTATGCTGTTATTTGAGCATGATTCAATAATTGGTGGAGCTTGTGTTACAGGAAATAGAATAAGTATTAATGATTCTCCAGGCCTTGGTATTGTAGATATTATTGGATGGCATGAAATTTTATAAAAATATAACCATTGAAATGGGGTGATAGTTTTGAATAATAACGAATATGATATGGGTGATACTCTCATAGAAGTGGAATTAAAGAAGCAATTAGAATTCAATATAGAAGAAGAAAAATTGAAGGTTGATGTTGAAATTATTAGTGAAGAAATTCTAAAATATATTGAAAAGAGAAAGGAAATCACAAGATATATTTTAGAATATAGAAAAAAAGTAATTGAAGACTATAGAGATGATGAAGATATGGTAATAGAATATTTTGATCATGAGATATATGTTAAAGAAGAAGCCTTTAAAACTATTGATAGAAGACTTAAGGAGTTAACGGAGCTTAAGAGCTCTCCTTATTTTGGAAGAATTGATTTTTCAGAAGAAGATTTTGGTATTAATAAAATGTATATAGGAAGATTTGGAGTTACGCCAGAGGATACATATGAACCACTAATAGTAGATTGGAGAGCTCCTATTGCATCTCTATTTTACACTGGTGCACTAGGGGAGGCTGTTTATGAGGCACCTAAAGAAAAGGTACTCGTAAACATTCTAGCTAAGAGACAATATATTATAAAAAAAGAAAAGCTGATGGGTATGTTTGACTCAGCTCTAGATATAAAAGATGAGATACTTCAAATGGTGCTTAGTAGCAATGCTTCAGAAAAGTTGAAAGATATAATAATGACAATACAAAAGGAGCAGGATGATTTAATAAGGCAACCAAGAACCAAAACCATTGTAGTGGATGGTGTGGCAGGAAGTGGAAAAACTACTATAGCACTTCATAGAGTAGCATATTTACTTTATAATTACAGAAAAATACTTCAAGATAAGGTTCTAATACTCGGACCAAACAATGTATTTATGGAGTATATATCTTTAGTGCTTCCGAGCCTTGGAGAATCAGGGGTTAAACAGACAACCTTTAGAGACTTTGCCTTTGATATTTTAGAGATTCAGGAAGTAATGAGTCTAAAAGAATACATGGAAAAAGTACTGAGTGGGGAAAGTGAATTTACAGAAGACATTATGTATAAAAACTCTATAGAGTATAAAAATTTCCTTGATGATGCGGTAGAAAAATTAGGGAATGAGTACTTTAAAATTGAAGATATATTTTTTATGAATGAGATAATATTATCTAAAGAAGACATAATGGAAATGTTTTATAATTATTTTAAAACTATGCCCTTATTTAGAAGAAGCAAGAAAATTAAAAGAATTATTTATTCTAAGATTAGGGATGTTAGAGATGAAAAAGTTAGATTTATACAAAAAGAATATGAAAAAACTGTATCTTCATTATCTGAAGAAGAACAGAGTTTTAAAGTAAATGATTTGGAGTTTAATAGAAGACTCAAAATACGAGAAGTTATTAAAGAAGTAATAACGTTAAAAAGAGATCTTACTTGGATGGAGTATGGAAACTGTGTTGATTTATATAACAAGATCAATGGCTATAAAAGATTAACGGAAAATGATTTAGGCGGTATCTTGTATTTTAAAATTAAGTTAGAGGGAATAAAAATTTCTGAGGAGATAAAACATGTAGTAATAGATGAGGCTCAGGATTATAATCAACTTCAATTCCTAGTAATAAAGGAATTAACAAGGTGTACTTCCTTAACTATAGTTGGAGATAGTAATCAAAGGATTATTCCATATGAGGGAAGTCTTCCTATGCACGACTTAAAAAATATACTCCCACAATGTAATGTTCAGGAGTTTAAACTAAATACTAGCTACAGATCTACAGTGGAAATTATGGAGTATGCTAATAAATACTTGAGTGCAGAGCCTATTGTTCCTATAGTAAGAAATGGTGAAGCTGTAACTGAAAAATCAATTTTTGAAGAGGATGAATTTAAAAGTTATATAGAACAAAAAATTGAATATTTTAAAAGTAAGGCATATGAAAATATTGCAATTATCTGCAAAGATATAAGTAAAACAGAAAAGGTCTATAAGTTAATTAAAGATAGTGCTAAGGTTAAAATTATTAGCAATGAAAATGCAGTGTATCATAGTGGAATTGTGGTCATTCCATCCTATTTTGCTAAGGGACTTGAGTTTGATGCAGTTATCATGGTGCTAGAAGGCCCAGGTGATACCGGTGATGAATATAAGCAAGAGGATAAGCTAAGATATGTGATGGCAACTAGAGCATTGCATGAGCTTCATGTGGTTAAAAAAAGTTCATTCTAAAATGGACTGAAAATTTTTTCTTATATTATGCTATAACGAAAAGTATATATTGCTTGAATGCTTTCGCGTCGCCAAGAAATTCTAAATTAATTTTATTGAAAGAGACTAAAAATTACAAACTCGCTAACTCTCAAACATGTAATTTTCTTAACGTCTCTTCCACTAAAATTAATTTAGAATTTCTAAGGCTTGCTCAAATGCATTCTGCGCAATATATACTTTTGTTAGCATAATACAAGAAAAAAGAGTTTAGTTCAAAATTCCATATGGTCACCGTTGGACATCGTGTCTCAGGGTTAATCGATAGCCATCATTGGTCCGTAAAAATTCATTTTAATTTATCCTAAAAAAGCGCTAGCGTAGCCGTAGGCTTATTGAAATTTATATTACAATGCAAATATGTTTGTGCACATAGATTTTGCTTTTAAAAGTCTTTAAAGGCGATAGCCTCCTTTAGAATCATTATGCCCATACAGGTAATCTGTTTTGTTAGAGAAGCAATTTTATAAAGAAATTGTATTTGACGAATTACTATATACGATAATTTAAACTTAGTACTCTATGAACTAAAAGGGAAAGAAATTTCTGCATAGTTTTTTACACAACAAAAGCTACCACCCATTGTAAAAGTAGTAGCATTTGTCTCTGCGACTATAATAGAGCCTTTTAAATTGAACATTATAAACTACCGCGTTAATTCCTCCCAATCTTCAATAATTTCATTTAATTCTATTAGTGTACTAGTTTTATCCTCGGAGGATATGGAACCGCGAAGTCTTGCAAGGTTTAAACTTATATTATATAGTTCATCTCTTTCTACGCTAAATTGAATGCGTGGTATAATTTTTTTCCAAGCAGTATCAATACTTGCGATATCTTGCTGAAGTATATCCCACTTTTCAACCTTTGCATGTTCTATAGACAGCTCTACAAGTGAAATCACATCTTCTGAGGGGTTGCGAGGCTTTTTCAAATAATTACCACCTAACATCAAAAGTACAAAGACTGTTAAAGTAACTATTGCTATAGCGTATGATATAAATTTTTTCATAATTACTCCTTTATTTTTATTTGTCCTTTTTTTCAACGTCATCTTCATAACGATCTATAAATAAACCACTGGTCGCATTATAGGTAGCTAAAAATACTTCATTAGCATCATTAATACCTTTCTTTTTTAATTTCGTCATTAGCCATTTTTCATTCCTATTAATGCTAGTTAAGTTATCTTGTAAAATAGTTCCATCATAAATTACTTCAACATCAATATTTGCGATGGAAGCTTTAATCTTTAAATCCTTTGGTGTAACTGAATCACATTCAGCTTTTTTTAAAATGGATAATTGTCCATTTTTTTCTAATACTGCATAAGCTACGTCTCCTAGATCAAAAACATCTTTATCTCTTAATTGCTCTAGAAGATCACCTATAGTGTAACGAAACTTTTTCATAGATTCCTCAAGTATTTTCCCATTTGCAATAACAATAGTGGGTTCACCATCTAGGTATTTTTCAACAGTCTTTGATTTAAGAGTTATTAATTGCAAAATTAGGCATAAGACAGTCCAAGTAAATAAGCCTACCCAGTGAGGCCATGCTCTGCTAGTTAAATCTGTAGTTAGAGATGAAGCTGTAGAACCTATAGTTATGCCAACTACATAATCAAAAAACGTCAGCTGACTAATCTGTTGTTTTCCAAGAACACGAGTAAATATTAATAAGGTAAAAAAACCTATAATCCCTCTCACTAACGTTATGAGACCTTCATTCATAAAAACACCTTCTTTCCATGATATTATCCCCAAATTTATCATTTGTATTTATTTTTGAAATTTTAAATAAAATATTTCAATTAATTGTTAACCGTCCCCATATCTAGCCGAGAAACTTGCCACTTGCCACGTGGGTGGCACCAGATATATAATAAGCGTGTATCTAGGCAAAAAACAAAAGGATGATAGGGATGGATTTGATAAAAATTGTTTCAAATGTTCAGAAGATTTCTGAGGCAATATCAAGTGTCATAAGGGTTGATGTGACTGTTGTAGATAACAATTATAATAGAATAGCAGGTACTGGAAGATATAGAAATTGTATTGGCGAAAAAGTAAATGAAAAATCTGCTTTTGGATTTTCTTTAACACAAGGAAAGAGCTTTATTATTGAAAATCCTGGGGAACATTTTACTTGCCTGGAATGTGAGAATGTCCAAAATTGCGAGGAATTTGCAGAGGTCTGTTGTCCAATTAATGTGGGGAATGAGACTGTTGGAGTTATTGGTCTTATTGCCTTTGAAGAAGAACAAAGGGATGCTATTATAAATAATAAAGAAAACTTAATGAATTTTTTAAATAGAATGGCAGATTTAATATCATCAAAGTTATTAGAACAGGAAAATACAGAGCAAATAAAGCTTTTGGCACTCGAACTTGAGATAGTTCTTGATTCTGTAGATAGAGGGATTATAGCAGCAGATCACGCAGGAAATATTCTTCATTATAATACCAAAGCAGCAGAGCTATTTAAGCTCAAGGGAAACGAAATTTTAAATACCAATATAAAAAATCTTATCGGCAGTTTAGATTTTGATCTGCTTATTGAGAAACATAAGAATTTAAAAAATAAAGAATTCACTTATAATAGGGATAACCATCATTTTAGGGGAGTTTTTGATGCAAAGCCTATTAGTATTGGTGATAAAAGTTTTGGCATAGTATGTTCCTTTAGTAATATTTCTGATTTGTTAAAAACAGTAAACAATATTACTACAGGTACTATGGTCACTTCCTTTGACAGCATTATAGGGAGTAGTTCCTGCTTAGAGCAGGTTAAAGTAGAAGCAGAAAAAGCTTCGAAATCTACTTCTACAGTACTTATTCAGGGAGAAAGTGGAACGGGAAAAGAATTATTTGCAAGGGCTGTTCATTTTTATAGTACTAGAGCTAAGGGTCCTTTTATTCCTATAAATTGTGCAGCTATTCCAGAACAATTGCTAGAAAGTGAGCTTTTTGGATATGAGGATGGTGCATTTACAGGGGCAAGAAGAGGAGGCAAGGCAGGAAAATTTGAATTAGCAAATAAGGGAACTATTTTTTTGGATGAAATTGGAGATATGCCTATTCATCTTCAAACTAAACTTTTAAGGGTGGTCCAGGAGTACGTTATTGAGAAGATTGGTGGAAAAGAGGCCATTCCTATAGACGTAAGAATTATTGCAGCTACAAATAAAGATTTAGAAAAGAAAGTACTAGAAGGCGAGTTTAGGCAAGATTTGTTTTATAGATTAAATGTAATTCCCCTTAATATACCTCCATTAAGAGATCGAAAAGATGACATAGTGATTCTTGTGGATTATCTTTTGGAAAAATGTAATGTTAAGCTAGAAAAGCATATAAGTGAAATAGAGGATGCTGTATTAGAAATTTTTATGAATTATCAATGGCCGGGGAATGTACGTGAACTGGAAAATACCATAGAATATGCGGTAAATATGTGTGGTAGTTCAGTTATAAAATGTATGGATTTGCCTAAGAGGTTGAAAGTTTCAGCAAATACTTTGGAAATTAATAAAAATGTAGGAATTGTACCTATTAAGGAGTTAGAGAAAAGAGAAATCTTAAAGGCTTTAGAACATTTTGGACATAGCAAACAATCAATTACAAAGGCTGCTGAGGCTTTAGAATTAAGTAGAGCAACACTGTATAGAAAATTAAAAGAATATAGAATAGAGCAGTATCAAAGTGAGAAATAATTCTCATTTTGATACTGTTTTCATTTGTTTTTTTATCATTTTGAGAAAAAACAAAATTGGAAGGGTAATTATTAGTATTATTTTCTTGGCATGGATATTGCTATAAATAGGTATTAGGTATATCTAAAGACATTCATAAGAACTACATAAGTTTTTGATATATTTGATTTTATTGGAATGCGGATTGCTATAATCTACATTAGCAAATCATATAGGGAGTGATTTTATGAAATTAAGAAATCTTATAGTTGAAACACTGAAAGAAGAAGTTGTTCCTGCCATGGGATGTACTGAGCCAGTAGCCGTTGCGCTTGCCTGTGCAAAGGCTAAAGAATTAATGATTTTTAATTATATAGAGAGTGCAGAAGTTTTTGTTAGTCCTAACATATATAAAAATGGATTGTCAGTTGGTATACCAAATACTCAAGAGGTTGGGCTTCATATTGCAGCGGCCCTTGGGTTTATTGCTGGAGAAAGTGAAAAGGATTTAAGAGTACTTGAAGGAATTAATGAAAAACAAGTGCGACTTGCAAAAGAACTTTTGCATAGTGGAAAATTATCATTGGACATTAAAGATACTTCTGATAAGATTTATGTAGAAGTAAATCTTATAACAGATAAAGGCAATTGTAGTGTAATTATAAGCGGAAAACATAATAGATTTGTTTATATTGAAACCCTAGGTCGAGTTCTTTTAGATTTAAGAAAAGAGGATAAAAAAAGCAATGTGAGGAATAACATTTTATATAGTTTAAGAATAAGAGAAATTATAAAAGAGATTGAGAAAATTCCGCATAGTGATATTGCTTTTATGTTAGATGGCGTAGTAATGAATGAAACTATAGCCAGAATTGGACTTAAAGAAAAAATGGGAATGGGAGTTGGATTTAGTCTTAAGAAAAGCATAGACCAAGGTTTTCTTTCGGAGGACCTAATGACCTCTTCAATGATGTTAACGGCAGCCGCTAGTGACGCTAGAATGTCCGGAATTAATTTATCTGTTATGAGCAGTAACGGAAGCGGAAACAATGGGCTTACAGCAATATTACCCTTAGTGGCGTATAAAAATAAATTCAATGTAGATGATGAGAAACTAGCTAAAGCTGTGGCAATAAGCCATATTATGAACAGCTATATAAAACATTATATAGGAAGATTATCAGCACTTTGTGCTTGTGGTGTTGCGGCAGGGACTGGTGCAGGTATAGCTATAGCATGGCTAATGGGCGCTAATGAAGATCAAATAGACGGAGTTATAATGAATACCCTTGCAAACACCAGTGGGATGATATGTGATGGTGCAAAGGAAGGATGTGCATTAAAGCTTTCCACCTCAGCATCAGTTGCGGTGCAATCTGCAATTTTGGCTATAAATGATTCTATTGTACCTGCAAGAAATGGAATTGTTGCAGAAACTGCAGAAGAGACAATTGCGAACTTAGGTGTTTTATCTTCAGAAGGCATGAACATTGCCGATGTTGTAATATTAAAGACCATGAAGAAAATGCAAAAGGAACTTGAGGTTGTTCCATTACATGAAAATTCAAAATCATACTTTAAGAAACAAGGTGTTATGGCATAGGGCTTATCAAAGTGAATAATAAGTGTAATATTATAATATTTTACATCTTGTTATATTTTTTTAAAAAACCTTAATTTACTATTGAATTTTATTTGAATTCTGATATAATGAACTTAATAGATAGTAATTAAACTTACTCAAAAATTTTATATAGATTCATATTTCTGGGATATTCGTGAAGCTCTTATTTTCAACCTACAGTATTAATACGGGAGTTCAAGATCTAGATGCATATTAGGCCTATAAGACCAATATTTAAGTGGCAAGGACTGCTAAACATCTCTGAGGACACCCACCTATCGAAAAGATAGGTGCAAAAATTGGGGCAACGGTACCTTGGATTATAAATTTTAAAATTTTGGTTCGTTTATAAAAGAGATAGAAAAATATCTCTTTTTTTTAGTTCGTAGAAAATTATTGAAATTCTGAATAGCCGAGAAATAGTTGGGGACAGTTAACAACTATTTATACTTTTCTTTTTTATGGTATAATTGAGTAAATTAATAAGGCAATTATAAAAAAAACTAACATATTGAATAGTTGTTTTTATGAGGCTGCCTAGTATCGAGGTGAAGTTTTATGACAGATGATAAAATTCTACAAATGATTGATAGTAACCCAATTATTATAAAAAACATGGAAAACCTTACTGAGGAAATGAAGCTTAGGGCTATAAAAAAAGATGGCATAATGATACGCTATATAAAAAACCCTACAGAAGAAATGCAGGACATGGCAATAAAAAGCAATTGCATGGCCATTGAGTTTATAGAAGATCCAACTTATGATATGAAAAAATATGTTGTGTCAAAGATCTGGAATACTTTAGAATTTATTAAGAATCCTTCAGAAGAATTGATAGAGATGGGTCTTGCCCAAAAGGGCTATGCGATAAAGTATGCTAATAGCCCCAGCGCCCTATTACAAGAATTAGCTATAGAAAAAGATTATGACTCTATAAGATTTATAGACAACCCAATTGAAGAAATACAACTTTTAGCTATAGAAAAAAATTATGAGACTTTAAGATATATAGAAAATGCAACCACAAGTGCAGAGATATTGGCTATTACGGAAAATGAAGCTGCTGTAAAGTTTATTACAAATATAGATGTAAATAAAAAAATATTATTTTTAAAACACAATCCACTGGTAATGAAATATTTTATTAATGACCTACCAAGGGATGAGGTAGAGAGGGCTTTGAAAGAGGTATTGTCTAGTGAAGATATTTCAGAAAAATATGTAAGAAATTTTATGAACTGTGAAAGTATAAATGAGAAATATGGTAATATATCAATGGATAAAACCATTTTTATTTATAAATATGGAAGTAAGGCCTGCAAAAAAATAGCAGTTGATGAAAAACTGAAGATGATTTAAGAGGAGATAAGTTATGAATTTTAAGGATACATTACAAAGCGCAGAGCTTGTTATAGAAACAGATGAAGTTCCAATAATTGTAGGGGAAAGTGGTATAGGAAAAACTGCCTTAGCTAAAGAACTAGCAAAAAAGAAAGGTTGGAGCCTAGTTATTATAGATGGAAACCTTTTAAAGGAAGGGGAAATAGGCGGTCTCCCAACAGTTGAGGACCATAGTTTTAAGGACGCCAAAGGTAGGGCTATTAGCAAAAAAAATACTGTTTATGCGGTTCACACAAAGCTGCAGGAAATAGATAGTTTAATTCATGATGGCAAAGAAGTGTTTTTATTTATTGATGAAATAAACCGTTGTGAGCATACAGTGCAACAAGAACTTATGAATCTTATATTAAACAGAGATATAAATGGGTATAAGCTTGATGATAAAGTAAAAATATTAGCTGCAATGAACCCTTCTAGTAAATATGGAGATGATGTTGATTATCAAGTAGTTGATATGGATGCAGCGCAAGAAAATAGATTTGTTTGGCTTTATATGGAGAGTGATTCAAAAGCTTGGTTGACCTGGGCTATTGAAAATAACCTAGAGGAAAAGGTTATAGAGTTTATATCTACATTTCCAGAATATTTACAAAGTACATTAAAGGGCGAGCAAATAAAAGCAACTCCTAGAAGCTTTGAACGGGTTTCTAAAAGCTATATGATTTACAAAAAAAATTGTGATAAGATTCCTAAAAGAGTATTTTTAAATATTCTAAAAGGAAATTTAGGGGATAGAATTGCTCATGAGTTTATGGCTTTTGCACAGGAGAATAATAAACCTCTAATTTCTTATGAAGAGGTGTTTGCAAATGCACAATTATCACAAGAGATTATTGCAAAAGCGAAAAAAGAAAGCCACACTAGATTATATTTGATTGCAAAGAATATTTTACATAACTTAGATAGAAAAGAAACTTCAGACAGTGATATAGAAAGATTTGTAGAATTTTTGGGGTGTTATCCTGTGGATCTAGGAATAGGGATTATGCAGGATATTAAAGAAAGTTATAATGGTGTTTATAAGTTATGTTTGGAAAATGAAGCTTTCGTTGAAATGTATTTTAAGGCCTATAATGAGATAAAAGGCTAGGTGATATTATGGGAAAAGTATTTGAAAGCCTTAAGAACTCACTTTATGGTGAAATTTCTAATGTGAAGGCAATTGAAAACATGCCAAAAGATTTTAATGAAGAATTTTTGAGACTTGTTACTATGGTTAATTTTATGCTTATAGAGGATAATGAAAACTTCTATGGCTATTTTCTGCTTCAAATGTCTAGGGAGATAAAATATGATATAACCTCGCCTACAGCTGTGAATTTTAAATTATCTAAATATGTAATTTATTTTAATCCCTATATTTTTTTGAATCTTACGGCAGATCAAATGAAAAGCACTATTAAACATGAGATTTATCACATATTATCCTTTCATTTAAATCGTGGAAGAGTGCTTAAAGCAAAATATAGTAACTTGGCTATTAATATGGCGATGGATATAGTAGTGAATCAGCATCTTAAGGATCTTCCGCACTTTGCTACTACTTTAGATAGTATAAATTTTAAGTATAGTTTAAAAATGCAGACCTATATGACTATGGAGTATTATGCTGATAAAATTCAAATGGCTCTAAATTTATTAGAGGAAAAAGATGAAAGTCAAGAGGATGATTCTAAGGACGAGCACATAGAAAAACAATATGATGCTTCCAAAACTCATGATCTGTGGGAAGAATCTACAGAAATGGATGAGGATACTCTTAAAAATTTTACAGAGAAATTTGCGACACTAGCAGAGAAGGGTGAAGTTCCTCTTTATTTGGAGGATATTCTTAAGAGTCTTGCAGGTAATAAAGGTGAAATTCCTTGGAACATGTATCTAAGGAAAATGATGGGAACTTTAGAAGGAGACAAAAAAAAGACGATTACAAGAAGAAGTAGACGTCAACCAAATAGATTAGATTTAAGAGGAGAACTTAGGGGACATACAGCTAGAATTACCCTGGCTATAGATATAAGTGGTAGCATAAGTGATGAGGAATTTCATGGAGCAATAAAAGAAGTTTTTAATATAGTAAAAACTTATAAACATGAAATAACACTGCTTGAATGTGATACTGAGATAAGGCAATCATACAAGGTGAAATCCATTAATAATATACGCAAGCGAAGTATAACTGGTGGTGGCACAAAATTTACACCGGTTTTTGATTATGTAAATAATACTAATACAAACATACTAATATATTTTACAGATGGAAAGGGTGAAGTAAATCTAGGGGTAACGCCAAAAGGCTATAAAACCTTGTGGGTTATATCAGGACGTGGCGATAAACTTTCATTAAAGGAACCTTTTGGTATTGTAAAGAAACTAAAAGCTGTAGAAATAATAGAGGATACTGGTGAGAGACTAGATATAATGGTGGATGGCTTTTCTGGGAATAATCATGAACCAATATATTAGGGAAGACAAAGTATCAAAGTTCTCCTACGTGTCTTGCAATATGAGCTCAGGACTGGAAATTCCATTTAGAAATTCTAATATTTTTCGAATATAAAATGCTCTAGCGCTCACACTCGCCGTCCTGGCAGGCTCACGAGAATTTTATATTCGAAAAACAAGATTAAGCACATCTTCCTTAGATTCTTGTAAATCATAAAAAGTGTATTTTAAAATTAATGTTACAAATATAAGAGTTATAGCGTTGGCTAGTGATACAGAGGCTTGTTTTGTAACGATTCCATATATAAGCCATAAAAAAACACCTATGGTAAACATGCAATACAGGTTTTATATTATCTAAAATTAATGATAAATATAATAGCTTTATTTTAACAGGAAAGTTATAATTAAAGAGTTCATAGGGTAAAATTAAACCATGAATAATCGAATAAGTTAAAGGCGGATATATATGAGAAATTTAAATATTATATTGGAATATGATGGAAGTAGATATAAAGGGTGGCAAAAACAAGAGGATAATGATTTAACGGTACAGGGTAAAATTCAAAGTGTGTTATCTAAGATGGCAGGAGAGAATATTGAGGTTTCAGGTTGTGAAAGAACGGATGTAGGGGTACATGCTGAAAATTATA
Source organism: Clostridium estertheticum (assembly GCF_011065935.2). NCBI lineage: Bacteria > Bacillati > Bacillota > Clostridia > Eubacteriales > Clostridiaceae > Clostridium > Clostridium estertheticum. The sequence continues at coordinate 4,770,860 of NZ_JAAMNH020000001.1, read as the reverse complement.
TGGCAAACTTTCATACTAATTGTGATTTAAGCATTCATGCAATGTTGGATTATTTGTATGAATTTTTGCCAGATGATATAGCGGTGAAATCTATGGTGGAAGCAAGTGAAAGATTTCATGTGGCATATAACATAAAATCAATTACATATGTGTATAAGATAAATAATAATGAATTAAGAAATGTATTTAATAGAAAATATGTTTATCACAGTGAGGGAAAACTGAATTTAGAAGTAATGAGAATTGCGGCAGAATCCTTAGTTGGAACTCATGACTTTCAAGGGTTTGCTACTTTAACAGATAATGCTAAATCGACTATTAGAACTATTAATTATATAAACATAACAGAGAAAAACGGTATGATAGAAATAGAAATTAATGGTAACCATTTTCTATGGAACATGGTAAGAATTGTTATAGCAAGCCTTTTAGATATAGGTGAAGGAAAGCTTGAGGTAGAGGATATAGAAACATTGTTAAATGAAAAAACAGATATAAAATATAGCTTAATGGCTAAATCAAAAGGGCTATCTTTAAGAAATGTAGAATATTAAGATTTCATATTTATTATTCAGATAGCATTTTAAGCGGTCCAATAGGAAGGCTCATGAGAATTTTTTAGTATACAAACCAAGAGATTTTTCTTTACGCATCTATAAATAAAATAAATTTTGAAAACTAAGGCTTATTCAAATGCAGACTACGTAATATACACTTTTGTTAGCATAATCTAAGAAAATATATCTGATGTTTAAAACATTATTATAATTTATCCATATAAATAAATACATAAAAGTAGAAAGTGATAGCATATTCACTTTCTACTTTTTTTAGTTGAATTATCAATACTATTTATGACTTTAGTAAATTAAGGTTATAGCATTTTTTTACTAAATAGTAAATCTATTAAAGGATTTTAAAATATTATGTAGAATAATATTAAATTGGGTTACAATTATAGCGTTGTACATAATAAAATTTTGAAAAAAGTATAAAGTAAAGGATTGGGGTACTTATACTTAAGAAAAGGGGGAGAAAATGTTTAATTCTCAGAAGAAAAAAATACTTGCAACTATAATTTTTTTGACATCACTTTGTACCATAACCTTTGTTATAATATCCTATTTTGCTGTTCAAAGAGCGGTAATAAGTCAGATGGAAAATGATGGAACAACATTAGTGGGAACTGTTAGTAGTGAAATAAAGCAATATAAGTTAGTTGAAAAGGCCGAGATAACAGCCATAATTAAAGATGTTAAAAAAGAGGGGAAAGGTAATATTTCTTATGTGTCTCTAGTTGACACAAATATGAAGATGCTTATTAGCAGTGATGATGTAGATCCAACCGCTGTGAAGAAAGAAGAAAGCACAGCAGCGGTTCAAAAGCCTAGTACAGGATCAGATACAGTGTCTTCTGCAACTACTCAAGGAGATGTTAAATCCGTGGTAAAGGAAGAAAAGACTGCAGGATTTATATTTAAGGCTCCTGACGGTCAAAAGGTATACAATGTGTCAGCACCTTTTTATGAGGATTCTAAATTGGTAGGTACCATTAATATTGGCATATCTCTTAAAAATATGTACAGTGTTATACTAAATGGCATTATTTTCACACTACTAGTTTCTCTAGGTATGCAGTTAATAGCAGTTGTACTTGGATTAATAATTTCTAAGAATATATCAGCACCATTAACTAAAATTGTAGATAAACTTGAAGACTTTTCAAAGGGAGACTTAACAGTTACCTTTGAAAGTAAAAGTAAAGATGAAATAAAAAAACTTACAGATGGACTTAATAGCAGTCTGTATATTTTGAAGAATACAATTTCACATATAAAAGATACAGTGTCAGGCCTTAATAAAATATCTTATTGTTTAACAGCTTCAGGGCAAGAAGCTGCGGCTTCTAGTGAAGAAGTTTCGGAGGCTATAGATGGTGTATTTAAAGGTATGGAAGAGCAGACCGCAAATACAAGCGAAATTGCAGTAGTAATAGACAGATTTGGTCATAGACTAGATGATATTCAAAATAAAGTAAGGCTACTGTCTGAGAGTGGTGTAGAAATTAAACAGAGTGCTGATAATGGTGCAGTTAATCTTGAAGATTTAGTGAAATCAATCCATGATGTAAAAGATTCTTTTGAACATACAGAAGAAGGTATTAAGTATCTTAACATTAACGTGGGTAAAATAGGGGAAATAACAAGTGTAATAAATAATGTGGCTGAGCAAACTAATCTTCTTGCATTAAATGCTGCAATTGAAGCTGCAAGAGCTGGCGACGCTGGCAGGGGATTTGCTGTAGTCGCTGAGGAAATAAGGAAACTTTCAAAACAGGTGTTAGAATCATCAATGAATATAAATGAGCTTATCCAATTAGTAGGCAATGGAACTAAAGAGGTTTCAGAGCTAACAATAGTTTTATCTGGTAAGCTTGGTAATCAAATGAGAATTATCGAAGGTACTGTGGACTCTTTTAAAAGTATTCAGAATGAAGTTAATAGAACAATGCCTCAGATTAATGATGCTTATAAGGACCTTAATAGTTCAGTGGAAGAAAAGGAACTTATTAAAAGCAGGGCTGAAAAATTAGCAGTTGTATCAAAAGAAGTATCAGCTTCTACAGAAGAAATATCTTCTGCAGTAACAAAACAATCAGAGGCAGTTACACAACTTTCTGCTACAGCTCAAGAGCTAAATGCTATGGCAGAGGGGTTAAATGAAGAGATTGAAAAATTTAAAGTATAAAATTCAAGGTATAAAAATTTTTTCTTAGATTATGCTATAACAAAAAATATATATTTTTGTTAGCATAATCCAAGAAAATAAAATTAATCTTCAATTTTTTTATTGAATTGAAATCATCAATACTTATAATTGATACTATCTATCACACTACTACATGCTATAACCCTCATGATTATAATTTATATTTATAAATAATTACACAAAAATAAGAGAAAGTGATAAAGTTCACTTTCTCCTTTTTATAGCACTTTTTTATTTAACTATTACTAGCTCATATTCGTCAGTACCAACGCCAATAGCTTTTGCGTGGTCTAGGCCAACCTTCCAATTTGTATCAGGGTGTATATGAGAAAATTTATCTTGTCCCTCATGATAATGTTTATCTGAAAGCTCAGTTGCATATAGTGCAGTTGCACTGTTAACCATATCAACACAGGCTTGATCTAGGGCTACTGGATCAAAGGATGCGGCCATACCTATATCTGGAACAATTGATACATCGTTTGAGTTCCAACAATCACAATTAGGGGAAACATTCATAATGAAGCTAATATGGAAAGTTGGTTTATCTTTAGTAACTGCATAGGCATACTCTGCAATTTTTTCATTAGCAATGTCAGCAGATTCATTCCACTTTACAGTTGCGCTGTCAAAACGACATACTGCAACACATTGGCCACAGCCAACACATTTATCATAATCTATAGTTGCTTTTTTATTTTCATCAAATGAGATTGCCTCATGTAGGCAATTTTTAATGCAGAGTCCACAACTTACACATTTGCTATGTTTCATTAAAGGCTTAGAAGCAGAATGCATTTCAAGCTTGCCTCCAATGGAACCAGATCCCATACCTAAATTCTTTAATGTTCCTCCGAAGCCTGTCATTTCATGACCTTTAAAGTGAGTCATAGAAATAACTATATCTGAATCCGCAATAGCGGATGCTATTTTAGCAGTTTTGCAATATTTCTGGTTGATTGGAATTTCTCTATAATCTCCACCCTTTAATCCATCTGCTATAATCACGTTACAGCCAACTGCCATTGGATTAAAACCATTTTCCATAGCTGCTTCAATATGATCTACAGCATTAAATCTTCTTCCAGAGTATAAGGTGTTTGCATCAGTAAGGAAAGGCTTACCACCTAACTCCTTTATAAGTTTAACAATTTTTGCAGCATAGTTTGGTCGAATGTAAGAAAGATTTCCTGGTTCTCCAAAATGAATTTTTATAGCCACAAATTTATCTTTATAATCAATGTTTTTTATACCTGCTTCTACTACAAGCCTTTGAAGCTTATCTAATAGATTATACCCTGGTTTTGTTCTTAAGTCTGTAAAATATACTTTTGATTTGCTCATTAACTTACCCCCTGTAACATTCAGATTTATTCAATTTACATTATGTAATTCTATAATTATAACATATTGTAACAAACTTTTCCAATTGAATTGCACCGATTACAAGCACATTTCAGGATTAAAGTACCCTTATATTATAAGCTAATTCCGTAAAAATAAAACTTCACTGAGAGTTTAAATCTCCTTGTGAAGTCGTTAATGCTGAGGCATCGAAAGGTATGATTTAAAGTGTTGTAGTTATATTAGGGTTCAGTTTTAATGCATAGGAAATATTATAAATAGCCCAAATAGCAAAAACCATATTAAATGAGAAAAATTGATTATAATATAAACTCCAGTAATAATATTAAGAATAATATTAGATTGTTTTAGTTGAGTTTCACTTGCCTTTTTCATTCGAATATATATATATAATAACAATACTGCTGGTAGTACAATTTTCAATATAAAACTAGCAGATACGCTTTGAACTGCATTTACCATTAAGAGGTTTGCCTCCATAAATAGGCCTGTAGAGAGCAGTAAAAGAGTAAATAATATATCTGTTACATTCAGCAGGTATAAAATTAAAAGCTTATATTTTATATTTTCATATGTATAAGCTTTTATAAAAGACATCAATGTAAACACCTCCATTGAAAGGGTAGTATATATTAGTGGAATGAATAATATATTATTATATACTATGCTAAAGTTTACTTTTATGTGCCTAGTGTTTGCAGATAAAAAATAAATATACGGAGATATTAAAGTGAGTGTTAAAGAAGAATTTAACAATATTTCAGAAGGTGATGATCAAATGCATGAGTATTCTATAACCTGTGAAATAATACGTATTGCAGAATGTAATGCAAGGGAGAATGGGGCTTTAAAGATTCTGAAGATAGGTATTGTCATAGGAGAGTATTCTGGGTTCATAGGGGAATCTATTCAGATGTACTTTGATGTGATTTCATTTGTTTGTAGTGATTGCGGTGGTATGGGTCAGCCTACAGATATAGGTAGGGAGTTCTATGTTGAATATATAGAAGTAGAAAGTTGAGGAGGACAATATGAAAAATGAAAATAAAAAAATAGAGGTCATGGAATCTATTCTGTATCAGAATGATAAAATTGCAGAAGAAATAAATTCTACTCTAAAAAAATCAGGTATATTTGCTATAAATGTAATGGGAGCACCGGGAGCAGGGAAAACTTCTGTAATAATTTCTTTGATAAAAGAGCTTAATGATTTAAAAGCATATGTGGTGGAGGGGGATATAGAATCAGATATTGATACAAAGATTTTAACGTCACTTGGCATAGATACAGTTCAAATAAATACATACGGAGCATGTCACCTTGATGCGCCTACTATTTCATCAGTCTTAAAAGGATTTAAAATGAATCAGCCAGGAGTTATGTTTTTGAACCCTCCCCCACCTGTAGAGGAAGGGGATCCTTTTTTATAAAGAAGTTTGCTTTAACTTTGGACCTAATAAATTAGGCAGCCTTATTCTTTTTGGCGTGTCCAAGTACGCCCTATACTGTAAATATTTCTATTCCCAGCCTACATTTAAGCTATTCTTGTCCTTATGGGGTTTAAATACTCTTTATGATTTAAGTTAATTTGTTTTATGTTAGATTTTCTCATTATATTAAGTGAGCCATTTATATCAGCATTTAATATCAAGTCTTTAGATGATTTGTATTGTCCTCTTGATATTCTTTTACCACTAAATAAGTATCTTTTCTTATTCAAAGCACTATAAATAGGCATACTATCATTTGCTAAAAAATCAGCTTTTGAAGTATAGCTTTCTTCTTGTTCTATTAAATTAATATTATATCTTTGGCTCTGATAAGTCAGCCTTTCTCTTATATTACCAATTGGAATATTAACAAAGTTTTGATTATTGACTTTACCCAAATTTACTTTTCTTTGAATAGTTGGGTTATAACCAACTACAATACTACCTATATCGTTATTTAAACAATAATCAATAATTACCCTAACGGTCTTATTGAGATAATCATTAACTCTATTACTCCTTTTATTCCATAGTTTCTTCTGAGCTTTAGTGGTCGTTTTAATCTTTTGCTTATCTTTAATTGATTGGAGTCTACTATTTTCCTTATTAGCCCATTGATTAATGGATTTAAGTTTTTTTCCGTCAATTATAAATGCTTTACCATCATTAATAGTACAAGCACATAAATTATCTATTCCTAAATCAATAGCAAGTGTGTTGTTTTTATTTAAATTTCCTTTGAACTCATCAATTTCATATACCCATTGAATTTCAAAGAACCTTGCATCATTTTTAGGTAATATCCTAACTTCTTTAATTGCCTTACCTTTTAAATTTGAAGGTATGTTAATCTCAACCTTACCATAAAGCCTTTTGAAAGTAGTTGACATTGGTACTGAAAATTTATCTTTAGAAGAATTAAATTCATTAAAGATAAGATTAAAAAATCCATCTTTAGGTAAGTACCCAGGTAATTTAATATCTCTATATTGATATTCTCCTTTTTTAGCCATTTTTATTAAAGCAAAAAATGACTTGAAGTTTCTATCAGCAACTTTCAGCATTTGCTGTGCTGAATTACTATTAAGCATAGTGTAATTCTCATTATATTTACATAGGTGATAATTGCTGTTGTATCCAAGAAACTTCTTTTCAGTAAAATAATATTGTCTAATATTATATAAAGCTACGTTATACATATTTTTAGATAAAAAACATAGTCCTCTAAGAGCTTCATAATTGCTAGAATTTAAATGCTTAAGCTGTTGTTTTTGAACACCAAATAAGACTGATTTAGTAATTTTTTTAGTCATTATGAATCCTCCGCTCTTGAATATTCATAATAATATTATTTACTATATCCAAAAAAATATAACAATTTACTTTATTTATAAAAAAATAATAAAAGAGGTTACTACAAGGTTGGCTAACGCCAAATGAAAATTCACCACCCACTTATAGAAGATGGGTGTACTCTTTTCATAATACGATAGAAAACATAGGAAATCTTGTTTGTCCTGCAGAGTTCAATATTGGCGAAGATATTAAAATGCTCATAGTGACGGTTACAGAAGGAAGTGACAAGCCATATAAATATCCTCTTGCTTTTGAAAAGGCTGATATTATTATCATAAATAAGTGGGATCTTATATCTTATGTAAATTTTAATGAAGAATATTTAATGTCTGGAGTAAAAGCTCTTAACCCGTACACATTGGTAGTTAGAGTCTCATCCACAGAAAATACAGGATTTGAGCAGGTGACGAAATACATAAGGAAAAAAACAAAGACATTAAAAAATGCTCATTTTTAAATATGAGCATTTTTATAATTTTATGAAATATAGAACATAAAAGTTTAATACAAATTCATCTTAAATTATTTGATTTTATATAATTCAGCTAATTTATCAAAAGCTGGTAATGAATTTTCTATTTTATCGTAAGAAATGCAGTAAGATAGCCTTGCATGGCCTGGACATCCAAATGCTGATCCAGCGACTAGTAATAGGTTGAATTGTTTTGCATCCTGGCAGAATTTTTTATCATCTGCTATTGGTGTTCTAATGAATAAATAAAATGCCCCTTCTGGTTTTACGCATTTAAAGCCTATTTTTATAAGATGGTTGTATAAAATATCTCTGTTACGCTTATATATACTGACATCGACTTCAGCCTCCAGGCAATTTGCAATAACCCTTTGGAAGAGTGATGGCGCATTTACAAAGCCCAAAATTCTGTTGGCCACATTTAATGACTTCATTATATCCTCAAAGGAATCCATATTTGTATTTGCAACTACATACCCTATTCTCTCACCAGGCAGTGATAATGATTTACTATATGAATATCCAATAAATGAATTTTTATAGTATTTTAGAATATATGGAACAAAAGCATTATCATAAACTATTTCTCTATATGGTTCATCAGATATTAGATATATGCTTGTACCTAGTTCCTCTTCTTTTTCACAGAGCAATTTCGCTAAATCTTGTATAACCTTTTCAGAATAAACAACACCTGTTGGATTGTTTGGAGAATTAATAATAATAGCTTTTGTTTTGCTATTTATTATATCTTTTAATACATGCATATCAGGTTCAAAGGTATCAATATCTGTAGGAACAACTACAAGCTTCCCATCAAAGTTATTTACATAGTTTCTGTATTCACCAAAAAATGGTGAGAAAGCAATAACTTCATCCTCAGGGTTAAGTAATGTTTTCAACAAAATATTTAATCCCCCAGCTGCTCCACAGGTCATAACTATGTTATTGAGTGAAATATTTACATTATGTTTTTTATTTAAAAATTCAGCTATTTTGGATCTAACATCTTCATACCCAGAATTATTCATATAACCATGTACCAGCTTAGGAGTGGTTTCATTTAAAATTTTATTGATTTCAATTTTAATAATCTCAGGTGGTGCAACATTTGGATTACCCAAGCTGTAATCAAATACATTTTCTTCACCATAAATACTAGATAATCTTTTACCTTCCTCAAACATAGCTCTTATTATAGAACTATTAGCCACCAAGTCTTTCATCTTGTTAGATATCATTTTAAAAGCCCCCTTTTTTATTATTTGTTAGTATGGTTAATCTTAAATCTAATTATAGCATAATAATACCATATTTATAAACGTTTACATATAAGATTTTATGGTAGAATGGCAATATCAAGGAAAAGGGATAATTAGTTAAAGTCTAATAACAGTACTAAAAATAAATTAGTTGGAGGAATGAAATCATGAATGTAGATACCAATAAAAATTTACTGGAAGAAGTGGGCTCAGGAAATAATGCGGTTATGATTACAATGCTTGATAACAAGAAATGTGAAAATAAATCATTTCAGAATAAAACACTTTTTACAGAGGAAAGTTTGAATGCTTATAATCGTATATCTGATTTAGATGAATTACTTTACCAAAAGGCAAAATATGCTTTAGAAACTGGAATTTTGTGAGAGCTTTGATCACTGCTTCGACTTGATTAGCTTAAATAAATCTGCTTACGTTGTTATTATAACTCGAGGTCACAGGCATGATATGGATTGTCTTAGACAAGTTTTAAAACATTATACTGCATATGTTGGAATGATTGGTTCAAAACGGCGAGTTAAAAGCGTCATGGAGCAAATGTTAAATGAAGGGTATCCTAAGGAGAAGTTAAACAAAGTCAAGGCCCCTATAAGTCTTGAGATAGGCGCAATTACACCTGAAGAGATAGCGATTTCTATTATATCTCAGGTCATCAGTTATAGACGACTAGGTGATATAACCAATGATATTACTAGACCTACGAAAACTAATTGGCCAGAATTTGACCATGAAGTATTAATGGAATTGTGCAAAGAAGATAATTCTCCAAAGGCAATTATTACAATTGTTTCTACGAAAGGTTCAGTTCCAAGAAATGTAGGATATCAAATTCAAAGCATAGACATGAGAGGTACTATCGCTGAAGATGAAGGTATGGTATGTGGGGGAATCATGGATGTAATAATAGAGTCTTTTTAAACATTACTAAAATAATTATAAAGCTCTAAGTCTTAATATAGGCTTAGAGCTTATTTTATTGTTTTACTTGAACTTGTCCGTCTTCGATAAATTCATTTGCAATCCATCTTGCGACTTTCCCAGTAATTGTAATGCAATGGTTCTTTCTTGCTGCGCTTTTAAAGTCATCTCCAGCCCATTCTCTTGTTATTACTCTACAGCAAGTTGATTTGTATTCATTCTTAATGTAGTCATGAAGACCCTTAGCTTTTTCAAACATTTTTTCTTTCATAGCTTCACCTTCAACTCTACCATATACCATACCTAGAGCCATTTGACCACCTGAAACTGCACCGCAGAGACATCCTGCTTTACCCATTCCTATTGGAAATCCACTTGCCAGTTTAACTATATTTTCATCATATGGTTTCCCTAATAATTCATTGAGTGTTTGCACTACTGATTCACTGCAAAAGAATGTACCACTTCTGAAAAGTTCTTCTGCATTAGATTGAACTTTATCAAGAAGTTCTTCCTTTGTAAATTCTTTTGTGTTAGCTAAAGTCATTATTTATTCCCCCTAAAGATTATATCAAATTTAATTCAATTGTTATTATACTTTATATTTCTTAAGTTCACCAATAGATAAGACTTATAGCTAAACATTTATCTATAGGGATTATGGGTATCATGTTAAAGCTCTTCATTCTCATCAAGATATTAATCCAAGTTTTTTTGAATAACATCAAGTATTATAGGAATATTTTTAATTATTTGTGTTTCATTTACTTCACTAATGGTAATTCTGAAATAATTATTGCACTTATATTCTTTGAGGAAACATTCACTTGTATTAAATATTCTTATATTTTTGTTCTGTAGGCAAGCGACTATTTTATCATATTTTAAAGAACCATTTACATAAATGCAACCAAAGTACCCAGACTCAGGAATATTGCAGTGTATACTTGGATGTTTATATTCTAATAAAGTATTTTTCAAGCAATTGATGCGACCGTTATATAAAGTAACTAGTTGTTTCATATGATCATCAAACATGCCGTTTTTTATATATATTTCTAAGGCTCCTTGAGATAGTATTGGGCTGTTCATGTCAGTCCACTTTTAATAAAAATCTGTTGCTAGAAAGGGGAGCATTTTTGTGTACTGTAAATAGCCTTTAAATCTTTGGAAAAGTCTTAGAGCTCATCAGTGCATTCGTTTGAGTGTGCAACGATAGAGCGAGGCTTTGCAGACTAAAACAACTGCATGGGCTAAAAATAAAATTATAAAATCTTAACACAATCTTTATACGCGAGCACGTACATTTATGCTTTCTTAATGTCAAATATATACTGGTTTTGATATAATATAATATATTATATTAAGTTAAAGAATAATTTGAGGTGATTATATGTTAGTAATTTGTAATGAAAAAAAAATTTTTCATAATAATGTAAAAGAAGCTATTAATGCAATAAAATCAAATAAATATGATCTAGCATATAGGTGTCTGAAAGCAGCTATGTTTGAAAATGACCATTCTGCAGAAGTATACAATCTACTAGGAATTATTTCAGAATATAAAGGTGATGTGTCCTTGGCATGTAAATATTATGGAGCAGCGCTCGTATTTGATCCAACTTACAAACCATCAGATAATAATTTAGAAAAATTAACATCATTTTTCTATATATTTAATGAAAAAAGTATAGACTATGGAGATAACAATGAGATAGAGCATCAAAATTCATATTTTATTGAATACAACGAAATGCATGTTGGACATTTAAAAAAAAATGAATAAGTTAAAAATGAACATGTTATTTAGTTTTTTTACAATTGAAGATATATCTAAAGTGTTGGATTAAAGACTTTAGCTGTACAAGCCCATTACAGAGACTCCAAAAATAAGAAAAATGATTATGGAATTGTCAAGTGACGGCCATGATGTGGTAATAATGGATAAATACGTAAAATAAAAGTTAGTAAATGCGATAATGAAGGAGAAACTTAGATGAAATCAATAGTAGTTGGAGGTGGAAAGGTAGGATATTACCTTGTTAAAGCATTAAAAGAAAAAAAACATCAAGTAGTGTTAATAGAAAAAGACAGAAAAATTTGTGAAAAGATTGCTGAAGAACTTGAGGTAGATGTAATATGTGGAGATGGTTCTGATATTGAAGTATTAAAGGATGCTGGTATAGAGGAAGCTGAAGTAGTAGCTGCAGTAACTGGAAAAGATGAGGAAAACTTGGTAATATGTCAGATGGCTAAAGTGAATTTTAATATTAATGAAACATTAGCTAGAGTTAACAATCCTAAAAATATAGCAATCTTCGAGGCGCTGGGCGTAGGTAAGACTGTGTGCAGTACACAAGTGATTTGTAATTTGATAGAAGGGGAATTTAATAGCGAACCATTAAAAATAATAGAAAGTATAAATAAAGGAGAAATGATATTAATAGAAGCAAAAATAGATAAAAAAAGTGCATGGAAAGATAAATCTATTAGCCAGTTAAAGATACCTAAGGAATGTGTAATACTTTCATTAATAAGAAATGGGAAAGTAATTTTTCCAAGGGGCTGCGTAGATATAAAAGAAGGCGATAAAGTACTTATTATCACAAATGCAGATAAAAGGAATGATGTAGAGAAATCTATAATTGGAGGGTAAATATTATGACAAGTAAAAAGATTATAGGTGGAGTAATTACAGAGATAGGCTATACATTAATGTTTTTATTTATTTTATATGGCATCAATATGATATTAGCAAGGTGAGTTTCACACTTGCTTTAATTTTTTCATATATAAAATCCACTAAGAACACTTCAAAATGAAGTGTTTATATTATTTATTAGTTAGTTCGCCTCTAAATGAGTTAGAAAAGATTTATATGAAAAGAAAAAACAAGCTATTAGCCAATGGCAATGAAATTCCAGAGAATACCACGAGAGAATATTTATATTATTTTATTTATTATAAATGATATTTCTTAAAAGAGATTAAGCACAGAAGACACTGTAGAAAAAAAATTCAACAGTGTCTTTTTCTAGAATCTTTTCTGTTAGTTTTATGGTCTCTGTGTTACTCTAAAATCACATTATATTCCCTAAGCCAAGTATCTACCTGAATCAAATATGCAATAAGTTGAGGCCCTGCCATAAGTTGGCCAAACCAAGGCTTACCATAGGCGCGTCCACCTGAATCAACTATTTCCTGAACTTTTTCATTGTTTATAATTTGCAATATTGGCGAAGATTTATCCTTTAATATGAGATTCATCCACTTTTGGACTGCAATAGTGTAACTAGGGTTATGGGTTTTTGGATAAGGACTCTTTTTCCTCCAAAGTACATCGCCTGGAAGTAAATCTGTAAGAGCTTCCCTTAGTAATCCTTTTTATCTTCCTTTATAATATTTCATATCCATAGGGATCCATCCTGTAATGCCACACATTTTAACATCTCCTAAAATCAAATAACATATATTCATATTTATCTTATGTAATTCAACTAAAATTGTGCTTTAATTGCAAAAACATGTGCATTAAGGTGCAAAGAGTTGTGCATTAAATGAAAGAGCTGTGGATAACCACAGCTCCTTGAAGTTTATCTGTTATTTAAATAATCTTTTTCATATCCATCTATCTTGCTAATAACCTTTGTAAGTACCTCGTCCACTTTAGAAAAGTCCATATTTGGTACAAAGGAAGTTTCAAGTTCGTCATGTAGAACTTTAGCTTCTTTTATTGTAGCTAAACCCTTGTTTAAAAGTGTGAAAAACTCAGTTGCATCATATTCCATTTCAGATTTATTCTTCTCAAGGGTATTTAGGTTTAAACAGTCCTTCATATCAATTACAGTACCCGCTAAATCTAAATTATTTATTTCATTAGAGGTCAAAATTGCAACATTTAAGTCAGGGATTAATATATGCTCAATTTTTTCAGGAATTAGGGGCGTATGGAAAATTTCTACATAGTAGCCTCTCTTTAAGGCTTCATCAGATAAGAATTCTAATACATTTGACTTGCCGGTACCAGGACCGCCTTTTAACACATAAATTTTCTTATAATCTGCGCACAAGTTTTCAATATAGGTGACAATGCCATTAGGTGTAAAAGCTGTAGCAAATAAATGCCTATCATTGCCTACATTAGATGGCGAGGTAGTAAATAGTGATTCTTTTAGATTTTCTTTTAGTAGGTTTAACTTATTAATGTTCAAGGCTTCACTATTATAGGTATACCAATCATCATAAACTAATTTAGCTGCTCCGAAAAATCTATAGGCTCTTTTAAAAGTTTTACCAACTTTTTTATTTATGTCGATTATTTTATGCCTATATTTCTTAAAGCCTTCCTCATTCCAGCAATCTCCCATGTTTAGAACTTCATCTACAGCTCCAGGGTTTATGGGGTCCACTACATGAGGTGAAGTTCCATCAAGTATTGCTACATTAAGTCCTTTAATAACTAATCCGTCTAGTGAGTTATTATCAGAAGAGCAGTGATGGTATTCTATGTCGTAGCCTTTTTCATTGAAGTATTTACCAACTTTTTTCATTAAGGAGGATTTACCTGTCCCAGGGCCTCCTTTTATGCATATTATTCTTCTTGCTTCATCCTGACCTAGTATATACCTATAGAAGGAATAGAAGCCCCTTGAAGTATTGCCACCAGGAAAAATGTTTTTAATAGTACCTTGCATTAATATCACACTCCATATCATCATATCAATATATAATATTCAGAGATGGTACAATTGGTTATAATTATTTGTAAAATATGTAGTATAATTGCATTAATAAATTATAAGAGGGAGAGCATTCATATCTAAATTAGCAAAGAGATAACTTAAATTTATTTCCTCGGAAGTAATGGCATTAATTTTAATATAATTTAAAAACTATTTAGTAAGAACATTTATAATAAATACTTGTACTTATGAACATACTGTGATAGACTAGTAACTAATTTAAAAAGTAAACTACCTAGGGTAGAGGTGCTATATCTAAGAGTACTTATTTGGAGCTGACAGGCGAGGAGGAATAAGAAAAGGAGCTATAGCCGAAGAAAATATTTTGTAAAAATATTTTCTGGTTATGCACATAATATGTGTATAATTGTCACTGATTTTTTTCAGTGGAGAGCTACAAGGTACACGAAGTTTGTATAAAAACATGTATTTTATGCAGCAAAGGTGTTCCTTTGCTGCATTTATTTTTTTTGAAACCATGCATTAGTATTTTTAAAAATATTAGTAGTTTATATGTGAATATAAAAAAAGATCAAAAAGGGGATTGAGTTATGGCAGTAGTTGTTCAAAAATATGGAGGTTCCTCTGTAGGAACTACAGAGAAAATTAAAGGTATTGCACAAAATATAGTAAAAAGAAAAAGTGAAAATACAGATTTAGTTATAGTGGTATCTGCTATGGGTAAAACTACAGATGATTTGATATCACTATCAAAAGGGATAACAGACGAACCAGATAAGAGGGAACTCGACGCTATATTATCAACAGGAGAAATAATTTCAAGTGCACTACTCGCCATGGCGATTAAGGCTTTAGGATATGATGCAATAAGTTATACTGCACATCAAATTGGTATTCAGACTAGCGGACAATATGGTAAAGCATTAATTAAAGATATAAATGATAAGAAAATTAAAAAAAGCTTAAAAGAAGGCAAAATTATAATAATTGCTGGCTTTCAAGGAATAAATGGAGAAGGTGATATTACCACCCTAGGCAGAGGAGGTTCAGATACCACTGCTGTAGCAATGGCCGTGAAGCTTGGTGGAAGTTGTGAAATATATACGGATGTGGACGGAATATATAGTGTAGATCCTAGGTCATATAGTCAGGCTAAGAAATTAGATGAAATAGAATATGAAGAGATGTTAGAACTATCAAGTTTGGGAGCTCAAATAATGCATTCAAGGTCTATAGAGCTTGCTCAAAAATATGGAATACCTATCTATGTGGGATTAAGTAATAGTGACATTGTCGGAACTGTAATTCGGGAGGTTAAAAATATGGATATGGAAAGCAAACCAGTAACAGGAATAGCAACTAGTGATGAGGACGTGGCAGTAACTCTTCAGAGGATACCTAAAGATGTGAACATATTGGCCACTATATTTGAAACTATAGGGAGCAAAAGAATTAATATAGATATGATAAGTCAAACATCACCTATAGATGGAAAGGTTAATGTATCCTTTACAATTCCTAAAGAAAACTTAAAGGATAGTTTAGAAATTATAGATAACTTAATAGTAGATAATAGAGTTATAGTTGATGAGGATATAACTAAATTTTCAATGGTGGGTCTTGGTATGAAAACGACCTCTGGAGTAGCAGCTAGAATGTTTAGGGTTTTTAGCAAAAACGATATTGAGATTAAAATGATTACTACTTCAGAAATAAGAATCACCTGTGCTATTAAAACAGAGGACAAATTAAAGGCTATACATGTTATTGCAAAGGAATTTAATCTATAATTGAAAAAATATAGAAGGAGGGATTTATGTGAGATTTTTTGGTAGTATAGTGGCTGAAAATAATAGATTGAATATTGCAGGTGTTAGCGCACAGGTTCTAGCTAAGGAATACGGTACCCCTCTTTATGTCATGGATGAGAAGCTTATACGCGATAATTGCAGACGGTTTCGAGAAGCTTTTAAAGGTGAGGGAGATGGGAATAAGGTAGCTTATGCGGGAAAAGCATTTTTAACTATCGCAATGTGTGAAATTGTAAAAAGTGAAGGACTATATTTAGATGTAGTTTCAGGGGGAGAATTATATACTGCTTATAAGGCTGATTTTCCATTAAAAAAGGTATATTTTCATGGTAATAATAAAACATTGGATGAGATTGAAATGGCAATAGAACTTGGAATAGGAACTTTTGTAGTAGATAATCTTCATGAAATGGAAATTATTAATAAAAAGGCAGTGGAAAAAGGCATTATGCAACGGGTTCTTCTTAGAGTGACTCCGGGCATAGAAGCTCATACTCATGAGTATATAAAAACTGGACAAATTGATTCGAAGTTTGGATTTACTGCATTAAATAATGAATTAGAGAGCGTTATAAAAACTGCTTTAAGCCTTTCAAATATAAAACTTGCAGGACTACACTGTCATATAGGGTCTCAAATTTTTGAGTTACAACCTTATAGAGATGCTGTGGGCATAATGATGTCTTTTATTAAAGATATTAAAGAAAAATTTAGCTATGATATAGAAGAATTAGATTTAGGCGGAGGCTTTGGTGTTTATTATGATCAAGGTGATGAGCCAAAAGAAATAGAGGAGTTCTGCAAAGTTATACTTGAAGAAGCTAAGATTAAGTGCACAGAGTATGGAATACATTTTCCTACGCTTGTTATAGAGCCAGGGAGGTCTATTATAGCTAATGCAGGAATTACCTTATATACTGTAGGAGCTATAAAGGATATACCGGATGTTAGGAAATATGTGGCAGTGGATGGCGGTATGACAGATAATATAAGACCCGCCTTATATAATGCTCAGTATCAATGCCTGCTCGCCAATAGAACTAGTGAGCCTTGTACTGAAGTAGTTACAATAGCAGGTAAGTGCTGTGAAAGTGGAGATATTTTATTAGAGGGTGTAAAATTACCAGTGGTTGATAGTGGAGATCTTATTGCGGTACTTTCAACGGGGGCTTATGGATATTCAATGAGCAGTAATTATAATAAAATACCTAAGGCTCCAGTGGTTTTAGTAAGTGAGGGAAGGCATAGACTTATATGCAAAAGGCAAACTTACAAAGACATGATTAGTAATGAAGTGTGCTTATAAGGAACGAAGTATGAAATTTCTACTGCGTGCCTTGCAATAACTTGAAATTTGGATTAAGAAATTCTAATGTTTTGCTAATGTAAAATCCTCTAGCGCTCACACTCGCCGTCCTGGCTCGGGTTCGCTAGCTTGCCGTCCTGGCAAGCTTACGAGGATTTTACATGAGCAAAACAAGAATTTCTAAATCAAATTTCAATAGTTTCTGCGTTTCGTATTGCAAGTCACTACGTAGAAATTTCATACTTATTTTATTTTAAGCAGCCTTCTGGGTGGGTCTCTGGGGGGGATAACAATTATTAATTCTTAATCCTCCTGGCAGGCTCACGAGAATTTTATATTTGCAAAAGAAGAATTTCTAAATGGAATTTCGATGTTTATTTATTAAAACATTTTTTAATAAAAAACAATTTTTGATTTTTCAATTTTGAAATATCGTGATTTATAGAATATATACCAATTAATGTAAATGAAAAACCAGTTCCTAAAATTAATCCATTAATGAAACATGGTAATTGTATTGAAGAACCCATTAATAGTGGTCTTATTGCAAAAATAATTACACCAATACTTAAATACTTATTAAAATTTCCTTTTTCCATAAAGAAAACAACTCCTAAAATTTATTTCTATAATATATTTTTAAGGATCCTTTTACCAGACACATAAAAGTTAGAACACCAAGTAAAGTTAAAAAAATAATTTGACTGAAAAATCCAGCCGTAATAATAGCAGTTGTTATTGCAACTAAGCAAAAATTAAAACCTACGCCACTGATTTTATCATTAATAAGTCTTATTCTCTCATCATGTTCTTTTATATAGAGTTTTTTTAATTCATTTTCGTTTTTTAATGCCTTCCTATATTTTGCAATATATATTATCATGGTAACCTGAAGACCTATGAAGATCCCAACTTGAAACCCATGTATCATATCAGAAATATCTTCATTAATACTTGCTGACTTATTTACAAAAACTCCAGTTAAGACAATAAAGGTAGCGGCAAGTACGGTGAATACTGTCATAAGTGTTAATTTTTTATTTAATATATTTCTATATTGTTCCATTTTATAACTCCTCCACTTCTGAAAAACCAAAAACTTCTTCAATTTTCAAATTAAAATATTTTGCTATTTTGTATGCAAGGACAAGTGATGCTGTATACTTTTCACACTCAAGGGATGTGATTGTCTGCCTTGTAACACCAACTGCTAATGCCAGTTCTTCTTGAGATAACTTATGTTTTTTTCGCAGTTCCTGAATACATGTTTTCATCTGGATTTATCTCTCCTTTGCAATGTTTACTTTGCATTTTAAGTATAGTATGCTTTGCATTAAATGTCAAGCGAGCTTTGCAAAAATACAAGATTTATTTTGGGAAAAAAAAGAGCAGTGGAATGTCCACTGCTAAAAATTTCATAAATAATCTTTAATTTGCACTAAAAAAAATTATATCATGAGATAGGTTTCTCGTTTGTGCATTGCAATATGAGCTGACTTATGAAATTACATAAGATGCTTATCCATATTTTATTAGTTATACTGGTTTAAAATTATATTTAGTTCCTCTTTTAGGCATTCAATTAACTCATAAGGTTTTTCGATAATTGCATTTTTACTATATGTAATAAAGTAATCAGAAAAAAAGCTAATATCGTGTTTTGAGATATTACCATTCAAAAATCCAGAACCATCTTCTCGTTTAGTAAGTTCAATATTTGGCCACCTTGCAGATAGATATTTTTCTACACCTTTGTTAGTTAACTCCACATATAATTCAAAAGTTTCTTTAGTATCATTGTGGATAATAAAGCGATTCTTTAAATTAATATTGGATAAGTCAATAGGACTCGTATTTGAATCAAGATCTACAGATTTTATATGGTCACATCTAAAGACCCTGTAATCTTTAGATAAAAAACAATAAGATGGACAATACCACTTTCCTTCATTTGAGTAAATTCCAATGGGTTGAATACTCCTAGTGCTAGTTATTCCATTTTTATCATGACTAATTATTATAACATCTTGTTTAATTGCTGCATCTAACAGCTGTTTTAAAAATGGGATTTCTTCTTGTTGATGTACCGACAAAAAATCAACGCGATCTTTTATTCTGTTGATATATTATAAAAAAGCATGATCTAAAGCGCAAAAAAAGTATATATTACGTAAAATGCATTCCCTTCGCTTTAGTAATTCTAAAATAAATTTTAGAATTACTTAGGGTCGTGAATGCATTTGTAGTAATATATACTTTTTTCTCTTTATACAACCCCCAAATAATCTCTATCTAATGTCATCAAGGCATTATACTGAGGGCAACGTTTCTTGAGTTCAATATTAATTTCCTCACCTAGTTTAGACTCATCACTTGCTGTAAAGCTAGGGTTAAAATCCATTACAGCATCAAAGATTAAATTTTTATATTCACCGCTACCTACAATTCTAAAATCATGGATTGATTTTATTATAGGAAAATATGCTAATGCCTTTAAAAGTTCTAAACGACAGGCATTAACCTCTTCATCATCTGTATTTATAGGGTCCATGTGAATAACTAGATGTATGTCAAATTCCTCTGAAATTTCTTTTTCAGCTTTGTCTATAATCTCATGGATTTCAACTATAGAAATATCACAGGGAACTTCTGCGTGAACAGATCCCATGCATCTACTGGGTCCATAGTTATGGATAACTAAATCATGTGCACCAGTAATATGGTCATAGGATAGTAACTTTGCTTGAAGTCCTTTTACGAGTTCCATATCAGGAGCTTCACCAAGCAAGGGATTCATAGTATCTTTAATAAGTGAAAAACCAGCATATATTATTATAAAGGATACTAGTATTCCTATGTATCCATCTATAGGAAAGTCAATCCAGTTAGAAAGAAGTAGTGATAATGCAACACAGCTCGAGCTAATTACGTCACTTAATGCATCAAAGGAGGAAGCTTCAAGGGCAGAAGATTTTATAGTTCTACCTAGGGTCTTATTAAATCCACTGATCCAAATTTTAAATCCTATAGATATCAATATTAATATAAAGGGTATGAGGGTGAAAATCACCTTTGAGGGATGAATTATTCTATCAAAGGAGGTTTTAATAAACTCAATACCAACTAGCATTACTAAAAGGGAAACTAAAAGTCCAGAAATATATTCAAGCCTTCCGTGACCAAAGGGGTGCTCTTTATCTGGTGGTTTATTGGCTAGTTTAAAACCTAGAATTGTAATAACTGAAGAAGCTACATCTGAAAGATTATTAAAGGCATCTGCAGTAACTGCTATACTATTTAATAGTACTCCTATAATTAGTTTTGTAATAAAAAGCATTAAGTTTACTATAATTCCAACTAAGCCGCCTAGGTAACCATAGGCATCTCGTACTTTTTTATTATTAATGTTTGCATAATCTTTTACGAATTTTGAAATTAAAAATTTTGATAACATATTTTCACCTCTGAATATCAGTATAATTTAAGAAATTGATTTTTAAACACTCATTTAACAATTAATTATAGCATTAATTTAGAATTTATAGGAATAATACCAAAACTTTTGTTATAATAGTGAAGGGGATAAGCAAAGTGCTTATGTGCCACAATATGCATTGGAGGAATATATATGAATAGTGAATTAGAATTTGCCCAAAATCTTATTGATTTTATTTATGATAGTCCAACAGCTTTTCATGCTGTAGCAAAGGCTAAAGAAGATTTATGCAGTGAAGGCTTTGTGGAAATTAAAGAAGAAGAAAAGTGGAACCTTGTAAAAGGCGGAAAATATTTTGTGACTAAAAATGATTCTGCGATAACTGCTTTTGTAGTTGGACGTGGAGAAATCGAAGAAACTGGCTTTAAAATTATTGGAGCGCATACAGATTCACCTAGCTTTAGAATTAAGCCCGCACCAGAAATGATAGTAGACAATACATATGTAAGGTTAAACACAGAGGTTTATGGTGGACCAATATTAAATACTTGGATGGATAGACCACTAGCTATAGCTGGAAGGGTAACTTTAAGAAGTGAAAATATTCTATATCCAGAAACAAGGCTGGTGAATATTAACAAGCCAATAATGATAATTCCAAATTTAGCTATCCATATGAATAGGGATATAAATACTGGAATTGAACTAAATAAACAAAAGGATACGCTGCCGCTACTGGCAATGGTGAGTGAAGAATTAGAAAAAAATAATTATCTTATGAGTGCCATTGCAAGTGAATTATCTGTAGAAAATAAACAAATTATAGATTTTGATTTATTTCTTTATGAATATGAAAAGGGATCAATTATAGGGTTAAATAATGAATTTATTTCAAGTTCAAGATTAGATGATCTCGCCATGGTACATGCAGGTATAAGAGCACTAGCTAAAGTGCCGGCTGTAGAGGCAACAAATGTAATGGTTTGCTTTGATAACGAAGAAGTTGGGAGTGCAACTAAGCAGGGCGCTGACTCAAATATGTTAGTTGACATCTTAGAGCGAATTACAATATCACAGGGTAAAAATCGAGAGGATTTTTTAAGAGCTATTTCTAAATCCTTTATAATATCTGCAGATAATGCACATGCTGTTCATCCTAACAGTCCTGAAAAGAATGACCCAACAAATAAGCCTTATATTAATAAAGGTCCAGTTATAAAAATTAGTGCTAGTCAAAGCTACACTACTGATAGTAACTCTGATGCAGTTTATGAATTAGTTTGCGAAAAAGCAGGGGTGCCAGTACAAAAATTTGTAAATCGTTCTGATGCCCGTGGAGGTTCAACTATAGGACCAATATCTTCAACTCATTTAAATATACGCTCAGTGGATATGGGAAGTCCAACTCTAGCTATGCATTCTATAAGAGAACTAGGTGGAGTAACAGATCATACTTATGTTACAAGATCCTTCCAAGAATTTTATAAAATTTAGTAGGAAAATAAGAAAAAGAACTCACAATGATTTATTGTGAGTTCTTTTTCTTATTTTTACTAATAATTAATCGGTTAGTTGGAGATAATAATTTAAGTTAGTCCTAAATATTTATAAACATAATTAGCAAAAAAGTGTTGAAGGGGTGGTTATAGTGCTGCAAATTACATTAGGGGCAATAGCCGTAATAGGTGTTTTAATTTACTTAGTGGTAAGGAAAAATCTGAATTATTACCGAGAAGAAAATTTACTAAAGGATATTCCAACCATAAATGTAAATAGAGAGGATTTAGAAAAACATGCCTCTGAAATAGCACGTCATTACTCTGATATCAGGAATACTAATTGCAAGAAAAAGCTTATTAGTAATTTAGATAGAAGCTATGAAAAGATATTAAATGGCTACGAAAACATATATAAGGAAGGAAGAAATAAAAGAGTTGTAGTACCTGCGGCAGAATGGCTTTTGGATAATCTTTACTTGGTAGAAAAGGAGTATAAGAGTATAAAACATAATATGCCTAAAACATATTATAATGACCTACCAGTCATATATAAAGGAGTTATGAAGGGATATCCAAGGGTTTATCATATTGCTATTGAAATAGTATCCCACACTGATGGTAGAATTGATGAAAGTATTATTGCAAACTTTATTAGGGCTTATCAAAAGAATACCTTACTTACCAGTGGTGAACTATGGGCTATTCCTATTATGCTACGAATAGCATTAATTCAAAATATTAGTAAGATAACTGAGAAAATTGGTAAAGCAGAGGGGGATAAAAAAGAAGCGGAACTGGTTGCAGAGCGATTAATTAATAGTTTCAATGAAGGTAAAATTGCAAATGCGGTATCTATATTAAATAGTGAAAAGCTTACATTTAATTCTCATTTTACAGAAAGATTATTGAAACTACTCAGGGATAATGGCATTGATTCAAAAGAAATTTATGGGTTTATAGATGAAAGGCTTTCCGCACTTGAAACAAGTTCAGAAAAAATCATTTCCTTAGAGCATCAAATAGAGGCTAATTTTGAAATATCTATGGGTAATTCTATTAATAGCATAAGAGTCATTGAAGGTTTGAATTGGAAAAAATATTTCGAAAAACTAAGTTCTGTAGAAAGTATCTTAAGGGAGGATCCAGCTTGTATTTATGGGGAGATGGATTTTAAGTCAAGAGATAATTATAGGCATGAAATAGAAAAGATACACAAACATACAAAGCTTCCTGAATCCTATATAGCAAAAAAACTTATTGAATGTTGCAAACAAAGTGGGGCATCAGAAACCAATACCTATAAACAACACGTTGGGTATTATTTGGTAGATGAAGGAATCAATGAATTGAAGGAAAAAATAGGATACAAGAATACAGGTATAGGCTGGTTTGAAAATATTACTAAAAAGAATAGAGAAAATTTATATATAGGTACTATTATTGCATTCACAATGTTAATAATATGTATATTTATTGTATTTAGTCTATTGTATGATAAGGATATAACATTATGGAGATATGTTATAGCTATAATTGTGATATTAGTGCCTTGTAGCGAAATAGCAATATCAATTCTCAACTGGAGTGTAAGTGTTTTAATTTCGCCATCTTTTATTCCTAAAATGGATTTTAAAGAAGTGATACCAGAGAGATATAGTACAGTTGTAGTAATCCCAACCTTACTCAATAATCCTTCTAGGGTAGAAGAGTTAATAGGTGACTTAGAAATATACTATTTAGCCAATTCCCAAAATAATTTGTATTTTGCACTACTTGGAGATTTTAAGGACAGTGCCACGGAGGAAGAAGAAGGCGATAAAGTAGTAGTGAGTAAAGGGCTCTTAGCCATAGAAGAACTAAATAAAAAGTATTGTAAAAAAGGGAAAGAAATATTTTTCTTCTTAAATAGATTAAGGCAGTACAATAAAAGTGAAAATAAGTGGATAGGTTGGGAAAGAAAACGTGGAAAGCTTATGGAGTTTAATGAGTTTCTTCGAGGTAGTGAAAATACCAGTTACAATGTAATTAGTAACAATGCAGAGACGCTTAGGTCTGTTAAATATGTTATTACCTTAGATGCAGATACAAAGCTTCCAAGGGACTCTGCTAAGAAATTAATAGGTGCTATGGCGCATCCACTAAATAATGCTGTTATAAATTATAGTAAAAAAAATGTGAGCAGAGGCTATGGGCTTATGCAACCAAGGATTGGAGTTTCAATTCTTAGCGCAAATAAAACACTGTTTTCAAAGATTTTTTCTGGTGAAACGGGCATAGATATGTATACTACCGCTGTGTCTGATGTATATCAGGATTTATTTGGAGAAGGGATTTTTACTGGAAAAGGAATTTACGATGTAGATATTTTTAATTATATGTTAAAAGATGAGATACCTGAAAATACTGTTTTAAGCCACGATTTATTAGAGGGTGCATATGTTAGAACTGCTTTAGTAACGGATGTGGAGTTTATAGATGGATACCCAGCTTATTACAACTCTAGCTGCATGAGGCTACATAGGTGGACTAGAGGAGACTGGCAATTATTACCTTGGCTTAAAAGTACTTCACCTTTAAATAAAATGTCTAAATGGAAAATATTAGATAACCTGAGGAGAAGCTTACTCGCTCCCGCCATTACAATTTTGCTTATACTTACTTTAGGAGGGATATTGCCTGATGGCACGGATAAATGGTTTATTACAGCTTTTGTTGCGATTTTAGCACCTGTACTATTTGATGTAACAGAAGCTGTAGTATCTCCTGCTATTGGTATAAGTTTATCAGGCAAAATTCAAAATAGTAAGATGGGTATAGAACAGGTGTTTTTGATTTTTTGCTTTATACCTTTTCAAGCATACTTGATGCTAGATGCCATAATTAGAACTTTATATAGGTTGATTATTAGCAAGAAGAATTTATTAGAGTGGCAGACGGCAGCAGACGTGGAGGTGAAACTTGGAAAAAGATTTAAAAATTTTATATCTTTTATGTGGATGGGTAGTGCAGTTTCACTTTTGATTTTATTTCTAGCATTTAATAGTGGGGTAAGCATTGGTATCCTTAGTATACCTTCCTGTACCATATGGCTATTAAGTCCTTTATTTGCCTATTTTATAAGTAAAGATAAAGTGCTTGAAACCTTTGAAATAAAGGAAGAAGAAATGATATTTTTAAGGAAAATAAGTAGAAAAACCTGGGCTTACTTCCAAGATTATATTAACGACGAAAACAATTGGCTTGGACCTGATAATTATCAAGAAGACCCGCCTAATGGAGTAGCACATAGAACTTCTCCAACGGATTTGGGTATGGGCCTTACCGCGAATATAGTTGCCTATGATCTAGGATATATAGGAATCATAGACACTGTTAGTAGAATAGGCAAAATTATGACTTCCATGGAAGATATGGCTACTTACAAAGGTCATTTTTATAATTGGTATGACACTAAAACTAAAACACCGCTTTATCCAAGATACGTATCCACTGTGGATAGTGGGAATTTAGTTGGTTACCTGTGGGTGGTATCACAGGCACTGGAGGATTATTTATGTGTTCCAATATTTAACCACATGCAAGCTCGAGGCCTGCGGGACACCCTGAGGCTAGCTAGTAAGGAAATAGAAGAAGCCACAGGAACAAAGGAATTATATCAGGTCGCCATAGGAGACATAAACAATGATAGAATAGATTTTAAATCCTGGGAAAATATGCTTGTGAACTTATCTGTTAAGATTAAAGAAACAGAAAAAATTGAAGCATATAAAGGACTATATTGGAATAAAAAGCTTAAAGAGGATATAGAAGGATTTTTAGAGGAAATAAATGAATTTTTTCCTTGGTTTCATATTACCTTGGAAGAAAACATTGATTTAGAGATTAGTGATTCTTTAAGGAACTTGTTAGAAAACACAGCTTTAAATGCTATTCCAAAAAAAATAAGTAAAATATTAAATATGTTAAATGCTAAGCCTACTAGTGATGAATATCTAAAAAAATTGAAAATATCCTTACAAAATACAAAAGAGAAATCTCAAATGATTATTAGTAGCATTGAGAACTTGAAACAAAGACTGAACTTTATGGCTGAAGCTACAGATTTCAAAATGGTATATGACAAAGATAGGGAATTGTTTAGTATTGGATATGACGTAGAGAATGATAATTTAGGTAAGAGTTATTATGATTTATTAGCATCTGAATCAAGGCAGGCTAGCTTTGTTGCCATAGCAAAAGGAGATGTTCCTAAGAAACATTGGTTTGTGCTTGGTAGATCCATGACTCTTATGGGGAAGGGTAAGGGATTAGTTTCTTGGAGTGGAACTATGTTTGAATACCTGATGCCCCTACTTATAATGAAAAATTATAAGGGAACAATGCTAGATGAAACTTATAAAGCTGTAATTCAGGCACAAAAGAAATATTGTGATGATAAAGGAGTGCCTTTTGGAATCTCTGAATCTGCATTTTATAATTTCGATGTGAATTTAAATTATCAATATAAGGCATTTGGTATAGCTGGAGTAGGCTTAAAGCGAGGACTTGCAAATGAATTGGTTATTTCACCATATTCTACAGTGATGGCACTTCAAACTGATTTTAGAGGTGCTTATGATAATCTTCGTAGACTTGCAAGTGAAGGCTTAGAGGGAACTTATGGCTTTTATGAAGCGGCAGATTATACTAAAAATAGAATACCTAGTGAAGAATCTAAAGCTATTATTAAGTGTTTTATGATTCATCATGAAGGAATGAGCTTAATGGCAATAGATAATGTATTATTAAACAATATACTTCAAAAAAGATTTCATAGCCTACCAAAGGTTAAAGCTACGGAATTATTGCTTCAAGAAAAAATATCTAAAAGGGTTGTATATGATAGAGAACATAAATTTAATGTATCAGGGACTACTATGGGAAAACAAAAGATTATAGTTAGAAAATATACTACAGCAAAAACAGAATCGCCAGAAACTCATTTAATTTCTAATGGAAGCTATTCCTTAATGATTTCTAATAGTGGGTCAGGGTATGCTTCAAGAGATAGAACTATGATTTATAGATGGAAGGAAGATGTGACAAAAGATAATACAGGCATGTTCGTGTATATCAAAGACGTGGATGAGAATGAATACTTTAGTGCGGCTTATGAACCTTGTAAAAGTGAAGGGGATAGTTATGAAGTAACCTTTGCCTTAGACAAAGCTGAATTTACAAGGGGCGATAATAATATTACTACTCGCATGGAAATTACTGTGTCTACAGAGGATGACTCAGAGGTAAGAAGATTATCCATTACAAATCATGGTACTAAGAGTAAAAGTTTAGAAATAACTAGCTATTTAGAAGTAACTCTAGCTCATTATGATGCAGATATAGTGCATCCAGCCTTTGGAAATCTATTCGTGAAAACAGAATATGTAGATAATCCTAGCTGTATCCTGGCAACTAGAAGGCCAAGAGCTAAGGGTGAGCTGCAACCTTGGCTTATGCAAACTGTTGCAACGTTTGGAGCTACCATAGGGACTGTTCAATATGAGACTAGCAGAGAAAATTTCATAGGCCGTGGTGAAAATATAATACATCCTAGAGCCATGAAAAGAGACTCACTTTTGACTAATACTGTGGGGGCAGTGCTCGATCCTATAGTGTGTTTAAGAAGAAGAGTTAAGGTGAAACCAGGTGAAACTTGTATTGTAGCCTTCACTACAGCAATAGCCAATAGTAAAGCAGAGGTACTGAGTTTAGCAAAAAAATATAGTGAACTTCACAATGTAAATAGAGTATTTGACCTAGCTTGGAGTCAAACTCAGGTAGACATGAAATATTTAGGTATAAAATCAACCCAAGCAAATTTGTACCAAGTAATGGCTTCTAAAATTTTGTTTTTAAATTCTACTTTTAAAGAACGAGGAGAATATATAAAAAAGGTAAAGACTGGTCAATCCACTCTTTGGGGATATGGTATTTCAGGAGATTTACCTATAATGTTGCTTATAGCAAGGGAGAGTAAAGATAGAGACTTAGCGCGCCAACTTGTAAATGCACATGAATACTTGGGCCTTAAAGGACTAAGAGTTGATTTGGTAATAATAAATCTTCAAAAGACCTCCTATGATCAACCGTTACAAGCTGATATTAAAAATTTGGTGGGTAGTAGTCACTTAAGAGATAAAGAAAATAAACCAGGGGGACTCTTTATACTTAATAACGCAACTATAAGGGAGGAAGATATAGATCTTTTTATAGCTATAGCTAGAATAGTGATAGATTCCTCCAAGGGGATGTTAGTATCTCAAATTAGAAATAACAACAAGAAATTAGAAAAACAACCATTTTTGAAAAAGACAGAAAATAAGTTTACTTTTAAACCTCACAAGTTTGATATTAAGCCATTAGAGTATTTCAATGACTTAGGAGGTTTTGATACAGAAAATGAAAATTACACCATTCTACTTAAAGATTTTAATAATACACCAGCACCTTGGATAAATGTAATTTCAAATGGTGATTTTGGGTTCCACGTGTCAGAATCTGGATCAGCTTATACTTGGCAGGGTAATAGTCGGGAGAATAAAATTACTGCTTGGTCCAATGATTGGATAAGTGATGAACCATCAGAAGTTATATATTTGCGAGATGATATTCAGGGGAATGTGTGGAGTATTACACCTAAACCTATAAGGGATGCTGGAGAATACTTAATCCAGCACGGCTTTGGATATTCAACTTTTAAGCATGAGGCTTGTGGAATTATGGGCAGTGTAACAATGTTTGTGCCTAGGTCGCATAACCTTAAGCTGTGCAAAATAAAACTTGTGAATAATAGTGATATAGCTCGCGAACTAAGTATAACCTATTATGCAGAGATTGTAATGGGTGTTGTAAGAGAGCATACTGCTCAGCACATTGTTACTTATTTAAATGAAGAAAAGAAATATATATATGCTACAAATACTTATAGTCAAAATTTTGGTAAATTAAATGCTTTCTTAAAATTAGTTGGCGGTGAGAACCAAAGCTTTACTGGTGACCGAGGTGAGTTTCTAGGTAGAGGAGGAAGCGTAGAACAGCCACAGGCACTAAAGAGAGTGAGGCTTTCCAATAATGTAGGCGCTGGTTTAGACCCATGTCTAGCAGTAACGTCAAAAATCCATCTAGAGCCTAATATGGAGATAGAACTCGTAGCTATTCTAGGAGAAAATGAGGATTTAGAAAGTATTTCTAAAGCTATTGTGGAATTCGAAGATTTTGAAAGAGTGGACACTGAATTACAAAAGGTGAAGGATTATTGGGAGAAACTACTTCATACACTACAGGTTAAGACTCCAGATAAGAGTATGGATTTAATGCTTAATGGATGGCTAATGTATCAAACTATAGTGTGTAGACTATGGGCAAGAACTGCATTTTATCAATCCGGTGGAGCCTATGGATTTAGAGATCAGCTTCAGGATGTTATACCTGTGAGCTTACTCGAGCCCAGTATGACTAAAAAACAAATTCTACTTAGTGCTTCAAGACAATTTATTGAAGGTGATGTGCAACATTGGTGGCATCCAGTTGTAGATAGTGGAATAAGAACCAGATTCTCTGATGACTTATTGTGGTTGCCGTTTGTCACTATGGATTATATAAAAAATACAGGGGATTTTGATATTCTTGAGGAAAGTGCCCAGTATTTAATGGATACAACATTAGCGGAAGGTGAAGATGAAAGATATAGCATTTCAGGAAAGGCAGATTTTACAGGTAGTATATATGAGCATTGCACTAAGGCGATAGACAAAGCTCTTAAATTTGGTCCGCATAACATTCCATTAATGGGAAGTGGAGATTGGAATGATGGAATGAGCACCGTAGGCAACCAAGGAAAAGGTGAAAGTGTATGGCTAGGTTGGTTCTTATATAATATACTAGAGAAGTTCTCTGAGGCTTGTAGGTACAAAAAGGATGAGGGCAGACTTAAGAGATATGTGGAGATGCAAGAATATATAAGGATAAATCTAGAGGATAATGCGTGGGATGGTAATTGGTATAGGAGAGCATATTTCGATGATGGCAAAGCACTTGGTTCATCTGAAAATGAAGAGTGTAAGATAGATTCTTTAGCTCAATCCTGGGCAGTTATATCTGGAGCCGCAAATAGTGAAAGAGCAGCAGTGGCTATGAAGTCCTTAGAACAGTATTTAATAAAAGAGGATAGCGGAATGATCTTACTGTTAACTCCACCTTTTAGCAAATCTGCTTTGGAGCCAGGGTATATCAAAGGCTATGTACCTGGAGTTAGAGAAAATGGTGGTCAATATACACATGCTGCAACTTGGGTAATTCTTGCCTTTGCTAAACTTGGAAGTGGTAATAAAGCAACCAAGTTGTATAATATGATAAACCCTATTAATCATACAAAAACTTTATCTCAGTGTGAGAGATATAAAACTGAGCCTTACGTAATGACTGCAGATGTTTATGGAAAAGAGCCTCATACAGGACGCGGAGGGTGGAGTTGGTATACTGGAACCTCTGGATGGATGTATACCACTGGAATAGAAGCTATTTTAGGCTTTAAACTAAAAGAGGGAAAAGGATTTACAATTGAACCTTGCGTTCCAGAGGAGTGGTCACAATATGAGATTGTTTATAAAAAAGATAAATTTGAATATGTGATTGAGGTTAAACGTCAGGGAGATAAAGGTATTTGGCTTGATGGAAATTTATGTAGTGATGGGTTGGTTCCATTTATTGATGGAGTGCATAAAGTAGAGGTTATAATTTAAAAAAACGGATAACTTTTAAAAAAAGTTATCCGTTTTTATATTTTCATGTACCAGAAAAAGTTAATCTTCGTCTAAAAGTTCTTCGCCACCGTAATAGGTATAGTCAAATTCCACATTAGATATATTCATAGAAACTATAGGGTCAGTTACAGGATCTGGTAGCATAGTAGAATCTTTTTCAGAATAAGATCTTATATCTGATGGTTCTCTTTCATAGAAATCTCTTTGGTGAGGTGCATACATTTTCATTTCTTTTTTGCTCATATTCATAACTTCCTTCCTATATATTTATATAATATAGTGTTCCAAATAAGAGAGAAAAAAATGAAGGTAATATTAGTTAAATCATCACCTGCAATTCTAAATGAATATAATTAAGTAATTTAGATTAAAATATATTAGTAACTAAAAATTCACAATTTAATAGAGGAGAATCAAATAAAATGTAGAATATATATAGTTATAGTAGTTATCAATAAATAATTATTATAGATTAAACTGATTATAATTAGGGTTATAGTGATCTAAATTTAAAGGAGGAATAATAATGACTGAATTAAGACAAATTTACAAATGTGACATATGTGGTAATATAGTTGAAGTGGTTCATAATTCTGGTGGAACTTTAGTTTGTTGTGGAAAGCCTATGACACTTAAAGGTGAAAATACTCAGGATGCAGCAGTTGAAAAACATGTTCCTGTAGTAGAAAAAATAGAAGGTGGAATTAGAGTTGTAGTTGGAGCAGTTGAGCATCCAATGACAGAAGAACATCATATTGAATTTATTGAAGTACATACAGAAAATAAAGTGTACAGAAAATACTTAAAACCAGGTGAAAAACCAGTAGCAGAATTTAAATTAGATGAAGAAGTGTTATTCGCACGCGAATACTGTAATTTACATGGTCTTTGGAAAGCATAAAATTTAAATTGCTATTGACAATTTAAGTAAATAGGAATATTATAGTTAAAAGACATTTTAAAATTTTATAATGTTATAGTCATTGATGAGAAGTAAGTAAATTTAAAAACAGATTTTCAGAGAGTCGTAGATGTTGGAATTACGATAATCATGTTTAAATTGAATGGGTCTCTAAGACTTAGGATGAATTGCAGTAGTCCTCAACGTAAGCCTTACGTTATAAAGGTAGGATATCGTAGTGTATCTGTTTGAGTAGAAGCTCTAATATAGCTTCTAAGTATTAGGTGGTACCGTGTATATGCGCCCTATGGATTTATCCATAGGGCTTTTTTTAGATTACAGGACCTTTTAATACATTGAATATATGATTTTGATTCATTTATTTTATTATAGGAGATGATTTTTTTGGAAGACAATAAAAAAGTAATATTTAGTGGAATTAAACCTTCTGGTGACTTAACCCTGGGAAATTATTTAGGAGCTATAAAAAATTGGGTCAAATTACAAGAAGAATATGAATGCTATTTTTGTGTGGTTGATTTGCATGCCATTACAGTGAAACAAGAACCAAAGGATTTAAGAAAAAGAACCTTAGAAATATTAGCTATCTATATAGCTTCAGGTATTGATCCTGAGAAAAACACTCTATTTATTCAATCACATGTTCCCGCACATTGTGAAGCTAGTTGGCTTTTAACTTGTTCCACTTACATGGGAGAATTAAGCAGAATGACTCAATATAAAGATAAATCTAAAAATAGCGGAGAAAGTATAAGTGCAGGTTTATTTAACTATCCAGTGCTTATGGCAGCAGATATTTTATTGTATCAAACAGATTTAGTGCCTGTAGGAAAAGATCAACTTCAACATCTTGAAATTGCTAGAGATATAGGAGAAAGATTCAATAGAACGTATAGCGACACCTTTGTAATACCTGAACCTTATATACCTAAGGCAGGGGCTAAGATAATGGATCTGCAAGATCCAACTAAAAAAATGTCTAAATCAGAAGAAAATGTTAATGGTTACATTTTAATAATGGATCCACCAGAAGTTATAAGAAAGAAAGTAAATAGGGCAGTTACAGATAGTTTAGGGGTAGTTGTGTATAATGATGAGCAATTAGGTGTTAAGAACTTAATGACTATACTAACTACTATAACAGGTATGTCTACTGAAGAAATTGAAGAAAAATATGAAGGACTAGGTTATGCTCAATTTAAAAGTGATGTAGCAGAAGCAATAGTTGGGGAGCTTGAACCTATACAAAAGAAGATTGTGGAATATCTAGGTAACAAAACTTATTTAGAGGGGATTTATAAAAAAGGTTCTGAAAAGGCTAACTATGTTGCAAATAAGACACTAAGAAAAATGCAAAAGAAAATAGGATTTATACCGAGATAATATAGTCTGAAAATTCCTTCGTGACTTGCAAACGAGCTCTAAACAAGAAATTCAATTAAGAAATTCTAATCTTTTGCGAATATAAAATTCTCTAGCGCTCACACTCGCCGTCCTGGCTCGGGTTCGCTAGCCTGCCGTCCTGGCAGGCTTACGAGAATTTTATATTCGCAAAAGAAGAATTTCTAAATTGAATTTCAATTGTTTTTTCGCTTCTTATTGCAAGTTACTCCGGAAAATTCCATACTTAGTATTAATCTACTGTTTTAAATAGCTCTTCGGGTATTCTCTGGGGGGACATAACAATTATTAATTGTTATGAGGCCTGGAGGTATTACGAGGATTTAATATAAGCAAAAGAAGAATTTCAAAATCGAATTTAATAGGTTTATCGTTTCTTATTGCAATTTTCTTCGGAAAAATTGCATACTTATTATTTAGCTAATGTTATAAACAGTCATTGGGATGTTTATAAGGCTGCTTAGGTAACTTTGTAATGTAGTAAACTAAGAGTCTGTAAAACTCATTATATACTATCTATCAAACTCCCACATGCTATCGCCTTTGTGATTATAATTTATGTATTCACTTTGAATTTTTTTGACCCTAAAGCCAAAAATCTTTTAGCCGTCAGGCTGCGAATTTAACCTATCACTGCTTTGAAGATAAATATTCATAACTGTATGAACTTTCTACGTAATAACTTGCAATAATTCTCTAATATAAAATTCTCGTAAGTCCGACAGGGCACATAATAATAATAATAATAAATTTTTTTTTACCTCAGAGTAATACCCAGATAGCTGTTTAAAACAGTAGTTGAACAGTAAGTATGAAATTTCTCCGAAGTGACTTGCAATAAGAAGCGTAGAAACCATTGAATTTCTTAATGGAATTTCCGGTTTTAAGCTCTTTTGCAAGGCACGTAGGAGAAATTTTATACTTACTACTGGTTTAACCTTAAAGTCTGTTGTTTTTTTATTTATAAAGTACAAGCTTAGTTGACAGAAATGTTCATAAAAGCTAAAATCAATAGGTAGAGAATTTAGAAATGAAAAATTTTAGAATCACTTATTGTACATAGAGTGGTTGTAGGAATATATATTTATAGTATATATTAAAATACTTAAAGAAGGAGTTCGATAACCTTGCTGGATTACATAAAAGAGATTCAAAAGAGAAGAACATTTGCTATAATATCACACCCCGATGCGGGTAAAACTACATTGACAGAAAAGTTATTATTATATGGAGGAGCAATAAGGCTTGCAGGTTCAGTTAAAGCCAGAAAAGCTTCTAAGCATGCGGTTTCTGATTGGATGGAAATAGAAAAACAAAGAGGTATTTCTGTTACATCATCAGTTATGCAATTTAATTATAATGATTTTTGTATAAATATACTTGATACACCAGGTCATCAAGACTTTAGTGAGGATACTTATAGAACCCTTATGGCTGCAGATAGTGCAGTAATGATTATTGATGGTGCAAAAGGGGTAGAGGAACAAACAAGAAAGCTATTCCATGTATGTAGTATTAGAGAAATACCTATTTTTACCTTTATTAACAAGATGGATAGAGAGACTAGAGATATATTTGAACTTATGGATGAGATAGAAAATGAATTTGGAATCAAATCTTACCCAATGAATTGGCCTATAGGTTGTGGGGTGGATTTTAAAGGTGTTTACGATAGACGTACAAAGGAAATCATTGTTTTTGATGATGGAAAGCATGGCCAAATAGAAGCTAAAGAGACGAAAATTAAAGTTGATGATGAAAAGGCAATTGAACTTATTGGAGATGTACTATATGAAAAGCTTATGGAAGATATGGAGCTTTTAGATGTAGCAGGTGATGATTTTGATTTAGCAAAAGTAGCTACTGGGGAGCTTACACCGGTATTTTTTGGAAGTGCTTCAACTAATTTTGGGGTTGAACCCTTTTTAGATAACTTTTTACGATTAACTTCACCACCATTACCAAGAAATTCAAACATAGGTAAAATTGATGTTTTCAGTAAAGATTTTTCTGCCTTTGTATTTAAAATTCAAGCTAATATGAATAAAGCTCACAGGGATAGAATGGCTTTTATGAGGATTTGTTCTGGTCAGTTTGAAAAAGGTATGGATGTTTATCATGTACAAGGTGGTAATAAAATAAAATTAGCGCAACCTCAACAATTTTTAGCACAAGAGAGAGAAATAGTTGAGGCGGCTTATGCAGGAGATATTATTGGAGTTTTTGATCCAGGTATATTTAGCATAGGTGATACCATATGCGCGTCATCAAATAAATTTAAGTTCGAAGGAATACCAACTTTTGCACCAGAACATTTTGCAGCCGTTAGAACTGTTGACACCATGAAGAGAAAGCAATTTATAAAGGGTGTAACACAAATAGCTGAAGAAGGTGCAATCCAAGTATTTAAGCAACTTCATATAGGGATTGAACAAATCATAGTTGGGGTTGTAGGAGTGCTTCAGTTTGAAGTATTAGAATTCAGACTTAAAAATGAATATAATGTAGATATTAAGATGGATAGATTAGCATTTAAATATATAAGATGGATTGAAAATAGTTCTTTAGATAAAGAAGAGCTTAATTTGACTAGTGATACTAGAATAGTTAAAGACTTTAAGGATAGAGACCTACTACTGTTTCAAAGTGATTGGTCCATTAGTTGGGCAATAGAGCATAATAAAGGCTTGATTTTATCGGATGTTAGCAAAAATAACGACTAAAAAATAAAAGAAAAAAACTCTTGAAATAATTTCAAGAGTTTTTTTCCTTTATTTTTTATATGGTTTTTTTTCTGCTAGATAGAGCATCAATTATAAATACAATTGTAGCAATTAGTAGTAGGATATTAATTAAATTCCCACCTATGATGAAAAGTACTCCCATTAACCCGAATAATACTACAAATCCACCTAACCAACGTAAAAAAGGCATACATGTACCTCCATTTATCAAAATAAAAGTGTAATAAAAATCAACTAGAGTACAATAATTCACTACATTGTATTTAGCCACTACAGTGAATTATGTATGAATACTAGATATAGTATGTATTACTTTAGTAATGTATATGCAGAAAAAATATGGTAAACATCTTAAAAGTGTATGCATACATTTGAAAAATAATTATTATTGTATATAATAATAGTAGAAGAGCGGTTTAGATTATATTAAAGACTAAATTGCATTAAGATTAAATCACAGGGGGATGAATATGGAAAATAGAGTATCATCAATTAAAACCATTGATATTGTACAAATTAGTTTAATGGCCGCTATTACATTTATAGCTACTTCAGTTATACACTTTCCAACTTTTATGGGAGTACTTCATTTCGGAGATAGTATGATCTTTTTATCAGCTATATTATTTGGAAGAAAAAAATCAGCAATATCATCTGCTGTAGGTATGTGTTTATTTGATTTAATGACAGGGTATACCATGTGGGCACCATTTACTTTTGTTATTAAAGGTGTAATGGGCTATATTGCCGGGACCATTGCTTATAGAAAGAATTATAATGGGGATAATTTTAAAAATAATGTTTTTGCTTTTGTTGTAGCAGGGATTTGGATGATTGCGGCATATTATCTAGGTGGAGCAATTATACTAACATTTATTTCTAAAGAATTTGCCCTTAGTAAAGCATTAATTGTTTCACTAAAGGATATACCAACTAACATTCTTCAAGTAGTAGGCGGTATTGTTTTAGCACTACCTTTAATAACAGCTTTAAAAACAAAAATTAATAGATAAGATAGTTATTTATGAAAAAAAGCCCTAGGGCTTTTTTTATTTTTTAGTTGCGTAGTTATTTCTATTGTTTTTTATAGTTTTAATATAAAATACACTGAAAATTATTGTTGGTATTAATATGAAGCACACTACAGACAAATAGACGTAAATATTTAAAAACTTATATAGTAATATTACTTTAGCGGATATGAAATAGGAAATTATGAATACAAATAAGGTAATAATGTATATCCAGTATTTATTAAAGAAAGAAAGTTTTTTTAATAGAATTAGTATAGCATTTAAAGTTAATACATATTTAATAAACCACCCACCTACCATTTGAAGCATTACAAAAAACTCCCCACCCTCTAAAAAACTGAAATAAGCAACTAACTGAGTTTGTATGAGCTTGGGATAGTTAATGCTAAGGACTCTAGCTATTCCAAAGGTGCTTAAAATACCGATATTTGCCACAATCTCCATTTGTATTACAATTAATATTGCAATAATGCAATGCTTTGTGATTTTTGATTTATTTGTTACTCTGGATAAAAATGGAATGCAAATGGCTATACTACCATAGCACCCCAGTGCCTTTATTACAGATAAAAGAAAGGAGGGGGTGACGCCATCAGCCATTATAGGAAGTAGGTAATTAAATTTTTTGTATTTGGCTGTAAGAATTGCTAGGTTTATCCCTGCCAACATAATAAGACATATACCGATAATGGTAACTATAGTTATTGCCCTAGTACCCTTCTTTGTAATATAAATGGCAGGTACTAATATAAATAAGAGGAAAAACCAAGTAGGGGTATCTGAAAGCATATTTAGATGCAAGGCATTTGCTTCTACTGAAGAACTTTCTATTAAGCTGATAATTAAAGTTATGATAAATAGTATCAAGAAAATATCTCCTATAGTTTTACCTAAAGCCTTATGGTATATTTCATCCATATTATAGCAATTGCTTTTTTTACAAACGAAAAGTAAAAAAATGAAATAAAAAAATAAAATAATAGAGGCAATAATAACGGAGATCCAGGAATCTCTACCGCCATTCACTATGAATACGTTGGGGTAAGTTTTCATTGCTACAATGGAAGTTCCCCATATTATGAACATTAAATGTTTTGTATTTAGCTTATCCATTTTTTCTCCTTATTTCCATTCTACACTGCATATTAAAAAAAAATTTCGATATATTAGTATTATTACCCAAAAGCAGAATATTAATCTTAACTATTACAAATAATAAAAAGGGTGATTAAAATGGAAAAAATAAATGTTGATTATATTAAGGATAAATTAAAAATTAGCTACGATGTAAAGTATAGAGAGATAGAATGCACGCTAGGAATAATATTCGGCGTGTTTATTGATGATTTGTGCGATTCTAAATTTATTAGTGAATACATATTTAATCCTCTAATACAAAAGAAGATTGAAACTGTAGAGTTAGAGTATATAAAAAAAGAAGTATTACCGGCTAATAACATTGGAGATATTAATAGTAATGATGAGGCTATATACCACGTTTTGTCTGGGGACGTGGTGCTTATATTCTCTTTTGCAAATAGTGCGATTTATTGTGAGGCAAAGGGGTATGTGAGGCGGAGTGTGGGAATTCCCGTTGCAGAAAACGTGATTAAAGGACCAAGAGAAGGATTTACAGAGGCATTTGTAGATAATGTATCACTTATAAGAAGAAAAATTAAAAATCCGGCTTTGAAATTTGAAACAGTAATTTTAGGAAGTAAATCTAATACGGTAACAGTAATGTGTTATATAGAAGGTGTGGCCCCTAAGAATCTTGTTGATTATATAAGGAATAAAGTATCTAATATAAAATTAGAGTTTATATTAGATTCAAGTTATATTGAAGAAGAATTGAAAAATAAGAACACAGTTTTCGACACAATAGGCACTACGGAAAAACCAGATGTGGCATCAGCAAAGCTTTTAGAAGGAAAAATAGCAATAATTGTAGATGGAAGCCCTTTTGTAATTACTGCACCACATTTTTTTGTGGATAATTTTCAAACACCGGATGATTATTATTCTAATAAGTATTTTGGTAATTTATCCAGACTTATGAGAGTGTTTAGTTTCTTCTTAGCTAGCTTATTGTCAGGGGTATATTTGGCTTTTACTACTTACCACTTTTCACTTATTCCAACAGTATTTGCTGTAAAGCTCGCAATTTCTAGAGCCGGTGTACCTCTCCCAACGGTGATAGAGTTATTACTAATGACTTTTTTCTTTCAATTACTTAGAGAGGCAGGGATAAGATTGCCACAGCCCATAGGTCAGGCAATGAGCATTGTTGGAGCTTTAATTTTAGGAGATGCTGCAGTGGGAGCAGGACTCGCATCTCAAAGTACTGTAGTAATCGTGGCACTTTCCTCTATAGCTTCTTTTTTAGTGTCTAAGCTTTATGGTGCTCTATCCATATGGAATATAATTATTATTTTATTTTCCTCAGTGCTGGGGCTACCAGGATTTTATATTGGTTTCTTTATTTTTATCTCACATATGGCTGGCCTAGAAAGTTGTGGATATCCATATTTATTTCCTTTAGGTACACTAGAAAGCTTTAAATTTAAGGATATATTCTATAGAAAAGATCTTAGCGAGATATCTAATAGTATTTTTGATAAGGGTGATCGTGATGAATAAGTATAAAAAAATATTAGTTATAAGCTTAATAATAATGAATTGTTTTAGCATGTCATCATGTTTTAGTTATAGGGATATTAATAAAGTTTTATTTATTACTGCCTTAATAATAGATGTAGATAATGATGGTAATCCTATATTGTATGGTGAAGCTTTTAAGGGAACAAGAGGAGCAACGCCTGTAGGTACGGATGAGAGAATCTTATATAAAGGAATAGGAAAAACAGTGTTTGAAGCTGTTAGAAATATGAATTCTACTTCTAGTTATAAATTTAATTATACACAGAATAAGGCCATAATATTTACTCAAAAGGCTGCAGAATACGGTATTGATAATTTCATAGATTTTTTAGATCGTGATCAGGAATTGCTTATAAGGCCCTATATTGCAGTATATTTAGGAGATCCAGAAAAACTTATAACGCTAAAGATGATTGAAGAGAAATACATTGGATCATTTGTAGTTCAGCTTATAGATAATATTGGATCATATTCAAGAGCTGTAAAACTAACTTTAAACCAATTTTATAATCAAAGAGGTATGGGGGATAAAACCAGTGTAATAACCATAATAGATATCCCAAAAGATAGTTTAGATGAAAAAATAGAGGTAAATGGGGGAGCAGTGATTAAAAAGGATAAAATGATTAACGTACTATCAAGAGAGGAGGGTCAAGGCTTTAACTTTTTAATGAATGCTATTTCAGGTGGTACTTTAGAAATAACTAATCCCTGTGATGTTAATAAATTTATAACTTTAGAAATTTTAAAAAATAAAACTAAGACAGAAATAAGCTATTATGATAATATTGTTCATTTAAAAAAGAAAATTAAGGTTAAGGTGGATTTTGGAGAAGCCCAAAAATGTATTACGCTTACCAAAGAAAATATCAAGAAAATCCAAGAGAAATCAGAAAATAACATTGTAAAAGCCTGCAATAATGTATTTCAAAAATACAAGGATATGAGCATAGATATCTTTGATATAACTGAAGAATTTTATGAGAAATATCCAAAAATAAAAATTGAAAATATTATTAATAAAACGGAGTTGAAAGTAGAAGTAGAAGTAGAAATAATGAACACTGGGGATGTTAAAAACTTTCAATAAAAAACCATAGAAAATTATGCAATTTAGTTGTATACTAATTATAGGTTAATGGGTTAATAATACATTTAGTTAAAAGGAATGTTAAATTGCATGGATAAAAATTTAGAATTATTAGAAAAGTTTGAAAGTCTATCTGAAGAATTTGAAACTTATCAAAATTTCGCTGAAAGTACCATACAAATTATGAGTGAAAAAAATACTAAATTAGAGAAAAGGTTAGATAATCTAACCAACATCGTTGAAATTAGCAAATATATTAATTCTAATATTAGTGATACTAACTTAATATCTATGATTAATGACATGATTATAGGTATTTCAGGTGTAACCTATTCCTCAATATATTTATTTGAATTTGACAAATTGGTAGTTAAGGCTACAAATAGCTATGAGGTGGATTTAAATTTAAAGTTTAAAGACCATTTTGTACAATTAGATGAAGGAAAATTATTTGTTATTAATTCTAAGGATTTTGTGGAAGAGGATTTAATAAAAGATAAAATACATTCAATAATAGGGATACCAATTAATTTAAGAGATAAATTTACAGGTTACATAATAGTTGAACATACACTATGGAACTTCTTTAGCCAAGAACATATTAATTTTATTTCTTCTATTGCAAATCAAATTGCTATAGCCATTGAAAATAGTTTATTGTATGCTAAGGTTAAAGAAAGTTCAGTGAGAGATCCGTTACTTGGAATATACAATAGAAAATATTTTTTTGACACCATAGAAGATAAACTTTCTAGGAATGCATTTATTGAATTTGCAATAGTTATGATGGACATTGATGATTTTAAAAAAGTAAATGATGTATATGGTCATCAAGTTGGTGATGAAATTTTACTCTGCGTTACCGATACTATAAATGAAAATTTGCAAAAGGAAGATATAGTGGCTAGATATGGTGGGGAAGAGATTGTTATATATATCCATGAAGTTAAAGATTATAACGTAGTTTATGATAGAATTGATAATATCAGGAAACAAATAACTAGTACCATAAGTAAGAGTAAAAATCTAAAGAATTC
This sequence comes from Clostridium estertheticum, assembly GCF_011065935.2. Classification (NCBI taxonomy): domain Bacteria; kingdom Bacillati; phylum Bacillota; class Clostridia; order Eubacteriales; family Clostridiaceae; genus Clostridium; species Clostridium estertheticum. The sequence continues at coordinate 4,728,762 of NZ_JAAMNH020000001.1, read as the reverse complement.
CATTACAGCTAGCTTTGGCATAAGCTATTATAGGGGAAATAAAAATGTGGATAAAGTATTAAAAACAGCAGATATAATGCTTTATAAAGCTAAATCGAGAGGAAAAAATAGAGTAATAAGCGAATAAAAGGGCCATGGTATTCCATGGCCTTTTGTCGAATGTACCTGAGCTTTTTTAGAAAGATTATCTTAGAAACATTGTATGGAAGTAAACATAATATATTATTATAGCGCGGCTGGAGTGAAATATATGGATACGAAAAAAATTAGCATATTGTTAAAGAGGGACGAAGGTACAAAATTAGATTTTAAGTTGAAAATGGATATAGTAATAGAAAGTGGCAAAAAAGAATTAGCTAAGGACATATGTGCTATAGCAAATTCCCGTGGGGGAAGAGGCTATATTGTTATTGGAGTGGAAGATAAGACAAAAAGAGTTATAGGTATTAATCTTGACGACTTTAAAGAAGAACAGTTTCAGCAAATTATTAGTTCGAGATGTGAACCACCCATTCCAATTTCCATAGATTTTGTGATATATCAAAGTAAAAACTTAGCAATTATAACTATATATGATGGTGGTCAGAAGCCTTATCAATTAAGGGAAAATGGCGCATTTTATATTAGACGTGGATCTACAACAGATACCATGAGAAAAGATGAATTAATTTCTTGTTTACAAGAAAATCTAAGTTTAAATATCGAAACAATGCCTATTATAAGTAGTGATATAAATAGTTTGGATTTTAATATAATTAACAAATATTTTTTAAACAAGGGAATTGTAGTAAATGAGGACAATAGACTAGGATTTATGGATAATACGGGGATAACTTTTGTTGAAAGGGATTATAACAAGAGAGTAGTGACCCTAGGAGGCTTATTGGTATTTTCTGAAGTTAATAGTATTTATATACCTCATAATATGATTAAGATAGTAAACAAGATAAATAATAAGGTTGATGAGGTTATAATTGTGCAAGGAAGTTTACTCGAGATGTTAGATAGGGTAGAAGAATTGTTCAAAAGCATATTCCCTTTAAATTATCCTATAGCTTCCGTACATGAAGCTGTAAAAAATGCAATACTTTATAGGGACTATACTATGTTTTATAGAGAAATAGAAATAGCAATAAACTACAATAGCGTCAGTGTAATTAGTCCTGGTAATTTATTATTTTCAACTAAAATTAATACTCATAATTATTCAAAAAGAAATATGTGGATATATGATAAGTTAATTGCTTTAGATGATAGAAAAAGGTTTATAAAATCTGGGAAAGGCTTTGCACGAATGAAAAAATCCTTTGCCAAATATGGTAAAGTAATATTTGTGGATTCCAAATATGATAATAGTTTTAAGGTGATTTTCCCAGGGATTAAGAATTTTATTTAATAAGTATAATATTGCAAAAATATTCTGAATAATATATAATGAATATAACTATATTGCGTACAGTGTAGACCTGTTTAATAATTATCTGGTTATGTTAGATAAAATAGGAGGCGGTTAACATGATTCATGTATTTTGCGGTAGAAAAGGTTCAGGTAAAACTAAAGCTTTGATTAAACTTGCCAATGAAAAGGTTGATGAAGTTAAGGGAAACATAGTTTATATTGATGATGACACTAAAGCTGTTTTGCAATTAAACAGAAAAATGAGATTTGTAGCTACAAATGAGTTTAATTTAAAAAGTAATAATGATTTTTATGGTTTTTTGTGCGGTATGCTTTCAAAGGATTACGATATTGATACCATTTTTGTTGATGGTGTATTTAATATTGTTGATGATAAACTTGAGCATACGGCACAATTGTTTTCTAAAATGGACTCTTTAGCTAAAAAGTATAATGTGGATTTTTATGTAAATGTTAGTTGCGAATCTACAAGCCCTCCGGAATTTTTAAAGGAGTATATCGCATAAACATTTAATTGATTTTTAGTGTAATGCAGGGTTTTAATCCTGCATTTATTGTAAACAGAGCAAATAGGTGAAAATGAATGTATATATCGAATAAACAGTTGTAAATAGATTAAATGATGGATTAGTAAACTTGATATACTTTAAATACATCTATACAATTAATGAAATGAAAGTTTATATTTAAAAGGCTGTGAAGGGAAAAAGTAACTATAGGAATTATTAAGAGAGCTAGTGGCAGGTGTGAACTAGTTAATGAATATAGTGAAATACATTCTGGAGCTTTAAGCTGAAATAAAGTATTTTTGTAGTAAGCTGAGACGGGTTGACCTTACGTTATAAGGAATGAGCGGATTGTTAAATCAATTTGGGTGGTACCACGGAATTATTTCGTCCCTTTCACAGGGGCGTTTTTTTATTTCCCGAAAATAATACAAAGGTAAAAACAAGGAGGAATAATTTATGTCAAATGTATATGATACACTATTCGAGCGAGGATACATCAAACAACTTACTCATGAGGAGGAAATAAAGAAAATATTAGATACAGAAAAGGTAACATTTTATATAGGTTTTGACCCCACAGCAGATAGTCTACATATTGGCCATTTTATTGCTATGATGTTTATGGCACATATGCAAAGGGCAGGTCATAGGCCAATAGCTTTAGTCGGTGGTGGAACTGCAATGATTGGTGATCCATCCGGAAAAACAGATATGAGAAAAATGCTTACAAAAGAAGAAATAGATTATAATATATCTTGTATAAAATCTCAGCTTTCGAAACTTATAGATTTTAGTGATGGTAAAGCAATACTCGAAAACAATGCAGAATGGCTACTAAACTTAAATTATGTAGACTTTATTAGAGATATAGGAGTGCATTTTTCAGTAAACAGGATGTTAACTGCTGAATGCTTTAAACAAAGATTAGAAAAAGGTTTATCTTTCCTTGAATTTAACTATATGCTTATGCAAGGATATGACTTCTTAGTGTTAAATCAAAAATATGGATGTACTATGCAATTAGGTGGAGATGATCAATGGTCTAACATAATTGCTGGTATGGAACTAATAAGAAGAAAAGAAAGTAAATCTTCATATGGAATGACCTGTGCATTACTTACTAATAGTGAAGGCAAGAAGATGGGCAAAACGGAAAATGGTGCATTATGGCTTGATGCAAATAAAACATCACCTTATGATTTCTATCAATATTGGAGAAATGTAGCAGACACAGATGTGAAGCAATGCTTATCCTTACTTACATTTGTACCAATGGATGAAGTTAGACGATTAAGTGCACTAAAGGATGAAAAGATCAATGAAGCAAAAAAAGTTTTAGCCTTTGAGGTTACAAAACTTATCCATGGAGAAGAAGAGGCTATAAAGGCTCAGAGCGCAGCAGAAGCACTATTTGGTGGTGGAACTAATATGAGTGACGTGCCTACAGTATCTATACCCTTAGGTATGAAAAATGGGGGATTCATGGACATATTAGTGTACACTAAAGTGGTACCATCAAAAGCTGAAGCTAGAAGGCTTATTGAGCAGGGTGGATTAACTATCAACGATAGAAAGATTGAAGATAAAAATGCAACTCTTTTAGACTCAGATTTTAAAGAGGGTAGTGTACTTATAAAAAAAGGAAAGAAAAAATACTATTCCTTAATCATAGAATAATAAAATTTTAAAAAAGCAAAGCTGAAGTTAATATTTTGGCTTTGTTTTTTAACTGTCCCCTTTAAAAAAATATGTTTCATACGATAATTAAGTATTGATAACTTTTGATAAGTTGTTATGACAAAAAATGGGAGGTGGCTTATGTCTATAATTAGCAATATTGCAATACTACAGAATCCACAAGCTAAAAAGGCTTTTAGTAAAATATCTTTTGAAGCTGGGGAAACCTTCAATGCTAGAATAGTAAGTACAGACCCGCAAAAGGGAGAAGTTAATTTAAAATTATTAGATGGATGGCAATTTTCTGCAAAGCTTGATAAGCCACTGGAACAAGCTCCTGAGGGTAGTGTGCTTAAATTTCAAGTAGAAGGTTTTGAAAATGATAAGCTTAAAATAAAATTAGTATATGAAGATAAAGAAGGTAAAACTAATGAGAATGAGGGCTTAGAAGACTTCAGTAAGGGGAAGTCACTAGGCACTCAAAAAGAAGATGCGCTACTTTTTTTTAAAATGATAAAACATGATATGCCGTTAACTAAAGATAATATAATTGATATAAAAAATTTAGTTGATTTTAGAGAAAAGATATCCTTAAATTCTAATAAAGAAGAAATTTTTATTGCTAAATATCTTGATAGTAGAAATATAGACCCCAGCAGTGAAAAGGCAAATGAAATAACAAAAACTTTAAAAAACTTTTTTGAGGCACTAAAGAATTTAGATATTGATGAGATATTATTATTTAAAGAAAATAATATAGAACTAACTAAAGGGAATTTAGACAGCTTTATAAAGCTATTTAAAGGACAGTCAGCGGTATATAATAATTTAAAAGATATTAATAACTATCTTTTAAATAGTGATACAAATAATAATACTATAAAGAATATACAGGACTCCGAAGTAGGTGGGAGCCAGAATAGTTTTATGGAGTTAGAGGAAGGTAATGAAGGGTTTACAAATGTAGATTTTAAAAATATTAGTAAAGAGACAAAGAATTTGGGTATGTTAAATAATGATAAAATAGTGGATGAAACTCAGAATGCAGATAAGGCTATCCGAGATAACGACTTAAAAGGGATAGTTAGTTTGATAAATAAAGAGTTAAAGGATTTGGATGTTAATTATAGGGTAGTAAATTCTACTATTAAAAATTTAGAACTGGATAAAACACTACAACTAGATAAAAGTTCACAACTAAATGTGGGCTTGGGAATAGATAAAAATATAAAACCAGGAAATATTAGTTTTAATAGGGGCACAATAATAGAAATAGTTGACAAAATTTTCAAGGGGTCGCAAATATCATTAAGTAAAGATAGTTATATTAAATTAATAGAAAATTTAGATGCGAAATTAAACATAACAAAGGTTGATACTAGCGGTGTGAAACTAGAAAGTATAGTTTCAAATGAAGAATTGCCAATAAATATATTACCAAAGGATAAGGCTATTGAAGCTGAACTAGATACTAAAAGTTTTATCAATAATAAAACTAATGTATATGGAAAAAATAATTCACTTAATGAAATTATAAATATGATAAAAAAGGAATTGAATATTTCCGAGGTAGAAAAGGGAATTATAAATAATGTAGAAAAAGATATAGAAAAGATAACTACAGATTTTCTCATTAAAGAGCAAATTAAATTGAAGACTGATGAGATTAAAAATATTGTTAAAGACCTTATTGAAAATAAACTCAATATAAAACCTGAAAGCTATGAAAAAGTTATGAATTTATTCCATGAAAAGCTCAATGATTTAAAAATGTTTAACTCTGTTTCGGAACAATATTATTTATTGGATTTGCCTATAAATGTTAAAGATGATGAATATCAATTTAAATTAATTATTAAAGATGATAGAAAAAAAGGAAAAAAGATCGACAGTAAGAATGTTAAGATTGCTACAAGTGTTAAAACAATAAATATGGGAACTGTGGATGCATATATCAAAATTAACAATAATAATATGAATATTGCTATTAATTGCGATAAATTCTGGGTTAAAGTTTTAAAATTGGGCCAAGAGAAGTTAATAAAGGATTTATCTAATCTAAATTATAGAGTTAATATTGAGGTTAATAATAAGGCTAAAGAATTTACACTAGCTAATTGTGGAGAATTTTTTGACGATAGAAGTTTTAATACCCTCAATTTAAAGGTATAATAAAATAGAACATTTAAAAAAATCAATCCTGAATATGCTAGAGTATATATATTTAATATAATTTAAATTATAACTGAAACATTAACGCGGGGTGTTAAAATGAAAAAAACTAAAAAAGCTGCTGCCATAAAATATGAACAAGGGTATGATGTGCCTATAGTAACTGCAGCTGGAATGGGCTATATTGCAGATAAAATTTTGCTTAAGGCTGAAGAAAGTAAAGTGGCTATTGTCCAAAATGAGGAATTAGCTAATTTGCTTTTAAATGTTGATATAGGATCAGAAATACCTTTCGAATTATATGATGCAATAGCAAAGGTTATTGCTTATGTAATGGATATAGATTCATTAATGAAAAAAGACTAATATATTAGAAAATTAACGAAGGAGGTATATTATGGCGTTGTGGGCAATATCTGATCTTCATTTAGCTTTAAATTCAGATAAACCCATGGATATATTTGGAGATAAATGGGAAAAACATCATGAGAAAATAAAAGAAAATTGGCTTAGAAAAGTTTCCACGCAGGATACTGTATTAATTGCAGGGGATATTTCATGGTCAATGAATATTTCAGAGGGCGTAGAGGATTTGGAGTGGATTCATAAACTCCCAGGTAAGAAAATACTTATTAAAGGGAATCATGACTATTGGTGGAGCAGCATTACAAAGCTTAATTCGCTCTATGAAGATATGAATTTCATTCAAAATAATTTTTTTAGCTATAAAGATTTTGCTATATGCGGAACCCGTGGGTGGAATTGCCCAGGAGCTGCAAGGTTTACGGAGCATGATGAGAAAATATATAATAGAGAGTTAATAAGGCTTCGAATATCATTAGACGAGGCAATGAAGAATGGGTATAGTAAATTTATAGTAATGCTTCATTATCCACCTACTAATGATAAATTCGAAGAAACTAAACTTATAAGTATAATTAAAGAATATAATGTGGCAAAGGTCATATATGGACATTTACATGGACCATCACTAAATAGGTTATATGAAGGAAATATAGAGGGCGTGGAGTATATAGTAACTTCTTGTGATTATTTGGATTTTGATCCACTAAAGATATTAGAATAGCATAAAAGTGAATATTTCGTGGATAAGTATGACTATTAAAACTAATTATATGGATAATAAATTTAATAGTTATAGACATATGAAAGCAAAAAACAAGTCAAAGATACTAGCATATTGACTTGTTTTTTGTTTTCATGTGTTTAAATTACTATTTAAATATTTTAGAGAAAAAACCAGATTTCTTAATAGTTTCTATTGGCTCAAAGTTCTCTGTAGAAGCTTTATTTAGATTATCATTAGCAGCTAATAATGTAGCAGCTTCTTCTTTTATCAAGTCTTTCATATCACGAGCAAGTTCTTTCAGACTCTGCTTTACATTAGGAGTTGTTATCACATTACTAAACCACACTAGTGAATTTTCTGTATCGCCTAGACGTCTATTTAATTCCCCAATAAGATACATAGCACTGTATTTATCCATGCCATATATGGGGAATACCTCTGAGTAATATGCGTCACTAAGTCCTTCTAGTGCCTGCTTTAAGAATGTTAGCTCCATCTCCTGGGCTTCTTCGGTTTCGAGTAACCTGTGCATCCAGGCAAGCTTCATACAAGTGATGGCCTTCTTACTTGATTTTGCATTGATTACTATATAATTTAGAAGGGAGAGTTTGTACCTTTCGATAGCAACATGTACATCATAAAGTTCAGGATACATTCTCCCCTTCCACTTAGGCGATATAGACTTTTGTACTTGTTCTATTTCTATACTTCGTATACTATAGAAATCTGCTTTCATAGCTGAATATCCGCAAGAATTACAAACCCAAACATCATAGAAATAAGGATTAATTAGTGAATATCTAATAAAAAAGTCACTATCTTTTTTTATCATCCTGTAAGCCGAGGATTTTACTGCGCTAGCTTTAAAAACATGGTTACATACTGGACAGGTAACTTCTTTACTATATAGAAGAGACTTTTCAGTGTTCTCTTCTTTTTTCTCTTTCTCAATTGTAATTTCTTTATTATAGATTTTAATATCGTTAATATTATCAAAGCCCATATTTTCTAGACCAGAAAACATTTTTTTATCCATTTGATCACCCCAAAATAAAATTTACGTAGTATAATTTGGTATATTCACCTAAAATAATTGCTTTTATATTAATTTAGTAGTAAATTAATTATAACAGAAAATTAATAAAAATATAATAATAATATAAAACACCATCCAAAAGTTTCTATATGTTAATTGTAAACAATATTTTAATTGTAAACAATATGCTAATTGTAAACATGAAATTTTATGTAAAGGACTGAGTATATGGCAATAAGAGAGTGGAAAAAATTCTTAATTCCTTATGAACAGGCAGTAGAAGAGTTAAAATTAAAATTCAAAAGCATAAGGAGAGAGTATCGTCGTAAAAATGACTATTCACCTGTAGAATTTGTTACAGGAAGAGTTAAAGAAATATCTAGCATTCTTGAAAAAGCTAATAAATTCTCTATACCTCTGGATAGAATTGAATTTGAAATGGAGGATATTGCAGGTATAAGAGTAATGTGCCAATTTGTAGATGACATTGATAAGGTGGTAAATTTAATTCGTGAAAGACGAGATATGCATATAGTTTATGAAAAAGATTATGTTGCTAATGTAAAAGAGAGTGGGTATAGAAGCTATCATATGATCATAAAGTATCCTGTAAATTTAGTTGATGGTCAAACGGAAATACTAGCAGAATTTCAAATTAGAACCTTGGCAATGAATTTTTGGGCTACAGTAGAACATTCTCTAAATTATAAATATAAGCATGATATACCAGAATATATAAGAGAAAAACTTAAAAATGCGGCAGATGCTGCTTTTCAATTAGACCAGCAGATGTTAGAAATTAAAGACGAAATTAAGGATGCACAAAAACTCTTTGAGGTTAAATCTAATTTGGTATCCGATATAATGAATAACATTCTTATGATTTCTTCCCTTGGAAAATTAATGGAATCAACTAGGTATAGAGAACAACTTAATAAGCTACTAGAAGAGGGCGAAGTCTTTGAACTTAGCAGCCTTCTTAAAGCAACTCAAAAAACCTTAGACGTGTATGGAGTTTCGTAATATGTAAATAGTTTAAATCAAAAAAAGAGGGTAGGGAGTCTAAACTAAGACACCTACTCTCCTTTGCTAATATAAAAAACTTTCAATTCTTATCTGTAAAAACTGTATGCAATTTTCCTAAGAAGCCACTATATTAACTAGGCGTCCTTTAATTACAATAATCTTTCTTACAGTTTTGCCCTCTAGTGAAGCAATTAGTGTTTCATCCGCAAGAGCGGCTTCTTTTATAGCATCTTCATCTAAACCTTGAGCTATAATTATTCGGGATTTAATTTTACCATTTACTTGAATAGCTATCTCTATTTCATCTTTGATTAGGGCTTCTTTATCAAACTTAGGCCAACTTTGATTAAATATAGAGTAATCCATACCTAAGGTTTCCCACTTTTCTTCCGAGAAGTGAGGAGCAAATGGAGCTAAAAGTAAAAGGTAATCCACAAGCACTTCTTTTAAGAAGCTACTATTTACGGTTTCTTCATTAACATATTTTGATATGGCATTTGTAAGTTCCATAAGTCTTGCAATAGCAGTATTAAATTGAAGCTTTTCTGCGTCTTCAGTAACTCCCTTTATTGCAAAATGTCTCCAGTAGTTTAATTCTTTTTCTGCCGTATGAAGAGATTCTGCTTTATTACTTTCCTTTAACATTTCGTTAATTCCAGTATCAATTGCTCGTTCAATTCTATCAACGAACTTACCGATAGCTTTTATACCATCATCACTCCAAGCGCCACCATCAGTATAACCAAAGCCAAACATTAGGTACATTCTAAACACATCTGAGCCAAACTCTTGTATATACTTGTCTGGGGAAATAGTGTTTCCTTTGGATTTACTCATTTTTAATCCGTCTGGTCCTAAAATTAAACCCTGATGTGTAAGAGATAAGAAAGGTTCATCAAAGTTTAAGTAGCCCATATCGCGAAGAGCTTTGGTGATAAATCTTGCATAAAGTAAGTGCATACATGCATGTTCAGGCCCACCAACATATTTGTCTACAGGGAGCATTTTGTTTATTAAGTCTGTATCAAAAGCCTTTTCACTATTTTTGTTATCTACATATCTTAAATAGTAGAAAGATGAACAAACAAAGGTATCCAAGGTATCTGCCTCACGACGCGCAGGACTGCCACAAACAGGGCAAGGTACATTAATAAAATCCGAAGATTTAGCAAGAGGTGATTCGCCGTCAGGCGCAAACTCTACGTCATAAGGTAGTTCTACAGGAAGCTGATCTTCTGGTACTGGAACAGTCCCACATTTATCACAGTGAATTATTGGAATAGGAGCTCCCCAATATCTTTGTCTTGATACTAACCAATCACGAAGCCTAAAGTTTACTTTTCCTGTTCCTAAGTTTTGAACTTCTAATTTTTTTACTACAGCGTCTTTTCCCTCCTCCGTGGATAAACCATTAAACTCTTCACTATTTACCATTTTTCCATGTTCCGTATAAGGAAGATTTTCATCGCTCGCCATCGCGTTTTCGGTACCTGAAATTACGCTTTTATAACCAACAATTACTCTCTCAATAGGTAAATTATATTTAGTAGCAAAGGCAAAATCTCTATCATCATGAGCAGGAACAGCCATTACAGCACCAGTTCCATAGGTATTTAATACATAGTCAGCAACCCAAATAGGGATTTTTCTTCCGTTAATAGGATTAATAGCATAGGAACCAGTAAATACACCGGTTTTTTCTCTTGTAATAGATTGTCTTTCTATATCAGACTGTTTATTAGCTGCATCTCTATAAGCCACCACAGCAGCCTTATATTCACCTTTAGTGAGAACATCTACAAGTTCATTTTCAGGGGCAAATACCACATAGGTAACACCATATAGAGTATCTACTCTTGTAGTGAATACACTAAAGTCTATATCTGAATCTGCTACCTTAAATGTAACCTCAGCACCAGTAGATTTTCCTATCCAATGTTTTTGCATTGCTTTAGTTTTTTCAGGCCAATCCAAGGTATCAAGCTTTTCTAATAGTTCATCAGCATAATCAGTAATTTTTAAAAACCATTGTGTCAAATTCTTTTTAGTAACCTCAGTGCCACATCGCTCACAAGAACCATCTACTAATACTTGTTCATTTGCAAGGACTGTACTACAGCTAGGGCACCAATTTACAGGTGCTTTTTTCCTGTAAGCAAGACCTTTTTCAAATAGTTTTAAGAATAACCATTGAGTCCATTTATAATAATCTGGACGGCAAGTTACAACTTCATGATCCCAATTAAACATTGCTCCCATAGCCTTTAATTGCTTTTCCATAGTAATAATGTTTTGCTCTGTAGAGTCCTTTGGGTGCACCCCTGTTTTTATTGCGTAGTTTTCAGCAGGTAGCCCGAAAGCGTCAAAGCCCATTGGTTGAAATACATTATAACCCTGCATTTTCTTCATTCTAGCCCAAGAATCTACAGGACCATAGTTAAACCAATGCCCAGCATGTAATTGGCTTCCGGATGGATAGGAGAACATTTCAAGTACATATAGTTTTTTCGCAGTATTATTCTCATCAAATTTGTAGAGATTAGTTTCTTCCCATTTTTGTTGCCATTTTTCATCGATGGTTATATTATATTTTGCCATTAATATTCCTCCTTGTATGATCTAAGTAGAAAACAATTATTGATTTTTTTATTTAGCCTTTAATGTTTACTGCAGTTAGATTTTTTTAGAAAATAAAAAAAACCTTCATCTCAACAAAGAGACGAAAGTAAAATTCCGCGGTACCACTCTAATTAGGCATTACACCTCACTTACGAATATAACGGTTTTAACCGTACTTGTTTTAGCAAGTAAGCTCTTACTTAAAAGGCAAATCTTTACTTAAAAGTAAGCTCATAGGCAAGTTCGTATTATATCATTACTGCTTCACACCAAATAAGCAGCTCTCTTTAAAATGCTATAAATACTACTACTCCTAATCAAAGCAATTTATTATATTATATTATACTTTGTTTATTAAAGGATTATTATCCATTATAATTTAAATAGAATTTTCTGTCAAGAGCAGGTTTTAGGTTCATTCACCTAAAGATGCTACTAGTGTCTTTGACATGTCATTTGTTTCATTTGACTTAACTGAATTTTTTAATAAGGTTTTTATTAGCATAGGCTATAAAAATAGTAAGGGCATAGTCATATACAAGAAAGCCAAATTCCATAAAGAGTATTAGTAAATATATATTTATATTAGGAATATTTAATAATACTAATTTATATATAAATATAATTAAAGCGGAGCTTATATTAAAATATAAAAACTTAAGTACAAACTCTAGAGGAATACTCCTTAATTTTTCTACGAAATACTTCACGAAACCATAGGAGCCAAAAATCAGTATATAGGATATACTTATAAGCTTTGAAGGTATAATAAATAAACTAAGCAAACAAACAGCACTATATACAACAACAGTATTTTTTACTCCAGTAAGTAAAATGGAAAGCGGTATAATGCAAGAAGCTACACCTAATATAAATAATCTATTTGTAGGAAAAACAGAAGAAAGATATAGTAATATTAAACTAAGTGCTGCGAATATGCCCCCCTTAGCAATATTATTAGATTTCATAAAAATCATCTCCTAAATTAATATACTTAGCAACAGGAAATAAGATCTCCGCCTAAACATTCACAAATACTATCCGCACACCATAAGTTAATACACATATTACCCATATCAGAATCTCTGTTGCGTCTGCCATAATAGTTACCTCTATAATTTGTGTTTCTAGTATTTAGTTCATTAAAGCTTCTCCTATATTCAACATTATTAGGCTCTAGTGAGCAGGCTTTGCTAATAAAATTGTAAGCACTGTCATGCCAGCTCTTTTTTAAATGAACCATTCCCATTAAATAATTCCATTCAGCCGTTTTTGTATTCATGGAACCTAATTTCTGCTCAGCAGAAGAAAGGTTTCCACTGTTTAAATCCATTCTTATTGATTGATATATGTCTCTGTTAACATAGTCATCATTTGAAGAAGAATTATAATTGTTAGAAGAATTATAAGTATTTGAAGACTGGTAGCTATTAGAGGAACTTGTATTTTTCATAAGTGAATCATAAGCTTCATTTAGTTCCTGCATTTTTTCTTCTGCTAAATCTTTTAGTGGATTATCACCATACTGATCAGGGTGATATTTTTTTGCCTGTTCTCTATAAGCCTTTTTAATATCTTCTTTTGATGAGCCTTCGCGTACACCAAGTATTTCATATGGATTTGCCATCTTTATATTCCACTCCTTTTATATAATCGATATCTAATTTTTCATTAAAAACTTTATGCATTTTTTCCATGAGTCCAAGCTCTAATATATTATATAATATATCCTCGTTTTTGGTTAGTGGTAATGAATTTAAATTTTTCAAACATTGCTGGGCGCAAGTAGTCAATATATAATCAATTCTTGGCTGTATGCATTTCGAAAAACTTTTGAAATCCAAATTATCTGTATTAAGTAATGAACTTATAGCATTAAAAGAAGCGCTTTTTAAATCCTTTTCTAAATCATCATAAGCATCTATAATATATATCCATTTACCTAAATTATAACCAAGCCAATATAAATCCTCTTTAAAGGGTGCATCCTTATAATAAAAGGATATTATAAAGCCCGTAAGGTCAGCAAAAACATGAGATAACTCATCTATGGATAGATGCTCATCTATGGATAAATCCATAGAATTGACTTCTAAAGTATTTAACAATATTAGCTTTACTTCAGTATACTTCATTACTTCAGTATATTCTACTTTGGATTTTTCTAAATATTTCTTTAAAAATATTGAAAAAACTTTACTTTTCATTGTTTTATTATCGCACGCGTCATCCATTAACTTATAATATGCTAAAGTGGTATTACAAAAGGCCGCATAATCTAAAGCCAAATTATTGCTAATCATAACCCTTTTTTTAAGTGGATGAATTGCGCAACTAAATTTAGTGAAGTTGCATTTATTATCACTAAGTGAATCTAGAAGTACTGCTAAAAAAGTCATATCAAAATTTAAAGTAAGTCTTGGCACCTGACCATAGTTATTTTTTATAGAATTACATAGACCGCAATAATATGCTTTGAATTTTTCGTAGTCTTTTATCTTCATTTCCATTTTACATGGAGTTACATATCCAAACATTTATAGCCCCTTCACTTCTAATCTTTTTGATTTTAGTATTTCATAAATAGTTTTAGAGGTAGTATCCGAGAGGCTATAGCCTAGCAAGTTTACAACTTCGCAAAGTTCATCCTCATCTTCACTTTCAATTTCTATATAAGGAAAAGGACAGAATTCCTTCTCATTTATGTCTATTTCTATAAGAGTATTTTTATACTTATAGCTTTCCCTATATTTTTTAATGGATTGTATAAGCTCAAGACCTAAGGCTTCAAATATACCTTTAGCTGCTACTTCATCTTTAATTTCTGATTCATGCTCATCCATAATTTTGTACTTTTCTTGGCTTATAAGTTTTTTTGTGGTGATATAGTGCAACGTGGAGTTTGTTAACTCATCTTGGATAGTGCGTATTCTTGCATAGCCTTTGCTCTTAATTAGCCTTTTATCCGAGAAATCATAAATATTATTTATTTGATTTTCTTGCTTAACTTTTGGAGCATTTATATTCAATAATTTTCTGCGAATTTCCTCTACATCGATATCTATAATTCTAGTTTCTATTTCTTTCATAGTTCCTCCTTGTTTGCCTCTGGGTCACATAACAATTATTACATTAATTGTGATTATATCATAATCTAAATAAAGTAACATTAATATTAGATTAAAATAACAGAATTAAATAAAATTATATATACCATTATGGTTGCCTAATTAGGGATAATAATATTCTCTTTATATCTTCGAATATAGCAATATATGAATTTGTTATAAATACATTTACATAGTATAATAATTAAGTGTAATAATTAAGGGTAATAATTAAGGCCATTAGAATAAATAAAAAATCAAAATGTAGTATATTTATTTTTATGTGCATTAGATAAATAACAAGGTGGTGTTTTTTTGGAGTACATAAAAGAAGTTAATATAAATGAGGCTATTATTCATGTTTTAGATAATAATGCAGATGAACCTATATTGAATGAATATGCCTTGGATTTAGATGAAGAAAAATATAATTTTTTATTGAAACATATTCAGAAGTGTTTAAAAGATGAAGACTTAAAATATGGGGTATTTAATTCTGATCGAAACATAGTAAAAGACTTATCTCAGGAATACTTAAATGGTGAAAATAATTTACTGGTTGTATCTAAGGAACTGGCAAGTCAGATGTTTGGTTTGATGAGATCTAAGGGGAGCATTCCATCCTGCGATTTGATAGTAGTATCTTTTACTACAGAATTTGGACCAATACTTGGTATATTCAAAATGGATTATATTAAGAATTATGTTCACACTATAGAGTTTGTAGATAGTAAGTTAGGCATTGATATAGTGCCGCAGTTCACTGGCCTTCCTGGTTCATCTCAAAGGATACAAAAATGTGCTTTTTTGAAGCCCATTAGAAATGAGAATAATTTTGATCTAATGGTTATTGATAAAAGGGTTAAGAGTAAAGAAGCGAGTAATGATCAAGTCAGCAGCAGTGAAAATCAGGAATATGGTTCAAACTACTTTATTAATGATTATTTAGGTTGCACAATTATTGATAATGAAAGAGATGTTACTAAAAACTTTGTTAAAGCAGCTGAAAAATTTACCCAGAATACCTTCCCAGAAAATGCTGATAAAGCAGAAGCTGTTAGAACTGCTATAAAGAGGAAACTTAAAGAAGAAGATAGTATTGATGTTAGAGAGTTGTCCCAGGAAATATTTTCTGAAAATCATGAAACTAAGGAAAAATTTGTTGATTTTATTACGCAGCAAGGAATCACAGAAAATATTAGTCTTGACAAAGAATGGATAGATAAAAAGCTAAAAAGAGTAAGACTTAAAATTGATAAGGATATTGACTTATATGTGGACACTGAAACGTATCATGATAATAGCCGCTTTGAAATACAAAGAAATGGTGATGGAACAATTAATATGGTCATTAAACATGTAAGCAATTATGTTGAAAAATAGAAAAGTAAAAAGTATATATTACTACTAATGCAATCACTTCGCTAAGAACTACTAATTATATTTTTAATTAATCTGCTAAAAAACATAAACTCGCTGTCGCTCAAACATATGTTTTTCTTAACGCATCTTATTTAAAAATATAATAAGAAGTTCTAAAGCTTATTCTAATGCATTATACGTAATATATACTTTTTTTGCGCATGAAAACATTTGTTAGTTTCCTATATAATAAAAAAAACTAAAAGACTCACGTATAATTATACTGTGAGTCTTTTAGTTTTAATCACTTAGATTTAAATTATTTAGATGAATTAGCAGAACCTAAAACATTAGTGATTTTACCATCAACTAATTTAGTAATGTTATTTCTTGCTTCTCCAAGATATTTTCTTGGATCTATTTCACCAGGAATTTGAGTTAGAACTTTTCTTATTGAACCTGTCATAGCAAGTCTTAAATCAGTATCCATGTTTATTTTACAAACAGCCATAGAAGCTGCTTTTCGGAGCATTTCTAGTGGTATTCCCTTTGCTCCTTTAATATCTCCGCCAAATTCATTGCACATAGCAACGAAATCTTGATCTACAGCAGAAGCTCCGTGAAGAACTATTGGGAAGTTGTGCATTCCAGCTTCTTCTAATTTTTTAGTTATTGATTCTAATCTTGCAAAGTCAAGTTTAGCTTCGCCTTTGAATTTATAAGCACCATGGCTTGTTCCTATAGCTATAGCTAAAGAGTCAATGCCAGTTCTTTTTACATAATCTACTGCTTGTTCTGGATCAGTATAAGTTGCATCTGCAGCTGAAACTGAAACAGCATCTTCAACTCCAGCAAGTTTTCCAAGCTCAGCTTCAACTACAACACCTTTAGAATGAGCATATTCAACTACTTCTTTAGTTAATCTTACGTTTTCCTCATAATCAAAATGAGAACCATCATACATTACTGAAGTAAATCCAGAAGCTATTGCAAGTTTAACTTGAGCAAGATCTGAACCGTGATCTAAGTGAAGAGCTACGTCAAGACCAGTGTCTTCTACAGCTGCCTCTACCATTTTTCTAAGGTATGTAGGTCTAGCATATTTCAAAGCGCCACCTGATACTTGAAGAATAACTGCGGACTTGTGAACTTCACAAGCATCCATTATTCCTTGAATTATTTCCATATTATTGATGTTAAATGCACCAATTGCGTAATTTCCTTCAAAAGCTTTTTTAAACATATTAGTTGTAGTAACTAAAGCCATATTAATTCCACCTTTCAAATTTTGTGACAGGGACATATATTGTCCCTGTGGGACTTTTTATTGTCTAATATAATTATAAGCTATAAATGGACTATTTTCTACCCTTTTACTATAAATGATTCCAACAAATAAAAATAATTAAAAAATATTGCTTATAGATACTTTTTCATGAGATTTTATATGATCTATAAGATATTTCATAGAATGTACTGTGGCTAAGGATTCTGACTTATCGCGAGTTTTTATATATTGAGTTAATTTTAAAATTTCATTGTCTACATAATCTAAGTCCTCATGATGTATATAAATGGTTAAAAATTTAGAATCACTTTTCCATTGAGCTATATAATCTAGGGATAGAGTATACGCATCTTCATAGTTCTCATTAAGTATATAACTTTCTAGGGTACAATTCAAATTTTGCAATTGGTCGCAACTGCGATTTATAGCATTTATAGATAAAAATATTCCTATAATCATTATAATGAATATACTAAAGGCTAAGTAAACATTTTTCATTTATCTTTACCTTTACCTTCCTTAAGTTGGTAAAAAAACTTATTTTTAGTATCTATTATTCCTATGAAAACATCTTTTGCATCTGAAATATTATTTTCTTTTAGTTTACGGTTTAACCAAGTTTCGTCTTTAGCTAAAAGTTCTAAATTTTTATAATTTATATTACCATCCAAAATCAAAGGTACAGGCAAAGACTCTTGAGTTATTTTTAATTTTAAATCATCCTTAGTTGCATTGCTTTGACCAGTTCTTGGCAATATGGATAGTTCACCACTAGTCTCTAAAATAGCATATTGAATATCGGATAGATTAAAATATCCTTTTAATCTAAGTTCTTCTAATAAATCATTAATATTGAATCTTTGATATTTGAGCTCAGCAATATCAATTTTTCCGTTTTTTATTAATATACTTGGAGTGCCTGTCAATATTCTTCTGGCTTTTTCACTTTTGAGTTCAATAAAAGAAGTAGCTACTTGAAGAAATAACAAAGTAAGTATTGGTATAATGGAATGTAACAATGGTATTCTTATATCTTGCATGGGAAAAGTAGCGAGTTCAGAAATCATTAATGCAATCACCAGCTCAAAAGGTTCAAGCTCACCTATTTGTTTTTTACCCATTAGCCTCATAATAAAGATTACTGCAAAATATAAGAAAAAAGTTCTGATTATTAAAATAAACATAAGTTCACCTCATTTACTATGATGTATATTTTTCGTTTAAATACAAAAATTATAAGGGGTATATGATACATTTTTTTAAAATTACAGTATAATAGTACTAACCACTAAAAATAGGGGATGATTGTATGAGTAATTTCAATATAGGCCTTAAAGATGGTAGAGATGTTTTAGTAAAACCGGGAACTATATTAAATGATATTATTAAAGAAAATAGTTTATTAAATGATGTGCCAGTTGTTTTAGGTAAGGTTAATAATAAACTCTATGAACTTGGAGAAACTATAACGCAAGATGGTAAATTCGACACTGTAGATATTAAAAGTAGAATTGGAATGATGACATACGTTAGAACCCTTCAGTTTGTGTTAATAAAGGCAGTACTAGAATTGTTTCCTACAGCTAAAGTTTCTATCGAACATTCCTTAAGCAAAGGCTTATTTGGAGAGATTCATAAGACCCTGGCACTGGATATTGACGATATATATGAGATAAAAAATAGAATGAGAGAAATAATAAAAGTGGATATTCCTATAAGGAAGATAACACTTCCGAAAGCAAAAGCAGTAGAAATTTTTACAGAGTATGATATGCAAGATAAAGTTAAACTTTTAAAATATGTTAATTCAGAAGAAGTAAAGCTTTATGAATTGGATGGGAGATATGACTATTTTTATGGACCTATGGCTTATTCAACGGGAGTATTAAAAACATTTGATTTAATATACTATGAGCCAGGTTTTATATTAAGGTATCCCACGTCGGATGCTCCAGATAAAATTCCTAAATTTCAAAAACACGAAAAACTAGCTAAAATATTTGACGAAGCAGAGAAATGTGGAGAAATATTAGGCGTTGGAAGTGTTGGTGCATTAAATGATGAAGTAGTAAGTGGTGATATTGTTAATTTAATTAGAGTAGCAGAGGCCCTTCATGAAAAGAAGATTGCTTACATTGCAGATATGATTAATCAAAGAGAAAAGGTGAAATTAGTGCTTATAGCAGGGCCGTCCTCTTCAGGGAAAACAACTTTTTCAAAGAGGTTAGGTATTCAATTAAGAGTAAATGGCTTAATACCAATATTTATTTCTTTAGATGATTATTTTATTGATAGAGAAATTACCCCAAGAGATGAAAATGGTGAATATGATTTTGAGTCTATATATGCTTTAGATTTAGAGCTATTCAACGAGGACTTAAAATTATTACTACAAGGCTCGGAGGCTGATATACCAAGTTTTAATTTTAAGACAGGAAAAAGAGAATGGCACGGGAATAAGATTAAAATGCCTGAAAATGGAGTTTTGATCGTAGAAGGAATACATGGATTAAATGAAATCTTAACTGCCTCTATAGATATGGAAAGTAAATTTAAAATATATATAAGTCCACTAACACAGCTTAATTTGGACGACCACAACAGGATCTCTACAACAGATGTAAGAATGACAAGAAGAATAGTTAGAGATTATTTATCTAGAGGCTACGGCGTTGAAGATACACTTAAAATGTGGCCTTCTGTAAAACGTGGAGAGGAAAAAAATATTTTTGTATTTCAAGAACAAGCAGATGCAATGTTTAATTCAAATTTAATCTATGAGCTTTGTGTTCTTAAAAAAATTGCATTAGCTGAGCTTAATAAAATTGGAGAGGATAGTCCAGTATATTATGAAGCAAGTAGATTAAGAAGTTTTTTAAATTTCTTTGTAGATGTAGACAAAGAATTAGTACCAGATAATTCAATAATCAGAGAATTCACTGGTGGAAGTTGTTTTTATCAATACTAGCATAAAAAAAGTATGAAATTTATCCTATGTGCCTTGCAAAAGAACTTAAAACAAGAAATTTGATTAAGAAATTCTAATCCTTTGCGAATATAAAATTCTCTAGCACTCACCCTGGTTGTCCTGCCTCGGGTTCGCTAGCTTGCCGTCCTGGCAAGCTTACGAGAATTTTATATTCGCAAAGGAAGAATTTCTAAATCAAATTTCAATAGTTTTGTCGTTTCTTTTGCAAGTCACTCCGGATAAATTTCATACTTACTATTAAGTTAGTATTTTAAGCAATCAATGAAGGTCCAGTATGTAGAAGGCTAAATAATAAATATTTGTTTAGTGACTCTGAAGAATGAAGAAGGGAGAGTAGAACATTCGTTAACAGATTAAAAGTTTATTTCATGAAAAACTTTATATCTCATGGGTAGTCTTCATAGGTACACAATTAATTTTGTGGGTGCTTAGCCGACTTCCTGTCTCAGAAGCCCGGCCACTACCTACCCTCCGGATATTTCTTTGGTGGACAGAAACATAACATTATTAATTGTATGTTTCCTAGGCTACTTGATGGAATTTGTAATGTAGTAAACTAAGAGTCTGTAGAAGTAACAAAAGAATAACATATGTTAATGTGTGACAAAATAATCGATGATTGTTTTGTAAAGCACAGAGGCGGACAAGGAGGACAACAATGAAAAACTATAGTGTTTTTGATATATTAGGTCCAATTATGATAGGGCCATCAAGTTCCCATACAGCTGGGGCAGCTAGGCTTGGGAAAATTGCTTCTATAATTGCAGGTGGAAATATTGTATCGGTGCAATTTGTTTTACATGGTTCATTTGCTAAAACTTACAAAGGTCACGGATCGGATAGAGCATTGGTAGCAGGAATTTTAGGAATGGATCCCTGGGATGATAGACTTAAAGACGCCTTAATCATAGCTAAACAGCAAGGGCTCGGTGTAGAGTTTGTGGAGGGAGATTTGGGGGACGTTCATCCTAATACAGTAAAGTTTATTATAACAAAAGAAGATGGAAAAATAGTTGAAATTATTGGATCCTCTGTTGGAGGCGGGAATATTTTAATCTTTGAGGTTGATGGTCAACCAGTTGAGTTTACAGGTAACTATCCAACAATTATAATTAGCCATAAAGATATTCCAGGTATGATTTCAAAAGTAAGTACCATGTTATTTGATGAAAATGTTAATATAGCAACTATGAATGTATATAGAAACAGCAGAGGGCTAAAAGCGGCTATGGTGTTCGAAACAGATACCATAGTGCCTGAAAATGTACTAGATAAAATCAGGTGTTTAGGTGATGTTTATGATATAAGGGAAATATCACCAGTACTACGGTCCTAATATAGAAATTAAAGAGTTAAGGAGGGGTAATATGTTTGTAAACAAAGGAGTAAATCTTGTACATATATGTGAAGAAAACAATATACCAATTTGGGAATATACAATAATGTCTGAACAAGAAGAAAGTGGGCTTTCACGCCTGGAAATTATTGAAAAGATGAGAAAAAATTTAAATATAATGAGGGAAGCCGCAGAATATGGACTTACAAATGAAACTAGATCAATAAGCGGTTTAATAGGTGGAGATGCAATTAAACTTAACAAGTATGCCAGTTCTGCGAATACGTTGACAGGCGAATTTATGATAAAAGCAATGGCTAGGGCTCTATCTTGCTCAGAAGTGAATGCAGCTATGGGCAAAATCGTTGCCGCACCTACGGCGGGGTCTTGTGGGATACTTCCTGCAGTAATTATTACAGCAGGAGAAAAATTAAATAAAAATGAGGATGATCTAATTAATGCCTTATTTACTGCTTCAGGCATAGGAATTATAATAGCTAAGAATGCAACATTATCAGGGGCTGAAGGTGGATGTCAGGCTGAATGTGGAGCAGCCGCTGCAATGGGCGCAGCGGCTGTAGTAGAAATGATGGGTGGTACTCCTGCCATGGCAATGGATGCAGCGGCTATTGTGATAAAAAACATATTAGGACTGGTTTGTGACCCTGTTGCAGGCCTGGTTGAGGTGCCTTGCGCTAAACGAAATATAGCTGGGGCTGTAAGTGCCTTAACCACTGCAGATTTGGTTATGAGCGGTGTAACTAGTAGAATACCTTTTGATGATACCGTAATTGCTATGTATAAGGTAGGTAAGCAATTGCCTTGCGAGCTTAGAGAGACAGCTATGGGTGGTCTTGCAACTACTCCTACAGGCCTACGCCTTGCAAAAGAAATTTTAGGGAAATAAAAATGAAATAAACGGAAAATGAAAGAGGGATATCCTAGATGGGATGTCCCTCTTTTTTCAAGTAACCTTTGAAAACATAATGAATAGAATAATAAAGAAGATAAATAATTAATGGAGGAGTCAAAATGCAATTAAAGGGTAGTAAAACAGAAAGAAATCTTCTTAAAACTTTTGCAGGAGAGTCAAGAGCAAGAAACAAATACACACTTTATGCTGAAAAAGCTGAGCAGGAGGGGTATGAGTATGTAGCCTCTATTTTCGAAGCTACTGCAAACAATGAAAAGGCTCATGCAAGAGTAGTTTTTGATAAGTTTCTAAAGATGAATAAAAATACAGCAGAAAATTTGATGGATGCGGCAGCGGGAGAAGCTGCAGAAAGTAGCAAGATATATAAACAATTTGAAAAAGAGGCCAGAGAAGAGGGTTTTATAGAAATTGCAGATTTCTATAAAGAATTGCAGGAAGTAGAAGAAAGCCATGAAATGAGGTATATGAAAATATATGAAAATCTTATAGCTGGCATGATGTTTAAAAGAAATAATGAAGTAAAATGGCAATGTATGAATTGTGGATATATTCATATAGGAAAAGAAGCACCTGCTTTTTGCCCTCTATGTAAGTTCCCAAGAGCTTACTTTAAAATATACTGCGAAGATTACAAATAGGAGGAGTGAATATGATAATTTATTACCCCACCTACTACTTAGTACCATTATTACCTGTAATATCAATAGATGAGGATGAGTACCGCGCTAGTTATAGCGATGAATACCGCGCGGGATACAATAATGAGTATGGATTTCGCTTTAACAATGAAGAAAATGAAGTGCTTAACACATACAAAAATATAAATGAAGATATTTTTGGAGAGGCTGACGAAGAGTACGTAAATGAAAGCACAAAATAATGATAGCTTGGTGTCTTGAATGAAAAAAACCTACATTTTTATAATTGTTGTAATAGCCTTAATGTTTATGAGCACTTCATCAAGTTTAGTAAATACAATAATATATTCCTTAGCCATAGTTCCATTAGCTATTTTACTAGGAGATCAAACAACTAGAATATCAGATTATATAGGACAAAAAAAGGGAGGGCTACTCGCCGCTACAGTGGGTAATGTCCCAGAGCTTATGATGGGGATATGGTCAATAAAGTATGGTATGATACCTTTGGTTCAAGCTTCCTTAATTGGGTCAATTATAAATAATATGCTTTTAGGTCTAGGAATTGCAGTAGTATTCGGAGGATTTAAGTACAGGCAGCAAAATTTCAATAGTATAATAGCAAGAACAAACTTCAATATGTTACTGCTAGCAATGTCTTCTATGGTAGTTATAGCAACATTAAATAGATACTCTGTAGTTATGAATTCGGTACTTATATCCATAAGTGTGAAAGTTGCTTTTTTACTCATAGGTATCTATATCTTAGGGCTAGTATTCTCATTGTATACACATAACAATTTATTTGTTGTTAGTGAGGATAATGAAGAAGAAAAAAATACTATAAAAGACAAAAAAGTAATTTTAAGAAAGAAAAAAATTGCAATAAATAAAAAAGTTTTAGAAAGCACAATAACCTTAATTTGTATATCTGTATTACTCTATTTTATAAGTGATAAGTTGATTTATAATATTAGAGATTTTATAAAAAACTATAATATATCCCAGGAATTCATAGGTATCATCTTAATTCCATTTCTTGGTAATATAGGCGAAAATGTTTCTACTATAATGAGTGCAATGAAAAACAAAGTAGATATGAGCTTAGAAACAGCTATAGGGTCAAGTATCCAAATTTCACTTTTTGTTACCCCTGTGCTTGTAATATTTTCTTGCTTTATGGGTCTAAGTATGACGCTTTTATTTCCGGTTTTTCACATAATAATGTGTGGTATAGCAGTAGGAATGTCTTATTTAGTGTTTCAGGATGGAAAAACTTATTGGCTAGAAGGAAGCATTTTAATTACTTCCTATATCATAATTACTTTAGCATATTAT
Organism: Clostridium estertheticum; assembly: GCF_011065935.2. NCBI lineage: Bacteria > Bacillati > Bacillota > Clostridia > Eubacteriales > Clostridiaceae > Clostridium > Clostridium estertheticum. The sequence goes on along the minus strand of NZ_JAAMNH020000001.1, from coordinate 4,704,221 downwards.
TATATTGTATAGGCGCATTCATTTAAATATGCTGGTGACCTCTTTGACGTGTTATTTATTTTCATGTGTCCGTGCATAATTTAATTTTTATAATAATATAATTAATGAATATCAAAACTAAAAGGTGATTATTTGGCGCATAGAAGAGTAATTCAAAATTATTATAACGATATAAATAATTTAGCAGATATTTTAATTAAACTAGTTAGTTCTTATCGGCAATTAATAGGTGGAGCAGAAGAATTAAATAAAATTGCACTATCTAAAAAAAGTGAGGTTAAGGATGCGCTTAAAAGAGCTGATGATTTGGGTGACATTATCGACGAAACAATAAAGGTACTAGATAATGCCAGTTATAGCTATATGTCTTACTGCTCAATGAAAACTGAAGTTATGAAATGCAAGATTCAAATAGAGTATATAGAAACAGAGATTGACGAGGATTTAAAACTAAAAGATTAAAAAAAAAGTGTGGGAAATTTTCTCACACTTTCTTTATTTGAAATTTACTTATCATAAGATAAGACAGGATAAACATTATAATAATAGTAAGTGGAAAATTATTAGGAGAATTTAAATTTAATAGTGCATACAGTGCTACAAGCATACCAGCCGCGGTAATAGGTATTCCTGTATAAACATTATCAAATTTAGAACTGTTATATCGTGCTAGTCTATATGCACCTGCTACAGGAAAAACTAAAAAGCAGATATATCCCAAATAGCCAAGTGATATGAAATTATATAAATTAAATATAAGTAATGAAGGCGCAACGCCGAAAGATACTAGATCTGCTAATGAATCTAATTCTTTTCCAAGTTCGCTAGATACTTTTAATAAACGTGCTACTTGGCCATCGTATCTATCCATAAGGCCAGCGAGTAGTATGAAAATTACTGATAACTTGTAATTAGCTTGAAAAGTCATAAGTAGGGATAATAAACCAAAAATTAAATTCCCAAAGGTTAAAATATTTGGGATAGAATTTTTCTTCACTGTGCATCACTCCTAAATAGTAAAATTGAACTATAAATCTAAATTTTATATTAATATATATTTTATAAAAATCGTCTTTTTAAGTATACATCATTTATTAACAATATTTAAGTATGTAAAGCATATATTTTATCGAAAGTATTATATACAATAAAAAAATATTATATACATTAAAAAAATAATAGTACATTAAAAACTATTCTATAAAATTAAAAATTATTATATAAAATATTATTACGGAGAATAAAAAATAATAATATTAATTTTTCTTTATGGTTAAAATAAAGTGAATAATAATTTTTGTATTTCTTAAAAAATCTAATAAGGAGGAGTATTAAATGAAAATTTCTGAGATAATGACTAAAGACGTTATAAGTTTATCCGTAGATGATACAGTTGAGCATGCAGCAGGACTTATGAAGGAACATGATATAGGATCTATCCCTGTAATTACAAATGAGAAAATAGTTGGAATTGTAACGGATAGGGATATAATACTTAGATGTGTTGCTGAAGGTAAAGACTTGAAAATGCAAAAGGTTAGAGAAATTATGACCTCAAATCCAGTGGTAGGTGATGAAAATTTAAATGTGGATGATGCAGCTAGGATTATGAGCGAAAGGCAAATAAGGAGATTACCAATAATAAACAACAATGAATTGGTTGGAATGGTATCCCTTGGAGATTTAGCAATAGATCCCAATCTTAGGCAAGAGGCGTCAGGGGCATTAAGTGAGATTTCTATTCCTTGCACACCCAATATTTAAAAATTTCTAAATAAAAGTCCACAGGAAAATGTGAATCTTGTGGATTTATATTTAAAGAGTTATAATATACGAATATATTACTAAAATTAAGGGCAAATAGGAGAGAATGCAATGCATAAGGTAAAATTTATATATAATCCATTTTCTGGAGAAAACACCATAGCATCAGATTTAGATAGGGTGATAATGATTCATCAAAAATATAATCATATAATAGTTCCACATAGAATGTGTTATGAAAACCCTATATCAAACGCTTTTTTTGATATAGATAAAAGCTACAGATATGTTTTAATAGCAGGTGGAGATGGGACTGTAGATAATGTAGTAAATGAGATGAAAAAAAGGAATATTGATTTGCCTATAGCGATTCTTCCCTCAGGTACTGCAAATGATTTTGCTAATTATTTAGGAATGCCACAAGATGTTGAAGAAGCCTGTAATCAAATATTAAAAAGCAAAGAAAAAAAGATAGATATAGGAAAGATAAATGATAAATATTTTCTAAATGTAGCAAGTACAGGATTATTTACAGATATATCACAAAAAATGGATATGAACTTAAAAAACACTATAGGAAAACTTGCATACTATGTAAAAGGTTTAGAGCAGTTACCTAATTTTAGAAAGTTGAAAATAAAGGTTCATTCACATGAAGTTTCTTTTGATGGAGATATGTATCTAATGTTGGTATTTAATGGACAAACAGCAGGAAATTTAAAATTTGCATATAAGGCTAAAGTGGACGACGGACTTTTAGATGTAATTATAATAAAGGCTGGAATGTTGAAAAATATCTTAAATGTTTTTATTAAAATGCTTCGAAGTGAGCATTTAGAAAATGTAGATGGCATTATTTATTTTAAAACGAAAAAATTAGAAATAGAATGCTTCGAAGATATTGTCACAGATATAGATGGGGAAAGAGGACCAGATTTTCCACTCCTTATAGAATGTGTAAAAGGTGGGATATCCATATTAGGAGCTAAAATATAATTAATTTGGCACAAAAAAACAATTAACAAGAATATCACCTTATTATTTAATTTTATGTGACTTGCATATTTTTAAAGAAAAATTAATAAATATTAACAGTAGCAATTTTAGGGAGAGTATATGAATATATATTTTTTACTGCTGTTAGTAATGGTTCTTTTATTATACGGAGGTATAATTTCTAGTTTGACTTATGCACCTAAAAAAATCAAGATAATAAGTGCTATGGCTTTGAGTTTAATGACATTTAGATATATAGCTTTGATAATCCTTTTTACTATTAAAAATCAAAACTATTTGTATTTATTAAAACCTTTGGTATATGCAAACTTATTGTGCATACCTATATGTGGCTTCCTATCGATTTTTATTTTTTCTAGGAATAATAAAATAAAACTTAAAAAGATTTTATTTATATGCGCAATGATATGTATAGCCTACTTCATAGTTATATATAAATCCCCTGCAAACATTAATATATCAAATAACTGTGGATATACTATAGAATTACAACTAGAAGTTTATTGTTATATTGTGATGCTTATAATAAATTCGATTTTTCTCATTAAAGGTATAAAGTTATATAATAAAATTTATTCAAGCAAATTGGGGGCTCTGTTAATAGTAATAGCCTCTAGTATTACATTATTATCAGTGCTTCTAACTTCCATAAATCCTGATTTCCCAATGATATTGCTAGGTGATATTTTTTGGATAATAACTATAGATTATGGTTTAATAAAGTTTAAAAGGTAAAATTCATTTATTATATAAAAAAAGCATATATGGCTGAATAAATCTTTAGCCATATATGCTTTTTTTACTTTATAGACTTTTTATTCCTTGAAAATTTGGTATTAGTGTTTGCTTTTAAAGGTCTTGGTGGTATCAAGGATTTTTTTTCAAAGCCAATTAAATCTTCTCTATGAGCTTTTATTAGAGCTTCTTTTACAAGGTTATAGTTTTCTGGATTTTTAAATTGAAGCAGGGCTCTTTGCATATTTTTTTCCTTTTGATCATTTGGAACATAAACCTTCTCTTTGGTAAAAGGGTTAATTCCAGTGTAATATATTGTAGTAGATAAACTACCTGGTGTTGGATAAAAGTCTTGAACCTGTTCTGGAGTGTAGCCCATTTCTTTTATATATTCTGATAATTTAATTGATTCCGAAAGGTCAGAGCCAGGGTGGCTTGACATAAGATAGGGAACCAAAAATTGATTTTTTTCTAATTTTTTATCTATTTCAAAATATTTTTTTACAAAACGATCATAAACTTCCTTTTTGGATTTGCCCATTTGATCTAGCACCTTGTCACTAATGTGTTCAGGAGCTACTTTTAATTGCCCACTAATATGATGTTCGCACAATTCTTCAAAAAACTTAGTGTTTTTATCAAAAATCAAATAATCATATCTTATTCCAGAACGAATAAAAACTTTTTTAATATTTGGAAGAATTCTAACCTTTCTTAATAAATCTAAATATTCAGTGTGATCAATAATAAGATTTTTACAAGGAGTTGGATACATGCATTGTCTATCTCTGCATACACCTACTTTTTCTTGAATTTTGCAGGCTCTATGCCTAAAATTTGCTGTTGGGCCGCCAATATCGTGAATGTAACCTTTGAAATTCTTTAAGGTTGTTAAAAGCTTCGCTTCCTCTATAATGGATTTTTGGCTTCTATTTTGAATAACTCTACCTTGATGAAAGGTTAGTGCACAAAATGAACAGCTACCAAAACAACCTCTATGACTTGTTATAGAAAACTCAACTTCAGTTATTGCAGGAATACCACCTTTAGCTTCATATATAGGGTGATATGTTCTCGTATATGGCAAATCATAAGTTATGTCCATTTCATTTTGAGTTAGTGAAATTTGAGGAGGGTTTTGTACCACGTATCTATCATTATGTTTTTGTACTACAATTTTTCCTCTTATATCATCCTGTTCCAATGATTGTAATTTATAGCTTTCTGCATAAGTGTCTTTATCAACACTTACAGCTTCAAAAGATGGTACTTCTATGAAATCTTTAAGTTCTCCAATTTCTTTTGAAGCATAAATAGTTCCTCTTATAGAAGTCATCTTATCTATGGTCATGCCATACTTGAAAAGATTAGCAATTTCAACTACAGTTTTTTCGCCCATACCATAGATTAGTAAATCTGCTTTAGCATCAATTAAGAGACTTCGCCTCACCTTATTATCCCAATAATCATAATGGGCAAATCGTCTAAGACTTGCTTCTATACCACCAATTATAATTGGAACATTTTTAAAGGCCTCGCGAGCTCTATTACAATACACAATAACTGCTCTATCAGGTCTATGCCCCATTTCGCCACCTGGAGAATAAAGATCTGTACGTCTTTTTTTCTTTGAAGTAGTATAATGATTAACCATAGAATCTATATTACCAGAATTTATAAGAAATCCGTATTTAGGCTTTCCAAGCTTTCTGAAATCATCAACGCTTTCCCAATTAGGTTGGGCTATGATACCTACAGTAAAGCCTTGATGTTCTAAGGTTCTTCCGATTATAGCAGTCCCAAAGGAGGGATGATCTATATATGCATCCCCTGTAATTATTATAAAATCTAATTGAGATATATTTCTTTCTTTTAAATCAGCCATACTAATAGGTAAAAATTGTTTGTTTACTTCCATATAATCCTCCAAGACAGATTAGTTGAACTAAAGTACGTTGAACCTTAGTTCTTTTTTTTTCTGTTAACTGTATTTAAGTCACACTGGAATAAATAAGCGTATTCTTGACTTGTTATTTATTTTTATGCACATAATGATATTAACATAACAAGTCAAAAATATGAACTATAAAAGCTTATAAATATTATAGTGTTGTTACAAAGTTATAAAAAACGAAAATATTATATGTATTTTTAAGTAATAATGAGAAATATTGATATAAAACTTACTAGGACTATTTAAAATAGTGTAATGGACAATTTTAATTGAATTTCTCTTTTATAGTTGCATTTTGAAGTATTTATAATATAATTATATAGTGATAGAATATTTTTTTGTACACAAATTAATATTTAAAAATATACTAATATGAAGTATAAATTTTATAGGTGGTGAAACTAAATGGAAAATGGCCCTCGGATTAGAAGGTCAAAATTAATTCTAAAATTTAATATTAATATGCAGGGGAATTGTTGTATTAGAAATTAATATAGTTTTAATTGTGATTAAAAATCAATGGGTTATTAATTATATTTTAATATTTCTCTGCAAAAGAGGAGGAATATTTATGGAAAAAGTTTCTGAATTTTTTTTAAGTAAAGTACTTAATCAAAATGTGTATGATGAATTTGAGGATAATATTGGGAAGTTGTTTGATATTTATGTTACTACTGAACAAGGATATCCAAGAGTAATAGGATATAAAATCAAAAAAGGAAGAGAAATTTATAATTATGAATTTAGAAATATAGATATGTGTAAAGAGGATAAAGGAATAGTGCTACGAGTAAGGGGAGTTAAAGATATAATTCCTAGGAAATTTTCTTACCTTTTATCTAAACATTTATTAAATAAACAAATAGTTGATGTTAATGGCAAGAAAGTTGTTAAAGTTAATGATCTAACCATGAATAAGATTGGTGGAGAAATAAGAGTTGTAGCCGTAGAATCAGGTATTATTGCAGCTTCAAGAAAATATAAATTAGATGGGATAATTAGATTTTTATATGATATATTGGGCAAAAAACCTCAAGAGAATAGTATAACCTGGGAAAGTGTTCAATCACTAGAAATGGTAGCTGATAGCTTAAAACTAACGGAGCCCTACGGAAAATTAACTAAGCTCCACCCTGCAGACCTTGCGGATATTTTAGAGGGGCTTGATACTGAGGCACGAAACAAAATTTTTGAGAGCCTAGATAAAGATTTAGCAGCAGATACCCTAGAGGAACTACAACCAGAGGTGCAAGCAGATATTTTAAGTACTATAAACAACATCCGCGCGCAAGAAATTTTAGATGAAATGCCTAATGATGAAATTGCTGATATTTTAGATGAAATGAAGGAAGTTGATGCGGAAAAAATTCTTCTGAATTTTAATAAAGAGGATGAAGAAGAGATTAGAAATCTTATGGATTACCCAGATGAAGTTGTGGGAAGCATAATGAATAAAGATTTTATATCTTTTAATGTAAATATTACAGCTAGTGAAACTATAGAAATTTTAAGGGAGCTTCAACCTGAAGATGAAGTAATACATTATATTTATATTGTAGATGAGGATGAAAAACTTCAAGGGTTTATTTCACTCAGGAATTTAGTGCTCTCGGCTCCAATTCAGAAATTGAAAGATATTATGGATGATAAAGTTATTAAAATAAAAGATTGTCAAGACATTGAGGATGCAATTGAGGTAGCCTTGAAATATGATTTAATTTCGCTTCCTGTAGTGGATTTAGATGAAAAATTATGCGGAATAGTAATTATGAATGATATAATTGAAGAACTATTGTCTCCTAGATGGAAAAGAAAACTCAAAAAAATTATATAAAAATACACTGTGCTTTAAGTAGCATGGTGTATTTTTTTTGAAATTTAGCACAAACTAATGTTGTTAATAAAGAGTATATATTAGACATGTGAAAATAAATAGCATTAAGGAGGAATAATTTGAAGATTAATAAACATTTACTCAAAAGATGCAGCGCTGTGGTTATGACTGTTTTAATTGCATATTTTGCAAGTGAAGCTTATTTTAATATTTCTAGTAAGGCAGCAATAGCAAAGGTTTATAAATATGGGGCGCGTGGCGATCAGGTTATAGAAATTCAAACTAAATTGAAAAAATGGGGCTATTATAACAATAGTGTTGATGGAATATATGGCTATAATACCTACCTTTCAGTTAAGTCCTTTCAATCACACAATGGACTTGTGGTAGATGGGGTGGCAGGAAGCCAAACACTAGCGGCCATAGGTATAAATCCAAGTACATCAGATTCTAGTGGAACAGCTTCTGGCCAAAACGTAACAAACAATAAGGATGTGGATTTAATAGCTAGACTCATAAATGGCGAGGCTAGAGGAGAACCTTATGAAGGCCAAGTGGCTGTTGGAGCAGTAATTCTCAATAGAACATCTGATGCAAGATTTCCATCTACAATTGCAGGGGTGATTTATCAACCAGGTGCATTCACAGCCATAGTAGACGGACAAATAAATGCGAAAATTGAAGACAGCTCCATAAGGGCTGCAAGAGATGCAATAAATGGGTGGGATCCTTCTGGAGGGGCAGTCTTCTATTTTAATCCTGAAACAAGTACTAATAAGTGGATTTGGTCACGCCCACTTATAAAAATAATTGGTAAGCATAGATTTTGTAGCTAATTAATTTATAATAAGTAAAATCCACAATAAATATAAAATTACAAAATTTTATATTTATTGTGGATTTTTGTTCTAATTTTCAAAATACAATATTTTATTTTATAAATAACATTAGTAATATTCAAATTATGTTATAATATTTCTAAATATTTCTAAATATTTTACATAAAAATTAGTAAATTATGCAACTAAATATAAAAAGCCACGTATATTAATCGAAATGTTTTTTTAATAACTAGTGATATTAGAATTAACAAATTATAATGGGGGTACTTCTTAATGCAAAGCAAGTTCGAACAGCTTTATGATATGTACTATGATTGCGTGTACAGATATATTTTTGTTTCTGTAAAAAATAAATGGAACGCAGAAGATATAATAGCAACTGTGTTTACTAAAATATTTGAAAATAAAGATAAAATTACTGAGGTAGAAGCAAGCAAAAATTGGATTTTTCGTATAGCTCATAATACTATTATAGATTTTTATAGAAAAAACAGCAAAGTAATCCCCATCGAAAGTTTTTTGGATAGAGGGGATGAAGATTTTGGATATGAGGATATTGTTATCAGAGATGAGTTTAATGGAGTGAAAAAAATAATTGATGGATTACCAGAAGATACAAAAAAAATGCTTTATTTGAGATTTTATGGTGGTCTCAAATTTAGAGAAATTGCAGAAACAGTAAATGTAGCAGAAAATACTGTTAAGTCAACTATTTCAAGGGCTATAAAGAAAATTAAGAAAAATTATGAACATAGTTTAGGAGGTGATGTAATTGGTTAGCAACGAATTTTACGTAGAGAGATTATTGTGTAATGATGCAGCAAAGATTGTTATTGATGAGGAATTTAAATGCGATTTAAAAAACAGAATATTATTTGGAGATAAATACAACAATATTACAGAACTGCCTAAACGTAAAAATAACTTTAAACAAAGCAAATATTTTAAAATTGCTTCGGGCTTTGTAATTTGCGTATTTGTAAGTGGGACAATATTTAAGGTTATAGATGTTCCAAGTAAAAATATATTTGCAAAGGGTGAAGAGAAAACTGATGTTATTAGTCCAATAAATAGTGGCAAAAATAGTACAAATACAAATTTGCTACAACCTAAAGTTGCAGTAGCAAACATCAATAGTATACCAAGTATAGCAAGTGGTAGTGAAGGTAGCACTGTTGGTAATCTTTTAGAAAAATATAGTAATAAGAATAGTAATGCAGTTAATAAAAACCCAAGTAAGGTAAATACAGAGGTAAGTGATGACAACATAAATGAAGGCTTAGTTAAGGACCATAAAAATTCTAGTGTTTCAACAGTTGTGACAGGTCCAGTAAATGTACCTAAAACAGAGATCAAAGAAGATGTAGTTTTAAGTTTGAAATTCTACGATTCAAGGTATTCTGTTGGTGGAAAGAGCCTAGTTAGTGTTAAAGATGGCGGTATATTTGTAAAGGATATGCAGTCATCAAATGAGAAAAAATTAATAACTTATAATGATAAGACTCAAATAGTTGAAAAGCCTAATTTTACACCTAATGATGGAATAATTTATTATAAATCAGAAAAGGTAACCTTAGAAAATGGGGATATTGGTGAAAAAAATGGAGCTATCTATTTAACAGATAAAAATGGCCAAGAATCTAGTAAACTTGTAGATGGAAAAGATCCTATGGTATCAAAAGATGGTAAAAAGTTAGTTTATGAAAATGAAGGTAAAATATTTATCCTAACTTTAGCAACAACTAATAAAAGGTTTGTGGATAATGGTAAATATCCTGCTTTTTCTGATGACGGTAACACAATAAGTTATGTAAAGGAAGATAAAGAAACTCAGAACTATGATGCAAATACTGTTAAAAAAGATGTTTATATTCAAAAAACATTTTCTAGCTTATGGGTTTTTGATTTAGTAACTGAAAACACCCATAGTTTAACAAATAACGAAGTTAATATCAATGGTGATAGTATTCAATCCTGGGCAGATGCTGTAAGAAGTGGAAGTGTTACTAGTGACCTTAATGTAACTAGTAAATATAGCTATTATGAGAGTATTTGGTCTTCTAACAATAAAGAAATATATGTTATTAGAAAAAACAATGATGCACAAATGTTTGAATTCATTAAGTTTAACATAGATAAATAAATAATTATAATATAAAATTGGTAGTAGAAAAATTTCTACTACCAATTTTATATTTCTTGTTCTTCTAATTTTATGAGTCTTACTCAGCTATGCAGTATTTAATTATTAAATCCAAAGTGCATAATATAGAATCCATATGAGTTCTTTCATAACCATGAGAAGCAAAAATACCAGCCCCAATTAAAGCTGTTTTTATATCATAGCCAGCTCTTAAGGCAGCTGAAGCATCAGAACCATAATGTGGATAAACATCTATTTTATAATCTATGTTTTCTTTTATACATATATCTGTTAATTTTTTTCGAAGTCTTAAATCATAAGGACCTGATGAGTCTTTGGCACAGATACAAACACTATATTCAGAAGAGTTTTGATCAAGACCTGGACAACCCATATCTACAGATACAAACTCTTTAGTTTTTTCTGGCATCGAAGCAGAAGCTCCATGCCCAACTTCTTCATAATTGCTAATAAATATATTAGTTGTATATGGAAGTTCAATGCTACTTTCTACAATGTGTTTTATAGCATAAAGTAAAATTGCAACTGAAGCTTTATCATCCAGATGCCTAGATTTTATAAAGCCTTTTTCAGTAAATAGTGTTCTTGTATCGAAGCAAATAAAATCACCAACGTTGAGGCCTAGTTCTTCAACTTCTTTTTTTGAAGAAATTTTTTCATCAAGAATTACTTCCATATTTTCCGGGGTTCTTTTAAGTTCGCGAGCCTGGTCACCACTAATATGTACTGAAGGTTTTGTGCTTTGAATAGTTCCTGTGAAGGTTTTACCCTGGATAGTTTCAATAGTGCAGTTTTCACCTTCTATTGAATTCATCATGAATCCACCAATAGGATCTATTGCAAGGGATCCACTGGAATTAATTTGTTTAACCATTGCACCAAGTGTATCTACATGAGCAGAGAGCGTCCTTTGGTATTCATCATTTTTGCCTTTAAGGGTAACCACAACAGCACCTTTATTAGTAGTGAAGTGTGGAACGTTTAATATTTGAAGCTCTTCTTTTATGTAATCCATAATTTTTTCAGTATAACCAGAAGGACTACCTATTGATAGAATATTTTTTAAATAGTATTTAATTTTATCTTCATTATAATTCATATTACCACTCCTTATAGATGAAATTAGTATTGGCATAATATTATCATAAAAAATGTTAAATTTAAACTAAAATATTTAATTTAAAATAATAAATAGCTATGAAAATCGAGCATAAAAAAATAAAAGTATATAGGAATATTAGTTTGTTTGTAGTATAATATTTACGAGTAGAGAAGGAGAATTTATATGAAGAAAAAAGCAATTATAATAGTAGGAATTTTAATTTTGTTAGGTACGGTTATATTTACTAGCTATGCTTATGTTGAAGTAAAACATTGGGATTCGTTGATTTTACCTACAGTTAAAATAGAAAATGAAGATTTAACAGGGAAAACTAAGGAAGAAGCCCAAAAATTAATGATGGACAAGTATTCAAGCCAAGTGATTAAGAAAAAAATTGATATAGTAACTGAGGAGAAAAAATATACTTTAGACTACTCAATGCTAGATGCAAAGTATAATATTAATGAAGCAATAGAAGAGGCATACAGCTATGGAAGAGAAATGAATATGTTTCAAAAATATAAAGCTATAAAAAATCCTGTTGTAAAGCAAATAAAGCTAACCTTTGAATATAATGATAAGATTGTTGATCAAAAGCTAGGGGAAATAACTAAAGATATAAATAAAAAGGCTGTAGATGCAACTATAACTATGGTTAGTAGTGGTCGATTTAGTGTTACTAATGATGTGGTTGGAAGGCAGTTACAAGAAGATGTATTAAAAAAAGATATCAAAAGCAAAATCAATGGTGTTCTTTCTGCTGATGTTATAAGTATTGTGGCCCCAGTGACCCAAGTAAAACCTAAAGTTTCAGCGACGGCTTTAAAGGCAATAAATACAAGAATATCCACTTATACTACGAACTTTGCAAGCTCCGCAGAAGGCAGAGCAACTAATATAGGACTATCCACTAAAAGTATTAATGGGACACTATTAATGCCTGGAGATGTGTTTAGCTTTAATGGGACAGTAGGACAGAGAACAGCAGCGAGAGGCTATCAAAGCGCAGGAGTAATTATTGGAGATAAAATAGAACAAGGTCTAGGTGGTGGGATATGTCAGGTTTCATCTACTCTGTATAATGCAATACTTGGTACTGAGCTTGTTTCTGTAGAAAGAACTCATCATACAATTTCTTCAGGATATATTCCAAAAGGACAGGATGCTACAGTAGATTATGGCAATCTTGATTATAAGTTTAAAAATACCTATAAGTATCCAATATTTATTGAAGGCATTGTATCAAACAGAAACGTATATTTCAATATTTATTCTAATTCCACATTAACTAACAGAACTTATGAAATTACAAGTGAGATATTGGAAGTTACTCAACCTAAAACAGAAATAGTAAAAGATCCAACTAAGTACGAAGGTGAGAGTGAAATTGTTAAACCTGGTTATAATGGATATAAGGTTAAAGTATCTAGAAAAACCTTTGAAAATGGTAAACTAATTAATACAGTGGTTATAAATAAGGATACTTTTAACGTTATTAATGGAATTGTAAAAGTTGGTACTAAGAAGAAGGGCACCATAGCCCCAGTAGTACCTCCAGTAGTTGCACAATAATAGATATATATATATGAAAACATAACGTTTTAATTAGCGTTATGTTTTTTCTTATATTATGCTATAACGAAAAGTATAATATTTAAGAAATGTTTTAGGGTGGGATAGAACAACTACAAATTATAGAAAAATCTAAGTTAAATAATTGAACTAATGGATAAATAATTAATAACATGATATTATATAAATACTATAATATTATATAAATGACATAATATTATAGTATTTTTAACTTAAGTTGATAGGGGGGATATATTATGACAAATGAAGTGGAATTAGTTCATAAGATTGCAGATAATATAGAAAAAGTTATTTTGGGAAAGAGACTTGAAGTATACAATATATTAAAAGGAATATTAGCTAATGGTCATATTTTAATTGAAGATGTTCCAGGGGTAGGAAAAACCACACTCATAAAAGCCTTAGCAAAGTCATTAAGTTTATCATACAGTAGAATTCAATTTACACCGGATCTTTTACCTTCAGATATTATTGGGGTATCTATATATAACCAAAAGACCATGGAGTTTGAATATAAAAAGGGACCTATTTATTCTAGTATAGTACTGGCGGATGAGATAAATCGAACATCGCCTAAAACACAGTCTGCACTGCTTGAGGCAATGGAGGAAAAACAAATTTCAGAAGGTGGAATTACATATAAGCTAAAAGAACCATTCCTAGTTTTAGCCACTGAAAATCCTATAGAGTATGAAGGTACTTTTTCATTACCAGAGGCACAATTAGATAGATTTATGATTAAAGTAAGTATAGGTTACCCTCACTCAGATGCTGAAGAGGATATATTAGATCTATATAGGCAAAGTAATCCTATTGAAGAATTAGAACCAGTAGCCACAGATGATGATATCATATATTTACAGAAAAAAGTTAGAGAAATTCATGTGGAAAAAGAATTAAATGAATATATAGTTAAAATAGTTAATGCCACTCGGCATAATACTTTTATACTTTTAGGAGGAAGCATAAGAGCATCCTTAGCGCTGCAACGAGTTGCACAAGCAACTGCGCTTATTAATGGGCGAGATTATATTATACCTGAGGATATAAAAGAAAATGTAATGATTGTGTTAAGCCATAGAATAACCTTGACCTCATCAGCTAGAGCTAATAATTATAGCAGGTCGCAGGTGATTTTAGATATTTTAAGAACCATTCAAGTTCCTAAGGTTAAATAGCATGATTAGGGTAGATAAAAAAATAGTATTTCTAAGCATTGTAGCTTTTATTTTCGCTTTTATATCAGGAGGTAATTTACCATATTCCATATTTTATGTATTTTTAGTGAGCATAGTTTTGGGGATAATTTATATGAGTATGGCTAAGAAAAGTTTATATGCAAAATTTAGATGTGACAGCAAAATATATAATGTTGGAGACATCGCTAATGTAACAATTATAGTAGAAAATTTAGGGGTAATTCCCACACCATGTGTTCATGTTGAAAGCAGAGTTTTATCCTCACTAATACAAGGATACCAAGGGGATTTGATTTATGTAGGCGGGGACAAGGGTATATGGATTAATAATAATATCACTTTTACTAAAAGGGGAGTTTATGATTTTGGAGATATATCTCTTAAGGTAAATGACTTACTTTTGATATTTAAATCAGTAATAAATATCCACAATGAACTTAATATTAAGGTATATCCTAAGGTATATGATTTGGGAAATATAAATTTAAGCGGACGGAATAGTTATGAAAATCTTATTAATGGAAAAAATGGAATTGATGATTTTACATTAATTAAAGATATAAGAAAGTATAATACAGGAGATAATCTTAAAAAAGTACATTGGAAATTAAGTGCTAAGCATGGAGAACTATATGTGAAGAATTTTGATTCGGTTTCGGGTAAGGAATGTAATTTGTTTGTAAATATGCATACCGATAATTTAGATAATGATTTATTTGAGATTATTGAGGAAGATATGGTAGATTTTTTAGTGTCCCTAGCAAAATATATGATGATTAATAAAATCAGAACTAAGTTATTTATACATGCAAAAGAGCAAAAAAATATAGAAATGGAGTCTATAGAAGATTTTCAAGGATTAATGGAATACTTCTTAAAAGCTAAAAGTGATGGCACTCTAGAATTTACTAGTTTTGTAAAATCAAATCTACAACATGTACCTAAAAGAAATTGGATAGGATTTGTAAGTATAGCTGTTGATGATAGTTTAAGAAATATGCTTATGAATTTAAAAGGAATGGGATATAGAGTTAATGTATTTTACTACGCAAATATTTTAAACAATTTTAAAAATACAAATACTTTCAAAAACATTGATCTTCTTAAAAATGTTGGAATAGATTGCATTAATTTTAAGCAAATCATAGAGAAGGTGAAGCAATGAAGTGGATAAAGGAAAGACTCATATACATAGTTCTGATATTTATAAACTTTAACTTTATTTTAAGACTTCTAGAAAAAGGTATCTATATTAAAAATTTTAATTATGGATTTACGAGTTTGCTATTCATAATGGGCTTTTTAATTTATTGGTTTTATCAGTGTGTGCTCAGAAAATCAAGTTATAAGATTTTGTTTACATTATTTATATTTAGTATAGGTGGTGTTTATTATCTAATTAGAGCTTATGCTATAAAAGGCATGTTGAATGATTATTTTTCGGGGAATATTATCACTTTAAACGATCTTATATATGAGGGGTCTACTACTTATTTTTATCAATATAAGATTATACTTATCCTATTGATTCCACTAATTACTGTACTGATTTTATGGGTGACTTTTAGATTTATGAAGAAATTTATATTAATAGTAACTCTTGTGGCAGTTATTACATTATGGTTTTCTAGTAGCTATCTTGTAGTTAAACATCATTTGTTTATATATATTTTTATTTCCTCATTGACTTTTATTATTATGAGTCATATTAAAAGAATTCAGCAGTATAAGGATGAAGGCGTAAAAGTATCTTTAAAATTCAGCTATATTTTAGTTTATGGAGTTATAGTATCATTGATGATTTCTAAAATAGCCACTATATTACCACAAGAGTATAATGGAAAAGAATTAACTTACTTTGGTAATTTTTTCGAGAATAAATTTGCCTCTGATGCTGCCGGGACTTCCTCGGCAAATAATGACAGATATAGTTTGTCTAGCTCTGGTTACAATAATAATGAAAAAAGATTAGGTGGACCTATTTCGCTGGATTACCAAGAAGTTTTTAAGGCTAAAAGTGATAAGCCTTATTATTTAAAGGGTAATGTTATGGATCTATATGATGGATATAAATGGGGCAAAGCTAACGGAAATTATTATAAAAAATTGTTCGGTGGAGATATGAAATTTGTCAGTTATGGTAGCAGTGCAATAGGTAAGAAAAATTCATTAACTATATATCCAGACAAAAAATTTAAAACCAATACAATATTTGTACCTAACTACGCTTTTAATTTTACAGCTGTGGGGGAGGCCATGTATTATGATAAGGCAGCTACAGCACTAAGTGGAGAAGTTGTTAAAGAGGCTTATTCTGTAGACTTTTATGGATATAGTGATGTGATTGATACTATTGAAGATGTAAGAGCTTCCTATACAAAAATTTTAGGAAGAGTTGATTATGCATCGGGTAATAAATATTTTTTGCCTATGGATTATTTGATACAACCTAAACCAAAGGATGTAAATATATTTATTAATAAAGATACTCTTATTGAAGATAAATTTTCTTATAGATATAGTGAGGATTTTAAAGTAGTAAAAAACTATGGTAAATATCTCCAGGTGCCAGAAAATATTTCTAAAAGGACTTACGATTTAGTCAAGGATATTACAAAGGATGCGCATTCTAGTATAGATAAGGTCTTACAAATTAAAAATTATTTAACAAAAAATTATGTGTATGATTTACAGGTTTCAGTAATACCTGAGAATAGTGAATTTGTTGATTATTTTTTATTCAAGGAGAAAAAAGGGTACTGTACTTATTTTAATACGGCAATGACTGTGATGTGCAGGATGGCAGGAGTTCCTTCAAGATATGTAGAAGGATTCAAAACACCTGATAAAAAAGATGTTAGCGGATTATATAGTGTTTCTAATTCTGACGCTCATGCTTGGTGTGAAGTACTACTTGGAGCTTCAGAATATTCAAATATGTGGACAATAGCAGATGCATCCCCTACTGCCTCAGAAGACATGCAAAGGAAATTAAAGGCGCTTGAAGAAGAACAAAAAAGTACTGTTAATAGTGGTAATGTGGGTATAAATAATATTCGTAAGCCCAAAAAAATTATTGAGGATATTGATCCAGCACAAGGAGCTTCCGAAAGTAAGGTAGGGGCAATATCGGATTTTCAACTTAAGGCAATGAATATATTAGCTTCAGTTATATTATTTATTCTAATGAGAATTATAAAAGTTTTAAAAAGGCGCAGTAAGCTATTAAGATCTAAAAAAGTTGCACCACTTTATAATTATTATATCTATAGACTAGGTGCAATAAGGATAGATAAACCAGAGGATCAAGGCGATTTAGAGTTTGCAAAAAAAATAGTAAATTTGGAGCTTAAAAAAAGAATGGTAATTTTAGTTGGAGGATCATATGCAGAGTTCTATGGCAGACAATCAGCCGTGGGAGTAAATAATAAAGAATACTACAAGTTTTTGGAGGGATATTTAAAGGAATATGAAGGAAGATTCAAATATTTATTGAATAAGTACTTAGGTACATCTAAATAACAGGCTAGTAGCCTAGTTAATATTATACTAGGCTACTCTAAAATGACCTAGTCTATTTTCTATAACTTAAGATAAATTCAACAAAACACATTAAGAAGGAAGGTAAAAATATGGACTATAAATTAATATGCATTGATATGGACGGTACATTGTTAAATGATGAAAAAATCATTAGCGCTAATAATCTTAGAGCTATAAAATTGGCAAGTGAAAAGGGTGTTAGAATTGCAGTTTGTACAGGGAGAATTTTTACTTCAGCAGAATTTTTCTCGGAACTTTTGGGAGTTAAGTCTCCAGTAATAGCATCAAATGGAGCTTATATTAGAGAGAAGGATAGGGAGGAAGTAGTTTACAAGTCAACACTCGGGGTGGAAAAATGCAAGAAACTTCTAGCGGTATTTAGACAGTACAATCTATATCCACACTATTATACTAGCAATATAGTTTTTACAGAGAAATTAATATATTCTTCATCATTTTATGTGGAAGTTAATAAAACATTGCCTAAGGATAAGCAGGTTGAAATAGTACTTGTTGAGGATTGGAATGAGATATTTGAGAAATATGAGGGTGAAATTTTTAAAGGCATAGCTGTAGATGAGGATTTAGAAAAATTGCAGAGTGCAAAAAACATCTTAAGAGATATGGAAGATTTTGAGGTGGTAAGTTCTAGGTTTGATAATTTTGAAGTAATGAATAAGGGAGTATCAAAAGGAAATGCGGTTAAAATTCTAGCAGATTATTATGGGATAAATAGTGACCAGGTTATTTGTATAGGAGATAGTGAAAATGATTTATCTATGATCAAATTTGCTGGACTTGGGGTTGCCATGGAAAATGGAAGCCAGGTGGTGAAAGAGGCGGCAGAGTATATTACTGATGGCAATAATTGTGATGGTGTAGCAAAGGTTATTGAGAAATTTGTGCTAGAGGTATAACAGTTTTTTCTTAGATTATGCTATAACGAAAAGTATATATTGCTGGAATGCTTTCATTTCGCCGAGTAATTCTACAATTTATTTTATCTGCAGCTGCTAAAAAATTCAAACTCGCTTCGCTCAAACATGAATTTTTCTTTACGCATCTGCAAATAAAATAAATTGTGAATTACTAAGGCTTATTCAAATGCATTCTGCGCAATATATACTTTTGTTAGCATAATCCAAGAAAAAACACCTAATTTTCGAAATGATTATCAGGAATTTAAATCGTCCTGGCAGGCTTACGAGAATTTTATATTCGCAAAACAAGAATTTCTAAATCGAATTTCAACGGCTTCTTCGCCTCGTATTGCAAGTCACTCTGGTGAAAAGCCACATTCCTAACGTGGAAGATTAACTGTAATAGGCTCAAGAAGAAAATATTAACATTAAGTCCCATTATTAAGTAAATAATGGGACGATTTTTATGATAAAGGGCCATATTATGGTACAATATATAATATCAAATGATAAAAGACGCTACAGCAGCTAACAAAATGTTCAAGTTCGTTTTGCATGAAAACATTGAAATGGAACCCAATAGTATATATAGGGTACAAAGGAGTATGACATTATGAATAAAATGGTTTTAAACTCAATTAGAAATGATTATAACAAGGATGCGGATAAGAAAAGAGATTTTGAGAAGATTTCAAATTTTTTTAAAGTGAGTGAAAAAAATGAATACACTTTAGATAATCAGACATGGGACGATTTAGATATGGATAAGGTGTATGAAAAATTGGATAGAGCCTATAGTAGCCCTGGAGAAGCAGCACTATACTCAATGCTTAGAAATCCTTTAATGGAGGAAGAAAAGTTAAAAGAAAGAGGAAGATTAATTGATTTATTTAAAGAAAATATTAAATTAAAGGAAAGTCTTCAGTGCATTTTCTTTAATTTGAATAGTGATTTTAAAAATTATTTTTTAGATATGATAGAGAATAATCTTATTATAAATAAAACTAAATATTATATGTATACTTTGTTAGGTAAAATAGTACCACTAATAATTATTCTTCTTTCAATATTTGTGAATGTAAAATATATGGTAGTGCTACTTGGCTTAAGCTCTATTAATATGCTTATAAACAATGTGGAAGTAAGGGCTATTAAGTCTAATGGAATATTCTATTTAAGAAAAACTATTGTTGCAGCTAAAAAAATTGCAAGTGTCAATAATAAAGATATTATTTATTACACAGACAAGATAAAAGGATTACTTAAATCTGTAAAGGATATAGACAGAGGCACAAGATTAATAGGGTTTGTAAATATGTGGGGGGGATTCTTTGAATTTCTTTCTGTAATTTTTCTTCTGGAAGAAACTGCTTATTATTCTATATCTAAAAAGATAAAGGAAGAAAAACAAACACTATTGGATCTTTACTATATAGTTGGAGAACTAGAAGCGCTAATTTCTATTTCAGGTTATAAACATAATTTAAATCAGCAGTTTGTAAAACCGATGTTTATAAAGGCGGTTACATTAAATATAGTGGAAGGAGTTCATCCTCTTATAGATAATGCTGTTGCAAACTCAATTAACATAGAAAGTGGAGGTATCGTACTTACAGGTACAAACATGGCTGGTAAATCTACTTTTTTAAGAATGCTGGGAGTAAATATGATTTTGGCTCAAAGCTTTTATTTTGTTTTAGCTAAAAAATATCAGGCACCTTTTTTCAATATAGTTTCATCAATTAGCCCTAACGACGATTTAACAAAGGGAAAAAGTTTCTTTATGGCAGAAGTAGAATCAATTCACAGAATAATTAAAGCACTAGAAAAAGATGTACCTGTATTCTGCCCTATAGATGAAATATTTAGGGGTACAAACCCCATAGAGAGAATTTCTATGTCAGCAGAAATATTAACATATATAAATCGCGGAAAAAGTATTTCCATTGTAGCTACACATGATAGAGAACTGGTGGACATTTTAAAAGAAAATTATGCGTTTTACTACTTTAGTGAGAAGGTTGATACTAATAAAGGGTTAAGCTTTGATTATAAGATAAAAAAAGGAATTTCTCAAACGAGAAATGCCATCAGACTTTTAGAATACATGAGTTATCCAAAGGAAATAACAGATAAGGCATATAAAAGAGCTGAGATAATTGAAAAACTATTGTAGTTTTGGAAATATGGAGGCTAACGGTGGCCTACATCTTTACTATTATTTAAATTTAGGGTAATATAGTCTATATGTTTATTCCATTGGAACAATAATTAACACAGTTTGAACTGCTACAAGGTCAAGGAGGAAAAATTTATGAATGTAAATATAGTTTTATTTCAACCAGAAATTCCACAGAATACTGGTAATATTGGAAGAACTTGCGTGCTTACTGACTGCAAGCTTCATCTTATAAAACCCTTAGGATTTAGTTTAGAGGAGAAACAACTGAGGAGGGCAGGCTTAGATTACTGGCCTTTTCTAGAACTTGAGATACATGATTCATATGAGGCACTTAGAGAAAAATATAAGGATGCAACCTTCTACTATTCTACGACAAAGGCTTCAAAATTATATTCAGAAGTAGAATATAAAAAAGGAGATTTTATAATATTTGGACGTGAATCTTCAGGACTTCCAGATAATGTTCGAGATAGTGACCCTGAAAGATGTATAAGAGTACCCATGATAAATACTACAACCAGGTCCCTTAATCTTTCCAATACTGTTGCGATTACAACATACGAAGCTCTTAGGCAAATAGGGTTTCCAGAGATGAAATAAGAAAACTTAAAGAATAGACTAGTATATTGACTAGTTATTTTTAAAGATGAGTATAGTAATTAATAATTGTTATACCCCCCCATAGGTAAGCAAGGAGGAGTAAAATGGAAAAGATTAAAATAATAACAGATAGCACCTGCGATTTAAATAAAGCTGTTATTGATAAGTATAATATAGAAGTTTTACCACTACTGGTGAACATAGAAAATAAAACTTATATGGATGGCATAGATATTTCATTGCAAGAATATTTATATAAGATGAAGAATTCTAAAGAGTTTCCTACTACAACTCAGGTAAATCCACACAGATTTTATGAATGCTATAAAAAATATTTAGATGAAGGATATAAGATAGTTTCTATTCATATGTCTTCAAAAATGAGCGGAACTTATCAATCTTCTTGTATGGCTAAAAGCATGCTAGAAACAGATGACATTATTACAATTGATAGTTATAATGTTACCTCAGGTCTTGGACTTTTAGTTTTAAAAGCCTGTAAATTAAAAGAAGATGGATGTAGTATTTTTGAAATTGAAGAAAAAGTTAAAGAAGCTATACCTCATATAAAAAGTGCACTTGCTTTTGACTCCTTGGATAATTTAGTTAAAGGTGGAAGGTTGTCTAAAACCGTTGGAGCTATAGGAGGACTTTTGGATATAAAATTGATTTTATCTGTAAAAAATGGTGAAATGGCAGTAATAGATAAAGCTCGTGGAAGAAATAAAGCAATAAAAACCATTTTAAAGAAAATGGATGAAAGTGGAATTAAAAGCGGAGAAACTAGTATACTATTACAAGCCAGTGATAAAGGTATTCTAGAGAGTTTAAGAGAGCATATGAGTAAGCGAGAAATGGACTTTATAGAGTGTGAGGTTGGTTGTGTTGTTGGAACACATGCTGGCGAAGGTGCTTGTGGTGTGTTTTACGTTGAAGATTATTAAAGTACATTCAATCATCGCACTCGTAGCTGTTCATCTTCGGCGAAGCTGCAATATAATACTATAATTATAATATAATTATAGTATTATATAATTTCTTTTCTGTAAAGATATTTAATGTGATTCGTAAATGATAAAAAAATAACAAACTATTTGATATATAAATCACAGCTATAGAAAACTTGAATAGGTAATATTCTAAATATTATGGTTACTGTGAAAAAAATAGTGTATAATGTAAATATATGATAGATTAATAGTTGATAACTGATAAATAAAATACAAATAAAATTTAATATTGGAATGGATGATATTTTAGGGAGATGATCTTAAATTATCCCAGGGCAAATCTTTGTAAATGTAAAAGAAAAGATTTAACCCTTTTAAGATAGCCGAAGGAGTAAGTTTTGCAGCCTATGCAACATGAATCTCTCAGGCAAAAGTACCAAAAATGGACATACCTCTGGAAAGCGAATAGCACCGACGGAGTAAACCTCTCAGGTAAAAAGACAGAGTATAAAGGCACAAGGGGCTTTTATATCTGTCTTTTTTGTTGTGCTAAAATGTGTTTTAAATAGGAGGAATTAATTGATAGAACCATTAATTATTGTTACAAATAATCCAATGTCAGTAAAACAATTTGAAAGTAAATATAAGGTAGTTTTTATTGAAGGAACTATGATGGATATTCTTAAAAAAGTTAGAGATAATATCCATGTAGGTCATAAATTATTAACACACCCTTTAATGAGTAGTATAAAGCCTAATGAAACACCTTATAGAACCATTTGTATATCCAAAGAGAAATTAAGTGAAGTTGACTTGCAATCGTTATCTATAATAGAAGAAAGCATTATGACCACGGAAAAATTCTTAAATGATTTTAAAACACCCCAGTGGAATGAAAAAATATTGCTGGATTTTCAACTTATAGATTCTGATTTAATAAATCATGCAATAAATTAGACATATTAAAAAATAGAGTAATGAAAAAAATTAGGAGGCGCGAGCTATGGAACATATTTATGATACTATAATTATTGGTGGAGGTCCTGCGGGATTATCTGCTGGGCTTTATGCATCAAGATCAAGAATGGATACTTTAATAATAGAAAGAGCAAAGTTTGGTGGACAGGCGACTACTACAGATGAATTAGATAATTACCCAGGTTCCATTGAAGAATGTACAGGAACATCATTAAGTAAAAGAATGAAATTTCAAGCAGAAGAATTTGGAACAAAATTTGTTAAAGAAGAAGTTGTTGAAGTTCAACTTGAAGGAGATATTAAAGTAATTAAATGTAAGAAAGAAACTTATAAAGCTAAAACGATCATAATTGCTACAGGAGCTTACCCAAGACTTGGTGGATTTAAAAATGAAATAGAATTAAGAGGAAAAGGCGTTTCTTATTGTGCAACTTGCGATGCTGACTTCTTTACTGATTTAGACATTGCAGTACTTGGAGGCGGAGATTCAGCTTTGTCTGAAGCCATATACTTAGCTAAATTTGGCGAAAGTGTTACAGTAATACACAGAAGAGATGAGCTTCGAGCTGCTAAGTCACTTCAAGAAAAGGCTTTTAAAAATCCGAAAATTAAATTTATATGGGATACAGTAGCACAGGAAGCTAAGGGAGAAGAAATTTTAGAGGGTCTAGTTTTGAAAAATGTTAAAACTGGAGAACTTAGTGATTTAAAAGTAGATGGTTGTTTTGTATTTGTAGGATATCTTCCGATTTCTGAATTGTTTAAAGGTATGATTACTATGAACGATAGAGGCGATGTTATTACTGATGAGGAAATGAGAACAAATATACCTGGAGTATATGCAGCAGGGGACATAAGAGAAAAATTACTAAGACAAGTAATTACAGCTGCAGCAGATGGTGCAATAGCAGCTACTCATGCTGAACATTACATTGAAGACAAATTTAACTAGCTTGTATTAAAAGATAAACCTTTTAAATAAAAGGCATTATCCTTTTAAATATATATAGAACAATTTATTTCATTATAAATGAATGAAATAACAATAATTAAAATTTTAGGAGGTAATTAACAATGGTAGAATTAAATAAAGAAAATTTTGAAGCAGAAGTATTGCAATCAGAAAAACCAGTATTTGTAGATTTTTGGGGAGATAAATGTGAAATCTGTATAGAACTTATGCCAGGAGTTCATGCCCTAGAAGGAAAATATTCAGATAAAATTAAATTCGCTTCTTTAAACATTGGTGGAGCAAGAAGAACAGCTATAGCTCAAAGAGTTTTAGGACTTCCAACAATGATTTTATATAAGGGTGGAGAAAAAGTAGCTACAATAACACCAGACAAAATTTCTTCATTAGACGATGTAGAAAACTTTATAAAAGATTACTATAACACATTATAATTTGGTACTAAAGCTTATAGTAAAAGGCTATAAGCTATTAGATATATGCTCATATATCATAGGAGGTGAATGTTTTGCGTCTAGAAATTGGAAATATATTTATTAAAGATGTACAGTTTGGGCCAGAAACAAAGGTTCAGGGTGGAGTTCTTTATGTGAATCAAGAGGAATTATTAAAAGAGGTTGCTGGAGACGAAAGATTGGAATCAATTAATTTTGATATAGCAAGACCAGGTGAAGAAGTTAGAATAATTCCTGTAAAAGACGTTATAGAGCCAAGAGTTAAAGTTAATGGGGGTGGTGGAATATTCCCAGGATTTATTAGCAAGGTTGATACAGTAGGTTCAGGAAGGACTCACGTTCTTAAGGGAGCTGCCGTTATAACTACTGGTAAAATCGTTGGATTCCAAGAAGGAATAGTTGATATGTGCGGAGAGGGAGCTAAATACACACCTTTCTCAAAAACAAACAACTTAGTAATTACTTGTGAGCCAAAAGAGGGAATACTTCAACATGATCATGAAGAAGCTGTAAGAATGGTAGGTTTTAAAGCTGCTGTTTATCTTGGACGAGCTGGAAAAAATATTGAACCAGATGAAATAAAAACATTTGAAACATTACCACTTTTAGAACAGGTTAAACAATACCCTGATCTACCAAAAGTAGTATATGTGTACATGCTTCAAACACAAGGATTATTACATGATACTTATGTTTATGGAGTAGATGCTAAAAAAATAATACCTACTTTTATTTACCCAACAGAAATATTTGATGGAGCTGTCGTTAGTGGTAACTGTGTTTCCGCTTGTGACAAAAACCCAAGTTACGTGCATATGAATCATCCAATAATTGAAGATTTATATGAGAGACATGGCAAGGATATCAACTTTATGGGATGTATAATAACAAATGAAAATGTATATTTAGCAGATAAAGAAAGATCTTCAAATATGGTTGCAAAATTAGTTGAATTTATGGGAGCAGATGCTGCTATAATCTCAGAAGAAGGTTTTGGTAATCCAGATGCTGACCTTGTCATGAACTGTAATAAGATAACTGCAAAAGGAGTTAAAACTGTACTTTTAACTGATGAATATGCAGGACAAGATGGAAGTTCTCAATCTCTTGCTGACTCAACACCACATGGTGATGCAGTTGTAACTGGTGGAAATGCTAATGAAGTAATTACTCTACCTCCAATGAAAAAAATCATTGGACATCTTGAAGCTGCTGATATAATAGCTGGTGGACACATGGGAAGTTTGGGAGAAGATGGTTCTATTTATGCTGAAATTCAAGTTATAACAGGTGCAACTAGCGAAGTAGGATTTAACTATTTAACAGCTAAAGGATACTAATACTATTACAGATGAATTTTATTTATAAGAAATTTTAATGCAACTATGTATAGACAGAATTAAATGAAATAATGAAAAATATAAACAAGAAAGGAAGATGAAAATGTTAAAAGGGAAAAAAGTTATCGCTATTGGTGATAGAGATGGAATACCAGGACCAGCTATAGAGGCTTGTGTAACATCTGCTGGAGCTGAGGTAGTATTTGCATCAACAGAATGCTTTGTCTGAACAGCCGCAGGAGCTATGGATCTGGAGATCCAACAAAGAGTAAAAGACCTTACTGAAAAGTATGGTGCTGAAAATATGGTAGTAATTATTGGAGGAGCAGAAGCTGAAGCATCAGGACTTTCAGCAGAAACAGTGGCAGCTGGAGACCCAACATATGCTGGCCCACTAGCTGGAATTGCACTAGGACTTGCAGTATACCACATAGTTGAACCAGAAATTAAAGACCAATGTGATGAGGCAGTTTATGAAGAGCAATGTGGAATGATGGAAATGGTTTTAGAAGTAGATGAAATAATTGGAGAAGTAAAACCAATTAGAGAAGAATTCTCTAAATATACTGTTTAATAGGTTAAACCTATAAAGTTAAACTAAAAATATACACTAGTATAAGTACTATAAGATTGCCAATTGTGTGGTAGCTTTGATTAATATAGCTAAGATAAAATTGTCAATTCCCGTTAGAAAGGGGGAGAAATACTTGTTAAAAATTGTACATTATCTAAACCAATTTTACGCTGGAATAGGCGGAGAAGAAAAAGCAAATATTAAACCAGAGGTTAGAGAAGGTTTTGTAGGACCAGGTATGGGACTTAATGGTTTATTAACTAAAGGTGACGCAGAAATAGTTGCTACTATAATTTGTGGTGACTCATATTTTGCTGAAAACATGGAAGAAGCTCAAGCTGAAATAATCGAAATGGTGAAAAAATATAATCCTGATTTATTTATAGCAGGTCCAGCTTTTAATGCAGGAAGATATGGTATTGCTTGTGGTGCTATAGCCACAGAAGTAAAAGAAAAATTAAATATACCAGTTATGTCTGGAATGTATGTAGAAAATCCAGGTGCTGATATGTATAAAAAACAATTGTACCTAGTTTCAACTAGAAACAGTGCAGTTGGCATGAGAGATGCATTACCTAAAATGGCATCACTAGCGTTAAAACTCGCTAAAGGTGAAGAAATAGGAACTCCTGCTGAAGAAAATTATATCGAAAGAGGTATAAGAAAGAACTATTTCGCCAAAGAGAGAGGTTCTAAAAGAGCAGTTGATATGCTTGTTAAGAAGTTAAAGGGAGAAGAATTTGTAACAGAATTCAAAATGCCTACTTTCGATAGAGTTGAACCAAATGCTCCTGTAATCGATATAACTAAAGCTAAAATAGCGATAGTTACCTCTGGTGGTATTGTTCCAAAAGGAAACCCTGATCATATAGAATCTTCAAGTGCATCTAAAATATGCAAATATGACATAGAAGGAATAAATGATTTAACGTCTGTTACTCATGAAACAGCACATGGTGGACATGATCCAGTATATGCTAATGAAGATCCAGATAGAGTTATTCCAGTAGATGTATTAAGAGTCTTAGAAAAAGAAGGCAAAATAGGCTCATTACACAGATATTTCTATTCAACAGTAGGTAATGGTACAGCGGTTGCATCATCTAAGAAATTTGGTGAAGATACTGCTAGAGAATTAATTGCTGACGGAGTAGATGCAGTTATATTAACCTCTACATGAGGAACTTGTACGCGTTGCGGTGCAACGTTAGTTAAAGAAATAGAAAGGGCTGGACTCCCTGTAGTTCATATGTGTACTATTACTCCAGTTTCAGTAACTGTTGGTGCTAATAGAATTATACCTACAATTGCTATTCCTCACCCACTTGGAAACCCTGCATTAAGCATGGAAGATGAGTTTAAATTAAGAAGACACTTAGTAGAAAAAGCATTAGAGGCTCTACAGACTCCTGTAGATGGTCAAAAGGTATTTGAAGTCTAATTTTACCTTGCAATTAATAAATGAATTAGGGGACTTATAAGTTCCCTAATTATTTATGTGATTTATAGTGTATAAGATACATTTATACAATGCACAATGCACAATGCACAATGTACAATTTAGTTTAATTCTATAAAAGTAACCATATGAATTTTGGTTAGAAAAGTTTATATTGTGGATTGTGCATTAAAATTTTTAAAGTTAAATTAATGTACATAAATATAACCAAGCTTTGTACTTGTAAAAGCAAATAAGGAGGATGAGTGATTATGAATTTCCCAGTTATAAAAAAAGCATCTTATATTTTAGTCAATACTCCAGATATGGTAATTCACAATGGAACTACACAAACATTAGAGAGAGAAACAAATCCAGATTCCGAATATTTAAGAGATATGAAGAGTCATTTAAGAGGATTTCATGAGGTTGTGGCATATGCCCCAAACCAAACATATATAGGAAACATAACTCCAGAGGAATTAGCTGAAATGCCAAGACCTTGGTATGGCAAAAATGTTGATAATGCAGATAGATTTGGTAAATTTGGTGAAATCATGCCACAGGATGAGTTCTATGGTTTAATGAAAATTTCAGATGTATTTGATCTTGTATTACTCGAGACTTCTTTTGCAGAGTGTGTAAAAGAAAAATTATCAAAACACCCATTAATAGCTAGTAAAGTGGAAAAAATAGTTGGTGAGGAAATAGATAAAATTAGAAGCCTTGTTGAAGACAATGGTGCAGAAGGACTATACGAGGGAACAGAACTAATAGGTTGCGTAAGACGTGCTCACGAATTTGACCCAAACCTTTGCGCACATTATATGCTAGAAAACATAGCTGTTAAAGCTTCAGGCATTCTTGCAGGACTTCACTTAGTAAACAACTTAGATATTCCAATAGAAGAAATTGGTTATATATTAGAATGTTCTGAAGAGGCTGTAGGAGATATGAACCAAAGAGGTGGCGGAAATTTAGCTAAATCTATAGGTGAAGTTGTAGGACTTGTTGGCGCAACAGGGTCTGATATTAGAGGATTTTGTGCTGCTCCAACTCATGCCTTAGTAAATGCTGCGTCCTTAGTTAAATCAGGTATATTTAAAAATGTACTTGTTGTTGCTGGAGGAGCTACTGCAAAACTCGGTATGAATGGTAAAGATCATGTCAAAAAGGGATTATCTATACTTGAAGATTGTTTAGGTGGCTTTGCTATTCTTGTTTCAGAAAATGATGGAGTTAGCCCAATACTTCGAACTGATGTAATAGGAAAACATACTATAGGACATGGAGCAGCACCACAAGCAGTACTTGAAGCATTAGTAATGGAGCCATTAACTGCTG
This sequence comes from Clostridium estertheticum, assembly GCF_011065935.2. Lineage (NCBI taxonomy): Bacteria > Bacillati > Bacillota > Clostridia > Eubacteriales > Clostridiaceae > Clostridium > Clostridium estertheticum. The sequence goes on along the minus strand of NZ_JAAMNH020000001.1, from coordinate 4,674,723 downwards.
CAGGAATGAAAATAACAGATGTGGATAAATATGCACCAGAAATGCAAACTCCAGATATAACTGAGCCTGCAGGCGCAGGGGATGTACCTACACAAAATTATAAAATGATTGGAGCTCTTGCAGTTAAAAAGGGACAATTGGATAGAAAAGAATTACCTAACTTTATTAAGCAACATGGATACCCAGGATTTGCACCAACACAAGGACATATACCTTCAGGAGCGCCTATTGTTGGACACGGAATAGAGCATATAAAAGAGGGAGTTTTGAAAAACTTTATGATAATCGGTAAGGGAAGTTTATTCCTCGGAAGAATGACTAACTTATTTGATGGAATCTCTATTTTAGTTGAAAAAAACCCAGGTAAAGTAGAGCAGCAATCAGGAATTAGTAAAGAAGAAGTTAAGGCTATGGTTGGAGACGCAATGAAAGATTTTGCGGATTATTTATTAAATAAATAATGAATAAAAAAATATATAATAATTTAATTTGTCGCTTAGAAAAGGGGTGTAGATATGAGTGAAAATGCAACTAAACAAATGATTGCTGAAGTATTTAATGATATAGCTAATGGCATAAAAAGCGGAAAATTTAAAAATAGTGTTAGAATAGGATTAACTACATTCGGATCAGAACACGGAGTAGAAGAAATGGTAAAGGCTGCAGAAATTGCTAAAAATAAATATGATGATTTTGAGATTGTTTTAATAGGACCAAAGGTAGACGCTGACTTTGAAATTATAGAAGTTAAGACTGCCGAAGAAGGTCATAAAAAAATGACTGAGTTATTAGAAAGTGGCAATTTAAGCGGATGTGTTACTCAACATTTTGATTTTCCAATAGGAGTATCTACAGTTGGAAAGATAGTAACACCGGGCAGGGGAACTGATATGATATTAGCTACCACTACTGGAACTTCTTCTACCAATAGAGTAGAAGGAATGGTACTTAATGCAATTTCAGGTATTGCTGCAGCTAAAGCCACAGGTATCAAAAATCCAACTGTTGGAATACTAAATTTAGATGGAGCAAGACAAGTTGAAAGAATATTAAAGGAAGTACAAGGTAATGGATATGATTTTAGATTTGCAGACTCACTAAGAGCTGATGGTGGTGCAGTTATGAGAGGGAATGACCTTCTCGCAGGAACACCAGATGTTATGGTATGTGATTCATTAACTGGTAACCTTTTAGTTAAAACTTTCGCGTCTTTCACTACAGGAGGCAACTACGAGACAGTAGGTGCGGGATATGGGCCAGGTATTGGAGAAAATTACGATAAACTTGTTAATATAGTTTCAAGATCTTCCGGAGCACCATTAATAGCGGAAGCACTAAAATATTGTGCTATTTGTGCAGAAAACTCTGTTTTGGGCATAGCAAGAGATGAATTTGCGAGTGCTAATAGTGCAGGGCTCAAAGAAGCCATAAACAAGGTTATTAAAAAGGTAGAAAAAGTAGATACAGAAGAAGAAGTAAAAATGCCAAAGAAAAGAGTTGTTATATTTCCTATCCTTGGAATAGATATACTTGAACTTGAAGATGCATGTAAATCATTATGGAAAGAAGGAATCTATTCGGAAAGTGGTATGGGATGTACAGGACCAGTAGTTTTAGTTCCAGAAGAAGAATCAGACAAAGCTATTGAAATTCTTAAAAAAGCTGAATTTATGAATTAATGACATTTCCTTCTGAAGTCATTAATATACAGCTCCGCAGGAGATGAATTAATTTACTTTTAAATTAAAAACAAAACTCTCACTAAATTAATAGTGAGAGTTTTTCTATTATTTTACAAAAAAAATGAAAAAAATATAAAAACATATATATACTTAATTATTAGTTGCTATTAATAAAAAATTCATATATAATTTATTTAATATACTATATGAAATGTGTTTAGCATATATTTTATAGTGAAATGTTATTTGAAAATTAAGTAACCGTTAACATGTATAGAAATTTAGGAAAATTTTTTGCAATAAAAGGATTTTTTTAATTTTTATAGAATACTAACATGCAAAACAAAAAAGTATTTTATTAATTAATTACTTATGGGGAGGAATTATTATGAACAAGAAAAAGGTAGTTGCAGTACTTGCAGCAGTAGCTGTAGTTGCAACATTATTTGTGGGTTGTGGAACTAAGAAGGTAGCGGAAGTACCAAAAACAGAAGCACCAAAAACAGAAGCAGCAAAACCAACTAAGACTATAGGACTTTCTACTGATGAAGGTGGATTAAATGACAAATCATTTAACCAATCAGCAGATGAAGGGGTTAAAAAGGCTAAGGCTGAAGATGGTTTCACGTACAATGCTATCGAATCTAAAAAGAAAGAAGACTATACAGCTAATTTAGAATCATTAATTGAAAATGGTTCACAGTTAACTTTCGCTATTGGATTTCAAATGGCAGATGCAATGACAGAAGTTGCTAAAAACCATACTGACAAACACTTTGCGATTATAGACTCAGAAGTTAAGTTACCAAATGTAACATCTATTACTTTTAAAGAGCAAGAAGGTTCTTTCTTAATGGGAGTAATTGCTGGAAAGATGACTAAAACTAATAAAATCGGATTTATTGGTGGAAAAGATTTTGATTTAATAAATAGATTTGAAGCTGGTTTTGCAGCTGGTGTTAAAGCAGTTAACCCAGAAGCTGCAAAAGGTTTATTAAGCTCAAATGGAAAAACTCCAGGAACAACTGTAAAATATGCAGATAGTTTTGATGATTCAGCAAAAGGATATGAATTGGCTAAATCATTATACCAAGGCGGTTGCGACGTAGTTTATCATGCAGCAGGCGGAGTTGGTATTGGTTTATTTAAAGCAGCTCAAGAATTAAAAGATAGTGGAAAACCAGTTTGGGCTATCGGAGTTGATATGGATCAATCCTTAACAGTTCCAAAATACGCTGGCGTTATACTTTCAAGTATGATAAAAAGAGTTGATATAGCAACTTACAATGAATCTAAAGCTGAAGTTAAAAACGAATTTAAAGGTGGTACAGTTACTAACCTTGGATTAAAAGAGCAAGGCGTAGGTATAGCTGAAACATCTAGTAAAAACGTACCAAAAGCTGTTTTAGATATAGTTAAAACATATCAAGATAAAGTTATAGCTGGACAAATAGTTGTTCCAGCAAATAGACAACAAGCAATGGATTTTAAATAAATTTAATATTTTTTTAAATTTATTATTTACTGATTTATGCTTTATAGTATACAATAAGAGCTAGATGTATTACATCTAGCTCTTTCTAAAAATAATGGTATTTTAGATACGTTTTAAAAGGAAATCCTCCACCTCTAGAGGTGGTGATGTTATTACCACAGCAATCATAACACTTTAGTGGGTTTTTAACGACGTTTCAGCACCATAGGTGATGGAGTCACCTGAGGTGATGATTAATCTTTTTAAGGAGGAAAGCAAATGGAAAAGGTAATCGAAATGAAGGGCATAACTAAGGTTTTTCCAGGAACTATTGCCAATGACAATATAGATTTCGAACTATTAAAAGGAGAAACACACGTTCTTCTTGGTGAAAATGGTGCAGGAAAAACAACCCTTATGAATATTCTTTATGGACTATACAAACAAGAAAAAGGAGAGATTTATGTAAACGGTAACCTAGTAAATATATCTACTCCAAATGATGCTATAAAATTAGGTATAGGAATGGTTCATCAACATTTTATGCTTGTACATAATTTCACTGTGGCACAAAATATAGTGTTAGGTATTGAACCTAAAAAAGGCTTTAAAATTGATATGAATAAAGCAATACATGATGTTAAAGAAATTTCAGAAAAGTATGGTTTTGCTATTAATCCAAACTCAATCATAGAAGATATTTCAGTAGGACAACAACAAAGAGTAGAGATACTAAAGGCACTATATAGAGGTGCTGAAATTTTAATACTAGACGAGCCTACTGCAGTTTTGACACCTCAAGAAATTGTGGAACTAGGGAATATAATTAGAAATCTTGAAAAAGAAGGAAAATCAGTAATACTTATTACACATAAATTAAAAGAAGTTATGAGTATGAGTGATCGAGTTACTATAATTAGGCGAGGTAAGGTAACTGGTACAGTAAAAACTAAAGAAACAAGTATAGACGAATTAGCTGAACTTATGGTGGGCAGAAAAGTAAATCTAACCGTGGACAAGAAGCCTGCTATGATAAAAGGAGAAATATTAAAAATTGAAAATCTTTGTGCCAACGATCAAAGAGGATTACCTGCTGTAGATAATTTGAAATTAACAGTATATGGGGGAGAAATTCTAGGTATAGCTGGTGTCGATGGCAATGGTCAATCAGAATTTTTAGAGGTTCTAACTGGGCTTCGCAAGCCTAAGAGTGGGAATATTACAATAAATGGAAAAAGTATATATGGTAAATCACCAAGAGCTATTATGTCAGCAGGTGTTGGTCATATACCAGAGGATAGACAAAAGAGAGGGCTTATTTTAGATTACTCTTTGTTTGAAAACTCAATACTGGGAATTCATAAAAATGCACCGTTTAGTAAAGGTATAGTTATGAATTACAGTGAAATTAGAAAACATTGTGATGAACTTATTCGCGAATTTGATGTTAGAACACCTAATTCTGAGGTAAACGCGGAATCATTGTCAGGTGGTAATCAACAAAAACTTATAGCAGCTAGAGAAATTTCAAAAGATCCAGAACTATTAATAGCAGCACAACCTACAAGAGGTCTTGACGTTGGAGCAATTGAATATATTCACAAAAGACTGGTGGGAGAACGTGATAAGGGCAGGGCGGTTTTATTAGTTTCCTTAGAGCTTGATGAAATACTATCACTATCAGATAGAATAGCTGTAATGTATGATGGTAAAATAGTAGATATACTAGATAGATGTGATGCCACAGAGAAAAAACTTGGTATACTTATGGCTGGTGGTACTCTTTCTGAAACACCGAAAGGAGTTAAAAATAATGAATAAAGCTAAAAATAAAGATAGCAAATTTGTTAAAATAGCAAAGAACACTCTTAAAACACTTGCATTTCCGTTGCTTTCAATAATAGTTTCCATATTTGTTGCTGTGTTCTTTGTAATGTGGGCAAAAGGATATTCTATATTACAGTATTTTTCAGCTTTAGGTGACTTATTTCGACTTATATATAAAGGTGGGTTTGGTAATGAGAGAGTAACCTTTGTTACTATTTCAGAAGTTACTCCACTAATATTTACAGGAGTTGCAAATGCAGTGGCATTTAAATGTGGACTATTTAATATAGGTGTAGCGGGTCAATTTATACTTGGAATGCTAGCAGCGGCTTTTGTAGGAACTATTCCAGGATTAAATCCAGTAATTCATATAGTATTAATTATTCTTGCAGGGCTTGTAGCCGGTGGAATATGGGGAGCTATCCCAGGATATTTAAAAGCTAAGGTAGGTACTCATGAAGTTATTAATACAATTATGATGAATTATATATCTATGGCACTGGCTAATTTTCTTATATTAAGAACTAGCTTTGGAGTGCCAGGTAAAGCAAGTACTGCAACTATACAAGAGAGTGCACAACTTCCTAGGTTTGTTTCTGGTAGTGGAGCTAATGTTAGTGTATTCCTTGCCATAGCGGTAGCAATTTTTATATTCTGGCTATTATGGAAAACTACTGTTGGGTATGAAATAAGGGCAGTTGGTATAAATCCACATGCGGCAGAATATGGTGGAATCAATGTAGCAAAAAATACAATACTTGCTATGGTGATTTCAGGTGCAATAGCAGGTGTTGGTGGGGCGTCGCAGGTTGCGGGTGTTCTTCATAATGTAAAAGACTTTATGGCACTTCCCTCCTATGGGTTTGATGGTATTGCAGTTGCACTACTTGCCAAGAGCAATCCTATTGGATGTATAGCCTCAGCTCTATTATTCGGAACATTAAATAGTAGTGCTAGAACTCTTCAATTAAATGGAATACCAAAAGATATAGTTTATTTAATCCAAGCTATAATTATTATATTTGTAGCTACAGATTATATTGTTAAGTACTTCTCGGAAAAGAAAAAAAAGGAGGCGATTACAAATGAGTAGTGATATTTTAATAAATTTGTTAGCGCAAACTTTAAGAATAGCAACGCCTCTAATTTTTGCAGCACTCGGTGGTATATTTTCTGAAAAATCAGGTGTAGTTAATATAGGCCTTGAAGGTATGATGGTAATAGGCGCTTTCTTTGGAGTATATGGAAGTTATTTGTTTAGTCCATTGCTTGGCCCAGTGTATGGTCCACTAATAGGAATACTTTTTGGTGTTATAGCTGGTGGAGTTTTGGGGTTAATACATGCAGTGCTCAGTATACATTTGCGTGCAGATCAAGTAATTTCAGGTACTGCTATAAATCTTTTTTCCACGGCCCTTGCTAGCTTCTTAATATTTAAGCTATTTAACGGCAAGGGTGGTCAAACGGATATAGTAACAGGGCTTTCCTATAACATCCCAAATTGGATTAGAAATATACCATTAATAGGTGATTTTATAGATCAGTTAAACTGGTTTGTAATATTAGCAATTATTTTAGTATTTGTCTCACATTATGTATTATATAAAACACCTTTAGGACTAAGAATTAGAGCTGTAGGAGAGCATCCAAAGGCTGCTGATACACTAGGAATAAATGTTTATAAAATAAGATATTTATGTGTTATTTTATCAGGAATGCTTGCGGGACTTGGTGGAGCAGCCTTATCCCTTGGTATAACTCCACTTTACAGAGAAGGAATGGTAGCAGGACGTGGATTTATTGCTTTAGCTGCAGTTATCTTCGGTAATTGGAAGCCTTTTGGAGCCCTTGGTGCTAGTTTATTATTTGCTTTTGGTTCGGCATTTAATATTTTTGCACAGGGACTTAGCTGGAATTTACCTACAGAAGTATACGATGTTATTCCATATGTACTTACTATGCTTGCACTTGCAGGTTTTGTTGGAAAAACCACAGGGCCATTGGCAAGTGGGAAGCCCTATGATAAAGGATCGAGGTAATATTTTAAAAATAAAAAAACTCAGCATTTGCTGAGTTTTTTATTTTAATAGAAGGTGCCTTAAGACATAATCTATATTTATATACTGTGCTATGTTATAATATTTATAATCTGACTTAGATGAGGTGATGGATAAAATGAACATTAATTTTGGTTTGAATTTGATCCAAGAACAAAAATTAATAATGACGCAAGAAATGCAGATGTCTGTTAAACTTCTTCAAATGTCAGCATACGAACTGGGTCAATATGTAAATAAAGAGATGCAAGAAAATCCGGTGCTAGAGGAAAAAGATTTACAAAATACTAGAAGCAATAGCAATGAAGCAAATGATTATAAAGAAGCAAAGGATTATAAAGAAATAATTAAATATCTTGAAAAAGATGATTACAAAGTAAAAAATCACAGTTCTAAGGCTGAGAATGAAGAAGTCTCACCTTTTTATTATATTGCACAGGAAAAATCTCTTAAAGATTATCTTATGGAGCAAATAGGAGAATTAACTGAAAAACCTGAAATCCTGGACATATGCAAATACATGGTGGAAAACTTAGATACAAAAGGATATTTGTCTGCAGAATTATCTGATATATGCAAGGAGCTTAGAATATCAAATGAAGTGGCTGAAGATGCACTTAAAATTCTCCAATCCTTAGACCCTCAAGGAATCGGAGCTAGGAATTTAAAAGAATGTTTAAAAATTCAATTATATAACCTGGGCAATAATGATGAAAATATCTATAAAATCATTGAAGAGTATTTAGAATTATTGGCAGAAAATAAATATAATGTTATAGCTAAAGAACTGAAAATTACAATTACTCATGTTCAGAAATATGTAGACATAATAAAAACTTTAGAGCCTAAGCCATCAAGAGGATTTTATACTGGTGAGACGGTTAAATATATTGTACCAGATGCCTACATTAATAAGATTAATGATCAATATTTTATTTCTATGAACGAAGATGTGCTACCAAAGCTTAATATAAATTCATTATATAAGGAAATTATTAATAGCGGAAAAGACGCAGAGGCAGTAGAATACGTAAAAGATAAAATTAATAGTGCAATGTTTCTTATTAAAAGCATTGAACAAAGAAAAAATACTGTGTATAGAGTTTTGGAAGAGATTTTAGAGGTTCAAAAGGAATATTTCGATGACGGCGACCAATACTTAAAACCAATGACACTTAAAAGAATTGCTAATAATTTAGAAATGCATGAATCCACTATAAGTCGGGCAATTAGAGAAAAATATGTTAGCGTAAATAGTGGTAAAATCATTAAAATAAAGGATTTATTTACTAACGGAATTACCTCGGTTATAGGTGGAGAGGATATATCTACAATTAATATTAAGAGCGCAATAAAGGAAATGGTGGATCACGAAGAGCAAAAGAAGCCACTATCAGATCAAATTATTTCTAATCGATTAAACATAGAAGGTATGAATATTTCAAGAAGAACTGTAGCAAAATATAGAGAAGAACTTGGAATTAAGAGTTCTAGTAAACGTAAAAGATTTTAGGTGAAATATTAAATTAATCCTCTAGTTAACAAAATGTTAACAACTTTTTTTCAAATACTAATTTAAAAAAGTTAGTATTTCATCTATAATGTAAGTGGGAACAAAAAATATGTGCTGGGACTTAAATAGTCCAGAGAGGTGTTCAAGTGCTGAATATATTAAAATTACAACAAAAGGTAGTGCCAGAACTTATAGAACTTCTCCAAAAAAGGTATGATATACTAAGAGTGATATATTATGATGGACCTATAGGACGAAGAATTTTGGCGAATGACATGAATATAAGCGAGAGAATAGTAAGAAATGAAATAAACTTTTTGAAATCTCAGAATTTAATTGAGGTTAATGCATCAGGCATGTTTATAACAACTGATGGAGAAGAAATTATAAATAAGTTAAAAGGTTTTATTCATGAGATTAAAGGCTTATCAAAAATTGAGAAGTTTATTGAGAAATATTTAAATCTTCACCAAGTTATAGTTGTTCCTGGAGATGTAGACATCGATAAAAGTGTGCTTAAAGAACTTGGAAAAGTAGCTGCTAGTTATGCCATGGACATTATTAAAGATAATAGTATAATTGCAATAACAGGTGGATCAACAGTTAAACAAGTTGTAGAGGGTTTTACTAAAAATAATAAATATAACAATATTTTAGTGCTTCCAGCTAGAGGCGGTATGGCAAGAAACGTAGAAATTCAAGCTAATACATTAGTGGCAAGACTTGCAGATAAAATTGGGGGTAATTATGAATTACTTCATGCACCTGATAATTTGAGCAATGCGGCACTTGAAACTATATTAAATGAAAAAGAAATAAAAAACATAATTGAAAAAATCAGAAGTGCCGAAGTTCTTATTTATGGCATAGGAATCGCTACAGACATGGCTAGGAAAAGAGGTCTATCGGAAGAGGATATAAAGGACCTAAAAGAATTAGGTGCTGTAGGAGAGACTTTTGGACATTATTACAATGAATTAGGAAAAATAGTTCATTCTACACCTACTATTGGGGTGAAAAATGAAGATGTCAAAAATATTAAAACCCTAATTGCGGTAGCAGCTGGAAAAAATAAAGCTAGAGCCATTATAGCAACTGAAATCAATCGTTCAAGCGCAGTTTTAATAATTGATGAAGCAGCTGCGAAAGAAATTATAAATATTCTAGAGAAAAAAGAGTAAACTATATAATGATTTTGTAAAAGAGAAAATTATATATTTACATATAATTATTTTATAAAAATTTAGGAGGTTTTGTCAAATGATAAAAGTAGGAATAAATGGATTTGGTAGAATAGGAAGAAATGTATTTAAAGCACTAGTGGCAAACTATGCTACAGAATTACAGATAGTAGGAATCAATGACTTAACAGATGCTGCAACACTTGCTCATCTTTTAAAATATGATTCACTTTATGGAAAATTTAACGGAACTGTAGAAGCTAAAGAAAGCTCAATAGTTGTTAATGGAAAAGAAATTAAAATATTCGCAGAAAGAGATCCAAAAAACATAGATTGGAATTCACTTGGAGCAGAAATAATAATAGAATCTACAGGATTCTTTACAGATGCTACTAAAGCAAATGCACATTTAGGCGGAAGTGTTAAAAAAGTTCTTATATCAGCACCAGCAAAAAATGAAGATATAACAATAGTACTAGGAGTTAACGAAGAAAAGTACGATGCAGCAAAACATAACATAATTTCAAATGCGTCATGTACAACAAACTGTTTAGCACCATTTGCTAAAGTTTTAGACCAAGAATTTGGAATAGTTAAAGGTTTAATGACTACAATTCATTCATATACTGGAGATCAAAGATTATTAGATGCTCCACATAGTGATATGAGACGTGCAAGAGCTGCTTGTGAATCAATGATTCCAACTACTACTGGAGCTGCAAAAGCTGTAGCATTAGTTCTACCACAATTAAAAGGAAAATTAAACGGATTCTCATTAAGAGTTCCAACTCCAACAGTTTCATGTACAGATTTAGTATGTGAACTTTCAAAGAATGTTACTGCAGAAGAGATAAATGCAGCATTTAAGAAGGCTTCTGAAACTACAATGAAAGGAATTCTTGGATTCTGTGAAGAACCATTAGTTTCAATTGATTTTAGAGGAGACGAAAGATCTTCTATAATTGATGCACCATCAACTATGGTTATTGGAGATAACATGGTTAAAGTTGTAGCTTGGTATGATAATGAATGGGGTTATTCAAATAGACTCGCAGATTTAACTAAATATGTTGCAGACAGACTATAAGAATTAATTTTACTATAAAACTGTTAGCATACTATAATCTAACTGTAGGCAAACAGTAAGTATAATATTAAGGTTTGGTTTTATAGTTAATCTATGAAATCAGGCCTTTTTAAATATAGGAATAGCAAGTGAAATTTATACTAACAATAATCATTGTAAGTTATCTGAGTTTTGTATAATAAACAGTATGAGAGGAGAATGTGTATGAAATTTAATAAAAAAACTATAGAAGATATCCAGGTTAAAGGTAAAAGGGTTTTAGTTAGATGTGATTTTAATGTGCCATTAAGTGAGGGTGTAATTACAGATGTAACCAGACTAGAAGGTGCAATGCCTACAATAAATTATTTAGTTAAAAATGGAGCAAAAGTTATTTTATGTTCACACCTTGGGAAACCAAGTGGAGAGCCAAGACCTGAGCTTTCACTAGCACCAGTTGCTAAGAAATTAAGTGAAATGCTAGGAGAAGTAGTAATTTTTGCAGCAGACCCAAATGTAGTTAGTGATAAAGTGAAATCTGCCGTATCAGAAATGGAAAACGGAGATGTTTTATTATTAGAAAATACAAGATATAGAAAAGAAGAAACTAAAAACAGTGAAAATTTTTCTAAGGAACTCGCATCCCTTGCAGATGTATTTGTAAATGATGCCTTTGGAACAGCTCATAGAGCACATTGCTCTACGGTTGGAGTAACGCAATTTATTGAAACTTCAGTATGTGGATATTTAATTCAAAAGGAATTAAAATTCTTAGGAGAAGCAGTAGATAACCCAGTTAGACCTTTCGTGGCAATTTTAGGTGGAGCTAAGGTTTCAGATAAAATAGATGTTATTGCTAATTTGCTTGAAAAAGTAGATACTTTAGTAATTGGTGGAGGAATGGCCTACACATTCTTAAAAGCTGGTGGTTATTCTATTGGAAGTTCACTAGTTGAGGAAGACAAAGTAGAATATGCTAAAGATATGATGCAAAGAGCTGAGTCTAAAGGAGTTAAGTTCTTGTTACCAGTGGATCACATTGTTGCAAATAGATTTTCAGCTGAGGCAGAACCAGTAGTAACTGATAATCAAAATATCCCAGATGGATATATGGGACTTGATATTGGACCTAAGACTGCAGAAATGTATAAAGGTGCTATAAGCATAGCTAAAACTATTATTTGGAACGGACCAATGGGAGTATTTGAATTTGCAAATTTCGCAAAGGGAACTATAGCAGTAGCTGAAGCTATGTCAAAGGTTGACGGAACTACTGTAATAGGCGGTGGAGATAGTGCAGCTGCAGTTAACCAATTAGGATTCGGAGATAAGATGACTCACATATCTACAGGTGGTGGAGCGTCACTTGAATTTTTAGAGGGTAAATTGTTACCAGGAATTGAAGCTCTTACAAATAAATAAATAAATAAATAAATAAAATTTTGTTATTTTAAATTTTAATTAGATATTAGTTGTTGCCTCCCTCAAAAAATCGTTTTAAAGACTAATGAGGGAGATAACAATTAATAGTTCACATCTACCACAAAACAACAATTAGGAGGGTTCTTATGAGAAAAGGTATAATTGCAGGTAATTGGAAGATGAATAAAACTGTTGGTGAAGCTGTAAGTTTAATTGAGGAAATAAAGCCTTTAGTTAAAGATGCACAATGTGAAGTTGTAGTTTGCCCTACATTTTTATGTTTAGATGCAGTAATAAAAGTAGCTAAGGGATCAAATATAAAAGTAGGAGCTCAAAACATGCATTTTGAAGAAAATGGTGCTTTTACAGGTGAAGTTTCACCAGGAATGTTAAAAGATATGGGCGTTGATTATGTTATAATTGGCCATAGTGAAAGAAGACAGTATTTCAATGAGACAGACGAAAGTGTAAACAAGAAGCTTAAAGCTGCTTATAATCATAGTATTTCGCCTATACTTTGTATGGGAGAAACACTTGCACAAAGAGAATCAAATATTACAGAAAAAGTCCTAGATAATCAAATAAAATTAGATTTAGCAGGACTTACAAGAGAGCAAGTGGAAAAATTGGTTATAGCTTATGAACCAATATGGGCAATAGGAACAGGAAAAACTGCAACTGCAGATGAAGCTAATGAGACAATTGGATTTATAAGAAAAACTGTTGGAGCAATGTTTGGATCTGATGTTTCAGAAAAACTTAGAATCCAATATGGTGGTTCAGTTAAACCATCAACTATAAGTGAACAAATGGGTAAATCAGATATAGATGGTGGATTAATTGGAGGAGCTAGTCTTAAAGCAGAAGACTTTGCAGGAATAGTAAACTATTAAAATATAAATAAACAGATATATATTAGAAACAAAGCGGGTGGGAGGAACAAAAATGCCAAAGAAACCAGTAATGCTAATGATTTTAGATGGATTTGGATTATCAGACCATTTAGATGGCAATGCAGTAGTATCAGCAAACAAACCAAACTATGATGAAATATTAAAAAAATATCCAACTACAAAATTAAATGCAAGTGGTCTGGAGGTAGGACTTCCAGAGGGCCAGATGGGAAACTCAGAAGTAGGTCATTTAAACATAGGTTCTGGTAGAATTATATACCAAGAGCTTACAAGAATAACAAAAGAAATTAAGGAAGGAAACTTCTTTAAAAACCCTGCTTTTAATAGTGCAATAGATAAAGCTATTGAGGCAAATTCTTCAATACATCTTTTAGGATTATTGTCTGACGGAGGAGTTCACTCCCATATTAATCATTTAAAGGCACTATTAAAACTTGCCAAGGATAAAGGCGCTAAAAAGGTTTATGTGCATGCTTTCTTAGATGGTAGGGATGTACAACCAGGTTCAGCGCTAGAATACATAGCAGACCTAGAAGAATATATGAAGGAAATAGGTCTTGGAAAAATTGCTACTGTAAGTGGTAGATACTATGCTATGGATAGAGACAAGAGATGGGAAAGAGTTAAGCTTGCATATGATGCTATGGTCTTATCTAAAGGCGAAGAGAACACCTCGGCAATAGAAGCAGTTAAACGTGCTTTCCATGATAATAAGACAGATGAATTTGTTCTTCCAACGGTTATAATGGAGAACAATAAACCAGTATCAGCTATAAAAAATAAGGATAGTGTTATATTCTTTAATTTTAGACCAGACAGGGCTCGCGAAATTACTAGAGCAATAAATGACAAAGTATTCCTTGGTTTTGAAAGAGAAACACTAAATTTAAACTATGTATGTACTACTCAATATGATTTGTCACTAGAAAATGTTGCTGTGGCATACACACCGGAAGGTTTCACCAATACATTGGGAGAATATGTTAGCAAAATGGGCAAAAACCAGTTAAGAATAGCTGAAACTGAAAAATATGCGCATGTTACATTCTTCTTTAATGGAGGGGTTGAAGCTCCAAATGCCAATGAAGATAGAGCTTTAATTCCATCGCCTAAAGTAGCTACTTATGATTTAAAGCCAGAAATGAGTGCATATGAGGTTACTGAGGAATTATTAAAAAGGCTAGATACAAATAAGTATGACATGATTATACTTAACTTTGCTAATCCAGATATGGTAGGGCATACAGGTGATTTCGAAGCTGCTAAAAAAGCTATAGAAGCAGTGGATGTATGTCTTGGGAAAATTGTCAAGAATGTTCTTGGTAAAGATGGTAGCATATTTATAACTGCAGACCATGGAAACTCAGAGCAAATGATTGACTTTTCGTCAGGAAAGCCTATGACAGCACATACTACAAATTTAGTTCCCTTTACCTATGTTTCAAACCATAGTAAAGGACTAAAGGATAACGGCATATTGGCGGATATGGCACCTACAATGCTTTCAGTTATGGGTCTACCTGTACCTAAAGAAATGACAGGAAAATCACTAATCATAGATTAATTTTAAAAAAACCAAAGCTGATTATTTAATTAAGTGAAAAATAAATGAGATTATTATATTATCTAAGTTAAACAAATATTTTCAAAGACTAATGGATTATCCTATTAACTTAGAAAATAATAACATAAAAAAAATTGGAGGTATGAGTATATGAAAAACTATATTGAAATTATTGATGTTTACGCAAGACAAATTTTAGATTCAAGGGCATTTCCAACTGTTGAGGTTGAAGTTACCCTGGAAGATGGAACAGTAGCAAGAGCTGCAGTGCCATCAGGCGCTTCTACAGGTATGTTTGAAGCCGTAGAACTCAGAGATGGTGACAAAGATATATATAACGGAAAAGGAGTTTTGAAAGCTGTTGATAATGTAAATGATCTAATAGCTGAAGAGCTAATTGGAATGAACGTATATGATCAAATAGCTATAGATAAAGCAATGATTGCTCTTGATGGAACAGACAATAAGAGCAAACTTGGTGCTAATGCAACACTTGGAGTTTCCCTAGCTTGTGCTAGAGCTGCGGCTGAATCATTAGGACTAGGACTTTATCAATATATTGGCGGAGTAAACGCTAAAGTTTTACCAGTTCCAATGATGAACATTATAAATGGTGGAAGCCATGCAGACAATAATGTAGACTTACAAGAGTTTATGATTATGCCAGTTGGAGCAACTTCTTTTAGCGAAGCATTAAGAATGAGCGCAGAAGTTTACCATTCATTAAAAGCATTGTTAAAATCTAAGGGACTCGCAACTGGTGTTGGCGATGAAGGTGGATTTGCTCCAGACTTATCATCAAATGAAGAGGCTATAAAGATTATAATAGAAGCTATAGAAAAAGCTGGATATGTTCCAGGAAAAGATATCTATATAGCTCTTGACCCAGCAGCTTCTGAATTCTTCGAAGATGGAACATACAACTTAGCTTCAGAAGGAAGAATACTTACTCCAGAGCAAATGGCTGACTACTATGTAGAGCTAGTTAACAAATACCCAATAATTTCTATAGAAGATGGAATGGCTGAAGAAGATTGGGAAGGTTGGAAATACCTAACTGATAAAATAGGAGATAGAATTCAATTAGTTGGAGACGATTTATTTGTAACTAACACAGATAGATTGAAAATGGGAATTGAAAGAAAAACTGCAAATTCAATTCTTATAAAATTAAACCAAATAGGAACACTCACTGAAACATTAAATGCTATAGAAATGGCTGAAAGAGCTGGATTTACAGCAGTAGTTTCTCATAGATCAGGAGAAACAGAAGATACTTCAATAGCTGATTTAGTTGTAGCTGTGAATGCAGGACAAATTAAAACTGGTGCACCAGCTAGAACTGAAAGAGTTGCTAAATATAATCAACTATTAAGAATAGAAGAAGAATTAGAAGATATGGCTGAATACAGAGGACTAAAAGCATTCTATAACATCAAAAGGTAATTAGTATAAAATGAGAGTATAGTCTATATAGGCTATACTCTTACATTTTACTTTGAATTGTGTGGATATTTAAATGAAATTGTGTTAGAATAAACTAAAAATATAATAATATAAAGTATAATATATTGTAGGGCGAGTATGTTAATTACAATCCATTGTAAGCTCTCCTAGAGTATGTTAAAATAATCATGTATTCAATAAATGGGGGGTGTTCACATGCATAGTTTTCTAGTAGTTTTACAGGTTATAATTTCAATAGTTATAATTGTCACAGTTATGATGCAACCTAGTAAATCGAATGGATTAAGTGGTCTTATAGCAGGAAGTTCAGATACTTTTTTTGCTAAAAATAAAACTAAAACTGCAGAATCAGTTTTAGCACGAATTACAGCAATTTCAGCAGTCTTTTTTATTGTAATTACTGTTATGTTAAATTTAGTTAAATAATATAATTTTGTAAATCACAGTTAGGCACATTCAAATAAATATTTTGGTTCTGCAGCAGTTTATTTAAATAATTTTTAATAAACTGCATTTTTTTATTTCACAGGAAATTATAAATCACTTGAATTAAACAAAAATACTTGTAGAACATATAATTTTCGGATTTTTTTAAATTTTAATAGTATAAATGTAATATAAATGTTAAAATTGTCTAAAGTAATCAATGATTATTAGAGGTGAAGGATGATGAGTGAATATAGTTCTAAATTAGAAAGTAAAGATATGGATTTTCTTTTTGATGGTATTTTAAGCCTGCAAAATAAGGAAGAGTGTTATAGATTTTTTGAGGATATATGCACTATAAATGAAATTCAGGCATTTGAGCAAAGACTTCAAGTAGCAAAAATGTTAGCAGAAAAAAGGACCTATCTGGATATAGCTAGTACTACAGGAGCAAGTACTGCCACAATAAGTAGAATAAATAGAGCATTAAACTATGGTAGTGATGGGTATAAACTTATATTAGAACGTTTGAAATTAAAAAAGTAAGTATATTATTTTCATTTGCCACACAGATAAGGATAAAAAGAGACGGTTAACATATATTTACTTAGTTTAACTAACGTTAAAGGAGTGAACATAATTAACCGTCTCTATTTTTAAAATTGTTTAAGTTTACACACATTGTGATATAATTAAAGGTATGTTTGGTGCAAATAAACAAATATTATACTAACTTATTATTTGTTTATTTGCACCTTGAGTGAAATCTAAGTAATGCTAGATGTATCTAGTATTAATATAATATATAAGGAGTGTTTTTATGGATTTAGAAAGTTTGTTAAACAAAGAGCAGTGCGAAGCTGCAATAACAGTGGATGGGCCACTACTAATACTAGCGGGTGCAGGCTCTGGAAAAACTAGAGTCTTAACGTATAGGATTGCCCATATGATTCAAGATTTAAATATATATCCCTCACAAATTTTAGCCATAACTTTCACTAATAAAGCGGCTGGCGAAATGAAGGATAGAGTGCGTGCGCTTGTAGGTAATGTAGCAGATAATATGTGGATTTCAACCTTCCACTCTAGTTGTGTTAGGATACTTAGGCGTGAAATAGATAAACTAGGATATAATAAGAACTTTACCATTTATGATAGCTATGATCAAAAAAGTTTGATTAAACAGTGTATGAAAGAACTTGGTACAAATGAAAAGGATCTAACAGATTCAGAAATTCTAAACAAGATATCAAATGCTAAAAATGAACTGATTACTCCAGAAATGTATAAAAAAGAAAATGAACATGATTTTAGAAAAAATAAAGTTGCTGATATATATGTTCTTTATCAAAAAAAATTAAAAGGTAATAATGCACTAGATTTTGATGATTTAATTTTTAAAGCTGTGGAACTCCTTAAAAATAATAAGGAAGTTTTAGATTTTTACCATAAAAAATTCAGATATATTATGGTAGATGAGTATCAGGATACAAATAAGGCGCAGTATATGCTTATAAAGCTTTTGGTAGATGAAAAGGAAAATATATGCGTAGTTGGAGATGATGACCAATGCATCTACGCATGGAGGGGTGCTGATGTCACCAATATCTTAGATTTTGAAAAAGATTATCCAAGGGCAAAAGTGGTTAAACTTGAGCAAAATTATAGGTCTTATGGGAATATACTAACAGCAGCTAATGATGTTATAAAAAATAATTCTCAAAGAAAAGATAAGGCACTAAGAACTGAGAAAGACAATGGAGACAAAATTAATTTATATAGAGCATTTTCAGATAGAGATGAGGCAAATTTTGTAGCAAGTCAGATTAAGTCAATTATGCAAGAGGAAAATAAGAGTTTTAAGGATTTTGCAATTTTATATAGGATGAATTCCCAATCTCGTATTTTTGAGGAGAGCTTTAGGAAAACTTTAATTCCATATAGAATAGTAGGAGGATTAAAGTTCTATGATAGAAAAGAAATAAAGGATATAATGGCATATTTAAAGCTTATGAATAATCCTCTTGACGATATTGCATTAAAAAGAATTATAAACGTACCTAAAAGAAATATAGGTGATGCAACTATTCAAAAGATTCAAGAGTTTGCAACTGAAATAGATCAATGTTTGTACAGTGCTATTCTAGATGTGGAGTATATACCGTCGCTGACCACTAGGAATACATCATCTATAAGCAAGTTTGTTAGTCTTATGAATAGTTTTATGGCTAAAAAGGAAGAGGTCACTGTATCACAATTAATTAAGTCTATTTTAAGTGATACAGGATATTTAAAGCAATTGGAAACATCTAAGGAACCAGAAGATGAAAGCAGGGTAGAAAATATAAAGGAATTAGTATCAGATGCTGTAGAATTTGAAAGAACTTCAGAGGATAAATCACTTTTAGCATTCTTAGAAGGGGTTAGTTTAGGTTCAAGTGCAGAGAATTCTGAGAATACTGAGGAAATTGTAGATACCGCAGCAATGATGACTGTACATAGTGCAAAAGGCTTAGAGTTTCCAGTGGTATTCATGGTTGGTATGGAAAATGGCATATTCCCAGGTATGTCTTCCTTTAACAATTTCACAGAAATGGAAGAGTCAAGGCGTCTATGCTATGTTGCAATAACACGGGCAGAAGAGAAGCTTTATATAACATCTGCAGAGAGTAGAATGGTATTTGGAAGAACTGTTGGGTATGCACCTTCTGATTTTATAAGTGAAATCTCAGAAGACTTAAAAGAAATTGTTGGGGGAAATAAAAATAGGACTGTACAGGTGTTAAGAAGAAACAACACTAAGGCGCCACAAAAGTTTAACCCTCATGGGCTCATGAGCTCAAATGGTGCAGAGAGTGCTGCCACAACACAAAATAACCTATCAGTTACGGCGCAAGGTAGCGATTTAAGACAGCAAAGTATAAAAAGTGAAGCTACGGTAGGTAGAAAAGTTAAACATGGTAAATTTGGAGTAGGCACCATTGTATCAATATCAAGCTCAAATGGTGACACCTTGATTTCAATAGCCTTTGATAATATGGGAATAAAAAAGTTGGTATTAGATAAAGCACCTATAGAAATGTTATAAAACATGTTCCATAAAATAACTAGTGAGTATGCTAGTTATTTTATTTGGGATAACTAATATTGTGGGTTAGATTTCGTGGGAAAGGGTGTAGATTTTATGGATATTAGTGAGGATAATAATGTGATGAATGTAGAAGATAGAATTAACGAAATTAAAAAGATAATTAAATACCATAGTGATAGATATTACAATGAAGATAATGCAGAAATATCAGATTATGAATACGATCAATTAATGCTTACGCTTAAAACAATAGAGGAAGAACATCCAGAACTTGTAACATTAGATTCCCCAACTCAAACAGTAGGTGGAATTGCAAAAAGAAAAGCTGGAGTATTAGTAAAACATAATGTCCCAATGCTCAGTTTGCAAGATGTATTTACAAAAGAAGATGTCTATGCTTACGTAAATAAAATGATTGAAGAACTGGAGGATCCAACCTTTGTTGTTGAACTTAAAATTGATGGTTTGTCAATGTCCCTACGTTATGTAGAGGGTGAATTAACAGTAGCTGTGACTCGCGGTGATGGAATCATTCAAGGTGAGGATGTAACTGAAAATGCTAAAGTAATTAAGGATGTTGTACGGAAACTGAAAGAGAAAGTTCCATACCTAGAGCTTCGTGGTGAAGTATATATGTCTACTGTTGCCTTTGACAAGGTTAATGAGAAGCAAGAGTTATTAGAGAAAAAGATATTTGCCAATCCAAGGAACTGTGCAGCAGGAACACTCAGACAGTTAGATAGTAAAATAACAAAGGAAAGAGAATTATCTCTATTTATTTTTAATGTTCAAGATACCAAAGGAATTGAATTTGAAACACATACGGAAAGTTATGAATGGTTAAAAAAGCAAGGTGTAAAAGTTATTGAGAATTATGTAAAATGTAAAACAGCTGATGAAGTATGGAATGCTATCCAGACTATTGGAGAGGAAAGAGGTACCTTAGCATATGATATTGACGGAGTTGTTATTAAAATTAATAACTTGGAAGATAGAAAGGAACTTGGAAATACTTCAAAGGTTCCAAAATGGGCTATAGCTTATAAATTTCCTCCAGAAGAAAAAGAAACAAAATTAATCGATATTGAAGTATCAGTAGGAAGAACCGGTAGAATTACTCCTACAGCAATATTTGAGCCGATTCGTTTATGCGGAACATCTGTATCTAGAGCAATCCTGCACAACCAAGATTTTATCGATGATTTAGATATAAGGATTGGAGATATAATTGTTGTATACAAATCAGGAGAGATTATTCCAAAGATTAAATCTGTAGTGAAAGAAAAACGCGCTGGCGAATTAAATAGATTTAAGCTTCCTGGCATTTGTCCGGTATGTGCAGCACCTACTGTACGTGAAAAAGATACTGCTGACATCAAATGTATAAATCCTAATTGTTTGGCGCAATTAGAAAGACACATTATTAATTTTGTTGGTCGGAATGCTATGGATATAAAAGGGTTTGGCACGGCGTATATTAAGGAACTTATTCGTATGGAGTATATAAAAGATATTGCGGATATATATTCACTGTTTAATTATCGCGAGGAACTTATCCAGCAAGGTATAATAGGAAAAGAAAAGAATACAGATAAGTTACTAGAAGCTATAAACAAATCAAAGAGTAATGAAGCACAAAAACTTCTTACGGGCCTTGGAATTCCTAATATTGGGAAGGTGGCAGCGAAAAGTATAATGAAGCATTACAAATCTATTGAAGATTTGAAAAATACATCTTTAGAAGATTTACAAAACGTATCGGATATAGGTGAAATAAGTGCATTGTGTATACTGAAATTTTTTAAAGATAAAAAAAACTGTGAAATAATAGATAGATTAAAAGAATATGGCGTTAATATGGCTGTAGAGGGCTCTAGTATCGAAGACAATGTGTTTGATGGATTAACTTTCGTTGTAACTGGAACACTGACGTCTATGGGGCGAGAGGAAGCTACAGTGATGATAGAGAATCATGGAGGAAAAGTATCGGGTTCTGTTTCAAGTAAAACCAGTTACGTATTAGCAGGAGAGAATGCCGGAAGTAAGCTTACAAAAGCTCAAGAACTCGGAATTGCAGTTATATCTGAAGAGGAATTAGTAAATATGTTAAAATAGATAAAAATAAAGTGGACCAATGGATATATAGAATAAAGAAAAAGACGCCATATGACGTCTTTTTTTATGTTATGATTCCAATATTTCAATATCTTTTTTAGAACATGCTATATTTTCATGGGTTAAAGATAATTTAGAGGTGTTTTGTATAAGCTTCTCCATTAAATAATTTTTATATCTTAACTGGTTATATACTTTAATTAATAAAATGAAACCCCATATTCCAATAAATATAAAAGTTAACATGGCACATATAGCAATTATTTGAATAGTCAAGGTTAGCATAAAAAATTCCCCCTATATACCTTTAAATACGTAAATTATGTAAATATATTATAGCATAATCAAAGTACAAAAAGCTAACACAATAAGAAAGTATAAAACTTTTACTGCGTGACTTGAAAAGGAATTAAAACAAGAATTTTAATTCAAAATTTTTTCTTAGATTATGCTAAAACGAAAAGTATATATTGCTAGAATGCTTTCACGTCGCCAAGTAATTCTAAACTAATTTTATTGAAAGATACTAAAAAGTGCAAACTCGCTGTACGCTCAAACATTCCTCCTGACTTCCTCCACTGTAAAAGACCGCCACCGATGGAGTTAGGAGAGTTGTCAATATTTTTATTGTAAATTTGATTACTTCACACATGAAAGGTTAATACTTTTAATAAGACCCATATTGGAGGTGAATTATGAAAAAGTTATTATGTATAATATTAATTTTTATGATGATGTTAACTAGTGGATGTGTTGAGAAGAAAGTTAAGCCAACAACTTCTAGAAAATTTTTAGTATATAACGTGGGAGAATTGCCTTCAGATTTGTTAATGCTAAATAGTGATAATGTGAGACAAAAAGATTTGTTATTGGCTTTATTTGAAGGTTTGGTCCGTGAAGATAAATATGGCGAAATAGTACCTGCTATGGCAGAAAGTTATGAAATTTCAGCTGATAAAATTGGGTATACCTTTAAATTAAGAAAAGACCTTCATTATAGCGATGGAAGGTCTATAAAAGCTATAGATTTTGTAAGGTTTTTTCACAACATCCTATTAGAAAAGGATAATATTTTTGCTGAGCAATTATATTGTATATTTGGAGCTAAGGATTTTAGAATGGGAAAAGTAACGTTCGATAAAGTCGCTATTGTAGCAAAGGATGATTTAACCTTAGAGATAAGGCTAAATAGTCCCAATGAATATTTTAAAAATATTCTTAGCAATCCAGTTTTCACCTTAAGGGAAACTAGTATTAATAAGAGAAATTGGAAGGATAGCTACTACGATATTCAATACAGCGGTCCATTTATTATAAAAGGGATAAATAAAGATGGAGAAATATCACTATTAAAGAATGAAAAGTATTGGAGGGCTCATGAAATTGTTAGCAGTGAAATGCTGTTTACGTCTATAAAGGATGAAGAAAAAACACTAGCAGACTTTGAAACCACTGGGTCTAGTGATACCTCAAAAATTGATGTATTTGTTAGTCCGCCAATAAGTGAAGGAAACACTCTTAGTATGGAAAAGAAAACTATAACTATTCCTACAAACAGTATGTATTATTTAACTTTTAATTTAAACACTAGTGGTTCAGTAAAAGACAACAATTTTAGAAATGCAATTAGTGCAATAATATCTAAGGAATTTATTATACAAACTATATCAAAAGATTTGGCAGTTGCAGCAATAAATTATACGACTTCTAGCATAACTAATGATAATAGTGGTAAATTAATTTTTGATGTGTTTGGGAATAAGGATAAAGGTACAAAATATTTAAAAGAATATTTAAAGATTAACAACTATGAAAAAGAACCAGAATTAATTATAGTATATGAAAATAAAGACCTTGATAATAGGATAGTAAGGGAAATGGCTAAAAACATTAAACAAAATTTAGATGAAGTAGCTAAAAATATCAAAGGTCATTTCGATGAAAAGGATTATTTAAATGTAAATGTAGTTTGCAAAGGCTATGAAAAAGATGAACTTAATAAGGTCATAAAGCAGGGAGATTATAATATCTTATTCTCGAAAATTGATGAAGAATATGGAGATGTATTTAAATTTTTTTCAAGGTGGACATCAAGTTCAAGTTATAATGTTTATGGTTATAAGAATTTAGTATATGATAAAATAATTGAAAGTGCGCTAAAGGAGAAGGATAAAAAAAATAAAATAAAACTTTATAATGAAGCTCAAGAAATACTAGCAAAAGATTTGCCCTGCATACCTATATTTATAGCTAATACAGTTATTTGTAAAAAAGAAAATGTTAAAGATGTATATAGTACTAAAGGTGGGAACTTGATACTTGATTATGCTTATAAAGAGGATAATACAGTTGCAAAATAATTTCAATTATGATCTAAGAGGTTTTTCTTATATTATGCTATAACGAAAAGTATAAATCCAATGAAGAAATGAATACCATATATTTGGATATGAAAAAGATAAATATTTTAAATTATCCTGAAAACTTTAATCCAAAGAGTAATATAATGCAAACACCTTTTCAAACTTATTCTATAAAAATTGTTATTGATGGTAAAGAAAAAAATATCTATTGGAAAGATGAAAATGTGTCTAAAACTAAAGAGGCTATGCAATTGAGAGAACTATTTAAGAAAATTGAAGAGATAATAATAAACAAAGAAGAATATAAGAAGTTACCCCCAGCAAATGGAGGTTATGATTAGAAATCCTTTTATTCAATATCAATTTAAGGAGATTAAATATGCTAATATGCCCCAAATGCGAAGCTGAATACGAAGAAGGATATACAGTTTGTAGTGATTGTGGAGGCCAACTAATTGAAAAACCTGAAGTTTCAGAAGAGATTATTAAAGAAAAGTTAGATTTAAAAGTATTTCAATTTATTATTGGGATTTTAATAATTTTATTTTCAACTATCATTTCTTTTAAGTTAACATCAATGTATTTCCTTCCAAATGGCTATGGTGAATTTAGTATGGAACAATTTCTTTGGATGCAAAATGCTTATCACTATTCCTTTTTAATAATCGGAATCGTTATTTGTTTACCTTGTATTATATGCTGGTGTAAAAGTAATAAAAAGTAAATTAAAACTAAATATAAAAACACAGCCTAAAAGTTGTATTCAACTCAGGCTGTGTTTCTCTGTGAGTATATACTTAAAATAAATGTAAGGGATAGGCGATAAATGGATATCCCTTATATTTACTCAAATAATAGCCTAACAGATTTAGTATTATTTATTTCGGAAAAATATTGTTAAGAAGAATATAAACATATTCTTGCTGCTATCAAAAGATGATTTAGGTTGTTTAAATGTATCTTTTCGTCTATTATAAACCACACTTTTAATGAAGATAGAAGCAAGTTCATTATTTTCAGGTGTGCCTATAGTAGGCATTCTAAAATTTTCATCTTGAAGCAAGTCTTCTGATTTTAGTGAAAAGTTTCTGTAATGCTCCGTACTATCTAAAGAAGGTGAATCAGGCCAACTTAAAACTATACCTGAGTCTATTATTTGATGTTTAAAAATGTCTTGAAGCATGTAAGAATCCTCTTCCGTATTATTAAAATCTGAATATGTGATTAAGCTATACATATATAGTAAGAGCTCATCACAAGTGTAGTTTATCTCTTTATCATTACTTTCCTTTAGCAATAGTCCCTTTTCACTTTCATATAATTTTGTAAGTTTTTCATATAAATCATCACTAGTAGCTTTAAATTTGTGTAATGATGTTTTATTATATAAAAGAATACAATTTATAAAAAGCATACAAGAATAGTCCAATTTAGCATTAACAATTATAGAGGGCTTAGTATTATATTGGTCTATAAGCAAGTCTGAAAAATCTAGCAATAAATTTTCGCATTTTTCTGAGCCGGAGTATTTGTAAAATACGTTTAAGGCAAAGCATATCTTATTGAGTTCCTCAAAAGAAACATTATAAATTTCTTCTTTATATTGAGTAAACATATCTAGGATGTCCAGAGCGAATTTTTCATATTCATATTCATGTTTGTCTGTATCATAAGAACAATATTTGTAGTAAGCGGCCATCATAAGTGCTTGATCAGAGAATTTGAATTTATTGTTTTTATTTTCAAAATTAAATTCTTGGTTCATAGGATCAGTTAAATCCACTTTATCAACAAAGAGACCATCCTTATTTCGAAAATAAGAAGCATAGAATTCTAACTGTTCTTTGCATAGTTTAAGGTACAAAGGGCTTAAAGCATATTTAGAATCATCAATATGCTTAAAGCTACTATAATAGTCTACAAGTTCTAATAGAGATAAAGTCATGAACGCATTACTATTAATGGTTATTTCTTTTTTTACCTTGTTTTCATTCCAAATTAACGTGCCATCTTGCGACTTTAATTTAGCATCTGCTTTTTTGTAAATACATAAAAGTGGAGAATTTAAATTAATTGTGTTAATATCAATCTTAGAAAAAGATTTAGATTTTAAATCTCGTGCGGGAATATATATCCCACATTTGGAGTCGAAAACTATATCTTTTAATGATTCTTTTGATAAGTAGAAGAATTGATTTTTTATGTTATTTTTGTTTAATGTATTGATTCTTAAAAAAGGTCCTATAAATTTCAAAATACCACCGCCATAAATTAATCCTTATATAGATAATATGATTAAAGTTGTTAAAATGTGCTAGTTTTATAAAATTAGAAAGGAAGAATTTATATGAAAGTTGGAAAACTAAATTGGGATGATTTAAAACAGATAATAGACAATAATAAAAGTGTTGTTCGTGATGACGTAAGAATTAGAAGTGGAATAGGGGAAGACTGTAGTGTCATAAATTTTGGAGAATATGAGTGTGTCGTTTCTACAGACCCAATAACGGGAGCGGATAAAAATATAGGTAAATTGGCAGTTAATATAAACTGTAACGACATAGCTTCTTGTGGAGTTGAGCCTGTAGGTATTTTAGTTACAATTCTTGTTCCTCCTACATCGACTCTAGAAGATATAAAAAATATTATGAGTGAAATTGATGAAGAAACAAAAAAACTGAACGTGGAAATATTAGGTGGGCACACTGAGGTTACAGAAGCTGTGAATAGAATAGTAGTCTCCTGTACAGCAATAGGTAAAGGAAAAGCATGTGGCGCCGTGGCAACTTCAGGGGCAAAGCTAGGAGATGAAATTGTTGTTACCAAACTATTGTGTATGGAAGGAACCTCAATTATAGTAAATGATTATTTAGATAGGGTATCCGATGTTTTAACCACTAAGGAAGTAGAAGTAGCAAAAGATTATATTAATGGTATTAGTGTGGTTAATGAAGGCCGTATAGCCGGAGAGTTTGGTGTTAATTCTATGCATGATATAACAGAAGGTGGAGTGCTAGGAGCCTTGTGGGAGGTTGCAGAGGCTAGTAATTTAGGCTTTAAGGTGTATAACAGTAAAATGCCAATTAGTGATATTACAATTAAAATCTGTGAAAGACTAAATATTGATCCTTTGAAATTTATATCTTCAGGGAGCATGTTAATAACTGCAACCTGTGGAAAAAAACTAGTCGAGGAATTAATTAGTAAAGGAATATCAGCTACAGTAATAGGAAATATAACTGAGTCTAGAGGTATATTAGTAATAGATGAAATGGAAAAAGACGTTTTGCCACCTACCAGAGATGAGTTATTTAGTATATAATTATTTCTAATTAGAGAAGAAAAAGGAGGATAAAAATGAAGAAATTAATAGTTGCTAGTAATAATGATCATAAAATTAAAGAGATAAAGGAAATGCTATCACAATTTCCATTTGAAGTCTTGTCGCTAAAAGAAGCCAATCTTAATATTGAAGTTGAGGAAACTGGAAGTACTTTCATGGATAATGCAGAAATAAAGGCTACTGAAATTTATAAAATAGCAAATAGAGAAATGGTGCTTGCGGATGACTCAGGTTTATCAGTGGAATCATTAAATGGTGATCCAGGGGTTTTTTCAGCTAGGTTTGCGGGTGCTCATGGAAATACTAAAGCAAATAACGAAAAATTATTATATCTTTTAGAGGGTGAAAGCGAGGCTCAAAGGAAAGCTAAATTCATTTGCGCAATGGTGCTTATAGTGAATGAAGATGAAATAATAAAGGTGCAAGGGGAGGTAGAGGGAATAATTACAGCTGAATTTAGAGGGGAAGAAGGCTTTGGATATGACCCACTATTTTTTGTTAAAGAATTCAACAAAACTTTTGCGCAGATGAGTACTGGGGAGAAAAATTCTATTAGCCATAGGGGAAGAGCACTAAATAAATTAAAAAGTGAACTTGAAAAATTAATATAGGGGAGAATAATACTAATGAAGAGGGTGATTTTAAATGCGTATAGGTGTTATAAGTGATACACATAGAAATGCTAGCTGTATAGAGCAGCTAGCAGGGAAAATAAAGGAATTGGACGTGATGATTCACTTAGGCGATAATGTAGATGACATATTAACTATAGAGAAGTATTATAAGGGAAGAATAATTAATGTGAAAGGAAATTGTGATTTTTCTACAAGTACGCCTTATGATAGGGTGGAAGATATTTGCGGCAAAAGGATTTTCTTAACTCATGGACATAGATATAATGTCAAAGAGAGTTTGCTAAAATTAAGCTATAAGGCTACAGAAACAGGCGCTGACATAGTTTTATATGGGCACACTCATATTGGAAAAATAGATTTTGAAGAAGGAGTATGGTATATAAATCCTGGCAGTGCCTCGGAGCCTAGAGATGGAGCTCCAAGCTTTGCTATTATAGACATTTTGGGAGAATCCATACAACCTAATTTAATAAGATTTTAGTTTTTTTGCAAATAGTTTTTTTAATCTACACTTTAAAAATTACAGTTTTTTAATAGCGTTTAAATAGGTGTTAATACATAAAGAAAATACTTTGGTGAAATTTATTCAAATATTCAAGAGGAAAAGTTTAAAAAAGTATTGACGTATTAGTGTATATGGTGTAAAATAATCCATGTCGTCATAAAAAAACATTAAATTTGAAACCTTATGATGAATGAGTGAATTTAGCACATTTAACGGTTTTATAGTATATTAATGTATATCGGGGTGTAGCGCAGCTGGGAGCGCGCGTGGTTTGGGACCATGAGGTCGCAGGTTCAATCCCTGTCACCCCGACCATTAAACAATTAAACAATTAAACAATAATATTCGGCTATAATTTAATGGTAAAGTATTAAACAATTAAACAATAATATGCGGGTATAACTCAATGGTAGAGTGTTAGCCTTCCAAGCTAATTACGAGGGTTCGATTCCCTCTACCCGCTCCAAATATGCTTAGGCATATTAAATTATACAAGTGTCTTTAGCTCAGTTGGATAGAGCAACGCCCTTCTAAGGCGTGGGCCGGGGGTTCAAATCCCTTAAGACACACCATATGGTGGACGTAGTTCAGTTGGTAGAGCGCCAGATTGTGATTCTGGTTGTCGTGGGTTCGAGCCCCATCGTTCACCCCATTTATTTGTTGGGACGTCGCCAAGCGGTAAGGCACCACACTTTGACTGTGGCATTCGTAGGTTCAAATCCTGCCCTCCCAGCCAATATGGTTTACTAGCTCAGTTGGTAGAGCACATGACTTTTAATCATGGTGTCCGGGGTTCGATTCCCCGGTAAGCCACCAAAATAGTAATAATAATAAGCAGGTGTGGCGGAATGGCAGACGCACTAGACTTAGGATCTAGCGCTTTACGGCATGGGGGTTCAAGTCCCTTCACCTGCACCATTACTATTTATAAGTAAATGGCTATTAATTATTTATCATAAAGCAAAAATATGCGGGGGTGGCTCAGTGGTAGAGCGTCACCTTGCCAAGGTGAACGTCGCGAGTTCGAATCTCGTCTCCCGCTCCATATATGCTTAGTCATATAATAATTATACGTGTGTTTTTAGCTCAGTTGGATAGAGCAACGCCCTTCTAAGGCGTGGGCCGGGGGTTCGAATCCCTTAAGACACACCAAATATGCGTCACTAGCTCAGTTGGTAGAGCACCTGACTCTTAATCAGGGTGTCCAGGGTTCGATTCCCTGGTGTCGCACCATTTTTCAAATAATGCCGGGGTGTAGCGCAGCTGGGAGCGCGCGTGGTTTGGGACCATGAGGTCGCAGGTTCAATCCCTGTCACCCCGACCATTAAACAATTAAACAATAATATTCGGCTATAACTTAATGGTCAAGTATTAAACAATAATATGCGGGTATAACTCAATGGTAGAGTGTTAGCCTTCCAAGCTAATTACGAGGGTTCGATTCCCTCTACCCGCTCCAAATATGCTTAGGCATATATAATTATATGTGTGTTTTTAGCTCAGTTGGATAGAGCAACGCCCTTCTAAGGCGTGGGCCGGGGGTTCGAATCCCTTAAGACACACCATATGGTGGACGTAGTTCAGTTGGTAGAGCGCCAGATTGTGATTCTGGTTGTCGTGGGTTCGAGCCCCATCGTTCACCCCATTTATTTGTTGGGACGTCGCCAAGCGGTAAGGCACCACACTTTGACTGTGGCATTCGTAGGTTCAAATCCTGCCCTCCCAGCCAATATGGTTTACTAGCTCAGTTGGTAGAGCACATGACTTTTAATCATGGTGTCCGGGGTTCGATTCCCCGGTAAGCCACCAAAATAGTAATAATAATAAGCAGGTGTGGCGGAATGGCAGACGCACTAGACTTAGGATCTAGCGCTTTACGGCGTGGGGGTTCAAGTCCCTTCACCTGCACCATTACTATAAATTCATACTAGAAAAAACATGCGGGAGTGGCTCAGTGGTAGAGCGTCACCTTGCCAAGGTGAACGTCGCGAGTTCGAATCTCGTCTTCCGCTCCAAATACGCGGGTATAACTCAATGGTAGAGTGTTAGCCTTCCAAGCTAATTACGAGGGTTCGATTCCCTCTACCCGCTCCATTTTAAGTCTTTAGTATTTATACTAAAGACTTTTTAAAAATTAATTTTATTCTTGCGCCCATAGCTCAGTTGGATAGAGTTGCAGACTTCGAATCTGAAGGTCGTGGGTTCGACTCCCGCTGGGCGCACCATCAAAGCCTTACAAACACTAAGTTTGTAAGGCTTTTACTTTTGCCATAAAATTAGGTTTGCCCTCTTTTTTGCCCCTTATAAAATTCTATAAAAAATATGAGGACTATTTTGCCCCCATATAATTATATAAATCATTTAGTTTTGTAGCAGCCTTAACCTTCATGCTTTCCAGTACATGAGTATAGGTGTCTAACGTGATAGAAATATTACTATGACCTAAAAGAGTCTGTACTGTTTTGGGTTCTTCTTTTAACTCAAATAGGCGAGTAGCATAGGTATGCCTTCAGAAATCCAAACGTTTGGATTTACAATGTTATCCAAACCTAAATAAAATCCATACCTTTTTGATAAAAAGCTGATATTTCAGTTATTCCATCAAAAAAAGGTTTGGATTTTTTTTTATAGTGCATACTCTTCTTATCAAATAAAATAGGAGGGCATACAAATGAATCTACAAAACCTACGGGATAATTATCCCAAACTCATTTTCTACATGGAAGCCAACGGTTACTCAAAAACATATGTTGACAGGTTCAAACGGGAAATTGGAAAAATCCTGGCGTGGGTGTTTTTGCCCATCCCCCCGAAAAGGTATATTAGCATGTTAATATGAGGCAGTACCAGTATTCCAGCGTACTGAAAATAATATTTAATAATTTTAAACCATGAATGTTACATAATTTAAATATTAGTATTAATAAGGAACATTCATTTTTCAATTTTCATTTAAACTCTTGTAAAGCATTGATAAATCAGGAAAGTGAAAGTTACACAAGTACATTGTGTAACTTTCAGATGTTTTAAAAAGGTTAAAATAAATACCTTAAACGGGTATTCCATCCGCCTAATGTACCTTTTGGAGGGGATAGGCAAAAACACCCCTACTGGAAGGGCGGTGCAACTATTCCTCAGAATGCAAGACTGATGCATAGATTCTGTAATAGAACTAAATCAGGTAAATAAAGAGAAATTTGGAGATCGGGAACTAGAATATTCTTTGACAAACCAGTATAATTTGAATTAATATTGATGTTTGGAATAACTATGGTTTAAAGTAATATAAATAACACAACCGTAACACAACACGAGTAAAATAACACATAATTTAAAGTGAAAATATATGCAAGTAAAAATAAGAATATAGTAATATCTATAGTTATAAAAGATTTTAAAGAATTATATCTATTGTGTCGATAAATCTGAAGGTCGTGGGTTCGACTCCCGCTGGGCGCACCAGTAAAGCCTTACAAACACTACGTTTGTAAGGCTTTTACTTTTGACTCTTAATGCAATTTTATCGACTTTTCTATTCATCTTATTTAAGAATATATCATAAAACCCTGCACCATAGCCCACTCTACCTCCATGTCTGTCGAAATTGGCAAGTTCTATGGAATTATGTTGGTTTGAAGCATTCATTGGATTAATTCCAGGTGAAATTATAACCAAGGCTGGCAGTTATAAGTCTTCTAACATTTACAGGTATGCTCAAATTAACAAATACCCTCATAATTATTTGTCCCGCCAGCATAGGAGGATAGTCCTGATGCAAGCAATGCTATTCCAAAATGCGCCACTTCATAAAGACCCTAATAATGGTGTAACGATTTATACATGATTGTATTTGAAATTGCTGCAACAAGCTTTCAATAGATTAGAATTATTAGTATTAATGAAAAATTAAAGCTAAAAGAATTACTGCTTTGAAGTTGCACCAGTTAAATCCGCTACATTTTCTTTTGTAAAAAATCCATCAAACCCATTGTATCTGTAGATGTATTCATTTACTAAGAATGTATTTTTTGATGGGTAACTAAAGGTTTGCTTTAAACCTTCCTCAGGAGAACCTATTAATTCTATTAAAAAGTCCATTCCATTTTCCTTTAGCATTTCAAAAGTATATTCAATATGTTCCGTATGGAAAGCAAGATGATGCACTCTTGAACCATAATTATGCACAAATTTTTCAGTAGGGCCTGATTCTTCATTAGATACATAAGGCTTAATTCCAGAGGTGAATACCATAGCAAAATGACCATCTATAACTCTTGCCACTGATGTAATAGAATTCATGGATTTCACATATATTGCAAAATCAAAATTGTAATTAGTTAACTCCATAAGTTCGAGTATTGCTGCATCTCTATCCTTTGCCAATAATCTTGTAGCTGCATGGTCAAGAGCCTTAATGTTATTAATATAGTTGTCTGAAGGTTTTTTAAAATCTAAGCTTAATGAAGTAAATCCTTTATCTGAGTAATTGCATTCTATATTTTTCCATTCTATTAATCCATAGGAAAATCCTGTGAAACTAGACGGTATAGTTTGAATATAGTAATAATTATCAGTTTCAATTATGTTAGCAGTTAAAAAATTAACTCCTCTAGATTTTTGAATTTCATAATATTTCTTAACATCACTACATTTAAATACGAAAGCTTCTAGCCTTGTGTTTGGTAAATGCTTTGTGCTGGGATGAATATTAAAGGCTAGATAAGGATTTTCACCTTTTTTTCTAGCTTTTATTAAAAAGTCTGCGGAGCTTGTGGAGGTATTCTTTAATACGAATATTTTTTCATACTCATTTTCCATCGCAGCGTATAAATCATGGCCTGTATATGTTAAAAAATTCTTTAAAGCATCTTCTTGTGTGTGGAGTTCAGTATTTATAAGAACAAACTGGAGATCACCTACAATACCATGAAGCCCCAGCTTTACACGGATTTCTTTAGTTTTTTTAGCTTCAATTTTTAATAATTCATCATCATTTAAAAAATTTTGGTTTAATAAAAGCTTTTCTTTATGAGCTAAATGCATATTCCAAAAATTTGGTATAATCATATTTTTCATGTTGATACCCCCCTAAGTTAAACATTATTATTAATTGCATAACAGCATATCCAAGGTGTTGCCATTATATATACACAGGAATTACCCTAACCTTTTTTGGAATTTATATTCATCAAAACTAAATTAGCTGAAGGGAGAAATCCCATGCAAGTGGCAAATAAACAAATAACAATACACAAAGTAACCTTGTAACTAAACTACGCTTTGTATATTTATATTTAAATTGCAGTTTTTTAATGTTTAATTTATAAATTTCTTTTTCTAACCAAAATCCTGCATAAATCCTTTGATTTTATTTAAATCTATATTCTTTTGTTATACCATTGGAATGTATTAATTTTATTAAAACGTACACATGGCTGTAAAATATACACAAGTGCATATTCCTTATAATTTATTGATTCCTCCATTATGTGTTTAAGATGTTCGAGGAAATAAATAAGGTTTTGTAAAACCATTTATGTAAATAATATTTTGGCTAAATTATCGTTCTTAATGTTATTATATCGAATATATTAAATTGAAAGCAGGTGATTAAATGTTATTAACTAAAACAATATTAAACCTATTAAATGAGCAAATTTCTCATGAATTTAATAACCATACTATTTATCGCAACATACAAGCTTATTTCTCTGACTTAGACTTGGACGGCTGGGCATCATTTTTTGGTCTACAAGCTGAAGGAGAATACAGCCATTATAAACACATTATAAGTTACTTAGACTTTAAGAATGCTCCTTATGAGATAAATGTATTGCCCTATACAAATTATCAATTCAAAGATATTAAAGAAATACTTGATGAATATTACGCTACGGAGATAGTAACTACTACAAAACTTTATGCTATTGCAGAACAGGCAAAGGCAGACAATGATCATGGCACAATAGGTTGGTTATATACTATCCCTGTATCTGAGGGGGGCTTATCATTGATACACGAACAGATTGAAGAGGAAGATTCAGCATTAACGTTACAATCTGAGTTTATGCAGGGAGTTGGGAATAGTGATCAGTTGAATCAACAGTGGATACGAACCATAAATGAAAATCTAATTCATAGGTTGGCAAGATAAAAAAATGAAGGCATAAGAATAATCATTGTGCATTTAGATTTGAGGGTAGCTACACACCAGAAGGTTACCCCGCCACCATGTGATCATTAGGTAATAAATTAAGAGGAGATGTTTTCATGGATAAGTATGTTTGTTTAGTATGTAATTACGAGTATGATCCAGCGATAGGTGATCCAGATGGTGGTATAGCACCAGGTACTAAGTTTGACGATATCCCTGACGATTGGGTTTGTCCATTATGTGGAGTTTCAAAATCAGATTTTGCAAAGGTTCAATAACGGACTCATGTTACTAATAAAAATTAATATTGAAAAATAACACCTTATATAATAATATGGCAGCTATATCTAAGAAATTGCAAAAGGATATCGTTGCTTAAATAGTAAATGTTGAAGATACTTGAAATTTTTTTAGTACTGATGTCTTATTACGCATATAAAATACAACTTCATTCATATTGAATTAGCTTGTTAAATTGAGTCTATTATAAATTTAATAATCAATGTAAAAGTATGGAATAATAAGGAGTTTATAAATTTGGCTTTTTTTTATTTTCAGTACAGTATGGTGTCATTAGTTATTATATAAAAAGGATTGGAATTTAAATTATAGACTATTTTGATGATCTTATTTAGTTATTGATGACCCCAAGGAATTAAAGGATACTGATAATATAATATAATGTAATGTGATAACTTAGATTAAAAATTGAGAGTTATTTAAGCAAAGGTACCTTCCTGCGGTTTTCTAGATATTTATTGAATTGGGTTCAGGAGGTCACAAGCGCTAGTTGAGTCATAAATTATTTTGCCCCTTTTTTTGCCCCTTATAGGTTAAAATAAGTAGGGATTACCTAAACTTAGTTAAAAAGTAAAATGGCTATTTATAAGGGTTTGGAGGTTATATAAACTTAGTAAAAATGATTTCTTTCGAATCTGAAGGTCGTGGGTTCGACTCCCGCTGGGCGCACCATAATCAAGGCTTTCGTGAATTGACGAAGGCTTTTTTTATTGAAAATAACACAACCCAAAAGAAAGGATATAAAGTATTACAAAGAATAACATGTTATAGATAAATGTATTTTAAAAACTTAAAGTAATAATTAAAATCTATCCGAATAAAAAAACTTATTTTTGGCCATCATAATTTTACAGTTATCAATTAAATCTTTATAAGAAAGGTTGTGTTTTAGATGGGTTTTTTAAGTTGGATAGGCGGAATTGTAATATGTTTTTGGGTCTTAGGACTTATATTTAGTGTTGGTGGCATTATGATTCATTGGCTACTTTTGATAGCTGCAGTAGTTTTAATCGTAGACATGATTTTAGGAAAAAATAGAAAAAGAAATATTACAAAATAAATAAGAGCCGATTCTGGCTCTTATTTTTTCAGTTTTAAAGATAATAAAACTCCATTAAATTAATTTTTCTAATGTATCGAAATTAAACTTTTGATTAAAACTTCTAAAATAAAGCACTAAAAATATTGATGACTTTGACGATGTTTGGTATCTGTAAATTATCGTCTTGCACCAGAAGGTCCTTTTCCCGCTGGACTTAACGTATATAATGCTCTAATGTGTTCTTTTGTATAAATTAATAAAATTTACATAACATATGCATATAAAGGAAGGTGTTATTTATGAAAATAACTTTAACTCAAAAGGAAAGAATGTTACTAGAAGATCAAAAAAGTCACGAAGAACTCTGTATAGAAAAGTACACTAATTATGAGAAACAAGCTAAAGATAATCAATTAAAACAAATATGTAAAGCTAATGGGCAAGTAGAAAGAACTCACCTAGACAGTATTAACCAATTATTAAGTGGTAATATACCTGAAATGAATCAGCAACAGAATCAAACTCAAAATTCAACGCAAAATGTAAATAATAATACTGAAGTTAGTGGAGTTAATTTATCTGATAAGGATATTTGTACAGATTTACTAATGACAGAAAAATATGTTTCAGGTAGTTATGATACTACGATTTTTGAATTTAGAGATACTGGAGCTAGAGATGTACTCAATCACATACAAAAGGAAGAACAGAAACACGGAGAAGCTATATTTAAATATATGGAAAGTAAAGGATTGTATAACGTTCAATAAACTTTCCATTAACAAGGATAAGCATTTTTGGCCATTCTAATATTAAATGAAGATTTATTTAATAAATTGAGGAGGTTAGTATATATGGGGATTTTAAGTTGGATAGGTGGAATAATAGTATTCTTTTGGGTGTTAGGGCTTATATTTAGTATAGGCGGACTTATGATCCACTGGTTACTTGTAATTGCTGCAATAGCGTTCATCGTAGATATGATTTCAAGACGAAGAAGAGCATAGGAAACTACAGAGAGCTATCGGGCGTGATGCTCTTTTGTGCTGGTAATTTAATCCTTAAAAAAATGGAATCATTACTATTTCCTTTGCAGTTTTCAAGCGCAATCATGTAAATGAAAAACGCTAGTACTTTATATTTCAAAGTACTAGCGATTATATTTTATATAGATTAGTTTTTAATGTTCCCTTTTCCTATAGAGTAATACGCTTTAATATTAGTTTCTTTAATATTCTTCATGTCCAATATATTTCTTCCATCAATTATTACGGATTCCTTCATCAATTCAATTACCTTATTTAAATCGATATTGTAAAACTCGCTCCATTCTGTGCAGATTATTAATGCATCTGAATCTACTAAGCATTCATACATGTCATCACAATAAATTATATTTGGAAATATATTTTTTATTTCCTTTGTAACCATTGGATCATATGCTTTTATATTAACTTTATTCTTTAATAATTTTTCAATTATATATAGTGATGGTGCTTCTCTAATATCATCTGTATTTGGTTTAAATGTTAGCCCTAATATTGATATAGTTTTCCCACGGAGATCTTTATAATGTTCCCTTAATATTTTCACTGGCAAGACTCTCTGTTTTTCATTTACATCAACAGCAGTATTTACAATTTTAAGGTTACAGTGATTATTTTCAGATATTTTAACTAAAGCTTTTGTATCCTTTGGGAAGCAAGCTCCTCCATAACCAATACCTGCTTTTAAAAATAACGGTGAAATTCTCTTATCTAGACCTAAAGCATAGGCTATCACATCGATATCTGCTCCAACTTTATTACAAAGATTAGCTATTTCATTCATAAAGGAGATTTTAACAGACAAAAAAGCATTAGAGGTATATTTAATTAGCTCTGCTGTTTCAGGACTCGTAAACACCATTTTTATTTTAAATGGCTCATATAATTCTCTCATTAAGTCCTCAGCTTTTTGTGATTCACAGCCTAAAACTATTTTATCTCCATAAAAAAAGTCGTTTATAGCATTGCCTTCTCTTAAGAATTCTGGATTAGAGACCACATCAAAATATTCTTCTGGTATATGATTTTCTAGGAACTTGCTTTTTATATATTTCTGAGTACCTACTGGCACAGTACTTTTAGTTACTATTATTTTATATTTATCAATATATGGACAAATTAAACTTATTACTTCGTCTACTTGCTGAATGTCTACATCCCAATTTTTCTTTGTTGGAGTTCCAACTGCAATAAAAATTATATCCGAAGACCTAATTCCTAGTGGTATATCCTCAGTAAACTCAACACTATTTACATTTAAAGATTCTTTTAATAATTCATCTAATCCCTCTTCAAAGATAGTTGGCATACCATTTTTAAGCATTTTTAATTTTTTTAAATCTTTTTCTACACAAATCACTTTATTATCTTTTTTACCAAAGCATAATGCAGTTATAAGTCCTACATAACCAGCTCCAATAACGCATATATTCATAAAATTACATTCTCCTCTTCTTAGTATCACATTTTTCATCTATTACCTTAACTTGTTTATTAATTAAATTCATTTGTTAACTAAAATTTATGCTTATGTGATTATCTAGAGCCTATATAGTAACTACGTTACATATTAAGTTTAAATCTTTCTTACTATTCAATAGTAAGGATTAAACTCAAAATTATATATAAATATTATATGAATTAACTCTTAGTTTTGTGAAAGCAACACATGAATTTTGGTTTTAAAGCTGACTATAGAAGGGAAAAAAAATTTTGCGTGGAATATATTAAGTATAGGGTTTAAAATGTATTGATATAATTATTATAATTTCTATTTTAAAAGGGGCTGAATTCATGAAAAAACAATTGTTGGTAAACTTAGGTAATTTGCTATTATCTTTATCAGAAGTAACAGATTTAGCAAATCCTTTGATTGCGCAGCATCAGCATAGAACGGCATATATTGCGCTTGAATTAGCAAGGTTCGCAAATTTGGAGCCTGAAATTACTGAAAACATTTTTACAGCGGCATTATTACATGATATTGGCGCAATAACAGTGGAAGATAAAATAGCTGTTCATAATTTTCAAAAAATAAATGAAAATATTCATACCATAAGGGGAGAATTATTATTAGAACAAATACCATGGTTAAGAAAAATTTCAAAAATAGTAAGAAATCATCATAAAAATTGGAATGATTGGGAAGAAGACATAGAAAATACAGTAGTATTTTCCTCTCAAATCGTCTTGTTATCTGATTATGTGGAGAGATTAATAGATAAAAATAAATATATACTACATCAAAGTAAGGATATAGTAGAAATAATAAAAAGATTATCAGATACAGTTGTCAATAAAAAGATAGTAGCCTACTTTGTTGATTTATCCAAAAGAGAAGAATTTTGGTTAGATTTAACATCTCCGCGATTATATTCACTTCTACTAAACAATGGGCAATTTAAAAACATACAAATAGGAATGGAAGATGTATCATTAATATCGAATTTATATCGAGATTTAATAGATTTTAAGTCGAGATTTACTGCTACTCATACATCTGGTGTATCTGAATGTGCAGTAAGGTTATCTGAATTATTTGGACTTGCAGAGTTAGATGTAAAGTCAATGATGATAGCAGGAAATTTTCATGATATAGGTAAATTGGTAATACCAAACAGTATTCTTGAGAAGCCTGGCAAATTAACTGTGGATGAGTGTGCAATAATGAGATGCCATACATATCACACATTCAATACCTTAGATTCAATTGGTGGATTGCAGCGAATAGCTGAGTGGGCTGCCTATCATCATGAAAAACTAGATGGAAGTGGTTACCCATTTCATCTTAATAATGAGGAAATTGGAACTGGTTCTAGAATAATGACTGTTGCAGATATATTTACAGCAATATCCGAAGATAGACCTTATAGAAAAGGAATGGATAAAGATGAAATTTATAAGATTTTAAAAAGACAAACAGATGAAAAACTACTGGATAAACGAATTGTTGAGTTGCTATTTGACAAATATGATGATATAAATACACAGGTAAAAGTAAAACAATCAAAAGCATTAGATTTTTATGAAAAGCGATTTTTAACTATAGTTGATGTGAGTAAAGGTAAAGATTTTTAGAATTAGCTACACCAAAGTTAATTAATAATCACATATCAATTGATGTAAAAAATATTATAAATACTTAACTACGGATACTATGCCTTACTAAAAAATCCACCTAGAAATTATATTCTAGGTGGATATCCTGTTCTAGTGTGTACTTGACAAAGGGCACAATTTATTTTTTTTAGGCAGCGGAAGCCACATTGCCAGAGATAACTTTTGTGTAAGCTTTGTAAATATAACCTACTTTGCCATTGTAATTAATTTTATACCAATCACCAGTTTGTCCAATAACCTGAACTACTGTGCCATGTTTAATAACTCCAAGTTTCTTTGAAGATGCTGAAGCTGTTGCTCTGAAATTCAATCCACTTCCAGCTGTAGTCATAACAGATATTTTCTTAATAGGTGGAACTACATCAACTGGAGGAACAACTACAACAACTGGTGGTGCTATTACTTGAGTTACAGGTGTTGAATAAATTTTCCAATTGTTAGAGTTTGTTGGAGAAACTACTTTATTATCTTCAATATATTTAAGCATTAAACTTCTAACTTGTCCATCATCACCAAGTGCTTTTGCTGAGTCATAGGTAACTATAGAAGGATCTGTACTACTTAAACCAGCAGCAGCCATAAATCCGCCACCACCATTGTATCTGTAGTTGTTTATCGCAACTGTAAATACATCTGAATCCTTAACTAATTTTCCATTAACCTTTAGGTTCTTTATTCTGTTTCCAGATATCATTTTTTTAGTAACTGGATCTACTGTTCCTGCAGGTTGTGTTAAGTCAATGTCATAAGTGGCTCCGTACAATTGATCTAAGTTATAATCTGCTATATTTAATGTAGCATCTTTTACTATTGGATCTTTTGGATTTGTTATTTGTTTGTAGTATCTCTGCGTATATTCCATCCAATCCTTTACTTGTTTACCTGTCATTTTTACCCCATAAAGGAAGTTTTCATATACGTATACACCCATAATATCTTGTCTCTTAACATCACCTTGTGGTACTTGTGCTGTTAAACTTAGTGGAGCTGCTATTGAAAGCTGTGTTCCAGCATATTTCATCTGAACTTTATTTACAAGTTCCATTATTGATGAAGGCTCAGTTAATTGTTTTGCGCCTTCAAAGATAGCTGTGGATTTTCCTATTACAGTGTTTGTATATTCTAATGTTTTATCTTGATATGGTTTAGCTATTGCAACTATAGCTGGATCTTCAACAATGCTATTCATTGATACAGCACTTGTTCTTAAAGTCATTTTTCCAGCAGCATCAAAGTTCATATCAATTTGAGATATATTTTGACCGAACTTGCCTGGCTCAGTTACAATAACATTCTTGCCATCTGGGTTTACTAATGTCTTATTTACTACATTGTGTACATGTCCTGCAACTATTGCATCTATGCCAGATACCTTTGTAGCAATGGCATTAATTTGATTTTCTTCAGTAGTATCAGCTGCACTTTCAAGTCCGCTATGGGCAGTTACTATTACATAATCTGCTCCTTCAGCTTTTATGATTGGTACCCAATGCTTAGCTTCATCAACTAAGTCATTAAATTTTAATCCTGCATAGTTTGATGGATTTTCCCAACCAGGTACATTTTTAGTTGTTAATCCAAGAATTGCAACCTTCATT
This sequence comes from Clostridium estertheticum, assembly GCF_011065935.2. NCBI lineage: Bacteria > Bacillati > Bacillota > Clostridia > Eubacteriales > Clostridiaceae > Clostridium > Clostridium estertheticum. Next base: position 4,632,818 of record NZ_JAAMNH020000001.1, on the reverse strand, counting down.
GTTTTTCCATTCATTGTAAATGATTTAACAATATATGGTTTAACATAGTTTGTACTACCTTTATAAATGTTAGCAGATAATACGTTGATATTGTTTTTATTAGCGTCGCTAATGATTCTATTTAAAGTTGTGAGGCCATAGTTAAATTCGTGATTTCCAAGTGTCCATGTATCATATTTCATTGCTCCCATAACCTTCATCATAGGATACTCTGTTTTTGTATCAAGCATATTATAGTAATAAACAAGAGGATTTCCTTGGATAGTATCCCCATTGTCAACTAACATAACGTTAGGATTTGCTGCTCTTACACCTGTAACATAAGTTGAGATTTTAGCAAGCCCTTGTCCTGTACTAGGTGCCTTTGAAGTACCATAGTCATAATTTAATATGCTTCCATGTAAATCGGAAGTTGCTATAACTGAAATAGTCTTTACTGAATTTTCAAGTCTTTTGTTTAGTACATATTTAATACCATTATTTGCTCTTACGTTAGCAAGTAATGCATCTCTAACAAGTACTCCTGTTTTTACCATAGTTTTGCTTACATTAACATCAGTGAATCCTGCAAAACCATCTCCACCAGTTAGTATAAAGTCTGGTCCAGCTAATTTAAGAGTTTCTGTATCACTTATTGCTGTGCCATCTTCTCTTGTTATATTAAATACTCTAGAACCAGTTGCGGCAGAAGATCCATAAGTAAACTTAATTCCTGATATCTGTATTCCTTTTCCGCCATCTTTTACAGCTTGTTCAAGAATAACTTTAAGTTGTGCCTTTGTAACTAAAACTGTATTTATTTCATTATCAAAAGGCATAAAATAAAATATGCTTCCAACTGTAATAGGGCCAGCTTTGATATCAGTTCTTAGCCCTCCGTTGTTTTGTATACCTATATCTGCTTTAGCGCTGGATCTAACTACATCTGAACTCCAATTACCAAGTATACTTTCACCATAAGGAGAACCAACTTGAGTTCTTGTTAAATCATTTGCAGCAGTTCCAATAACCTCAGAAAATGTAGATCCTGTCTCTGTGAGTGCTGCATCTACAATTGCCTTAACTTCTGGGTCTTGTGCTGGTGTACCAGCAACATAGCCTGCATCTGTAGGTTTTGAATTTGGGTTTCCTATTTTATATCCATTTACAGCAGTTGTATCTATTGCTTTATAATCTGCTGAAGCTGGAGGTGCAAAACTAACTTTTCCGTCTGCTTGCACTGTCATTTTTGCATCAATATAGCCTTTTCCAGCGGAATTAGCTATGTATATTGGTAAACCGTTAGCACCAGTTGCTGTAACTATACTATGTGAATGTCCACCAAATACTGCATTAACATTTGTTAATTTATTTGTTATATCATATATTTCACCTTTACCAGTATCTTTATAACTAGCATCATATATGTTTCCTGCATGTACTATAGCAACAATTACATCAGCAGTTTTTGCTGCTTTAATTTCAGCTGCACAAGCATTTATTTCAGTTGCAGAATCAGTAAAAATATAATTATCTGTATATGCTGGCATTATTATGTCTTTTGCTTCAGCGGTGATTGCGCCAATGAAGGCAATTTTAACGCCATCTTTAACTATTATCTTGTATGGTGAGAATTTTCTAGTACCCTTAGTTCCATCAACATTTTTATTGTATAGATTCGCTGCAACAATTGAATATTTAGCATCTTTCATAGTTGTGTTAACTATTGTATCCAATTGCCAATCAAATTCATGATTTCCAAGAGCAGTTACTTCCATACCAATATTGCTTAAAGCCTTTTGTACTGGTACTCCTCTAAGAACATTTGAGATTGGAGATCCTTGATATAGGTCTCCTCCACCAATTATAATTGTTTTGTCTGGATTTGTAGCTTTTGCATCTTTTAAGTTTTTTGCAAGAACACTACCAACTGGTAGAGGCAATGCATCAGAACTTAAAAGGGTTCCGTGAAAGTCAGTAATCTCAATAATGTCAAATACCTTGTCGCCTGTTGCTGCTTTTGCTGTCATTGTAAGAGTAGAAGAAAACAAAGTAACGGTCATTAAAAATGTGATAACTAGGGATGTCCATCTTTTTGCCTTGTTTGATCTAAATACCTTGAACAAAATACCACTCCCCTTTTAATAATTTTTTAAAGCCTAATGTAATACAAATTTCACAATATGTAAGCGATACCACATTGTAAAATAAAGTATATATATATAAGTATATTACATTGTTATAATATTGTAAATATCTATAATAATATATATTAATACAAATATTTCTTTTTAATAATATTAAAAAGAAATAGAATTAAACAGGGATTATAACTGTTTAATTCTATTTAATACAAAAACCACCTTAAATTGTATTTAAGGTGGTTTTTGTAGTTACATTAAAATTAAAAAGTATTAATCTAATTATCCCATAGTGTTTTCATGATATTATCATATTCATCTTCTACAGCGCTAGATAAAACTGAAAGGATATTAAAAACTAATTGTGAATCAAAATTGTTACTAAAGGGTATGCAGCATTTAGCATTTATTATATTATCTATCTCATAAAAAGATATGAATTTATAAGTACTATTAAGGTCATTTAAAAGCTTGTATAATTTTGCCTTTACAATATCATCATTGATAACATTAGCAATATCATATATGTACATATCAGCGTAGGCATCGTCATCCGTTATAGCAATTACAACTTTAACTTTTGCATCTTTAATAGCTTGTTCTTCAGGAATGGCAAAAGTTGTAAAACCTTCAATGTTGTTGTTAGTAACCATTGGTAAAGTATTTTTATTTATAAATTGTTGAAATAATTTTGCGTTTTCTCCCATGTTTATGCCCCCTCAAATTTTAATAATATGTTTTTTTACTTAATTATTAAATGAATTAATAATTAAGTTATTATCTCATAAAGCATCGTATAAGTAAATAAAACAAGGGTAACTGTTTTGCTTTTTTAGGTTGACAGAAATAAAAAAATATAGTACTATAAATAAAAGAATAAATAATAAATAACCTTTAATTTAGTCCGAGAGGCTGAGAAGGAAGTAGATGTTTTAAAGTGGTATTGCTACGCCTTCTCAAATAGAGATGGCGTTTTTTATTTATTTAGGAATTATGAACTAAATAACTTATTATTAAAAGTATTGTAGTACCTTTAAATTTAGTCCGGAGAGGCTGAGAAGGAGAGGATGTATATGTTAAAAGGAAGACACTTAATTGACCCAATGGATTTTACACTACTAGAGCTAGAGGAGATTTTTAACTACGCAGACGAAATAATAGAAAATCCTGAAAAGTTTTCACATATTTGCGATGGAAAAATTTTGGCAACGTTGTTTTATGAACCAAGTACAAGAACAAGATTGAGCTTTGAAGCGGCAATGTTAAGACTTGGAGGTCAAGTATTAGGTTTTTCTGAGGCAAAATCAAGTTCAGCAGCAAAAGGAGAAAGTGTAGCAGATACTATAAGAACAGTAGAATGTTATGCAGATATTGCAGCTATGAGGCATCCGAAAGAAGGAGCTCCGAAAGTTGCATCTATGAATTCAAAGATGCCAGTAATAAATGCAGGTGATGGCGGACATCAACATCCAACTCAAACATTAACAGATCTTTTAACCATACGAAATATTAAAGGAACATTATCAAATTTAACCATAGGAATTTGTGGAGATTTAAAGTTTGGTAGAACAGTTCACTCATTAATAAAAGCCATGTCAAGATATGAAAACATTAAATTCATTCTAATTTCACCAAATGAATTAACAATTCCTACGTATATTAAAACAGAAGTATTAGGAAAAAATAATATAGAGTTCCTTGAAGTTGAAAAATTAGAAGAGGTTATGGTCGATTTAGATATCTTATATATGACTAGAGTCCAAAGGGAAAGGTTTTTTAATGAGGAAGATTATATAAGACTTAAAGATAGCTATATACTAGATAAAGAGAAAATGAAAGAGGCTAAAAAAGATATGATAATTCTTCACCCACTGCCTAGAGTTAATGAAATAGCTGTAGAAATTGATACTGATCCAAGAGCTTGTTACTTTAGGCAAGCAAAATATGGCATGTATGCAAGAATGGCACTTATTGCTAAGCTTTTGGGGGTGGATAAATAATGGTAACAATAAATAGCATAAAAAGAGGAATAGTAATTGATCATATTAAAGCCGGTGTTGGAATAAAAATATTTAAATATCTAGGTTTAGATAATGCTGATTATACAGTGGCACTTATTATGAATGCAACTAGCAAGAAGCTTGGTCGCAAAGATATAATTAAGATTGAAAATGAAATTGATATAGATTTTGCAGTGCTAGGTTTTATAGATCCTAACATAACAATAAACATAATATCCGGAGAAGAAATTGAAAATAAAGTTAAACTTAAGTTGCCAGAGAAAATTGAGCATGTCATAAAATGCGATAATCCAAGATGTATAACATCTGTAGAACAAGAAATTTTGCATAGCTTTTACCTCGCAGATAGAGAAAAGGGCGAATACAGATGTATTTATTGTGATGAGATTAATAACCCTACAAGTAGATTATAATAAGTCTTAGGTGCATTGGAATAAATCACAGGTCAATATATTAATATATTGACCTGAACCACAATGTAGTGTGAAGGGAGGCATAATTATGGAGTTACTAATTAAAAATGTAAGAGTAGTAGATTGTTCACAGGATTTTATTGGTGATGTATATATATATAGTGGGATAATATATGAAATAGGAAAAAAACTAGAAAAAGACTGTGAGGTAATAGACGGAGAGGGATATATTTTAACCCCTTCATTTGTAGATCTTCACAGTCATTTTAGAGAACCGGGATATACCTATAAGGAAGACTTATTGTCTGGAAGTAAGGCGGCTCTGCGGGGTGGATATACTGCGGTAAACCTTATGGCTAATACAAAACCAGTATGTAGCTCAATGGACACAATAAATATGGTGTTGAAAAAAGCCAGAGAAATAAATCTGGTAGACATTCATCAATGTGCATCTATTACAGAAGAGCTACTAGGAGAATCTATAGATCATCTATTTGAGCTAACCGATGCAGTTAGATTTATATCTGATGATGGCAGAGGAGTTGCAAATAGTCGAGTAATGCTTGCTGCGATGGTTGCGGCTAGAGAAAAAAATCTAACAATAATATCTCATGCTGAAAATGAAGAATTAGTAGATGTAGATACTAGACTTGCTGAAAATCTAATGACGGTGAGAGACATAACCCTTGCGAAGTTTACGGGGTGCAAACTTCACTTAGCTCATGTTAGTACAAGAGAAGCTATGAATTATATTATAGAGGGTAAAAAGCAGGGTGCAAGAATAACCTGTGAAGTTACACCACATCACTTAGCATTAACTTCTGAAACCCAGTATAGAGTAAATCCACCACTAAGGAGCGCAGAGGATGTAAATATCTTAATCGAAGCAATAAAACAAGGCTTTGTGGATGTTATAGCCACAGACCACGCACCACATAGTATGGATGATAAAATGAAGGGTGCTCCTGGTATATCAGGACTCGAAACTTCTTTTCCAGTATGCTTCACTAAATTAGTTGGGGAGGGGCATATTACTTTAAACAAACTTTCGGAACTTATGTCAAAAAATCCAGCTAAACTTATGGAACTAAATAAGGGTGAAATTAAAATAGGTTTTGACGGAGACTTAGTGCTCTTAGATGTTAAAAATAAATATAATATTGATACTTCTGAGTTTTTATCTAAAGGAGTGAATTCGCCCTTTGAGGGAAAAGCAGTATTAGGCACCGTAATGTGTACCATTAAGGCAGGGAGAATAGTTTATAAAGCAAAGGACTTTAAACAAAGCTTGAATTTTAAATAAAAAATTAATTTTGAATAAAAAGTTAATTTGTAAATGAAATAGTTGATTTATAAATAAAATAGCAAAGGTGGAATAACTGTTGATTATAGATAAATTATTTAAAAGTGTAGAAAAAAAAGGACATGTTTGCATAGGACTTGATACAGCATTAGAATACTTACCGGTTGAATTTAAAAGTAAGTTTGTATATGAGGATTATGCCTTATATAGATTTAACCAGCACATAATTGATGCCACTTTTGATGTGGCAGCTTGTTATAAGGTGCAAATAGCATATTATGAAGCTCTTGGGCTCAAAGGTTTAAAAGTGTATAAAGATACATTGAATTATATAAGAAATAAAGGTGGCATTGTAATTGCAGATATCAAACGAGGAGATATTGCAAAAACTGCAGAAATGTATGCTAAAGCTCATTTTGAAGGGGATTTTGAAAGCGATTTTATAACTGTAAATCCATACATGGGAATGGATAGCATAGAACCTTATCTTCCTTATTTAAAAAATAAAGAAAAAGGATTATTTTCATTAGTAAGAACTTCCAATAGTGGAGCCGCGGATATTGAGTATATAGAGAATAAGGAAAATAAAAAGGTTTACGATATTGTGGGAGAAAAATTATTACACATTGGAAGTGAATTTATGGGCGAATGTGGATATAGCGCGTTAGGTGGAGTTGTTGGCTGTACACATATAGATGAAGGATTAAAGATGAGAAAAGATCTTCAAAAAATGTTTTTCCTTATTCCAGGTTATGGAGCACAAGGTGGCGCAGCTGATGATGTGGCCATATATTTAAAAAATGGAAATGGTGGGGTAGTAAATGCCTCTAGGAGTATTTTGCTTGCATATAAGAATAGCGAAAAGGGCGGTCTTCATTTTGAAGAAGCTGCTAGGGAAGAGGCTATAAAAATGAGAGATGCAATAAGAGCTGCGGCAAACAAATAAGATAATCCGCGATTTTTCAAGAAATACTGGAGGGGTTTAATTGATATGCTGCGTAGAAAAAACATATGAAAATGTTGAAATAAGTGAAGGCGTGTATATGCTTTCTATAAAGGGCAAGTTTAACGTAAAGCCAGGTCAATTCTTTATGTTAAAGACAGCTGGCCTGGAGCCCCTATTACCAAGACCTATAAGTGTTTACGATGTGGACGAAGATAAAATAAGCTTTTTATATGGAATAGTAGGTATAGGTACAAAACTTCTTAGTAAATTAAAGGAAAATGACGAGGTTCAGATAATGGGACCACTAGGAAATGGATTTGAGGTAGAAAAAATTAAAGGGAAAATTGCTGTAGTTTCTGGGGGAATTGGTATAGCACCACTTATCTATTTGATTAAAAAGCTCACTGGTTGTGAGATAGATTTGTATTCAGGGTTTAGGACTGTGGACTATTCTGTGGATACTGTGGAAAAATATGTAAATAAAGTTTACTTATCCACAGAAAGTGGACTAAAAGGGCATAAGGGATACGTAACAGATTTAATAAATCCACAAAAATATGAAACAGTTATATGCTGTGGACCGGAAATTATGATGAAAAAGGTTGTAAATTTATGCAATGATGCTAAAGTGCCTGTATATGTGTCAATGGAAACTCACATGGCCTGTGGAATAGGTGCATGTCTTGTATGTACTTGTAAAACGGTGGGTGGAAATAAAAGAACCTGCAAGGATGGTCCAGTTTTTCTTGGAAAGGATTTGATTTTTAATGACTAAAATAGAATTATGCGGTGTGAATTTAAAAAATCCTGTTATAGCTGCATCTGGAACTTTTGGATTTGGTGAAGAATATAAGCAATATTATGACATATCTAGATTGGGGGGCATATCCTCTAAAGGACTTACAATTAATGAAAAACAAGGTAATGATGGTATCCGTGTTTATGAAACCCGTGGTGGAATGCTAAATAGTGTAGGGCTTCAAAATCCAGGTGTTGAAAAATTTATAAATATAGAACTTCCAAAAATGCAGGAATATAACACAGCTATAATTGCAAATGTTGGAGGTGGCAATATAGAAGATTATATGGCCGCCATAGAAAGATTAAATAATGAGGCTATAGATATAGTTGAATTAAACATATCCTGTCCCAATGTAAAATGCGGAGGTATGGCTTTTGGAATTAATTCAAAGGTTGCCTATGAAGTAGTTCGGCAAGTGAAAAGTATTTGCAAAAAACCGCTTATGGTAAAACTTTCACCTAATGCAGAGGATATAGTAGATATGGCTTATAATTGTTGCGACGCTGGAGCAGATGCATTATCGCTGGTAAATACTTTTAAAGGTATGGCAGTGGATATAAATAAAAGAAAAGCAATCTTTAATAATATATATGCAGGTCTATCAGGACCAGCCATAAAACCTATGGCGCTTCGAATGGTTCATGAGGTATGCAGGGCTGTAAATATACCAGTTGTAGGAATGGGTGGTATAAGCAATGCCTACGATGCTATAGAATTTATAATGGTAGGGGCACAAGCAATTCAAGTTGGAACTGCCAATTTCATAAAACCTGATATTTGCATTGATATAATAGAAGGAATTGAAGCTTATATGACACGCGAAGGTATTAAAGATTTAAGTGAGATTAGAGGAATTATTTAATACAATTTGAAGTTAATTTTCGCAATGATTTACTAAAAAACAGGAGGCTATCTTATGAATATTAACGTTTTAGATATATTAAAAGAATCAGGGGCACTACTTGAGGGTCATTTTCTGTTATCCTCAGGAAGACACAGTAACAGATATTGCCAATGTGCAAAATTACTTCAATATCCAGACAAGGCTGAAAAAGTGCTTAGTGTAGTAGTGGAAAAACTTAAAGATATAGAGTTTGATGTGGTAGTAGGACCTGCTATGGGTGGAATAATAGTAGCTTATGAAGTAGGAAGACAAACAGGAAAGCCTGCCATATTTACTGAAAGAGTCAACGGCACCTTCGAACTTCGAAGGGGATTTGAAATTAAAAAGGGTCAGAAGGTTTTAATTACAGAGGATGTAGTAACTACTGGTAAATCTTCATTAGAAACAATAAAGGTGTTAAAGGAACTTGGTGCGGAGGTAGTTGGGATATGTTGTATTGTGGATAGAGGAAGTAGCACTATTGATTATCCTATCTACAGCTCTATAAAGCTAGAAATTGAAAGCTATGATGAGTCAGTTTGCCCACTTTGTAAAAGTGGAACAGCATATATAAAACCTGGTAGTAGAAATATAAAATAAATACATGATAAAAAAGATAGGAAATTGCTCCTGCGTTAGCATTCTCTAAGAAAAAAGAGATAATTAGCTCGCTAATAGTAAAACAAGAAAAGCAGAAGATTATATCAAATCGTCTGCTTTTCTTGTTTTATAGGAAACAGCTTGCGGAAAATAATGTGGATAATTTTTTTATTCTCTATTCTCTTAGATACAATTAGTGTATGCATAATAGTATGACTTTCTCCGGAGGTGACTTGCAATAAGAAGAGCAGAAACAATTGAGAATTCCTTAATGAATTTTCATGTTTCAATCTCTTATTGCAAGGTACTTGTTATGCTATTTGTGAATTTAACTTTTTATTAGTTTTTAGTAAATTATCTATTAACATTTGAAGTTCTTTAATTTTATCACTATCCATGGGCTCTACGCCTTTTAATTTATAAGGAATTGATAGAGCTTCATATTTACTTATTCCTAGAACATGATAGGGAAGAAGTTCGACTTTATCTACATTTGGAACTTCTTCACTAATAATTTTAGAGAGCTTAGTTATATGCTCCACAGAATCTGTGATGCCTGGTACAACAACATGCCTTACCCAAACCCTGGATTTTGATTTTCTTAAAGCTTCTAAGAATAAATTAATACCTTGTGAATCTTTACCAGTTAAACTAACATAACCAGTGCTTGAGGTGTGTTTTATATCTAAAAGCACTAAATCTATATATTCTAATATTTCAGCATAGTTACCATTGCCAAAACCAGAGGTATCTAAAGCAGTATGAATGCCGTTTAGTTTACACAATTTTAAACACTGCAGTAGGAAATCTGCTTGAATTAATGGGTCTCCACCAGAGAAAGTAACTCCGCCGCCAGAGCGATCAAAATAGGGTTTGAATCTAATAACCTTTTGAACAACTTCCTCAGCTGTCATTTCTATACCGCCACTGAGACCCCATGTATCTGGGTTATGGCAATAGGCACATCTCAATTTGCAGCCTTGAAAAAAAACCACTACTCTTATTCCAGGACCATCAACTAGTCCCATAGTTTCTATAGAATGTATTTTACCTTTTATCATATATATTCCTCCTCCGAACTGGTATAAAAAAATAATATGAAGACTAATCTTTATTCATTTCATATTGAAACAAAAATAAAAACATTTTTGCTTTAATATAAAATGAAATAATTAAGAATTAATAATTTTTTCATTTTATAATTGAGAAGCACTTATAAGAATAAGCACCTCTCATATTATATAAAATTTGAATTATGAATTATGAAACTATATCCTAATTATATTTTTTCATGGAAAGTTCTGCTAATAACCTCAAGCTGCTGTTCTTTTGATAATCTATTGAAATGAACGGCATATCCTGAAACTCTTATTGTTAATGTTGGATATTTGTCTGGATTCTCCATAGCATCAATTAAAACTTCTCTATTTAATACATTTACATTTAAATGGTGTGCACTTTGTGCAAAATAACCATCTAAAAGGAACACTAGATTATTTATTCTTGTAGCTTCATCTATTCCAAGTGCAGCTGGCACTATTGAAAAGGTATTTGAAACTCCGTCTTGGCAGTAATTTCTATAAGGAATTTTAGCAACTGAATTTAATGATGCGAGTGCCCCGTTTTCATCATGACCTTGAGTTGGGTTTGCTCCTGGAGCAAGTGCTATTCCTTGTTTTCTTCCATCAGGAGTTGAACCTGTTTTTTTACCGTAAACCACATTAGATGTGATAGTAAGTGCTGATAATGTATGTTCAGCGTTCTTATAAGCTGGATGAATCTTAAGGTCATCACTAAATTCCTTAATAAGCTCAACAGCTAAATCATCAACTCTATCATCATCATTTCCGTACTTAGGGAAATCACCTTCTATTTCAAAATCAACGGTTATGCCCTTTTCATTTCTTATTGGTTTTACCTTAGCAAATTTAATAGCACTTAAGGAGTCAGCTGCAACTGAAAGTCCTGCTACTCCAAATGCCATGAAGTATTTAAGATCAGTATCATGAAGAGCAAGTTGTCCTGCTTCATAAGCATACTTATCATGCATATAATGTATAGTGTTCATTGTATTTACATACATTTCAGCAACATAAGCTAAAACTTTTGAATACATTTTTTTTACTGTTTTGTAGTCAAGAATCTCATCGGTGATCTTTTCAATTCCAGGTACTACAAGCTTGCCTTTTAATTCATCGACTCCACCATTAAGTGCTAATAATAGTGATTTTGCAAGGTTAGCTCTTGCTCCAAAGAACTGCATTCTTTTACCAATTTCCATAGCAGATACACAACAAGCTATGCCATAATCATCTCCATAGATGGGTCTCATTATGTCATCATTTTCATATTGAACAGCATCAGTTTCAATGGACATTTTAGCACAATACTTTTTAAAGGTTTCTGGTAATTTTTCTGACCAAAGTACAGTCATATTTGGTTCTGGTGCTGATCCTAAATTAGTTAATGTATGAAGGAATCTAAAGGAATTCTTTGTTACCATTGGTTTGCCGTTAAGTGCTACGCCGCCGATTGATTCTGTTACCCAGTTTGGGTCTCCACCAAATAAATCATTGTACTCTGGAGTTCTAAGATGTCTTGCCATTCTAAGTTTAATTACGAACTGATCGATAATCTCTTGTGCACCATCTTCAGTTAGTACACCTGCTGCTAAATCTCTTTCAAAATAAATGTCTAGGAAAGTAGTAGTTCGTCCAAGTGACATTGCAGCGCCATTGTTTTCTTTTATTCCTGCAAGATATCCCATGTAAACTGCTTGTACAGCCTCGCAAGCACTGCTGGCAGGTTTTGAAATATCAATACCATATTTTGAAGCCATGCTCTTTATTTGATCAAGTGCTCTTATTTGCATGCTTATTTCTTCTCTATGTCTTATTAAGTCATCAGAGGCATGTCCTGTGAATTCATTTAAATCTTTTTTCTTCTGATCAATTAAGAAATCCAAACCGTAAAGAGCAATTCTTCTATAGTCTCCGATTACCCGTCCACGACCGTATGCATCGGGAAGTCCAGTTAGGAGGCCTACATTTCTTGCAACTTTTGTAGCGTCAGTGTATGCATCAAAAACTCCTTCGTTATGAGTTTTTCTATATTTAGGGAAGTATTCTTCTATGTCTTTGTTTAATTTGTAACCATAAGCTTCTAGTGATTGTTCTACCATTCTAAAACCGCCAAATGGATTTACTATTCTTTTTAATGGAGCATCTGTTTGTAATCCGACAATTATTTCATTTTCTTTATCTATATATCCAGGGGCAAAATTATCTATTCCAGAAATTTCATTAGTTTCTACATCTATAATACCTTTTTTAATTTCTTCTATAATAAGTGAATTAGCTTTATCCCATACTTTACTAGTCTTAGTAGTTTTTCCTACTAGAAAACTATCGTCACCTTCATATAAGGTGTAATTTTTATGAATAAAGTCTTTTACATCAATCCCATCTTTCCATTGTTCGCCTTTAAAACCGTTCCATTGTTTAAACATTTTTCTTCCTCCTTGTAATACATTTAATTTTACATAGCATAAAATTAAATGGGTGAAATATATTGATGATAACAATTCTTTAACAATAGAAATTGTTATAAAAATTATGCAATATTTTATTATTTTTGTTAATGCTTAAAAAGTATAAATTACAATAGATTCATAAAAAAAATAGTCTATTGAGATATTTAAAATTTAATCTGTCAACATAATATATTGTAATATTAATATTGAAACAGTTCAAGTAGTTATATAAAAGTTGTAAGATTGCAAATATTATGTTAATTATAATAATGCTGATATATATAGGATTAATAATAATTTTAAACTTAACTAAAAAATAAAACAGAATGATATAAAAATGAAACAACATCAAAAGATACCGCCTAAGCCAGGAAAATATGTTGATTAATTAAAGCTGTAATCATTTACTCACACCTTAATTTTAGACTCAGTTTCATATTATCATTTGCAAGAGTTTTTTATCCTGCATACACATAGAAGAAATCTTGAAAAATTAATATTATTTTCATATATAATGCGTTATAATAAATAATGTATTAATATAATGGGAGGGTTAAAAATATGAGCAAACCTAGCATGTTTAGCAAGGATTATAAAAAAGAAATTAAAAAAAGAAAAAGGAAAATGGCATTATTGATTATTGTCCCTATAATAGGGTTAATTATATTTTTGATTACAGATTTTAATGCACTAAAAAATAGTGGAATAAGTATGAAGAATGGTATAAATAGCACCCTGTTAAATAAATCAAAAGATAAACAAAGTAGTACCGTACAAGTGGAAAAAACACCACAAGTTGTTAAACCACAATCAGATGCTGAAAAGACTAAAGTTAAAAAAGCAGAAGAAGCTTTAAAGGCGGAAGCGGCTTTGAAAAATGAAATATTTGTTGCTTCTCTATCTGATGGACAAAAAATAAGTATTGAATTTAACGTTGTGGCGGCAGAGAAAACCATAAAAGGTGTAACAGACGCTAAAAATATATCATATGATATAAGTCCAAGTAAGAAATCGATAGTTATACAGAGCAAAAGCAATCAGGATTTGCTATATGTTGATGTAAACAAAGTGAGTAAAGACATTACAAAAAAAACATATGAGTCTAGCAAAGGTGAAATGTTTTCAAAGGAGGGAATACTTAAAAGTCATATAACCTACCTTTGGTCAATTACGCCTAAGTTCATTGATGAAGATAATATTGCATACGTTAGTGAATTACCTTGGATAAATGATAAGGGAGTGAAATATATATGGAAGGTTAATTTGAAAAGTAATGTTCATATGCAGGTAAAACCAGCATCAGGAATGAATATCACTTTTGGAAATATTACTTCTAAGGGGCTTGCCACATTTATAGATGGCAAAGCAGTATATGTAACTTCTAATGGGGAAGTAATAGAATAGGGAAAAGAGGTTTGAATATGGATATAGGATTATCTTCCGCATGTTTTTATCCGGATTTACATACGGAAAATAGTATAGAAAAGATGAAAGAGCTAGGATTTAATCATGGTGAAATATTTTTAAATACAGTAAGTGAGTATGAAGAAGAATTTATAAAGATACTTTTAGAAAAAAAAGAAAGCTGTGAATTCAATGTAAATTCTGTTCATGCATTTTCAAGCTCTTTTGAACCATATCTTTTCGATAAATATTATAGGCGAAGAGCAGATGCGTTAAAACATTTCAAAAGTGTTTGCAAGGCAACAAAGTTATTAGGAGCTAGTTGTTACACATTTCATGGTATGCGCTATACAAATTTTAATGAACTAGATAAAAAATTTATTATAGATATATATAATGAACTTTCTTATATTGCTATGGAGTCAGGTGTTAAATTAGCACAGGAAAATGTATCTTGGGCAATGTCTTCTGATTTAAAATTTTTAACGTTTTTAGCTGAAAAATGTAAATATCCAACATATTTTACTTTGGATTTAAAGCAAGCGTGCAGAGCTAACGTTCCAATTGAAAAGTATATTGATATTATGGGTAATAATATAGTAAATCTTCATATTAATGATAGAGATGAAATTTCATCTTGCCTTTTACCGGGAAAAGGAAATTTGAATTATAAAAACATAGCAAATATGCTTAAAAGTGTAGGATATAGTGGGAAAGGGATTATTGAGGTTTACAGTGACAATTTCTCAAATTATGAAGAGCTAACAAAGGCAAAGAATTTTGTTTTTGAAATCTTTAGTGATATTTTATAAGACAAAATAATTATTAACCTTGTAACAATTTAAAATCCATAGCATAGAATATTTGTAATAATATGTAAATAGTAATCTTAATAGATTATAACATTACTAAAATTATGTTGTAAATTATAAATAATTTGGTTATAATCAGTAATATTAGACTATATAAGTGTAGATGCTTAATAATATTTGTAAATAGCTTAAAAGTTATGTTATAATGTTAAGGTTAACAAGCATTTGTGGTGATTAGGAGGAGTAATATAATGATAGTTAAAATGGAAAAATTAGAAAAAAATATTGTTAAATTAGAAATAACGGTAGAGGCAAAGAGATTTAGTGAATCTTTGAAAAAATCTTCTGTAAAAAACTCAAAAACTATAAACATACCTGGATTCAGAAAAGGTAAAGCACCAATGTCTATAATAAAAAAAATGTATGGTGAAGGTGTTTTCTTTGAAGATGCTATAAATTTCTGTTGTGATGATACATATCCAGAAGCTTTAAAAGAGTATGATATAAGTCCATTGGATTATCCTCAAATTGATATTATTCAAATAGGCGAGGGAAAAGATTTTGTATATACTGCATCTGTATCAGTAATTCCAGAAGTTATAATGGGAGAATACAAAGGACTAGAAGCAAAGAAAACTGAATATAAAGTAACAGATGATGAAATTGAAAACCAACTAAAAGGCATGCAAGAAAAAAATGCTAGAATTGAAGAGAAGATTGATGGCGAAGTTGCAATGGGCGATATAGCTATTATAGATTTTAAAGGATTTATTGATGAAGCAGCTTTTGAAGGTGGAGAAGGAAAAGACTTTGAACTTGAAATAGGTTCAGGATCATTTATTGATACTTTCGAACAGCAATTAGTGGGACTCAAAGCAGGCGAAAGTAAAGAAGTTAAAGTTAATTTTCCAGAGCAATATGGAAGAGAAGACTTAAATGGAAAACTTGCAACTTTTAATGTAACTATTAAAAGCATGAAGGTAAAAGAATTACCAGCTATTGATGATGAATTTACTAAAGAAGTATCAGAATTTGATACTTTAGAAGAACTAAGAAATGACATTAAAACAAATCTTGAAAAATCAAGTAAAGATAGAGAAACTAAAGAATTTGAAGAAGCTGTAATAGATGCAGTTTGTTCTAATGTTCTAATGGACATTCCAGAAGTTATGGTAAAAAGAGAAACTGATGTTATGTTAAAAGATTTAGAAATGAAATTAAAATATCAAGGTTTAGATCTTGAACAATATTATCAGTATACTAACAACACAGAAGAAAAAGTTAGAGAATTCATGAAAGAAGCAGCTGAAAAAAGAGTTAAAACAGATTTAATAATAACAGAGATAGCAAAAATAGAAAAAGTTGAAGCAACTGACGAAGAATTGCTTGCAAAAGCAAAAGAAGTTGCGGCTCAATATGGAGAAAAAGATATAGATAAAACAGCAGATTTAATTATAAAAGCACAAAAAGAATATCTGAAAATTGATGTTGTAAATGAAAAAGTAATAAAAATGTTAGTTGATAGCGCTAAAGTTATTGCGTAATATACTTTAAAATTAATTGCCAGATATTTTTCTGGCAATTAATTTTAAATATAGGATAAAAATATATGGTTAAAAATTAATTATTTAGGATAGAATTACAGGTGGATTACCTTTCGAAGTAGTTCTATTATTAGACAAGAGGAGGGAATTATATGAGTTTGGTGCCAATGGTTGTTGAACAAACAAATAGGGGAGAAAGATCATATGATATTTATTCAAGATTATTAAAAGAAAGAATAATATTTCTAGGAGAAGAAGTAAATGATACTACTGCTAGTTTAATTGTTGCCCAATTATTGTATTTGGAGTCTGAAGACCCTGACAAAGATATTTATTTGTATATAAATAGTCCGGGTGGATCAATTACAGCAGGTATGGCTATTTTTGACACAATGCAATATATAAAGCCACAAGTTTCAACTATATGTACTGGTATGGCAGCATCTATGGGAGCTTTCTTATTAGCAGCTGGAGAAAAGGGTAAAAGATTTGCATTACCTAATAGTGAAATTTTGATACACCAGCCTTTAGGAGGATTCCAAGGTCAAGCAACGGATATTGATATCCATGCAAAACGAATTATGAGAACTAAAGATACATTAAATAAGATATTGAGTGAAAGAACTGGCCAATCAATAGAGAAAATTCAACATGATGTTGAAAGAGATTACTTCATGAGTGCGCTAGAGGCTATGGAGTATGGATTAATAGATGAAGTTATAAGTAAAAAGAAATAACATAAAACGAAATAAGGTTAATAGAGGTGAAATTATGACAAAGTTTGATGAGAAAAAACAACTTAAATGTTCTTTCTGTGGTAAAACCCAAGACCAAGTTAGAAGATTAATTGCAGGACCTGGAGTATATATCTGTGATGAGTGTATAGAATTATGTTCTGAAATAATTGTAGATGAATTTCAAGGTGATGTGGAACTAGACCTTGGTACCTTGCCAAAACCTGCAGAAATAAAAAAATATATAGATGATTACGTAGTTGGTCAAGATACAGCTAAAAAATCCTTGGCTGTGGCAGTATATAATCATTACAAAAGAATAAATTCAAATATCAATGAAAGTGATGTTGAACTTCAGAAAAGCAATATATTACTACTTGGACCTACAGGCTGTGGTAAAACATTACTTGCTCAAACCTTGGCAAAATATTTAAATGTACCTTTTGCTATAGCAGATGCAACTACACTTACTGAAGCAGGGTATGTTGGAGAAGATGTAGAAAACATCTTGCTTAAATTAATACAAAATGCTGACTATGATGTAGAAAAGGCAGAAAAAGGTATTATATATATAGATGAAATAGATAAGATTGCTAGAAAATCAGAAAATCCTTCTATAACTAGGGATGTATCTGGAGAAGGCGTTCAACAAGCATTACTTAAAATATTAGAAGGAACTACAGCATCAGTACCACCACAAGGCGGAAGAAAGCATCCTCATCAAGAGTTTATTCAGATAAATACAGCAAATATTTTATTTATCTGTGGAGGAGCCTTTGATGGACTTGATAAAATTATAGAAAAAAGAACTAGAACTACTTCAGTTGGTTTTGGAGCTGATATACAATCTAAAGAAGAAAAAAATGTAGGAGAACTATTGAAATCTATAATGCCTGGAGATTTACTAAAGTTTGGTTTAATTCCAGAGTTTGTAGGTAGGCTTCCTATAGTAGTTACTCTTGAAGCACTAGATGAAGAGGCATTAGTTAAAATTCTTAGTGAACCTAAAAATGCGCTTATTAAACAATATAAGAAATTATTTGAGATGGATAACGTAGAGTTAGAGTTTGAAGAACAAGCCTTAAAAGCTATAGCCAAAGAAGCTATTAAAAGAAAAACTGGAGCTAGAGGACTCAGATCTATTATAGAGGATACAATGAAGGAAATTATGTTTGATATCCCTTCTAATGAACAAGTATCTAAAGTAATAGTTAATGAGGATACTATTAGAACTAGAAACCCACAACTAATTTTAGCTGAAAGTGGGAAAAGAGAAAAATTAAAGTTAACAAAAAAAATTAAAACTAAAAAAGGCATAGAAACAGCATAAAAATAAAATTTTAAATATATTAAAAAGGCGGATTATTTATCTGTCTTTTTTATTTTTTGATAAATTATAAAATTTAAAATTACGATCATATAAATCATAAATATAATTAAAACAATTTGTAAATCCACAATAAAACCCTTTAAATAAAATTGTTATATGGAAGAAAAAGAATATATTAAATACAACTTGAGCATAATATCAAATGATAGAATACCTACTAGAACTTGTTAAATTAAATGTGAGGGGAGGATTAGTTTAATATAATTATATATTAAACTTTTAATAATATGAGTATTCAACTTCTAATGATAATACAACTTTTTTTTACTGCAGTAATTGGGGTATATGTTTTTAATGCATTAAAGGGTCACCAAAATGGAAAGGCGTCTGCTAATGTGGATAGCAAAAAAGAAATGGAAAAATTAAGAGTAATGAAAAGCATAAGCCTTACAGAACCACTAACAGAGAAAAGTAGACCAACAAAATTTGAAGATGTTATAGGTCAGGAAAAAGGAATTAAAGCTTTGCAAGCAGCAATATGCGGCCCTAATCCTCAACATGTCATAATTTATGGCCCACCAGGAATAGGTAAAACAGCAGCGGCTAGACTAGTGCTAGAAGACGCCAAAAAAAGATCGCGATCTCCCTTTAATGAATGTTCTAAGTTTATAGAAATAGATGCAACCACAGTCAGATTTGATGAAAGAGGCATAGCGGACCCCCTTATTGGATCTGTTCACGATCCCATATATCAAGGAGCGGGACCACTAGGAGTAGCTGGAGTGCCACAACCCAAACCTGGAGCAGTTACAAAAGCACATGGTGGCATTCTATTTATTGATGAAATCGGAGAATTACATCCTATTGAAATGAATAAACTGCTTAAAGTATTAGAGGATAGAAAAGTATTTTTAGATAGTGCTTATTATAATGGAGAAGATCCTAATACGCCACTTTATATAAAAGAGGTATTTGACGAAGGGCTTCCAGCTGATTTCAGGCTTATAGGAGCAACTACACGTAATCCAGAAGAAATAACTCCAGCAATAAGGTCAAGGTGCGTAGAAATATTTTTTAGGCAATTGCTACCAGAAGAATTGCAGATAATTGCCAGTAACGCAATAAATAAAGTTGGTCTTAAAATTTGTGACAGTGCATTAAAGCTTGTAGGTAAGTACTCTAGCAATGGACGTGATACCGTTAATTTAATTCAGCTAGCTTGTGGAATTGCTATTAATGATGAAAGAAATGAAGTAAGTATTGAAGATATTGAATGGGTTATAGAAAATGGCCAGTATTCACCAAGGACTGAGTCTAGAATATCAGAAAAGCCACAAATTGGATATGTAAATGGTCTAGCAGTTTATGGAGCAAATATGGGAGCTGTAATGGAAATCGAAGCTTCAGCAAAAAAAATAAAATTGCGAAAAGGAATACTTAAAATCACAGGGATTATTGAGGAAGAAGAAATAAGCAGTACAAATAAAAAACTTCGACGAAAAAGTACAGCAAGATCCTCAGTTGAAAATGTGGTTACAGTACTGGAAAAGTATTTCAACATAGATTGTGATGATTATGATATTCATGTAAACTTTCCTGGCGGATCACCTGTGGATGGACCATCCGCTGGTATAAGCATAACAACAGCAATATACAGTGCTATAAAAGGCATACCAGTTGATAACATGGTTGCAATGACAGGAGAGATATCAATTCATGGGAATGTAAAGCCTATAGGCGGTGTGAATGCAAAGATTGCGGCTGCAAAAAAAGCAGGGGCTACAAGGGTTATTATTCCTAGAGATAATTGGCAGGATAGCTTTAAAAATATTGAAAACCTTGTGATTATACCTGTGAGTAATATTACTGAGGTGATTCGCGAAGCCTTAATTGTGGAGAGCCCTAAAAATATTTCAATTACGTTTGATCAGGATGTGGATGTTATAGCAGCTGAATCAGTCAAATTGTAGCCACGTTTTAGCAACGCCTGGGATGATCTATTGAAACAAATAACAAGTCAGTATGATAGTATATCTGACTTGTTATTTGTTTTCATATGCCTTATAATTTTATTTTAAATTTTCTAGTATTGAAAATTAATTATATTATAGGTATACTATAGTAGCGTTGCTATAATTATAACTATTATAAAAATATATATATTAATATTTATAGTTCTATATATTAATATGAAATTTTCAATTTCAAATTTAATTTTATGCTAATAAAATAATATTAATTTAGAAAAGAGGGAGAAAAATGGATAAAAATATAAAACTTCTTCCGCTAATTCCACTAAGAGGTATGAATATATTTCCATATATGGTGTTGCATTTTGATGTTGGTAGAGAAAAATCTATACTGGCACTGGAAGATGCTATGCTAAATAATCAAGAAATTTTTCTGGTTTCACAGAAGGTATCAAAAATTGAAGAACCAGAGGAAAAGGATATATATAGTATTGGTACTGTTTGTAATATAAAGCAAATATTAAAGTTACCAGGAGATACAATTAGGGTACTAGTTGAAGGGCTAAAAAGAGGGAAGATTTCGGAATACATAGAGAATGAAACTTTTGTACGAGCAGAAATAGAAATTATTGAAGATGAAGATTGCATTGATGATAAGAAATGTAAGGCTTTAGTTAGAATTATAGACAAAGCTTTTGAAGAATACATAAATTTGTCAGCTAATAATTTTCCTGATGCATTATTCAGTTTAGAAGAGACAAAAGAGCCGGGAAGATATTGCGATATTGTAAGTTCATATTTAATACTAAAACCAGAAACAAAACAAAAATTGCTTGAAACATTAGACGTTATTAAAAGATTAGAAAAGCTACTATTTATATTAAAAAATGAAGTTGAAGTATTAAAGATAGAAAAGAAAATTGGAACAAAGGTTAAAAGTAGAATTGATAAAATTCAAAAGGAATATTATCTAAGAGAACAAATAAAGGCTATACAAGAAGAATTAGGAGAAGATGACGAGAATAAAAGAGAAGCAGAGGAATATGAAAATAAGATAAACAAAGCAAAGCTTCCTAAAGAGGCAAAAGAAAAGGCGATTTATGAACTAAATAGATTGAAAAGTGCAGGAAATTATTCTTCTGAAAGTGGAGTAATAAGAGCATATTTAGATTGGATTTTAGATCTACCTTGGAATAAATTTACTAAAGATAACATTGATATTAACAAGGCTAGAGAAGTTTTTGCAGCAGAACATTACGGTCTAGAGGATGTTAAGGAAAGAATAATAGAATATTTAGCAGTAAAAAAAATCAGCAAAACCCTTAAAGGACCTATACTTTGTTTGGTAGGACCCCCAGGAGTTGGAAAAACATCTATAGCAAGGTCTGTTGCAAATGCATTAAATAGAAATTTTGTTAGAATGTCACTGGGTGGAGTAAAAGATGAGGCTGAAATAAGAGGACATAGAAAAACTTATGTGGGAGCAATTCCAGGTAGAATTATATATGCCATGAAACAAGCTGCATCTAAAAATCCATTATTCTTATTAGATGAAATTGATAAAATGAGTGGAGATTTTAAGGGTGACCCTGCAGATGCACTACTGGAAGTTTTGGATAGTGAGCAAAATGCAACTTTTAGGGATCATTACCTGGAACTCGACTTTGATTTATCAAAGATTTTGTTTATAACTACTGCAAATAAATTAGACACAATTCCAAGACCATTATTAGATAGAATGGAAATTATTGAGGTGTCCGGGTACACCTCAGAAGAAAAATTTCATATTGCTAAGAATCACCTTATTCCAAAGATGTTAAAAGAACATAATATGGAAGGCGATAAAATAAATTTTTCTGATCCTTCAATAAATTGTATTATAGAAAATTATACTAGGGAATCAGGGGTTAGAAATCTTGAAAGACAAATTGCTTCTGTTATCAGAAAAGCAATAACAGAAATGGTTGAAAAGAGTAAAGAAAAAGTTAATGTTACAACGTCGCATGTAAAAAGGTATTTAGGAATTGTACTATATACCTATGACAAAGCTGATATGGAAGATGGAGTAGGGGTTGTAACAGGCCTTGCGTGGACTGAAGTGGGTGGCGTTACTTTGCCTGTAGAGGTAAGTGCTATGGAGGGAACTGGTAAGCTTGAACTTACTGGCCAACTAGGAGATGTTATGAAAGAATCTGCTAAAGCTGGATACAGTTATGTTAGAGCTAATGCAGCTAAATATAATATCGATAGTGACTTTTATAAAAATAAGGACATTCATATTCATGTACCAGAAGGTGCAGTACCTAAAGATGGTCCATCAGCTGGGGTAACAATGATTACTGGAATGGTATCTGCCCTAACTAACAGAAAAGTAAGACATAACGTAGCAATGACAGGTGAGATCACTCTTACAGGAAGAGTATTACCTATTGGAGGGCTTAAGGAAAAATCCTTAGCTGCCTATAGAGCAGGCATTGATACAATTATAATTCCCAGGGATAATGAAAAAGATATACAAAAGATACCAAAGAGTATTGCAGATAAACTAAAATTTATAATTGCAAGTAAAGTAGAAGATGTACTTGAAAATGCATTAATTGGAGAGATAAATAATGGAGATAAAACAATCTGAATTCATAATTTCAGCAGTGAAACCTGCTCAATATCCAACGGATAATAGGGTGGAGTATGCTTTTGTAGGTAGGTCTAATGTAGGAAAATCATCTTTGATAAATACTTTAACAAATAGACGTAAATTGGTTAAAGTTAGTGGTACACCTGGAAAAACAAGACTTATAAACTTTTTTTTAATAAACGAAAGCTTCTATTTTGTTGATCTACCAGGTTATGGATATGCTAAAGTATCAAAATCTGAACAAGCTAAATGGGGAAAAATGATGGAGGACTATTTAGTCCGCAGACCTCAGCTTCAAAAGGTAGCATTGCTCGTAGATTGCAGACGTAAGCCAACTAAAGATGATCTTCTAATGTACGGATGGATAAAACATTTTGGCTATGAAGTAGTAATAGTTGCAACAAAAAAAGATAAGCTAAATAGAGCAGAATTAGTAAAAAATAATAAGTTAATTAGAGAAACACTTGATTTAGACGATAATGAAGAGATTATCAATATTTCATCATTAAAGAAAATAGGTGTGAAAGAGTTACTAGGAAATATGTTTAATGACACCGAAGGTGACGATTTAACGTCTCTGAAACTATAGAATAAAAATAATGATATAAATGAAATAGACCTACATTACAGTATGCGAAACAGTAATTTTTGCACAAAGTGATGAGGCCTATTTTTTTTGCGTTTTAATTAAAAATTCAGTGTCAAATTATTTATATGAGAATAGTATATATTAGAAAACAAAAGAAAAAGGTTTTAAAATAAAGATTAAACCAAGTTAGAAAGTTAACAAGAAAAATAGGAGGAGGAAAGTAAAGTGGATGTGAATGAATTACTAAGTGGATTAACACGCAAAAATGAATGTTGCCCTACTAGAAGATGTTGTAACAACAACAACAACAACAACGGTATCTTCGGTGGAAGTTCATTAATTATTATCATTATTCTATTATGTTTCTGCGGAGGATTTGGTGGTGAAAGAATAGAAAGTGGTACTGTTTGTGGATGCGACCCTAAACACTGCAAGGAATTATGTAGATGTGGCTCAAGTAATGTAGGTGGCTGCGGTGGATTTGGTGGATTTGGTTCAGGGTTTGGTAGCTGGTTTATAATAATAATAATAATACTTTTATTCTCAAACAACAATAGAAACAGATGCTGTGACGATTTTTGTGACGAATAATACCTTAGACAGTGAATTATAAGTGCACATTTAGATAAATTAAAATATTAATTACCATCAGTTAAAAGTTTTATCATATTGAACGTGCCCAGAAGGGGGGTTTTATATGTCAAGAAGAAGATGTTGTTGTAACCAAGCTGCAGTTGTTGGATGTGGAAATCAACTTGGAGGTCTATGCTCAAATCCAATTTGTGCAGTAATAATCTTAATTGTACTTCAAAAAACATGTCTACTTGAAAACGATAAATCATTTTTAGTGATATTAATTTTAATAGGTTTTTGTTGTTGTAGAGGTGGAAATGTTATAAGTCCAGTAAGAAGTTGTGGTTGCTAGTTCCAAAAATCAGGGAGAGCTTATGCTCTCCCATTTATAAATGAGGTGATAAATGTGTCAAAACATCACAAGAGCCATAGAAATAATATGAATGATGGAAATAACAGTAACAGTAACAGTAATAACAATAATGGTAATAATAACAGTTCTAACAATAATCCATTAACACAAATGCTTAATGGAAATTCTGGGAATCCATTGATGGCATTATTATCTAGTTTTCTTGGAGGAAATAGTGGTGGTGGTAACAATATGCTTGAAGGTTTGCTTTCAGGGTTAGGGGGATCCAATAATGACCTTTTAGGAAATTTGATGGGTAGTTTAGGGGGCCAAGATAATAATATATTATCAAACTTGATTGGTAGTTTAACTGGTGGTCAAGGTAATAATTCAAATCATAATAATGCAAATTCAAAATCCAATGTAACTAAAACTCCCAATGTAAAATCAAAACCCAATGCAAATCGAACATCAAGTACTGCAAGAAACAACAATAAAGATTTAAATGTAAATGATTCATCAACTTCCGGAGTAGAAGATCAATCAACTTCCAATGTAGATGACCAAGACAACTCATTTTCAAATATATTTTCAGGAGTTGCAAATATAGATTTAAGTCAAATATCAAATATGCTAGCTGGAATTGATTTAAATAATACAAATTTTACAGATATGATTAATTCATTATCTAATAATAGTTCCTTTGTAAATGGTGATTCATTTGAAGTTAATGATTCTCTTGAAAATAATGATGTTGAATTCAAACATACTGATCCTAAAGAAAGAACACATAGTATTTTGAAAAACTTAGAGGATGAGGATATAGGACAGTTAATATATATATTAGCTCATCTAGTAGATGACAGAAAACTTGAAACGTTAAATAAGATTGTAGAAGAAAATACTAACTGAAGACATTCTGATACTTATGTAAATTATCTTAAAAAACAGTAGGTTAAATATACGTGGTATATTTAACCTACTGTTATTTCACTTGACTTATAAATTATTAGTATCACTATTAGGAACATCATAACTTATCATAGTGCATTTACCATCAAGTATTCCACCTTCAGAAATCATCAATTTTTTTACTGAAATATCTCCTTTGACTTTGCCACAACTTTCTATGGATAAAGTGTCTTTACAACAGATATTTCCATGCAGTGTTCCATTTATATAAGCATTATTACACACTGTATTGCCTTTTATGTGTCCAGATTCTCCTAGTATTACATCATCTTCACAAAATATGTCTCCATCAATAGAACCATCTATTTTTATAAGTCCATTTACGTTCAAAGATCCAATTATAAAACACTGATCTCCAATTAATGTTTCAATTCTATTTACATCTTTTTCCTTATTATTAAACATATGAACACGCCTCCAATGTTAAATTAGTTTATATTTCTAAATAAAAATAGCTTTATTAAAAAATATTTAAAATATCTTTTATAATGAATAAAACCAGGCAAAAAGGTTAATATTATAAATGTAATCGGAGTTAAATCTCCATTAGCATAAAATTAAATATTTTATGCGGAACCCCCCCATCCCCCTTGGGACCGATAATACGGTCCCTTTTTAAACCGTAAATTATATTAATATTGTGTATATTAATTATCTAAAAAATTATTATTCTATCACTTAATACTTATAGAACTAATCTTTAAAGTAGAAATACCATCAACCTTAGGTGAGGGTTTAAGAATTAATTCTATGGTATAGTTTTTTATGTCCTTTAAATCCTTGGCAATAGTTCCTTTAAAGTTTAAGGTCCAGATAATTTCACTGACGCCTCCCTGTTTGTCCCAATTATAATCCTTAAAAACAGCATCTTGGAAGTTGAAATATATTTTTTTGTTTGATAAATCGCTTAATAATGATATATCATTACCACTTAAATCATATGAGAAAAGTTCTTTTGATATATTTAATTCAGATAGTGGGAAGCTTGTCATAAGATTTATGAAATTTGTTATTGTGTTTTTGCCCATATAATTATCATCATAGTTATAGTCAAAAGATTTCAAGCTATTTTTAATGAAAATATAACTTATAAAAGTCATTTTACCATCTTTAATATTTCCAGATAAAAATTTGGGCGTTTTATTATTTTTACTGTCAACAAAACCTAAAATATTATTGTTGCTGCAAAATATATCATCAAATTTTTCACTATTCCAGAGGAATACATGCTGAATAGCTTTATTATTTATGGATGCTTGAGTAAATATCTCTGGTATGTTATTTCTAGTTATGTCCATTAGCGTAAGTCTCATTGGCCACTGAGCATAATAATTTCCCACAGTGTTAACTTTTTTAGAGGGTTCTAGATAATAACTTTTATCTTGTGAATTTATTTGGATATAATATTTATCTGTTTCTGTTTTTATGTAGAGAATATCCTTAATTCCATCCCCTGTTAAATCAACCTGCAACATTTTGCTATCAGTAACAATATTAAATGTACTTAATGACTTGTTTTTGATTAATAAGAAGAAAGTAAGCATTGTTGCAAATACAATAAATGCTAGTGCATAGTAAATAAATTTCTTCTTAAAAAATATTATCTGCAATTTCATATATTCCACCCCCTTTAAATTATATGTAACAATTATATATTTAATTAATTTATATAGAAAAAAAATTAAAAAATTCATATTTATTATTATTGTGAGGTGAACTTATGAAAAAATCATTTAAAACGCTAAAAAACATATTTAGTTTTATTATAGTTTTAATTATGGTTTTTACTCTTTCTGCCTGTAAATCTAATAAAAGTGAGAATCAAAAAAAGTTAAATATATTCCTAGATACAACTGATAAATATTCTTCTAATGTAATTAAATTTTTAATTGAGGATTTTAAAAAAGCTAATCCAAATGTTGAAATAAAACTAAACGATGTACTAGGTGATAAAAGTGATATTATGGAGAGTATTAATCTTGGTACGGAAATTGATGTGATTTTCACTAATAGGAATACTCTTATTGAGCTTAGCAAAAAGGGAGTACTTAGTGATATGAAAAGTGTTTATGAAAAAGTTGCCATCAGTGATAGATATTATGACATTGTAGGTTCCTATGGTAGAGTAGGGGATAAATACTATGGTATAGGGGTTGTGCCATATTCTATTGAGCTATTATATAATAAAGTTAATCTTGAAAAGTTAAAAATATCCTACCCTAAAAACCTAGAACAATGGTTAGAAGTTTTGAAGCAAATTAATGGAAAGGGGATAAAAACTCCGGTAGTATTAACTGAAGAGATAGATGCTAATGGATTTCTATTTTCTTTGATTGCTAGCAAGGTGGTAAATATTCATGATCTTGAAGAAAGTTATGACAGTGGTGAAGAATCATATAAAAAAATGAAAGTCATGCAAGAGATATTTGATAAATTTAATTTGCTAACAAAAAGTAGTGGAATTGATAAAGAGCCTTTTGAGTCAGGAAATGAACAAAGTATTATTAGCTTTAATAATGGGGATGCTCCACTGCTAGCCTGTATCTCTTATTATAATTCTAAACTTAATGGAACAAACATAGGTATAATAGAAGATTATGATGATAATTCAAATTATGGTTCAAATATGCCCATTATAATTAATTCTCTAGTATGTCTTCCTATAAATGCAAAAAATGGGGATAATGCTAACGCTTTTATTAAATATATATATAGTGATGAGGTTCAAGGAAGGCTTGTCCAAAAGGGAATTATAAGTGGAAATAAAATTGCAAATAATAAAATATCAGGTATGGGCAAAATAATGGTTCAACATATGTTTAAAGCTAATGATAATAGTATTCTTATATTTTCTAATTTACCTGATAAGATCAAAAACAATGTATTGCTAGCTCTTAAAAGGATTATAGCCGGTGGTTACAATTCCAAAGAATGGGAAGAGATATTAAAAGAAAGCTACAAATGATTTATTAAAAAAAAAAGAAGTATAATTTTATACTTCTTTTTTTTATTTATTAAATTAATTTTTGCAATTTTCACATAATCCGTAAAAATATATTTTACTCGCTAAAACGTCATAGTTAGTATACTGTTTTACATCTTCAGTCACATTTGAAAAACATATGCCTTCGATGTCGTCAACTCTACCACAGCTTATGCACTGAACATGAGGATGTGATATCATGTTGCCATCATATCTGAAGTTACCTTCACCTACATTAAGTTCTATTATCAACTCAACCTCAACAAGAGTTTTTAACGCTTTATAAATTGTAGCCAAACTCATAGTAGGATAGGTTGGTTGTAGGGCTTTGTAGATTACCTCTGCTGAAGGATGCTCTTTTGTTGATTTTAAATATTTATAAACTGCAATACGCTGTGGTGTTAGCTTTAACTTTTTTTCTCTAAAAATTGTTGTAATGTTGTCCATATACACCATCCTATAATATAATTAATTGTTATAAATCTTATTATATAATAAAAACTATTACTTGTCAAAATAAAATATAGAAATAGTCGTACTAACAATTAAATTATTATTGAATTTTTAATTCATTTATAGGATAAGTAACATATATTAGTAATATAGAGAGGAGGGCTGATATTTTGAAAAAAACCTATGTATTAGATACCAATGTTATTCTATACGCGCCAAGTGCTATATTGTCCTTTGGAGATAATGATGTAATAATACCCGAAGTGGTTTTAGAGGAATTAGATAGTTTTAAAAAAGATAAAAGTGATTTAGGAGCTAATGCCAGATATGCTGCTAGACTTATTGATAAACTAAGACTTGAGGGAAAACTAAATGAGGGTGTTGAGCTTGCAAATGGGGGAAGACTTAGAGTAGAAATGAATCACTACGATACCAAAATTCCTCCTTCTTGGAGTAAAGAAAAAGCAGACAATAGAATATTACAGGTATGTAAGGGGCTTAAAGAGCAAGGGGAAGATGTATGGCTAATAACCAAAGATATATTCCAACGGATTAAGGCGGATGCTGTAGATATTAATGTAGAAGATTTTTATGAAAAATTTGTACCGGAATATGATAATCAGTATACAGGAAGAATTGAAGTATTTGTATCTCCCGAAAAACTTCAGGAGTTTTATAGCAAAAAAGTTTTACAAACAAGTACCTTACTTAATTATGATGAGAATACAGAAGAATATACCACACCAATTTTATACACGAATCAATTTTTAATAATTCATTCAATGGAAAACCCTAAACAAACTGCACTAGGCAGATATGATGGTAAAAATGTAGTACCACTTTACAGTAAGGAAAATAAGCCCTTAGGAGTAGTACCAAGAAATGTAGGACAGAGATTTATGCTAGAAGCACTAAGTATGGATGCAATAAAAGCCCCCTTAGTAATTGTTAAAGGACCAGCAGGAACAGCTAAAACATTATTTTCATTAGCAGTAGGGCTTCAAAAAATACTACAAGATAATAGTGAACATTACAGAAGAATTTTAGTTTGTAGACCAAATGTTACCATGGATGAAGAAATAGGGTTTTTACCTGGTACGGAACAAGAAAAAATATCACCCTTTATGCGACCAATATTTGACAATTTGGAAATGCTTGTGGATTCTGATGAAAAAGAACGTTATAAAAATGAGAAGGAATTAACAGATAAGATAAAAGACTTATTTGATAGGAGAATTATAACCACTGAAGCGATTGCTTACCTTAGAGGAAGGTCAATAGTTAAAAATTGGGTTATTATAGATGAAGCACAAAATTTGTCACCAAAACAGGTTAAGACAATAATAACTAGAGTTGGTGAAGGAACTAAGTTAATTCTTATAGGAGATCCAGAACAAATCGACCATCCTTTTCTTGATTCAAGATCAAATGGTTTGTGTTATGCCTCTGAAAAAATGAAGGGTAGCGAATTGTGTTATCAGGTAACATTAAAATATGATGAATGCGAGAGGTCACCCCTAGCGTACGAGGGCTCAAAAAAACTATAAATATGTTGAATTATAAAAGAGAGTATATGGGTTTATACTCTCTTTTTGTATGAAATTATCAAATTAGTAGTTTAGTTCACAAAAATTACATTAAAAATTTGTTTTAAAATACAAAGTTTTATTGTACAATAGGATAGTACCTAATAAGAAAAAGGATGGGAAACATGAGAAAACTAAAAAAACGTGGTAAGACCAAAAAACGTACAAGCACTCTTGTTGTATTATTTATAGTATTTGAACTCGTTTTCACAGCCATCACAGGCCCATATGTACTTTACTATGGCCCATTTAAAAATGCAAAAACTACAGTGGTAGGTGCAGCAATGACTACTCTTACATTGCAGTGGTTGGCAACAACATTTTTATCCGATGCGAAAATAAATGAAATTATGAAGGACCAATCAGTTGAAACTATAGCTCAAGCTGGCTTAGATGACAAAACATCTGGTGTAAAAGTAGAAAATAAAAATGATAATAGTATTGAAAGATATGACATAAAAGGAAAGAAATACAAAGGATATGTATTAGTAATTAGTGACCCAACTAGGTTAAAAGTAGGTTACAGTAGTAAGCTTCGTAAGGAAGGGCAATTAACTAGTGAAATTGCAAAAGATAATAATGCAGTTGCGGCCATTAATGGTGGTGCATTTTTAGATGAAGCTGCTGGAGCACTATGGGCAGGAACAGGAGCAAACCCAACGGGAATTATAATGACTGGTGGAAAAACTGTTTTTAATGACATAAGAAGTGAAAATGAAAAAACCGAGGTTGTTGCATTGACTAAAGAAGGAAATCTACTAGTTGGTCTTCATAGCATTAAAGAAATGAAACAAGATGGAGTTACTGAAGCAGTATCTTTTGGCCCAGCCATGATAGTTAATGGAAAGAAAATGATAAATAAAGGTGATGGTGGTATGGGTATTGCACCTAGAACAGCTATTGCACAAAGACGTGATGGGACAATAATATTATTAGTTATTGATGGTAGACAGGTAAATAGTATAGGGGCTACCTTAAGAGAGGTACAAGACATATTGTATGATGAATATGGGGCTTATAATGCTACTAACTTAGATGGAGGTTCTTCTTCTACTATGTTTTATAAGGATGAAGTTATAAACAATCCTAGCGACAGCTTGGGAGAAAGATCAATACCTTCAATTATTTATGTAGAGAGTAGATAATCGATATTTTAAATTAAAGGAGAAAGCATTATGAAATGGAAGAAAAGAATATTTATATGGATACTAGTATCTCTATCTTTACAGTTTTCGGTCCTATTTTATGTAGATCATTATTTTTTAGCCCCTGATTCGAAAGTTGTCACTAAAAAAGTTGTTGATGATAAACCTGAAAAAATAAAAAATATTGATATTACAGTTCCGGCAAACGCAAAAAACATATTAGCGTCCTATGATGCTAAATATTTATCTTATTATGAAAATGAAAAATTAAAAATTGTTGATTGTAAGGATGGAAGCGTTAAAGATATAGCGGTAAATGAAGCAAGTAAAATTTCTTTTTATGAATGGCTTCCAGATAGAAATAGAATGCTTTTAGTAGAGAAAAAAAGCTATGATGACTCTAGTAACTTAATATTATATTATTATGATGTATCAAAGGGCGAAAAAGTAAAGATTAAAGACTTAGCTTGGGCTAACACAAAATCCGAAGTAGAAGATATTCAATTATCAACTTTAACGGGAGTTACTTACGTAAAAGTTTCAAGTAAAGGTGAGAGAAGCAGTATATATAGAATAGACAGAATGGGTAGTATGACAAAAGCTGATACAATACCAAATTATGTTAGTAATATATCATTGGTGCGCCATGAAGATAAACTAATATATGAGGGATTAGTTTATAATAAAATATATGTTACAGGTAGTGATGAAGCTATTACCATTAAAGGTGTAGATAAGCTTACATTAATTGGTACTGATGATAATGATAATGTGTATCTTGGAGAAGTAAAAGATAAATTGATAAGCAAAATTTATTATGGTAAAACATCAGATAAGACTTCAAACTGGAAAGTGATTGATTTACAATTACCTTCTGAAAAAAATGATTTATTCGTTTCGTCAGATGGTAAAGTCTATCAAAATGATGCACTGAAAGGTGTAGTAAAAGATGTTAATTCTGGAACTGAAACTAGTTATGAAGGAAAGTTATTACAATTATATACTAGAGGAATAGTATCTTTAGTAGGTAATAAAATATCATTTGGCATTTTTAAGTAAGTAGTCATATTTAAATAAACTATTTTAAATTTAAACTATGCCTTGTGCATGGTTTTTTTATATATATGTTAATGCTTATAAACTATATTAATACCAATAAACAAGGAGATTTAAGAACTACCTTTAATAAAAATATAATTATTCATAAAAAATACAGTAGTAGAAATATATTCTTTTGTTTTAAGAATATTGGATTTGAAATAGCAATAAACACTGTTATAATAGATATATTGCACATTTAAAAAAATTAAAATTAGTAAGTTAAGGATAACCTAATAAGTGAAGTAACAATTAGCAGTGTTATTTATCTTGTAGGAATAAAAGGAGGAATAAATTTGGGTACAGCAGAAATATTAAATAAGATTTTGATGATACCGGCAATTTTATTAGCATTTACTTTTCATGAGTACGCACACGCTATCACAGCAGATAGGTTAGGAGACAAAACACCTAGATTTCAAGGAAGACTTACGCTGAATCCAATTGTTCATATAGATCCAATGGGATTTCTATTAATTTTATTAGTAGGATTTGGGTGGGCAAAACCCGTTCAGACAAACCCCAGTGCATATAAAAATTATTATAAGGATGATTTGAAAGTTTCAGCTGCAGGGCCAATTGCCAATTTAATCCTAGGCCTTGTATTTGCAATTTTGTATGTATTATTTGAAAGGTTTTCACCTCTTCAAGGTCAGTTATATACTATTATTGTAAAAATATTAGCCATTACAGGCTACCTTAATTGTATATTGTTTTTTCTTAATTTAGTTCCAATACCAGGCTTTGATGGATTTCATATAGTTAGGGATCTATTTCCAAAGTTTTTTTACAATTTATCAGATTCAATTCTTAGATATCAATTTCTAATATTTATGGTGTTAATATTTCCTATATTACCTGGGGGACAATCTATTTTTACTTATCTTGTTCAAGTACCGGGGTTGTGGCTATTTTCTCTTTTTACAAATATTGTAGGAATAATTTAAATGGATGGATGGATTATTATTTATGAGTTTTCTATTTTAATATATTGCATAAGTAATTATCTGGAAAGTGGAATGAAAAATTCCACTTTTGTTATATCTATACTTTTTAATAAACTAAATAAAGATGAGCAGTTCCATAAGCAATATAAATATATGTCACAACTTGAGGAAAGAAATAAAATAGCCCAGGAAATACATGATAATATTGGACACACTCTGTCTGGAGGTATAATGCAACTAGAGGGAGCTAAACTTTTATTAGATATTGACTTACCTAAATCAAAATCAATGGTCCAAAGCACCATTAATGTGCTACGTGAAGGTATGGACAATATAAGAATTACTTTGAAAAATATTAAACCACCATTCCAAAGCAAGATTGTTTTACTGAAAGAGAAATAGAAATAATAAAAGCTATTGCAGAAGGTCTTTCTAATAAAGAAATTTCTAGTAAACTATTTATATCCGAGGGGACGGTTAAGAACTATATCACTTACGTTTTAGGCAAGACTGGGTTAAAACATAGAACGCAAATCGCAATATATTATTTAAAAGGCGAAATATAATATTAGGCCCATGAAAATAAATAACAAGGGAGCATGTTATTTATTTTCATGTGACTTTAGTCATATAGAAAAGGTGACTTTCACTACTTACTAGGAAGTCGCTTTTTTTATACAATAGAATTATAAGAAATAAAAATTATGAAGAGGTGTTATATATGAATATAGTTAAGATTGAAGGATTAACCAAAAGATTTGGAGATGTAACAGCGGTAGACAATATAAGTTTATCAATAGAAGAAGGAGAAATTTATGGACTTTTAGGACCTAATGGAGCAGGTAAGAGCACCATTATAAATATATTATGTGGATTGTTATCAATGGATAAAGGTACAATTGAAATTTTAGGAAAAGACATTGAAAGTAGCAGCACCTATATTAAGCAAAACATTGGTGTGGTACCTCAAGACATTGCTATTTATGAGGATTTAACAGCTTATGAGAATGTTAAGTTTTTTGCTAGTCTTTATAGGTTAAAGGGGTCTGAACTTAAAGAAAAAGTAGAGGAAGCACTAAAGTTTGTGGGACTTTTAGATAAGAAAAAAGAGTATCCAAAGAGTTTTTCAGGTGGAATGAAAAGACGATTAAATATTGCATGCTCTATAGCTCATAGACCAAAGTTAATAATAATGGATGAACCAACAGTGGGCATTGATCCCCAATCAAGAAATCATATATTACAATCTGTAAAGAAATTAAATTCACTAGGATGTACTATAATTTATACTACGCATTATATGGAAGAGGTAGAAGCTATATGCGGGAATATAGCTATAATAGACCACGGAAAAGTAATTGCACAAGGGACTGTGGAGGGATTAAAGGCTATTGTTACAGATGTAAATTATGTTGAGATTACTGTGGAAAATATAGATGTGGTTAATATAGAGGACCTCAAAGCAATAGTGGGAGTTGTGCAAATAGAAGTTGCAGATGAGAAAATTAAAATAGAAAGCAAAAAAGGTGTTGCTAATTTAGATAAGATAATATTATTTTTTACTTCTAATAATATTTCTATTAAGAGTATAGAAAGCAAAAATCCAGATTTAGAGTCAGTATTCCTTACTCTAACTGGAAGGAAGCTCAGGGATTAGGCACATAACGGCTTATAATAGTTATGTAACTATAAGGAATAAAGGGGGTGAGAAAATGAAAATTCTTAATATTGGCTTTTTCAGGTGGAATGGATGGAAATTCATTAATGTTTGACAATACAAAGGTAGCTTATTCTATTGAGGGCCAAGGGCAAAGGGTGCAGGCTTTTGAAGAGTTTATAAAACAAACAGAAAAACTTGGCATAAAGGCTACAAAAATACAAGAATATGATAGTGGAATTAATAGTGTTAAGGAAACAGAATATGCATTGCTATAAGAAAGCTTCAAACAGGGTTACAGTTCAAAGATATATTAGGGAATATTGCAATATTAATAGGTTTTGCACTTACCTTTTTTCTGATTTCAGTTTACAAAATGAAAAAAGATAAAAATATGGAACGATTTATTTAAGACGGGGACAGTTAACAACCAATTGAAGTTTAAATTAAGGGACTAAAGCGGGGACAGTTAACAACTAATGATTCTTTAAAACTATAAAGTTTGTTTAGTTCAATTCCTGTGATATAATAATAAAGTGAATTTGAGAAAAATTATGTAGTAATTTTTTAATATATAGATAAAAGGAGAAAAATGTATGCGCCTAAGAAAAAAATATTGGGCTAGGCCAGAGCTTGAGTCTAGTCATATTGTAGTAACGGACCATTATGCTCATAAAGGAAAGTGGTTTGAAGAATTTAAAAATACTAATGAAATACATCTAGAGCTAGGCTGTGGTAAAGGTGGATTTATATCAGAGAGGTCTAAGCAAAATCAAAATATTAACTTTGTAGGTATAGATTTAAAAGATGAGGTACTAGTATTTGCCCTTAGAAAAGTAATAGACGTAAGAGAAGTTAAAGGGGAAGAAGATTTAAATGTAAGACTTATGCCATTAAACATCATGCTTATTGATGATGTGTTTGCAGAAGATGAGATAAGTAGAATTTATATAAATTTTTGTAATCCTTGGCCAAAAGAAAGGCATAACAAAAGAAGATTAACTCATACTAAATGTTTAACCAATTATAAGAAATTTTTAAAGCCTGGATCTGAAGTTTGGTTCAAAACAGATGATACAGAGTTGTTTGAAGACTCAATAGAGTATTTCAAACAAAGTGGTTTTGAAATATTATTTTTAACTTATGATTTGCACAATAGTGATTTTAAAGAAAATGTAGTTACAGAATACGAGGCTAAATTTGCAGAATTAGGTATGAAAGCTATGTTTCTGAAAGCTAAATTAATGTAGTGAAATAATAATCCTTTTAAAATAAAATAAAGTCTTGAAAATAAAATAAAGTTATAAGCATAATTGTCCACAGTAGAGCCGTAAAAATTGGAACTACTGTGGACAATTATTTTTTAGGGTATCCTCGACAAGGAAAGTATTGACATTTAAAGAAAATAAGACTACAATTTTATCAGATAATTAGACGATTGTCTAAATGTCTAAATATATAATAAAATTACAAGGAGAAATGAATATGTCAGTTCTCAATTTACCATTTAAAGCACTTGCAGACCCAACAAGAAGAAAAATTATTTTATTATTGAAAGACAGAGATTTGACTGCAGGAGAAATAGCGCAGCATTTTAATATGACCAAGCCAAGTAT
The DNA here is from genome assembly GCF_011065935.2 of Clostridium estertheticum. Classification (NCBI taxonomy): domain Bacteria; kingdom Bacillati; phylum Bacillota; class Clostridia; order Eubacteriales; family Clostridiaceae; genus Clostridium; species Clostridium estertheticum. The sequence continues at coordinate 4,595,798 of NZ_JAAMNH020000001.1, read as the reverse complement.
ATCTCACCATCTTAATGCATTAAAGCAATCTTTGCTTTTAACAGATGAACGTAAGGGGCAACATATTTACTATTCTCTTAATACTACAGTGTTCCAAGAAGTAACTAATTGGTTTTTTAATACAACGCATGTTAATGAAGGGGGAATTGAAAATGAAAAAGATAAGTAATGTTTTGAAAAAAGATTGGGTTATTCTGATTCTCATTGTTTTAGGATTTGCACTTGGGGTATATTTTTATCCATCTCTTCCCAATAGAGTACCTATACACTGGAATTCAAAAGGACAAGTAGATGGGTATGGAAGTAAATTCTTAGGTGCATTTGGCGTTGTATTGATAAATTTAGGAATATATCTAATGTTTATTGTTCTACCTTATATAGACCCTAAAAGGAAAAACTATGAAAAATTTCAGTCAACTTATCAGTATTTAAAGTATCTATTAATTATATTTTTACTTGGGGTGGAAGTGACCGCACTTCTAATAGCTAAAGGTGTTGTAGTCAACACATCAATTTTTATACAAATATTGGGTTCGTTGTTATTGATTTTGTTAGGAAATGTTATGGGGAGATTTAAGCACAACTACTTTGTTGGAATAAAAACTCCTTGGACTTTAGCTAATGAAGAGGTGTGGAGAAAGACTCATAGGATGGCAGCACCATTATGGGTTATAGGAGGAATCATAAATATATTATTAACTATTGTGGGAATAGATTTCAATGGAATATCTAACATAATTATTTTGACAGTAATCGTAATTGTGCCAATTGTATATTCATATATTATCTATCAGCAAATTGTTAATTTAGATAAATAAGGACATAACATAAATTGCATTTTTGATAAAATTTATATTTTCAAAAGGGGGAGTATTGTAATGTTGGATTTTGGGAGTAAAGATTTAGGAATTCCTATTATTATGGTTATATTCGGATTAGTTTTAAGATTTAAACCGCCAAGTAAAATAAATAGCTTTTATGGTTATCGAACAACGCGTTCCATAAAGTCACAAGAAGCATGGGACTATGCACAGAGACGTATTGGGGGCTTGTGGTTATACACCGGTACTATTTTATATATAGCTATTAACATAAGTCTATTAATTTTACCTGCTTCAAAGGAATCTTTGAGCTTTATTCATGGAGGTATTGGGATAATTGCTTTGATAATTTGGATACCATTTGTTCAAAAAGAACTAAAAGAAAAATTTGATGAAGATGGTATCACAAAGAATTAATTAAATTTTCATGATTATGAGACAATTGCAGTTAAAAGCAAAGATTCTATAAAAAATGTTATAAGCAGAAAATAAGTATAATAAGTAGTTAAAGTTAAATTGCATTATAAAATAAAGGGTGACTTAATGGATTATATTTAGGGGGTTAATTTATGTATGTGTACGCACTTGTAGGGTATTTAGATTATGAAACAGAGGAATATTTCAAAAATTTATGGAAAGATTTAAGTGAAAATAATATAACGCAATATGGTGTAGATAAAAAAGGCATGAGGCCACACATTACCATTGCAGATTATGATAAATTAGATGTGGATAAATTTGTGGGCGTGCTTAATGAATTCTATAAGAATAAATCAAAGATAAACATAGATCTAAATATATTAGGTACTTTTATTAACACAGGAACTTTATTTCTTGCCCCAACCTTATCAACTCAGTTGCTGCAATTTCATAGGAGTCATCACGATCATTTTAAAGCATTTAATGAAGATGAAAAATCCTTTTATCTTCCAGGCATGTGGAATCCACATTGTACCATAGCAAGTAGGTTAAGTGAAGATAACATGGTACAAGCATTTATGTACTGTAAGAGTAACCCAAATAAAATATATGGAAAATTAAATGAGATCGCCCTTATAGAAATAAAGCTTAATGATAAGAGTATTGCGATAGAGGATAGAATTGTTTTTTCAAAGAACCTCAACTGATTATTAATAATGTACAACTCAAATAATTTTATATGGAATACTAAATGTGGTTTCGCTACATTTAGTATTTTTTGTTTATTTTGAAAACTAGTTCATTTTTACTTTATAGTAACACAAATGGCATAGTAAGCAGTGTAAGATAATATAATAGTTCAGAACCTATAAATATTAATAGCAAGGAGTTGAGCACTTGACCCAGGAAAATAAAAGAGTTTATGATAGTGAGATTAACCTAATAAAAATGTTGATGTTCATCATAGTCTTACTACTAGGCATATATTTTGCAAAGAGTACCACAGTTATTAAATTTGATTCTAGGGTTATTAATGATTTTTCTACGATTTTTCTTAGTATAATTTTTGAAGGTATACCCTTTATACTAATTGGAGCATTGGCTTCTTCTATAATTCAGATATTCGTATCAGAGGAAGCAATTGCTAAAATAATTCCTAAAAATAAATTTGTAGGAGTTTTAATTGCATCCTTAGTTGGACTTGTTTTTCCAGTATGCGAATGTGCTATTGTGCCTATAACTAGGCGACTTATAAAAAAAGGTGTTCCACTAAGCATTGCGGTTACGTTTATGCTATCAGTGCCAATAATGAATCCTGTGGTCTTATTGTCAACACATTATGCGTTCATGGGAATGTCATATATGGTAATAGCAAGGGCTATGTTCGGAATGATTGGAGCTATAACAATAGGTGTTCTTATAGGGATACTTAATAAAGACAGCCCTTTTAAAAGGCAATTAGTTAAAAAACCTAGAGTTAAACCACATAAAGAGGGGTGCGATTGTGGAGAACATAATGCACACAGCTTTAAAAACACTAATGCTATTAAACATAATCATATACCCATATATAAAAATAACGGTAGCTGCTCTTGTGGACATAGTCATAATACTAGTAATAATAGCAATAAGCTTATAAGAAATATAGAGGAAATAATATCACATACTAGCGCAGAGTTATATGATATAGGTAGATTTTTTATCATGGGAGTGTTCCTCTCAACGTGTATGCAAGTTTTCATACCTAAGGAACTTATTTTATCCATAGGAGGGGGCGTTTTATCTTCCATAATAGTTATGATGGTGCTGGCTTTTGTATTATCAGTTTGTTCAGAAACAGATGCATTTATAGCTAGAAGCTTTTTAGGTCAGTTTACCAACGGTTCAATTATAGGGTTTTTAATCTTGGGGCCAATGTTAGATATAAAAAACACAATTATGCTTTGTGGAAGTTTTAAATTAAGTTTTGTAGCTAAGCTGATTTTTCTTATAGTTACTATTTGCTTTATTTTAGCTGTAATAGCAAACATACTTCCGCTTGCGGCGCTAAGTAATACTTTCTCTTTAGGAGTTTGAAAAAGATTAATAACTCTTATAACTCATAAAGAGCAATAAGGAGGATATGTTTGAAAAAGAAGTTAAATTTGAATGAATTTATATGGTTTATTATACTAATAGGCTTCACTTGCTATTTTTATATGATTATTAGCACAAATAAAATAACTTTATTTATTCACCCCAAAATGGTTAAATACGTAAAGTTCGCATTATATTTTTTTATTGTTTTGGTTATTTTCCAAGGAAAGAATATTTACGCATTTAAAAAAGCTAAAAGCTTAAAGCTTGGGTATATCATGTTTTTAATCCCACTTACCTTAGGAATTCTATTAAAACCGGTGGGGGTGAGTGTGGATAGCGCCATAAATAAGGGGTTTTCATTAACTTCACAAATGAAAATTAGTACCCTAAAGCATAAACATACTGTTTTAGAGGATGGAACTGAGGTATGTGATATTAATGAAAAAGATACTCATTCTACTGAAAATGCTAATGAGCAATTAAAGATGTCTTTAGAAAGTATATCACTGTTAAAAGGAAAAACTATAAATATGACGAGTGGAAATTTCATAAATGCTTATGAAGATATATATGGAAATCCACACAATCATGTTGGTAGAACCATTAATATGAAGGGCTTCATATATAACCAAAAGGGACTTAATAAAGCTGAATTTATATTATCTAGAATTGTTGTAAGTTGTTGCGCGGCGGATGCTCAATTAGTTGGTATTTTGTGCGATTATTCCGGAGAAAAAGTATTTCCAGAAGGCACCTGGATAAATATAGAGGGAACACTGGGGGAGCGAGAATATAAGGATGCTAAAAGTGGAGAAATTAGTGTAATTCCAATAATTAAAGTGAGCAAAGCAAAAAAAATAGATGTAAATAATAATGAGTATATATATAATTAAAAAAATATAACAATGGTACCTTAAATTCTTATTTATTGACAGAATTAATGTATTGCTATAAACTTAGATTTGTAGAAACACATAAAATACTGGAATGTTTAATAAATTTGATTTTATATTTGTATATTAGAAAAAAAATTAAATAGATATTTTTTAGGTGCCTATTATTAATTATCCCGCTTAAGTGGCTTAAGCTACGCTAGTAGATTATTAATAAGGTGAAAAGGGAATGTGGTGTAATTCCACAGCAGCCCCCGCTACTGTAATTGAACACGAAATTTTTATAACCACCTGAATAGGTAAGGATATAAGAAAAAAGTGAATCAAGAGCCAGGAGACCTGCCTAAAATATTAATATTAAGCTTTCGGCGGGAAAGAACTTGTAGGATTTAAGTTAGTGCAATGAAATTTTGTACATAACAGCAGGTGCGTAAGCTTGCTGTTTTTTATTTTGCACAAAAAAAGCATAAAAGGAGGAGCAGTAATGGCTAAAATAATGGTACAAGGAACAGCTTCATCTGTAGGGAAAAGCATATTAGTAACAGCACTTTGTAGAATTTTTAAACAGGATGGGTTTTCAGTGTGTCCTTTTAAGTCGCAGAATATGTCATTGAATTCTTATATTACATTAGATGGAAAAGAAATGGGACGTGCACAGGTGCTTCAAGCCTACGCAGCTGGTCTTGAGCCAGAGGTATTTATGAATCCAATTTTATTAAAACCTTCCTCAGATAAAAAGTGTCAAATTGTAGTTAATGGAAAGGTTTTTGGAAACAGTACAGCCATGGAATATCATAATATGAAACTGGAATTTAGAGATATGTTAAAGGAGCAGTTTGAAGAATTAGAAAAGAAATTTGAAATTATAGTATTGGAAGGAGCAGGTAGCCCTGCGGAAATTAATTTAAGAGATAGAGATATAGTAAATATGGGAATGGCAGAGCTTATAGATGCCCCTGTAATCCTGGCAGGAGATATAGATAAAGGAGGAGTATTTGCATCCCTTGCTGGGACTATGCTTTTACTTAACGAGGAAGAGAAAAAAAGAGTTAAGGCCACCATTATAAACAAATTCAGAGGTGATATAGAAATTTTAAAGCCAGGGCTTACAATGCTTGAGGATATTATACATATTCCTTGCGCAGGAGTAGTCCCATACTTTAGATTGGATTTAGAAGATGAAGACGGCACAGTAGAATTTAACAAAAAAATCACTGCACCTATTGACATTGCGGTAATATGGCTGCCACATATATCGAATTTTACAGACGTAGATGCCTTAAAGACTGAAGAAGATGTATCAGTTAGATTTGTTACAACTAAAGAAGAATTAGGAAATCCAGACTTACTTATAATACCGGGAACCAAAAATACAATTGAGGATTTAATCACCTTAAAAGCTTCAGGGCTTATTGACGCCATTGTGAAATATAGTACAGGCGGCAACATATTAGGCATTTGTGGAGGTTATCAAATGCTAGGAAATAGCTTAAATGATCCCCAAGGTGTAGAAACAAATTTAGAAAAAATAGAGGGAATGAAGCTTTTAGACATAGATACAGTATTCCAAGACGAGAAAATAACTACAAGAGTAAAGGCTCATAGCATTAATATGAGTACTGATGTCTATGGTTATGAAATACATATGGGAATTTGTAAATATGGGCATGAGGCAAAACCACTTTTTGAAATATATGAAAAAAATGGTGAAGCTACTTCATCTTGCGATGGAGCAACTAATGCAAATGGAAATATCATGGGTACGTATATTCATGGGATTTTAGATGGAGTCGAATTTAGAGAATATATAGTGAACACACTAAGATCAAAAAAAGCTATGGAACCTAAAAAATCTAAACCCTATGAAAGTCTAAGAGAAAAAGAAATAGACAAGCTAGCAGATATAGTGAGAGATAGTATAGACATGGATTTAATCTATAAAATCATGGGAATAAAGAGAAAAGGTGAGGGACGGTTAATAACTAATTAAACTGAAAAACTTGGGGACGGTTAACAACAAATTAAACTAATTAAAGAAAACCTAGAAAGTTAGGGGCGTTAAAAGCTTTTTAAAGATAGTGAGGAATTAAAATGGAAACTCTATTGGCGATGAATGTATTAGATTTAATATTAGCAGTTGTCCTAGACTTATTAATTGGAGACCCATATTGGTTTCCTCATCCGGTGATTTATATAGGAAAACTTATTTCTACATTAGATAAATTAGGAAGAAAGTTATGTAAAACCAATAAGCAAATTAAAGCTTTTGGAGGGATTATTGTAGTTGTAGTAGCATTTTCTAGTTTTCTAGTCCCTTTTATAATATTGAGAATTTCTAGTGAAGTTTTTTGGTTATACCACATTTTCAATATAATCTTGATTTGGACAACCATAGCTACCAAAGGCCTTCATAAAGAAGGCAAAAAGGTGTATGACTCCTTAGCTAAAAATGATATTTATGATGCAAGGATTAAATTATCTTACATTGTAGGCCGAGATACAAAAGCTCTTAGTGAATATGAAATAATAAGAGCGGATGTGGAGACAATTGCAGAAAATACAGCAGATGGTGTTATTGCCCCTATTCTGTATGCAATAATAGGGGGAGCGCCTTTAGCTATGATGTATAAGGGCATAAATACTATGGATTCAATGCTTGGATATATCAATGAAAAATATAAATATATTGGATTCTTTCCAGCAAAAACAGATGATGTATTTAACTTTATGCCTGCGAGAATAACAGGATTTTTAATTTGTTTAGTAGCTCCACTGGTTGGAGGAAATATTACAGAGAGTATAAAAGTAATGATAAGAGATAGAAAAAATCATAAAAGCCCTAATTGTGCTTATTCAGAAGGTGCAGCTGCAGGTGCTATGAGAGTTCAATTAGGTGGTACAAACGTATATTTCGGAGAAAAAATGTATAAACCAACCATAGGAAATAAAATAAAAGAGCTAGGGAAAGAACATATAATAGATACAATAAAACTAATGTATGGTGCAATGTTTTATTTGTTAATACTGTACGTAATAGTGATGTATTTTTGGAGATGATTAAATGATACAACTAATAGGACTAAAGCACGATGTGAAAATAGGAATCAGAGAAAAACTTTCAATTATACCAAAGCATCAAGAAAAGTGCTTAAAGGCTCTTTTAAATATTTGTGAAGAGGCAGTTATTTTAAGCACTTGTAACAGGACAGAGATATATTTTAAATCTAAGGATGAAAATATTATAAGTAAAATTTTTGAAGCGTTAAATTGGGATAAGACTTTAATAAAGTGCGTATTCAATTATAAGGAAGAAAAAGCTATACAACACTTAATGGAGGTGGTTTGTGGATTTGATTCATTATTACTTGGAGAGGATCAAATTTTAGGACAAGTTAGAGATGCTTATGAAGCTGTGAAAGCTTCGAAAACAACTCAAAAGGAACTTCAAAGACTTTTTGAAAAAGCTATTGCTTGTGGCAAGAAATTTAGAACTAAATCAAAAATAGGTGATATACCAGTTTCCTCATCTTCTATGGTAGTTAAACAAGCCATGGGAAGGGGACACAAAAATTTCATGATTTTAGGCTATGGAGCTGTAGGGGAATTAACCTCAAAATATATACTAGAAGGTGAAATAGATTTACTATATATTGCAGTTAGAGATATTCAAAAGGTTAATATAGAAGACCCAAGAGTGAAAATAATACCTTTTAAGGATATACATAAGTATTATAAAGAGGTGGATTGTGTTATATCTTGTACTTCGGCTCCTCACAATGTGGTTCACTTAAAGGAGTTGCCTAACAAGTACTTATTATTATTCGATTTAGCCGTACCAAGGGATATTGAAGAAATAGTAAGTGAAAATCCACTATATGAAGTATATGACATAGATAAGCTCGGAGATATCCATGATGATAACTACAAAAGAAGAGAATGCTCAATGAAGAATAACAGATATATTGTGGATGAAGCTATAAAAGAATATATAGAATGGAAAACAATAAAAGAGATATCATCCTTAATAATAAGGATAAAGCACAATGGTGAAGATGTCTGCAAAGAAAGGTTAGATACTTTTAAGCACAAGAAAGAGACTAAAGATAATGAAAAATTAGCAGAGATGCTTTTGAAGAGTACTTCAAATGCCTACATAAACAGAGCTATAGAGGTCTTAAAGGAGGAACATTTGAAGGGGAGGTCTAAAGAATGTGTGGAGATAATAAGCAGGATTTTTTAGCTTTAAATCATACAATGATTACCCTACTGGCGAATAAGATTAATATTTTAGTTGGTTTTTAATAACACTAAGTGGATTATTTAATAATAACTTGTGGATAACATCGTAATTCAATTAACTTGGTGTGTATAACTATAGTAGACACACTTGTAGTTCATTTTTCTACTGCAATATAAAAACATCAAGATTTAAAATTAAGAAAAGAGGTAACTAATATGAAAAATTTAAACATATTTAATGAATCAAAACAATACATGCCTGGTGGAGTTAATAGTCCAGTTAGAGCTTTTAAAGATTTAGCTGTAACACCTCCAATCATTAAAAAAGGTATGGGTGCATACATTTATGATGAAGATGGAAATAAATACATAGATTTCGTATGTGCCTGGGGTCCCATGATACTTGGACATTGCGATGAGGATGTAGTAAAAGCTATACAAAATACCTGTGCAGATGCTATAGCCTTTGGTGCACCTACAGAATTAGAACTAAAACTCGCCAAGCATATTTGCACCACTGTAGATAGTGTAGATATGGTAAGAATGGTTAACTCAGGTACAGAGGCCACAATGAGTGCAGTTAAACTTGCAAGAGGGTACACCGGAAAAGATAAAATAATAAAATTTGCAGGTTGTTACCATGGACATGCTGAAGGATTTCTAGTTCAAGCGGGCTCAGGAGTAATGATGACCACGGGTATACCAGGATCTGCAGGTGTTCCAAAAGAAAGCATTATCAACACATTAATAGCTAATTACAATGATATAGACAGCGTAAAAAAAATATTTGAGAAATATAGTGATGATATTGCCTGCATAATAATTGAGCCAGTGGCAGGAAATATGGGAGTTATCCCAGCTGAAAAAGAATTTTTATTAGAGCTTAGGAATTTATGTGATAAATACAAGAGCCTACTTATTTTTGATGAAGTAATGAGTGGATTTAGGGTAGCGTATAAAGGAGCACAAAGCATTTATGGAATAACTCCTGATTTAATAACTTATGCAAAAATCATGGGGGGTGGACTTCCTTGTGGTGCTTATGGTGGAAAAAGAGAGATAATGGAGCAATTATCACCTATGGGACCAGTTTATCAAGCTGGTACTATGTCAGGAAATCCCGTGGTAATGGCAGCTGGATACGCAACATTAACTAAGCTTTATGATAACCCAAGTCTTTATGAACATATGGAGAAGCTTTCTAAAAAGCTTAAAAATGGACTACTAGAAATTGCAAAAGAAAAAGGTATACCTATGGTAGTTAATAGATGTGGTTCAATGCTTACACCTTTCTTTACAGAAATGAAAGAAGTTAAAACTTTTGACGATGCTAAAACCTGTGATACACTGCTATTTGCAAGGTACTTTGAACATATGTTGAAAAATGGAATAAATATTGCACCTTCTCAATTTGAGGCAACATTCTTATGCGTTAAGCATACGCAGGAGGATATTGAGAGATTCTTAGAAGCATTTAAAAGCTTCAAATATAATTAATTGTTAACCGTCCCCCACTTGATATCAATTAATTGTTAACTGTCCCTGATTTAATTCAATTAATTGTTAACTGTCCCCACTTAAAAAATAAAAACCTTCTTATTTCAAGTTAAAAATTATCTTGAAATAAGAAGGTTTTGTTATGCATAGTCTAGCCTATACTATTTTGAAGTCAAATATCCTTCAGCCATTAAAAGTTCAGCTGTAAGCACTGCACCACCGGCTGCACCACGTAAGGTATTGTGAGATAAGCAAACAAATTTATAGTCAAATAAACTGTCTTCTCGTAGTCTTCCAATTGCTATGCCCATACCTTTTTCAATATTTCTATCTAGCCCAGTTTGTGGTCTATCATTTTCCTCAAAGTAGGTTAAAAATTGTTCTGGGGCATTTGGAAGTTTTAAAAGTTGAGGTTTGCCCTTGAAATTCGCCCAATGTTCTAAAATGGTTTCTTTGGATGGTTTATCCTCAAAAGAAACAAACACTGCAGCTAAGTGGCCATCTGAAACAGGAACACGAATGCATTGAGTTGAAATTATAGGTTCAGTAGCATTGACCACGCTATCATTCTCTATATGACCCCAAATTTTTAGAGGCTCCTGCTCACTCTTTTCTTCTTCTCCACCTATATAGGGTATTACATTATCACTAATTTCTGGCCAGTCTGAAAATATTTTTCCAGAGCCCGATATTGCTTGATAGGTAGAAACCAATATTTTTTTAGGCTTATATTGCATAAGTGCACTTATAGCAGGCACATAACTTTGAATTGAGCAGTTGGGCTTAGCAACAATAAAGCCTTTTTTAGTGCCTAAACGCTTACGTTGAACTTTAATTAATTCAAAATGGTCAGCATTTATTTCTGGAATAACCATTGGAACATCAGATGTATGGCGATGTGCAGAGTTATTTGAAATTACAGGAGTTTCAGCTTTTGCATATTTTTCTTCAATTTCTCTAATTTCATTTGCAGGCATATTAACTGCGCAGAAAACAAAATCTACTTCACTGCTTATTAAATCTACTTCATTTATATTTTTTATTACTATTTTTTTTACACTTTCTGGCATTGGCATGTCTAATTTCCATCTATTATTTACAGCCTCAAAATAAGTTTTACCCACAGAGTTCTCACTAGCAGCAATAACAGCTATTTCAAAATAAGGGTGATCTGCTAGCAGTGTAACAAGACGTTGACCAACAAATCCAGTTCCACCTAATAAACCAACTTTTAATTTTTTATCCATTGTATTGATACCTCCATTTTCTAATGATATAGATTTGTGATAAAATATAAATGCTATATTTATATATATTCAAATTCGCCTTATAAAGTTAATAGTAATAATAATAAACATAAAATTATATATAGGTTACTATTATTAATGATTATAATGTTAAAAAGTATATACTTCAAGTAAAAAATTATATAAAATGGTTATGTGCATAAATTTATGTCTTGACAATGAAGCTATAAGATATATAATTTTTTTAGAAGATGTCTAAGAGAAATGGGGAATAAAGTTGGCCAAAAATGATAAAAACGATAAAAGTGATAAAAATAAGATAAAGCTGTATGGGTTTAACAACTTAACAAAATCATTAAGTTTTAATATTTATGATATTTGCTATACAAGGACAGAAGAAGATCGTAAGAAATATATAGAATATATTGATGAACAATATAATGCTGAGAGGTTAACAAAAATTCTTACTGATGTTACTGAAATAATAGGCGCTAGTGTACTGAACATTGCGAAGCAGGACTATGACCCTCAAGGAGCAAGCGTAACATTACTTATTTCAGAGGAAGAAATCCCACTATATTTGGTAGATCCCTCTTGCAATAGAGGAATTCTAACGCCAATTCGTGAGAATATTGTGGCGCATTTAGATAAAAGTCATGTAACAGTGCATACTTATCCTGAAAGCCATCCTCAAAATAATATAAGTACCTTTAGAGTTGACATAGATGTGGCCACCTGTGGAACTATATCTCCATTAAAAGCTCTAAATTACTTAATAAGTAGCTTTGATTCAGATATTATTACTATTGATTATAGGGTTCGTGGCTTTACAAGAGACATGGATGGTAAAAAGCATTTTATAGATCATGAAATTAATTCTATACAAAATTATATAGCAAGTGAAACCATAAATAGATACAACTTAATTGATATGAATATATATCAATCCAATATATTTCATACAAAAATGATATTAAATGATTTTGAGCTTGATAATTATTTATTTGAGATTAGAGAAGAAGATCTAAACCAGGATGAAAAGCTTGATATTATAGAGAAATTAAAAAAGGAAATGGTGGAAATATTTTATGGAATGGACATTTCTAATGGTTGATTTCTTTAAAATCCACTAAAATAGCACAAAGGCAAATTAAAGTAAATAGAATCAAAAATTATGAATATTATTGAATATAGATACCACTACATCATGAAATTAACGATGTAGTGGTTCTTACTTTAATAGCATACATCCCATACAATAATATTAAGAAAATAAATTTAGGGGTGAGTGTATGCAAGTAGGAGTTATAATGGGTGGAATATCAGCAGAAAAGGAAGTATCGGTAAACACGGGAAAGCAGATTATTGAAAACTTAAATAAAGATAAATATGAGATTGTCCCTATTCTAATAAATAATAAATATGACTTTATAGATAGTGTTAAATCAATACAGTTTGTATTTATTGCACTTCATGGAAAATTTGGTGAGGATGGAAGAATTCAAGCCATACTAGAAAGTTTAGGAGTACCTTATTCAGGTTGTGGCGTTTTAGCTAGTGCCTTATGCATGGATAAAAATTTAAGTAAAAAATTGTTTGCATCTGAAGGAATAAAAACTCCAAAGTGGATAATAGTAAAAGATGAAAATAAAATAGATTATAGTATAATAGATAATATAGGATACCCGATAATTGTAAAACCTAATAGTGGAGGCTCAAGCATTGGAACTATAATAGCATATTCTAGAGAGGAAGTTAAAGACGGGGTTTGTGAAGCTTTAAAGTATGATAATGAAATTGTAATTGAAGAATATATAAAAGGTGAAGAAATAACCTGCCCAATATTAAACGGGGAGGTGCTTCCCGTAATCTCTATAAATCCTAAGTCAGAATTCTTTAATTATAGCTCAAAATATGATAATGGTGGTGCAGAAGAAAAAATTATTGAACTGCCTATAGCCATAAGAGAGAAAGTTGAACAAATATCTTTGAAATGCTGGAATACATTTAAGCTAAAGGTGTATGCTAGAATTGATATGATAATAAAGGATGAAGAAGTATACGTGCTGGAGATAAATACTCTCCCAGGGATGACTGAAAATAGCCTTTTTCCTAAAAGTGCTAATGCCTATGGACTAAATTTTAGTCAGCTTTTAGATAAAATAATTCAGTATTCTCTGATTGAATAATATTATTTAATAATAATAGTCTTATTATTCTCCTATACTTTTAAGTAACTAAGTTTTATTTTTGTAGATGGAAGGTGCACCAATGTTTTTTGATATAAAGTTTAACAAACATGAGACTATTTACATTCAGATTTACAATTATATGAAAGAAATGATTGAAGATGGCATGCTTCCCCCTGGAAGCAAGCTACCTTCAACAAGAGAAATGGCGTCGCTTATGAAGCGAAGTCGAACTACTATAATGAGAGCCTATGAACTTCTTTGCGATTATAATTTGACCTACACTGTAGACGGCATGGGCACCTTTGTCTCTAAGATAGCTATAAATAAAAATAATGAATGGAATATGAAATGGGAAAATAATATTAGTAGTTATGCCAGTTATGCTGAAAAATTAGATATTATGAATCATGAAAAATTATATAAAAAGGGTATGATTTCTTTTAAAACTATAGCACCGGATGAAAGTTTATTTGATGTTGAAGAATTTAAAAGAGCTTTCCTAAACACAATTTCAATTGAAGGTGGGAAAATACTTAATTACGGTTATGCAATGGGATATAAACCATTAATTAATTTTCTGCTGGAGTATATGAGGCAAAAGGGGGTTAACACAACTAATAAAAGCATATTAATAACTAATGGGTTTACAGAAGGCTTTGATATAGTTTTATCTTCAATTACTGAAAGTGGAGACAAAATAATATGTGAGAACCCTACCCACAATACAGCCATAAAGTTAATGAAGCTTCATGAGTTAGATATAATTGGCATTGAGGTTGATAAGGAAGGCATAAGCACAAATAAATTAAAAGAAGCACTTAAGAGTTGTGACATAAAGGCTGCTTATCTAGTTCCATCTTATCATAATCCTACTGGAATGGTGATGCCTTATAAAAAAAGAGAAGATATCTATAAATTATTAAAAGGGAAGGGCATACCAATAATTGAAGATGGATTTAACGAGGAACTTCAACATTTAGGCACACATATTGCTCCTATAGTATCCATTAGTGGTGAGGAAAACTCAGTGATTTATATAGGAAGTTTATCAAAAATCCTGTTTCCAGGAATAAGAATAGGGTGGATCTTTGCTGATGAAAAACTCATAGATATACTCGAATGTGTAAAGAGAAGTAGAAACATTCACACCTCATCACTAGATCAAGCAATTTTATATGAATATATGAAGAGTGGGAGCTTTGAAAGATATGTAAAAAAAGCAAGAAACATATATAAAGAAAAGTATGAGTTAATCACAAGATTGTCTAAAGTGCATATACCACATAAATATATATTAGGTGATGGTGGACTTTATATATTTGTAAAATTAGATGGAATTAATGCAAGAGAGTTATTAGAAAGATGTTACACGCGAGAGGTTATATTTGCTCCAGGAGATATATTTTATATTGATGATAGTGGAGATGATACTATAAGATTGGGGTTTTCCAGGTTATCCGCGGAAGATATAGAAAAAGGTATAAGGATAATTGGAGAAGAAGCAGAGAAATGTACTAGAATAAAAGAAAAAACAGGAAAAAGCTAATAAGAATTATTCTTATTAGCTTTTTTTAGCTCCAATAATTCCTGCACAAGGAGGGATTAACACCCCTATTCTCAAGTAATTTATTGATATAAGAAATAAATTAATTATTCTACGGCTAAAGCTCTTCTGCATTTTTGGAAATAAGAACAGTAAGTTCTATTAATAATGTCGGTAGTGAAATAAATTTCGGATAAGCCAAATATCTAGGCTCCCAGTCAGGATGAAATTTCTCTTTATAGTTACGGAGTCCTGAAAATTTATACCAATAGTTACCAAATCTATAAACGAACTTTGCTAATTTTTCTTGGTCATGTGCAAATGGTGCAAGGCCTACGTTGGAAAGAGGAGCCATACCAATATTAAAATACTTGAAATTTTGATCTTTTGACCAGTTAATTAGGTTTATAAAAAGAGCTTCCATAGTGCCATTTGGACAAGCGTTATGGTCAAATCTCATTAAATCAATAGACATAGAAACATCATCATAAGCGGGCATTATAGTGGCAAAAGCTACAATGATGCCATAATCATTTTTAAAGACCCCTACAGGGGAGGATTGTATATAATCTTCATTAAAAAAACCTAGTGAAAAACCCTTCTCTTTTCTTTTTCCTAGCCAAATATCAGATATATGTTTCATTTCAGAAATCATGTCACTAGAAAATGGTGGATTTAACATTTCAAATTTAAAATTTTCTTTTTCTAGACGATTTTTTGCAGAACGTAAAGATTGGTTATGCCCACCTCCCGCAAGACTAAATGACTCCAGGTTAATTACAGCTTCTTCACCTAGCTTAAAGAAATAATATCCATTTTCATGATAGTGCTTAAAATACTTTTCACTAACCTGATAAAACACAGGGGTATGACCAAATTTGTCTGCAAAGATTTGAAAATCCTCAATGGCATTTTTAAATAGTGAAGGATCACCTATGGGATCACCAAGCACCACTAATTTATTACCAATATCCCCATAAGCAAGAAGTACTTTGTCATTTTGAGCCCAATAAAGATTTTTATCTTTTAAAAATATAAGATGTGTAAGATAGTTGCCCTTATATTTTTTAAGGAATTGTTTTAGTTTTTCAATGTCCTCTTGTTTTGGTTTATTATTAAATTTTGTATTAAAACTTGTACTTAGCAGGAAGAACAAAAATATCCAGCAGAGGATAAAGGCAAAGATTGCATTTTTAGTAAAGGTACGTGGACGTACTGTTAGTATATAAAAAGCTTTGTCAGATTTGATAAAATCAGCATGAATACTGTTGCCAAGAAGCACATAGAGAAAAATACTAACTGAGGTTATAAGCAAATACAGTGCTACAGTTGTTTTTTTAATAGGTGCACTTTCTCTATAATAACGGGATTTTGATAACCATAATAATAGGGCAATAATTAATAAGAATATAGCTTCCTCAAAGTCTAAACCTTTCATAAAGGTGGCAAGTGCGCCTATTATTAATAAAACTAAGGTCCAATTAAAAGCTCTTTTTAATCTTTCTTTGATTTTCCAGGAAAGCACTAAGAGCATGAGGCCTATGGCAATGGAAATTCTGTGCGAAAAATGCATCAAAGGGAAGGCACTAATATCTGTTAGTAGCTTAACTCTACCAGTAATGCTTGGTGAGGCTGCTGAAAATAATAAAACAATACCACTGACAAATACCATTAAAGACAGCGCCCATACTCCTAAATCACTTAGAAAGACATTTTCACTGGGAAAATCAAGAAATTTATTTAATAGGGAAGGCACTGCCACATCAGCTTGTTTATTTTTAGTAATCATTCCAATGACAGCCATTATAGCTCCCAAAATCCAAGGTATTATATAATAGAAAACACGATAAATAAATAATATTGCAAGAGCAACACTTGGCGTTGCACCAACTAATTGGAAACCCAGTATAGTAACTAAGTCAAAGGAGCCCAGGCCTCCAGGTACCATACTTAATATTCCTACAGAAGCTGCTACTGTAAGTATCGGAAACACTTGTAGAGGGCTAATATTGCTTATAAAGTTTGAACTTATATACCAAAGGAAAAAGCCAGCTCCACCCCATTCTAAAATTGAAGCAAAAATTAATTTTATTCTTAGTGGTGCTGAAGATTCAACAGATATGCCAACAG
The DNA here is from genome assembly GCF_011065935.2 of Clostridium estertheticum. NCBI lineage: Bacteria > Bacillati > Bacillota > Clostridia > Eubacteriales > Clostridiaceae > Clostridium > Clostridium estertheticum. The sequence continues at coordinate 4,578,737 of NZ_JAAMNH020000001.1, read as the reverse complement.
GCAATACCTTGTCTCTTATCCATTTAATTTTAAATAATAATAGGTATATGAATAAGTATACGGCAAAAGCAATTACAGCTATGGAAAACCATTTATGCTCCGATAAAATTGGTTTTATAGGTAATATATTAAATATACCAAGTAAGGCAAGTATTGATAGACCAGTTGTAGTTGCTGGAACAAGTAAAACATTTATAAATAAACATTCTTTGCTGGACACATTCTCTTCTTTATAAAGCATGGTACGAATGCCTGCACCAGTTAATCCACCAAAGCCTAGAAAATTGTTAAAGGTATTGGAGATCCAAGAAATCCTCCAAGTTTTTAAAATTGATATTTTGTACTTTAAATTTTTGATTATAAAATAATCATAAAGGGTCATACAGCTTACAGCCAGAGAGCCTGCAATGAAAAATAGTAAAAGCTTTATAGGCTGGAAACTTCTTAATAGGGAAAGGGAATCTGCTAAATTAAGGTTTGATAATTCACTTTTACCTTCGAAATAAATTAAAAGGACTATAAGTATAGAAAATGCTATTTTAAGAATAGTTTTGTACTTTAATATAAGGAATGTGCGCATACGTAGTATTATAAATTTAAATCTAGATGATATATTTAGAGTTTTCATAGTTTATTCTCCTTACACTAATAAAAGTTTGCTAAAAAGCCTATAAATTAAAATCTATAAGCTCTAATTTTTGAAATTTAATCTCTATTAGTATGTTCAGTTTTTATTTAATTCAAAACAATCAGAATAAATAAAAACTTCGAATTTTTTAACCGTTATTTAACGTTTATATGTTATAATTTTAAATATATTATTATTATTATTAGAAATATTCTAACAAATGATACGAAAAAAAAATAAATTTTCATTACTAAAAATTTAACGTATGTAGAACGCTTATTTTTTTAGATATAGGTTTCAAATTTTATTTGTTGTGAACGAATATATATTTAAGCATACACTACGGTTTAGAAAGGAGAGAACTAGCATGTTAAAAAAAGAAATGATAGCTATGATACTCGCAGGAGGTCAAGGTTCCAGGCTAAAACAATTAACTAAGATAATAGCAAAGCCAGCAGTTCCCTTTGGAGGAAAGTATAGAATTATTGATTTTTCACTGAGTAATTGTTCTAATTCTAATATAGACACCGTAGGAGTTCTTACTCAATACCAACCATTGGCACTAAACTCTCACATAGGCATAGGTGCACCTTGGGATTTAGACAGAAGAAATGGTGGTGTAAGCATGCTTGCCCCTTACCAAAGTGAAGACGGAGGCAATTGGTACAATGGTACCGCGGATGCTATATTTCAAAATACAAATTACATTGATAGCTATGATCCAGAGTATGTGCTTATTTTATCAGGAGACCATATTTATAAAATGGATTATTCCAAAATGTTAGATTATCACAAAGAAAAAGCTGCAGATGTTACTATTGCTGTACTAGAAGTTTCTAGGGAGGAAGCTAGTAGATTTGGAATGATGAACACACGGGAAGATGACACTATCTATGAATTTGAAGAAAAACCAGAAAATCCAAAAAGTAATTTAGCATCTATGGGAGTTTATATTTTTAATTGGGCTGTTCTAAAACAACTTTTAAAAGAGGACAACCTTGATAAAAATTCTGATAATGACTTTGGAAAAAATATAATACCCAAAATGATAAAAAACAATCAAAAGCTATATGCTTATCCTTTCAAAGGATATTGGAGAGATGTTGGTACTATTGAAAGCTTTTGGGAAGCTAATATGGATTTGCTTTCTGAAGATAATGATTTGAATATACACGATACTAAATGGAAAATATATACCATTAACCCTATGCTGCCACCACAGTATATTGGACCTGAGGCGAGTATTAGTAATGCTATGGTAAATGAGGGCTGCACTGTTTTTGGGGAGGTAAACAATTGTGTGCTTTTCCAAGGAGTACATGTAGGTAAAAATTCAAAGATAACTAATTCAGTTATTCTGCCAAATACAAAAATAGGAAATAATGTGGTTATTGATAAAGCTATTATCGGAAGCGATGTCTGCATAAGACGTAATTCACATATTGGCAATGGAGAAGATATTATTGTTATAGAACAAGGAAAAGACATTAAGGTTGATTCGAAAATTTCAACTAAATTATAGGGGGTGCTAGTATGCTTAAAAACTATATAGGAATATTAATGTTAAATGAGAATGAAGATAATATTAAAAGTCTTACAAAATCAAGGCCTATAGCATCTATACCTATAGGCGGAAGATACAGAATTATTGATTTTGTACTTTCAAATATGGTTAATTCGGGTATTCATAATATAGGTATATTCGCTAACACAAAAACTAGATCACTGGTGGATCATTTAGGTTCAGGTAAATCTTGGGATTTAGATAGGAAAATAAACGGGTTATTTTTGTTTAATTTCTCAACAGACGGATCACAATTAAGAGATATAGATGCATTAAGTGATAATATGGAATATATTCATAGAACAAAGCAAGACTATGTAATAATATCTTCTTCATATATGTTATGTAATATGGATTACAATGAGGCTGCTAAGTATCACGAAGAATCAGGTAGTGATATAACCTTATTATACAAAAAAACAGTGAATGGGAAAAAGCATTACATAAATAGCAGTACACTGTATATTAATGAGGAAAATAAAGTTTTGAGCATTGGGAAAAACATTGGAGCAGAGGACAAACTCAATATATCCATGGAAATGTTTATAATGAAAAAAAGTACCCTTATAACTATTATAAACAACGCCGTTCAAACAGGTTCTCATAATTCAATAAAAGCAACTATTTATAATAGCGTTTCGGAAATGAATGTAAATGCATTTGAGTTTAAAGGATACCTTCAATGTGTTAATTCTATAAAAAATTATTACAAAACTAGTATGGATATGCTAAATGGAAAAGTAACCAAGGAATTATTTTTTAACAATGGATTAATATATACAAAGAGTAAAGATGGAGCGCCCACTAAATACTTTAATGGGTCAAAAGTTAAGAATGCACTGATATCCAATGGATGTATTTTAAAAGGAAGTATAGAGAATAGTATAATTTCAAGAAGGGTCACAGTTCAGGCCGGTGCAGAACTTAAAAACTGTATAATATTTGAAAATTGTATAATCAAACAAGGATGTAAATTAACTAATGTTATAATTGACAAAAACACTATTGTAAATGAGAACACAGTATTAAAAGGGGATGAAGAGTTCCCAGTTGTTATAGAGAAAAAATCCAGATTGGAATAATAAAGATAAGGCACTTTTAAATAAATAGCCAGGCTAGAAAGGACTTCAGCGCTGACTATTTATTTAATTTAATGTGTCTAAAGGAGCTACCAAACTGCTTACAAAATACTAACAATATTTAACAAAAATATACAAATTGTAAGAAGTGAATGTTGCTTTCAAGCCTAAGTGAGTGTAGTTTTTTGAAAAGGAAATAGCACGATGAACTACGTTAGATGATCGGTTAAAGACGTACCTTTAGATGTACTTCAGTCTGAAGCACTACGATAGTTAGAAAGAAACTAACCTAAGGCATTGTTATGGTTAGACACATCAAAACTCAATACACCACCATTTGACATTGGCAAGAAGAAAAATACCCACTAGGAGGATGACTAGAGATGGTCGAATATTCTTTTGTAGTGGACTTATCTGGCAACAGATTAAGTCCCTGCAACAAAAATAAAGCATATTATCTTATTCGTAAAAATAAAGCTAAAATGCTTAATAAATTTCCAATGGTAATACAGTTACAAAAAACAGTTAAGGATGACAAGAATGATGATGTTAAAAATTATCTTGGAATTGATGATGGAAGTAAAAATGTTGGGCTCGGAATAATTCAAAAATGTAAAACAAAAGTTAGAACAATTTTTAAAGGAACTATAGAATTAAGGCAGGATGTTTCTAAAAAAATGACTGTACGGAAGGGCTATAGAATGTATCATAGATACCATAAAAGGTATCGTAAAATGAGATTTAATAACAGAAGCGCATCTAAACGCAAGAATAGACTTGTTCCAACTATACTACAAAAAAAACAGTCTATATTAAGGGTTGTAAATAAACTGTTAAAATGGACTAAGATAGATGCTATATATCTTGAAGATGTTCTTATAGACATAAGGTCTATGGTTGAAGGTAAAGCTCTATACAAATGGCAGTATCAAAAGTCAAATAGACTTGACAATAACATCAGATTAGCTGTATTTATGAGAGATGGCTTTAAATGCGTAGACTGTAATTCTAACACCAAACTTCAAATGCACCACGCTAAACCCAAAAATAGTGGTGGAGCAGATAGTATTTATAATGGTGTAACTCTATGCGAAAAATGCCACATGAAAACTTTTGGCAAAGAGTTGCTGATGATGGATGGATATTTAACTAAGATTAAAGGTAAGAATCTATGTCTTACACATCCAATGCATGTTATGCAAGGTAAAAAATATCTGCAAGTGGAACTTGAAAAAATAGCACCGATATCTTTGACTACAGGAGCTGATACTGCAAATCATAGAATAGACTGGAATATAGAAAAAAGTCATTCTAATGATGCTTTAGTGGTTTGTGACACTGAAATTAAAGCTACTGATATCAACATTAAAGACTGGTATATAAGAGCTTTACGTAAGAAATCAAAGGGTGATACAGATACGATTATTGATGGATTTAAATTAAGAGATTATGTTAAATATACAAAGCGAAATGGCATAAGTTATATTGGATATATCACAGCATTGTATCCAGTTAAGAAACAGTTTAACATGACAACTAAAGATGATATTGTACTTAAAAGATACGGATTAAAAAGTCTTAGCCTTATTTCAAGACCAAATAGTATACGGTTTTCATAAATTAAAAAAATAGAAAGTGAGGTGAATACTGGTTTTTAAACTTAAATGTTCAGATATGTTTAGGTTTAAGAAACCAGGTTTAGTATGAAAGTATTATTTGTGGCATCGGAAGCTTATCCTTTTATAAAAACTGGAGGTCTTGGTGACGTAGCATTTGCACTACCTAAAGCATTAAGAAAGATGGGTATTGATGTAAGGGTTATTATACCTAAGTATAGTGGCATTCCCTTGTCCTTTAAAAATTGTATGGAAAATGTAGCTAGCTTTACGGTGCCAGTTGGATGGAGAAATCAATATTGCGGTTTACAATATTTAACTTATGATGAGGTGCCTTATTACTTTGTAGATAATGAATACTATTTTGAAAGACCTGAGATATACGGATGTTATGATGATGGAGAGAGATATTCTTACTTTTCAAAAGCAGTACTAGAAGCTATAAAATACATGGGGGATTTTGTGCCGGATATAATTCATTGCAATGATTGGCACTCCGGAATTTTACCAGCACTGCTTAAAGATAACTATAGTAATGACGAAATGTACAGTGAAATAAAAAGTGTATTTACTATTCACAATTTAAAATATCAAGGAGTATTTCCAAAAGAAATACTTGGTGAGTTATTAAATTTAAATGAGGGATATTTTAGCGATGATGCATTGAAATTTTATGATGCAATATCCTTTATGAAGGGTGGAATTGTTTTCGCAGATGTTGTAACTACTGTAAGTGAAACTTATGCACAGGAAATACAGACTCCATTCTATGGTGAAGGACTAGACGGATTGTTAAGCTTAAAATCAGAAAAACTCTACGGCATAGTAAATGGTATAGATTACGAACTCTACAGTCCTATAGTGGATAAAAAAATAGTATACAATTTTGACGAAAACTCTTTAAAGCAAAAGGTGAAAAACAAATTAAAGCTTCAATATGAACTGTGCTTTACTGTAAATGAAAGTATACCAATGATAGGAATTGTCACTAGACTAGTGAAACAAAAGGGCTTAGATTTAATAGTAGAGAAACTCCAAGAATTGCTTAGCCTTCCTATTCAAATAGTTTTGCTTGGTAATGGTGATGGTTACTATGAAGATATATTCCAATATTATGCTTCTATATACCCAAGTAGGATATCAACAAACATTATTTTTGATGCCGTGCTAGCACAAAAAATATATGCTGCTTCAGATATGTTTTTAATGCCATCCTTATTTGAACCTTGTGGGATTGGTCAGCTTATAGCTCTTAAATATGGAAGTATTCCAATTGTACGTGAAACTGGAGGGTTGAAAGACACCATTGCACCATATAATAAATATACTGGTAATGGAAATGGTTTTTCTTTTACCAATTACAGTAGTGATGAATTAATGGATGCTATAAATAGGGCTATAAATTTATACAAAGACAAAGATTCCTGGAATAAATTAGTTAACAATGCTATGACTTCAAACAATAGCTGGGAAAATTCAGCTAAAAACTATATAGATTTATATAGTAATTTAATAGAGTAAGTTTTTATTTGTTGTATATCTTAAAATTTCTAGGCGGTGAATATTGTGGTGATAGATAAAGAAGAGTTTAAAATAGATTATATAGAAAAGTTACAGACTATGTTTGCAGAAGATGCAGTGGATGCGTCAAGGCTACATCAATATGTTGCATTAGGTGCATTAATAAAAGATTATTGTTCTAAAGCTTGGATAGAAACTAATAAAGAGTATGGAGCGACTAAAACAAAACAGGTGTATTATTTCTCTATGGAGTTCTTAGTTGGCAGGTTACTTAATAGTAATTTAGTTAATTTAGGTATAAGGGATATTTGCGAGGAGGCATTTGGTGAACTAGGAATTGATTGGATAGAGATAGAAGACACAGAACTCGATGCTGGACTTGGGAATGGTGGTCTTGGACGGCTCGCAGCGTGCTTCTTAGATTCTATGGCATCTACGCAGGTGCCCGGTCATGGCTGCGGTATAAGGTATAAATATGGACTATTCAAGCAGAAGATAGAAGATGGTTATCAAGTAGAAGTTCCTGATAATTGGCTAAAAAATGGTAACGTATGGGAAATAAGAAAAGAAAATAAGGCTGTAGAAGTAAAATTTTCTGGAGATGTATATTTAAAGGAAGAAAATGGAGAAATGAAAGTTATCCATGAAAATTATCAATCTGTAAGAGCGGTACCATATGATACTCCAATAAAAGGATACAAAAATAATACTGTAAATACCCTAAGGCTTTGGAGTGCTGAGACTATGGAAGAAGATTTTGATTTTTCATCCTTTAGTCAAGGAAATTACGCAAAAGCAGGTGAGGATAAATATTCAGTGGAGGCTATTTCACAAGTTTTATATCCAGATGATAGCTATGAACAAGGACGGCTCCTAAGACTCAAGCAAGAATATTTTTTTGTAAGCGCTGGAATGCAAAGTATTATGAAAAGCTATAAAAAGATGAAGATCTCACTTAGTGAATTTCATAAGCATGTGGCAGTACAGATAAATGATACCCACCCAGCTGTAGCTGTGGCTGAACTAATGAGACTTCTAATGGATGAGCAGGGACTTACTTGGGATGAAGCCTTTACTATTACAACTGGTACAATGGCATACACTAACCATACAATTATGGCAGAGGCATTAGAAAAATGGCCTGTAGATATGTTTAAAAAATTACTTCCACGTATTTATATGATTATAGAAGAAATAAATAGGCGTTTTTGTAATGAAATTTATCATAGATACAATGGAGATTGGAATAAAGTTAATAGTATGTCCATTATTCATGATGGATATATTAGAATGGCCTATCTGGCTATTGTAGGAAGTCATTCTGTTAATGGAGTTGCAAAATTACACACTGAATTATTAAAGCATCAGGAACTTTCCGACTTTTATGAATTCTTTCCGGAAAAATTTAATAATAAAACTAACGGCATAACTCATAGAAGGTGGTTATTAAATTCTAATGAGGAACTGGCAAACCTTATAACGGGCACCATAGGTGACAAGTGGATAAAGTCTCCAAATAAACTTGTTAAATTAATGGATTATGCAGGAGATACTGCTTTTCAAGAGAAAATACAAGATATAAAAACAAATAATAAGATAAGTTTCTCAAACTATATAATGGCGAACTATGATACCGAAATAGATCCAAATTCTATATTTGATGTTCACGTAAAAAGAATGCATGCCTATAAAAGGCAACTTTTAAATATATTCAATATAATGCATTTATATAACCAACTTCGCGAAAATCCAAGTTTAGATATAGTTCCGAGAACTTTTATATTTGGTGCCAAGGCTTCGCCAAGTTATTATTTTGCAAAACAAAATATTAAGCTTATTAATACGCTAGCTAAAAAAATAAACAATGATCCTATAGCTAGAGATAAAATAAAAATAGTATTCCTTGAAAATTATGGAGTATCACTAGCGGAGAAAATTATTCCTTGTGCTGATGTTAGTGAACAAATATCTACTGCGTCGAAAGAAGCTTCTGGAACTGGTAATATGAAATTTATGATGAATGGAGCTATAACAATAGCCACTTTAGATGGGGCTAACGTAGAAATTTTTGATGCAGTTGGAAAAGAAAATATTGTTTTATTCGGACTAACTTCAGAAGAGGTAATAGAATATTATAAGAATAAAAACTATAGAGCTTCTGATATTTATAATAGTGATATGAGATTAAATACAATTGTAAATCAGCTAATAAATGGATTTTTACAGACTAATAAAATGGAATTTATGAGTATCTATGATAGCTTGATTCCTCACAATGATGAGTTTTTTGTGCTTAAAGATTTTGATTCTTATGTAAGTGCTCAAAGTGAAATTGATAAATTATTTAGACAAAAGTCTATTTGGCAAAAAATGGCTATTATAAATATTGCGAAGTCTGGTATATTTTCCAGCGATAACACTATAAAACAATATGCCAAAGAAATTTGGGATACACCAACGGTTAGGATTAAATTATAATTATATAGACTTTAATAAATAGCAAGTCGGTATGTTAGCCTATAGGATAGCATGCCGACTTGTTAAAGGTTATATAAAAGTGGCATAATAAATAAATATTGAGTATAAATTATTTAGTGCAAATTATTTCTATATTTTTTAAAACAAGTCGAATTAATAAAAAAAATGTTGAATTAATAAATAAAATGTTGTAATATTATTATAAGGAATAGATAACGAACAATTAACAAGAAAATAAAACTTAATATTCGTAAACTCATATATGCTTAGAAATATGGACTAAGCGTTTCTACCAAGTAACCGTAAAATACTTGACTATGGGTGTTTTAATAAAACAATGCAATAATTCTAAGAGATATTATTGTTATTGCCTTTATTTCAAAGTTAAAGAAGTTGTTCTTTAAGATTAAAGAAATTACTTTTTTTATTTGTATATTTTAGGTTTATTATTTTTATTATAAACTCCCTAGTTAAAATTAACTGGTGAGTTTTTTTGTTGTTTAAAGTATGTTAAAAATATAATTAATAAAGGAGAAAAATTATGGAATCATTAAAGAATAAAATATTAGCAGAAGGAACAATAATAGGCAGTGAAATATTAAAGGTTGATAGCTTTTTGAATCATCAAATTGATATAAATCTTTTTAATGAAATCGGACAAGAGTTTAAAGAAAGATTTGCGAGTCATGAAATTACAAAGATACTAACAGTTGAAGCCTCTGGTATAGGAATAGCATGTATTGTAGCCCAACATTTCGGTAATGTTCCTGTAGTTTTTGCAAAAAAACATGAAGCTGCTAATTTAGATTCTGACACATATGAAGCGGATGTATTCTCCTTTACAAAAAATAAGAATTATAAGATAAGAGCTAGTAAAAAATACATAAATCCGGAAGATAAAATTTTAATAATTGATGACTTTTTAGCAAATGGAAATGCGGCAATGGGACTTGTACAAATTGTACGTCAAGCGGGAGCCGAGATTGTTGGAGTGGGAATTGTAATTGAAAAAGCATTTCAAGATGGACGCAGCCGCATAGAAAAAGAAGGTATTAGGGTAGAGTCACTAGCCATAGTAAAATCTATAAAAGATAACACGGTGGTTTTTAAATAGGAAGCGGGGACGGTTAAGGTGCGGGGACAGTTAACAATTAATGGACTTTTAAAGAGCGAGTAAAGAGTGGGGACAGTTAACAATTAATAGACTTTTAAAATTTTAAATATCAAAAAGTTGTTAACTGTCCCCAACTAAAGGGGGAAATTATAATGAAGAAAAAACTTGGCAGTTTATTAATAGCGTTTACTTTTATTATGTCTTTAGGGCTCACTGGATGTAGTAGTGAGAAAAAAGTTGAGACAAAAGATAGCGTGAAAAAGGAAATAACTGTAGGATTTATATATGTTGGACCAGTAGGCGATGAGGGTTGGACTTATTCTCATGATGTGGCAAGAAAAGAGATTGAAAAACAGCTAGGAGTAAAGACGCTGTTTAAAGAATCAGTAAAAGAGGATTTAGCAGAAGTAGATAAGGTATGCGAAGAAATGATTAATCAAGGAGCTAATGTTATCGTAGGAACAAGCTTTGGATTTATGGATGGAATGGAAGCATCAGCAGCTAAACATCCTGATGTTAAATATCTCCATGCATCTGGGTACAAAACTTCAGAAAATATGTCAAATTATTTTGGACGTATGTATCAAGCAAGATATCTTTCAGGTATTGTTGCTGGGATGAAGACAAAAACTAATAAAATAGGATATGTAGCAGCACATCCAATTCCAGAAGTAATAAGAGGAATAAATGCTTTTGCTCTAGGAGTACAATCTGTTAAACCAGAAGCAATAGTAAAGGTAAAATGGACTAATACTTGGTATGACCCAGCTAGAGAAAAAGAAGCAGGAAAAGCACTAATTGCAGAAGGGGTAGATGTAATTACTCAGCATCAGGATACCGCAGGCCCATTACAAGCGGCAGAAGAAGCTGGAATATCCGCTATTGGATATAATACTGATATGCAAGCTAAAGCACCTAAAGCATATATGACATCACCAGTTTGGAATTGGACACCATATTATGTGGAGCAAATAAAAGCTATTAAAGCAGGTACATGGAAATCGGGAAGTTATTGGAAGGGCCTCGAGTCTGGAATTGTTTCTCTTGCACCACTAACCGCAAATGCACCAACTGGAGCAAAAGATGCTGTAGAAAAAGCTAAGGCAACTATTTTGAGTGGTAAAAATAAAATATTTGAAGGTCCACTAAAGGATCAAAGTGGAGCGGTTAAAGTTGCACAGGGCAAAGTAATGACAGATGAGGAATTACTTCAATTTAATTGGTTTGTAAAAGGTGTAGAAGGAAAAATAGAAAAATAATAGAAAATCTAGAGTATTGGAGAATTTAAATATGGATAAAATGCCTTATGTATTTATAGAAAATATTAGTAAGACCTTCGGAAAAGTAGTAGCTAATGTGAATATGAATTTAACGGTGAATGGTGGAGAAATCCATGCACTTTTAGGTGAAAATGGGGCAGGTAAAAGCACTCTCATGAACATGTTATCCGGGGTATATACTCCGGATAGCGGTTCTATTTTTATTCACGGGAAAAATATGAATTTCACTTGCCCAAAGGATGCTATTAAAGCCGGAGTAGGAATGATTTATCAACATTTTAAACTAGTTGAGGAAATGACAGCTAAGCAAAATATATTACTAGGTCAAAATAGTGGAATATTTTTTAAGGACAAGTTAGAAATTAAAAAAATCAATGATATATGTGAAAAATTTCAGTTGGAGATAGATATAAATAAATATGTTAGAGATATGGCAGTAGGAGAGAGGCAAAATCTTGAAATATTGAAGGTGCTTTATAGAGGTGCTGACATTTTAGTATTAGATGAGCCTACTACAGTGTTTACACAAAGTGAAACAGCCAAATTATTTAAAATAATGAACAAGATGAAAGAGCAAGGCTGTGCAATTATATTTATAAGTCATAAAATGGATGAAGTAATGGAGATCTGTGACAAGATTACTGTTTTAAGAAAAGGTGAAGCTGTAAAAACAGTAGAAAAGGAAGAAACCACTCCAAAAGAGTTAACAGAACTCATGATGGGGCGCAAGGCAGATTTATCTATAAATCGTGTGGATAGAGAGCCAGGAGAAATATTATTACAAGTAAAAAATTTGAAAGTTTTAAATGCTGAAAAGGCTGAAATAATTAAAAATATGAGTTTCAGCTTAAGAGAAGGTGAAATTCTTGGTGTGGCTGGGATCGCGGGTAGTGGACAAAAGGAATTATGTGAAGCTATTGCAGGAATTGAGATGGCCTCAGGGGGTGAAATATTTCTTGAAGGGGAGAATCTGGTAGGAAAATCTCCTAGAGATATTATTAATAAAGGTATAAGCATGAGTTTTATACCAGAGGATAGATTAGGCATGGGCCTAGTTGCATCTATGGACATGGTGGATAACCTTTTACTAAAGGATTACCATAAACAAAAGGGACTATTTATAAATAGAAAACCAGTTATCGAAAAGGCTAAGAAAATGGTGGACAAGTTTGAAATTAAAACTCCAGACATATATCACCCAATAAAATATTTATCTGGTGGAAATATTCAAAAAATATTAGTGGGAAGAGAATTAAGCATGTATCCGAAAATTCTTATTATGGCATATGCCGTAAGAGGGCTGGATATTAACACCTGTTATACGATTTACGACCTAATAAGCCAAGAAAAGAAAAAAGGAACAGCTGTATTATTTATTGGAGAAGATTTGGATGTACTAATTCAATTATGCGATAGGATTATGGTAATTTGTCATGGTGAGGTAACTGGCATTGCTTCCGCAGCTGATGCTTCAAGAGAAAAAATTGGCATGATGATGGTGGGAAAAACAGTTGAGGAGGGGATATAGATGATGCACATTGTTAAAAGAGCTGAAATAAGTAAAACTGATAATTTTAAAATTAGATGCATTGCAATCCTCCTATCCCTTTTGGTACTAGGTATGTTTTTGCTCCTAATTAAACTTAATCCTATAGAAGTATATGCGGCTATTATAAAGGGTAGTCTGGGTTCTTCTTATAGTATTAAGCAAACACTTATTAAGGCAATACCACTGATTATAACTTCACTTGGAATATCTATAGCCTTCAAAATGCAATTCTGGAATATTGGTGGAGAAGGACAAATGGTAATGGGCGCTTTTGCTGCTACCTTTTTTGCTTTAAAATTTCCTCATATGAATAAATTACCACTATTACTTCTAATGTTTTGCGCAGGGATTTTAGGTGGGGGCTTATGGGCATTAATTGCAGCCTTGCTTAAAGGGAAATGGAAAACTAATGAAACAATTGTAACCTTAATGCTAAACTACATAGCCTTAAAATTTATCACTTATTTGCAATATGGACCTTGGAAGGATAAAAGAGCAATGGGGTTCCCTAAAATACCTAATTTCTCTCCAAATGCAACGCTTCCAGAGGTTTTTGGAATACATATGGGATGGATAATCGCAATTATACTTGTTATTTTAGTTTATATTTTTATGAAATATACTAAAAAGGGCTATGAAATTGCAGTACTAGGAGAAAGTGAAAAAACAGCCATATATGCAGGCATTAAAATTAGAAAAACCATGTACATAGCTATATTTTTAAGCGGCGCCTTATGTGGAATAGCCGGTGTAATTCAAGCCTCAGCAGTAAGCAGAACTTTGACTGCAGATGTTGCAGGTGGAGCTGGATTTACAGCTATAATTATAGCTTGGCTATCAGCACTCAGTGCACCTATTATAGTATTAGTATCTATACTTTTTGCAGCACTTTTAGAGGGAGCTTCATTTATTCAAACAGCCTTTGGAATACCTCAAGCTGCGGCACAACTAATACAAGCTGTTATACTGTTTTTCGTATTAGGCAGCGAATTCTTCACGAGATATAAGATAAATTTTCAAAAACAGAAAATGAAGGTTAAAATCGATAGCGGACAAATTAAAGAAACCGGACAAACTAAAGCTGGAAAAAGGGAGGAAAATAAAAATGAATAGTATAACAACATTTTTAGCCGCTGCAGTTGTAGCTGGTACACCTCTACTTTTTGCTACCTTAGGTGAAATATTAACTGAAAAAGTAGGAAACCTTAATTTAGGTGTAGAAGGTATGATGCTTATGGGCTCTGTCGTTGGATTTATGGCAGGATTAAGCACAGGGAGTCCAATTATAGCCATGTTAGCCGCAGCAATTGCAGGAGCCTTTGGCGCACTAATTTATGCATTCTTAACTATAACACTAAGAGCAAATCAAGTTGTATGTGGGCTTACACTAACTATATTTGGAACAGGGTTTTCCAGTATGGTAGGTAAACAATTGATTGGGAAAGTTACCCCAGAAAAAATTAAAATGTTTTTTATTCCTAAAAGAATTCCCATAATAGGACATATACCTTTTATAGGAGATATATTTTTTAATCAAGATGTGTTTGTATATCTTGGATATATTATAACTCTACTTTTATTTATATATTTATATAAAACAGCTAAGGGATTAAACACCATGGCAGTGGGGGAAAACCCAGCAGCCGCTGACGCAGCTAGTATAAATGTTAATTTATATAAGTATGTTAATACATTAATAGGAGGAGCTCTTTGCGGGCTTGGAGGAGCATATCTATCTCTTGTCTATGTGCCAGCATGGCAGGAAAACGTAACAGCAGGCAGAGGGTGGATAGCAGTTGCCTTAGTTATTTTTGCAACTTGGAGACCTCATAGAGCACTTATAGGGGCATACCTCTTTGGAGGGCTTGATATATTAGGCTTTAGACTTCAGGGCTTACCTAATTTTGCAGTATCTCAATATCTTATTGATTTATTGCCTTATGTAGTTACAATAATTATTTTAGTAATTGTTTCCATGAAGAAATCTAGCAAAAATTCACCTCCGGCGGGACTTTCTAATGCTTATTTTAGGGAAGAAAGATAAGGAAAAGACGGGGACTGTTAACAACAAATGCATTTTTAGAATCATGGGAGCAGAGGGACGGTTAACAACTATTAATTTATAGGGACAGTTAACAATTAATGTACTTTTTAGTAAAAATAGTTTGAATAGTTGTTAACCGTCCCCAATATTTTGTGAACAATTTCAAACAACTTTGTATTTTATGATTTTTTTGTGTATAATGGATAGTGTGATATTTAAATGGTAACAATGATAATGAAATCAGATAAACAAAATTGGTTTTGTGGTCATTTTATGAAATCATCAAAATAAGCAGGATTTGAATGAGTATATAGATTTAGATATTAAACTATATAAGTAGTTCGAGGATAGTTTTAATAATAATTATTTAATAGAAGGAGTGTATTATATGACAACAGAAAATTTAACAACAGATAATATAACAGAAGAAAATAACGAAGAAGTAACAATGAATGACGTAATGGGCAGTATCGAGGAATCTATGGTTCCAATTAGCAGTGAGGATAATGTTGAAGAAATATGGGGTAAATTACAAGAGATTTTAGATCAAGATAAAACTTTAGAAATAACAATTAATGAAATAGTAAAAGGTGGAGCTACTGCCGATGTTGAAGGAATTAGAGCATTTATACCTGCTTCACAAATGTCAAATGCTTATATAGAAAATTTACAAGATTTCAAAGGAAAAACTATGGAAGTTAAAATAATAGAGCTTGAGAAAGAAAGCAAAAAGTTAGTTCTATCTAGAAAAGCGATTGAAAAAGAAGAAAACGAAGCTAAGGGAAACTTAGTATGGGATGAGCTTAAAAAAGGCGATATGAGAAAAGGCGTTGTAACAAGACTTGCTAAATTTGGTGCTTTTGTTGATTTAGGTGGCGTTGATGGACTTATTCACATATCAGAATTATCATGGAAAAGAGTTCAAGATCCAGCAGAGGTAGTATCAGTTGGACAGGAATTAGAAGTTCGTATATTAGACCTTGATAGAGAAAAAGGAAGAATATCTCTAGGACTTAAAGCAGCAGCAGGGAATCCTTGGAATAATATATCAAGCATATATAAAACTAATGATATAGTAGAGGGAACTGTAGTAAGAATAATGGAATTTGGTGCTTTTGTTCAACTACCTTCAGGTATAGATGGACTTGTTCATTTATCAGAAATATCAGAAGATCGTATAGAAAAGGTTTCTGATGTATTAAAGGTTGGAGATGTTGTAAAAGTTAAAATTGGTGATATCAATGAAAAAGATAGAAGAATAAGTTTAAGTATAAAAGAAGCAGCAGATAAAAGTTATGGTGATCTTTCAAAATATAATGGGGAAGAGCAAGGCTTAACTCTAGGAGATATATTAAAAGATAAATTTAAGGATTTTAAATTCGAATAAAAATTATATATTCTAGTAAAGACTATGAGGCAAAACAACTAATAATTGTTTTGCCTCATAATCTATAAGGAGGGTAAAAATTTGTTTCAGTGTGAAGTTTGTGGAAAGCCAGCAGATAAACATCATATAGTTTATAAAAGTCAAGGTGGTATTGAATTTCCACTTAACTTTAGATACCTTTGCGCGCTTCATCATAGAGGAAACACTGGACCTCACAAAAATAGAATACTAGATTTAAAATATAAGCTCAATATGCAGAGAAAACTTGAAAATATTTTAATAAAGGAAGTTTATCTCATTGAGGAATTAGAACCTTTGCTTAATATAAATAAGGGTATGATTAAAAGACTTTTTAAGGACTGTAAGTTAAATGATAAAGGCTTTAATAGAGCGGATATTATTTTTAGGCTTATGGGAAGAATAAAATATGATGAGAAAATGCTATACGACGCAAAGACTTAACAAAAAAATGTGAATATATATATGTAAATTATAAAAACAAAAACTATGGAAGGTATAAATGCCTTTCATAGTTTTTGTTATTTTATATAAAAATGCAATTATTTATGGTGGATTACACTAACCCTTATTTAATATTGCACTTATTATATAAAGAGAGTTTCCTAATTCATTGTGAGGAGCCTGTTTTAATTCCACGTTATAGCCTAGCTCAATGGCTGAGTTATATAAATGATTAAGCCCTATGCCCATATCTATACGGTTCATGTCTTTAAGCATCTTTTTGGTTAACATATTTCTGTTTTCTAAATATAAGTCAAATTTATTATTGTTTATTGATAATTTCCAAGGCTGAGAGTTAACCGCAGAGGGAGCATCAATAAATGCTTGTATTATAGGTTCATATTGATTTTCATAAGTACCATTAATTACTTTGCTTTTATCTAACCTTTTCCTACTTTCCACTAGCTTCAATTGCTCAGTGGGATATCCAAGAGCGATTAAAATTATATAACTCTGTTTATCTTGTACTTTGACTATAGTTTTAAATAGTTCTTGCTTTATGGCACTTCCGAGCCAACAAGTTCCGATTCCAAGCTGTGTTAGCTTAAGAACTATGTCCTCACCAATGAAACCTATGTTCTCTAAATGACCTTCTGCGATTTCTGAAGTAAAAGCTAGATAATGGGGAGATTCAACTTTTGTATATTTAGCCATAAGGCCCTTAAAGGTAGCATGGATTTTTTCTCCATCTTCAATTAGGAATGATTCCATAGGTATATGGGAAAATAGTGGCGTTGCATTCTTTATAATATTTTTAATTTTTTGTAAATCTTCTGGGGATAAACTCGCGTCTTTATAATTTCTTATAGATTTTCTTGAATTTATAGCTTGGATCATAATAATTACCTCCATTTTATTTTCATTTAGATTCATATGCGATAATATGTGTTTAAATTTATGGTTTTAATCCTCCTAGCTAAAAGTTTACACGGTAGGATAAGACAATAATTCTAATAACAAACAGTATACAACGAAGTGGGAATAACTTGCAATAATTGTCTTTGTATAATTGATAAATAAATTATAAATATCTTTCATAAATAATTATATAATTGGTAAAACTGTATAGGTGGATACTTAATTTTTTAATCTATTTAATATGCTTAGGTATCTACAATAAAAAACACATGTTTTATGCGTTTAATTAATTAAGAGAGGTAGTGTGATTATGGGTAAAAGAGAAAACTCAACTCATATGATTAGTAGAGTAGTTAAGGACAATAGTGGAGAAATAACAGCTTATGAATTTGAAAATGGAGAAATAGTTTCAAAAGAGCAAGCGGTCATTTTGGCTAAGCAAGGTAATATCGGTGGAGTTTCTATATCAACGTCGAAAAAAGGTGAAGAATTCTTAAGAAGTTTACCTGATGGAGATAAATCCAATAATTTAGACAGTTTGCCAGTTATAGACGATAACGAAATCTATTAAAAAGCAGGGACATTAGGTTGTCCCTGCTTTTTAAGTTTAGTGGGGACGTTAACAAGTAAATTTAATTTAGGTTAATTTAGTGGGGACAGTTAACAACTAATTAAACTAATAAACACTCTTTAGGGTTTATGTGTTAAAATTATAAGGTAGACTTTGATCAGAACAGGGGGAATAATCAGATGAAAATTCTAAAAAACACATTGCAGAATATTGAACCAGCAAATAAAGATGCTATGAAAAAGGCCTGGGATAGGCTTGATAGTCTAACAAAACCTATAGGAAGTCTTGGTGAAATAGAAAATATTATAGCCAAGATGGCAGGTATTACTGGAGAGATACATAATGTGATTAATAAAAAGAATGTGGTTATAATGTGTGGAGATAATGGAGTTGTGGAAGAGGGAGTGTCTAATTGCCCTAAAAGTGTAACGGCTACAGTTACTAATAATTTCACTAAAGAAATTACCGGCGTATATGTTTTATCAAAATTTGCTGGAAGTGACATTACAGTTGTAGATGTAGGAGTTGATGCGGACTTTAATAATCCTAAAATTATAAATAGAAAAATTGCATACGGCACCATGAATATGATGGAAGGGCCCGCAATGACCAGAGAACAAACAATAAAAGCTATAGAAGTTGGCATAGAAACAATTGATGATTTGGCATCCAAAGGCTACGATTTGTTCGGCACAGGGGAAATGGGTGTAGGAAATACTGCCACAAGTGCAGCAATTCTAAGTGTTTTTTCAGGCCTAGAGGTAGATATGGCAGTAGGTAAAGGCTCGGGAATTACGGAGGAGCAATTTATTAATAAAAAAAGAGTAATTAAGAAGGCTATTGAGGTAAATAAACCAGATAAAAATGATGTTATTGATGTACTTTCAAAAGTTGGAGGATTCGATATTGCGGGACTATGTGGTTGCTTCCTATCAGCAGCGAAGAATAGAGTACCTATTGTTATTGATGGGTTTATAGCATCAGCAGCTGCACTTTGTGCTTATAAATTAAATCCCTTAGTGAAGGAATATATATTTGCATCTCACTTATCTGCTGAACCGGGAGCAGCATTTATAATGAAGGAAATAGGACTTGCACCTATGCTAAATTTGAATATGAGACTCGGAGAAGGCTCAGGGTGCCCTCTTGCTTTTAATATAATTGAAGCGGCGCTGTTCACAATGAATAATATGGGAACATTTGAAGAGGCAACTCTGGATAGCAAAAAGTACATAGATATAAGGGATAATACCGTAGGGTAAGATTTAGGTGATAAACTATGAATATTTATTTGCTAAGGCATGGTCAGACGGAAGAAAATAGAAGAGGTTCTTATTATGGTAATTTGGATATAGGCCTAAATGCAATTGGCATAATTCAAGGAAATAAAGCTAAAATTTTCTTTAATGATATAAAATTAGATAGGGTATATGTTAGTGAAAAAAAAAGAACCACAGAAATGGCAAATTTAGTTTTAGGACAAGCGGAAATCCAGATTATACAGGATAATAGAATAAATGAGACTAACTTTGGAGATTTTGAAGGGAAGACCTACGAGGAAATTAAGACGCTCTATCCTAAGGAAAGTGTCTGTTGGCAAAATAATTGGATGGAATTTGTACCTCCTAGGGGTGAAAGCTATATTGAGTTATGTGAAAGAGTTAAGCACTTTATGGAGGACATTAAAAAGTTAGAATGTGACGATATTTTAATTTGTACTCATTCTGGAGTCATAAGAGCTATATATTGTTATGTTATGAATGAGAATATAGATTTATTTTGGAAATTTGGTTGTAAAAATGGTGACATAAGCGTTATAAAATATGAATATGGTAATTTATATATTGATGCCATTAATCATAATGCATAATGCAAAATGCATAATTAGGAAAGAGGTGAAGTTTGCAAGGGTAAGTCTTTGCAAGCAAATAAAATGAAAGAATATTTAAATGATTTTTTACTGTTTTTTCAGTTTTTTACACGTGTACCTATAAATAAAAATTTGAAATGTGAAAAAGAAAACTTTAGACGCGGATCTATATTTTTTCCTGTGGTAGGATTGTTTATTGGACTTGTCCAGTGGGTAGTTTATTATATATTAATAAAAGTGCTGCCAATAAATATTACAGCAGTATTTGTAGTTATTATACCAATAATTATTACTGGTGGATTACATGTAGATGGACTAGGAGACACATGCGATGGGTTCTTTTCCTTGAAAGGTGACAAAGATAAAATAATAGAGGTTATGAAGGACAGCAGAGTAGGTACGTATGCAAGTATTGCTATAGTATTTGATATGTTAGCAAGATATGCAGCGGTGTGCACTATAATAGCAATAAATTCACCACTTATTTTAATTGCTACGCCAATAATTGCAAGATTTACCGTGGTGTTTTTATCTTTTATTGGAAAAAATGCTAAAGAAAAGGGCTCAGGTAATATATTTATTGGAAATATTGATTTGAAAAGGTTAGCAATTACAGCTATTACAACCATCGCATTTGGGACTTTATTAATAGGCATTAATAAAAGCGGTATATTAATAGCTTCAGGGCTTGTTTTAAGTTTCTTGTTTAATAAGTTTTGTGAAAGCAAAATTACTGGACTTACAGGAGATAGTTTAGGTGCTAATAATGAATTAGTTGAAATTCTAACTATGATTTTGTTTGTGGCTATGAGTTAAGTAGGCATAAGAGAGAGAGCTTGGGGACGGTTAACATTTAATTAAACTTAAGTAGTGGACGGTTAATTAATAATTAATTAAACTTTATTTTGGTACAAGAATTTTATGAAGGCTTGTACCTTTTAATTGTTTAATAATATTTTCAGCACTTATTTTCATTATTTCTATAGTGTATCTTAATAAGATACTGTATTTTATAAGCTTGTCTTAATTTATTTAATTAAAAATAGTTATATATCTATCTTTTATTTTTTTAAAATTACAATAAAGTATTAAAATTAATTAGTGAACATAGTATTTAATAAATTCCTGAAGGATATTTTCGTATTTTTTGTCAGATCCAATTAATTCTATACCAATAGTGCTTAATTTTGATACTCTAGCCGGTGTAATGTTTCCAAGAACGACGGATATATCGCTGGAGTTTAAATTGCAGATACTCCTCATTAAAACAACGGTTAATGCTCTTGCTTCTACAAGTTTTCTACTGTATTTCATATGAAGTTGAAACTTTGATATATCCATCTTTGTTGCTATAAATTCCATTATATCTTCAGACTTAAAGTTTCTTACAAGTAATTTTCTTTCACTGATATACTTTGTTTTTTCATGTTTAAATTCAAATTCTTCTTTTAATTTTTCGTCGTTGCATCCAAAGACAAGGCTATAATAATGTTTCCTTGCAAAATCAAGATTATTTCCAAAAAAGCCAATGACAAATCCGAAATCAACTAAGTTGAAATGATCCCGTGTTTTTCCAATATATATTCCTAAACTAGAATATGCATATTTTTCAGGGCAATCTTTAAATTCACCTATATCTGTAGGATTATTATGTATATATAGCGATACAGTTCTCAAATATCTATCATTATCAACTATTTTGCTTTTGAATCTGTCTTTAAAAAGGTGGCCCTCCCGTTTATATTTCTTATTAAAGTACATTGCATAAGAAAAATTTATTCCATGCATGACTTTGGATATGTCCGCGCCATTAGCATAAATTAATAGATGTGAGTGGTTATCCATAAGACAGTACCCGTAAATTTTAACATGATAGAGATCTTTGTATTTCTTTACAAGGGATAAATACTTTTCCTTATCCTCATCATCTCTGAATAAATCTACCTCGCTGATACTTTTGCACATAATATGAAATATAGCGTCATCTGCTTTTAATCTTGCCTTTCTTGCCATAAAAATCACCACTCCAAACAATTTTTTTTATATTATTGCCTTTGTTTGGTGAAGATAATCATAGTTTAAAAAGTTATTAACTGTCCCCAAACATTTAGTTCAAAAAGTTGTTAGCTGTCCCCAGCTGTTTTCCCTCCAATATTGACAGCAGAACATAATTATAATAAACTATAGCTAAAATAGAATAGAATTTTAGGTGCCTTTTAATAGGTGAAAAGGGAATGCGGTTTAAATCCGCAGCAGCCCCCGCTACTGTAATTGAGGATAACTCTTCAAAAGCCAGGAGACCTGCCTAAATGATTTTAACAAAGATTTCGGAGGGAAATAGCTTTTTAATATAGTTAATTTAATTGTGAATTAATTAAAAAGTAGTCGCTATCTTAAGCTTACTACTTTTTTTGTGCTCTAAAAAAGTAGTATATGAAAGGAGCTGGGGGACTTCTGGAAAATTGTAAATAGGAAGGACGGTATTTAATGATACATGGTGGAGATGTTTATACTGATGGATTACTTCAGGGAAGAGAATTAATAGATTATAGTTCTAATATAAATCCATTAGGGGTTCCTAAAAGCTTCATTGATAATATTAATGAGGGAATAGATGCATTAACAAGATATCCAGATATTCAATATAGGGGTGTTTTAAAAGGTTTAAAAGAATACATTGATTGCTCGGAAGAGTATTTTGTTTTAGGCAATGGGGCTGCAGAAATAATTGATTTAGTTATAGCTTGTCATAAAAGCTTACTGATTGTTGTGCCTTCTTTTGTAGAGTATGAAATTGATGCTAAAAAATGGGGTTGTAATATAGAGTATTCATACTTAAAAGAGGAGAGTATTTATAAGGATTCATTAAAGAGTGAATATGCTCAGCTTTCCTATGATTATGAAGATATCTTAAATAAATTACAAAAGGTAGAAGCCTTAGTTTTAGGTAATCCCAATAATCCTAATGGCAATATCATTGATAGAGGGGAGTTTCAAAAAATCCTTGAATATTGTGAAAGTAACAATAAAGTAATAATAATAGATGAGGCTTTTATTGAATTTACGGGAGATTCGGAGCATAGTTTTGTAGAAGAAGTTAAAAAGTACAAGTGCTTATTTATAATAAGAGCTTTAACCAAATTTTTTGCAATGCCTGGTATAAGGTTTGGATATGGAATAAGTAGTAATGCTACTTTAATAAAAAATATTAAAGAAAAACAAAACCCTTGGAACATAAATTGCTTTGCAGAAGTTGCAGCACGCCATGTGTTAAAGGATAGTGTATACATTGAAAAAAGCAGAGAGTGGATAAGCGAGGAAAGACCTAGGTTCCTAAAAGAATTGAAAAGTATTTACTTTATAGAAAAAGTATTTTTAACCTATGGAAATTATGTACTTTGCAAGTTAAAAGGACTAGCCTTTGAAAGTGGACTTGCCTTTGAAAAAGGAATAGACTCAGAGGAATTATACAAGATTTGCCTAGATCAAGGCTTTGTCATAAGAAAAGCAGGCAATTTCAGAGGACTTGATAAACAGTATATAAGGCTAGCTATTAAGGATAGGATTAGTAATGAAAAACTGATAGCAATGCTAGAAAGTTTGAGAGAGAAAGTTTAATTAGGTGGGGACAGGTAATAATTAAAAAACATTGGGGACAGTTAACAACTATTTGAACTTTATCGAAAAAGGATGTGGGTAGTAAAATGAAGAGTATAGTTATAGCTTCGAATTGCAGTGGCGGTGGTAAAACCACAGTAACACTAGGAATTATGAAAGCACTAAAAAATAGAGGATTTAAGGTACAAGGGTATAAAGTGGGACCTGATTATATAGACCCAGCTTTTCATACAAAAATAACCGGTAGTGATTCAAGAAATTTAGATTTATATCTTATGGGTGAAAATGGAGTTAAGGCTAGTTTTTCTAGAGGCGAGGGAGACTTAGGAGTAGTTGAAGGTGTTATGGGCTTATATGATGGCAAAGGTACAGATACGTCATATTCTACTTATGATTTATCAAAGGTTTTAGACTTACCTATTATACTTGTGTTGTCGCCAAAGGCTCAGGTAGCAACTCTCTGTGCAGAAATAAATGGAATAGTGAATTTCAGAGATGCTAATATAAAGGGTATAATTCTAAATAATATTACAGAAGGTTATTATAATTTACTTAAAGCCGCTATTAAAGAAAACTGTAACTTGGAGGTTTTAGGCTATCTCCCTAAAGATGAGAGATTAGATTTGAAAAGTAGGCATTTAGGGCTAATTCAAAGCAGTGAAGTAGAGGATTTAGAAGGAAAAATTGAAATATGTGCCCAGTTATTAGAAAAGCATTTAGACATGGATTTGTTATTAGATGGATTTAAGGAAAGTGAAAAGTATGTAGATAATTTTCATGTGGAGAATAAGGGGAAAAAAATAGCTGTGGCCTATGACAAAGCCTTTAGTTTTTATTATAAGGAAAATTTGGAGCTTCTAGAGGAATTGGGAGAAGTTATATACTTTAGTCCCATTGAGGATAAGGAGTTGCCAGGTAATATTGATTTTCTTTATATCGGTGGAGGTTACCCAGAGGTATTTATAGGGGAGTTATCCCAAAATACATCTATGCTGGATAGTATAAAAATAGCTCTCAACAATGGACTGCGTTGTTATGCGGAATGTGGCGGATTAATGTACCTTACTTTAGGTGAAAAACCTCAGGGAGAAAAACTAGGAGTGGAAGATCAGACAGCACACAATGCAGTTGGTTTTTTTGAAGGTTATTATGCTTTGACAAAAACACTTCAGAATTTTGGATATGCAGAAATTAAGGTAAATGTAGAAAATAATATTATATCCAAAAACATGAGCATAAACTGTCATGAGTTTCATAAATCTATTGTTAAGCTCGAGGCAGAAAAAGTCTTTAAACTTTCTAAACAGGTTTATGATGGTAGCTTGAAAGATTGGAAATGTGGATATGTTATGAAAAATACCTTAGCAGCCTATGGACATGTGCATTTTTTCGGCAATTTAGAATGGTTTAAAGAGATTTTTAAATAGGTGAAAAGAAAAAGAATTAACTATATTCCTTTTATCCAAAATGTTTGGTACAATACATTAGTAGAAAATATTTTAGATTTAGTAAAGTTAACAGAAGGAGATTGCACATATGAAGATTAGTTTTTGTGAGAATAATGAAGGAATAGAAGAAGTTGTCGAAGCTGTTAGAAATGAGTACCCAGAATGTACAGTTACCACAAATAAATGTATAGGTGCCTGCGATAAATGTGGAAATACTCTAATTGCCAGAATAAATGGGAAATTAGTTGAGGCAGAAGATTGCGAAAATCTATTAGATATTATAGGCGAGTACATGGAGTTAGAATAGAATTTTCCTTAAATAACCCACTTTAGCGTTATAGCAGCTAAAGTGGGTTATTTTTATGTGCTATTTGTTGATTTAACTGTCTCACCCAATTTTCGTATCCAGTTGAATTAATTTTAAGCGTCCCAAAATTTGTATACTTAGTTAAATTAGTTGTTAACTGTCCCCGCAAATTGTGTAATTTAAATTTTCCTGTCCCCAAGCACACAGAGTTAAATTAATTCTTAACTGTCCCCACCCCACCCCCACATAATAAAATTACTTTTCGCATGTATCACTATTGATACATATAATCTATAGTGATATAATGGCAATATAATGCAATAAAGGAGGAGTTAAATTGAACAAAATAGCACTGATTACAGACACTACAAGCGATTTAAGTAGAGAATTCATAGAGAAATATAATGTTAATGTATTACCCTTTAGGATTATCTATTCTGATAGAGAATATTTAGACAATGTGGATATTACTCCACAAGAAGTTTATAAAAATATGGAGACCGAAGTACCTACATCCTCATTACCATCAATGAAGGATATGGAGGAGCTGTTTTTAAAATTAGAAGAACAGGGATATACTCATGCTATAGCAATAACGCTATCCACTGGGCTATCAGGTATATTTAATGCTATAAAACTTACAAGTGAAAATCATCCAAGTATTATTACTCACTTATGTGATTCACAATCCATAGCCCTTGGCGAAGGATTAATAGTAACTGAATGTGGAAGACTCATAGAAGAAGGAAAGAGCTTTGAAGAAGTTGTTGAAGCTATTCCATCTATTAAAAAGAGAATCCATCTATATTTTGTAGTAGGTACTTTAGAGTACTTAAAAAGAGGTGGAAGAATAGGCAAGGTTTCAGGCACTATAGCAGAGCTTTTAAACATTAAGCCTATTATCACTGTAGATACTGACGGTAAGTATATTACCAGTGAAAAGGTAAGGGGTAGAAAGCAATCCCTTAATAAACTTGTAGAACTTACAAACAATATTTTGGATAAAAAGAAGTGTAAAGTTTATATGCTTCACGGCCATGCAGAAGAAGAGGCTAAAAAAGTAATGGAGAGTATACGTCCTCATCCAAACGTTATTTCTATAGAATTTGGTGGATATATCAGCCCTGTATCAGGAGTTCATAGTGGACCAGGTTTAGTAGGAATGGTTTGTATAGAGGAACCTTAAATATAGATGGCTGATATAGAGATTAAAGAAAGTGAGATAAACATTAGGTCTGAAGAAAAAAGGCTTTATGAAGAATATAAGAAAAAACTTTTAGAACTTCGAAAGGTCCAAAAGGAAAAAGAAGCGGTAGGGCAAGTATTCACAAAAGGATTACTACCACTGTACGTGTTATTTATTCTAAGTTTAGGCGAAACTAATGGAAATGATATATCTCATAAAATTGGAGAGAGAACAAATGGTCTTTGGGTTCCTAGTACAGGCGGAATATACCCTCTTTTAAAAAGATTAGAAAAGGAAAAATTAGTGGTTGGTGAATGGAGTAGTTCTAAGAAAGCACAGAAAATCTATAAAATCACCACCGAAGGCATAAGGCAACTAGAAAATAAAAAATACTTATTGCAAGATAAAATTGAAGAAGCTTTAGAAGTATTTAAGATAATTTATAGTGATTTATATAAATAACATATTATAAAATAAAGAGCTGCAGGTGAATTCACTTGCGGCTCCTTTTGTACGTTCAGTGTTGGTGGTGAAAGTATTATTTGTAAATCTGTCCTCTGTTCCCAACATCAATTACAATTTTACTATTAAATTCTCACATAATTAGAGAATCAGTAGGTCTAGAACTATGCCCTAAGTTATTCTATAGATGTGGTTTAAACTATACTAATATTTACAAAATAAGAAGGAATTTAAAGATAAATATAGAAGATATTACATATGAAATTTCATTAGAGTGTCTAAACATAATGTCATCGCAGCCGATGAGGCGACAAAAGTAAAAAGCCATCGCTGCCACCCACGTGGAAAATGGCAAGTGTAAACTTGCCACTTGCCACGTGGGTGGCACCAGACCAAAAGGGGGAAAGCATGAAAAAAATCAGAGAACTTTTTAAATACACCTACGATTATAGAAAAAGGTATTTGTTTGGAATTGTATTTCTAATAATAGTTGATATATGTCAACTAATACCGCCAAAATTAATAGGATTTATAACAGACAATATTTCTAAGGGTACAGCAAGTAAAGGTTTACTATTAAAATACATATTGTTCATAGTAATGGTTGCAGCGCTTATGGCAATAGGTAGATACGTGTGGAGAATTTTCATTGTGGGTAGTTCAAGATTCGTGGAATACGATATAAGAAACAAATTTTTCACCCATCTACAAAGTTTGTCTACTAACTTTTATGATGAAAATAAAACAGGAGATCTTATGGCGCTAGCCACAAATGACCTTAATGCGGTGAGGATGGCTCTAGGACAGGGCGTAATTATGATTATAGATGCCGTAGTTCTAACTATAGCAACTATTGTTATTATGCTTAGCATAAATGTACGGCTTACGCTATTGTCACTTTTGCCACTTCCTTTTGTAAGCATAGTATCACTTAAATTTGGTAAGATAATGCACAGAAAATTTACTAAGGTTCAAGAAGCCTTCTCAAAGCTTACGGATATGGTTCAAGAAAATTTCTCTGGCATAAGAATTATTAAATCCTTTGTGCAAGAGGAAAGTGAGTTTCAGAAGTTTGATGTAGAAAACACCAATAATTTTAAAGCTAATATGTCCCTTATTAGAATATGGGGATTGTTCTCACCACTTATTGAATTTATTGCGTCCCTGGGGCTAGTACTATTAGTAGCCTTAGGTGGAGTATATGTAATTTACGGAAACATATCTCTGGGGGATTTCATAGCCTTTAATATGTATCTTGCCAATCTAATTTGGCCAATGATGGCTATAGGTTGGGTAATTAATCTTATTCAGAGAGGGTTTGCGTCACTAGAGCGAATAGAGAAAATTCTAAAAGAAAAACCTGAAATTTTTGATGTGAATACTAATGCTTCCGCAACACTTAAAGGCGATATTGTTATTAAAGACTTGAGCTTTAAGTATAAAACTATGGAAAAACCAGCCTTATCTGATATTAGTTTAACTGTAAAGTCAGGACAAACATTAGGTATAGTAGGACGCACAGGCAGTAGTAAAACTACCTTGGTTGAATTGCTCTTAAGGCTTTATAACGTAGAAGACGGTAAAATTTTTATAAATAATGAAGATATAAATAGGATTCCATTAAATACATTAAGAGAAAATATAGGTTTTGTATCTCAAGATTCCTTCTTATTCTCTAATATAATATCAGAGAATATAAATTTAGCCTTTGAAGAGCTAGACATGGATAAAGTAATTCAAAGCACTAAAGACGCAGACATTTATGATAATATAATGGATTTCCCAATGGGCTTTGAAACCATTGTTGGAGAAAGAGGAGTAACACTATCCGGTGGACAAAAGCAAAGAACCTCTATAGCAAGGGCTCTTATTAAAAATCCAGACATACTGATTTTGGATGATTGCTTATCTGCAGTAGATGCTAAAACAGAAGTTAAAATTCTTCAAAACCTAAAAAGAATAATGAAGGAAAAAACCTCTATTATAATATCTCACAGAATTTCTGCCGTAAAAGATGCAGATGCAATAATTGTGCTAGAAGAGGGAGAAATCATTCAAAGAGGAACCCACGCGGAGCTTATAAATGAAGTTGGCATATACAAAGACATTTATGAAAAGCAACTTATAGAGGAGCGAATCCAGTCTGAGGAGGAGGTGGCAGCTAATGGAAAATTATAATAATGAGGAAGAGAATATAACTAAAGAATATGACTCAAAGCTTATGAGGAGACTTCTAAAATTTGCAAAACCATACAAGTGGTACATAATCCTTGTAATATTTATAATGTTAATAGTAACAGCTATGGATTTAGCTCGTCCATACCTCATAAAGAATGCTATAGATAATAATCTAATGGGCTACAATAAAGAGTACACCATTGTAGCAAAGCCTCTAGAGAATAGTATCCCTCTAGGCGATAAGTATGTAGTTCAAGGATATCATAGAGTTGGTGAACCCTGCTCTATGGTATATCATAATAACAGTTACTATATAATCCATGCAAAAGTACAAGAAAACACTGAATTTAGTATAAAAGTTGATAGGTTTACGCAAGGAGGCGCTTCCTATAAGGCAGATATTATAAAGCCTGCGGATTTGAAAATACTAAGAAAAACCGATGCACAGGAAGTTATAAAAACTGCAGTATATATTGTTATAATAGCTATTCTGATTTTTATACTTAATTATATTCAGACATACATATTGCAATATACAGGGCAAAAGATTGTGTTTAGCATTAGGGAGGCAGTATTTAAACAGGTAGAGGGCTTGTCACTATCATTCTTTGATAAAAACCCTGTGGGGCGCCTTGTGACTAGGGTAACAAACGATGTGGAAACGCTAAATGAAATGTATACAGCAGTACTTGTTAATTTATTTAAGGATTTGTTCATGCTAGTGGGAATAATTATAGCTATGTTCATACTAGATGTTAAATTGGCACTAATTACTGTAGGGTCACTACCCTTTGTAATTTTCACGGCTTATCTGTTCAAGAAATATGATAGGGAAGCTTATAGAAAAGTAAGAGCTAGACTTGCAAGGATAAATTCCTCTATATCAGAAAATATATCTGGTATGAAAACCGTTCAGGTCTTTGGCAAAGAAGAGAAAAAATATAAGGAATTTGCAGAGGTAAATAAATCTTATAAAGAAGCCACCATGGGTCAAATAAAAGTATTTGCAATCTTTAGGCCTACCATGGATTTGTTTTCCTCCTTAACCTTGGCAGTACTTTTATGGTTTGGTGGAATAAGGGCAATTGATGGAAATATAAAACTAGGGGTGTTATTTGTTTTCATTAGTTATTTAATGCAGTTTTTCCAGCCTATATTTGACCTTACAGAAAAGTACGATATACTCCAATCCTCCATGGCATCCTCAGAAAGAATTTTTATGCTTATGGATAATCAGGAAAAAATTAATAATATTAAAAATCCAGTGGAAGTGGATAGACTTAAGGGAAATATAGAGTTTAAAAATGTTTGGTTTGCATATAAAGATGAAGATTGGGTTTTAAAAGATGTTAGTTTCAACATACAAATTGGTGAGAAAATAGCCTTTGTTGGAGCTACAGGTGCGGGAAAAACCTCCATTATAAACCTTATAACCAGATTATATGACATTCAAAAGGGTGAGATATTGGTGGATGGACAGAATATCAAGCATATGAGAAAAGAAAAGCTACGGGAAAACATAGCTACAGTACTTCAGGACGTATTTCTCTTTGCAGGGGACATAAAAGGTAATGTACGTCTAAATAATAAAAATATATCTGATGAGGATATAATAAAAGCCTGTAGATATGTGAATGCTGATAAGTTTATTGAAAAATTGCCCGAGAAATATTCTGCCCCTGTTAATGAAAGAGGTTCAACTTTTTCACAAGGTCAAAGGCAGTTAATAGCCTTTGCAAGAGCAATAGCTTTTGATCCACCAATACTAGTATTAGATGAAGCTACTTCTAATATAGATACAGAAACTGAAAGCTTAATTCAAGATGCATTAAATAAGCTTACAATAAATCGTACTACAATTATTGTGGCGCATAGATTATCTACTATTAAAAATGCAGACAAGATAATAGTGCTGCATAAAGGTAGGATACGAGAAATAGGAAATCATGAGGAGTTAGTTGAAAAACAAGGATTGTATAGCAATTTATATAAGCTACAGTATATGGAAGGGAAATAAAATGTAAATCAAAAAATCCCTATAAATAAATATAGGGATTTTTTAATACCTTTCGTGGAATATAAACTTCCATCCATTCATTATAAAGTGGAGATCCCATAAGTATTTCCCTCCTTACGTCTGTTTTCATCTCGCTAATCCATTCTGATTCGCAACCAGGAACTAAAAGCTCTACCCAATCTTCTGGTCTTATCAATACATTCATGTATTATAGGGGCTTCCTTAACTTTAAACATGCCACTTGCCACGTGGGTGGCACTAGAGATAATTTTTGCCTGCTAGATACCTTCACCGCTTGCACAGGGTTATAATAAACTTTTTGCATTTTATATATTTTCTATGGCTTTGTGCAATTTAGTTTCAAAATCCTCTATGGTTGAAATTCTAATGGATTTCCTGAAATACGTTATTAAAATAAAAAATAACCTTTTAAATAATTAAAGGTTATTTTTTATAATTTATATTGATGCTATCCCAGGAATCTATTGGTACCGTAGTGAAGTTATTCTACTGATGACTATTTTTTAGTATTTCTTTCACATATTCAACATCAAGATCATTTATTTCTGCAATATATTCTATAGAAAGTCCCTTTTTATATTGATTAAGTATTAATTGTTTTCGTTCATCTTTTCGTCCTTCTTCTCGTCCTTCTTCCTTATAGTGCAATTTCCTAATTTCCTCTATACTCATTTTAAATGCACCCCCTCTTATATTTTTGAAATTTTCATATTCTTTCTCTAACTCCGGATCTTGGAGTAAAAATAAGTATTCTAAAAAATCTACTAATGATTTTATTTGTTCACTATTTTTAACTTTATCATAAGTTGATAATTCTTCACCTAATTCTATTTTTGCCTTTAATATATCTTCATCTCTTGCACCTATTTCTAATAAATTTTTTGCCATTTTAAAAACTAATTTTAAGGGGTTATCATCATTAATTTCTTCAAACTTTATTTTTTCTACATCAATAGTTTTAAAGTTATATGTTAGTATAGTATTTTCTATCTCTGGTAGTTTATAAACATAGCTTTTATCCTTTCCACGGTCACCACTATAGGTATAAATTGCAGCAGCTACTATTTCTGAGTTATCCTTATACTTATATCTAAATTTGTCCCATATACTATAAAAGTATCTAAACATTCTTTCACCAAAAACTTCATACCCACTGCCATAACTTTGTACCTCTACATGTATAAATAATATCTTGCTTCCTTTATCTTTTAATCTCACTTTTATTATTTTATCCGATATTACTTTTTCACTACTATCTTTATCAAATATATCCTTTTGTATTTCTTGCAATTCTTTATCTAATGATTCTGTTCCGAGTTCCCAAGCTATATTATTAAATATCTCTGGAAAAAGTAATTCGACTATTTCTATTTCAAATGCTTCCAAAATTGATTTCCATGCTGCATCAAAATCATGTTTCTTTATCATCAGTTATTCACTTCCTTGTACTTCGTTAATTACTCTTATTATATTATATCGATTTTTTGTTTACATTAGTTTTTAACCATTAAAATAAAGTTGAAACCAAAAATAATCTTTTAAATGAATTAAAGGCTATTTATATAATTTATATGGAAGCTATCTGAAAATCTCTGAGCACTGACGTACATTGTTTCGATATCAAGGGTGATATTATGGGTGTTAAATATGTGGTATGAGGAGAAGAAAAGTAGGTTAACGCGTAAAAACCATTTTCATCCACAATATGCATACTCTAGCTAATTTCACACACCAATGGTGTGAGATTAATTTGGAAATAAGTATCGCTTATAATAGAGGAGAAAATCAAAGCTCCTAAAATACATCCATGTATTTTAAGAGCTTTCTTAAATCTAAACATGCCACTTGCCACGTGGGTGGCACCAGCTTAAAGTTCAAGCTTTAAGTCGC
The DNA here is from genome assembly GCF_011065935.2 of Clostridium estertheticum. Classification (NCBI taxonomy): domain Bacteria; kingdom Bacillati; phylum Bacillota; class Clostridia; order Eubacteriales; family Clostridiaceae; genus Clostridium; species Clostridium estertheticum. Next base: position 4,545,529 of record NZ_JAAMNH020000001.1, on the reverse strand, counting down.
CTTCTCTTGTCCAGCCTTTATTTCTCATAAGCTCTGAGAAAATTAAGGTTAAGACTGCAGGGGCTATAAAGTGTAGAAGTATTATTTTTAATACTATTATGGAGGTAGGTTCACTGCCTTGCATAGCTGCCAGAGTTCCGAATTGACCTACAAGGCCACTTGTGCCCATACCTGCACCTAGTGAATTATTTTTCATGGAAAAAATAGTTGTAGAAAGAGGTCCCAAGATTGCACCTGCTAGGGTAGGGGGTATCCAAACTTGAGGACGGCGTATTATGTTAGGTAACTGTAACTTGGAGGTGCCTAGTCCTTGAGATAGTAAACCACCTACCTTGTTTTCTCTATAACTAGAAACAGCAAAGCCAATCATTTGAGCACTACAACCTACAGTAGCAGCACCGGCTGCAAGGCCTGACATATTAAGTGAAATTGCTATGGCTGCACTACTAATTGGAGAAGAGAGCGTCATGCCCATTAAAGTAGATACAGCGATACCCATTGGAATAGGCATAAGACTCGTAGCGGAATTTATGAGTGCACCTAAACCTATCATAAAGGCTGATATATAAGGACCAACAAATTTGCCTGCTATACTTCCAGTAACAATAGTAACAATGGGAACTATAACAATATCAAGCTTTGTTTTTCCAGACACTAAATTTCCAAGTTCGGCACCTATTACTGCAGCGACGAAAGCACCTACTGGTCCACCGCCCATATACATATATCCAAATGCACCAGTGGCAGCTGAGGAAAACATTGCAAGTGGGGTAACCTTTAAGCCCCAAGCAACAGCAACACCTATAGCGCAGCCAACTACGGGGGATTTAGATGAAATGATTGCTGCAAACTCTTTAAGAAAGTCAAGTCCTGGAATTTTTGATAATTGGCTTATTATTAGTCCAATGATTAATGAAGCAAATAGACCTAATGCCATAGCACTTAAGGCGCCTAATAAATATCTATTAATTCCTTTTTTTATAATGCTTTTTAATTTTTCCATGAGTTATCCTCCTAAAATAAAATATAATTGGTACAAACTATACATAAGTATATACCAGTGAATATACATACACAACTCACAATATTATAACATCTTCTTATAAACACATCAATATGACTATGAAAAAAGTATGAAGCCTAGTACAAATTAAAAAAGGCATAAAGCACCAGGAAGGTTTCCTAGAACTTTATGCCTTAAAGTTTCTTTTACAAATATTTAAAGTCTGTGATATGAAAAATGTGGTGTATAACTAGTCTTCGCGTACTTCTAAATAAGAACTACCATCAAGAGGAATTAGTGCTTGAAGGCCTGGTCGACCATTGAGTAGGCCTATAGCATAAACGGTGTAAAAACGTTGAGATTTTAGTTTTACATTAGGAATGTATAAAATTGTAGTTTTGGTGCCAGTAGGTCTAGCTTCTAAAGTATAGGTGCCCGCAGGAATTTGTATATAATCAGTAAATGCTTTGTAACTAATATTTTTAAATAGAATCTTACCATCTGGTAATACAATATCTACAGGGCCAGCATTAGGTGATAAATGAGCAAATTTAATATATACCATATCAGCAGGTTTTATAATTTTAGTTTCAGGAACAGGGAGTACATCAATGTTAGGCAATAAACCTATAGCTGCAACAGTATAAATTTTTTCAGGTGGAACAAAAAGGTTTTTATTAAGTATTGGGGTAGTTTTAGTACCCGCTGGATAGAGTTTTAAATTGTAATCACCAGTGATAACCTCTATATAATCTGTAAAAGAGGCATAGGCAAGGTTATTAAATTTCAATATATCATTAATATATACATCAACAGCTGGTGATTTAGGTGAAGCGTGAAGAATTCTAAAATATGAAGTCGCAGGGCTTACACGATATAGAGAATAAGGATTATAAACATTTTTTGGACAATAGAACATAAAAGGCTCCCTTCAAATATTTCTACTATACTAATATATGAAGAAAATTCCTGGAAGGTTACTGAAATTAGTTGGAATAAAATATGGTTGTTTGTAATAGACATATAAAGGGCTAAAAATACACTAAAGTATATATGTGTATTTTGTGATTTTAATTATAAAAATATTTAGAAAAGTGCAACTATATTGTAATGATAAACGTTATATAGATGTAAAACAAGAATACATATGAAATAGAGAAAATTTTAATATATATGTGAAAATTAAACCAAGTAAATAAAAGTAAAAAAGATTCAAAAAACTGCAACTAAATTACAAAGATAAACGTTATATAAGTGTGGAACTAGAAAACATATGAAATAGAGGAAACTTTGTTAACTATGTGAAAATTAATCCAAGTAAATAAAAGTAAAAAAGTTTTCAAAAACTTGCAACTAAAATATAACCATAAACGTTATATAAGTGTAAGTTATGAAAATAAATGGAATCAAGTTAAATTTTAATAAAAAAGTTGAAATTTAACCAAAAGAGTTATATAATACATATACCATGAATTTTATGTAAATGTATTACAATATCATAAATAACTCATGGCATTTCATAATATGGTAAACAAACGCCATACATTCTAAAAATATCACAAACACATTTAAGTCTTTAATTACTTTGTTACTTTAAAACATAATTACTTAGTTTTATAGTAACAAAAAAATAGCTCTCTAGGGGGTGTAGTTAAAGAAGACGGAATTGTAATCTTTAAAAGAGACTACAATCATAATCATGTTTTTATTTTTAACAAAATAAAAAGTATATATTAATGGGAGGGACAAACTATATGAAACAAATCAAAAAATCACTAAGCATATTCATGGCAGCAATATTTGTAATGGCCGGAGTTTTAGGCAATGTTACTGCAAAAGCTGCAACAGCTACTCCAATACTAGCTGTAGTTAATCCAACAGTAAATTATGTTGGAATAAGCCATTCACCACTAATTGTTGGAGATACTGAAAATTTTACAGTAACTTCAAACTATACAGGTGATGTTCAGTACAGAGCATTCCAATTCGATGGTAAAGCATGGACAGAATTAACAAAAGGATACACAGAAGCAGTTAATGCTAAAACACCTTATGTATTACCAGAAACAGCAAAATATACATTAGGACAACACAAACTTTCAGTATGGGTAAAAAAAGCTGGAACAACAGGCGTTCAAAAGAATAGCCTAGGCGATTTTGATACTTACTATGCAGCTTCACTTAACTGTGTTTCTAAAAATGATTCTAACAGAGTATACGCTAATGGAAAAGCTAACTTTGAAACTAGCGGTTTAACAGTTAAATTCAACGGAATAGAAGGAATAGGCGGAATCGAAGGACCATACCTATACAGAATGCATATATACAATCCAACAACTGGAGTATGGACAAATAGAGTATCAGATTACTCTGCAACTCCATCATACACATTTGAAAAAGCAGGAACTTACATGGTTGTTGTACATGCAAATACAGCAAAATCAACAACTTGGAAAAATTACTTAGCAGAAACAGATAAAACTATTAAAAACCAAGGTAAAACTTATGGAACATATGAGGCTTGGAAAACAATAATGGTAACTGTTACTGATTCAACAACAGAAATATTTAAAACTACTATTGCACCATCTACTACTGGCGTTGGAGCAATAGGAAGTGTAACTTTAACAGCTGATGGCGTTAAAACATTTGCTACAGCTAAAAAATACCAAATATTTGATGGAGTAACTCCTATATCAGCTATCGTTGATCTTGGAACATCTACAACAGTTTTCCCAGCAAAAGTTGCAGGAGACAAAGTAAATGTTAAATTACTAGATGCAAGTTCAGTATTAGTTAAAGAAATACCAGTAGCTTTAGGACAATCAGGAACAATTACAACAGTACCACCTGTTAAATCAGAAGTTACTGCAACAGTAAAACCATCTACTACTGGAGTTGGATCATTAGGAACTGTTACTTCAACTCAAGCAAACGCAGTTAGTTATCAAATACTTGACGGCGTAAATCCTATTTCAGCTATCGTTAAATTAGGAGCAACTACAACAATATTCCCAGCAAAAGTTGCTGGAGATAAAGTTACAGTTAAATTATTTGATGCAGCTGGAACAGTAGTTGGAACATCAGAAGCAGTAGTTTTAGTAGCTGCTAAATAATAGCTTTTAAAAGAACTTTAACCCTTAATTAAAATTTAATTAGGGGTAGTTAATAAAAAATATTAAAATAAAACCAAATTAAATGGAGGTAGAAATATATGAACAAGAAAATTACAAGTTCAGCTCTTGCTGCATTAATGGTAGCAGGATCAACATCTTTCTCAGCTTTTGCTGCAATGACTAATGGTACAGTAGTAATAGGTAACAAAGCATTTGACATAAACTATGTTAATGATGTAAAAAATGTTACTGAAATCACTAATGCAATACTTACAGGTGGAACAATTTACGTTAAAGATTTCGCTGGAAATTGGATAGACAATGTTTCAGGATTAAAAGTAGATGCAAGTAAGATACCAGCTGTAACTTATAAAAGTGCTGCTGGAGTAGAAACTAAATTTGATGCTGCAGATAAAGATGCTGTAAGTACATTAACAGTTGCATCAGTAACTGCTGTTAATCTTTTAGAAGTAGAAGTTAAATTCTCAACATCTGTAGATAAAGCAACTGCACAAAATAAAGATAATTATACAATAGCTTCAGCTAAAACAATAAAAACAGCTTCATTATTAGAAGATGGTACTACTGTTAGATTAACCCTTGATGCTTCTGTTGCAGGTAATTATCTTGCAAATCAAAAAGCAGATAAGATTTCTATCAAAGGCGTTAAAGCAGGAGATAAAGTTTTAGATGTTAAGGACATGGTATTTACACCAGTTGATAGCACGATTCCAACAGTTGTTAGTGTTGTTCCACTAGGAACTAAAGCGGTAAAGGTAGTTTTTTCTGAACCAATTAAGACTGCATCAATTGGTAGTTTCAAATTAGATGGAAAAGCATTCTACGGTTCACCTTCAGTTGGAGATAGAGAAGTTACATTAACTCCTTATGACACAACTACATTAACAGTTGGAGAGCATACTTTAACAATAGTTGGAGCAGAAGACTTCTCAGGTTTAAAATCTTTAAACTTTGAACAGAAATTCACAGTAGTAGAAGACAAAGTCGCACCTACTATGACTGAAGTATCAGCTACTTTAGAAAAATTAACTGTTACATTTAGCGAAGATGTTGATCCTAATACAGTAGACGTTGCTAATGTATACTGGAAATCAGGAGATACTAAGATAAAAGCAACTGCAAAGACTAGAGTCGCAGGAAACAAGTATGATTTTGAATTCATAGGAGTTGGCAAATCACTACCATCTTATGAAACTGTAGTAAATGTTGAAGGTATAAAAGATTATAGCGGAAATGTTATAACTGAAACTACAAAGTTAGTTAAAGCAACTTTAGATCAAACAAGACCAGAAGTGCTTCAGATTAAAGCAAATGCTGATAATAAATCATTTAAAATTACATTCAACAAGAAGATTAATGTTTTAAGTTCATATAGAGATTTTGTTGTAGTTACTGATAAAGATAGTAAGGTTAGAAGTATTAATACTGCATCTTTAGTTACAGAAGATGGTAACGCAGTTATTGTTACAATGTATGAAGCATTACCACAAGGAACTAATACAGTTAAGGTTTCTGGAATTAAAGATGCAACTACATTACAAAACACTATGCTAGATTATACACAAGAATTAACATTAGGAGATACAACTGCACCTAAGTATGCTTCACACTCTATAGCTTATAGCCCAACAACAGGTGTTAGAAGAGTAGTAGTTGCATTTAACGAAAAAATGGATGCAGCAACTCTTGCAAACCCAAGTAACTATGTTATGACTTATAATGGTGTTCAAAGAACATTACCATCAGATGCAACGCTATCAGTAGTACAAGATTCTAAAGCAATCCTTATTGACTTTCCAAGCAGAATTGATAATGAAGAGTTATTATTTGGTGCTTCAGGATTAACTGAAGTAAAAGTAATGGGAGTTAAAGATATAGCAGGAAATGTGTTAGATGGTTTTGTATATCCAGTAGGCATATCAGCTATTCAAACGGTGAATTTAAAAGCTTACTACAAAGATACAACAGCTACATCTGCAGCAGGATTTAAAGCAGCAGCTATAACAGGATTAAAAACAATAAAAGTATCATTTGATCAGGGTATTGCAAAAGCTAGTGCTAATGATTTTACAGTAGTAGGATCAGATGTAGAATCAGTAACAACAGATAATACAAATGTAGTAACACTTAATTTAAAAAATCCTCTTGTTAATACAGGAATTAAACCGGTTATAACAATAAGAGGAACTGATTCAACAATTAATACTGTAGCGGGTCAAATAGGTATTGGTTCACAAACTGCTTTAACAATAAACGCTACAGGTATAATTGATGAACTAGCACCAAGAGTTCAATTAGCCGCATCACCAGCTATAACAGAATTCGTAGTATCAGGAACTATAGCACAACAAGTAATAACTGTTGGATTTACTGAAAATCTTGCAGGAGATGCGATTGTAAGTTCAGGTGTAGATCAATTCTATGCTCAAGACTTTGTAGTTACTAGAGACTCAGATGGAAAAATATTAAGTCCGAACACTGATTATACTACTAATTTAATGGCTGACAATTCAAAGGTACAGATAACAGTAAGTGGAAATACTGCTGAAAATGGAAAATATAGAGTAGCAGTTAAATCTGATGCAAAATATATCCAAGATACAGAAGCTTACGATGCAGTCTATGCTTTACCACAAAGCAATCTATTTGCAGTAGCAGATTTAACATTAGCAAGTGCAATAAGTGCTGCAGCAGCTGAAGCAGTAAATGTAGCTAAGTTTACAACTGCAACAAACGCAGCAGCAGTGGGAACATTGTTAGATGCAAATGAAATGACATTAACATTAACAAATTATGCTGGATTAGATGCAACTGGTAAAACGGAAGTAGCAACAGCATTATTTACAGCTAAAGCAACATTAACAACAAAAACAAAAATACAAGATGCAGTAACTCCAGCAATAGCAACAGCAAAAACAGCATCAGACGCAAGAGCAGCAGCAGCATCAGCAGCAGCATCAGTATCAACAGTTAAAGGCTTAGTAGCTGCAGCACCATATTCAATGACTACAATATTAGCTATAGATGAACCTGCAGTAAAAGCAGCGATTGAAGCTAAAATTGCAACATTGGCAATGGATGGCGTAACAGCAACAGTAACAAAAGTTCTTTACACACCAGCTGTAGCAGGTACAACAGATGGAACTTACACATTCACAGTAGGATTGTCAAAAGGTGCTGCAACAGCTACAACAGCAACATTGACAATGACAATTTCAAAATAGGAGCAAGCTCAGTCATACCTCCCTCGTAGCAAGCTCACTTCGCTCACAAAGACCCCCGAGGGTAACCCGAAAGGTGTCAAAACGAGAGAGTTAGAATGTTAACAACAATTAAACAATAATATTAAGAAGAGAGAGAACCGTCAGAAATGATGGTTCTCTTTTTCTGTATTTGTCGTGGAGGGCAAGCGAAAGCTAGGCGAAGATGGGACATCTGATGCGGATTTAGCAGATGTGAAGTTGGTTAGAAAAGTTGAGAGACTTAGAAAAGAATAAGGACAAAAAAACTTGGCGGAAGCCAGGAATGGGAACTGCTCAAATATATGAAAATATATTTGAGCAGTTTTTTCGTCGTTAAAGTTCTATTTCACGACATTTATAGAATATTGATTGATTATAGTGTCTAGGTAAATAGTGAATAATGTAAGAAAAGACGATATAATAGTGATATCTATATGTAGTATTTATGTGCCAACAAGCAGTAGAAAAACTAGTTAAGGGTCTTTATGTTCTATATACAGGAGAAGAGGCAGATAGAACTCACAATATAGCAAGGGTATATAATAAAATATTCAATGAGGATAAAAATATAAAAGTTATTAATGATCAAAAATTCAATAATAAGTCACAAGAGTACATGGAATTCTTTGGAGAGTTACTATATTATTATATAATTATATAGCTGAAAGGTATCCATCCTATAAAGAAAAATTATCATCAACTATTTCTAAGGATAATGGAAAAAAAGTATTGGATAGAACAGAGGAGGTATTTAAATGGTTAAAGTCTCTGAATCAGTACAAAATATAGAAGAGAAGTATGTGCAAAAAATAGGTGCACAGATTCCAATAAGTAAAGTAATATTGTTTGGTTCTTATGCGAAGGGAACTTATGACAAAGACAGTGATATAGATTTGGCAATTTTCTCTGACTATTTTGAAGGAATGAAAGGTGTTGATGCCTTTAAATTTCTATTCATGCAGACTCTTGAATATGATGCAGATTTAGAACCTCTTGCATTTACATCAGCAGATTATAAAGAACCTATTGGTATAGTTGAAGAAATATTAAAAACCGGAATAGAGATATCAACTAGCAATTTCGCTCAAATATAATATTAAACTAGTAGCAAGTTTAACCCTTCGGGTCTCACAAAAACCCCCGGGGTAACCCGAAAGGCATTTAAAATAATTTGTGAAAAGTTTGTTAATAAATTATATTTTAAAAGAATTTTGAAGATATACTATAATGAGAGGTGAAGAAAATGGATGATGAAATAAAAGCTATGTTTGTAAAACTACTAGAAGGACAAAACAGGGTTGAAACCGAAGTAAAAAAGAACTCAATTAAACTTGAATCCATAGAAGCAAAGATAGATGTGATAGCAGAAATACAAACAGCACATAAAGAACAAAATGAAATAGCTTTCAAAGATTCAAGTTCATTAACAGAAGAAAAAGTGGATTTATTTGGAACCTCAAGGAACCTCAATAAAGAGCATTTCAAAGGACGTTAAGGAAGTCAAAGAAAACATAGATGTAATGAAAGATCTACTAGGTAGAAATCAAATAGATTATTGAAATATTAAAGCGTAGACCAGTTTAACAACAAAATTTAAGCTCCATTACAAGGCTTGTACAGGCCTTGTTTTTATTTTAGGTAGCAAGTTTAAAACCCTCTAGGGTAAACTGAAAGGTGTCTAAACTTAGCAAGAATAGCAAAATGAATAATGAAAGAAAGACATGAAAACACACGAATTAATTCACTCTTATGGATTTCGCCATGAGGGTGATTTTTTATTTTTTCAAGGTATAAAAAAGAAAAAGGTGTCAAGAATTAAAATGTAAATCTAAAGAAAGGAATAAACAGCATGACAAATCTTGCACGTATTTGGTATCGAAACACAAGCTATCATATAACATGTAGAGGTAATAGAAGAAGTGATATTTTTAAAGATGATGAAGATTTCCAGGTATACTTAGAAATTATTAAAGAAGCTATAGAACACTTTAATAATGATTACGAAATAACTTGCTACTGCCTAATGGATAATCATATACATATACTTTTAAAAACAAAAGAAAGACATATGAAAGACTTTATGGCCAGGGTAAGCAGTATCTACGCTAAGTTTTTTAATGATAAATATAATTATATCGGCCATTTATATCAAGATAGATATTTTGCAGAGCTTATAGAATCGGACTCACAAATGCTTGATACAAGCAGATATATTCATCTTAACCCTGTTAAAGCCAATATGGTTGAAAAACCTGAGGATTATAACTGGAGTAGCTATAGTATGTACATCGGAGAAAAAGAAGAGAAATTAATAACATCAAAAGACGTGCTTTCATATTTTAAAAAAGGCAAAGAAAGAGAATTATATAAAAAATTTGTGGAAACCGCTATAATGGATAAATTAAAAAAGGGAGAAGATGAGATAGATGGCATCAGTAGTTAATAGTTTTTCGTTAGCAGGTATAGATGCTTATACTGTTAAAATAGAAACAGACACTATATATGGAAAGCCAAGCATTAATATTGTAGGGCTTGGAGATACCACAGTAAAAGAATCAAAAGAAAGGTTAGAAGCTGCAATAAAAAATGCTAAATATGAATTACCGAAAATGAAAATAGTAATTAATTTATCTCCAAGTGATATAAAAAAGAGTGGATCCCATTTTGATTTAGGTATGGCTATAGGGATTTTAATACGTTCAAAACAAATAACTGTTAATGAAATAGAAAAAATCGGATTTATTGGAGAACTTTCTTTAAATGCAGATTTAAGAGCATGCAGTGGAATTTTGCCCATGGTTATTGCTGCTAAAAATAGTGGAATAAATAATATAGTGGTAGCTAAAGAAAATATGGAAGAGGCATCCTTAGTTAAAGATGTTAATATATTTGCTTTTGAAACTCTACAAGAAGTTATTGAATTTATAGAGAGGGTTAATCCATATAAACCTGTAATAAGCGGCAAAGCTAATCAAAAGATAAAAAGAACAAATTTGCTAGATTTTGAAGATGTAAAAGGGCAAGAAGGAATTATAGAATTTATATTAGTAGCAGCTGCAGGAGGACATAATATGCTTATGACAGGAACACCGGGCTGTGGAAAGTCAATGATTGCAAAGCGGATTCCAACAATACTTCCAGGCATGAATGAGCAGGAAGCATTAGAAGTAACAAAAATATATAGTGTTTCAGGACTTTTGAAAAGTAAAGGTAATCTAATAACAGAAAGGCCTTTTAGAGCGCCACATCACAATGCATCAATGAATTCAATTATAGGTGGGGGCAATAACGCTATGCCAGGAGAAATATCTCTAGCACATAATGGGGTTTTATTTTTAGATGAGATAGCAGAATTTAATAAACAAGCTCTAGATTCATTAAGACAGCCATTAGAAGATGGTAATGTAACTATATCAAGAGTAAAATATACCAATACATATCCATCTAATTTTATGCTGATTGCAGCAATGAACCCCTGCCCCTGTGGTTATCGTGGAACAAGTAGATGTCGGTGCACTGATTATGAAGTGCTTAGATATAGAGAAAAAATTTCAGGACCAATATTAGATAGAATAGATATACAAAAATATGTTCAGCCAGTTAATTTCATAGATATTTCAAATAGTAAATCAAGTAGTACATCAAAAGAGCTAAGAGAAAAAGTAGAGAATGCAAGAAAGATTCAACAGAAAAGATTTGAAAAAATAGAGAACATAAATCGTAATGCACAAATGACAACCTCTCACATTAAAGAATTTTGTTCATTAGACAAAGAGAGTATAGAATTTTTGAAAAAAGCTTTTGATAGATTTAATTTTAGTGCGAGAAGCTATCATAAATTTTTAAAGTTATCACGTACCTTTGCAGATATGGACAATTCTAAGGATATTAAAAAGACCCATGTAGCGAAAGCATTAATGTGCAGAGATTTGGATAAGGAACAATCAAAAATGATTGCTATGATTTAATTTATAACTTAAGGAGAACATTATGGAAGTATATTGGCTATGGCTAAGCTTAATAAAGGGAATAGGACCTGTTACAGCTAAAAAACTTTTACAACATTACAAAAACCCCTATTGTATTTACAATGCAACTAAAGATGAATTAGAAAATATTAATGTATTAAATATAAATCAACTTGAAGAATTAATTACTTCAAAATCCTTGGAAAATGCACAGAATATAATTAAAGAATGTAAAGCAAGAGAAATAAAAGTACTTACTTGTAGTGATGAATTGTATAAAGAAAAAGCGAAACTATGCTCGAAATCACCAATTGTGTTATTTTACAGGGGTACTATTATAAAAGAAAATTTAAGTGTTGGAATTGTAGGAGCAAGAAGATGTACAGAGTATGGTAAAAAGGTCGCAGCAGAAACAGGCGAATATTTAGCTCAAAATAATGTAACTGTAATAAGTGGAATGGCAAAGGGAATTGATAGCTACGCTCACACAGGTTGCCTAAAAAGTGGTGGGTACACTCTTGCTTTTTTAGGAAGTGGTGTGGATATATGTTATCCTTGCGAACATTCAGTCTTAATGAATAGGATAATAGAAAATGGAGCTGTGATTTCTGGGTTTTTACCATCTACAAAGCCAATTCAAAGCAATTTTATAATGAGAAACTACCTATTAAGTGCATGGTGTGAAAAGCTGCTGGTTGTTGAAGCAAGTGAAAGAAGTGGAGCATTAACAACTGCTAAATTCGCCAAAGAAAATAAAACTGAGATTTATGCAGCACCAAATAATATTTATGCTGAAGAAGGTAAAGGAACTAACAAGTTAATTGAAGAAGGAGCTAAAATATATTTAACACCGAATCAATTAGTAGATAAGAAAAATTGTTTGAATATAAGTACTTGCCAAGATGTGGATTCTTATAATTTATCAATATTGCAAAATCAAATATTGAGTTTACTAAGAAATAAGCCTAAGAACTTAGAAGAAATTTTATTTTTAATAAAAGGAAAAAGGGAGGTTATAATAGAAACACTATCTATTATGGAAGTTGAAGGTATGACTCAATGGACTCCACAAGGCATCACTAGCAATATTAACAGGTGGTGACCCAGATAGTGTGCAACGATAAAAATCCATTGATTAAGCTGAATAATAGAATAAATAAAGGATAGTTAATTATGTTTGGTATAAGTTATAAAAGAAAAAAATATGGGAGGGTAGGTTCTTCATCGTCAAATAAATGTAAATTTAGTGAAGTTGATTTTTTTGTACATATCTCTGCACTCACTTCTGAACCATTCATAATTTTGAAAAATGCGTCAATAGGGTATACTTTTGCATTAATATCAAGTTTAGCCTGTGCAATTTTTTCACAGCCACAGTCTGGACATTTCTTTTCTCGTTCCATTAACTTATCCTCCTGCAATATTTATTTTCATAAGATACTATTCAGATTCTAATTGACTTTGTAAATTAAATATACCATAAATTTACTATTCATACAATTTTTTATTGTAAAAATTACTCTTCTTTAAATGCCAATATCTATGCTAAATAGCCTGTGAAATATAACGATATTTCACAGGCTATTTAGTCACCATGCACCTCAAAACCGAATTTCGGTGGCGGGTCTCTTTTTCTAGCTCACTACATAAATCATATAAAAGTTGTGTGAAGTTTGGGTATAGTATAATTTAAACTTTAATGGTATAATTTGAGTTATATTAGTAATAGGTGTTGGAGCATAAGGTAACATAGCTAATTCTGAAGTAGAGAAAACTAGTTTTAAAAATTAGATATTGAGTATAAGACACAAAATATAACTAACTTAAATTAAAAGAACTGAAAACAATAATTAATATTTGATTAGTGATAGTTAATAAAGTATATAAATTAAACTTAAATAAATGGGGGTACAAATATATGAACAAGAGAATTACAAGTTCTGTTCTTACTGCTTTAATGATAGCGGGATCAACATCTTTCTCAGCTTTTGCTGCAATGCCGAGTGGTACAGTTGTAATAGGTAGCAAAGCTTTTGACTTAGCTTATGTTAATGACCAAGCAAACCTTGTTGAAATAGGTAGTGCGATAGTTGCAGGTGGAGCAGTTTATGTTAAAAATTTTCAAGGGGATTGGATTAACAATACAAATGGATTAAAAGTAGAAGCTAGTGTTATACCAGCTGTAGTTTATAAGAATGCTGAAAAAGAAATTAAATTTGATGCTGCAGATAAAGATGCAGCAGGTGTTAAGGATACATCATACCTAGCAACATTTACTAATATAACAAATGCAATTACCAATACATCCAATGTTGTTTATTTTACAGCAGTAGATCAATATGGAAAGACTTATAATATAGTAACAGATTCTTCTTATAAAGTAACAGCAACAGTAAATGGCATGCCTTTAACAAGAGAAGTAACATTAGGGGCAGAGAATAATATGGCAAAAATCACAATAGCAAAAGAATTGGTTGAAAATGACGCTGTAGTTGTTAAAGTAGAAAAATTTGATAAAGATGCAACAGATAAAACGGCTAAATTAATAACTTCAATAAGCTCTGCATACATAGTGGCAAAAGATGGAATCATTTCTCCTAAGTCAATTATAGGGGTATCTTCATCCGTAGATACTATCTTAGCAGGGGATGCAGGGGTAACTTTAACAGCTGATATAAGAAATCAATTTAACAACCCAATGTCAGATGCAGGTACAGATAAAACCTTAGTAAGATGGGTAGTAGATGCAGGTATGGATTTAATTGATGATACTGGAATACTGGGAAATGAATCGCAAACTGACAATGATACACAATTAAATAAAGTAACATTCAAAGCTATAAAACCAGGCAAAATAACAATAAGTGCATATAATATTGCTAATGGCGCTAAAGCTACTTATACAGTTCAAGTAGGACAAGCTAAACTTACAGCAGTTAGGTTAACTTCAGAAAATCCAGTTACTAAGTTTAATAATGAAGATATTAAATATAATAAAATAGCTCGAAATGATGGTGTTTTATTAACACCAAATATGATTAAATTCAATGTAACCGCTAAAACTGTGAATACAGTTGCAAGTGATATAACAGTTACAGCCACACTGAGAGGTGGTACTAGTGCTGATAAAAGTGATATAGTAATCAGTGCTAAAACAGCAAAAGTCGGAAGATATGAAGTTACTCCATATGTAGGGACGGCCTTTGATGCAGAAGCAACTATAAAATCTGAAAAATTTGAGGTAGTAACTACATTAAATCCAGTTGCAACAAAGATTAATGCAATAACATTATCAAAACTTAAAGTTGATATAAAACAAACATCAAATTTAGTGATAAGAAATACTCATAATGAAGTTATAGACGTAACTTCTAATAATGTTAACGTTTCAGTTTTAAAAAATGGGGTAGTATCTAACAAAGTAATAGTCGAAAAATTAGATAAAGATGGCAAGATAGCAACTACAGAGGCAGTTAAATCATTAAGGTTTGCGGCTATAGAGGCTGGAGACTATACAGTACGTGTAAATGTTAATGGAACAGCTGCAACTTATGATGTAGTAGTTTCTGCAGAAGTTACATCACTTCAATCAATAGAACTTGGGGATAACATTGCAGACTATAGTATAGTAGCTAATGCGGTAGCCCCTGTTTACAGAGTAATAAGTGTAAAAGATAACAAAGGTGATAAAATAACTCCTGATACTAAAGATTGGACTATCTCAACTAAAAATGGTGCAAATGTTATTGCGAGTTTTGCAAGTATTGTTTATTATAAGCATAATGAAAAAGGACTTATTATAGATGCTACATCAGTGGATGCTGAAGGAATAGCTGTAAAATTCGCTCCAAATGCAGCATCAGTAAATAATTATGCTGTAGACACAACATTAGCGGTAATCGTTGGAAGTAAGGCAATAGACGGAGCGGGGGTCATTAAAGATACATTAAATGTAACTGTAAAAGCTAAGAGTACAGTAAAAACTATAACATTAGCAGACACCACCATTGCAATAATTCCTGGAGCTACTGTTAAAAAAGAAATAGTCATACTTGATCAATATGCAAGAGCTATAACTGATCCTGCAATGGTAACAGCTACAACCGCAGATGGAACAAAAGTTAGCGCAGTAGTTTCTTATGATGTATTAGCTAAGAAGATGTATGTAACATACACTGGTAAAAAAACAGGAACTGATACAATAGTAGTAAAATCAATGGCTGATGATGCTATAAAATTAACTGTAAATGTAACTATTGGGGATAACACAAATATAAACTCAATAGCATTTGATGCGAATAATTACAAAGTATACAATTCAACTGATGATACTAAGGATCAAACAGTATTATTAACTTATAAAGTAAATGGTGGAGCAATAGACGTTCCTGCAAGTGCAATTAGTGTAATTGCTGATTCAAGTTTAGTTACTGTAACTAAAGCTGGTTCAACAATAAGCGTTAAAGCTAAAGCAAATGATGCTACAACAGGTATTGGGGATAAAGATTCACTTATAACAATAAGCATTCTTACAGCTAATGGAAAAACATCTTCAATATATTTAACATTCTCTGATGATGCATTAATAGTTGATAAATCAACAGTTGTAATCAAAGACACTGTGGATGAAAGAAAAGATGTAGCAGGAGTACAGTTATTAATTGGTAAAGATGAAGATGGAAATGCTAATCTCGAGACAACAGGACAGATTGTTTTATTAGGTAAAGATCAGTACGGAATTGAAAAAGAAGTACAAGCTGAGACAACTTGGGCCTCTACTAATGATGAAGTAGCTACAGTAAATGCAACTGGTATCGTTACAGCAGTAAAACCTGGTAAAACAACTGTAACAGGTTTCTATAAGGGAAACTTATATACTATAGAAGTTGAAGTAGCAGAAGGTATATAATAAATAACAAACTTACATCATTGGCAAAGTCCACAAAAGGGTAGAGGACATTTAACAGGATAACGAAAGACTGAAAGGCTCTGAGAATGGGTCATTTTATGCGGATTTAAAGTGGATTGTATCCTATATTTAGGGGTTGGAATGCTTACGATAAAAGAATCAGGTCCTCTTGGAACTGTATTAAAGATACCTAATTATGTGATAAAAACGATTTATTGGGAACAGTATTTTCAAAAGATAGGTGAAGATTATAATATTGAAATTCAAAAGATTAGAATTGCAGTAAATGAAATGAGAATGAATGGTAACATCGAAGCTTTTATAGAGATTGTAAAAGGTTTATTAGAAAACTTATCTAATAGAGATCTTATACAAATAGATGAGAAAAATGTAAAGATAATGTTTCTCACACTAGTGGCGTGCAATTAACTTGAAAAAGGGATAGAAGATTCATAGTAAACTATGAATCTTCTATCCCTTTTTTTATTATTTTATCAAGTATACAAATGTCATATTCCCTATTACTATGGAAACTGGTTGTGGTGAAGTCAATGCCTTGGGAGTAACCCCATCGTAAAAAAACAATGCACTATTTGTTGGATCGTTTCCACTAAGTGCTTCCTGTGCAGCCTTCACAGCACTTTCACTTGCAGGTCTATTAATGTTACCATTCAGTACCGGCGTAAATTCATAATTACCATTTGTTTTTTGATTAATAACAGCACTTATTGAATTTGGAAAGAGGTTGTGCTTAACTCTGTTTACAACTACTGCACCTACAGCAACTTGAGCATTATAAGGCTCTCCTTGTGCTTCGGCCGTTATTAATCTAGCTAGCATGTCCAAATCACTTGCTGTATATTTTATAGCCGTAGATTTGGTTTGCGCTGCAGTAGAGCTAGTTGTTTCAGGAACCTTGAGAACTTGTCCCGGAAAAATAAGATCGTTCCACTTGTTATTAGCTTCCCTTAAATTATTTAATGATTCTCCAAAATTATGAGCTATCACAGACAAGCAATCCCCACTTTTTACAGTATAAGGTTTGGTTGTTAATGTATCTGCAAATACATTTTGTGATGCAATCATTGGGATACCGATTGTTAATACTGATGTTAGAAAAATTGTTTTTAGTGGTCTAAAATTGATCATTATGTATCCTCCTTATGCCTCCCAGGTTAGTTGACGGGTTAGGGTAGAGGAACCCCGCTTTATTATAAAGCTTCACCCCAAAATTAAATCCCCGGTACTTTCTTTGAAAGATTCGGCTATTGCATCATAATAATACAATGATAATAAAAAATCAAGCAAGTTCACTGAAAATTTATATCTGGATAGATGAGATAGCAGAATTTAACAAACAAGCTCTAGATTCATTAAGACAGCCATTAGAAGATGGCAATGTAACTATATCAAGAGTAAAGTATACCAATACATTGAAAATCACACTCAATTATAGCTCATAAAAGAGAATCAATATTTTTGAATTTGTTCACAAGAAAAAAACGAAAGCTCAAATATATGTTTAAATATCTGCAATTTATTTAATTATAAAAATAAATTGTAGATATTTTTGTTTTTATTTTGATAAAATTGTTGTTTGAAATAACTCGAATAGTGTCGAAACAATAAAAGAATAAATTGGAAGGGAAAAAATAGATTGGTTGTAAATTGTTTCTTACTACTTTATTTAAAAAGCTTAGATTTTACAATAAGACGTTATTTGAATTAAAGCTATACTGGTAAATTTTTCACTTTTCATAAAAGTTAAGGAGGAAATAGCACTAAAAAACCTCTATGCAATATTTTAACAAGAGAGTTTAATATAGTATTGACATCTCATTTACAGTAAAGAATTTCAAATGTCCTTCGTTCACTGTTTCGACAGGGTTCGGGTTTGTTTTAAGTAGGTTTTCAAATAAAGTAAATTTGATTATAGTGAATGTAAATAATGGATTAACTTACCTATAAATATGGATTATCTTACCTCTTGCAATTCGACATATTAGGGTTATAATACAATTAGTTTGTTATTTGCATACAAAATCCTTTTAGGGAATTTTGTGTAGGATATATAACATTGAAGGCTAAAATGTTAAAACAAACCTTAAAAAATGGAATATAATGATACAATTTTTTAAAAAACTAAATTGTACAAGTTTTAAGTTATTAACAAGATTTTATAATATTAATATTATAAAAATTTCATTTAATTATCAAAAGTATTCTGCAAAATTCAATAATTTAATTAAAAATTTCGTGAAACTAAAAATTATCAAGTCTTTAACTACTACGTTACTTTAAAGCAGAATTACTCGGTTTTATAGTAACAAAAAAAATATCTCCTTAGGGGGTGTAGTTAAAGAAGACAGAATTGTACTCTTTTAAAGAGACTACAATTATTATTATGTTTTTATTTTTAAAAAATAAAAAGTATATATTAATGGGAGGTACAAATCATATGAAACAAATCAAAAAATCACTAAGCGTATTCATGGCAGCAATATTTGTAATGGCTGGAATCTTAGGAAATGTTACAGCAAAAGCTGCAACAGTAGTTTTTCCAACGGTAAATTATGTTGGGATAGAACATTCACCACTAATAGTAGGGGATACTGAGAAATTTACAGTAACTTCAAATTATACAGGTGATGTTCAATACAGAGCATTTCAATTCAATGGTAAAGCATGGACGGAATTAACAAAGGGATACACAGCACCAGTAGATGCTAAGACACCTTATGTGCTACCAGAAACAGCAAAATATACATTAGGACAACACAAACTTTCAGTTTGGGTAAAAAAAGCTGGAACAACAGGCGTTAAATCAAATAGCCTTGGTAGCTTTGATACTTACTATTCAGCAGCACTTAACTGCGTTGCTAAAGATGACGCTAACAGAGTATATGCTAATGGAAATCCAGATTACAATGTTAATGGATTGAAATTAACTTTTAACAAAATAGAAGGATTATCAGGAATTGAAGGACCATACACATACAGATTACACATACTAGATACAAAAACTGGGGTATGGACAAAGAGAGCATCATTATATAGTGAAACTCCTTCATACACATTTAAAACAGCAGGTACTTACGTTGTAGTTGTACATGCTAACACAATTAATTCAACAACTTGGAAAAATTATTTAGCAGAAGACAAAACAGTAGCTAATCAAAAGTCAACATATGGTACATATGAGGCTTGGAAAACAATAGTGGTAACTGTTAAAGCCGATGCAACAGAAGAAATATTTAAAACTACTATTAAACCATCTGTTACTGGAGTTGGAGCAATAGGAAGTGTAACTTTAACAGCTGATGGCGTTAAAAACTTTCCTACAGCTAAAAAATACCAAATATTTGATGGCGTAACGCCTATATCAGCTATTGTTGACTTAGGAACATCTACAACGGTTTTCCCAGCAAAAGTTACAGGCGATAAAGTAAATGTTAAATTACTTGATGCAAGTGAAGCAGTAGTTAAAGAAATACCAGTAGATCTAGGACAAGCAGGAACAATTATAGTTAAAGCACCAGTTGAACCTACTAAAGTAGAAGTTAAAGCAACAGTAAAACCATCTGTTACTGGGGTTGGATCTTTAGCCACTGTTACTTCAACTCAAGAGGGAGCAGTTAATTATCAATTATTTGATGGCGAAAATCCTATTTCAGCTAATGTTAAATTAGGAACAACTACAACAGTTTTTCCAGCAAAAGTGGTTGGAGATAAAGTTATAGTTAAATTATTTAATGCAGCTGGAACAGTAATTGCAACAACAGAACCAGTAGCTTTAGTAGCTGCTCAGTAATAACTTTTAAAAGAACTTTAATCCTTAATTAAAATTTAATTAGGGGTAGTTAATAAAAAATATTAAAATCAAACTAAAATAATCGGAGGTAGAATTATATGAATAAGAAAATTACAAGTTCAGTTCTCGCTGCTGTAATGATAGCAGGAACAACATCTTTCTCAGCGTTTGCTGCAATGGCTAGTGGTACTGTGGTAATAGGAAACAAAGCATTTGACATAAATTACGTTAATGATCCAGCAAATCTTGCTGAAATCACTAATGAAATAGTTAAAGGTGGTACAATTTATGTTAAAGGTTTTGACGGAAATTGGGTAGACAATGTTACAGGATTAAAAGTAGCAGCAAGTATGATACCAGCTGTAACTTATAAAGGCATTGATAATAAAGAAGTTCCATTTGCTGCTGGAGATAAAGATGCAGTAACTACTCCAACTGTAACATCAGTAAGTGCAGTTAACGCTAGAACTCTTGAAATTAAATTTAACATGGCAGTTGATGCTACAGATGCTGCAATTACAACAAAATATGATGTTGTTGGGGAAAGTATTACAAAGGCAGTAGTTGCAGAAGATGGCAAAACTGTTACTTTAACAACTGCTGACGAGTTAAATGTATCAAATGCTAAAGTTACAGTTTCACCAATAAAAACAAAAGCTGATACTACTGTTCTAACTCCTGAGTTCAACACATTGCTTACATTTGTAGATACAACTCCACTTGCTGTTAAATCTATTGATGCAAAAGGAACTACAGCTGTTATTACTTTTGATGAACCAGTAAAAGATCAAGGAACAGTAAGTTTGGATGGTGTTCAACTTGCTACTACTCAATATACATTATCTGATAACACACTAACAATCACAGGATTAACTGCTGATAAATCTTATAAAGTAGATATTGTCGGAGCAACTGATTTCGCTGGAAATATGTCCAACCCTATCGCTGTTAACTTTACAGTAGCTAAACTAGTAGTTGATAGTTCAAAGCCAACTGTATCTTCTACAGTTAATGGAACTGAAATAACTTTTGATTTCTCAGAAGAATTATCTAAGCAAAATCTTGATGCAACTGTTGGTCCAAACACAACTGTTGAAGAGTATGCAAAAGTAACTGTAGGAACTAGTGTTTTCTACTTAACTGATGCTCAAATAAAAGATACTACTGATAAAACTAAATTCACTCTAGATGCAGTATCTGCTTTAGATACAGCGAAATTCATAAATACAACTGTTAAAGTAGAAGGACAAAAGGATCTAGCTTCCAATGCTGGAGATGCATTTGAATTCAATGCTACTCTAGCTAAAGATACAACTCCTGCTACTCTTTCATCTAATTCAACTAAATTGTTGGTAGCTGATAATACAGCTGTTACTACAGATGTAGATGCACTATACCTTACTTTTAACGAACCAGTAAAAGTTAACGGTAATTTAACTCTAAAAACTAAAAACGGTATTGTTTATACTACTGGAGCTGTGACAGCTATAAATGAAGTTGCTGGAACTGGTTTTGATGTTGATGGTAACGGTAAAATTGAGGGTTTTGAAAAGAATACTATTAAAGTTGATATGGACTTAGATAGTAACTCAGCATACACTTTCCAATTAGCGGCTGGATCTGTAACAGACATGTCTGGAAATGTAAATGGAACTGCTATTACATTTGATGCTACATCTGGTACTTTCCAAGTTTTACCTGGAACAGTTACAGCTTCATTAGTTTTTGGAACTACACCAGTTGTAGTTGATAATACTAATAATAGAGTATTCACAGCTGAGTATGCTTCAAACGTTACTGCGTCAGCAACAATTGCTGCTAACTATACTCTTGGCGGAAAAGCATTACCTTCTGGAACTGAACTTCAGTTTGTAGATGGTACTAAAAAAGTAAGATTCACATTACCTGAAGGATCTATCACTGCTAATGGTAGCTATGTTCTTGAAGCTAAGAATGTTGTAGATGCGGCTGGAAATACTTTGAAAGATGGCAAAGCAACTGTACTAGTTCCACTAAAAGAAAGTGTTGCTCCAATAGCTTCAAAAGTAACTGTAGTTGATAGCAGAAATTTAACTGTTGGATTCTCTGAAGTACTTGTAGCACAGGCAGCTCCTACAGGAGTTATTGTGAGAATTAATGGAATTGTTGCTCCTGCAGTAGCTACTGTAAATGCTAGTGGTGAGGTGGCTATTAAAACTACTAACGACTACTCATTAACAGATACAATTACTGTTGAGTTAAAAGCTTCAAACTTAGCAGATACAAATGGAAATAATGTTAAAGATGGTGTTATTTCTAAATAAAAAGTCAAGATTAAGTAAGCCAGATTCAATTAACAAATAAGGCAATGGTATTTAAAAGAAAGGCTCTGTAGAGATATCTCTGCAGGGTCTTTCTTTTGTAATCGCAGTGTGGTAATGTTTGAGGTAGGTTCAATTAAATAAAAAGCAGAGGTGCCGTTTATGCAACGTATATTACAAATTGATTATTTGAAAGGTCTTGCTATTATTTTTGTAATACTTATACATACTATGACAGTGAAACAACTAGATTTTATTGGGGCACCCTATTATATATTACAGGCAGTTCCAGTTTTTTTGTTTTTATTTGGATACAACACTACACACTCCTATGTAATTCGTGGGATGAATAATTTGAAAAGCTGTTATGAAAGAGCATATTTAACTAAAAGAATTAAAAAGATTTTAGTGCCCTATGCTTATATTTGGATATTGCAATTACTTGTCATCATAATTTTAAAAATGCCCATAACAAAGCAGGACATAATTTATAACTTTATAATAGGAGGTTGGGGACCAGGAGGTTATTTTATACCTATAATACTACAATTAATATTAATAATTCCTTTGCTCTATAAGGCTGCACAATATAATAGATACTTTATGCTAATATCATCCTTTATTATAAATATGGGTTTTGAACTATTTTCATATTATGCTAATATATCTAATTCTATTTATAGAGTTGTAGCAATCAGATATTTGTTTATAGTAGCACTAGGAGTTTATTTGGCCTTGTATGAGATAAAAAATAGAAAAATACTTTTTGTGGGAGCTTTATTTAGCTTAATATATATAACTAGCATAAACTATTTCGGGTTAAATCTACCTGTGTTTCATGCGTGGAAAAGCCAAAATGCACCATCATTTGTGTGGCCATTTGTCTTAGTGTTAGTTGGGTTAAATAAATTACCAGCATATTCGAGAACATTTATTGGCCTGGTATTAGCAAAAATCGGTCAAAGGTCATATCATATTTTTTTATTTCAATCAGTATTTTTTATATTTCTACCAAATGTGACGAGACATCTAAAAAGCTACTTTAGTATTACTCTTTACTTTACTATTCCAGTAAATATACTTTCATGTGTATTTTTAGGAATAGCATTTTATTACTGCGAGAATAAAATTTCTAACTTTTTAAATTTATATAAGCAAAAGTAGTTAGTAGTAAGCTCATTTCGTTAGCAAAAACCCATTATAAATAAAGATATGTAGCATTGCATAAAGTTATCCTTAAAATGGTTCATGTTGATTAAAAAAGTGTATGAAAACAAACAGTCATTGTTTGCTTTCATACATTTTTTCGCTATATAATATATAATATATTACAATGATAAGGAAAATCTCATATAAAGGTAAATGAAAGTTTAAAAGCAGACAGCTTTTAACTTAACGATAATAAAAAAGTGGGGATAATCATGCTGAAATGGATATTAAATAAAGGACTAAGGTTTCAAATAATACTAATATTATTAATAGTACTAATGGTTCCTGCAGGGGTATTAACCTGGAGCCTTGTATTTCCCTCTAAAGCTTCAAAAGTATTTAGGACCATGCAAGAGGATAGGCAAAGTAATTTATTGCTATACATAGATGAAAATTTGAACAAGGAGCAGTTATACAATTTAAATCAAAACAAAGAGGACATATCAAAAGATGGCGAAGAATTAGCTTCAAAGCTTAAATCATTTTCTAGGACAGTAAGAGAGACAAGCCTCGGAATCTATCTACCGAAATATAAAAAGACATATACCTTTGGCAATATTCATAGCAATGCTATGACATTACCGCAAGAGCAACCGGGAAGTGAATTTTTTCAAAGTTTAGATGAAGTAGCAGAAACGAAAAAAGATAAAGTTCAATATATAAACTATAAAAACCGAGAAATTTTAATGTGTTTTCATGCCATAAAATATAATTCAGAGGTTACTGGTGTTACTTGGGTTGCTACAGCTATTCCACCTGAATTCCGTTATGAGAGGCCGGTACTCGCATATGTAGGTATATTTGGACCGGCTGGACTAATAATAGGACTAATTTTAATGATAATAATAGTAAATAACTCAAATAAAAGTATTTATAAAATTGGACGTGGGCTGGAACTTATGTCAAGGGACCTTTCCTATAGGCTTGATCCCATGGACGGTGATATAGGTAAGGTTGCAAAATCAATTAATATTATGGCGAATTCCCTTGAAAAGAAAGAAAGGTTAGAGGAACAGCTAAAAAGGTCAGAAAAGCTTGCGTCTCTAGGACAAATGATATCAGGAGTAGCACATGAAATTAGGAATCCATTAAGCATAATAAGAGGAACTGTTCAGCTCATGGAAAAAAACTTTAAAAATGTAGAGGGCTTAGAGGAGTATGTAAGAATAGTTGTGGAACAATCTGATCGAGAAAATAATGTTATCCAAGAGCTTTTAGATTACGCAAGGCCGTCAAAACAGTTAATGATGAGACTTAACATTAATGTTTTGATAAATGGAGTTTTGTCCTTCACCAATAAATATATTGGAGAAAAGCATGTAAGGTTAAACCTGGAATTAGAAGATGAAATGCCGGAGCTTTTAATGGACTGTGATAAAATCAAACAGGTTTTTGTTAATATGATTTTAAATGCCTGTGAAGCTATGGAGGCTGGCGGAACTCTAAGTATAAGAACTGAAAAAGATGATAAATGGGTAAGAACCTATTTTGAAGATACAGGAGTAGGAATGGATGAACTGGAAATAAAAAATATATTTAATCCCTATTATACTACTAAGCCAAAGGGCACAGGACTTGGACTTGCAATAAGCAACGGGATAATTGAAATGCATGGCGGATATATAAAAGTTACCAGTAAAAAAGGTGAAGGGTCAAATTTTGTTGTAGAATTACCAATTAGTGATAAGGAAGGTGATAGTGTTGGGTAAGATTTTAGTGATAGATGATGAAGAGTATATAGGTTGGGTCATTAAAAAAGCCTTTGAACCTACTAGTAACCAGGTTTCACTATGCCTTTCTGGAAAAGCGGGACTTTTAGAAATGCAAAGGCAAAGTTATGACTTGATATTTTTAGACCTGCGACTCCCAGATATAGATGGAATGGACTTGCTATTAGAATTAAAAAAAATACAGCAGCACGTAGCTGTTATCATCATTACAGCTCATGGCAGTATAGATACAGCCATCGAGTGCATGAAACGTGGGGCTTTTGATTATATTACAAAACCTTTTGATGTGGATGAGCTATTGCTTCAAGCTCAGAAGGCTATGGAAATGGGAAGGCTTAGAGGAGAGCTCAGCTATCTTAGAGGTGAAGTTATAAAAGATATTGATGACACCAGGTTTTCTAGTAATAATGAAAGGGTAAATTCAGTATTTAGATCCATTGCTCAGGTAGCAGAAACTACAGCTACAGTGCTTATAACTGGTGAAAATGGAACTGGAAAAGAATTGCTTGCAAGAAGAATACATCAGAAGAGCAATAGAGAAAATTATGCTTTTGTAGTCTATAACTGCAGTACTGAGTCTGAAATCACAATTGACAGTGAACTCTTTGGAAGTGAAAAAACTAATTTAATAGGAGAAATGGAAAGAACCCTTGGAAAATTTGAGTTAGCAGATAATGGCACAATTTTTATAGAGGAAGTAGGGGCAATGAGCTTAAGTATCCAAGCAAAGTTACTTAGATTAATAGAAGAAAAAGAGTTTCAAAGAGTTGGTAGTAATAGCAATATTAAAATTGATGTTCGAATTATTGCTACATCTAGTAAGAACTTAGCTGTGGCAATTGACGAAGGAACCTTTAGAGAAGATTTATATTACAGATTAAATGTGCTTCCCCTTGAATTACCACCTTTAAGACAGAGGAAAGAGGATATTATAGATTTAGTAGATTATTTTATTAAAAAATATGATATAGGAGAAAAAATATCTGAAATAACACCTGAAGCCATTAAGTTTCTTAAAAATTATCATTGGCCTGGTAATATACGTGAGCTGGAGAATGTGGTAGAAAGAATTGTAATTTTAAGTGAGGAAAAAACACTTAGGGTAAACAATCTTCCTATGGAAATACTTGGTCAAAGAAAAAATATCAAAGAACCAATTATTTATTTTCCAGAGGAAGGTATAAATTTAGAAGTTGTAGAAAGAGAGTTAATTTTAAAAGCCCTAAAATTAAGTGGTCAAAATCAGAGTAAGGCGGCTGGGCTTTTATCAATTACTCGCTCCGCATTAATTTATAGGATGCAAAAACATCATATAGATTAATTTTAAATAAATAGCTCTAATAAATATTAACTCTAATGAACATGAATGGAAGGTGAAAAGTATTGAAATTAAATTTACGTACAAAGTTCAAGGATGGGGTTTCAAAAATAACTATTAAAAAAGTAATTATTCTTGTAGTAATGGTTATAGCTATAGTTGCAGTATACAAAAGTAGTATAGTACAGAATAAATTTTTTGCTTCAAAGGCTGTAATTAATCAGAATACTACTATTGCAAAAAAAGGAAATTTAAATGTGATAGTAACTGGTTCAGGTCCTATATATTTTACAAACGACAGTAAAATATATTCGAAAATAGGTGCCACAGTTACAAAGGTTAATTATAAAGAAGGAGATATAGTTAAAGCTGGGGATATAATATATGAATTAGATGATACTGATGCACAGACAACAGTGAATTCAAATTTGAATAGTTATAAACAAAATCAAATATCAGCGGGTTCAAGTGATGATGCAGTAAATAATCTATCAATTAAAGCAACTTTAAGCGGACTTATTAGTGACATTGCAGTAAATCAAGGAGATACAGTTCAAAAGGGAGGTACAGTTGTTACCATAGCTGATACCACAAAACTTAAAGTATTGTTAAGCTATAATGCTTCAGATATGGGTCAAATAGCCCTTGGTCAGACTGCCAAAGTATATATAACTTCATTAAAGAAGACCGTAAATGGAAGTGTGACTAATATAAATAACCAGTCAAGTGGAAATAACTTAGGTGGACAGGCAAGCAATGTTGAAATTCAAATTAATAATCCAGGTGATCTTTTAGGAGCAATGACTGCAAGTGCGGATATTTTAGCTGCAAAGGGTACAGTATCAAGCACTGGCACAGCAGCCCTGGATTATGTGAAAAAGCAGAATATTACAAGCTCAACTGGTGGAACAGTCCAAAGTATTTCAGTTACAAAAAATCAAAAGGTTTATTCAGGACAAGTACTTTTAAAAATGAAAAATGCTGATATTACTAGAGCTAAAGAGAACTCAGATCTACAACTCGCAAATGCTAAAACTGAGATGGATTTAAAAGCAAAGCAACTTAATAATTATAAAATAATAGCTCCTATTGCTGGAGTAATAACAAAAATAACTAACAAAGTTGGCGATACTGTTAAAGCAGGCGATGAGATCTCTGATGTTTCAGATCCAACGCAAATGCAATTTGATGTACCTGTGGATGAGCTAGATATAGCTAAGCTTCAGGTTGGGCAGAAAGCAAGTATTACTGTAGATGCACTTCCAGCTACTTTAAAAACTCCTGTAATTGGAGAGGTTGCAAAAGTTGCAGTAACTGGAACCTCAGAAAATGGAGTAACCACTTTTATAGTAACTGTTAAAGTTAATGATAACTTAGATAAGCTTAAGGGTGGAATGAATGCAAATGGTGAAATAGAAGTATCTAATAAGGAAAATATTTTGTATGTACCTATAGAAGCGATAACTACACTTAATGGAAAAAGTTTTGTGTACCTTAAGGGAGCAGGTTCAGGTTCTGCACCAGCAGGAATGACAAGAAATGGTGGAGGGTATGGACAGGCACCAACTAGTACAACTACTAATGGAAATAGTAAGAGGAGTGAAGCTACAGTAAGTACTAAAATAGCTTCTAATGGTAACGCTTCTGGTTTTGGTGGTAGAGCTTCAGGAAGAACCAGTGGTACTTCAAGTACTGCTACAAATAAAGTGCAAAGCTATTATGCTGGTTCAATACTAACTGAGGTCCAAGTTGGATTAAATAATGACAATTCTATTGAAATTACTAGTGGTTTAAAAGAAGGAGATGTGGTTGTTTTACCAGAAACTAAGGCTGCGTCTACAACTACAACTAAGGCTGCTACAACTGGAGTAGGTGGCATGGGCGGCGGTGGCTTTAGTGGCGGAGGAGGCAGAGGAAATTAATGATTCAAATAACTGATATGTACAAGATATATACCATGGGACAAAATAAAGTAACTGCACTTAATGGCATAAGTTTGCATATAAACTTACATGAATTTGTTGCCATAGTTGGGCCTTCTGGCTCAGGGAAATCTACCCTTATGAATATGCTCGGATGCTTAGATGTACCAACTTCTGGTAGTTATAGATTAGACGGCCTTGAAGTGAGCAGATTAAAGGATGATAACCTAGCAGAAATAAGAAATTTTAAAATTGGATTTATATTTCAGAAATTTAATTTACTCCAAAAACTATCGGCACTGGAAAATGTGGAACTACCACTAATTTATCAAGGAGTCCACAATAAGGAAGCCAAACGCAGAGCAATGGAAGCTCTAGCAACGGTTAGCCTTAAAGAAAGAATGCACCATAGACCTAGTGAACTATCAGGAGGTCAGCAACAAAGAGTAGCTATTGCTAGAGCACTAGTAACAAGACCTCCAGTACTTCTTGCAGATGAGCCTACTGGAGCACTAGACAGTAAAACTGGAATAGAAGTAATGAGTATTTTGAGAGAGCTTAATTCAAATGGTAATACGATCATTTTAATAACGCATGATAATGATCTTGCAGCTGTGGCAAAACGTATTATAAGAATATCAGATGGTCAAATTACTGAGGACAAGGAGTTGGTATAGTGAAATTTATTCAAGCTTATAGAATGGCTATAAAAAGTATAGTCTCAAATAAGGTAAGATCTTTCCTTACTATGCTGGGAGTTATAATTGGTGTAGCTTCAGTAATTATTGCTGTAGGTGTTGCACAGGGAAGTACCTCTAGTATAACAAGCTCACTTTCTGGGCTTGGTTCAAATTTAATAAATATAAATATAACAGGAAGAGGTAGCAACAGAAATGTTACTTATGCTGAGCTCAAAAAATTTCAAAGTGACAATAGTACTATAATTTCTGATATTGCTCCTCAGGCCTCCAGTAATGGTACAGTAAAATCAGGAAATTTAAGTAGATCCACTTCAGTTTTGGGTACGAGTCCTGAGTATGCAAACATTAATAGTACCACAGTCCAAGAGGGTAGATTTTTGATCCAGTTGGATATTGATTATAATCAAAAGATAGCAGTTATAGGAACAGCTGTTGCTAATGATATTTTTAAAGGCCAAAGCCCCATTGGAAAGACTATGAAAATATCAGGACAGCAATTTAAGGTTGTTGGAGTTCTCACCCAAACCGCAAATGGAGTGGACTCCTCAACGGATGATAGAGTTATTATACCAATAAGTGTAGCAACAAAGCTTAGCAAATCAGCTGTTATCAAAAGCTTTTCTGCTCAGGCAACTAGTGCTACTACTGTAAATCAATCTGTTACAATCTTAACTACATTTCTGACTAAGATTTATAAAAGTACCAATGCCTTTAGAGTTACCAATATGACGGCGGTTCTATCTTCACTTAATTCAATTACAACAACCCTTACAGTGGTTCTTGCAGGTATAGCAAGTATATCCCTTGTAGTAGGTGGAATAGGAATAATGAATATTATGTTAGTTTCCGTAACGGAGAGAACTAGAGAAATAGGAGTTAGAAAGGCCATTGGAGCAAAAAAACGTAACATATTAACACAGTTTTTAATTGAAGCCCTTATGGTTACAGGTATAGGTGGTATTATGGGGATAATTGCGGGCGTTTGTACTATAAAATTTGTTATAGGTGGTTTGAAATTGGTGCCAGAGGTCTATTCAATTCCTTGGATCATACTTTCATTTGGAATTTCACTTTTAATTGGAGTGGTTTTTGGAATGTATCCAGCCAACAAAGCTGCAAATTTAAATCCGATAGATGCCTTAGCATACGAATAATAAGACCCTCGGGGGTGACTCGAATGGTGTCGAAAAGAGAGAAGGACAGTTGATGTCCTTCTCTCTTTTCTTGAAAATATATTTATTTTTATGGAGTTCTTACAATTACAACATTACTCCAGGAAGATACTCCACTTTGATTAACCGCTTGAAGCCTGTAATAATACGTCATTCTACGATTTAATCCAGTTTGTTGTGTTGTCATTGTATTTGCAGAAATACTTGCATTATTTGTATTGTTTGTAAAAGTTGAATTATCTGCTCTTTGCAATATGAAACTTGTCTCATTACTTGAATTATCAACCCAAGTAAGTGTAACATTATCCCGGTTATTTCCTCCTGTAGTAGCAGTTGCCGTCAATGAAGATGGTGCTACAGGAGTAGTTGGAATAGTAACACTTGCAGTATTTGAATAATTTGATAATTGGGTTCCTTTCACTGCAATTACTCTATAATCATAGGTGGAACCTTTTGTAACATTAACGTCAGTATAATAAACTAAACCTGTATTATTATTTGACCCTAGAGTAGCAAGAGCTGTAAATGCACCTCCATTAACAGAACGCTGAATATTGAAGCCAGTTTCACTTGTAGCATTATCTGTAAAGGTTAAATTAACCTTAGGTCCCGGTTGCACTGATGCAACGAGTTCTGTTGGTGCTGCAGGTGGTGAACTTATAGTTATTGGTATAGAAATTGAATTTCCTGCTGCATTAAAAGCAATAACTCTATAGCTATAACTAGTAGTTGAATTTGCAGATAAGTCCGTATAGCTTGTTTTATTAGCTAATGCTGAACCTATTTTTGCATAAGTTCCAGGTTTGCCATTACTACCAATTGTAGCCCTCTCTATATTGAAGCCTATCTCACTTGAAGGATTTCCAAGGGAGGATGGAGCATTTCCTGGTGTCCCATCTGTCCAATTAAGAGTTACAGGTGCTGCAGTTCTTGTGAAAGTAACAACAGGTGCAATAGCCAACCTGCGAGCTACATTAAGCACCATTGGCCTCATCATATCATTTTCTTCATGTCCTAGTAGGTGGCAATGCCATAAATACTCCCAACCAAAGTTAGTCATAACATTGGTAACAACTTTAGGATTACCAGTAGTAGGATCAATACCCGTAAATTGAGTTGTTGTGCCAAGCGGTGCAGTTGGATCAAGTGGCCTTATGCTGTCTGGAAGTCCGAAGTTTATTTTTGGAGCCACTGGTCTAAATGCAACTATACAATCTTCTAGTGGATTCATTCTAACTGTATCCTTCCATCCCATTTCATTAGCATCCGGTTTTCTGATAGCGCCGTCCCAGCCTACTCTGTTAATAAGCTGAACATCAAAAAGATGAAAATGGATGGCATGGGTATCAACGCCGTTATGTGTTATCTTCCATATTTGAGTTCCATCTCCAGCAACTGGAGACATTGGGGTTACTGAGTCTTGAAGCACCTCTGTGGCTGGATCTAGATAGCCTAGAGGAATGGTGGTTTGATTTCTAATGTTTGTATTAGGCAATTCTACACCAAGAGTTGCATTCATTCTTCCATAATCCATTGTAAATAATTCTTGGATTGCTTTAGAACCTAGCGGTAAACTTAGCTGAGTACTTGTTCCTGGTGGAGTGAATTTAAGAGAATTATCTTGAATTCTAACATAAGTTCCATCAGGCACTATTAGTGGATTTTGGGATGCCTTGAAGGCTATAGGTACCGATTTATTTAAGAGCGCTAGCGGTTCACCAAGAGTAGCGGTAGCCAAAGCGCCTGTTCCGGTTATATCTGTTATATGAACAGCTGGAGCTACAAGGTAACCTTTTCCTTCATTAGTAAGATTAAAAGCTACAATTTTTATAGTTGCGGTAGCTGTAGCATTTGTAGTAGCACCTCCACCTGAGATGGCGACAGTTGGAGCAGAAGTATATGAAGCTCCTGGGCTGATAATAAGGATTTTGTCAACCACACTAGTTATAACAGCAGTCGCACTAGTTGTGGCGCCACCTCCGGTTAATGAAATAATAGGAGTAGTATATCCAGTGCCAGGACTTGTAAGCATTATATTGTCTAGCTTCCCAAGTACTGTGGCTGTAGCGCTTGTAGTTGCGCCTCCGCCAGTTATGGTTACAATTGGTGTCGTATATCCGATGCCAGCACTTGTTATTGAAATACCTGTAACTGCTCCACTTGCTGGGTCTATGGTTGCTGTAGCATTAGCTCCAGTGCCCGTCCCACCTGCTGAATCAGATATAGCGACAGTTGGAACTGAAGTATAACCTGTACCAGGGGTAGTAAGTGATATACCAGTAAGAGATAAGGTTGCTTTGGCGCTAGCACCTGTGCCAGTACCTCCAGCAGAATCATTAATGGTAACTGCTGGTGCAGTCTTATAACCTACTCCCGAACTTGATATTGCTATATTTGCGATTTTAATTGTTGCCTTAGCGGTTGCAGGAGTTTTAGAACCACCACCTGTTAGGGTAACTAGGGGAGCGGTTGAGTATCCTGACCCTAGATTATTAGCGGTTATGGCATCAACTGCACTTAATGCTGTAGCAGTTGCCGTTGTAGTTGTAACACCAGAAGTAGCTACTGGAGCATCTATAGTTACTACTGGAGAAGTATAACCTGTTCCTGCATTTGTAACTTTAATGTCTGATAGCTTGTATCCTGGAGCTGGGGCTGCCGCAACCTTTATTTGCATAATGGTACGGGTATTTGGACCATAACCAGGAAGTGTTGTAGGAGCTCCTCCTGAGGAGGTAAGGTCTGGATTTCCAGTATAATAATCATTACGTGGATCAAAGGCTGGAACTGGTGCTGCTGAGTCGTTATAAAGTATTAGGGTCTTACCTGCATACTTTGTAAAGTCAATGACAACATCTGCTCTTTCAGCTGGTCCCATAAATAGAGATTTACTTGATACACTTAAAACAATAATATCTCTACGGTTGTATACGTAATCAATAGGTTGAGCTGGAATAACTGCTGGTGTTGTTAAAAGACCGCCCTCTGTTCCAATTTGAACTATATTTGGTCCAATTGCAGCAGGATCTGGAACACCGCCGTCTCTTCCATCTGTTGGCCAAGTGGCAGGATAGCCTGCGGTTTTAACCGCGTCAACCATATTTACTTCTCCTGCATCTGAATCAGCAAGGGCACCATTTGCATTCCACATTTTGCTGTTTGACTTAGCTGTATAAAGTTGTAGATTAAAGAATCTATCATTGGCTGCGTTAAGAATCTTAAAACGGTAAGGTTTTGGCTGAACATCAAGATATGGATATGCAGCACCATTAATTACTGGTGTATCTAAAAATGACTCAGGTACTATTGATACATTTGGTACTCCTGGGTTCATTGGTGGTTCACCATTTATACCAGCTAATGGGTTGGCAACTGGTCCATACTGTAATCCAGTGTATGGTGGCCAGAACCATGGACCGTAATCCCATCGTCCCATTGTATTTGCACCGGAATTATCATAAGGGTTTTGATTTGGCATATAAACATGTGGGAACCATAGGTTTCCCATGCCTCCCCATTTAGCAGTATCCCAAGTGGGATCCTCTTTAGCTAATTGGGTATCATTTGGAACAAAAGTTTTATCTTGAATAATTAGAGGTATTTCATCACTTGGAATATCTCCAGAAGCTATTAATGCTTTTTCAGCATCGTCTTTGATCATATATCCTGCAGCCTCTCCAGCATAAACATTAAGCCTTGTAAGTCCGTAAGAATGATCATGATAGAACATTAACCTAGCACTCTGCTGATTTGAATAGAAAAATGTCATAGAGCCTGGACCTGGATCTGGCATATCAGGTACATTCTTCACACTAACACCTGTAGGATAAGGTGTGTTCTCGCCAGCTGGTGTAATCCATTGATGAGGACTACCATCACTAATCCAAGGAGTGATACCACCATGGAGATGAAGTGTGGCGCGGTTTTGTGTATACATATCAACTCCATTTGGACCCATTCCTGCTCCCATAAGGGTAGTATCAACAGGTAGGAAAAGATCCCCAGCTTCTCCGATAGGAAGCTTATTGGTGAATTTAATACGTACTGGTCGATCCTTTTGAGCTACAATTATTGGTCCCATATAGCTAGGTTTACTTACTGTAGGGTCTGTTGTATTTACCTGAACATATCCACGAAGTTTAGTTTGTGGTAAATCTGAATGAAGCTTTTGTGAATATTCTACCAGGTTAATTTCATAATAGTCAGATCCTGGATAGGTTGTTGTATCTGGGACACCAACAGGCAAATAGTTGCCTAAATTATTTGCATTGGCAGCTCCAAGTCCTGGAAGTGAGTCAACAAATTTACGTATTCCAGTACCTGGTATTACATTGCCAGAAGAATCTACTTCTGGTAGGGGGCTATTTGCATAATTTGGTACTGTTCCAAAATAGTCGGGAACTCCACCTGGATTCATTCCAGGTGCTACGCTTGCAGCGGCTGGTGCATACAATTGACCACCCACACCAAAAACTAGTGAGACAGTTATGACACCAACAAGAACTCGATTGAAGGTTTTTTCATTGACTAGCTTTTTTAACTTAATAAATTTCATTCTAAGCCCTCCTAAAAATAAAACTCAACTAAAATATATATAAATCATTAATATCCCAATCCAAATAAGTTATATATTGCATAAATCTTTGCGTCAATCATAAAAATCATGGGATATTTGCTAATGATTATTTTAAAAAATATGATACTGGACCGTTAGAGTATTTCTACTTTTGGTTTAAACCTTTTAAGACTAAGGGAATTAAACACTACGGAAATTGAGCTAAATGCCATTGCAGCTGCTGCAATAATTGGATTCAAATGTCCAAGGGCAGCAAAGGGGATACCGATAATATTATATATAAAAGCCCAAAATAAATTTTGCTTTATTTTTCTCATAGTCTTTCTAGATAACTGTATAGCCTCGGGTATTGTATTAAGATTTTCTCTTAAAAGAATAATATCGGCAGTTTCAATGGCTACGTCTGTCCCTGTGCCTATAGCAAAGCCTATATCAGAAGCGGCAAGTGCTGGTGCATCGTTTATCCCATCTCCAACCATAGCTACTATCTTTCCTTGCTTTTTAAGATTTTCAACCTGCTGAGCTTTATGCTGTGGTAACACCTGAGAAATTACATTTTTTATTCCAATCTGATTTGCAACTGCTCTTGCTGTTATTTCATTGTCCCCGGTAATCATGCAAACCTCAATTCCCATGTTTTCAAGGGTGGAGATTGTAGCTATTGCACTGTCTTTAATACTATCTCTTAGACCAAATACAGCCACTAATGTTTTGTCCACTGCCATTAGAATAGTTGTTTTTCCATTTTTTTGTAGGGGAGAAATTATATCATCTAAATGCTGCATGTTAATATGATATTCTTCCATAAGAGCCTTTGTTCCAATTAAAACAGATTTTCCGCAGACCATGGCGTGGATTCCTTGTCCAGGTATAGCATTAAACTCTTCTGGATCTTCAAGCTCTATATATTTATTCCTGCTTTTTCCACTTTCATAAATAGCTACTCCTAGGGGATGCTCTGATTTCTTTTCAACCCTAGCTGCGAGCATTAAAACATCTAATTCGTTTTCAGAATTCTGCTGCTTTGTAAGCAAAATAATATCAGTTACTTCTAATTTACCAGTAGTAATAGTTCCAGTTTTATCAAAAACAATCATATTGATTTTACAGGCTTTTTCAAGCATTTCGCCATTTTTTATTAAAATACCACGCTGTGCACCAATTCCCATTCCTACCATAATGGCGGTAGGGGTTGCTAGCCCTAAGGCACAGGGGCAAGAAACAACCAAGACTGAAACTGCAAAAATGATAGGTTTCGCTAGATAGTTAGAGTGACCTCCCAATATGAAGAAGTACCAAACATCAAAAGTAAGTACGGCTGCAAGTAGCACAAATGTAATAAAATAACCACTTACAACATCTGCAATCTTTTGGATGGGAGCTTTACTACTTTGAGCTTCTTCAACCATTTTAATGATGCTTGCAAGGACGGTCTCCTCACCTACTCTGGTTGCTATAAATTTAAAAGTACCATTCTTGTTAAGAGAAGCTCCTACCACAGAATCATTTTCCTTTTTATCTGAAGGGATACTTTCACCAGTTAGCATTGACTCATCTACGGTAGAATAGCCTTCTGTAATTATGCCATCCACAGGAATCTTTTCTCCTGGTCTTACCACGATAATATCTCCAATAATTACCTCTTCTATGGGAATATCAACTTCTAGGTTGTCACGGAGCACTCTGGCAGTTTTTGCTTTTAACGTCATAAGTGCTTGCATTGCCTCTGATGTTTTACTTTTAGCTATCATTTCCATATATTTTCCTAGTAGTACCAGGGTAATTATGACGGTAGAAACTTCAAAATACGTATTATTCATCACTACATATTCGCCGAAAACACTTTTCATTGGTATGTAATTCAATGGTTTTCCGAGAGTTACCCTATAGATGCTTAATAAATAAGCTGCTGTAGTTCCTATTGCAACTAGCAAATCCATATTGGTTTTTCTAGCACGTAGGGCATAATATGCGTTTTTATAAAATCGATATCCAATAAAAAACTGAACAAAGGTGGCTATAGCGAACTGGAATTTCCAATTATAAATAAAAGAAGCATTTATGCGGATATGTGCTACCAGGGGCATAAGCTTATATACATAGGTAGGTGCAATCGCATCCACAAGATAGTTCCATGAATCTAAAAGCATAGCAAAAATTAAAGGTGAGCTTAGTAATGCAGACAAAATCACAAGGTTCCTCAGCTTAATTCTAGCCTCTTCGCTTTTACTCCTGCCCGGGTGGTTTGAAGCTTCTGAACTGTCTTCAGCTGAAAATCCTAAGGACTCAATGGCTTTAATAATGGTTGGTAATCCAATAGTGGAAGGATCATACTCTATTTTTGATTTTTCAGATGCATAGCTGACTGTTACTGTATTAATACCATCTAATTTTTTTAGTTTTTCTTCTATAGTAATGGTACATAATGCACAGGTCATACCATATACCTTTAGGGAAGTTGTTTCACTCATCTATTCACTCCCTGTATTTTATATTTTTATGTCTTGTGATTTATTTACTTACTTTGCTTAAATCATCAACCACTGTAATTTTACTTTTAATCATACCCATCCAGCAGGTATAGACAATATCCCCTTCCTTTTCAGGTATAAACTCCACAATGTTTTCTCCAACAATAAGATCTTTTTCAAGCTTAAATGCTTTAATAATAATAGACTTATTACAATTATTTAAGTTTTCAGCCTTTACATTGATTGTCCATCTTACTGGGATGCCCTTTTGAACAATTATTGGAGGATAGCTATCGGATTTTATTGAGGTTGAAACCAATTGATTGGTTCCTTCAATATGAGAGATCTCTTCATTTTGAGAGATTGCTGTTTTTGAACTCATTGTTGGCATCGATTTCATCCCTGATAGTGCAAAACCTCTACTAACCATAATAAAGCCTAGAATAATAACAAAAACTGAGCTGAGTTTTAATATTTGTTTAGTATATTTTTTATTGATTAGGGTGCTGAAGGCACCTATGCCAAATAACATGGGTACGGTTCCTAAAGAAAAGACAAACATAGACAATGCTCCATAAAAAACACTTCTGGTGCCTAGAGCGTACAATTGAACGATTTGAAGTGGTCCACATGGCATAAGTCCTGTTAATAGGCCAATGTATAGTGGGGTATACTTATTGTTACCTTTAATTTTTCTTGCTGCAAAATATGGCATACGAATATTTAGTTTACGTAATGTGGGGAAAATTCCAAGAAGATTAATCCCCATGATTATCATAAATAATCCACCTAAAATAGGAATAATACCTTTCCAAATACCAGAAAAACTGACTATTTGACCAAGACCTCCAACAACACCTCCTACCAAGGTGTAGGCAAGAACCCGTCCCACATTATATGATACGGAAGGAATAAACCAAGCTTTCTTATTAACTGCTGTGTTTACCCCGTTATCTTCTGCTTCTTCTTTTTCTATTGTTTGGGAGATAACAATGCCACCACACATCCCTAAGCAATGAAAAGATGTTAATAGGCCAAGTACAAACAGTAATCCGTAGCTTGCATTCATGCCAAGTTCTGGAACAAACTTGAGCATAAATAGATCTTTTAAAAATTGAATTATATCCATACGCAATCCCCCTATTTAATTGTAAAGTTAGGCTAATTAATGTATATAATTAGCCTAAAATATGTATATATTTGTATATATTTATGTTATCATAATTCTATTTGAAATACAAGTGACATTCTTAATTAATAGATAATTATTTTCATTATTTGTTAATAAAGACTATTACATGGCAGGTGTAGCAATTCAAAATTCATCTGACCTTAATAAAAATGATTCTCAAGTTATCGTTTAATGAATTAAAAAATCATTTTGAGGTAGCTCATTTTCTACTCTTAAAATTAAATGCAACTATTTGCAGGTTTTAACGTATTTTATAGTGGGCAATTAAAATGAAAATTTATTATTTAATTAGAGTTATATGATATAATAGACTGTAATTTGTAAGGATAAATATTAGAATTGAACCTATTAGGAGGAATTTAGTATGAAAAAAGATGATACTGTAATAATATCAGAAAAGGAAGCAGTAAGAATAGATCTGCATCTTAATGAATATGATAAAGGGGTTATGTCTGATTTCCAAAAGGAATTTTTGAATGAGGAGTTAGCTGAGCTTCCACCACTGGAAGATGGACAAGTATCTATCAATGGTATATACACCTTTGATATGGGAGATAAAATTGAGGTTAGTGTTTATTTAAGAAATGGATTATCAAAGCAAATTAATTTCGACAAAGTTCCACTAGTAATTATAAACCAAAAGGGTGAGGTGCTAGCAAAGCAAATTATGGAAATGCATGATTTTGGAATATTACCTCCACTTTCTGCAAGACCATACAAAATTTACTTTGATAAGGCAAACGTATTTGTTGATACAATTCCAATGGATGATTGGAAAATACAATTTGAAAAATCTATTAGTGCTATAAATACTGTAAAGGTTGAGCTGGAAGAGTTACCTGAAAATATGGACCGTGATTTAAAAAATAGCTTTACAAAATTCTTAAATAACTTACCTTTAATTAGATCTGGAGATGTTAATATTGAGGTGTTTAAAACTTTAAAGTGCATGGATAATTCTATTTCTATAGTTTTCTTAATTCTTAATGGTTGCGATAAAATTGTAAAATTAGAGAGGCTTCCAATATTAATTGTTGATGAAAAAGATGAAGTAGTTGCTAAGGGAGTATTTGATATTGAGAATGTAAATGTAAATCCTCATAAAGCGAAAGTTTATGATTTTACGATCACAGAAGATTATATTGTTAATAAGGATTATGATATAAGTAACTGCAAAGTATATTTTAAAGCATAGTTTAGGAGGACAAAGGATGAAAATTAGCAGAAAAGATACTAAAAAAGTAGTGATTTTATTGGCGGTAATTACATTAATAATAATTTTATTTTTCTTTTTTAATAAATCTAAGGATAATAAAATTAATGCTGACAACAAAAAAAATACTATAAGCACTGAGAAGCTTAAGAAGGAAGCCTTAAAGAAGGAAGAGTTAGAAAAGAATAATGAAAAAGCTTCTTCAGGTGATTCAAAAGCTTCTTCAGGCAAAGTAGCAGAAAAGGTCACAACTGTTGATAATAAAGCTACTGCGCAGCAAGCCAAAGACGAAATTGCGAAAGCTATAAGTAGTGAAGAGGGCATTGCAGTCTTTGTTAAAGCTGCAAATTTTGGAACTACAGCACAAATTGTTATAGACAGCAGTAATTTTAAAAGTACTTATAAATACTATCAATATTTTCTGGCAAATGAGCCAATATCAAAGGTTGAAAGTATTTCAAACAAACAAACAACTATTTTTCCTGCTCAGAAAGCTGGAAGTGAAGTAGTTATAAACCTAATGAGTGAAAATAAGAAGGTCCTTAAGAAATTAAATATTAAACTATACGATAAAAAATAAATACAATCATTTATAGAGAAATAGGAGTGAAGACCATTATGAAAAAAAACATTAATAAAAAAGTACTTAGTATAGCAGTTATTATAGTAGCTATAGGAGTAATTGCAGGTGTGTTTTACATAAAAAATAAATCTCAAACTATAGCACCAGTTACGACCACTGAAGGAAATAAAGTAGAGGTGGCTTCACTTATAACTGCCACTGTAAGAGAGGCGGCTTTTAGCTCTGTAGTAAATGTAACGCTTACAGATGCTGGAAAAAAAGAGTATAAGGGTGCTGTAAAATATCAGGTTTTTTATGATCAGAAACCTGCAACACAAAGGGAAGTCTTAGGCAAAGGTACTACAGCTTTTCCAACTAGGAAAGTAAATGACAAAGTAGTAATAAAGCTTATAAAAGCAGATGGTAAAGAGGCATATTCAGTGGATTTGAAGCTTCAAAAGGGAGCCCCAGTTAAATAAAATGAAGGTGAAAAAGCACCTTAATTAATAGAAGAGGAGAGATAGGTTTTAACCTAGCTCTCCTCTTCTATTTATAAAAGTATTTCATAAGATAGTACTCAGTTCAAGAACTGTTACTCTATACTAATTACTTCTAATGTGCTTGCTGTAGCACTGTCAATTATGTCCCCAGCTGCATACTTGGTTACAACGCCAGAATTATCTGTATAAGTTACACTAGGAATACTGCTAGCGCTTAAAGCTTTCCCGGTTGTATTATCAATCCAGATTTTATTAAAACCTTTAACATATATTCCGCCACCAGCCACTATTAATGAGGAAATCTCAGTTAGGTTTTTAGGGTCATTTACATAACTCAAATCAAAGGCTTTACTCCCAATAACTACAGTACCATCAGGCATTGCTGCTGAAGCTGCATAAGTTTTCATTGCAGATATAGTAGAAAGTGCTGCAATAACTAGAGCTGCACATAGAATTTTTTTCTTTCTCATAAGTATACCCCCCTTTCGTTTATAAAGTTTAAATTCACAGTTATAAATAATGTGAATTCATATGTAAGTTAATCATACCATAGTATATTACGATTTAAATACCAATTTAGTTTCAATTTTTCAAAACATATCTTTTTTATTTAAGTAATAAATAGCAAATACTCCGATAAAACAAATTAGTGCTACTACATACCAAAAGCCAAAGGCGTTTGTAGCAAAGGGTATTCCTGCTACATTCATACCATATAGTCCGGAAACCATATTAGGCACAGCCATAACTATAGTAATGGCTGCGAGAAGCTTCATTACTATATTAAGGTTATTTGATATAACAGAAGCGTAGGCACCCATAGTACCACTTAAAATATTACTATAAATAGTACACATCTCTATAGCCTGCCTGTTTTCTATAATAACATCCTCGAGTACGTCATTATCGTCTTCATACTTTTCAAGAATGTCTAGTTTAAGCATTTTTTCTAAGGTGAGTTCATTTGCTTTTAAAGAAGTAGAAAAGTACACAAGCGATTTTTCCAGGGCCAGTAGCTGGAGAAGCTCTTTATTCTTTAAAGATTTATGTAACTGTTTCTCTACCATATAGCTTTTCTTATCGATTTGTCTTAAGTATATTAAATAATAATTAGCAATTCTATATAAGATTTGAAGCATAAATCTTGAACGCTTAAAAGTAAAGAAGGAGCCAACCTTTCTTTCAGTGAAATCTGATAATATTTTGCTATTTTTTAAACATACTGTGATTATAACTTTATCAGTATGGATCATAGATAAAGGGTACGTATCATAAGTTAGTGAATTATCATCCATGTCTGTAAAAGGAATATCCACAATAATTAATGTGCAATCATCTATGTCAATACGAGAGGTTTCCTCTTCGTCCAAAGCAGCCCTTAAAAAATCCATAGGCACATTGGTCTTTTTTGATACGAATATTAATTCTTCATCCGAGGGATCTATCATATTAATCCAACAACCTGGCTCTATATTTTCTAGCTTTGACAATTGTCTATTTTCTGCACTGCTATATATTGAAAGCATTGCTACACCTCCTAGAATAAGTCCTTTTATATTATAATCCATAAGAGGCAATATAGACAACTAATAATTAAATAAATGACTTTAATGGAAAGTAAAAAATAATTTTAATTGGAGAAAAAATCATAAACCACAGTTGACAAGAAAGCATTAATAATCGATAATGGTATATGAAAAGCTATACATGATGAATCAGAAAATTGGAATAATAATGGAGTAATTAGACTAAATATATTGTAGAGTATTACTTTGGGAGGATAATTCATGGATCTATACCCATTATTTACAATTGCTTTAGCGCTATCTTTAGATGCTTTTGGAGTAGCTTTATGTATAGGCTTAAATAGTCAAACTAAATTAGTAAATAAGATAGGCTTTATTATTTCCTTTGGGTTATTTCAATTTCTATTTTCATATATAGGGGCTTACGCTGGGTTCCTTTTCAACACATATGTAGCCAACATGCCAAGCATAATTGGAGGTATGATTATATCTTTCGTTGGAGTGGTTATGATTAAAGAAGGTATTGAAGATGGCGGGAAGTGTCCACTTCTGAGACCTAAGATGTATTTTATTTTAGGCGTGTCAGTAAGTATAGATGCAATGGTGGTAGGTTTTACAGTATTAAATAATATAACAAAGGTTATATTATTTAAAGATACATTGTTTATTGGGGGAATAACTCTTATAATGTCTACACTGGCCTTTATAATTTCTAAGCATTTAAAAAAGATAGAAGTTGTAGGCAGATATGCGGACTATATTGGGGGGATAATCTTAATAATTTTTGGACTAAAAATGATGTTTTTTTAAGAAAGGATGATAAAAATGTTAGAAAAATTAAAAGGTTTAAATTCATATGAGGCATTTAAATATTTTAAAGGGATGAATGAAATTCCAAGAGGCTCTGGAAACGAGCAAGCAATAAGTGATTGGTTAGTTAGCTTTGCAAAGGAACATAAATTGACGGTTATACAAGATAAGGCATTAAACGTTATAATCAAAAAACCAGGAACAAAAGGCTATGAAAAAGCTCCTGTTATAATACTTCAAGGGCACATGGACATGGTTTGTGAAAAAAACACAGCAACAGTTCATGATTTTGAAAAAGATCCTATTGAGTTTATTGTAGAAGGTGACTTTTTAAGAGCTAATGGGACTACTTTAGGTGCTGACAATGGTATTGCAGTGGCATTTGGTCTTGCAGTGCTTGCGTCTACTGATATTCCTCATCCACCACTAGAATTATTAGTAACTACTGAAGAAGAAACAGGTATGGGTGGAGCTCAAGCTATAGACCCTAAAAACTTAGATGGAAGAATATTAATAAATATAGATTCAGAAGAAGAAGGCAAGCTTTTAGTAAGTTGCGCCGGCGGAGTAAGAGAAAAAATAAAACTTCCAATAACTTGGGAGGAAGCAGATAAAAGCTTTATAAACTGTGAAATAAAATTAACAGGTTTAAACGGCGGCCACTCTGGAATGGAAATCAATAAAGAACGAGGAAACGCTATAAAGCTTATGGGACGTTTCTTAATGGATTTAAAATCAGTTATTGACTTCAAAATAAATGCCTTAAATGGTGGAGCT
The DNA here is from genome assembly GCF_011065935.2 of Clostridium estertheticum. Classification (NCBI taxonomy): domain Bacteria; kingdom Bacillati; phylum Bacillota; class Clostridia; order Eubacteriales; family Clostridiaceae; genus Clostridium; species Clostridium estertheticum. Next base: position 4,501,480 of record NZ_JAAMNH020000001.1, on the reverse strand, counting down.
AAAAATAATGCAATTGCTCGTGAAGCTGATGCTATTATATTGTTTAGAGAAAATGATAAAGCAATAGTTGATGAAAAAATATCACAGTGGAATACTATATTAAAAAACGAACTAAATTCAACTGATCCAGAAGTTAATTTAGCAGTGGAGATATTAAAAGATAAAGTAAAGAGAACTTTTTGTGATGATACTGCAACAAAAGCCCTTCAAATACTTTTCTTAATTCCAAATGGAGTTAAAAATATGAGTATGGCAATTGAAGGCCTTGTACAAAGTTCAACCAACATAGGAGTTCTTACCACATCTGATAAAGAGGTAGTATTTGACTCTGCAGTAAGAAGTTCTGTAAGGACTTTAAAGAAAGCAATATGTGATGAAACTATAGTACTTGCAGAAATGACAGGAGCAGTTATTGAATTTCAATCTGATTATCCAGAATGGCAATATAATCCAGACTCCAAAATCAGGACTATACTAGAAAAAGTGTATAATGATATAAATGGCAAGAAACCTGAAATAGCTGCTATACATGCAGGGCTTGAGTGTGGATTAATTAGTGAAAAATTTGATGGTAAGATTGATCAAATATCTTTTGGACCTAACATTTTTGATGTACACACTCCTAAGGAACACCTAAGTATCTCTTCAACAGATAGAATGTGGAGTTACTTAATAGCAATACTTAAGGAAATCAAATAATTAACCCACTTTTGTGGCTAACCACTTTAGTTGATTTAGAAAGGCTTCTACTTTTGTAGGAGCCTTTTGTAATATAGGAGCTATATAATGAGAAATTTTTAATGTAATATTTCAAGCACTGCTTGTATTGAGGGCAGGATTGAGGTATATTATAATTGTTATTGTTATAATAATTTAGTAAGGTGATGCAAATGAATGCAATTTCATATTTAAAAGATAATAATATTAAGGTTACTAAGTCAAGAAAAAACATATTAGAAATTATTCTGGCAAGTAGTGAGGCTATAAATGCAAATCTCATATTTTCTATACTTACAAAGGACAACATAAAAATAGATTTGTCCACGGTATATAGGACTCTAGATTTGCTTGAAAGTAAAAAGATTTTAAATAAATTTGACTTGGGAAACAATATGTATAACTATACCCTAATTACAAATGCTCATAAACATATAATTCAGTGTGATTTATGTCATAAGGAAATGGTTATAGATTGCCCAATACCTCAAATAGAAGAACAAATAAAAGCAAAGACAGGAATAACGCTTACAGAAAGTCATGTTTATTTAAAAGGCATTTGCAGGGAATGCAAGGAATGTGACAAATGTAAAAAATAAGAGAGGATGAGTTTTATGCAATTTTCTTCATTGGTACTAATGGAAATAGATAAAGATACTAATCAATTTATTAAGGAACTTGGAAGCTATGAAGCTTCTGAAGGTGCGCAGTTCGTTACAAAATTAAATTATTATGGAGAACTGATAAACTTGTTTTTTGATACTCATGATGATGTGGAAGAATGGCAATTTACAGCAATTTATGATTATTTTAATGAAGAAGCCTTCAGGGATAAAGGATATTCTATTGAGGCTGTGGATGATGAGTATAACCCAACTTGGGTAGTTAGGTTCAAGTATTCAAAAGAACATATGGAAGTTCGTGAAGCTATAATTGAAATATGTGAATTAATAAAGCAAGAACTCAAGGAAGTTTTTGAAAAAATCAAAGGAAAAGAAGAAGAATATAAATAGTATAGGAGTTTGCCATGAGACTTGAATTTATTAATAGAGTAAAGGTTGATGAAATTTTAGGGCGAAATATATTTACAAATGACGGAAGTATTCTGCTAAGAACAGGAGTTAAATTAACGAAGCAATATATCGAAAAATTAAAAGATTTAGGTGTTTTTTATGTATATGTAGAAGATGCTCGGTTAGATGATATATCAATAGAAGATGAAAAATTAAGTGATTTAAAAGCAATAACCATGAAAAATATGGCTAGGATAATGAAAAATGTAACTGTGGGAGATAGGAAAGGTACTAAGGAGTCCTTAGCAGTAGTGGAAGACTTAGTTAATCATATTATTGAGATGGGTGATGTAAATAAAAGTTTGTACGATATTCAAACTTTTGATAACTACACCTATCTTCACTCTATAGATACTGGAATTATGGCGATTTTTCTTGGAATGTCAATGAATCTTAAGGAAAGTGAATTAAAGGAGCTCAGCATTGGAGCAATCCTCCATGATATAGGCAAAACTAAAGTTCCTAAAGATATCATAACTAAACCAGGTAAACTAACGGTTGAAGAGTTTGAAGAAATTAAGAAGCATCCTACTTATGGAAGAAACATTTTAGAAAAGAATTTTTCTATATCCACTGAAGTTTTAAAAGCAGTGGAACACCACCATGAGAGGGTTGATGGCAATGGATATCCTTTTGGACTTACTAGCAATGAAATTTCTAAGTTTGCAAAAATAATTTGTATTTGTGATGTTTATGATGCTGTAAGTAATGACAGGACCTACAGAGAGAAATTTAATCCTAGCGATGCTTATGAACTAATTTTAGCTGGATGTGGAAATGCCTTTGATGAAGAAATAGTACAAAGATTCAAAGAAACCTTTTCAGTGTTTCCATTAGGGGTTTGCTTAAGGCTATCCAACGGAATTGAAGGATACGTTATTAAGCAAAATAAAAATTTTCCTGATAGGCCTGTGATACGGGTACTTTATGAAGCTGAGACTAGAAAACCTATCAAATTTTATGAAATAGATTTGATACTATACCAAAACATTGTAGTGCAGTCAATAATATGATACTGGTGCCACCCACGTGGCAAGTGGCAAGTAAATCTTGCCATTTGCCACGTGGGTGGCACACTATAGGAGAAAAATATGAAAGAAAAAAATATAAAAATTGTTATAAAGGGTCTTACCCAGCAATATGGATATTTATTAGAGGACATTAGAAGTGTGGATGGTAATTCTGAGCTTTGGACAGTTAGCAAAGATATTAGTGAAGCGACCTATCGACTAATATTTATTACAGGGCAGAGCATAAATGAATTAAAACAATATGATATTCCAGAAGACAAAAATAACATATATATATTATTCTCAGAGGATGAATTTAGTATGGAAAGTGATACGAAAGCGCTTTCTATTAATAATTTATTAGAAAAACCTATGATTCGCGTAGAGTTAAAAGATAAAAAAGTAAACTATTCCGAAAATGTTAATTTGCAAGTGGTGCAGGAACTAGCCAGCGTCATGAGTAATAACAATTTGCAAAGCAAAAGTGAAAAAATAAGTTTAGAGGATAAACCCTGGATTACAATAGGGATTATAGCTATAAATGTTATAATGTATGTGATTACAGCTTATTTGAGCTATGTTTACGCAAAAGGGAGCATATTTAATAGTGATACTAATGTTCTAATTTTGCTTGGAGCGAAAGTTAATTATCTAATAGCAAAAGGACAATATTATAGGCTTATTTCTTGTATGTTTTTACATGGTGGCATTGTGCATTTAGGTGCGAACATGTATTCACTTTATGCTATTGGGCCAATGATTGAAAAGGTTTATGGAAAGGCAAAGTATGTAGTTATTTATTTTATATCCGGTATATGCGCCTCTATATTTAGTTATATTTTTTCAACAAGTGTTTCTATTGGAGCCTCTGGTGCAATCTTTGGACTCCTTGGTGCAGTACTTGTTTTTGCAATTAAGTCTAAAGGTAAAACAGGAAATGCTTTTATAAGAAGTATTTTATCAGTTATATTTATAAATATATTTATAGGAGCAACACTACCAAACATTGATAATTTTGCTCATGCAGGTGGACTTCTTGGTGGAATGCTTATAGCCTTTTTAGTTAGTTTTAAAACTGAGGGTTAGTTAGGCAAAAAAATCACACCGGGAATTACTCTGTGTGATTTTAATTTAGCAAAGCAATATAAACAGGCCATTCAGAGTTTTACTATACATTCAGCCCCCCAAGGTTATGCCCTGGGGGGCTGAATGGCTTTATGCAACATTATTGTTTTTGTCTCCAATAATATTAATTAGATCTTCATAATTTATAGTTTCTTTTTGGATTAATAAATCTGTCACAGCCTCTAATGATTCTTTTCCATCCATTAGGATAGCCTTAACCTCTTCATATAATTCTGAGATTAAATTTTTACATTCTGAAAATGCCGCTTCTTGATTTGTAAAACCTGAGTCATTTAATTTGTCCATAGTAAGTAGTCCGAGGGACTCACCCATGCCGTATTCTGTTATCATTGTTGTTACAAGTTGAGTACTTCTTTGTAAATCATTATATGCACCAGTGGTTACGTGATCTCTGCCAAAAATAATTTCTTCAGCAGCTCTACCACCTAAGAGTACCATTATTTTTTTCTTTAAGTGTTCCTTGTTCATATACAGTTTATCTTCAGGAATACTTAAAGTATAACCGCCTGCACCCTTGGTAGTTGGAATAATAGTTACTTTAGATACTTTATCCTTTGGTAGCATTTTTAGTGAAATCAAAGCATGTCCTGCTTCGTGGAAGGCAGTAATTTTTCTATCCTGATCTTTAATATAACCCCTGTCAACTTTTTCATACCCAGCAAGCATTATTGAATAAGCTTTATCCAAATGTTCATTTTCAATAAATTGAGAATTGTCCTTGCAAGCAATAATAGCTGCTTCATTAGCTAAGTTCTCAAGCTTTGCACCTGAAAAAGATGTAGTTTTATGTGCCCATTCACTATAATCTATATCCTTAATAGGTTTATTATTAAGGTGAAGTTTTAAAATTTTCTCTCTAGCAGATACATCAGGTAAGGTAACTTCAATATGTCTATCAAAACGGCCAGGTCTTAGAAGTGCCGGGTCTAGCATATCAAGCCTGTTAGTTGCTGCAATTATAACTATACCTTCTGTTTCATTAAAACCAGACATTTCTGTGAGTAGAGCATTAAGGGTCTGATCTTTTTCGTCAGAACCGCCACCAGTTCCATTATCTCTTTTCTTACCAATAGCATCAATCTCATCAATAAATATAACTGCGCGGCCATGACTTCTTGCTTTCTTAAATAAGCTTCTAATCCTACCGGCACCTACCCCTACATATATCTGAACGAAATCAGAACCGGATACTGCATAAAAAGGTACATTTGCTTCTCCAGCCACAGCTTTTGCAAGTAAGGTTTTACCTGTTCCTGGATCTCCATATAAGATTATTCCCTTTGGCATTCTAGCTCCATAAGCTGAGTATTTCTTAGGATTTTTAAGGAAATCTACCACATCCTGTACACTATCTTTAGCTTCTTCGTTGCCTGCTACATTTTCAAAGTTAAAACCTATATCCTCTACTGCGGTCACATCAAGATTTGTAGCTGAGAACATGCTTTTCGATTTTATCTTTGAGGATTTAAAGGCCATAATTCCAAGCACTATAAGTGATATAACAAAACCTGCAATTGAGGCCACTTCAGCAGGATTTGTTAGAGTTTGCTCTGAAACATTTATACCACTTTTTAATAAATTTTCTTTGAAATTATTTGTTCTTGGATTATCAGTTTGATAAATAGTGCCATCTTTGAGTTTAACTTGAATTTTCGGAGAAGTAGTTACATATACAGTAGAGATATTATTTGCGGTGGTATCTTTAAGAAAATCCACATATAATTTATCTTTAGATATTTTAAAGGTATTACTCACAAAAATGAGAAATACTAACGAAAAAATTGCAGTGATAACAGGAAGTAAAATATACTTGTTTTTAATTTTATTCATAAGCTCGAAGCGAGAAAACTACTATATCTTTAATATAGTCGAGACATCGCCTCATTCACCATCCTTTCGCATATCATATCTTTTATTTTTTTTACGGTTTTAAAGGTTGTACTATTATATTTGTTATTGTTTATAGTTTATTAATTTTATAAACTATACCAAAAATACATTGAAGTAATATAGTCTGTACTAAAAATCTATTTAAGCGATACGGACTATAATGGCTATTATAATATCTTTATAGAGACTTGTCCAACGATACTCATAGAATTTGGAAATGTAAATAATGTAAAAAATGCAATTGATAAATTCATGATTTGTTGTATAATTTATTTATGATAGATTTAGGATAAGGAGAATGGATAATATGGGAAAGAAAGTTTATGCAATAAAAGAAGGCTTTAATTCTAGTACTAATGAAAAAATAGAAAATAGAATAGTTAACACTTGGGCAGAGTGCTTAAAATATGTAAAAGGCGTAAAAGGCGCTAAATATAAGAGTTTTGAGGACATAAACGAAGCTGAAAAGTTTTTATGCGATGCAGGGAATTCATTGAAAAAAGCAGATAACACTTATCCAAAAGATTGTCTTCATGTTTATGTTGATGGAAGCTATAATTCTTCAACGCAGGAGTATTCTTATGGAATGGTGGCTGCTTTGAAAGATGTAGTTGTACATATAGAGAGTGGGGCTGGGAAAAGTGAATCAGCAAAAAACATAAGGCAAATAGCAGGGGAACTCGAAGGAGCAATAAAAGGGGCTCAGTATGCCCTGTCCATAGGTGAAAAAAAGGTAGTAATATTCCATGATTATGTAGGGATTTGCTACCATGCTACAGGGTTTTGGGAACGGAAAGAGGAATCCTCAAAGGAATATTACAAGGAAATGCAACAACTTATGAGTAATGGACTAGAAGTTATATTTGTAAAGGTAGATAGTCATACAGGAGATTTATTTAATGAGCTTGTGGATGAAAAATGCAAAGAAAAATTAGGAATAAATTCAGATAAGACTGTAGAAAAATGGTTGACAAAAAATATTATAAATGTAGCAAGTGAGCAGGTAAAGGAAGAGATCGTGAAAATAGCTCCCAAGGGAGAAAAAAATATAATTGTTATTAATTCTAATTTTAGTGAAAAAAATAATACAGAAATTAAAGATTATGGGTATGATGAGATTGCTTGTGAATATAAAATAAATCCACAAGTAGCCAAAGGCTTAATAAATAATTTAACGGGCACAGAAAAGATGGATTTTATTATTTTTTTATTAGAAGGTAATAAATAGACTAATTATTTTAAAAATGCACATGCTATAAAGAATAAATAAAGAAAGGATGTGTTACTTATGGGTGGTAAATTTATATCAACAATTACAACAGGTGCTATAATTGGAGCAGTTGCAAGTGCAATGTTAGTTCCTAACATGGATAGAGGCACAAAAAGAAGAGTTAGAAAAACCGGTAAAATGGTAAAAAACATGGCAGAAGATATGTACGATAGCGTAAAGGATTATATATTATAAACATCACTAAAAAGGCTCCAAACCATACTTAAAAATCTGTGGTTTGGAGTTTTTAATTTTATTACTGAAAATTCTAAATTTTTTTCAAATATTTTGCAGTTTAAACGGAAACTATGTTATAATTGAATTAAAATTGTCTAAGGTTGTTTTAAGTAATAATAGTATATATTACCATACAGTAAAGGAAGAGTGATTATGGAAATATTGTCTTTAGGTGAAAAGATAAAGCGGAAAAGAAAAGAACTCAATATGACATTAAAAGACCTTGCAGGAGATAGAATAACTCCAGGACAAATTAGTCTTGTCGAGTCTAGCAAATCTAATCCTAGTATGGATTTATTAGAATATTTAGCGAATACTTTGAATACAACAGTGGAATATCTAATGGAGTCAGAAGAAACTCAAGCTGAAAAAATATGTTTGTATTATGAAAATATTGCTGAAGCGCTTATTCTAAATAAGGATTTAGTACAGGCTGAGCAAAATATTGAAAAATCATTATATTATTCTGAAAAATACAAATTGGAATATCGAAAAGCAAGAAATTTATCCTTAAGAGGAGATATATACATGGCTAGGGAAGAGATTGCGTCTGCACAACAAGTTTTTCTTTCCTCAAATGTTATCTTTATTAAAAACAACTCTTATGAAGAAATAATTAAGACTTTTCTTAAACTCGGAAAAATAACACTTGAACTTAAGGGTTACCAATCAGCTTCAAGCTATTTTCAACAAGCAGAAAAAGTTTTTGTAGACAATGAAATGGGAAACGATTTTTTACTCGGTGAAATATATTACTACATTGGTTACACTTATTTTAAATTAGAAAACGTGGAGAATGCTATAAAATATTCTTATTTAGCTCAAGAAAAGTTTAAGCAAATCGATAGTAAAAAAGAATATGCTAATTCACTCTTATTACTCTCAAATGAATATAATGAAAAAGGCGATATTAAAAATGCTATAAAGTATTCAAAAATTACTTTAAAAGTATTTTATGAAATTGATAATTTAAACTATATTGCTGAAATCGAGAACAATTTAGGCAGGTTATTTTATGAATTTGAAAACATGGAACAATCCTTTATACACTTAAATAAAGCCAAGGAAATCAGACAAAAAAGTAATGACTCAAAGTTAATAGATACCTTAGTAAATATATGCGAAAATTATATTAAGCTTAAGGCTGTAGGTAAAGCGAAAGATGCGTTGCAGCAAATTTTTGAATTTATAGAAGATGGTAATCATAGTGCATTATGCCAATATTATTTATTAAAATATAGAATAGATTTATTAGAAGGCAATATGAATGAAGCAGAAAATACACTATTACTAGCGCTAAATTTTGTAAAGCAGCAAGAGCAGGTAAAAGAAGCGGCTGAGATATCAATAATGCTTGGAAAGTTCTATATTGATGGTGGCCGAGATAAGGATGCAGCTAAATATCTGAACGAAGGTGTGGAATTATTTAACAAATTAGGGATAATTAAATAATTTTAATGAAACTATTTTATGGCGAGTTCCATAGAATAGTTATTTAATCTGTAGATAGGTGATGAGAATGGAAATATTATCAACGGGAGAAAAGATAAAAAGGACTAGAATATATAAAGGGTATACCTTGAGAGAGATGTGCGATGACAAAATCTCAGTATCTAAAATGAGTTGCATAGAAAACAACAAAGTTATGGCAGAACCTTGGATACTAGAATTGATTAGCAAAAAATTGGACATAGATATTGCATATTTAAATGAAAATGTATTCGAACAAGTAGAGGAAAATATTAAAGTATTGAGAGAGCAGGTCAAAAATGACCACGACTCTATGAAAGATGGGTTTGAATCTAAAGCTTGTTACAATTTAGAATTTGCACATAAGTATAATTACTATGAATTGGCTATTGAACTAATACACATGTTGTTTAATTTTTACTTGGATAAAAGGGACTTTGAGAAGACTCAATCAATAACTTCAGAGTATTATGATTTATATTTAAAAACAACTATAGACGATAATCAGTTGACCTATTATATAGACATGGCAAGACATTTATATATAAAGGAAGAATATCTTCAAGCATCTAGCTACTATAGTAGTGTTAAGCGAAGGCTAAGGGATAGTGAGATTCTTAATTATAAAAAATTAATTATAGTCACTTATAATGAAGCGGCTTGTAATATAATGCTTAAAAATTATGAGCAGGCGTATGAAGTAGGAATAACACTTTTAGACCTGGTACAGTATGTTGATACGGATTTTAAAGCTGCTGAGATATATCATATGCTTGCTATGCTATCTATAAGAATGAAAAATGGCAAGTTTGAGGAATATGAAAAAAAATCCTATGAGTTATATAAAGATAAAGCGTCTAGTAAGGCAAAAGCTATTTACAATTATGGTTCCACCATGTTTGACTGTAATATGAAAGATAGAGGGATTGAATATATAAATAAGGGACTTAGCTGCTATCCTAGGGATAATATGATAGGACTAGTTAGCTTTATGCTTGATTGTGTTAATGAACTTATTGAAAACGATGTACTGGAGCTGGCGAAGACTATTTCTGATGAAGTTTTAAATTATGCAATTAATTTGGATGATATTAAATTCATCGAAAAAAGCTATTATTACAAAGCTATTATTCTTGATAGACAGGAGCAGTCATCTAGTGCAGAAATGTATATGAATTTATCTTTAGATTCCCTATTAAAATTTGGTGGGAAACAAGATATATATACTCGATATTTAGAAATGGGAAGTATGTACCATAAACTTGGTTCAGTAGCAGAATCTATAAAGTATTTTAGTTTAGCTATACAATTAGAAAAAAAGATGTAGATTTGGGATTTACCTAAACCTACATCTCTTTTTTTTATTTATTTGAGATTTTTCTATTTATTTGAAGTTTCTCTGTTTATTATAAATTCTTTAGCTTTAATTTCTAAACTATCGTCAAGGGTTGTTAGGGCTATCTCACTATACTTGTTGTTTAATGCTAATGTAAGTATCCTGTCTGCAAGTTCAGGATTTTTAGATAAAAGAGAGCCATGGAAATAAGTACAATAGGTGTTTTTATATACGCAGCCCTCATAACCATCTTCTCCGTTGTTACCATAGCCAACTAGAACCCTGCCAAGTGGGTTTAAGTCATTAATATAAGTTCTTCCAGAATGATTTTCGAAACCTACATAAGTTTCATCAAAAGCTTCATTGTGAATAACAGTGTTTCCTATGAAACGTTTATCTCCGCCTTCGGTGTAAATATCTAAAATACCAAGACCCTCAAGCTTTTCGCCATCGGGGGTAGTATAATATTTCCCAAGCAATTGATATCCTCCACAAATAGCTAAAAATACTTTTCCACTTTGGATATAGTCATCAATGGCAGATTTTTTAAATTCTATTAAGTTAGGAGAAACAATGGCTTGCTCATAATCTTGTCCTCCACCAAAAAATACAATATCATAATCCTCTGCAGTAAAAATATCATCCATGGATATATTAACAATATTTACTTTTATATCTCGCTTTTCCGCCCTGTGTTTTAATATTAAAATATTTCCTACATCCCCATATACATTTAATAGGTCTGGATATAAATGACAAATGTTGATTTCCATATTATTCACCTTCTATTTGAATTTTTAAATCTTTAAACTTTTTATCCTTAAATTTCTAAACTTCAATATACTACCAAATTTTATCTATGTGGCCTTTAGCGTGTAAAAATTTTCTAAGGTCTATCATGGCAGTATAGGTAGCTAGTATATAAACTATTTCGCCATCACAAGCTTTAATTTGATGTAGTAAGGCTTCTTCGTCTTTACATAAGAGGAAGGATTCTGCTGGAAAGCCTGCTACTTTAAGTCTTATTGCCATATCGTACAATCGTATTCCAGATATCATTATTTTATTAATATTAAGTGAAGTTAAACGTTCGAAATTTACGTCCCAAATCCAAGAGACATCTTTACCATCTGCATAATTATCATTTAACAGAAGAGATAAGTTTATTTTTCTTTTGTCCAGGTTAATAGTGTTTACAGCTTCATCATAACCTGCAGGATTCTTAACTAATATTATTTTAACCTCTTTGCCTTCAATATTTAAGGTCTCTTGTCTACCAAAGCTACTAGCTACAGTTTTAAGAGCATGTTCTATAATATCTTCCTTTATGCCTAGCGCCTTAGTTACGGAATAAGCACATAGGGCATTATAAATATTATAAGTACCTGGCTGGTTTATGTAATACTCTTTATTATTTATATGGACAGTAGAACCACTGGTAGTTAAATCAACAATTTTATCTACGGAATATGCAAGTGCTGGGCGCTTATATCCACATTTGCTGCAATGGAAATCGCCTAGATGGTTATAGGTAATAAAGTTATATTCATAAGGTGCTTTACAAATCGTGCAAAACTTAGCATCTGCATTTATATCTACAATTTTGTTTTCATTAACCTTTGTACCAAAACCATAGTATAACATAGGGTTTTTAAGGTTTAAGTTTCCAAGTAGGGATTCATCTCCATTAAGTATAAGAGTGGAGGTAGGAGTTTTTTCTACGCCCTCCAGTATCTTCCTAAGAGTTGTATATACCTCACCATATCTGTCCAACTGATCTCTAAATAGATTAGTAATAGTAATAATAGTGGGTGATATATAATCAGTTACAAACTTAACGTTGGCTTCATCTACTTCTATAACAGCAATTTTCTTCTGTGTAGATTTTTTGAAAGAATAATTAGAAATAAAACAAGCAACTATTCCTGTATACATATTTGCACCAGTATTATTAGTAATTACTGGTTTACCACTATCTTTTATAATGCTATAAATCATGCTTGTGGTGGTTGTTTTTCCATTTGTACCGGTTACGAGAATAACCTCATAATTATTAGCTATGGTTTTCAAAATATCAGGGTCAAGCTTTAAGGCAATTTTGCCCGGGAAATTTGTGCCACCTTTAAATAAAACCACAGATAATTTCATAATAAATTTTGAAGCGAGTATACTGAGCAATGACTGAATTTTAATTTCCAACACATCCTTTAATTGTACTTATTAACTTGCGTATTATTTATTTGTAATTATTAAATTAACTATTATTCTATTGGTTATTATTGACATTTATATAGAAAAATTCATCACTTATTTTAAAACCTGAATTTGGGGATTGCTTATTTAAGTTAGTTAGTAAATTTACCTTAGCCGCGCCTTGAAGTGGCGTTGGGCAATAGTCATTTTTATATTCAACTGAGGATATACTACAAGGGATAACACGTACACCAATAGAGGTTAAATTATTATTGGTGAACTTTAAATTACTCTGAAAAATAAAGGTGTTCTTATCCGTTGGATTAGAGTTACCACCAAAGCAGAAATTTCCTAAACTATATGCAATAATCCTATCCTTATATTGTTCAATGCCTTGAATTACATGGGGGTGGTGTCCAAGGATTATGTCTGCACCGTTATCGATAGCAAAGTGCGCCAGCTGTTTTTGTGCATCTATTGGATAATATTGGTTTTCATTTCCCCAGTGAAAGTTTATAACTACAACTGAGTTAGTCTTTTTTAATTCAAGAATATCACCCTTTAATTTATTAAGAAAGCTTTGGTCTGTGGACCAACCCCTATAGCCTAAAAATCCAAAGGACTGCCCTTTTATTTTTGTTATCCATTTGGCGTTCTCTCCAAAGTATTTTACTTTTTCTTTTGTAAGGGCAAGCTTTGTGTCTTGAAATCCTTTTTCTTTATAATCATAAATATGGTTATTAGAAAGATTAACACCTTCAATAGAGCCTAAAGTTAAGGTTTTAGCAAAATCACTAGTGGCTTTGAAGTTAAACTGTTTTTCCTCTTTGTCATTTGAGTCTGTAAAGGTTGTTTCTAAATTAGCAATGGTAACATCGTCGCGGCTAAAAATACTATATACATTTTTAAAATAATAGGAAAAATCCTTGTTAGAATTCGTTACCATAGCAGGAAGACTAGTAGCATAATTAAATTTACTATCAGTTCCTATAGTGCAGTCTCCTACAGCGGAGAGGAGCACTTCAGTATTTTTCACCACACTAGGTTTATCTACAGGGGTAGAACCCACAGGTTTATTATCATTTTTGGAAGTAGCTTTACCTGTAGGCTGCTTTTTTTCTTCATTAGAACTAGCATGGCTTGCATTAAACTTCTTCAAAGAAAAAGAAATAGTTTTAATGGTAACTAAAGTTAAAATCACAGAAATAAATAGTAGTAAAGATATATTCCTTATTGCCTTTTTTTTATTTAATTTTCTCTTATGTGATCTTTTCAAAAAAACACCCCCATTTTTGTAAGTGTACACTCTTGCACAATAAATATTTCTATATTTAAGTCAATACAATTTTATAACATTGTAGGCTAAATGTCTAACCTATTAATGTGATGTTGAACAAATACTCTAGCTTTTTACCTATGTATTTGTTAGAATATGACTATAGTGCATATTGTAAGGATTAGTTAATTGATTTATACATAAAATTAACAATTTTCTAAAGCCTGCAAATTTAAAAGAGGTGGAGTTATGGTGAAATTAGATAAACTAAAGTCCATTTTAAATAGCAGTAAATTAAAAGAGGTAGGAGGTAAAAAAATATCGCTTTATTTAATTGTTTTGTGTGTTACAATTATGAGCGTTACCTTTATAACTATAACACAAAAAACGCCAGATTTAAGTAAATTAGCTTCTGAGGCTGAAAAACATTTTTACAATCAGGAATATGATTTAGCTATTGAAAAATATAGTGATCTTGCAAAGAAGGATTCACTTTCACCAAAATGGAATATTAAAATAGCTGAAGTTTATTCCGTTAAAAATGATTTAGTGAACTCATTAAAATATATGGATATTTCAAAGAAGTATAAACAAATAGATGGTGAGAGTTATAACTTTATGGTATTAACGGAATTTATAAATGGTAAGTATGAGCAAGCACTTAAAGATGGGGAGATTGCATTAAAAAAATACCCTAAAGACAAAGGTTTAATAAAAACTATGTTTACCGTTTATATGGGAAATAATAAGGTTGATAGCGCAAATGAACTTATGATAAGCTATCCAGTGGATATAAAATCTTCCTATGACACTGCAGAATATGCTAGAATGTTAATGCTAGTGGGTAAATGGGAAGAGGGATATAGTGTATTAAAGAATGCATGGGAATTAAATAAGGATGAATACAAGATATATGATGTACTAGCCCAGGTAGCGTTATATAATAAGGATTCTCTATTGCAAAATATAACTGCGCTTTCAAAAAAGTATCCGAATGATCTATCCTATAAAATGTGGTTAGCTAAGATATATTCGCTAGGTGCGGACACTGTAGGTGAGGCAAATAAATTAATTGATGAACTCTCTAGTAAAAATGTAGGCAATATGCAAATTGAATTAATAAAAGCTAATGTTTACAAAAACATGAATGAACTAGAAAAGTCTGATAAATTAATTCAAAATTTAATTTTGCAGCATCCAAATGATTACAGAGCCTATCATAGCGCAGGCTGGTATTATCTTTATAAGAAAGATTATAAAAAGGCTAAAGAATATTGCAATAAATCTATTCAGCTTAACAAAGAATACCCAGATAATTATGGATTTTTAATGCCGGAAATATTGAAAGAGGAGTCCGCCAAATTAGCAGCAGAGCCTTATTTTAGAACAGCTCTAACTAAAGAGCCTTATAATTATAATATAATGCTTAATTTAGCAAACTATTATTGGTACAAGGCTAATAATAGTGGAAAAGCCCTAGAATATTTTAATTTAGCATCACTTATAAAACCACAGGATGCAGAGATAAAATATAATATGGCACTAATTAAACTTGATGATAAAAAAACGGATGATGCAATAAAAATCTTAAAGATATGTATCAAATTAAATGAACTAATGCCTAAGTATCATAGAACCTTAGCAACCATATACATGACTGAAAATAAACCAGTAGAAGCTAAAGTGGAAATTGATAGTGCATATCATGTGGATGAAGAAGATATTTTGACTTTAAATAATGCTGGCTGTTATTATATAACTTATAAGCAGGATTTAGAAAGGGGCTTTTACAATATAAGTAAAGCCTATCAGGGTTTGAATGACTCTTATGATGACTACACTAAAAAAGTCATTGTGGAGAATTATGATAAGGCGCAGAAATTAAAAGAAAGCTATACCAAGGGAAAAGCTAATCAAGAATTAAAAATCCCTGAGTTTGTACTATTTTATTAAATAACCGAAAGGTGTGTTATTTTGAAAAAAGGATATATCTATTCAATTCTTTCTGCTATATTATTTGGTAGCGCAGGGCTATTTGTAAAACTAGCTTTTGTGGGGGGAATTGATTCTATAAGTTTATTAACACTTCAATATATAATAGCAGTGCCATTAATGTTCATACTTATGTATATTTTCGACAAAAAGTCATTTTTTATAACAAAGGTGCAACTATTAAGATTGGCTGTGCTTGGTGTCGTTGGTAATACATTTATGACTGTGTTTTATTATACATCTTTCAAGTATTTACCAATGCAAATGGTGGCTATATTATTGTACACTTACCCTTTAATGGTATTTGTATATTCAACTGTCTTCAAAAAGAATTCTCTAAGCTATAAAAAGCTATTTGCGGTGGTTTTAGCATTTTTAGGCTGTGTTTTAACTTTAGATATACTATTTGGAAATTTTAAATATTCTCTTAGGGGGGTAGTATTTGCCTTAATATGTGCAATGTTTTATGCCTTTATGAATATTTATAGTGAAGAAAAATTGCAAGGCCTTGAACCACTTGCTATTAATGCCTATTCTACTTTTTTTTCATTAATATCCCTTATGATATACAAGTTTCCGATATTTGTTTTTAAGGGTGATGTAAGTTTAAGTTTACTTGGTTATACCACAATACTTGCAATATTTTGCGAAATTATCCCTTTAACATTATTATATGCGGCCATAAAGCATATAGGTTCGTTAAAGGTATCTATAATAGGAAATTTGGAAATACCTACTGCAATGCTTGTATCATTTTTTATATTACATGAGCAAATTGGGTATATGCAAATAATTGGGACTGGACTCGTAGTATATGCGATATATAGCATAAGAAAATAATTTTTGCTGCAGGATAAAATTAGATATTAGCATCTTTGGTGAAGTATATATTAAATCAAATCAATTTGATTTAATATATACTTTTTTTATTGCGTGATTTTTAAAAACTAATATTCTTCATTTTGACAAATATTAAACAATGTTATTAATTAAAAAAATTATGTGGGAACAACAAAATAGAAGAGTGTGTCATGGTGTTTTATATTCATATATTTGGATGAAATCACTTATAGCCTCAGTGAAGGAAGTGTGTTTATTAAATATATTAGTGCGCCATAAAAGATAAAAAGAGTATGCTATAAAAGTGATAATTTAGCATAATGAAGGAACGTATTCATAAAAACGTTAAATCCATATTTTAATAATTTTTTTCTTGCGTTTTTCTCGAAATGTTGTAATATATTAGTATAATAACTAAAATTAATAGTCATGTTAATATAGTAACCGGGGGGTAGTATTGTGGATTATTTAGAAAATTTAAATTATTTAAACATAAAAACATCAAAAAAAATATATAGGAATTTACCGGTATCAGACTTGGTAAGTTTTGCATTGCTAAGAGGTGAAGGTACTTTAACAGAATCGGGTGCATTGGCTGTAAATACAGGGAAATATACAGGAAGATCTCCTAAGGATAGATTTATAGTTTCACAAGAAAGTGTTGTGAAATTAATAAATTGGGGAGAGGTAAATTTACCTATAGAAGAAAAGGTTTTTGATAATTTGTATCGTAAAGTAAGTGAATATTTAGGTGATAAAGAATTATTTGTATTTGATGGCTACGTTGGTGCTATGGAAGAATATAAACTACCTATTAGAGTAGTAAATGAGCTTGCTTCCGAGGCATTGCTTTCTAATCAATTATTTAGAAGGCCAGATAAAGCAATGCTTAATAATCATGTGGCAGAATTCACAGTTATTGCGGCTCCTGGATTTAAGGCAAAAGGAGCAATTGACGGAATAAACTCTGAAGCTTTTATTCTAGTGAATTTCGATAAGAAAATTGTGTTAATTGGTGGAACGCAGTATGCAGGAGAAATTAAAAAATCTATTTTTTCAATAATGAATTTTCTGTTGCCACTAAGAGGTGTATTTCCAATGCATTGCTCTTCTAATATAGGTAAAGATGGTGAGACTGCAGTATTTTTTGGCTTGTCAGGTACAGGAAAAACTACGCTGTCCGCTGATCCAGAAAGAAAGCTTATAGGTGATGATGAACATGGTTGGTGTGATAGCGGAGTGTTTAATTTTGAAGGCGGATGTTATGCTAAAACTATAAAGTTAGATAAAGATAAAGAAAGTGAAATTTACTCAGCATTAAAATTTGGAGCATTGCTTGAAAATGTTGTGATTGATGATAATAAGATGCCTGATTATGATGATGGTAGATTAACAGAGAATACCAGAGGAGCTTATCCACTAGAATATATCCCAAATGCAGAACTCAGTGGAATTGGTGGACATCCTAGTACCATAATATTTTTAACAGCAGATGCTTTTGGAGTTATTCCACCAATTTCAAAGCTTTCCAAGGAAGCTGCCATGTATCATTTTATTTCAGGATATACAAGTAAGCTTGCGGGCACAGAACGTGGAATTACGCAGCCAAAAGCTACTTTTTCATCTTGCTTTGGAGAACCTTTTATGCTAATGAAGCCGTCTGTTTACGCAAAACTTTTAGGTGAGAGAATAGATAAACATGATACTGAGGTATTTCTTATAAACACTGGTTGGAGTGGTGGAGGATATGGTGTAGGTTCAAGAATGAAACTGTCCTATACAAGATCCATGGTAAAAGCAGCACTTGATGGCACGCTTAAGAGTGTGGCTTATACACAGCATCCAATATTTAAAGTAGCAGTGCCAATAGCGGTGCCAAATGTTCCCTCTGAAATATTAAATCCAGAAAATACATGGGGAGATAAAAAAGCTTATAATTTAAAAGCTCGAGAACTTGCCTCTAAATTTACTTTGAACTTCAGTAAATTTAAAGGAGTTTCAGAGAGCATAAAGCAAGCTGGTCCATTAAGTATATAATACAAAAATCCCACGGAAAAGATTGCAATAAATCCCGTGGGTTTTTTATGTAATTTTTGCTAAAAATATGATATACTCATTAAATAAATGTGAATCTATTGTAAGGTAGAGAACACTTTATAATTTATTATTGAACAATGCAAATAATAAGGAGGATTTATGAAAAAAAATAGTATTCCTTATAGAATTTTATTTTTTATTCTTATAACAGCAGCTATAATTTTTTGGAATTTTAAAGCTAAATCTGATTTAAATGGTAGGGAAGAGGGTTTAAAAATTACTAAATGGGAAAATTTTTATAGTGGAGATAATATTCATTTTTATTACTTAAATCCTCAGAATGAAAACTTATTAAAACTTAAAAAAACCTATGGACTAGATAAAATTATAGATGAAAAAAAAGATCAGTTTGATAACTCTATAAAAATCATGGAATTTATTAATGGAAAAGTAAAAGCACAAAGTACCTCCATGACTAGTGATAAAAATGCTTTAGAAATAATGGGGGCAGCTTTTGGAGGAGCTAAAATATCAGATAGTGATTATGCAATTATTTATGAAGAGTGTTTAGCGTCTGTTGGAATTAATGTACGGCGCGGGGTATTAAGAAGCACTGATAAAAAAATTAGTGGGAAATCCTATTTTAATGTATGTGAAATATGGAGTGACAATTACAATAAATGGATAATGATAGATGGTGTCAATGGATCTTATATGACAGATGCAGAGATTCCACTAAGTGCTGTTGAAATTATAAGCAAGGGAATAGACGCAGTTAAAATCGCCCCTTTAAAAGGTACTAAGATGTATGTCAAAAATATGAAGAGCTATTATGAAAGCTATAGTATATCTGTGGATAATAATAAATATGGTGAGCTAAAGAGCAATTCCAAACTTACTTTTTTGAAAGAAGGGCAACTTCCAAGGTTAGAAACAAAGGAGGGGTTTATTCAACCTACTATATTTGTCAATAAACCGCAAGTGTTTAAAACATCTCCTAAAATAGATTATGTGAATACGGGTGTGGAGAAAATCCCAACTTTAATATTTGCAAAGAAAGACTTAAAAAATGATACGAAAGAAGTGGATAATTTTACGGTTGGAGCTTTTATGAATAGCTATATGCTTACAAAGTATTTCATAAGCGTTAATGGCCGTGACTATATAAAGGTAGATACTTTTATTGACCTGCAAATTGTCAAAGGAGTAAATTCTATTAAATTATCACAAGATGGTAAGACGCTGCTTAGGGAAGTGATAATAGAAAAATAAACATTTAAACAATAAATTAAATTCTAACTATGTTCTTTGCTTGAATATAGTATAATGGAAAAGGTTTTATAAATTATTGCTATAAGGAGCGGATGATACATGGATTTAAACATTATATTGGTACTAAAAGCTATAATAATAGCTATAGTAGAAGGAGTAACAGAATTTATACCTATTTCCTCCACGGGGCATATGATTATTGTGGGAAATATGATAAATTTCAAAGGTGCATTTGCAAATTCATTTGAGGTAGTCATACAACTCGGGGCTATTCTTGCAATTATAGTTTTATATTGGAATAAAATATGGAGTTCAGTTGTGGAGTTTTTTAAGGCAAAACCCTCAGGAATTAAGTTTTGGACTAACATTATAGTGGCATTTTTACCAGCTGCAGTATTTGGTTTTCTTCTAAAAGATAAAATAGAAGAATATCTTTTTAATCCAGGCACTGTAGCCTTGGCTTTAGTAGTTGGTGGAATTCTAATGATTATTATAGAAAATAAATTTAGGCATTTGGATAAAACAAAAAGTATAGAGAAAATAACTATTAAACAGTCATTTAAAATAGGATTATTTCAATGCTTTGCACTATGGCCAGGTATGTCTAGGTCAGCATCTACTATAATGGGAGGTTGGATTTGTGGTGTTTCTACAGTTGCTGCAACTGAGTTTTCATTTTTCCTCGCAATACCAACTATGGTCGGAGCTACAGCATTAACACTATTTAAAAGTGGAATGAATTTTAGTAGTGGTGAAATTATTACTTTGGTTATTGGATTTGTAACGGCCTTTTTAGTTGCTTTAATTGTAGTTGAAAAATTTGTTTCTTATTTAAAGAAGAAACCTATGAAGGTTTTTGCTATTTATAGAATAATCGTTGGTATAGCATTGTTATTTTTAATTAAATTTGCTAATATTTCAATATAAGTAATAATGGTTTAGGGCTAAAGTTGATGAATAACTTCTTTAGCTTTAGTTAGTAATTGAAATAATATGTTGCTTTAATATTTAATGTGCTACACAATATTCTATCAATATTCAATTTTACCCATTTTATACCCCAATATATTCTAAATTATGATATTTTATTTTATTAAGCTATGCTATTTGTGAAAAGTTGAGAATATTTCACTAATAGCAGCGCATCATTTATATTTTCCGCTTTAAGGTGTATAATAAGTCAAATAGAGTTTGGGGGAATGTATATGGCGCAGAAAATAAAAAAAATAGGAGTATTAACTGGTGGGGGAGATTGTCCAGGATTAAATGCAGTAATTAGGGCCGTTACTCGTAATGCAATTTTAAATTATGGTTATGAAGTAATTGGTTATAGATTTGGATATAGAGGATTATATAAGAATGAAACAATGCCACTAACACTAGAGACAGTGTCAGGAATTCAACATAAAGGTGGAACTATATTATATTGTTCTAATAAAGATAATTTGTTTGATTATACTGTTGAAGAAAATGGTATTAAGGTTAAAAAAGATGTATCAGACATAGCAATTGAAAACATGAGAAAAGAAGGCGTGGATGCGCTAATAGTTATTGGTGGAGACGGTACACTTACAAGCGCTAGGGATTTTGGAAGAAAAGGTGTTAAGGTAATAGGAGTTCCAAAGACTATAGACAATGATTTAGCATCTACAGATTTTACTTTTGGATTTAATACTGCAGTAGGTGTGGCAACAGATGCCCTTGATAGACTCCACACTACAGCTGAATCGCATCATAGGATAATGATACTGGAAGTTATGGGAAGAAATGCAGGTTGGATTGCACTAGAGTCAGGTGTTTCAGGATCAGCAGATGTAATTTTAATTCCTGAAATAGATTTTGATATCTGTAAAATTGTTAAGAAGATAGAACAACGTGAAAAAGAGGGGAAATTATTTAGTATTATTGTGGTTGCAGAAGGTGCAAAGGAAAAAGGCGGGGACGTTGTAGTTAGTAAAATAGTTGCAGATAGCCCAGATCCAATAAGACTAGGTGGAATAGGCAACAAATTAGCTTACCAGTTAGAACAATTAGTGAAAAATCATGAAATTAGATGTACGGTCCTTGGTCATATCCAAAGAGGTGGAATAACATCATCCTTTGATAGAATGCTTGCTACTAGGTATGGTGTGGCGGCTGTTGATTTAGTAAGCACTGGAAAATTTGGAAATATGGTTTGTCTTACAGGAAATAAAATATCTTATGCACATTTAGAAAATGTTATAGGAGATACGAAAAATGTAGAACCCAGCGGCGAATTAGTTAAAGTAGCTAGAAGCATTGGAATTTCATTTGGAGATTAGATTAATAGGCCACTTTAGCATTGCATTAAAATATGGAGTACAGCAATTGTTGTACTCCAGATAAAACCAGGAGGATATTATGAAAGTTATAAAAAAGTATTTAGAAACAAGAGAAGGTACTTATAGTTTTTATTTTGAAGAAATAAATAGTGGATATCTTTATGGGTTGAATGAGAATAAAGAAATGGTATCAGCTGGGTGTATAAAATTACCACTAGCTATGGTTTTGCTTAAAGAAGTGGAAGATGGGAAAATAGATTTACAATCTAAAATTAAAATAGAAGCAGAGGATAAGACCCACGGTTCAAATGGAATTATACATGAGCTTTCAGGGAAAGAATATTCACTTTATGACTTATTAATAGCAATGCTTATACAAAGCGATAATACTGCAGCAAATAAAATAATTGAAATTTTGAGCATGCAGCGAATAGATGAATTATTTGTGGGTATGGGCCTTAAAAACACTAAGTTGAAAAGGATTACAACAGATGCTAAGTTGGAACAGGATGAGTTAGAAAATATTACTAGTAGTTTTGACTTAAGTAAGTGTTTTAAACTACTATATCTAAAGCAATACTTAAATGAAGAAAATAGTAATTTGCTTTTAAGAATATTAAAAAAACAACAGGTTACGAATAAATTACCGTTTTATGTACCAAAGCAGATTCAACAAAATATTGCAAATAAAGGGGGTAGCCTTGATACTGTTGAAAATGATACATCAATAATTATGATTGAAAAGGGGAATTTCCTTTTTACAGTAATGGCTAACAACTTGCCTAACAATGTTTATGGAATAACTACTATATCTAGGGTTGGGAAGATGATGTGGGATATTATTGATAAGGATTGGAAATAGATTAAGAGGTTTTTTCTTAGATTATGCTATAACGAAAAGTATATATTGCTAGGAATGCTTTCACTTCGCCAAGTAATTCTAAAATTTATTTTATTCACAGGTGCTAAAAAACATTAACTCGCTTACGCTCAAACAAATGTTTTTCTTAACGCACCTGCAAATAAAATAAATTTTGAATTACTAAGGCTTGTTCAAAGTATTCTACGCAATATATACTTTTGTTAGCATAATCTAAGAAAAAATATTTAATTCAAATCTCATACTCCGAACAATAGATTTAAAAATCTTTGTATTTGATTTTAATTATATCTTGAATAGCTATTGTATAAAAATCTTATATGCGGTAGATAAGCGTTGATGATAGGAGCTCGCATAAATAAAGGCATATCTAAGAATTTTTATTAAATATGCCTTTTTATCTGCGTTGTCGCGCATAGAAATAAAAGGTTTTTTATTCTATAATCTACATAATAATTAGCCCATGAAATAATATGTATTTTAGCAAAGAAAATAGCAGGGGTTATAATATTATAACTTCTGCTACTTTTATTTATTAATTCGCTTTAAAATAATATTTCGTAATATTAAATTGTTAATTAGTTTTAATATCTTTTTTTATAATATCTTGATAATTAGGAGGTAACTCTAAATAATAACTACTAATATGTTCAAATTTAGTTACCTTTACTTCACCAGTTCCATCCACAGTAATTGTAATACGGTCAACTCCTACACCAAGATGTGGTCCAACATATGGGATTACCTCCATTTTAATCACAAAAACAAATGTACGATAACCATTAGGTCTTTCAACACTTAAAATATCAATATTCCAAGGGTCAACTCCTGGTATATCAGTTAGAAATTTTGTATAATAATCACCAACAGATTTCTGTATATATGGCATAAGCAGAGAGCAAAAAATATCTTGATATAATTCTTCCTTTGAATGTTGAAGTGGTTTATTTGTAATTGCATAAACACTATATGATGGAAGTTGCATACATATAAGGCTTGCAAATAATAGTGCTATAATTATTTTTTTCTTCATAATTAACATCCTCCATATTTTATAGTATTCTTTACATCAGTAATTATTATTCCTTGAAGGTTATTTATGAAAGCAGAATTTAAAAATATAATTCATTAATTAGTAATTTTCTTATATAATTTCCAGTTTCAAGTTCGCTTGCAAGACACGTAGGAGAAAGTTAATACTGACTATTTAACTACTGTTGTAAGTGCGGCAGGTGATAAATTGACAGAAAATATAGAAAAGTGTTGACAAGACAAAAGATAGGTACTATACTTAAAAAGTCCCTGTATGATAAGGTTATCATGGGTCTATAGCTCAGCTGGTTAGAGCGCACGCCTGATAAGCGTGAGGTCGATGGTTCGAGTCCATTTAGACCCACCATTGTTATTTTTGGCTTAATTTTAGGCTATGTTAGACAATATTGAGGATAAACTATATAAAATTGGCTTGTCGTAAATAGACAAGCCAATAAACGTTTCCTTATTATTAAAGTATCGTAAATTTATAATTGATGAACTATATAAGAAAACTGTAAAACAACACAACCTCAGATAATGCTTATACTGCATTGTTAACTTTATCTGTTTTAATATTTCTATATTCTAAAATGGTCAGTACAATCATTACAACATCAATTAGTGTTAAAGCCAAAAGCATAATGGAATGAGTTTGGATGAAATGTTGCATTTGGATAACAATAAAAGCCATGAATATTACACAAGACATAGGATATGCCCATATCTTTTTTCTCCACAAAAGAATTAAAATAAGAATTTTAACTGTCCCATGCGTCAATAAATAAAACGATGTAAAATGTTGCATACTGATTGAGAATACATGGCTAAAAGAAACAAGATAATTCATTATAAAGTCATTCGGGTCTTCATATAACTCATTTTTTGATATAAATGTTATGAGTTTACTCATTCTTTCAGGTGTTAGAAAAATCAACAAAATACCACATAACACTTCTCCTATATCGTATAAACTCTTTACAATCAACCCAATATGGAAACTGGCATGTATATTTCTTTTATTTAATATATTATTCAAAATATTACCTCCATATAAACGCTCGCACATATAAATAATCTTTGCTTCATCATATTTTACAAGTGTTTACTAAATTATAGTTTATTTATATACTAATTATAACATAGATTTCAAACAACCCTGCCCTTACATACCATTTCAAGGATAATATTATTGTTTCTATCAATTGCTGTGGCTACACATATCTGTTCATTGCTTATACCACTTTTTTTATGATTACCCTTGAACGACTCGGCTACAAAGGTTTCGCTTACCATTTAACTTGCCATTCTTAAAACATGAGTTGAATTACAATGAGGGCAGACCTCTCCCTTGGCCACCTCATGAATGTATTTATCACCTTATTATGACACATTCTGCAAAAATATATACAATATCACTATTTATGTCTAACATAGCCTAAATTAAAAGTAATATATTAAAAAGAATTTTTAAAAAATAATTAGCTATTACGCTGGTTATTTTTTTATGCTTAAAAATACAATAGAGTTCGTGAACTTATATATTTTTACAAATAGTATGAAAGGGAACTGGAATAAGTTTGAATATTATGTTATTATATGGATAAATATAAAAAATACCAGGATTGAATACTAGGGTTGAATACTAGGAAGAATGGGGGGACTATGATGCTTTTTAAAAAACAATCATTAATGTATAAAGAGGCAGAGCAAAATGAAATTGGGTTAATTGATAGGGGACAATTAACAAAGATTGTTAACCGCCAAAAATATCAAAAACTTATAACTATGAAGGCTGACAAGGATGTGGAAGAGTCTTTAGACGTAACTGAGATACTACTTAAATCTGTAGAAGATATTAATATGGAAATGGATAGGCAAAATAATCATATAGAAAAAACGGTTCGAGCTTCCTTTGAAGTTAGCGAGTTTTCTAAAGAAGTGAATGCTAAAGTAGATGAAACAATAACTATTATAGATAGTACATTAGAAAAAGCAGTTTTTGGGCAACAGTCAGTAGTAAATGTTATGGAGAGTATACAAAATGTTCAGAGAACAGTAGAAAATATGAGATCCATTATGATGGAACTTGTGGAAAAATCAAATAAAATTAAAGGTATTGTGGGTACTATAAAAGGCATTGCTAAAACTACACATCTACTATCTCTAAATGCAAATATCGAGGCAGCAAGGGCAGGGGATGCAGGACGAGGATTCTCAGTAGTTGCTGGAGAGGTTAAAAAATTAGCAGAGAACAGTTCTATTTCAGCAAATGAAATAGATAATATTATTTTAGATATTAGTAAAGTAACTGATGAGACTTTAGATATAATTATGGAAGGCATTACAAAGGTTGTAGATAGTACTAATACAGCTAAGGATGCTGGCAAAGCTATAGATTATATGATGAAATCCGTAGAGGACACTAAAACAATATCACAGAACATTGCATATGCAGTTAAAGAACAGTCAAATAAAAATGAATATATGACATCTGTAATAAATGATATGGTACTAGCATCTGTTAGGGTAAAAAACTTTAATGAAAACATATCAGTTAATGTAGATAGACAAAAGGCCTCATTGAACATTCTTAAAGACACAATAAAAAATTTAAATGAACTTAGTCAGTTTAATAGTAATGAGGAGTTAGCTACAAAATCTACTTTCACTATGTACTCAGCCCAGGCAAAGAATTTTGATCCAGCTATGGCAATAGAGATAGCTACTACAAAATCAATATCGCCTATTAACATTGGTATGGTTCAGTTTGGAATAGGTACAGAAGTTATTGGAGCACTAGCTAAAAATTGGCATGTTGAAGATGATGATATTACTTGGAATTTTAATTTGAGAAAAAATATGAAATTTCACAATGGAAGGAACATAACTTCAAAAGATATTAAGTATTCCTATGAGAGATTATTAAGCAAGAAATTAGATTCGCCTAACAGATGGTTTTTATCCTTTATTAAGGGAGCAGAAGATTTTTATTCGGGGAAAAAGTCTGAAGTAGAAGGTATAGTCCTTAAGGGTGATTATAACCTAAAGATAGTACTAGAGTATCCCTATAGCTCTTTTGTAAACAATTTAGCACACTGTTCTTGTTCAATATTGTGCAAAGAGGAAATAAATAATTTAAATTCTAATCCAGTGGGTGCAGGACCTTATGAATTTTTCAAGCAGGACATAGAAAATAAACAATTAATTTTAAAAAAAGTTAAGGATTATCCACTAGGTGAGGCACTAATGGATGAAATTATTGTTAGAGGGGGAATTGACAATAGTATTGATGATTTTTTAAAGAATGAATTAGACTATGTTGAGGTAAGCGCTAATAATATAAGTAAGGTAGCAAATGCAGGTTATGAAATAAAAAGAACAGAATGTATAGGATCTAGATTTATACTATTTAATTTTAAGAGTAATAACGTGTTAATAAGGAATAAAAGCTTAAGACAAGCCATTAATTATTGTATTGATAAGGAAAAAATTATAGTGGAGGGGTTAGCGAATACTGAAATAGCTGCAAAAGGAATATTCCCAACAAGTATTATTGATAATAGTACATTAGTGGGTTATAGGAGAGATTTAAATAAGGCGAAGGAACTTATGAAAAAAAATAACATTAGTTCTGGTACATTAAGCTTTCCAGTAACTATAAATGAAAATAAAAATGGACTACAATATATGTTGGCTAATATAATTGGAATCAACCTGAAGGAAATTGGAATAACCTTAAATGTAATAGAATTAGATGCTGAGACTTACAGTAAACAAAGTGGGAATTATGATATGCAACTATATGGGTGGCTCGGAGACTCAGGCACAGCTGATAATTTCATAGAACCCTTAATAGATATAAATAATACTTCTATTAAGAATACCTACAATAACCCTAGATTAATGGAAATGCTAGATTTAGCTAAGAAAAGTAGAAATCCTTATAAATATAGAGAACTTATGTGCAACATAGAAAAAGAGATGGTTGAAGATGCACCATATATTTTCTTATCACATATATGTGTTTCCTACGCACTTAATAATAAAATTAAAGGGTTGAAAGTGCATTCGCTAAATATGATAAATTTAGAAGATATCTGGAAAGAAGATTAGAGATAGATGGAGGTATATGGGACCTAGAGCGGTGTCAGTTTCCTCCAAATCTACTTGTAGTTATACCATCGCTTATGAGTACAATATTTTTATCTAAATCAGTTCTATAGATAATGCAATTTAATTTTTTAAGCTTATCTAGGGTTTCACTATTTGGATGACCATAACTATTATAGGCTCCACAGCTTATTACCGCAATTTTTGGTGAAACTCTATTTAAAAATTCTTGCGTGGTGGATGAATTACTACCATGATGAGCTACTTTAAGAACTTCAGCTTTTAAATTATAACCTTTATCTAATATCTCATCCTCACTTAGTTTTTGGATATCACCTGTAAACAAAGAAGTTGAATTTTTATAAGATACCTTTAGGACGCAGGAGTAATTATTAGTGTCTTTGTAGGTGGTTCTATTAGGTGATAGCATAAGACAGGTGACACCCGGTCCTAAATCTAATGTTATATTAGGTTTAGCTATTTTTATTTTAAGACCTTTACTTTTTAAAGCTCTAATCATATCTTCAAAGGATTGGGAGGAAGATGTAGCTTTAGGAGCATAAAATTCACCCACTTTAAAAGCTCTAATTACACTAGCCATACCCCCTATGTGATCATCATGGGGATGAGTTGCAATTATGTAGTCCAGTTTTGTAATGTTATTATTTTTTAGATACCTAATTAATTCTGTATTTGAATCGCTGGTACCACTATCAATTAATAGGTTTTTGTTATTTACTTGAATAAGGATACAATCACCCTGTCCTACATCAATAAAATGAGTGACCATTTTGTTTTCCAAGTTTATGGTGGTTTTTATATTATTTTTATAAATTACAACTATAGCTATAGATATAGTTAGGAAAACTAATAAAGAGCAAATTAAGGCATATTTTAACCAGGGTTTCTTTGGCATATGATTAATCTCCTATATAGTATTTTAAGTACATAAATAATTTTATCCACTTAAATAAAAAAATATCAATATTTAAGAAAAAACCATGCTTCGAATTACACTTTACTTATTCTTAAGTGGAAAAATTTGAATTAAGGGCTATTAACTAGTATAATTATAGTTGTATTTATAATTTAATCTTAAAATGAAAGGAACAGAGATATGAGAACGGTATATTTTTATTTGCGTCTTATTATTGATTTGATTGGGAAAGGTTTTAAGGAAGTACAACTTAATAGCTTAAAAAAGCATAAAACTACAGAAGAGGTGGATGCGTATCTATCTAAGGTAGTTAGGGATTGGTCTAATTTTGTAATTAGGATTGCAGGTTTGAATTTAACTGTGATAGGAAAAGAAAACATACCAAATGAACCTTGTGTTTTTGTTGGAAATCACCAAAGTAATCTTGATATACCAGTGATATTATCTAGTATGGATAGACTCACAGGAGCAGTTGCTAAAAAGGAAATGGAAAAAATACCAGTAATGAGCTATTGGATGAGGCAAATTCATTCTGTATTTATGGATAGAGAAAATCCAAGAGAGGCTTTAAAATCAATTTCAGAGGGTGTTGAAAATTTAAAAAATGGATATTCTATGATTATTTTTCCAGAAGGTACTAGAAGTAGAAGTAATAATATGGGGGAATTTAAGAAGGGTAGCATGAGGCTCGCAATAAAAGCAGGGGTACCCATTATTCCTATAACCTTTTATGATACAAATAAAGCCATGGAAGGTAATAACGGAAAAGTTAAAAAGGCTAATGCAAAGCTTATAATAGACAAACCTATATATATGGATAAAATGTCAAAGGAAGAAAAAGCGGAGATTTCAGAATTAGTAAAAAATATAATCCAAACAAATATAAATGTGGAAAATGAGAAGAAATAATGAAAGAAGTAGCTTTTAATTAAAAGCTACTTCTTTAAATTTTGTGATGGATTTATAAGCAAAACTGTAGCTTTTGATCTAGTCATAGCTTCAATACTATATCTTATGCCTTGGGTACCCATACCAGAGGATTTTGTTCCAGAAAAAGGAAAATGGTCAGGCCCTCTTTCGGGTTTATTATTAATTTGAACGGTGCCTACCTCCAGTCTACTCGCGATATTAAAGGCATCATCTATATTTTTAGTATAAATAGAGGTTTGAAGACCATATTCAGATCTGTTAGCTATTTCAATAGCTTCCTCAATGTCTTTAACTCTAATAACTGGGAGTACTGGGCCAAAGGGTTCCTCCCAAGCGAGCCTCATATCTGTAGTAACGTTATCAAATAAGGTTGGGTAAATAAGATTATTAATTCGCTTATTTCCACATAATAACGTTGCACCATGGTGTATGGCATCGTCAATGAGCTCTTGAACAAAGTCTGCAGCTTTGTTATCTATGAGTGGGGTTATCTCGGAGCCATCTTCTGGATTTCCTACTTTAAGTAATTTGATATTTTTCATTAATTCACTTATGAGGTTATCTGCAACATCATTTATAACTAAAACTCTTTTAACAGCGGTGCATCTTTGGCCAGAATAGCTAAAGGCACCTGTAACGATATCTTCTCCAGCACTTTCAATATCTGCATCGCTGAGGATTATAGCTGCATCTTTGCCACCAAGTTCCATAATCATAGGTACCATACCAGCAATTACAGCTATATGCTTTCCTACCTGCGTACTTCCAGTAAAATTTATAAAATTAATATCCTTGTGGGTTACTAAATAATCACCTATTTCGGAGCCTTTTCCTGTTATTGTGTTTAAAACTCCATGTGGAACTCCAGCTTCATGAAAAATTGCTGCTAGATGGAGTGAGCTAATAGCTCCTTGAGTGGAAGGCTTTAAAATTACACTATTTCCACCGATAAGGGCTGGGGCTATTTTAGAAGCAGCAAGATTAATAGGGTAATTAAAGGGGGAAATTGCAAGGACAACGCCAACTGGGACTTTGGTGACGAAGGAGATTTTGTTTTTCTTAAAACCGGGAAAATTATCAGCACCTATAGTTTCACCTTCTAAATTTTTACCAGCATCAGCAGTAAATCTTATAAAATCAGCAGTCCTTTTTATCTCAGCAATGCAGGAATGTTTGTCTTTAGCAATTTCTACTTGCATAATGTAAGATAAGTAATCAACATTTTCATCAAGTAAATCAGCCGCTTTATGCAAAATTGATGCACGAGAGCTAATGGCCATATTAGCCCAAATCTTTTGAGAAGCTTTTGAATTTGCAATAACCATATTAGCTTCGTCTTTGTTCGTAGCTGGTATTTTACCTACTAAATGGTTGTCTACAGGAGAGAAAATATCTATGGTATTATTAGACGTAACCCAATCACCATTAAATAAATTTTTGTAATGCTTATCTTGGCACATACTATCAAACAATATGAAACACCTCGCTTTAAGATTGTTAGATTAGGCATACTATATAAACAACAAGAATATACTCTTGCAATTTATTTGTTTGTGCCTCATTATAGTATTAACAAAAGATAAGTATATTATTGATTGGGAAATGTTTGTTATTATTGCAACACTTTATTAATAATTAGTCGTGTCTTTTGGTCATGAGGTCTTGGATTATAGATATTTTAGATTGTAATAGTGTATTTTGATTTTCAAGTTTTAACATGTTTTTTTGAACTTCCTTATTTTTATTATCTAAAACCCTCAGTGTTTTTTGAAGTTTTTTGTTTATGTCCGTTTTTTCTTTGATAATTGGTTTATACATTTTGCTTAAAGTAAAATTATTATTGATTAAAAGGTTTATTTTATTATAAAATTCCATTAGAAATAGTTTATTTTTTTTACCAACATATTTTAAGTTGGAAATAATCCAATCTATAAATTCATTCATATATAATCACCTCGATTATATTCTACCTAAAGAATGCTAAGAAAGGCAAGGTAAAGTTAATGGATAAAAGCACCAATAACTACTATTTAGAGACAATTAAGAATAAAATAAAGAAGCTAGACCTTAAAAAAGCACAATATGAATTAGAAATAATGCAGCAAAATAATTTTTTAGAGAATAATAATTCAGCAGTGCAAAAATTAAAATGTACAAATGATGTGTTACATGATGAATATAATAGTCTAATAAGATTACTTCAGAAAGAAGGAATAATTTTCGAGATAAATTTTAGTGAATATATTCCTCAGCCCTGGGACAATCTATTTATAGTAAAAGGTTCAAAGGGTTATGAAATTCAAAGTAAAACAGGTATTAAATTAATGATGTTAAATGAAAAATTTTTAAAGATTATACAAGACATAAACAAAAAAGATTCCTATAGTTTAATTGTAATAAGAGTTATGGATAAAACTGCCTTGGTTCAGCTAAGATTTACTTAAAAGTTCTCAAAGTAGAGCGTATGAAATTTATTCAAATAAAAAAGAAGCTGAATTTTAAATTTCAACTTCTTTTTTATCATGGTTAGAATATTTATTTAGTGGTTATTTAACCTCAGTTCTGTCAATGTCTTTATCTCTGTCTCTTCCTAAGAAGGATAAAGAATATAGGCCAGCTATACCTACTAGAGAAAATATAATTCTAGTAAATGCTGTTCCAGTACCAAATAAGCTTGATACTAGGTCAAATCGGAAAAATCCAATTAACCCCCAATTTACAGCTCCTATAATAACTAATACAAGTGCAGTAGTATCTAATGCTTTCAACTTACACATCTCCTTTTTTAATTAAGTTTGCAGTATTAGTGTTTGCAATTTTTAAAAAATTATTACTGCATTATAAAAAATTATTTTATTTCGCCATAGTTTGTTTAAAATTTCATCATCTATTTTAAAACAGTGTTCTGATCCGGGAAAAGTTCCTTCATTAACCTCTTTAATATAGGATTTAAATCCATCTCTCATGAGATCTCCAACATTTGCAAAGTTTTTTACAAACTTAGGTTTGAGATCTGAGAACATATTAAGCATATCCTGATATACTAAAATTTGCCCGTCACAGCCACCACCAGCACCGATTCCAATAGTTGGTATAGATATTTCCTATCTGCAAGTCTTGAGGGGATACATTCAAGTACAAGAGCAAAGGCACCTGCTGCTTCTATTTTTTTTGCATCTTCAATAAGTTTTTTTGCATCAATAATATTTTTACCTTGGACTTTAATGCCTCCAAACATATTAACAGATTGAGGAGTTAGACCAATATGACCCATGGATAAAACTAGTAGCTTTAGTGATAAATTTTTATACATTTTGATATCTTCTGGTGGTATAGCGCCGATATGCTGTTTTACTGTGTTTAAATCATTTCTTTCAATAGGACCAGTTAAAGCATTAATGAAGCCTTTGGTTTTTATATTATCAATATTATTTTGAAGCAAGGGCAATAATGCTTGCAGCGCATCATTTTCACTAATACCACATTGACTTAAGTAACTGCACCCAGTATTAATTAAAGATAATACTAAATTTGATACTGTGACGCTAGCTAAGTGGTAAAGGGCCTTATCCTCTTTATTAATAACAAAAGATTTATTACCTAAAGAATGAATAAAAGCTTCAAGCGCCTGTATATGATTTCAGGTCCTTCATTGAACCCTCCCCCACCTGTAGAGGAAGGGGATTCTTTTTTATAAAGAAGTTTGCTTTAACTTTGGACCTAATAAATTAGGCAGCCTTATTCTTTTTGGCGTGTCCAAGTACGCCCTATACTGTAAATATTTCTATTCCCAGCCTACATTTAAGCTATTCTTGTCCTTATGGGGTTTAAATACTCTTTATGATTTAAGTTAATTTGTTTTATGTTAGATTTTCTCATTATATTAAGTGAGCCATTTATATCAGCATTTAATATCAAGTCTTTAGATGATTTGTATTGTCCTCTTGATATTCTTTTACCACTAAATAAGTATCTTTTCTTATTCAAAGCACTATAAATAGGCATACTATCATTTGCTAAAAAATCAGCTTTTGAAGTATAGCTTTCTTCTTGTTCTATTAAATTAATATTATATCTTTGGCTCTGATAAGTCAGCCTTTCTCTTATATTACCAATTGGAATATTAACAAAGTTTTGATTATTGACTTTACCCAAATTTACTTTTCTTTGAATAGTTGGGTTATAACCAACTACAATACTACCTATATCGTTATTTAAACAATAATCAATAATTACCCTAACGGTCTTATTGAGATAATCATTAACTCTATTACTCCTTTTATTCCATAGTTTCTTCTGAGCTTTAGTGGTCGTTTTAATCTTTTGCTTATCTTTAATTGATTGGAGTCTACTATTTTCCTTATTAGCCCATTGATTAATGGATTTAAGTTTTTTTCCGTCAATTATAAATGCTTTACCATCATTAATAGTACAAGCACATAAATTATCTATTCCTAAATCAATAGCAAGTGTGTTGTTTTTATTTAAATTTCCTTTGAACTCATCAATTTCATATACCCATTGAATTTCAAAGAACCTTGCATCATTTTTAGGTAATATCCTAACTTCTTTAATTGCCTTACCTTTTAAATTTGAAGGTATGTTAATCTCAACCTTACCATAAAGCCTTTTGAAAGTAGTTGACATTGGTACTGAAAATTTATCTTTAGAAGAATTAAATTCATTAAAGATAAGATTAAAAAATCCATCTTTAGGTAAGTACCCAGGTAATTTAATATCTCTATATTGATATTCTCCTTTTTTAGCCATTTTTATTAAAGCAAAAAATGACTTGAAGTTTCTATCAGCAACTTTCAGCATTTGCTGTGCTGAATTACTATTAAGCATAGTGTAATTCTCATTATATTTACATAGGTGATAATTGCTGTTGTATCCAAGAAACTTCTTTTCAGTAAAATAATATTGTCTAATATTATATAAAGCTACGTTATACATATTTTTAGATAAAAAACATAGTCCTCTAAGAGCTTCATAATTGCTAGAATTTAAATGCTTAAGCTGTTGTTTTTGAACACCAAATAAGACTGATTTAGTAATTTTTTTAGTCATTATGAATCCTCCGCTCTTGAATATTCATAATAATATTATTTACTATATCCAAAAAAATATAACAATTTACTTTATTTATAAAAAAATAATAAAAGAGGTTGCTACAAGGTTGGCTAACGCCAAATGAAAATTCACCACCCACTTATAGAAGATGGGTGTACCCTTTTCATAATACGATAGAAAAACGAGCATTTTGTAAGTTCTTATAAGCATTATATTTATCAGAAAATGGGAAAATAGGGTGAATTGAATATGCGAATGCATCTGAATTGTTTTTATCTAAAAAAATGCTAGAGGTTAAGGAACCACTAGTATGACATATTATTTTATTAGTTAAGTCTAAATTTGATAATTTCTGCGAGTAGTAATAAAAATCATTGAACTATCCCGTACCAAATCATTAATGTTTTCATAAGCTTTTGAGTTAGTAAATTCAGATGCTTCTTTAGCATCTTTGTATAATTTACTATAGTATCCAGATAACGTTATTCCTTTCAAGGAAAAATATTTTCCAAGGGAAAAACCTACCTTTCCACAACAAATAAAGCCGATAACCATAATATCGCCTCCAATGTAATACAGTAACCTCAGGTATCTGAGGGTGGAAGACTCCTGTATAGCTGTCTCATTCATAAAGATATGAGCAGAAAAAACAAACTAAGCTGTTTTAATGGATTAGCCACCACTGTGGATTATGCCACCGATGTGGATAAAGCCGCTAATAATATGCTAAACAATTCGGTGCAGTTCGTGTTCGATACTACCCACAAATATTTTATCATATTTTTTTTCGAATACAAATATAAATATATAAATTAATGCATAAGCTATTGATATATATTGAAAAATGTTTGATAATGTATAGTATACGTTTATTTTCATGCAAATTATAGAAAAGAGGGGATAAAATG
Organism: Clostridium estertheticum; assembly: GCF_011065935.2. Classification (NCBI taxonomy): domain Bacteria; kingdom Bacillati; phylum Bacillota; class Clostridia; order Eubacteriales; family Clostridiaceae; genus Clostridium; species Clostridium estertheticum. Next base: position 4,465,545 of record NZ_JAAMNH020000001.1, on the reverse strand, counting down.
AGTACCTTTATAACAATACTTAGCATCGTGGCATTTTCAATTGTTGTTCTTGTGGTATATAATGTATTAAAAACTTATGTACTATATAAGGTAAAGGTTAACAAGTGGATAATACTTGGGCTCGCTATGGTATTATTTGTGGTTCCTATGCTTGTATGGCCAACTATGCCAAAATATGTAGCAAACTATGTGATACCAGGAGTATTTGTATTCTTATTTTTATGGTTTATGGATTTGTCAGGCTTTATTAAAAAGAGAAATGTTCCAACTACAAATTATACAATAGGTTCTAAAAAAGATAAGAAGGCCGACATTGTAATGAGGCCTAAGGCTAAACCCAATAGAATTAAAAACAATAATAATAGTAACAATAAAAAATAATTTTAAAAGGAGTATAAATTTCTATATGAAATTTATACTCCTTTTTCTGTGCTATGCACATTAGTTGTTAACTGTCCCTAAAACATTTTTACGCCACCTACGTAGGTTTGTAAAACATTTATATTCTTTATATTGTCTTTTTCAGTATGCACAATATCCTCTGACAAGACAACAAAATCAGCTAATTTTCCTATAGATATACTGCCTTTAATATCTTCTTCAAAGCTCATGTAAGCAGAACCTAGAGTATAGGCTTTTAAAGCTTCAACAACAGTTAAGTTTTGAGAACTGTACCAGCCTTCTTTAGGGTACCCTTTTAAATCTTTCCTAGTAACTGCTGCATATATACCTTCTATAGGGTTAAAACTCTCAATTGGTGCATCGGAGCTAAAGGCAACTGGAATATTTAAACCTAACATGTCTTTCCAAACATAACTTTTTTCTGCACGGGTTTTCCCAACTGCACTTTCTACAATAGGATAATCAGTCATAACAAAGGAAGGTTGAACGTTAGCCACTATATTTAGTTTTTTAAATTTGTTAAGTAATTCATCGTTAGTGAACTGACAGTGAACTATGGTTAATCGCAAATCTTTATTTTCAGAGGCAGTTATTATTTTTTCATAAGAATTTAAAATAGTTTCTGTAGCATTATCTCCTATAGCATGGATAGTTATTTGAAAGCCAGCATTATGCGCAAGTTTAGTAATGTTATCTAGAGAAGCCTGGTTGTAAATTAAAACGCCTGTAGTGGCTACATCGCAGTACTCCTCTTTCATAGCAGCAGTTCTACCACCTAAGGATCCATCTTGAAATAATTTTACGGGGCCTATCTTCAACATATTACTTCCTAAAGTGGATTTTAATTTTAAATTAATCGCTTCTGATAGACTTTTCTCATTAGGCAAGTTTAATTGTAGAATAAATCTTAGGGGAAGAGCTTGTTCTACTTCTAATTCTCTATAGGCTTCCAGTAAGTTCTGCAAACATCCGCAGTGCGTTAGATCTTCAGTTTGGATGGTGGTAATACCTACCTTTAGAGCATCCATAAAAGCGGACTTTAATAAGGTTTTAATTTCCTCCTTGGGCATTTTAGGTAGCACGCTTGAGACTAAATTCAGTGCATTTTCTCTAAGTATTCCTGTTGGAATTCCATTTTCACTGTCAATAATACCACCCTCTGGATTTTTAGTTTTGGAGTTGATATTTAGTAATTCTAAGGCCTTAGAATTAAGCACTCCTATATGGCCGCATATTCTGGCAAAATATATAGGGTGCGACCTACTTATTTTATCAAGGTCATATCTAGTTGGAAGTCTTCTTTCGGAAAATAAATTATGATTCCAACCTCTAGAAATTATCCATTGCCCATCTGAAATACTACGAGCTTTTATGTGTTCTTTAGTTACACTTATGAGTTCATCAATAGAGGGGATATTTAATAAGTTAACATTATTCTTTTGAGTAGCATAGTTTAAAAAATGCATATGGGCATCATTAAAGCCCGGAACAACGGTATTACCTTTAAGATCAACTATGATGTCATTTGGCTTAGATAAGCACAATATTTCTTCATTAGTGCCTACTGCTTTAAAAATACCATGTTCTACATAAAATGCTTCACATAATTTGTCTCCATCTAAAGTTATAATGTTTCCGTTGATGTATGCAGGCATTTTAACATCTCCTTTGAATATCTTATTTGAACTAAAATTTTTTATTAGAGGATGCTATAACGAAAAGTATATATTGCTTGAAATGCTTTCATGTCGCCAAGTGATTCTACAATTTATTTTATTTACAGATGCTAAAAAAGCAAACTCGCTCCGCTCAAACATGCTTTTTTATTTACGCATCTGAAAATAAAATAAATTATGAATTACTAAGGCTTATTCAAATGCATTTCTATGCAACATATACTTTTGTTAGCATCCTTTAATAAAAAAGAGTTAATTTGAAAATGAAATAGTATGATTAGTTGTTAACTGTCCCCGTTATTTTGCAAATGCAAAGCCCTCATAATTGAGGGCTTTGCATTAGTAGCCGTACAACTATGGGGTATCCTGAAAACCCTCATAAACGTTGAAACTAGGTAGCCTAATAAATGTAACAAATACAACTCCACCTGTACTGAACGTATAGGTGGTTTTTTCTTGCGTACAACTATGAGGTGTACTAGGAATGTATATTAAGTATCTTTATGCATAAAATTACTGTTTAATCTTTCTTCAGTTTTCTATCTAATAACTGATTCTTATATATTTCACTGTTCATATACTTTTGTGGATCTTTTTCAATAACTTTTATTATCTTAGCGGATTGTTCTTCTGATATTTTTTTTTGAGCCGTTCTGCATTCATTCATATACTTCATTACATCTCCCATTACTGGGCTTTTTATTCTTTGCTTTCCAACCTTATAACTTCCCTTTTTAATTTTTATATAAGTGTTTTTCCACTTTTCTTTTCTGGGTTTTTTTAGAATTGTACATATTAAAATTCCCGAAATATTAGATATAACATAGTATCCATTATAATCTTTGAAAGTTACAGTCCAGATATATTTTTTGTTCTACTAAGTAAATAATCTCTTAAGATCTCTTCACTTTCAACTAGAACATCTAACTCTTGCTCCGATATTGAATTACTTGACTTGAAATCTAAAACATCTAAATAAAGATTACGCCAATTAACAGAAGAAATAAAAAAACTTAACCATTCTTCATATTTAAATTCCTTTAAAGCATCTCCCTTATATGGGTGAAAAATTTTATTTGCAAATAATGTTTCTGAAACATTAAATAAATCTTCACAATCTCCGCATAATAGATACTGTTTGTCCCCATCTTGAATTCTTTCATCTGGATTAAAAGGATTACGCATAAATCCAGTAGCAGATTTTTTAATAATTCTCCTAAAAACAAATTTAGGTATAATATGACTTAACTCTAAAGTACAATTCTCCTTTTTACACAAAGCACATGTTCCAATTTTATCCTCTTCCTTGTTCTTCATACTGCCCCACTCCCCATAGTTTTACTTTATAAATATAGTATAACACCGATTGTTGCTTATATAAGGTGAATCCTACATTCAACATTAAAATACATGAGAAATGTATTCCACAAAGATATAATAAGAAAAGAATAGTGCCAAAGTTATAACATTTACATTATGAGTTTGCTCTAATATAGTCTTAAATAATTGTATAAGTGTATCTATTTTACTAATAATATCGGAAACTTTTTAGATATATTAAAGTACCAGTTAGTCCCGTCATTAGGATCATATTTAAAACCACATTTATCCATAGCACCTTTAAACTCTCCATTATTTATGGGGAATTCACAAAACAAATCCTTTAAATATAGGCTTGTTTTATCTTTATATCTTTGTTTAATTTGTTTTAATGTTCTATATATTGAATTCTTTATAGTAATCGCATTTGATATCATGTTAGATGGGTTAATTCTTATAAATGCTTCTGATAAAATATCATCAATAATACCTTCATTAATATAAATATAGGTATAACTATCAAAATCTTTACTTTTTTTATGATTTACTAAGGATGCCTCAAGACCTTTAACAACTTTATTTATAGAGATAATCTTATTATCTTTATAAAAGAATACTAAAAGTGGATACTTTATATTTGTAACATCAACTATGTTCTTATCTATATTTGAACTCATTTCTTCCATGATAGTTTTATTAAAGAATATATCTAAATCCTCTTTAGTTAAAGTTCTTTCTGTTTCATAGTATTTTTCTATATAGTTTTCATGTTCTTTTTTCTTATTTAATTTATTTTCTTCCGCATGTTTAGGAAAGTCATTTTCTATTTCATATAGGCATTTTTTTAGATTTTCCCTGCTGAAACCTACTGTATTTAGAATTAAATCTGCATTCCAAGTAACATCATAATTAATGACAAATTTAAGATCTGATATTATATTTCGTAATATATCAAACGATTGATAACCATGACTATAATATTCTCTATATACATCCATATTATAGGCAGTAAATGCTGTGTCTTTAATTCTATAATAATCAGCCATTATGTCTTCGCCATGTTCTACATAGTATTTAAATGCAACCAAGTAGACATCTGTTTCATCTTGCATAACATAATTAGAATCTTTTAAACCATGAACAGGATATCTTTTTAAAAAATCTGCTAACTGTTCCATTGTAAAATTAACTTCTTTTTTATTCTTCATAAATGCTTCATAGTAAGACATTTAGCCTCACTAAAACTCACCCCTTTATTTCATAATTATTTTTCAATTAAACTCTAACATGATTATATACAAATATTAGTGTTTTTTATATAGTAATAATCCAATATGTTTTTATAACTCTTTGCAGAAATAAGAGTACGGTTTGAATCAATTAAAGACACTCCTTTAAGTTTAAAATAAGTTCGTAAGTATAATATAAACTTTGATTGATAATATACAAGTAATTTTTACGGTTTTTGATATTATTACTCTTAACAAGAACGTATGTTTAGCACAATGTAACTATATATCTGCTAGGGGTAAGAATAATTGAGTGATGAAGAAAAACTAATATGTTAAAATTAACATGGAAAATACAATAAATGAAAGAATGGAATGAAAGCCTTATATCTTACCCTGATAGTATAAGAGAGCAAATAAATATTGAGGATAAAAATAAATTGATAACTATAGATTTAGATACTGGAAATTAGATGAATACAAAGGACTATGCCAGGAAAATGATTATATTATTGAGGTAATCTATAAACAATAGTAAAAATTTAAAACAATTTTATAAGTTTAAATGTAATTTATGGTAAAATAATAGAGACAGGTAAAAATTTGACTCTATTTTGTTGTTTAAATAATTTTAAGAAGATAATGAGAATTATAATAAATTTTATAAATAAATAATTATATTAATTGGAGTGAAGATTGTGAATTTTAATAATTTAGATGGATATATGTTTGAAGGGCTTATTGTTGATTTATTTAAGAGAATGGGGTTCTCTGTTGAGCAATTCTAAATACAAACATTAAAGAATATAGAGAGAAAGCATTAATGAAGCAAGCTGAACTTGCAAAATTAGTGGAAGTTAGACGAGAAACTATAGTACATTTAGAAAATGGGAGATATAATCCATCCCTAAAATTAGCTATGGATATAGCCAAGGTATTCAATACGACAGTTGAAGAATTATTTAAATTTGTTGATTAATAAATTTAACTTTAGATAATAACAATTCAAAAATAAATCACTATTAGAAGAACTGGAGAAGAGACGTATAATAATTTTTAATATGTTAAAATGAAACTTGATTAATTTTATTAATTACTGCGAAATATTTATAAACTACCTACTAACCTAATGATGAAAACTAAAGCGAATGTAACACAATAGTAATTGAGTTACTTTCACTTTGTGGCTATAGGCCAGATGTACAAATAGTCAAATACTGTTCATTTCACGTCATTTATATCTTTTAAAGCAATATGGATATTATATTATTAATAGTATAATTAAGTAAATATATTGCTTTACAATGGTAAAAAAATGCAACCCATCAGTAATGAATGGAGTAGAAAAGGTTAAATATTTAATTGAAATTGGAAGTAAGCAAGCTTGGCCCAGAATAAGAGTATTAATGACTCTGCTTGCATAAATAGGTTATATGCGTTAAAAGGCGCAATACAGGGAATCCGATGGCATAATCTTTCAAACGAAGTAAAGAATGAGTTGAAAAAATTTTATAATACTTCTAAATAATTTATGGTGAGGGTGAGATTCTATGGATACAAAGTCGAATAAAAATAAAAACGAAATAGTAGCATTCTTATTAGTTACCTTTTCAATTACATTTAGTATGGGTATATTAATGTTTTTTGTTTACAAACATATTGATGCCAGTGGTGTCCAAGCATTTGCATCAGTGCAGATGCTTTATCCCGCATTAGCTGCCATTGGGGTAAAAATTTATTATGATAAAGATAATATCCCCAAGGGATTAATGAGCTTCTTTAAGCTCTATATTATTTACAGTATTTTATCTATCGTTATATTGATTGTTGGAGTTTTTGCTTTTCCAGCTCATGTATCTAATGTTATAGTGATACTCGTAACTATAGTTAGTATATTTGCTTTCTTTATGATAAAGATTAATAAAGATAATTGTTTTGAAAAAATTAGTATGGTTTTTGGAAAGAACTTTAAGAATGTTATATTATTGGGTTTATTGTATATTGGACTTAGATTAATTATAGTTATATTTAGTGGACTTGCTTATAGTAATTTATCTGAAATACTAAAAAAGACTATGCATACAGTCCCTTTACTTATTATTATTGTGCCAATTGGTGTTTTCTCCTCCTTTATATTATTCTTTGGAGAAGAACTGGGATGGAGGGAATACTTACAGCCAAAACTTCAAGTTTTATTCGGTGAAAAACTTGGTGTTATTATATTAGGATTTATATGGGGGATATGGCATTTACCACTTTGTTTTATGCTATACAGTCCATCCACCCCTATTTATTGTGTACTATCTCATATTGGCTATTGTATTTTGATTAGTATTTTCTTTGGATTTGTCTATATGAAAACTAGAAACCTTTGGTCAGTTATAATTATTCATTTAATTAATAACAGTATTTTTATTGATGCCAGTAGTGCCTATGGTAAGCCAATTTCACTAAAGGACTTATTACTAAGTTTAATCTTTTGCACTATTGTATTCCTACCATTTCTATTTACTAAAGAGTATAAGGGGAAGATATCTAGAGAATAATTAAAAAAATTTGTAATATCTTTATTGATTAATCAAAGCTAAATAATATAATAAGCTACTTCAATATATTATTTTAAATAAGTTAGTTCGCATATTTCATAACTGACGACGCAAACAACTGTTAGAATTACTAAAGTAATGGAGTAATTCTGCGTTTTACAAATGTCCTCTCTTAGGATTTATAAAAATATTAAATTTGTATGAAATCAATATTAATAGAAAAGTATTGGAGGAATTAATATAAAACAAGTGTTTTTTGAATATAACATGGAGAAAAATGGTTCCACAGATAGCATACTTAAAAATGGGATAATAATATTAGATGCAAATGCATTATTAAACATATATAGATTTAATAATGATAATAGAGAAAAATATTTTGAAATATTAGATGTCGTAAAAGACAGGCTATTTTTAACATATCAATCAGTACAAGAATTTTATAATAATAGGTTAACAATAATATATAATAAATCTAAGTTTAAAGAAGATTTAAAAAAGAACTGAATATAAAAATTACAGAACTAAGTAATATAGTGAGAGATAATTTCACATCAAAAAATAAAGATTCTTGTAATTTAATAAAGCATGAAATTAATTTAAAGAATAGTGTTATGGATATATTAACGAATACTAAAAAAGAAATAGAAGATAAAATAGATTCATATAATGTTGATATTGACAAAACTTTTATAATTGATGTTGATCCTATTATAGATAAAATATTAGAGATATTTGATGGTAAGATAAATAGTCCATTTAAAAAGCTGATTTAGAGGAAATATATAAGTTAGGGAAAAAGAGATATGAAGTTCAAACACCTCCAGGATATGAGGATAAAAATAAGTCAGTGCCAAATTGTTATGGAGATTTTATTATATGGAAAGAAATGATGAATATTGCAAAAGATAAACAAAAGGATATCTTATTTGTATCAGATGACAGAAAATCTGATTGGTGTGATAAGTTTCACGAATACGATTTAGGACCCAGAAAAGAACTAATTAAGGAATTTTTTGATGAGACTAATCAAAAATTTCACACTATTACTACTCAGAAATTTATAAATTATATTTCAGGTTTACATACCATAGAAGACACTAAAGAGTTAGAGAGAGAGTCAGTTGTAATAGAAAAAGATTTGTTAAATTCGAATTTGGATGATGAGGAATTAAGTAACTTAAATTACTTTTATCCAGCAATTGAAAATGCATTGAAAATAGCAAACAGAGTTAAGTTAAGTCCGGCTATAGTAAATGCATATAAAATAGCAAATAAATTTCAGTTAGATCCAGCTTTAATAAATGCATTAGAAATTATAAATCAGAGTTCTAAACCTGTGGGAAATGAAGTAACGATAATGGTATCTTGGTTTAAACAGCACTACGAAGATCCTGCTAATGGAGTGCCGTATGATGGTAAGGAAGGTGGTTATTTATAACAATATTGCACTACAGTTCAATATTGTTATAAATAATTTTGAAAAAAAGAAACCCTTTGAAGTTTCCTTCAAAGGGCAAAATGTAAAAACTATATTTATTTATATTTTATTTTATTTATTTAAAAATATTTATAATGGTGTATAATTTGTAAAAACAATAATCATATATTAACTGAAAGGAAATGACTATTTATTTACTTGAATACAAATGCATAAATATGCATTTTTTAGTAAAGCTCAAAGTTGTACCAATAAAGGTAAAAGTTGTGTTAGTAAAGGTCAAAGTTGTATGTCTACTGCATTTGGTTGAATTAGTTTGGGGCTAGCTGCACCCCGTAGTTGTTCCGCAATCTAGACAAACCTTGCAAGTACCACTTTTAACAAGTTTAGTACTTGAACAATGAGAGCAGGTTTCAGAGTATAACCTTTCCCCTTTAGGTTTTTCAGTGTTTTCGAAGGAAGATACATTTTCAGTTTCTACTAAGCTAGCTGAAATTTCGTTTTCATCTGGCATTAGCGGATTTTTAGGAATATTAGTGTTTTCATAGCTTTCAGGTTTAATTTGACATCTCGTATAGTCACCTAATTCTATATCAATTATCTTGCTAATTAAATCAGATATAGATGAAACAGACTTAATATAAGGATGTTTTTGTACAAAACCATAAGGTTCGAATTTTTGTCCGCGAAGCATTTTAGAAATATCTTCTGCAGGTACGTGATACTGAAGCATTACTGAAATAGACTTTGAAAGGGAATTGAGAAGTCCAGTAATAATAGTACCTTCTCTATCTGTTGTTATATATATTTCAGAGATCTCTCCATTTGAACGCCTATTTACCGTAGTATAGACTTTTACATCATCAATTTGAGCAGGATGTGTAGTGCCATAACGGATTCCAATTGGCTTTTCTCTTGTAGAATGATTGGATATTTCTTGCTGCTGCTTTGCTTTCTTTAAAAGATCCGAATAGGATAAATCTTCAAGTGATAGTTCTTTATCTTGAGATAAGGTAGTATTTAAAGGCTGACTTGCCTTTGAACCATCTCTATATAAGGCTATACCTTTTACACCTAGTTTCCAAGAATTCAATATAACTTCTTTAAAGTCTTCTATAGAGGCATTTTTAGGTAAATTTACAGTCTTTGATATAGATCCTGATATCATTGGAGTTATTGCTGCCATCATGAGAACATGTCCCATAAATGGAATATATCTTTTTCCACTACCGCATTTGTTTGCTGTATCAAAGATAGGTAAATGTTCAGGTTTTAAATGTGGAGCGCCCTCGATTTTACCATCAATAATTTTTTCGTATTCAAATCCATTTTCCTCAACTTTTTCTTTTCTTAGAATATAATCTAAAATTTCATTTGTTTGGATTTCAGAGTATCCTAAGTTATCTAAGGAAGCTTTAATTACTGGATTAACCATGGTCATATAACCGCCGCCAGATAATTTTTTATAAATGAAATGACTGAAATATGGTTCTATAGATGTTGCACCGCAATCCATGGCAAAGGAAATAGTACCAGTGGGAGCTATAACGGTAACTTGAGCATTTCTAAAACCGTATTTTTCACCACTATTTAATGCTTTTGACCAACAATTTTTTAAGGTTTCGCCCATATATCCTAGAGAGTTTTTATTTAAAAGAGAGTGGTTAACTTTTATAGGCTTATAATTTAAATTTTCAAATTTAGTATCTAGTGCTCCAGCTGCTCTAGCGTGATTTCTTATAACCAGTTGCATATATGGTTTGTTAATTTCATATTTTTCAAAAGGAGCTAGTTCTTTTGCTATTAGGGATGAAACATAATAAGATTGCCCAGTCATTATTCCAGTTAACGTAGAAGCTAAATTTCTAGCATCTTCTGAGTCATAAGCATATCCCATTACCATAAGTAGTGAAGATAAGTTTGCAATCCCAAGTCCTGTGCTTCTAAATAAGTAGGTTTTTCTTGCTATATCTTCCGTAGGAAACTGGCCCCAATGTATGGAAGCTTCAAGAATTAATTGAGTAAGTCCTATTAAATGAACATAACCATCTATATCTAATTTTTTAGTTTTACTATCATAAAATTTATAAATATTAATAGAGGCTAAATTACATGAAGTATCATCTAAAAATGCATATTCTCCACAAGGATTAGTTGAATTAATTCTATTGTGCTTTGCATTAACTTGTCCATCTTCTCCAGCAGGGCAAGTGTGCCATGCATTAAAAGTATCATCAAACTGAGGAGCAGGATCTGCACATAGCCAAGCAGCTTTGTTAAAGGTATCCCATAGTTCGTTGACGTTTATATCTTTATTAACTGAGCTATCAGATCTTCCTTTAAGAGTAATAGTCTGTTTAGGATTTTTTGAAAGTCCATCCACCTTCATCATGAATTCATCTGAGAATCTTATGGAGTTGTTTCCATTTTGACCAGAGACAGTCTCATAAGATTCTCCTTCAAAGCTACCATCATAACCCATTTTAGTAAGAGCACGCACTTTATCTTCTTCTTTAGCTTTCCAAGTCATAAATTCCATTATTTCTGGATGGTCAATATCAAGACATAGCATTTTAGCAGCACGTCTTGTAGTTCCGCCAGATTTTATTGCCCCTGCATTTCTATCAAGGCCTTTTAAAAAACTCATGAGGCCTGAAGAAACTCCACCACTAGATAATTTTTCACCTTTACCTCTTATACTAGAGAAGTTAGTTCCGGTACCTGAACCGCCTTTAAATAATTTAGTTTCTGTTACATACTGCTCAGATATTGAGTGTTTGCCAAGTAATTTATCTTCAATTGAGAGAATGAAGCAAGCTGAAGCTTGGGTTCTTGTATAAGCATCTTCGCTTTTAACAATCTTTTTTTCACTTTCATCATAATAAAAATTATCTAAAGTTCCACCTTTTATTCCATAAGATAGATTAAGTCCAGTATTAAACCATTGAGGAGAATTTGGAGCAAACATTTGATTTAAAAATGCATAAACTAATTCATCATAAATAATGCTTTTTTCCTCCTGGGTTTTAATAATTGTTTCATCAATTAAGGATTCACACCAAAAATTAACAAGCCTATGAGCAACCATTTTCATACTATTCTCATAACCTAGCGTGCCTGGAACACCGGATTTCCTAAAATATTTTGAAGCAATAATATCACAAGAATTTTGTGAGTAATGCTCTGGAAATTCCAAATCCTTCATATCTAAAAGTACTTTGTTAGATTTATGGTCCTTTAAAAAAACATCTACCTTTTTCCACTCAAATAAATCAAAAACCGTAATATTTTTATCTTCTTCTAATGCACCTGTATAAAATCTTTTAAATAAACTTTTTATTTCCGCCATAATTAATACTAGCTTAAAAAAAGCTAGTATGTTCACCTCCGATTATTTTATTGATATTTAAAATTAAATCTAGATTATGTGAAATGTATTTCTACATGCTTGATATTACTAAGCTAGAAGCACTATTAATTGTTTAACTCCATATTATATGATAGAACTGAAACAGCAGCATGGTATACAATATGTAGTGAATACAAACAAATTCATCACTATATATGGTATTATATATTAAAATATTATAAAAATCAATGTATTATATATTAGAATAATATGAAAATTGAATGCTATTATATAATAAAATAGTATATAATTCAACATGAACTATTAACCAAAAATATGACGAATTATAGTTAAAATTATATAATATCGGGTATAATATATATGTATTTATTATTTTAGAAGAGGTGATCGGAAACTTATGATACATCAATTTAATGGACAAATACCTACTGTACACAAGCAATCTTTTGTGGCTATAAGTGCAGATGTTATAGGAAATGTATTTATAGGACAATGCAGTAACATTTGGTTTGGGGCTGTATTAAGAGGGGATATGGATCATATATCTGTAGGTGCTTATTCAAATGTTCAAGACAATTGCACGGTGCATACTAATAAGGATTTTCCAGTGTATATAGGAGATTATGTAACTGTAGGACATAATTCTATAATACATGGTTGTAAAATTTCAAGTAATACTTTAATTGGTATGGGTAGCACTATACTTGATGGGGCTGAAATAGGAGAATATACTATAATCGGTGCTGGTAGCTTAGTCACTCAAGGGAAGAAGATACCTTCTGGTGTTCTTTGCATGGGAGTGCCCGCAAAGATAATTCGAGAACTAACCATAGAAGAAAAACAAGGATTAAAAGAATCCGCGGAGCATTATGTACAACTTTCAATGAAATATATAATAAAATAAAAGTGGATATATGGCGACGGTTAACAACTATTTGAATAATTAAGGTGTTAACTGCCTTTTATTTTTAAAAATAGCTTTTATTTTGATGGTTTTTTCACTACAATAGAAGTAGGGATTTAGAAGGCAGGGAGTTCTTGTTTTTAAGGAGTGAGAAAATGATAAAATTAAATGGAATAGAAAAGATGACAAATGAGCAGAAATATAAATATATGCTTATTGTTTTAGAAGGACAGCTCAGCTCAGAAAAAAATAATTTAGCAAATTTATCAAATGCTGCTGCAATTATTAAAGCAGTTATGGATAGATTAAATTGGGCAGGGTTTTACATACTACGCGAAAATACATTGGTGCTTGGAATGTTCCAGGGCCTTCCAGCGTGTAACAGGATAGAAATAGGTAAAGGTGTATGTGGAGCAGCAGTAGCTACAAAAAAACTTCAGCGTATAGAAAATGTAAATGAATTTCCAGGACACATTGCTTGCGACGCTGCAACAAATTCAGAAATTGTTATACCTATAATAAAAGACGGTGTAGTTTATGGAGTTTTAGATTTAGATAGTCCAGAGCTAGGAAGATTTACAGAGCTTGAAGAAAAATATTTAGTGCAATTTGTTTCTAAACTTAACAAATACATAGATTGGTCAAAAGTTTAAATAAGAGGTAGGAGATTATAAAATGATAAACATAGGAGATTTAAATAATTTAAAAGTAGTAAGGCGTGCAGAATTTGGGTACTATTTAGACGCTGGTACAGGAAACACTAGTGATGACATACTACTTCCAATGAAAAGCACCTTAGGTAGGGCGCTTAATATTGATGATGAGGTTGAAGCCTTTGTATACAGAGATTCAAGTGATAGATTAATTTCAACCTTAAAAAAACCCCTTGCAAAGGTTGGAGATTTAGCTTATCTTAAGGTAATTGACATGACTACAATAGGGAGTTTTGTAGAAATTGGTCTAGAAAGAGATGTATTGGTTCCTTTTAAGGAGGAAAATTACAAATTAGAAACAGGAAGAAAATATCTTTTCTATATATATTTAGATAAGACTGGAAGAATTGCAGCCACTACTTTTGTTGATAAATATTTATATGAGACAGATTCATATAAGATTGATGATGAAGTGGAAGGTACAGTATACGGAATTCAGACTAATGGTACTGTAATGATAGCTATTGATGATATTTATAGAGGGGTTATTCTAAGAAATGAGAATTATATGAATATAACGCCTGGAGATAGATTAAAAGTAAGAGTAAAAAAATATTATGAAGATGGTAAAATGGACTTAACAGTAAGAAAGCCAAGACTAGAAGAAAGAGATGTAGTTGAAGAGCAAATATTAGAATATTTAAATAGCTCTAATGGATCTATGCCATACAATGATAAGAGTTCTCCAGATGATATAAAGAAAGTTTTTAAAACCAGCAAAAACGCCTTTAAAAGAGCATTGGGCGGCCTTATGAAAAGTGATCTAATCCTTCAGGATGAAGAAGGTACTAGATTAAAATAATTTCTTATCTTTCATGTTTTTCAAAAAAGTAAGAGTCTGATGAGTAAATCATCAGACTCTTACTTTTTATACAATTAAATCATAACCTGCGAAGCTATTCATCTTCTTCGAGGTTGCAATATTAAAGACTTCAAAAGGATACTTATTAAGTTAGTTCCTTATAATACGGAGGAGCTACGTTTGAATATTTTTATAAATTCATTTAAGAGCAGTGGCATAAGTGATAGAATAGTAACAAAAACCCAATCCATTAAACTTAGTGAATGAACACTAAAAGCGTTTGCTAGCGCTGGTATTGTTATTACAAAATCTTGTAGTAGGATACCAAGAACTATAGCACCAATTAAATATTTGTTTGAAAATAAACCTATTTGGAATATAGATTTTTTTTCATTTCTCATATTTAGTGAATGAACTAGTTGAGATACACTAAGTACTACAAAGGCCATAGTTTGTGCATGTTTTAATGCATCTTCTGAAAGATTTTTAGGGAATAGTGGGAATAAAGTACTTGTTCCACTATAATATTTTGCACCTATTACAAATGCGGTTAAGGTTAATATACCAATTAGCAATCCATTAAAAAGTAAATTTAAGGATTCACCCTTAAATAAACTATCCTTAGGATTTCGAGGTTTATACTTCATTACATCAGGGTCGCCTGGATCTATACCTAAGGCTAAAGCCGGCAGTGTATCAGTGATTAAGTTAACCCATAATATATGGATAGGTCTAAGTGGCGACGCCCAGCCTAAAAGTATGGCAAGAAACAGAGCTATAATTTCTCCAATATTACAGGATAGAAGGAATATTATAGTTTTCTTGATATTTGTGAAGATGTTTCTTCCCTCTTTTATAGCAGCAACAATAGTTGAAAAGTTATCATCTATTAATATCATATCGGCAGCGCCCTTAGCCACATCAGTACCTGTTATACCCATGGCGACTCCTATGTCTGCCATTTTAAGAGAGGGTGCGTCATTTACCCCGTCACCAGTCATTGATACAATGTTTCCTTTTGCTTTAAGAGCGCGTACAATCTTCACTTTATGTTCTGGGGACACCCTTGCGAATACCCTTATACTTTCAATTCTATTGCTCAGTTCTTCTTCAGACATTTTATCAAGCTCAGTTCCAGATATAACCTCAGAAGAATCATTAGTAATATTTAATTCTTTGGCTATAGCAAAAGCTGTGTTTTGATGGTCGCCAGTTATCATTACAGTCTTTATTCCAGACTTCATGCATAGGGAAATAGAATCCTTAACCTCTAGCCTAGGAGGGTCTATCATACCTACAAGGCCAATAAGTGTTAAATTATTTTCTAATGAATCAATCTCTACATGAGAAGTGGGAAGAATTTTATAAGCGGCACCTAGAACCCTTAGTGCATTGTCAGACATATTATTTGCAGCAGCTAATATTTCACTTTTGATGGTTGGTGTGATTTCTATTATACTGCCTTTAATATATGCCTTTGTGCATAGATTTAATAGATTATCAATAGCACCTTTTGTCATTACATAATATTCATTATCATATTTATTTACAGTAGTCATTAATTTTCTATCTGAATCAAAAGGAATCTCGTCAATTCTTTTATGGTTTTTTTCTAATTCGTCTTTAAATATGCTATAGTTTACCCCAGCTTGCAATAGAGCAATTTCTGTGGGGTCGCCAGTCTTTGAATTTTCTGAGTAAGTGGCATCGTTGCATAAAACAAGATTTTCTAGTAAGAGCTTATGCTCATTATGATTAATGTTTAAACTGTCTATAGCTCCTAAGTGACCATCAGCATAGAATTTTGTTACCGTCATTTTATTTTGAGTTAAAGTTCCTGTCTTGTCTGAACAAATAATATTTACTGAACCTAAAGTTTCAACAGCAGGCAATTTCCGTACAATAGCATTTTCCTTTATCATCTTTTGAACTCCCATAGCAAGAACTATGGTTACTATAGCAGGAAGACCTTCAGGAATAGCGGCAACAGCTAAACTTATAGAAACGAGTAGCATTTCAAAAAGATCTCTCTTTTGAAGAACACCAACTATAAACATGAGAGCACATATGAATAGAGCTCCTATTCCCAGGTACTTACCAAGTTGTGCTAGTTTCTTTTGAAGGGGAGTCTCCTCATCTACTTTTTCATCAAGCATCTTAGCAATTTTACCTATTTGAGTATCCATTCCAGTAGATACAGCTATGCCCACACCTCTACCATAGGTTGCAAGGGTAGACATGAAGAGCATGTTTTTTTGATCGCCCAGAGGTATATCCTCGCCTGTTAAGACTAGAGAAGCATCTTTATCCACGGGCACAGATTCTCCTGTAAGTGTAGATTCTTCTATTTTTAAATTTGCAGCTTCAATAAGTCTTAGATCGCAGGGCACATATCTTCCAGCATCAATAATAATAATATCTCCAGGTACAACTTCTTCTGATGGGATTTCTTTTAACTGCCCATCTCTTTTAACTACAGCCTTAGGCGTAGATAATTTTTTTAGTGCATCAAGAGCCTTTTCTGCTTTAGACTCTTGAATAATTCCTACTGTAGCATTAATAATAATTACAATAGCAATTATTATTGCATCACTTGTTTCACCAAGGAGGGCGGAAATCACAGCAGCTGCAAGTAAAATATAAATTAAAATATCATTTAATTGAGCAAAAAACATTGCTATTAGAGTTTTAGGTTTTTTAGTTGTTAATTGGTTTAGTCCAAATTTTTCTACATTTAGTTCACTTTGCTTTTGAGAAAGTCCTGTTATTGGATTCGTATCTAATTCTTTTAAAACTTCCTCAATAGTTTTGTTGAAAAACATTAATATCACCTCGACTTTTAGTATTTGTAATTATATCTGAATTTATTTAAAATAAGAAAATTGTTATATTATAATATAAAATGTAAGTATATTGAAAACGAAGAAAATGATTAGAAATAGTTTCAGATAGGTATTAAACCATAAAAACCAATACCCAATACCCCTGAAATTATTATTATTAAAATTGGATGAATTTTATTTGTAAGAAGAAGTCCCAAAATTATGAATCCAATTATTACACTTTTAATGTCCTTATAAGATTCTTTTCCAAGGGACAAGAATACAGAAACTATAAGACCAATTAGCGCAGGCCTCATTCCTGCTAGTGCAGCCTTCATTATGTAGGACTCTTTAAATTTAACAATATAGTGATTAGCTATGGAAACTAAGAGAAATGAAAAGGATACTACACCTAGGGTTGCAGCAATACTACCTAATATACCAGAAACCTTGAAACCTACAAAAGTAGCTGAATTTATGGCTATAGGTCCAGGAGTCATTTGTGATATACCAATAATGTCAATAAACTCTTTATAAGTAATCCAATTATGGCTATTTACAATTTCTCTTTGGATAAGTGGAAGCATGGCATAGCCTCCACCAAAGCTAAAGGCACCTATTTTTAAGAAGGATAAGAAAATTTGAATTAGATTAGACATTTATTTCACCTTCTTTCCGAGAAATATAACCCCGTATAATCCAGATAAAAGTATTACTATGACAGGGTGTACATTTAAGAATAATATGCTTGCCATGGAAACTAAAATTATAACAAGATTTGCATAGCTTTTCTTTAAAGATTTGGATAAGCTTACAACAGCTATGAGTATAAGCATTGGTACTGCAGCAGAGATGCCTTTGAAAACTAAATCCACATAATAATAATCTCTAAATTTCATAAAAAAAACTGCAATCAATAGTATTATAAAAAATGAGGGTAAAACAACTCCTAGAAGTCCGATGATTGCTCCAAGCAGTCCGCTAATTCTATAGCCTATAAATATACTACTATTAACAGCTAAGGCTCCAGGAAAAGTCTGCGAAATAACAATTATATCTAAGAAATCTTCTTTAGATAGCCACTTTTTTTTATTGACGACTTCCATCTCAATCAGTGGTATCATGGCATAACCTCCACCAAAGGTAAAAGCTCCTATTTTAAAAAAAGTCCAAAACATAATTAGTAATCTTTTCATTTGTTTCACCCCTAAGAATTTTAATTTATAGTTATATAGCTAGAAATAGTGTTTTTTAGCTTTAATTAAAAACAAAAACCTATATCTATAATCTATATTATTTACCATATTATTATACTAATATAAAAAAAAATTGGCAAATTTACAGTAAAAGAATTTTCTATTGTGTATATTTTTTTTTGGAAAATCCGATATAATGTATATAATGATGTAAAAACATTTATAACAATTGATTTGCATAAACTAGGGGGTGAAGAAATTGGAAATATCAAGAGCTAGAAGAAATTCAACTATTACTTCAGACAAGAAAACCGTATCTAGTAAAAAAGATTTTTCTCAAAATTTTAGCTTTGCTAGGCAACAAAAATCAGAGGAACAATTGAAGGACATGATGGAGGACATAAAAAAGAAAGGAAATAGATTGTGTATTACAAAATGTTTCGCAGATGTGAGAGCATATAAAAATTTAATTAGAGAATACTTAGACTCTGTTTTAAAACATATGTACGAGGTTAAAAAGGATATTAGCTTTTGGCAAACACAGTATTTTATAACGGTGGATACTGTGGATGTCAAACTAGAGGAACTAACACAAATGTTACTGAGCCAAGAAAAAGAAAACCTTGACGTAGCTAATACCATTGATGAAATTGCAGGACTTATTGTAGATATTTATAAATAAAAAAGAAAAAAGTATATATTACTATTAATGTATTCACTTTGTAAGAAGTTCTAAAGCGAAGTGAATGCATTATACGTAATATATACTTTTTTTGCGCATAAAAATATTTGTTAGCAAACCTGGTAAGGAGCGTTTAAAGCCCCTTATATAATATAATGTATATTTTTATTATTTTTGAAGGAAGGAATTAAAACTAGCATCAGATGGCATTCGAAGATCTCCTCTTGGAGATACACTTATAGTTCCTACTTTAGGACCATCTGGCAAGGCTGAACGTTTAAATTGTTGTGTAAAGAATCTTTTTATAAATTTATCTAACCATTTGATGATTACCTCTTCGCTATAATCTTCTTTGAAGGCCTCTTTTGCTAAGAATAATATTTTACTAGGAGAAGCTCCTTGTTTCATAAAATAGTAAAGGAAAAAGTCATGTAGTTCATAGGGTCCTACTATGTCTTCAGTCTTTTGAGCAATTTCACCATTCGCATCACTAGGTAGAAGTTCTGGACTTACAGGAGTGTCAAGTATATCTAAAAGTATATCTGTAACTTCCACTGAGGCTTCTTTATCTGCTACATACTTAACTAAGTATCGAACCAGTGTCTTAGGAATTGAGCAGTTAACAGAATACATAGACATATGATCTCCATTATATGTGCACCAACCTAAAGCCAGTTCAGATAAATCTCCTGTTCCTATTAATAGTCCACCATCTTTATTAGCAACATCCATAAGAATTTGAGTTCTTTCTCTTGCTTGAACATTTTCATAAGTTACATCATGTTTTTCTATTGGATGATTTATGTCTTTGAAATGTTGCAAACAAGCATCTACTATATTAATTTCTCTAAACTCTGTACCTAAATGTTTACATAGGTTTATGGCATTCAGATAGGTTCTATCTGTAGTTCCGAAACCAGGCATAGTAATAGTAATAATATTTTTTCTTGGCAGCTTTAACATATCAAAGGTTTTAGCTATAACTAGTAGTGCAAGAGTTGAATCAAGTCCGCCTGAAATCCCAACTATAGCTTTATTAAGTCCAGTATAAGAGAATCTTTTAGCAAGAGCCGAGGACTGGATATTAAATATTTCCTTGCAACGTATTTCACGCAGGTATTGATTAGAAGGAACAAAAGGATGCTTATCGATAGTTCTATCAAAAACCCCGAATTCTGTGCTTGAAAATTCAAAAGGAATTTCGCAAACGTCAAAAGGGCATATGGAAGTACTATTTCTAAAACTGATATTTTTTAACCTTTCACTATTTAACTTATCTATATCTATAATAGAAGTAACAATTTCATTTTCTCTTTGAAATCTATTATTTTCTTTTAGTAAAATGCCATTTTCGCTAATTAATAGATGTCCACTGAAAAGCAAATCTGTGGAGGATTCAAAAACACCAGAGGATGCATATAAATAAGAACACATACATCTTGCGCTCTGAGATGAAACTAAGGATTTTCTGTAATCAGCTTTGCTAACGAGTTCATTAGATGCAGATAAATTAGCAATTATATTTGCACCTTGAAGTGCTAAATAGCTGCTTGGAGGAATGGTTACCCAAAGATCCTCACAAACTTCAAAACCAAATTTAATATTATTACTGGTAAACAATAAATTTGTTCCAAAGGGGATGCCTTTTGCAAAAGAAAGATTTACAATTTTGTTTATAACGCCAAGACCCTCAGTAAACCATCTTTTTTCATAAAACTCAGAGTAGTTAGGAATATAGCTTTTTGGTACTATTCCTAAAATGGTACCTTTAAATATTACATAAGCACAATTATATAGACAATTATTAAAATGTAGTGGAGACCCTACAGCAATCAGTATATCTTTGTTTTTAGAAAATTCACACAGAGATTCAATTGCACTTTCAGCCTTTTTAAGTAGCTCCTGTTGTAAAAATAAATCTGCGCAGGTGTAAGCTGTTATGCAAAGTTCTGGGAAAACTATGAATTTTGATTTTTCTTTTAAAGCCTCTCCGATGCAACTTTTTATGTTAATTAAGTTAAATTCTATATCTGCCACATTTACCACAGGGCAAGCAGCAGAAACCTTAATAAAAGAAGTATTCAAACTAGTTCACGACCTTTCTTTGGTTTTTCAAATATAGTATTTGTAAAATTGACTTTATATAACCAATGTTCACTAAAATTATATCATTATCTTAGATTCATTAGTAGGGACGGTTAACAATTATTTTACCTTAGGTTAAATAATTGTTAACCGTCCCCAAACTATTTTATATTTTATTGTGAAATTATTCTGATATTTTATTAAAAGCTTAAATTAATGAGATAATGAATGCAAACCTGTGATAAAACTATACAATAGCGTTTATAGGGTATTAAATAACCCATAGTGTACTAAAACTAAACTTTATTATGTATAAAAAATAATATATAATAGTATATTAATATATTAATACCACATAAAGTTTTTGGTGTAATATTATTACAGAAAATGGTGTCATAAAGTGCACAAAAGGGATATAATTAAATAAGGATTAGTAATGTCCTAATGTTTAAAATAAATTGATATGCGAAAGGGGGAGTACAACATGGAATGGGAGTCAATGGTGATTTGGGTAGTTATAGCATTAGGGGCACTAGCTATTGATATTGTAACGAGTAGTTTTATGTTTGTTTGGTTTGCTATAGGTGCAGTTGCAGCAATAATTTCAATAGCCTTTAATGCACCAGTAGTTGTTCAAGCCATTATTTTTGTAGCAGTTAGTGCAGTGTTTATGGCTGTCGGATATCCAATAGTCAAGAGAACTATAAAGAAAACTGTAAGCAGAACACCAACTATGGAAGAAGCGTATATAGGTACTGAATTTACAATAACAAAAGATATTGATATAAAAGCAAGTATTAAATTCCAAGGAATTTATTGGACTGTAAAAAACGTAGGTAAGCCTTTAACAAAAGGGGACTTAGTTCAAATTATTGGTATCGAAGGAAATAAGTTATTAATAGCTAAGGTATAACTTGTACTAAAATTTAAGGAGGAATTTGTAATGAATGTTGGATCATTTATAGGTTTATTTATATTGTTAATAATAATTATTGCGATTTTATCATCTATTAAAATTGTTAACACTGGATCAGTTGTTTTAGTAGAGAGGTTCGGTCAGTTTCATAGGATTTTAGAGCCAGGCTGGCATTTAACAATTGTTTTTGCAGATTTTGTTCGAAGAAGGATTTCTACTAAGCAACAAATATTAGACATACAACCACAGAATGTTATAACTAAGGATAATGTTAATATATCAATTGATAATGTTATATTCTATAAGGTTGTTAACTCAAGGGATGCGGTATACAATATTGAAGATTATAAATCGGGTATTGTGTACTCAACTATTACTAATATGAGAAATATTTGTGGAGATATGACTTTAGATGAAGTATTATCAGGAAGAGATAGAATAAATTTAAAACTTCTTGAAATAATCGATGAAATTACAGATGCTTATGGTATAAAAATATTATCGGTAGAAATAAAAAATATAATTCCACCAACTGAAATTCAACAGGCTATGGAAAAACAAATGAGAGCAGAGAGAGATAAGAGAGCATTTATCCTTACCGCAGAAGGTGAAAAACAAAGTCAAATTGAAAGAGCAGAAGGACATAAACAAGCTCAAATATTAAATGCTGAGGCTGAAAAAGAAGCAAATATTAGACGTGCAGAAGGAATGAAAGAATCACAACTTCTTGAAGCTGAAGGTAAGGCCAAAGCTATATCAGAAATTGCATTCGCAGAGGCAGATGCAATAAGAAGAATAAATTCAGCTATTATAGAGTCAGGTACAAACGAAACAGTAATAGCATTAAAACAAATTGAGGCTCTTAAAGAAATGGCTAAGAATCCTGCTAATAAACTTATACTTCCACTTGAAACATTATCAAGTTTAGGTAGTATATCAGCTATAGCTGAAATGTTGAAAATGACTAAGAACGTTGAAAATAAAACAATAGAAAATAAAACAGTAGAAAATAAAACAATGGGAAATATATCAATGGACAAGAAATTAATATAAAAAGAAACCACATAAAAAGAAAGCCTGAGAAATCAGGCTTTCTTTTTATGTGGTTTTTTGACTTTTTTCTGAACTGAATAACCAAATTTACCTAAAGGTTTAGAATTAACGCTAAAATATTCACCATGAGAATAAGTAATAAGATCTGCACTTTCAAAATGGATTTTTCCATTAAAATCTATTAAGCTATTATCTACATGGGTATTTACAATTTCAGCTAAAAATAAATGGTGGGTACCTAAAGGGGTAATGCTTTTAACCTTGCATTCTAGAGATATTGGGCATTCAGAAATTAAAGGTGCTGTGACATCCACACTGTCTTCAATAAGAAAGTTCATTTCTTTAATTTTATCTATTTGCCGTCCTGAGCGTACTCCGCAAAAGTCAACTTGTCTAACCATTTTAGAATTAGGCAAATTTACTACAAAGTCACCACTTTCTTTTATATATTCGTAGGAAAGCCTTTCAGGCCTTATGGCTACAGTTATCATTGGAGGTTTAGTACAAGCCGTTCCTATCCAAGCTACCGTAAAAACATTTACGCTGTCCTCTTTATTTTTTGAGGTAATTAATACTACAGGAACAGGATTTAGCATTGCACTGCCTTTAAAAATAGTCTTTGTCATATATTTTCACTCCCATGCCTTTTTTTCTATAACATTATCCATTATACAATACCTTAAAAGATTTATAAAGTTGCAAATATAATTGAAAAAAATTTATTTAAATAGAAATAAATGTAATTTATATGTAACTAAATTAAATTTGTAATCGTCTATAATATATATATATGAATGAGAATAAAATTATACAAAGTATACTTTTCAACTAAAGATAGATTTATATATAAAATAATAAAATATTATATTGAAAGGTAGGAATTATCATGAACAGGAAAAAAATGTTTTCAATACTATTAGCATCAGCATTAATCTTTACTAGTACAACTTCAACTTTTGCAAAAACAATGACAAATGCTCCAACACAAGTTACACCCATCATAACCACAAACACAACCACCGGGACTGCAATTACAACAAATAGTGAAGCTGAGAAGAGTGTTAAAATATCAAAGGAAAAAGCAAAAGAAATTGCAAAGGGAATGATGAAAACTTATTTTAATACAGAAATAGATGAGAGTAAATTAACACAAACAAGTAACTTTAATACATCAAATTACAATGGGAAGCAGAGTAGCTCCTGGAATATTAATTGGCAAATGAATAATATGGCAAAAACTATTAGCATTAATGTTACCTTAAATGCAGAAACTGGTGAAGTTACTCAAGCAAATAATTATGAACGTAACGCAAATGAAGAAAATACGGTTCCAACAATAACAATTATGCAAGCAGAAAAAATTAGTGATGATTTTGTTAAAAAAATTCAACCAAATAAATACGATGAATTAAATAAAAGAAATTATAATAATTTAGGAAATTATGGATCACCTAATTATAATTTTAACTATGTAAATAAAGTTAATGGTATAGAATTTGAT
Organism: Clostridium estertheticum; assembly: GCF_011065935.2. Classification (NCBI taxonomy): domain Bacteria; kingdom Bacillati; phylum Bacillota; class Clostridia; order Eubacteriales; family Clostridiaceae; genus Clostridium; species Clostridium estertheticum. The sequence continues at coordinate 4,440,887 of NZ_JAAMNH020000001.1, read as the reverse complement.
GGTAATAATATAAATATAGAAGTTGATGGGGTATCTGGGAAGGTAGTTTCTTACAATAATAATTGGAATACAGATTTAAAATTTCCAGAGATTAAAGCCATAGTAGATTCCAAAACTGCTGTTGAAGCTTTTAAAAGTGGAGCAAAAATGACTTTGAAATTCATGGCTTTTACACAAAATTATAAGTATTATGAAAATAAAAGAAATATAAAAGTAGTATACGTGCCAGAATTCAGTAAAGGAAATATGTTAGATGCTAAAGATGGCAAGTTTATTGATCCATTTAATAATGCTAGCGGTCCTGTAATAAAAGATTTAAATGAAAAAGAAAAAACTTTATTTTATAATAGTGCAAAAGTGGTAACACCTAGAGATAAGGCAATAGAAGAAGAGGAAGCAGGAACTATAATAAAAAGTTTCATAAATAAGATCTATGGTGAGGGTTATGTAATTCAAGGGTTAGGATATCAAGAATATCCTGAAAACTTTGGCAGTTCAACTAATAAAACTTGGAGTGCATCTTTCAGTAAAGGGGATGCAGGAAAATACAACGAAAGTGGGAATGTATCAATAGATGCTTTAACTGGAGAAATAGCAAATTGTTATAAATATTCTAATGAGGATTATAATGGAGGTGGAAAATTCGTTGCTAAATTATCCTGGGAACAGGCATATGCTAAGGCTATAGAGGCAGTTGCAAAGTATTATCCCGATAAAGTAAAACAATTAAAAACAGAGCAACTTCATTATAGTTATAATGGTTATGATAAAATGGGGGAAAGAAATTATTATTTTAACTTTGCTAGATTAGAAAATGGCATAGAATTTAATGAAAACACTATAAATGTTGGGTTTAGCGCTGTAACTGGCGAAATGAATAGTTTAAATTCTAATTGGGATAAGAATATTAAATTTCCAGATACTAAAAATGCGATAAGTGTGCAAAATGCAAGTGAAATAATGTTTAGTAAGTATAAACCAGTCCTGGTTTATACTCAAATAAATAAAAGTGATAATCCAGAAAAACCAGAATTAGAAATGAAACTCGCTTATAAACTTGGCGATGCTAGTGGGATGTATGATTATACAAGTATTGATGCTCTTACGGGTAAGTTTATAAATTATAATGGTGAAATTATTGACCAAAATATAGAATTGTTTAAAGAGAAAATCAAAGGTAGTAAGGCAGAAAAAGAATTAAGCATTTTAGCATCTAAAGGATTAATAGAAACTGGTGATTTTAAATTAGATAAAAAAGTTACCCAAATTGACTTAATCAAAATGTTAGTAAATGCAAGAGGATATACACCATATATGGCAGAAAAAACTGCAGATTTAAAGTTCTCAAACATTGCAAAATCTGATGTAAACTATAAATACCTTCAAATGGCTGTATCCTATGGAATTATGGAAAACTCAGATGGGGAATTTATAGGAGACAAATTAGTTACTAGAGAGGAGCTAGCTAAAACCTTAGTTAAATTTACTAATTATAGCAAATTGGCTGAGCACAGTGATTTGTTTAAAATTAATTATAAAGATATAGCTCAAATAAGTAAGGGTAATTTAGGATATGTTGCTATTGCAGAGGCTTTTGGTTTTATAAAAATAGAAAACAATGAATTTAAGCCAAAGGACAATACAACAATGGAACAATTGGCTGTAGGTGTATATAATGCACTTAATAATGTAAGAAATACACAATATTAATGGGAAGATAGGGAATTCCTCCTACGTGCCTTACAATAGAACTCCAAACTAGAAATTTGATTAAGCGTTTTTTCTTATATTATGCTATAACGAAAAGTATATATTGCTGGAAATGCTCTCACTTCGTCAAGTAATTCTAAAATTTATTTTATTTACAGTTGCTAAAAAATGCAAATAAAATAAATTGTGAATTACTAAGGCTTGTTCGAATGCATTCTGCGCAATACATACTTTTGTTAGCATAATCTAAGAAAAAATATCTAAATTGAATTTCAATAGTTTCATTGATTTTTATTGCAAGTCACTGGATCGAAATTTCCTATCATCTCATTATTTCTAAAAGTAGTAAATAATTAACTTCCTAGGTGCTTACGGAAATTTATGATGTAGAGGACTATGGGTTCTGTAAAACTTATTAGGTACTATATGCCTTACTCCTACATGGAGAACCTTCATGATTATAGAGTTTCATTATAAATACAGATACAATATATTAACCAATAATTTTTGAAAAATATGGTATAATACTATTAGGTCAGGTGACACTATATAAGAGTATTAAATATAGGTATGGTGATGATGATGACAATGGTGGGAAAAATAATATATGGTGCTGGAAAATTAGTTGGAAATACCGCTGAGCATAGCATTGAGGTAACGGGTAATGTTATATCTGCTATTGCAGAAAAATCAGGTAGTAAGAAATTAGCTGTAAGCACGAAGAAGTATAGTACAATAGCTTCTAAAATGGTGGGGAAAACTACAAAAATAACAGCAGCGATAACTGCGGTTGTAGCAGATACAACTATTATTGCAACTATAAATACTGCAAAATATATTGCTGAAAATGCTGTACAAACAAATATAAGGATTTATGGGGAAACAGAAAGATTTTACGATGAAGATAAATATATAGAGGTAGAATATAAAGCTCTGGAAAAATAAGCATTTATATATTTTCAATATACTATAGTATAATATTAATTTTAGAATTTAAATAATATTGCTTTGCAAATGTATAATTTAGTGATATAATTTTAGTGAGAGTAAACATGAAATATGGCTAAGAGAAATGAGGGCCACACTAACAAATCTGTCTAACGATAGATTTATTAAGTGTGGTTTTTTGTGTCTAAAATTTGACCTATTATAAAAAAAATAAAAAAATACTAGTCATCTGAAAAAAATTAGAATACTAATTAGTTGGTTTTTAAAAGATCGCGCAAATGCAGTGCATGTCCACGATTTGGTAGATGGAAAACAAAGAATAAATCTTTATAGTTTTACAAAAATGGTGTAGACTTACATTAGTAGTGTATGAAGATTGCAAAGGTGGTTATAAGGTCACGAGTGGATTTAATAATATCAAAAAATATAGATAAGATATAGTGTGATAAAATTGCTATGAATTATAATTTTGTGGCTAATATAAGCATTTTTATAAAAAAATATAGGGGGCTGGGGTTATGAAAGTAGAAAATTTTAAGATTGTGGACAAGGGTGACTTAGAAATATTTGTATACAAATGGCTACCAGATGAGAATGTACAGGTTAAGGGGGTAGTTCAGATAGCCCATGGAATGGCAGAAACAGCGGCCAGGTATGAAGGCTTTGCAAGGGCTTTAACAAATGAGGGTTTTATTGTTTATGCTAATGACCATAGAGGGCATGGGAAAACTGCAGGTGAAGCTTCCAAATTAGGAGACTTAGGTGAGGATGGCTTTAATTCAATGGTTGAAAATATGCATCAACTGAATGAAAGAATTAAAGAAGAAAATCACAATTTACCTATATTTTTATTTGGCCATAGTATGGGATCTTTCTTGACACAAAGATATATTTGTTTATATGGAAGTGAATTAAAGGGCGCAATTATTTCAGGATCCTGTGGTAAACAGGGAATTACTATAGATATAGCAAGGCTAATAGCAAAGGGCGAGATCAAGAAAATTGGAAGAGCTGGCAAAAGTAAAAAATTAGATAAATTATCTTTTGGAAGCTATAACAATTCCTTTAAGCCAAATAGAACAGCTTTTGATTGGTTAAGTAGGGATAACAAACAAGTAGATAAATATATAGATGATCCATTCTGTGGGACGGTGTTTACAGCGGGATTTTTCTATGATTTTTTAGGTGGACTTAAGAGTATAGCAGACAACAAGGAAATTAAAAATGTTCCTAAAGATTTACCTATTTATATATTCTCAGGAGCTAAAGACCCCGTAGGAAAAAATGGTAAGGGTGTTCTAAAATTGGTTAAAACTTATAAACAACATGGAGTGGTGGATTTAAATTATAAGCTTTATAAAGATGGAAGACATGAGATGCTTAACGAGACTAATAGGGAAGAAGTAATTAAGGATGTAATAATATGGCTTAACGCTCATTTAAAAAACAATATAAGTTAATCAATTTTTTCTTAAATTATGCTATAACTAAAAGGATATATTGTTAGCATAATCTAAGATAAAATACTTAAGTATAAAATTATCATTTTTTTATATTAAAGAAATTTATAATTCTATTAATAGTAGAAAGATATTAAATAGGCTTACTACATCATCACAAGTGGTAAGCCATTAATTTTTTTTGAAATATTACTTAGGTTCATATTGTTTCATCTTTTGATATTTTCGATTAACATAATGAGTATGAAGTAGCTCATGAGCTTTTTCACCATAAGGTTCCCCTAAAAATTCACTATAGAGCTTTTGAATATAAGGGTTTTCATGAGATTTTTTTATGACTTTATTATCATCTTCACTGTAAATAGCCTCTACTCTCTTTTTAAGAATATCACTATTACCGTAAATATATGGTTGGCCTCCGCCACCAATGCAACCACCTGGGCATGCCATGATCTCTATTATATGGTAGGTAGATTCACCATTTTTTATAGATTCAAGTAATTTTCTGGCATTACCTAGGCCATTGGTTACTGCTACATTTACATCGGTGTCTTTTATTTTAAGAGTTGCTTTTTTACTGCCTTCAAGCCCCCTAATAGAGTGGAACTGTAATGCTGGACCGGTAACACCTGTAATCCACTCATAAGCAGTGCGGACAGCGGCTTCTAAAACCCCTCCGGAAGCTCCAAAGATAACTCCGGCTCCTGTGGATTCTCCCAGTGGGTTATCAAAATCATCATCCTCAAGAGAATTAAAGTCAATACCAGCCTCTTTAATCATTTTTGCGAGTTCCCTAGTGGTTATTACAATATCAACATCTCTTAAATTATCATGCTTTAGTTCATCTCTTGCAGCTTCATATTTTTTGGCAAGACAAGGCATAACAGATACTACTACCATTTTTTTAGGATCTATATTCATTTTTTCTGCGAAATATGTTTTAGCTATAACTCCAAACATTTGATGAGGCGATTTGCAAGTTGAAGGAATATCTAACATTTCAGGGTAGTCGTGTTCTAACATGGTTATCCATGCTGGGCAGCAACTGGTGAGCATAGGTAAGGTACCACCATGTTCTAGCCTATGTACAAATTCACTAGCTTCCTCCATTATAGTTAAGTCAGCTGCAAAGTCTGTATCAAAAACATAATCAAATCCTAGGGCTCGTAGAGCTGATACCATTTTACCAGTTACTACTGTACCTGGTTCTAAGTCAAAATCTTCTCCAAGAGCCGCTCTTATAGCTGGTGCAGTTTGTACTACCACTATTTTATCCTTAGCATTTATAGCATCCCAAACATTTGGTGTAAAGTTAACCTCTGTTAAAGCTGCAGTTGGGCATACTGCAACACACTGACCGCAGAAAGTACAGTTCGTTTCAGCAATAGGTGCATTAAAAGCAGGAGCTACGTTAGTTATAAAACCTCTATTGATTCCAGATAAAACTCTGCAGGTTTGAACTTCATTACACATAGTTTCACAGCGCCTACATAAAATACATTTATCAAGATTTCTTATAATTGAATAACTTGAATTATCTGTTGGATAATGAGACATTTTACCAACATATCTAATTTCGCGTATATCCATTTCTGCTGCTAGTGATTGAAGTTCACAGTGAAGATTTTTTTCGCATAATAAACATTCTTTAGGATGATTAGAAAGAAAGAGTTCAACTACTGCTCTACGTGCTTTTATTGCCCTTATAGAATTAGTTTTTATAACCATTCCGCTAGCAACAGGAGTGGAACAGGCAGGAGCTAAATTTCTGCGACCTTCTACCTCTACTACACATACTCTGCAGGAACCAGGATCATTTATAGTTTTGTCATCATGAAGTTTAAAATGACATAAGGTAGGTATGCGAATATTAAGACTTTTAGCTGCGTCTAAAATAGAAGAGCCCTCTGCTACTTCAATTTTTTTATCATTTATAGTTAGAGTTACTAAATTCAAAGTTTTCACCTCTCTTAAGTTTTATTTTCTGATTATGGCATCTACTGGGCATACTTCATAGCATGAACCACATTTAATGCATCTATTTTGATCAATAACATGGAGCTCTTTAACTTTTCCATGTATACAGGTAACGGGACAAATTTTAGCGCAACGAGTGCAACCTATACACTTGTCTGTTATTTCATACATTAATAATTCTTTACATACTCCAGCAGGACAGTGTTTATCTCGTACATGAGCATTGAATTCCTCTTCAAAATATTTTAGATTACTTAGAACAGGATTTGGAGAGGTTTGGCCAAGGCCACAAAGAGATGTATCCTTTATAATTTGACCAAGCTCCTTCAAATTAGCTATATCTTGCTCGGTAGCTCTACCTTTTGTTATTTTTTCTACTATTTCGTACAATCTAGTATTGCCTATTCTACAAGGAGTGCATTTACCACAAGACTCTTCTAAAGTAAATTGGAGATAGAATTTTGCAATATCCACCATGCAGTTATCCTCATCCATTACAATCATCCCACCAGAGCCCATCATGGAGCCTATAGAATTTAGTGATTCATAGTCTATTGGTGTATCCAAAAGAGAAGCTGGAATGCACCCTCCAGAAGGGCCACCAGTTTGAACGGCTTTAAATTCACGTCCATTTTTAATGCCACCGCCAATATCATATATGATTTCTCGGAGTGTAGTTCCCATTGGAACTTCAACGAGACCAACATTATTGATTTTGCCTGCAAGAGCAAAAACTTTGGTTCCTTTAGAAGTTTTTGTTCCTATAGAGCTGAACCATTCTGAACCTTTATTTATAATGGCGGGGATGCATGCAAAGGTTTCTACATTGTTAACACTTGTAGGCTTATCCCAAAGACCACTTTCAGCTGGGAAGGGTGGCTTATTTGTGGGTTCTCCACGATATCCTTCAATGGATTTTATAAGGGCAGTTTCTTCTCCACACACAAAGGCACCTGCACCATATTTTAAGTACACATCGAAGCTAAAGTTAGTTCCTAAGATATTGTTACCCAAAACACCACAAGCGCGAGCCTGTTCAATAGCTATTTTAAGTCTATCAATTGCGAGTGGGTACTCAGCTCTTATATATATATAACCTAGGGAGGCACCTATGGCGAATCCCGCAATAGCCATAGCTTCTAATACACTATGAGGATCCCCTTCTAGTATGGAACGATCCATAAAAGCACCAGGATCCCCTTCATCTGCATTACATATGATATATTTTTGCGGAGCTTCATATTTTTTAGCAAAAGACCATTTTTTCCCTGTAGGGAAACCACCGCCACCACGTCCTCGAAGTCCAGAATCAGAGATTAGTTTAATAATATCATCCTGAGACATTGTAGTAATAACTTTGCCTAGGGCCATGTAACCTTTCTCAGCAATTGATTCTTTTATATCTTCAGGATTAATAAGACCACAGTTTCTAAGTGCAATTCTATTCTGTTTTTTATAAAAGGATATTTCGTCTTGCCTTTTAACCTTTTGTTTCAAAGTTGGTTCCTCATATAATAATCTTTCAATTACATTACCATGAAGCAAATGCTGCTGCACTATTTCATCAGTATCCTCAGGTTTTACTTCAACATAAAACACATTGTCAGGATCTATTTTTACAATAGGACCTTTTTCACAAAATCCAAAGCAACCTGTTACATGTGCTGTTACTTCCTGAGATAATCCTGACTCTTTTATCTTTGCGTTCAAGTTATCAATAATGAGTGAACTATCAGCAGATTGGCACCCAGTTCCACCACAAACTAGTATTTCACGCTTACATCTAGTATGTTCTACGCTTATCTCTTGCTCATGTGAGAATTTTCTGAGCTTTAATAATTGCGTAAAATCCTCATGAGCTTTCGCAAGTTGTTCAAAAGAATTGATTTTATTCAAGGCATATCCTCCTCGCTTTTTTTTAGTGAAAATAACAATTATAAATTGCTATAATTCTCCTATTATGAGTACATTTCTAAAATTTTAATTACATCATTGGTTTTAAAATGACCAAAAACTTTACCGTTAACTGTTACTACTGGAGCAAGTCCACAGGCACCTACACATCTAAGTGTTTCAATAGTATATTTTTTATCCGGGGTAGTTTCTCCAGCAGATATGCTCAGCCTTCTTTCAAACTCACCTAATATATCAGCAGCTCCCCTAACAAAACAAGCCGTTCCAGTGCATATGTTTATAACATATTTACCTCTTGGAACTGTAGTGAAGTAGGAGTAAAAGGTTACAACACCGTATACTGAGGCTGTAGGAACATGTAATTTTTCTCCAACGAAATCCTGAACTTCGTTAGGAAGATAGCCAAATATTTGTTGCGATTTATGTAAGACTTCGATTAAAGAACTACGGTCATTAGGAACGGTTTTTATAAAATCCTCTAGTTGTTTAAATTTTTCATTAGATAAATTTTCTAAGCACACTATAAAACCTCCTTGCTATTCTCTGGGGCAATTAATTCATATAGCACAATATATATTTTTTACTCATATCAACTAATAGTATTTGCAATTTTAAAATGAATATCCTATTGTGACATTAAAAGAATTTTGATTATTTTATGAAAATTCACATAATTCACTTGGAAAACAAAAACATATATGATAGAATATGAATAAGCTAATGTTTATCTACTAAACATATATTAAGGAGAGGGCTATGACAAATAGAGAGCAAGAAATTTTAGAATTGATCAAGAAAAATCCTATGATTTCCCAAAAGGAACTAGCTGATTCCTTAGGAATTACACGTTCCAGTGTGGCGGTTCACATTAGTAATTTACTAAAAAAAGGATATGTTGTGGGTAAGGGTTATATCCTACGTGAACAGCCCTATATAAGTATTGTTGGTGGAACTAATATTGACATTCAGGGGTTTCCGAATAATGATTTAATATTAAAGGACTCTAATCCAGGAGAGGTAAAAGTTTCCTTTGGAGGTGTGGGAAGAAATATTGGTGAAAACCTAGTGAAATTAGGAATAGAAACTAAGCTTATTAGTGCAGTAGGTGATGATGTATATGGAAGGAAAATATTAGAAGAGTCAAGATTAATTAATCTTAATATGGAAGATTCCCTTATTTTAAGTGAACATGCTACTTCCACATATTTATCAATATTAGATGGTAGTGGAGATATGATGGTAGCAATAGCCTATATGGATATTATGGACAAGGTTAGTGTGGATTTTATTAAAAATAAGAAGAATATAATAGAAAATTCAAAGATTTGTATTATTGATACAAATATTCCAAAGGACACTATTGAATATATTTTAACTAATTATAAGGGTGTGGATTTTTTCCTAGATACGGTGTCTACAACTAAAGCTAAAAAAGTAAAGGATTTCATTGGTTATTTTCATACAATTAAACCTAATAGGCTTGAGGCTGAAATGTTATCAGGTATTAAAATAAACAATGAAAACGATTTAAAAAGTGTAGCAAATTACTTTTTACAAAAAGGAGTTAAAAGAGTGTTTATAAGTCTTGGGGAGGAAGGTATGTATTATGATGATGGGATTAATTCTAATCATATAAGAAGTCCCAAGATACATGTAGTTAATGCAACAGGAGCAGGGGATGCTTTTTTGGCAGCTTTAGCTTATAGTCATTTCAATGATTTTGATATAAGATACAGCACCGGATTTTCTATGAGTGCAGCAATACTCGCTCTGTCTCATGAAAATACTATTAACCCTAACATATCAGTAGAAAATATAAATACGAAGATGAAGGAGATAGGATTATGTTAACAAATTACTTAGATATTAAACCAGAGGTTGCAAAGGCATTAAAAGAAGGGCGAGCAGTAGTGGCTTTAGAATCTACTATTATATCTCATGGAATGCCTTATCCAAGAAATGTTGAGACAGCACTCAAGGTAGAAGAAATAATAAGAGAAAATGGAGCAGTACCAGCTACTATTGCAATTCTTAATGGAAGACTAAAGGTAGGTTTAACTAGAGAGGAAATAGAAATACTTGGAAGTGGTAAAAATGTAATTAAAACCAGTAGACGGGATATTCCTTTTATAATAGCCAATAAGGCAGACGGAGCCACTACAGTAGCATCAACAATGATAATTGCTGCACTTGCAGGGGTTAAGGTTTTTGCTACAGGTGGTATAGGTGGAGTTCATAGAGGAGCAGAGCAGACTTTTGATATTTCAGCAGATCTTCAAGAATTGGCACATACGAGTGTTGCTGTAATTTGTGCAGGGGCAAAATCTATTTTAGACATAGGACTAACTTTAGAGTATCTAGAAACTCAAGGTGTTCCAGTTGTTGGATTTGGTACAGATGAACTTCCTGCTTTCTATACTAGAAAAAGTGGGTTTGGAGTAGATTATCGTATAGATTCAGCGGACACACTTGCTTTAGCCTTAAAGGCAAAATGGGATTTAGGATTAAATGGTGGCATGGTTATAGCTAACCCAATTCCAGTGGAGTATGAGATGGATTATGATGTTATAACTAATGCTATAACTAAGGCCTTAAAAGAACTAGATGAAAAAGGAATTAAAGGAAAAGAAAGTACACCGTTCTTACTTGGAAAAGTTAAAGAGCTTACTGGTGGAGATAGCCTAGATTCAAATATTCAATTAGTATATAATAATGCTAAAGTTGGAGCACAAATAGCTGTGGAACTTGCTAAGCTTGGGTAAGGAGTAGTTTAAGTAATCTATGAAGGTTCCCATGCGTGCCTTGAAATAAGAGCTTGAAACTGAAAATCGCATTAAGAAATTCTAATCTTTTACGAATAGAAAATTCTCTAGCGTTCACATTGGTTGTCCTGCCTCAGGTTCGCTAGCTTCCACTTCCTGTGGAAGCTTACGAGAATCTTTCTATTAGCAAAAGAATAATCTCTAAATGGGATTTCAATGTTTCTTCGCTTCTTATTGCAAGCAACTATGGAGAGAGTTCATACTTATTATTTAAATACTATAACTATATTAGGCAAATCAACTTCATCCCAATTTGTTGTAACCATTCCGTTTTCGATAAAATGCTGAAACTACATATACCTAGGTAAAATCATATCGCGTATAAGAATATTTTATCTCCTCCATCTAATATAAAACATTTTATTTTACAAAGGCATTTTAAAATTTCTTCTTAAGTAAATCTCTTTCTAGTTCTTAAATAGTAGCCTAAAGATTTTATAACAAAGTATCCAAATTCAATTATGCATACCGAAAATATTATTAATGTTGGCCATATTATTGGGAAACCTTCTAAATACATTTTTATGTTTGAGCCGATTATGAATAAATACATTATAATTAAGGGAGTAAATAACATGCAATACACCATACATTGCTTTTTTGCATGTTTTATTATATGACTATTATCCGAGTATAAAGCTGGCTTTTCATCTGAATATTCTTTTCCCCATAATGTATGTTTTGTAAAACTTGAAAAACTTGTAAATATCATTTTCCACCCGTTAGTCTTATGAATTTCAAAATAGCTGTCATTTACAGTAATTTGAAAATCTAAAGAATATTTAACGTTTCTTGGTTCTCCATTCATAAAGTGAAAAGTAGAACCTGATCTGCTCATTCTATATAGGTTATAACCCTTCATTTCCATGTTCTCAAGCCATTCTTCTGTTTTATCTGGAGAATAAAACCAACCTAGTTTAATTTTCTTAATAGCTTTTCCATCTTTACGCAGTTTTCTTTCTGCTTTATAATCTATTATTGTGTCTTTAGGTATTGTAAAGCTCAGATTTAAATCTGCACCATTTTCTATATGAAGCTTTTTATCTGATTTATTAAGTTTTATCATAATGTAAACTAATAATATTAAAACTAATAAAATTAATATTATTGATAATTTAGCCCCTGGCATATAAGTAACATTCGAAGAAACATTGTGAGAATTAAAAAGTAATTCGGTAAGTAAAAGCATTGGCATTATTGACATCATTAACCACAACGTCAATAGTGATCCTATAGAGTATTTTATAATACGACTTCTACTTAGTAGACTTTCTCTTGAAGGATGTATTTTTATTTGAGATTCATCATTTTCATTTGCTAGTATGGTCCATTTTCCATTTGTGTAAACACTATACCATCCGCTTGTAAGTAATGATTGCGAAGCAACATTAATCCCTGTTTTATGACGGCAAATGCTAAAGTGTACTCTGCTCATTTCGCCTTTTTCGAAGACAAATACTTTAGTTATATCTTCAATCTTATTTAAGGAATAACCTTTAGCTGACATTTCACATAACCAATTTTCAGTTTCTATAATATCAAGGCTCCAGAATGGTCTAAATACCCTCTTACTCATAAAAATCCCCCTCAAATCTTACTGCATTTTCATGGAGTTCTTTTATTCTCTCTATTTCTGCAAGAATAAGTTTTTTCCCTACTTCAGTTATTTCATAGACGGTACGTCTTTTTTCATCAGAAAAAATTGAAATTACTCCCTTATTCTGTAGCTTTGTAAGGGTTCCATAAACTGTTCCTGAACCTAACTTAATTCTTCCATTTGTTATGTCTTCAACATGTAGTATTATGGCGTAACCATGTCTAGGCTCCGTTAATGATAATAAAATATAATAAGCTGTTTCAGTCATAGGCAGGAAAGTTTTAATTAGCTTATCCATATAAACACTCCTTATTTGCATTAAGTCTAGTTATGACATGTAACGATGTGACATACTATAATTAGACTATATCACATCACCATATAATTGTAAATCCTAAAACAGAGTTTACATACATTGTCTGCAGAATCAAAAAAACTTTTTATCTATCTACTCTTACATAATTTTTCATTAATGATTATAAATGCATCCTATAAATATGGATGTATGTATTTAGTAATTAATTATAAATATAATTATTAAATAATATAAAAGGTACTAACTCTGGCTAATTTTTGTTGCATTTTCTATGACATTTTGAAAATATTCATTTTTTAGCATAGAATATATGATTTGATCCAAATAACCTCTTTCAGATTTATAGTTCTGCCTTAGAATTCCATCACGATGCATTAGAAGCCCTTCATAAAGTTTAATTCCTATGATATTATCAGGGTATACATCTAACCAAAAACGATTAATATTTATTTCTTCAAATGCATATTTTAATAATGCAGACATAACTTCCTTGCCATATCCTATTCCTTTATTAGAAATAGCAATTCTTCTCAGTTCAAAGACTTCAGATTTAAAATCTAATCTAATTAATGCAAATCCAACAATAAAATTATCTTCTTTTTGTCTAAATACAAAAAGTAAGTGGTTTTTATCTTCAATTTCAGCTTTATGCGCCTCATATGTACCAAGCCATATGAAATCGCGATTGTCCTTATGATTTTCCAAATTAATAATAGTTTCAATATCCGCTTCTATTGCATCAATTATATAAAGACGTGTCGTTTCTATCACTGATATATTCCCCCATTCTTATTAGTTTTTATATAAGTTGTAACATTCCATCTGATAAATCAAATAAAGTTTCTCTATGTTCCTTCGGAACTATCACACCTGAACCAATTAACACTTCTTGTGGCCTCTGCAAAAACATGCACTAAGTGTCTACTAAATTATAGTTTACTTATATACTAATAATAACATAAATTACAATAATTCGTGTAATATATCATTACTTATTGCCATGTATCCTACCAGTAAAATAGCGGTATCTAACCATAATTATACTTATAAAATAATTCTTATGGATTAACATAGAAAAACTTTGCAAAAACAAGAGATTAAATATAAAATATAATTAACAACATATAATTATTTAAAATACTTATATGTTAAACAACCCATTTGAAAATGCGGTTAAAATAATTTAAATGGATGGTGTTATAATGGACAACATTTTAGAAATTATTAAAAATGGGACCCTAACTTATGAACAAAAGGTACTAACTCTTGCAAGAGCGGCAGAAAATAGTATAGATGTTCTAAATATTAAACCAAGTACTCAACTCCTTCGTGATGAGGGAATAATATGTGATCTTTTTGAAGGACATGCACCTTATAGACCTAGGTATATAGTACCTAATTACGAAAAGTTTATGAAAAATGGAAGTGAATTTTTAGGCCTTACGCCACCTTCGGATATTTGGGAGGCTACAAATAATTTATTAATATTATACAATCATGTACCATCAATTTCTTCATTTCCAGTATATATAGGAAATATTGATTTACTTTTGGAACCCTTTGTGGTTAATGAAGAAGAAGCTTTTCACGCTATAAAATTATTTTTAACACATATAGATAGAACTATAACAGATTCATTTTGCCATGCAAATATAGGACCAAAAGATAGTAAAGCAGGAAGATTGATATTAAGAGCAGAAAGAGAATTGCAAAATGCAATTCCTAACCTAACTTTAAAATATAGTACTGATACCTCAGATGATTTTGCTATTGATGCAATTAATACTGCACTAATAACTGCAAAACCAAGTTTTGCTAACCATGAGATGTTCTCTAAGGAGTTTGATGGAAACTACGCTATAGCCAGTTGCTATAATGGATTAACAATAGGTGGGGGAAGCTACACACTATCTAGATTAAATTTAGCTGGACTTGCTAAAAAAGCAAAAAATCAAGATGAATTTATAAATGTAACATTGCCGGATGCAGTAGAGAAAATGGCTGGTTATATGAAAGAAAGGATTAGATTTTTAGTAGAGGAAAGCGGGTTCTTTGAAACTAATTTCTTGGTAAAAGAAGGATTAATCCATAAAGATAACTTTACTGCTATGTTTGGCATGTTTGGACTAGCAGAATGTGTGAATTATTTTATTGACGCTTCTAAACTAGAAAATAGATTTGGACATGGGAAAATTGCGAATGATCTAGGTTATAAGATTATTGAAAAGTTAGAAGATGAGGTTAATAAACACAATGACCATAACTGCACTATATCTAAAGGTAAATATTTATTACATGCTCAAGTGGGTATTGATACTGATATGGGGATAAGTCCAGGATGTAGAATTCCAATTGGGGATGAACCGGAGCTTCCTCAGCATATAGTAGAGGCAGCTAAATTTCATAAATTTTTTCCTTCGGGAATTGGTGATATATTTAATTTTGATAGTACAGTTAAAAGTAATCCGGAGTATGTGCTAGATATTATCAAAGGTGCTTTTAAACAGCAAATGAGATATTTTTCAGCATATTCTACAGATTGCGATGTAATAAGAATTACAGGATATCTTGTTAAAAGATCAGAAATGGAAAAATTACAAAAGGGACAGCAGGTGCTACAGGATACAGTGACATTAGGACTTGGGGCTGTTCTTAATCAAAAGGTGTATGACCGAAAAATAAGAAAAAATGATTAAGGGACTAGTTAATCGAATTATTCCCTTCAGCTCTGTGGATGGGCCAGGAAATAGGACTGCTATATTTTTGCAAGGGTGCAATTTCAATTGCTCTTATTGTCATAATCCGGAAACTATAAATGTTTGTAATAATTGTGGGGCCTGCGTGAACGCTTGCCATTATAGCGCACTACAATTCAAGGGCTCTGATATAGTATGGGATAAAACAGCCTGCAGTAAATGTGATGAATGTTTAAAGGTTTGCAAAAGGAATAGTTCACCTAAAGCACAAAGCATGACTGTAGAAGAAGTTGTGGGAGAGATAGAGAAAAATAAATTTTTCATATCTGGAATTACAGTCTCAGGTGGTGAGTGTACCCTTCAAAGTGAGTTTTTAACCAATCTTTTTAGAGAAGTTAAAAAGATGGGGTTAACATGTTTTATGGATACTAATGGTTCGGTGCCACTATGGGACCATCAGGAGCTAGTGGACGTTATGGATATGGCAATGGTAGATATAAAAGCCTATAATAATGAGGAGCATACGAGGCTTACGGGTATGGGAAACGCCACTGTCATAGAAAATGTAAAATATTTAGCAAAGATAAATAAAATTTATGAAATTAGAACGGTTATTGTACCAGAAGTCTTAGATAACTATAACAATGTAGATAAAATCAGCAAGCTTATCGCGATCTTAAATCCGGATATAAGATATAAACTTATAAAATACAGGCAAATTGGTGTTCGACTTGATATGATAAACAGTTATACACCTAATGATGAAATTATGAGGAAACTGGTCGAGACAGTCAACCATAATGGGTGCAGAAATGTAGTTGTGGTATAGTTAGACACAAATAAGTAAATAATAAGTCAGTATGGTAGCCTATTTATTCAAATGTACAACTAAAAACCTCACAAAATGTGAGGTTTTTTAGATTGTAGAATCTTTTTCAATTATATGATAATATAGTTATAATATGTTACCTACTAATTTAGGTTAGTAGAGTTTAAATTTTAAAAATGAAAGAAGGAAATTTTAGTGAGTGAAGTTAAAAAGCTTAAGACAAGAGATGAAATCAATAGTATGTATAAGTGGAAAGTTGATAAGATGTATGCGACTTCTGCGGCGTGGGAAGAAGATTTTGAAATATTAAAATCTAAGGCTCCAGAAATGAAAAGGTTTTCAGGAAAATTGGGCAAGGCTGAGGAGTTATTATTATTTTTAGAAAGCGATGTAGAAATTGGGAAACTTTTAGATAGATTACTTGTATATGCTCATCTAAGAGGGGACGAGGATACGGCTAAGGCTGAGTTTCAAGTTCTTAAAAATAAGGTTGATGCTTATGCGGCAGAAGTTTCCAGTGTCACAGCATTTTTTGTTCCTGAATTATTATCATTACCAGAGGGAGCTGTAGATGAGGCGATTAGAAGGCTTCCAGCGCTTAAACTATATGAATTCTATTTAAAAGATATTTTAGATCAAAAACCTCATATTTTAAGTGCAGAGGGAGAAAAGCTTTTGGCTTCTGTTAGTGACTGTTTAAATGCACCAGGAAATATATTTGGAATGCTTACAAATGCAGACATGACATTTCCAAGTATAAAAGATGAAAGTGGTAATGAGGTTGAATTAACAGAAGGAAATTACAGTAGTTTTATAAAATCAAAGGATAGAAGAGTAAGAAAAGACGCCTTCGATGCATTATTTGGAACCTATAGTGGATTTAAAAATACACTAACAACATCTTTAACATCTTCAATAAAGAATTTTGTATTTAATGCAAAAACAAGAAATTATACCTGCGCATTAGAAAGTTCTTTAAAGCCTAATAATATTCCGGTAGAGGTTTATCATAATGTGGTGGATACTATAAATAATAATTTATCTTCACTTCATAAATACGTAAGCCTTAAAAAGAAACTGCTAGGGCTTGATGAAATTCATATGTATGATTTATATGTGCCAATTGTCGATGTAGAAGTAGATCATATTGAATATGCTGATGCTGTTAAAATAACACTCGATGGTATTAAACCACTAGGGCAAGAGTATTTAGATATTTTCAAACAAGGAATTAGTGAAGGTTGGGTAGACGTATTTGAAAATAAGGGCAAACGTACAGGGGCATATTCCTGGGGCTGCTATGACAGTATGCCTTACGTACTTTTAAACTATAATTACCAATTGAATGATGTGTCAACGCTTGCTCATGAAATGGGGCACTCTATTCATTCTTATTATTCAAGAAAGACTCAACCCTATATATATTCTGAGTATGTGTTATTTTGTGCAGAAGTAGCATCAATAACTAATGAATGCCTATTAATAGATTATTTAATTAAAAATGAAACAGATAAGAAAAAAAGATTGTTCTTAATAAATCAGCAATTAGAAGGAATAAGGACTACAGTATTTAGACAATGTATGTTTGCAGAGTTTGAAAAAATAACTCATGAAAGTATAGAAAAGGGCAATCCATTATCTCCAGAGGATTTATGTAAAACTTATCATGATTTAAACGTAAGATATTTTGGAGCAGATATGGTTGTAGATGAAGGTATAGATATGGAATGGTCAAGAATACCTCACTTTTATAATGATTTTTATGTATATCAATATACTACAGGTTTTGCAGCAGCTAATTCTTTCAGTAAAATGATAGTTGAAGAGGGCGAAAGTGCTGTAGAAAGATATAAAGGGTTCTTAAAAAGTGGTGGAAGTGACTATCCAATAAATATACTTAAAAAGGCAGGGGTAGATATGTCCACTCCAAAACCTTTAGAGGATACTATAAGAAGATTTGATGAATTGTTAGAGATGCTGGAAAAAGAGATGTAAGAGAAGTATAGAAGTTCTCCTACGTGCCTTGCAATAAGAGCTCGAAACGTGAAATTCCATTTAGAAATTCTAATCTTTTGGAAATATAAAATTCTCTGCCGCTCACACTCAGCGTCCTGCTTCGGGTTCGCTAGCCTGCCGTCCTGGCAGGCTCACGAGAATTTTATATTTCCAAAAGAAGAATTTCTAAATGGAAATTCAATGTTTTTTCGCTTCTTATTGCAAGTCACTTTGGAGAAATTTCATACTTACTATTTAGGTGCTATTTTAAGCATACCTCTTACAGTCATAACAGTATCGAAAGAAGCACAGAAATTATTCTGTGCTTTTTTCGTTACTAATATTATCAATCCATTAGGGTGCTAAGAAAAGTATATATTATGTAAATTGCATTTGAGCAAGCGTTAGCAATTTTTAACTAATTTTAATTAAAGATACGTTAAGAAAAGTACTGTCTGAGCGATAGCGAGTTGTACTTTTTAGTATCTTTAATTAAAATTTGTTTAGAATTACTTAGCATAGCGAATTGCAATTGTAATAATATATACTTTTTCTTTTTATTTTATTTCTTTTTCTTAATATACCAATATACAGGAAGTCCAATTAAAGTTATTGCAAGTCCTATAAGTGCGTTTGAAGTATCAGTCATAAGCGTACTTACTAGAATATATATACCTCCGATAACTCCGATAAGTGGAACTATTGGGTAAAATGGTACTTTATAAGGTCTTTCTAAATCTTTATGTTTTGTTCTTAATATAAAGATACCAGCTACTGCCATTGTGAAGAAAATCCATAAAACAAAGACAACAAGATTAGTTAAGGTATCAAAAGAACCGCTAAATACATATAAGCAAGCAAGCCCTATCTCAAACATAAAAGCATTCAATGGAGTTTGATATTTTTCATTAACTTTTCCAAAGAATTTATCAAAAGGTAAAAGTTTATCCTGTGCCATGGCAAAAGGTATTCTAACTCCTGTCATTAGGTAACCATTTAATGCTCCAAAGATTGAAATTAATATACCAACAGTGATAAATAATGAACCAGATTTTCCAAATAAAATTGTTGCAGCATCAGAAGCTACTTTATTAGACTTTATAACATCTGTGATAGGAACTATGTTTATAATTGCTAAATTAAATAAAACATATACTGTCATAATAACGGTTACCCCTAAAATTATGGACTTTGGTATGTCCTTTTTAGGGTTTTTAAGTTCACCTGCTATATTACATACACCTACCCAGCCATCATAAGCCCAAAGTGTTCCAAGCATAGCTGCTCCAAACCCAGCCCCAGCTGCAGCAGTCCCTACTGGTAGAGAAAAACTGTGAGCTGTTCCTTTTATAAGGCCTAAAGCAATAATAATAAAAATTGGGATTAGTTTTGCAACAGTTGCAACGAACTGAATTTTACTAGCAAGTTTTGTTGATACAACGTTTGCAGTGGTGATAACAAATAGCATTAATATTGCAAATAGTTTTTGCTGCAATCCACTCATAGGTACAAAATTAGTAGCTTGAGTTGCCAGGACTATTGCTAAAGCAGCAGAAGCGCCAGGTACATAAATAACGGTTTGTACCCAACCAAATAAAAATGCCCATTTTTCTCCATAAAGTTCTTTAAGATATATAAAGATACCTCCAGTTTTGGGAATAGCTGTTGCTATTTCAGCTATAGTAAGACCAGAAGCCATAGTTATAATACCACCCGCTACCCATGCAAGTATTCCCATAGTTGGAGACCCTGCATTTCTAAAGACAATAGAAGGTTTAAAGAAAATTCCTGAACCTATAACCATACCTATAACTAGGGTAATGGCTTCTAGTAAGCCGATTTCTTTCTTTAGTGTTTTTGGTGAATTATTGATAGAACTTAGTTTGTCTGATGTTTCCAGAATAAATCATCCTCTCTTTTGTTAGTATTGGAGTAATGGAGAAATGGTATTAATTAAAGACTTTAGAAGATTATTAATAATTGCGTGTATAGGCTTTTCTTCATAAAAAGTCATTAAAATATATAAAAACAGGGAGTAAAAGGGCAACAAAAACACTGCCTTTTTACTCCCTGTCCTTTTATCTGAAAGTTTCCTTAGATAATCATCTAAGTTGCTCCGTTGATGCCACATTTAAGCAGTCTCTCCAGGGGTATGTCGAATTATTGTACAAGGCATTTTATAACATTAACTAGTCTGTATACTAGTCTGTTTTTTTAAGATGCCTAATACCTGAAAGTTTCAAAATAAACCATAAGCATAGATTTATTTCTTTCTTCTACGGTTATCCAATGTGGATATCTCCAATAATTGTCATCCAAAAATATTAATTTTATTAGTTCTTTATTATTTTAATAGGAAAATTAAATTTAGTCAA
Source organism: Clostridium estertheticum (assembly GCF_011065935.2). Lineage (NCBI taxonomy): Bacteria > Bacillati > Bacillota > Clostridia > Eubacteriales > Clostridiaceae > Clostridium > Clostridium estertheticum. The sequence goes on along the minus strand of NZ_JAAMNH020000001.1, from coordinate 4,420,248 downwards.
CAAGAATCTTTTATACATATAATACTTTGAAAAGAAATTAATTACTTTATTGGATTTAAAGTTTAAATATGTAAAATAAGAATTATATTCTTTAAAACATACAACTCAAAATATCTTCTACTATGGCATTTGAAAAATAATCAGAGATATTAAAGCCTGAAAGTGCTGATTTAACTTCAGATTCTACATGATTTACACCTATAAGTTTAGCTTCTATGTCTGAGACATCAAGTTTGCTAAAGAAATCACCATATATGCTAATATCTTTTATTATTCCATGCTGTACTTGCATGTTGCATTCAATTGTACCAAATGAAAACTTTTTTTCATTTATGAAATTATATTTTGGAGAATGACCAAAATTCCATTCCCAAGTAGAATATTTTTCTGAGGCAAGCTTATTTATATTTTCTAAATCATATTCAGTAAATTCATATAAGGAGTCTGAACTGTTTTCTGTAATAATATAGCTCTTAATCAAAGCTTCAAATTCCAAAATAGATAGAGGCTCTTTTAAGTGGGAGCTTATGTTTGTTACCCTGCTTAATACGGATTTAATACTCTTGTCTTGGAATTTTAGTGGGTTAGCTTGTAATGCCTTTGATAAATCAGTAATATTTGATGAAAAAAGCAAGGTTCCGTGGTGAAGAACTCTGTTTTTGTAATTATATTGAGCATTTCCAGAAAATTTCTTGCCTTCAATAGTAAGATCATTTCTTCCGCTAAACTCTGCATTTATGTTAAGAGAAGTTAAGACATTTAAAATGGGCATGGTAAATTTCCTGAAATTATTAAAATTACCTTCACTATCATTTTTGATAAAGGTAAAATTTAAATTACCTAAGTCGTGAAAAACAGTGCCTCCACCAGATAATCTTCTTACTACAGGAATATTATTTGCCTTTATGTAGTCCATGTTAATTTCTGATAGAGTATTTTGGTTTTTTCCCACAACAATACAAGGCTGGTTTCGCCAGAGCATAAAGCAATCCTCTTTAAATTCCTTTAGTATATACTCTTCCACAGCCATATTAAAATAGGGATTAGTATTTGTGTTATTTATATAAATCATATCAGTTTCCCCCTTATCTTAAATTTGTTGAACATTATGAACTAATGTATATATTCAATTGAATTATATCAAATAAGTTATTATAATGAAATATATAAGATGATAAAAATCATTATAAAGAAAATTATATATTTCTAACCAATATATTGAAAACGTTTAATTAGTATAGTACAATTAAATTAATATACTATATCATACAATTATATATAGGCAGATGATAATATCGAGAGATATCTATTTAGGGATAGCCGAAGGAGAAATATAAGAAATAGTCATTTTCTTATAGAAGCTTTCAGGCAAACATATCGATATTTGATGAAACTCTGGAAAGTCCAATTATTGGCACCGTGCGAGCAATACTAGTAAAGTAGAAACTCTCAGGTAAACATACAGAGATACAATGACATGAGGGTATTTTTATGTCGTTGTATCTCTGTTTTTATATTTTGTTTAATATATTCTACAAAACAGAAGGGGGAAGGATGTTGGATAATTTAAAGAAAACGCCGTTATATAACACTTATAGTCAGTACGGTGGAAAAATAATTGAATTTGGGGGATGGGCAATGCCCGTACAATATGAGGGTATAATTACTGAGCATGAAGCTGTAAGGTGTAATGCTGGACTTTTTGATGTGTCACACATGGGTGAAGTAGATATTAGTGGAACAGAGGCCTTTGAATTTGTGCAGAATTTAGTTACAAATGATGTTGCGCTACTTAAAGACAATCAAATATTATATACATTTATGTGCTATACAAATGGAGGGATAGTTGATGATCTTTTAGTATATAAATTCTCAGATGACCATTTTTACCTTGTTATAAATGCAGGAAATATAGAGAAAGACTTTCAATGGATGCTAGATAATAAACAATTGTATAATGTGGAGATTACTAATATTTCTGGCTACGTGGCAGAACTTGCCATTCAAGGACCAAAGGCTCAAAAGATACTTCAAAAAATAACCGATACAGATTTAGATGAAATTAAGTTTTTTTATTGTAAAAGAGATGTGATTGTAGACGGCATAAAATGTCTTATTTCAAGAACCGGATATACCGGTGAGGATGGATTTGAAATATACACGTCTAAGGAAGAAATAGAAAAGTTATGGCATAAACTACTTAGCATAGGCGAGGAAGATGGACTTAAACCTGCAGGCCTGGGCTGCAGAGATACATTAAGATTTGAAGCTTGTTTGCCGCTGTATGGAAATGAAATATCTCAGGATATTACTCCACTTGAAGCAGGACTTGGTTTTTTTGTGAAGCTTCAAAAGCATAGTTTTATAGGTAAAGAAGCACTAGTTAAGCAAAAGGAAGAAGGCCTCAAAAGGAAATTAGTAGGCTTTGAGATGAAGGAAAGAGGAATTCCAAGACATGGATATGAGGTTCGAGTGCAAGGAGAAAAAATCGGGGTGGTAACAACTGGATATTTGTCACCTACATTAAAGAAAAATATAGGGCTTGCACTAATTGATGCTGAATATTGTGAGTTAGGCACAGAAATAGAAATCGTAATTAGGGATAAATCATTAAAAGCTGAAGTAATAAGTAAAAAATTCTATAAAAAGAATTATAATAAATAAATATTTAGGGGGATTGTAAATGAAAACATTAAAAGAATTATTTTATAGTAATGATCATGAATGGGTAAAAGTTGAAGGAAATAAGGCTTATGTGGGAATTTCTGATTTTGCACAACATTCACTTGGAGATATTGTATTTGTTGAGCTACCTGAGATAGATGCAGAATTTACAAGTGGGGAAGCTTTTGGGGTAATTGAATCTGTTAAGGCAGCTTCCGACATGATTATTCCACTTAGTGGAAAGGTAATAGATATAAATGATGCTATAGTAGATAATCCAGTATTAGTAAATGACGACTGTTATGAAAATTGGATGCTCCTTATAGAAATTAATAATATGGAAGAAATAAATGAACTTATGAACGAAGAGCAATATAGTGAATATTGCAGTAAGGAGAAATAATATGTTTCCATATATATCTAATACGTTGAAAGACGAAAAGGTAATGTTAAAATCCATCGGTATAGAGTCAGTGCAGGAACTGTTCTCAGATATACCTAAGGATGTTAAATTAAATAGAGAATTAAATATAAATCCATCTATGTCAGAGCTGGAAGTACAGAGGCACTTAAAAGCCATTTGGAGTAAAAATAAAAGCACCGAGGAGTTAGTTTGCTTTTTAGGAGCGGGAGTTTATGATCATTATATACCTTCTATAATAAAGCATTTAATTTCGAGATCTGAATTTTATACAGCATATACGCCTTATCAACCAGAGATAAGCCAAGGTACCCTTCAGGCTATTTTTGAATATCAAACCTTAATATGTGATTTAACAGGACTAGATGTTGCAAATGCATCTATGTATGATGGAGCTACTGCTTGCGCTGAAGGGGCTATTATGGCTGTTGAAAGCACAAAAAGAAAAACCATAATTGTATCAAAAACTGTGCACCCAGAAATAAGAAAAGTTCTTTATACCTATACAAAATTTAAAGATATTGAGCTAATAGAGGTAGAGGAAAGGGATGGAGTTACTGATACTATAAAATTAAAAGAGCTTGTAGACAGCAACGTGGCAGGAGTTATAGTTCAAAACCCTAATTTCTTTGGAATAATTGAAGATATGACTGAGGTTGAAAAGATTACTCATGATAACAAAGCGCTATTAATAATGAGTGTAGATCCTATATCTCTTGCTATATTAAAAACTCCAGGAGAAATAAAAGCAGATATTGTGGTAGGAGAAGGTCAATCTCTTGGAAACCAAATGAATTTTGGTGGACCTTATTTGGGATTCATGGCAACTACTACAAAACTTATGAGAAAAATACCTGGAAGAATTGTAGGCCAGACCGTTGATGTAGATGGAAAAAGAGCCTTTGTTTTAACACTTCAAGCTAGAGAACAACATATAAGGCGTGAAAAAGCAACTTCAAATATATGTTCAAATCAAGCACTAAATGCATTAACTGCTGCAATTTATCTTATAACTATGGGAAAACAGGGATTAAAAGAAGTAGCATATCAAAGTATGCAAAAGGCACATTATGCTTTTGATGAAATTATTAAACTAGAAAAATACAAGCCAGTATTTGATAAACCTTTCTTTAAGGAATTTGTGATTCAGGGACAGGAAAGTGCTAGTGTTATTAATGATAAATTATTAGAGAGTAATATACTTGGCGGATATGATATAGAGAAAAATTACCCAGATTATAAAAATGCTCTACTACTGTGTGTAACAGAAAAAAGAACAAAATCGGAAATTGATGGGCTAATAACTGCAATGGAGGGGATAAAATGAAAGAGTATAATAAATTAATATTTGAGATCTCAAAAGAGGGAAGACAAGGCTATAAATTACCTCCTTGTGATGTAGAGAGTACGGATATTAGAGAAATGATACCTGAACATTTACTAAGTAAAAAAGATGTAACCCTTCCGGAAGTAAGTGAAGTAGATGTTATAAGGCATTTTACTCTATTGTCTAATAAAAATTATGGCGTAGATACTGGGTTTTATCCATTAGGTTCTTGTACTATGAAGTATAACCCGAAAATTAATGAAGATATGGCGTCAATTCCTTCATTTACAGGAATTCACCCTTATCAAAATGAAAAAACCATTCAAGGATCCTTACAATTAATGTATGAACTTAGTGAGAAATTATCTGAAGTTTGTGGCATGGATGAGGTTTCACTTCAACCTGCAGCGGGTGCTCATGGTGAGCTTACAGGCCTTATGATTATAAAGGCTTTCCATGAAAATGCAGGAGATTTAAAAAGGAAAAAGATTATAGTACCAGATTCAGCTCATGGTACTAATCCAGCTAGTGCAAATGTTGCAGGCTTTGATATTGTTGAAATTAAATCTGATGAAAAAGGTAACGTAGATTTAGATAGTTTGAAATCAGTATTAAACGAAGAAATAGCAGGACTAATGCTCACGAATCCGAACACCTTGGGACTCTTTGATGAGAATATTAAAGAAATATCAAAACTAGTGCATGAAGCGGGCGGGCTTGTATATTATGATGGAGCAAATTTAAATGCCATTATGGGTATGGCAAGACCAGGAGATATGGGCTTTGATGTGGTTCATATGAACCTTCATAAAACATTTTCTACACCTCATGGCGGTGGTGGACCGGGAAGTGGACCAGTAGGAGTTAAAAGTGGACTTATACCATATTTACCTATGCCAATAGTAGAAAAAAACGGAGAAAACTTTACTCTTAATTACGATAAACCACTATCTATTGGAAAGATAAAGAGTTTTTACGGAAATTTTGGAGTTCTTGTTCGCGCATATACTTATATACTCTCAATGGGCGCTGAGGGACTAAAAAAGGCAAGTGAAATGGCCGTGCTTAATGCAAATTATATGAAAAGCAAACTGAAAGACTATTATTATTTACCAATTGATAAAGTCTGCAAGCATGAATTTGTTTTAGGTGGGTTAGAACAGGGACTAAGCGAAGTAACTACATTAGATATTGCTAAGAGACTTTTAGACTATGGATACCATCCACCTACAATATATTTCCCTCTAATTGTAGATAATGCAATTATGATAGAGCCTACGGAAACAGAAAGCCTCGAAACTATGGATGCTTTTATTGAAGCTATGATAAGTATTTCAAAGGAAGCAAAAGAAAATCCTGAGTTACTAAAGAGGGCTCCATATAATACTAGTGTTAGAAGGCTTGATGAAGTCAAGGCTGCTAGATATCCAGTTTTAAAATATACTAAAACAATCTAAGAAAAAATTCGGGATAGTTTATCTATCCCGAATTTTAACTATGAAAACAAAATTTACAGGGGGAGTAGTGATGGATAAAGATATAGTAATAATTGGTGGAGGGCCTGGGGGATATGTTGCGGCTATTAGAGCAGCGCAACTTGGTGCTAAGGTTTGCATTATAGAAAAGGCTGAGTTTGGTGGCACCTGCTTAAATAGAGGATGTATTCCTACAAAGGTGCTATATAGAAATGCTGAGATTCTAAATACTTTAAAAAATATTACAGAATTCGGAATAAAGGTTGATAGTTATAGTATTAGCGTAGAAGAAATTCAAAACAGAAAAGACAAAATAGTGAGCCAACTGGTAAGTGGGGTAGAACAATTATTAAAGGCCAATAATATAGATATAATTTTAGGAACAGCTTCACTAAAAGATAATAATACAGTTTCTATTTTACTTAAGGATGGAGAATTAAGAGAAATAACATCGAAAAATATAATTATAGCAACGGGGTCTGTGCCATCAATACCTAATATACCGGGTATAACTCTACCAGGAGTATTTACAAGTGAAAATATACTTGAATTTAAAGAAGTTCCTAATAATTTAGCCATCATAGGTGGTGGGGTTATAGGTATGGAATTTGCAGGGATATTTAATGCTTTAGGATCAAAGGTAACTATAATAGAGTTTTTGCCAAGTATTCTTGCCCAAGTGGATACTGATTTAACAAAGAGACTTAGTGTTTCACTTAAGAAAAAAGGTATGGATATTAATACTAATACAAGGGTAATTAGTATTGAAAAACATAATGAAGACCTAATTGTAACTGCAGAAGGAAAAAGTGGAAAAATTGTGTTTACGGCAGACAAGGTACTTGTGTCCGTTGGGCGAACACCTATGACTGAGGGACTCGATATTGAAAAATTAGGTATAATACTTAATAGAAATGCTATTGTGGTAGATGAAAATCATGAAACTAACATCCCACATATATATGCTATTGGCGATGTGAATGGAAAAAGCATGCTTGCTCATGTGGCATCACACCAAGGTAAAAAAGTAGCAGAAAAAATTATGGGCTATATTACTCCACATTCTAGTGAAATAATTCCAAGTTGCATTTTTGTATTTCCAGAGATTGCTTGCGTTGGTATAACAGAAAATGAAGCCAAAGAAAAAGGAATGGAGTATAAAACAAGTAAGTTTTTATTTGGCGCTAATGGCAAAGCGCTTGCACTAGGTGAAGGCGAAGGGCTGATAAAGGTTATAGCCTCACTTGATAATACAATTCTTGGAGTTCATATAATGGGCCCACATGCTTCAGATTTAATTCATGAAGGTGCTATGGCTATAAATAATAATATGAAGGTAGATGACATTACTAGTATGATACATGCGCATCCAACTTTGTCTGAAGCTTTCGAAGAAGCGGTATTAGGGTTAAAAGGTGAGGCTATTCATTCAGTACCCACTAAAAGAAGATAAAGGTCGTAAATGGTAATATTAACTTTATATTGAAAATTTGTAGATAAATTTGAAACGTTTTTTCTGGATGTGTCGTCTAGTATGTTAAGGAGTATAAAATTATATAGGAATATAATAGATTTTACATTGAGATTACAAAATTGGAGGTAATATTATGAATTTTACAAAAAAAACAATAGCCATATTAACTTTAGGGGTATTTATAACGGGAAATTCTATCCTAGCATCTGCAAATACCATGAGCGGACCCAAAAACGATACTAATTTAAAGATTCAAGCAATTAGTCAGAAAAATCCACAAATGAATTTTAACAGTACAGAAGGAATAGTTTCAGATGTGAAATCATCTGAAAGTAGATTTCAATTCACTTTTAAAAATGATAAATCAAATAATGAGATTAATGATAAGATTATACTAAATGTAAATAATGATACTGAGATAATAAGTTCAAATGACGGTAAAAAATTAAATATAAGTGACATTAAAGATGGAGTAAAAGTAAAGGCTTATTACGGACCAGCTGTCACTGCCAGCATTCCACCAATGAGCACTGCTAATATGATAATAGTAGAGCAAGGTGAGGATAAATGTGGATCATGCAATTATGGAATAATTACTGATGTTTCACTAATGAAAGAAAACAAAGAAACCACAAAAGATAAAACGGATAAAGGAAGAAAAGAAATCATGGCGCTTATGAATAATCAAATAGATACTAATCTTATGATAAGTGAAAAAACTAAAATTGTAGATAGTGAAACTGGTAAAGTGGTAAGCTATAAAGATATAAAAAAAGGGGTTAGAGTTATAGCTTATTATAATATTACCACTATGAGTATGCCACCTATAGCAACTCCCCAAAAAATTGTTATACTGTCTAATAAACAAGATAAAGAATTAAGTGCTACAGCTACTGGATTGATTAGTGATATCAATATTCTCGAAGGAAGCAAAAACGAGCTTATGATATCGGTTAAGGGAGAAAAATCTAAAGACAATATCTATGGTGACATAAACTTTATTATAAATTCTAAAACTGAAATTATAAGTGATAAGAGTGGTAATAAATTAACAATAGAGGCAATTAAAAACGATGCAAACGTGAAAGTTTACTATGATGGTATGCTTTCTAAAAGCCTACCACCAATAGGAGTTGCCAAAAAAATAGTTATTAGTGAAACAAAATATGAAATGGGGACAATTGGAACTGTAGATAATATTTATACATCAGAAGACAAAAAAGAGAGTAGAATTGAAATAAAAGGTGAAAGAATAGGGGAAAGTGGCTTTGATAATATTATTCTTAATATAAGTGAGAAAACTAAAATTGTAGATTTTAAAACAGGTGTGGAACTTAAAGCAATTGATATTAAGAAAGATTCTAAAGTTGCAGCATATTATGGTGGGATATTAACTAGAAGTCTACCACCAATCGGATTTGCAGAAAAAATTGTTTTAATAAAACAATAAGATACAAAGAAATATAGAAAGATTGGCAGTTTATCTGTCAATCTTTTTATATTTCTTTGTACCTGCTGATAGCAAGTGCAAATATGAGATAATTGAAATGAGTTGAGTTAACATCTCAAAATATAAAGATGAATTAATACTTGCCCTTGAACCCTCCCTCCACCTGCTTACGCTGAGGTGGGGGATTCTTTTTTATAAGGAAGTTTGCGTTATCTTTCGACCTAATAATTTAGGTAGCCTTATTCCTTTTGGCGTGTCCAAGTACGCCCTATACTGTAAGTATTTCTACTCTCAGCTTACATTTAAGCTATTTTTATTCTTACTGGGTTTAGGTATTCACAATTAGCTAAGTTAATATTTTTTATATTAGCTTTTCTCATTATATTAAGTGAACCATTAACATCAGCATTTAATATTATTCCTATGCTTGATTTATACTGTCCTCTAGTTGTTCTTTTTCCATTAAAGGTATGTACTTCTTTATCAAAACTATTGTAAACAGGAATATTGTCATTTACCAAAAAGTCAGCTTTTGATGTATAACTTTCTTCTTGCTCTATTAAATTAATATTATATCTTTGACATTGATAACTTAATTTTTCTCTTATATTACCTATTGGAATATTAACAAAATTTTGGTTGTTAATTTTTCCTAAATTGCACTTTTTCTGAAGCGTTGAATTATAACCTACTACAATAGTACCTATATTATTGTTTAAGCAATAATCAATAATAATCTTTACAGTTTTATTAAGATAATCATTAACTTTATTGTGTCTTTTATCCCATAGCTTTCTTTGAGCTTTAGTAGTCTTTTCAATCCTTTGCTTATCTTTAATTGATTGAAGTCTACTATTCTTTTTATTAGCCCATTGATTGATTGATTTAAGCTTTTTACCATCAAGTATAAAGGCTTTACCATTATTAGTCGTGCAAGTACATAAGTTATCTATGCCTAAATCAATAGCAAGTGCATTGTTTTTATCTAAATTTCCTTTGAACTCTGGAATTTCATATATCCATTGAATTTCAAAGAACCTTGCTTTATTTTTAGTAAGTATTCTAACTTCTTTAATTGCTTTACCCTTTAGATTTGTTGGTATCTTAATTTCAACTTTGCCATAAAGTCTTTTGAAAATAGGACTCATTGGTACTGAAAATATCTCTTTAGAAGTATTAAATTCACTAAAAATAAGATTAAAAAATCCATCTTTAGGTAAATATTTGGGTAATTTAATATCTTTGTATTGATATTCACCTTTTTGAGCCATTTTAATTAAGGCAAAAAAAGACTTAAAGTTTCTATCAACAACTTTCATAATTTGTTGAGCCGAATTACAATTAAGCATGGAATAATTCTCATTGGTCTTACAACTATGATAGTTATTTTCATAACTAAGAAACTTTTTTTCATTAAAATAGTATTGCCTAACATTATATAAAGCTACATTATACATATTTTTAGTTAAAAAACACAATTCTTTTAAAGCTTTATATTCATTAACTGTTAAATGTTTAAGTTGTTGTTTTTGAACACCAAATAATACTTTTTTAGTAGGTTTCTTAGGTATTTAAAATTCCTCCTTTATCAAATATTTGATATTACTATTATGTTACAAAAACAATAAAAATATAACTATTTATTTTATTATATTATGCAAATAAAATAAATAATCATACAGTTGGCTAACGCCAAGTGAAAATTCACCACCCACTTACTGAAGAGGGTGTACTCTTTTCACAAAATGATAGATATATATTCCTATTAAACATATAATATAAGATATAATAGCTTAAGTTAATGAGTTCTTAAAAATTATCTAAGCTATTTTAATACATACCACTTAAATAATGTATTAATTAGCTTAGCAGATATAAATTAATAATTATTAAGAAGCCTAGGTGAGTTAAAGGAGGAAGAAGAATGAGATTGTTGATTACAAACGATGATGGTATAAATGCAAAAGGGATATATGCACTAGCAAAAGCACTGGAAAAAAATCATGAAGTAATTATAGTAGCACCAGATAATGAAAGGAGTGCCTGCGGGCATTCAATAACTCTTTCAAGACCGCTTATTGTAAAAGAAGTTGTGCTAGAAGGCTTAGAATCAAAAGCTTTTAGTGTAGATGGGACACCAGCCGATTGTGTAAAAATCGCCATCAATAAACTTATTGATGGAAAAATAGATATGGTAGTATCAGGAATCAACAAAGGGTTAAATTTAGGTACGGATGTTTTATATTCTGGAACAGTTTCTGCAGCTATAGAAGCATCTATCTATAAAGTGCCATCTATGGCCATATCTATGCAGATTAATAAAGATGTTGAAAATTATGAAATGGCTGCAAAATATGCTGGAGAAATATTGCTTACGGCTAAGGCCAATAACATTAAGAATGACATTGTGTTAAATGTAAATGTTCCAATTCTAAAGGAGAATGAAATAAAAGGAATTAAAGTATGTAAAATTGGTAGTAGATTGTATAACAACTGCTATACCGGAATTGCTGGAGAAAATAATGAAACTCATTATGAAATTAAGGGTCAATTAAAAGATATTCATGAGGAGGATTCTGATACATTATATTTTAAAGAGGGCTATGTTACAGTAACACCACTTCATTATGATTTAACAAATTTTAAAATTTTAAATGATGTAAGTGAATGGTTTTAATTTTACTGTTGATAAAATGGGGACGGTTAACAATGATAAAATAGGGACGGTTAACAATGATTTATCATTTTAAAGGTACAAGTTTTCTATAAAAACTTGTACCTTTTGAATAATAAATTTATTTATTACTGCTTTAGTTAGATGATTTTTATTTTAAAAAATCAAAACGATAATATTTTCCTTAAGCTTGTCCTACTTTAAGAAATTAAGTATACATTTATAATATTCCATATTTTTTTATTATTACCACACCTTAATAAATGTATAACTACAGTAAATAATTTTAATTAAGGTTAATTAACTATGGTTAAATCAAATAATAAGCCTAATATTTAAATTCAAATTAATTAATACCTTACTAAGCATAACATTTAATAAATTCCTCAATAATATTTTCGAATTTTTTTTCAGTTAAAATTAATTCTATACCAAAAGAACTTAATTTTGATATTCTAGCCTGTGTAATGTTTCCAAGCACGCCGGATATTACACTGGACTTAAAATTTCCAAGGCTCCTCATTAGAACAATTGTTAATGCTTTTGCATGTACAAGCTTTCTACTGTACTTAATATTAAGAAGAATTTTTGATATATTCATTTTTGAGGTTATGAACTCTATTATATCTTCAAGAGTGAAATTTCTAAAAAGTATATTTCTTCCACTTCTATATTCGGTTTTTTCATCTTTAAATTCAATTTCTTCTTTTAATTTTTCGTCGTTGCATCCAAAAACAAGGCTATAGTAGTTTTTCCTTGCAGCGTTAAGGGAGTTACCAAAAAAGCCCAAGACAAATCCATAATCAACTATGTTGAAATGGTCACGTTTTTTACCAATATATATTCCTAAACTAGAAAAAGCATATTTTTCAGGACAATCTTTAAAACCACATATATCTGTAGGATTATTATGTATATATAATGATACTGTCTTCAAGTATTGGTCATTATCAATTATTATGCTCTTGAATCTATCTTTAAATAGATGTCCTTCTCTTTCATGTTTTTTATTAAAGTACATTGCATAAGAAAAATTTATGCCATGCATGACTTTTGATATATCTGCGCCATTAGCATCAACCAATAAATGTGCATGGTTATCCATAAGGCAGTACCCGTAAATTTTAACATTATAGAGCTTTTTATACTTCTTAACAAGTGATAAATACTTTTCCTTATCTTCAGAACTCCTGAATAAATCTACCTCGCTGATACTTTTGCACATAATATGAAATATAGCATCAGGCGCTTTTAATCTTTCTGTTCTTGCCATAAAAAATCACCTCTCCATTTAAACTTTTTCTTAAATCCTTGCCAATCTTTTAAGATGATATTCAAGTTCTTAAGCTAATAGTTCAAATAGTTGTTAACCGTCCCCAATTATTTAAGCCGATGATTTAAATAGTTGTTAACCGTCCCCAATTATTTAAGCCGATGATTTAAATAGTTGTTAACCGTCCCCAAAAAAAACCAAATAAAACTCAAAGGAATGTTGACAAGTGTTAATCAGTGGAATATAATATAACATATGAACAACAATTCATACGTTCATATGAATGGAGGGAAATTAGATGGTAAACAAAATAGAGTTTTGTAGTTGCACGACTATACATGAAGATGTGGTAGAAAAAGTTAGAAAATCAATACCACAAGAGGAAACACTATATAACCTCGCAGATCTTTTTAAAGTTTTTGGGGATAGTACAAGAATTAAAATTCTTTGCGTATTATTTCAAACTGAAATGTGTGTTTGTGATATAGCTGCGCTTGTTAATATGACCCAATCAGCTATTTCACATCAACTTCGTGTACTTAAGAATGCTAGACTTGTGAAGTATAGAAAAGAAGGTAAAGTTGTGTACTATTCCTTGGATGACGAACATGTTAAACAAATTTTCGACCAAGGACTTATACACATAAAAGAACTAAAATAATATTCTATAGTATCAAGAAAAATGCATAATGGAAAATGCATAATGGAAAATACATAAAAGTTGATAAGGGGGAAAAAATGGAGACTATAATAAAAAGAGAATTCATTTTAGAAGGTCTATGTTGTGCTAATTGTGCAAATAAAATTGAAGCTCATTGTAAAAAGATAGATGGCGTAGTAGATGCAAATGTTAATTTTATTAGTAAAAACTTAATTATCCAAATCCAAGGCGAAGATAAAATATTATCAATTATAGATGAAATAAAAAAAATAGTTAAGAGGATAGAACCTGATGTTGTGCTTATATCAAACAATGAAAAAACATTTAAACCTGAGGGAAAGTTACAAAATCAGGTCCGTGATGATGAGGAACAAGTAAAAAACAAAAATAAAATCATAGCATTTTCTGTAGGTATAATACTTTTCACCATAGCATTGGTTTTGAAATTAGATTATTGGGTCGAATTTTCATTATTCCTTATAAGCTATTTATTAATTGGTGGAGAAGTCCTTATAATTGCAATAAGAAATATATTAAGAGGCGAAGTTTTTGATGAAAATTTCTTAATGGCACTGGCTACAGTTGGAGCTTTTTCAATTGGACAATTTCCAGAAGGCGTTGGGGTTATGCTTTTTTATCAAGTAGGAGAGTTTTTCCAAGAAGCAGCTGTAAATAAATCAAGAAAGTCCATATCTGCACTTATGGATATTAGACCAGATTATGCAAATAAAAAATTTGGAGATAAAATTGTTAAGGTAGATCCAGAGCAAGTACACATAGGGGATATTGTAATTGTAAAGCCAGGAGAAAAAGTACCTTTAGATGGAATTATTATAGAAGGTAAGTCCTTAGTAGATACAGCTGCCTTAACTGGTGAATCAGTTCCTAGAGAAGTTGCAAGTGGGGATGAAATTTTAGCTGGTTGTATAAATAAAAATGGATTATTAACTATAGAAGTTGCGAAAGAATTTGGTGAATCAACTCTTTCCAAAATTCTAGATTTAGTGCAAAATGCTAGCAGTAAAAAAGCGCCAACTGAAAACTTTGTAACTAAATTTGCAAGATATTACACGCCAATCGTAGTTGTAAGTGCGACTGTACTTGCAATAATTCCACCTCTTTTAATACCTGGAGCTACTTTTTCTATGTGGGTATATAGAGCATTGGTATTTTTAGTAGTATCTTGTCCTTGTGCACTAGTGATATCTATTCCACTTGGATTTTTTGGAGGAATAGGCGGGGCATCTAAAAATGGTATTTTGGTCAAAGGTGGAAATTACTTGGAGGCATTAAATAGTGTTGAAGTAGTGGTTTTTGATAAGACGGGAACACTAACTAAAGGAGTATTTGTGGTTACAGAAATACATGCGGAAGGTGAAATAAGCAGTGAAGAATTATTGGAGTATGCGGCCAGCGCAGAAAGCTATTCAAATCATCCTATTGCAATTTCTATATTAAAAGCTTATGGCAAAGATGTATGCAAGGAAGATATTAAAGATGTGGAAGAAATAGCTGGAAAAGGTCTTAAAGCTGGGGTAAAAGGAAAATGTGTGCTAGCTGGTAATTCGAAGTTAATGGATAGTGAGAAAATTTCCTATAGTAAAGTTGAAAATGTAGGAACCATAATATATGTAGCTATAGACAAGAAATATGCAGGTAGCATTATAATTTCTGATGAGATAAAAGAAGACTCTATTCGTGCCATAGCTAGTTTGAAATCTATGGGCGTTAAGAAAATAGTAATGCTTACAGGTGACAATAAAGATATAGCAGAAAGTATTGGAAGAATATTAGGTGTAGATGAAGTTTACTCAGAATTACTTCCACATGAGAAGGTTGAGAAGCTGGAAATACTGCAAAATAAAAAGTCACCTAAAGGAAAGATAGTATTTGTAGGTGATGGCATTAATGATGCTCCAGTGCTTGCAAGAGCAGATGTGGGGATAGCCATGGGTGGAGTAGGTTCTGATGCTGCCATAGAAGCTGCAGACATAGTGATAATGACTGATGAACCTTCGAAAATCGCTGAAGCTATTATGATTGCTAAAAGAACAAAGAGGATTGTTATGCAAAATATTATATTTGCACTAAGTGTAAAAATAGCAATTTTAGTATTGGCGGTTTTCGGAATTTCGACCATGTGGGAAGCTGTTTTTGGAGATGTAGGGGTTGCCCTAATTGCGGTGTTAAATTCTATGAGAGCAATGAAGGTTTAAAGACATTTCAGCATACTAGGTGATAATCTAAAGCTAAAAATATAAAAAAGGATAACAAGAACTAAAATTCTTGTTATCCTTTTTATATGTTCCTAAGTTCTACTTTATTAATGTAGTTTATAATGCTTTTTTCATATAACCACTATTTTCCATAAGCAATTTTTCTGCTGCATCTTTATTTAATTTTGATTTTATCATTAGTATTGAAAGTTTAACATCAAAAATTGTTTGGACTAATATCTTATCAGCATGAGCTTCATCAACATTTGTTGCAAGCATTACTATGAACTATATAATTGAATTAATAAAAATTTACTCAAATAGGTTGTAAAAAAAACAGATCTGAAATACAATTGGTATATACAACATGACAACATAACATTATAGTAGCATATGACTATGATTATGAATACAAAAAGTTATTCCTAATTGAGGAGGGGAAATTTTGAAAAAAGTTTCAAAAGACAATCCTATACCACTTCATTATCAGATAAAAGAAATACTACAAGAAATGATAGAAAATGAAGATTTAAAGCCAGGACAATCTATTCCAACAGAAAGAGAACTTTGCGAAATCCAAGGAGTTAGCAGAATGACAGTAAACAAGGCTATTATGTCCTTAGTAAATGAGGGTTTAGTTTATAGAGAACAGGGAAAAGGAACTTTTGTGTCTAAACCAAAGGTTAATCGTGAAATATCACAACTTCAAAGTTTTACTGAGCAAATGCAAGAAAATGGTGTAGTATCAAAAACTAAAATATTATCATTTAAGCTTATAGAAGCAACAAAGAAACATAGACTTGAACTGAAAATGCCTGAAGATGAAAATAAAATCATTGAAATTAAAAGACTGAGATTTAGTGATGAGCAACCAGTTGCAATCGAAACAGCATGGCTTCCATATTATTTATTTAATGGAATGACTAGAGATATCATTGAAAATAAATCATTATATGAGATATTTCGTGAAAAGTATGGGTATCACCCTGATAAAGCAAAGCAAACCATTGAACCAACAATGCTAAATGAATATGAAAGTAAACTGCTACATCAAGAAAACTCTGCTTTAGCATTAATATTTAGACGAACCACTTATTTAGAAAATGAAACGCCTATTGAGTATACCAAGGCTATATATAGAAGTGATAAGTATAAATATCAAATAATCTTAAAATAAGAGAAAAATAATCAGTATTATTATCTACTCAAAGAGTCATAGATTTAAATAAGGAGGTTTTTTATGCAAAAGGGTAAAGAAGATGAATTAAATTTAGATGCAATGAGTACCTTTGAAATTCTTAAAAAGGTAAATGATGAGGACAAAAAGATAGCAATAGCTATTGAAAAAGAGCTTAGTAACATAGAAAAAGCAGTAGAATTGATCATTGAAAGTTTTGAAGAAGGTGGGAGACTTTTTTATATTGGTAGTGGCACCAGTGGAAAATTAGGAGTAATGGATGCTTCAGAATGTCCTCCCACATTTGGAGTGGATGATTCTATGGTTCAAGGAATTATTTCTGGCGGAGTGGAAGCCTTAAGCGGATGGCTTGAACATACAGAGGATGAACCAGAATTGGCTGTTGATGATTTAAAAGTGGTAAATATAAATAAAAAAGATGTTTTAGTAGGTATAACGGCTAGTGGAAATACACCTTATGTTGTATCTGCTATTGAATATGCGAAATCAATTGGTTGTAAAACTATAGCGCTTATGTGTAACTCAAAGGGTAATATTAAAGACATTTGTGAAGTTACTATAGCTATAGAGGTTGGATCAGAAGTAATACTAGGGTCCACTAGAATGAAAGCTGGAACTGCACAAAAGATGGTTTTAAATATGTTAAGCACTGTAGCTATGATTAAACTAGGCAAAACTTATTCTAATTTAATGGTTAATGTACGACCTATTAATAAAAAACTACAAGAGCGGGTACGTGAAATAGTGAAAATTGCCACAGGTGTGGATGACACCACAGTAAATGAAACTTTAGAAATCTGCGAATATGATCCTAAAGTGTGCATTGTTAAAATCAAGAGCGACGTGACTCTTGAAAAAGCAAAAGAAGCCTTAGATAAGTGCAAGGGAAATGTAGCGAAGGCATTAGCAATATTATAGTAATTAGATACATAAAAATAAATAACAAGCATATTAATTTCAAATAAAATATATGATGAGGTGATGAAAATTAAGGCTATAGTTAATGGAAGACTTATTATGAAAGATAGAATAATGCATGATAGTGTAATAATTTTCGAAAAACAAATTACAAATATTATAACTGAGGAAGAATTCCTACAGTATAAAAAAGAGTATAAAGAAGAATATAAGGAAGATATACAAGTGATAGATGCTATGGGTAAATATGTTTCACCTGGCTTTATTGATATTCATATTCATGGCTCAGGAGGCTATGACACTATGGATGCAAGCTCGGAAGCCTTAAGAGTTATAAGTACAACAATAGCCGCAAATGGAGTAACAGCATATCTACCTACAACAATGACTATGGATCGTGATAGTATATATAATGCTTTAGATGCTATAAGAGAAGCAATGTCAAAGGGCAATGAGGGAGCAAAGATTTTAGGGGCACATATGGAGGGGCCATTCATAAATGAAAAGCACAAAGGGGCTCAGAAGTCAGACAATATTATAGAACCAAATTATGATGTTATAGTGGATTATTTAGATATTATTAAAATTATAACTCTGGCACCAGAAAAAGATGAAAACCATAATTTTATGAAAAAGGTAAAAAGTAATTCTGAAATCACCTTGTCAATAGGCCATTCAGATGCAAGCTACGAAGAGACACTTAAGGCTATTGAGCATGGAATAACCCATGCAACTCATACATTCAACGCTATGACTCCCTTGAATCATAGAAAACCAGGTATTGTAGGTGCAATTTTTACAAGTGATATAACCTGTGAATTAATAGCAGACATGATACATATTCATCCAGCAATTTTTAATATACTTATAAATGCAAAGCAAAAGGATAAAATTGTACTTATAACAGATTCTATGAGAGCTGGCTGTATGAAGTGTGGTATATATGATCTTGGCGGACAGAAGGTAATAGTTGAAAATGGAGCCGCAAAACTTGAAGATGGTACTTTGGCAGGAAGTGTTTTAACCTTAAATAAGGGTGTAAAAAATATGCTGAATCACAGTGATTTAGAAATCTATGAGGCAGTAGCCATGGCATCGAATGTTCCAGCAAAGGTTATTCATATGGATAATAAAAAAGGGAGTTTAGAGGTAGGACTTGACGCGGATATAGTTATTTTTGATGAAGAAATAGATGTATTTTTAACAATAGTTGAAGGGGAAATAGTGTTCCAAACTCAAAAGTAAAATGTTGAGTATTATTATGAGGCGGTGCAAATATGAGAATAATAGTAGTAGATAATTATGAAGAAATGAGTAAAAAAGCTGCAATGATGGTTGCAAGTCAAGTAATGTTAAAGCCGGATAGTGTATTAGGCCTGGCTACTGGGGACACTCCACTTGGAATGTATAAGGAATTAATCCAATTGTATAGCAAAAATGAAGTGGATTTTAAAGAGGTTACGACCTTTAACTTGGACGAATATTATGGACTTAATAGAGAAAATACTGAAAGTTATTATAGTTATATGATTGATAATTTATTTAAGCATATAAATATAAACATGGAAAATATTAATGTGCCCAATGGTATGGCAGAGAATGTTGATGCTGTATGCTCGGACTATGAGGATAAAATAAAAGAAGCTAATGGCATTGATATGCAAGTGCTTGGTATAGGTGGAAATGGGCACATTGGATTCAATGAACCAGATGTAAATTTTGAGGCGCAAACACATTTAGTTAATCTTGATGAACAGACTATAGAAGCTAATTCTAGGTTTTTTGACTCAATAGAGGATGTACCAGTAAAAGCCATAAGTATGGGAATAAAGACAATAATGAACTCCAAGAAAATCATTTTGCTTGCCAATGGAATAAGCAAGGCTGAAGCAATAGAAAGAGCTCTTAAAGGGAAAATAAGCCCTAAGGTACCGGCTTCTATTCTTCAACTACATAATGATGTAACAATTATTTTAGATAAGGAAGCTGCTAGCCTTTTATAAAACAAAACACCTATACTAGATAATGAACTAGTATAGGTGTTTTGCTTATTTCCATGGGTGATTTATGTTGCTATTAATTTAAATTCTTTATTTTCGTTATTATCATATAATAAATTAAAACAATAAGTTATTATATCACTTCTTTTAATTATTCCTATAAAGATATTATTATCATCTACAACAGGAACAAAGTTTTGATCCTTTGCGAGTGAGATTAAACTCTCTATGTCTGAATTAATTAATACTGCTGTGTTAGTGATATGCCTTGGGATATCACTAATTAAAATTTTACTTGTATCATTAAAACTTAAATTTGGAGTATTCTTTAGTTTCCATAATAAATCACCCTCTGTTAAAGTACCTACATAATTACCTTTTTCATTGACTAAGGGAACAGCAGCATACCTATGGTATTCCATTCGTTCTAATGCTTGCCTCATTGTTGAACTTGGTTTTTCATAAACAACTTGATTTTTAGGCGTAAGAAAAAAAGCTATGTTCATATTTTACCCATCCTTTAAAAAAAATTATTTTACCAGTTATCTTACAATCTCATTATATCATGTTTTTTTTATTTAGCGATGTATAATCTATTAAAATTGAGACCAGTTAATAAATGATATGTAAAGTGTTTATAAAAGATTTATAACCACTTAATATTAATGGATTTAATAATGGACTTTACATGAATTTTAGGCTAAAATACTAAAATAACACATTAAATAGTAATTATGCATTAACAATAAGGTATAATGGTAATAAGTAAATAGAGTAATGCTATTTTAATATAAGTATACAAATATAAAAATGAGGATGGAGGGTGGTGGATTTGTTTTTTAAAGATAAAAAAAATAGTAGTACAATACCTACAAAACATCCCGATAAAGCAATTGTGAGAAGAGCAACCTTTAGAATATTAAGTACAGTAATTATATATAATATAGAAGAAGATTACTATGATACATTAGCTACTTGTTCTAATGAAAATAATGTAATAGAAACAATAAGTATAGAAGAATTTGAGATACATGAAAATGTTATAGAACTTAAAGGTGCATATATTGACTACGAAGAGTATAAAGATGGTTTAGAAGTAAACTGTACTGGGACAATATATTATTTGTAATTTTATGGAGGTTAGTATGAAAAAAATTTCAGCATATTCACGAAAAATATGGACAATCAAAGGATTAATTGCAACAGGCATATTTTTAGCAATTGCTGTAACATTAAATATATGTTTAGAATTCAATATTCTATGGAAATATGTAATAACTTTTAGTATGTATGGATTAACACTAATAATATTAATAAATTCAATATTTATGACAAAATATAAATATGAAAAATATAGATATGAAATGGACGCTGAAAAAATTATTTTAAGATATGGAATATTTAATGAAAAAAATGTAGTTATTCCTATGAAAAAAGTTAAGTACGCAGATATGAAGCAAGGAAAGATATTAAAAAAGTATAAGCTTATAAATTTAACTGTGCATACTTCTGGAGGATATTATATAATTCCTTATTTGGAAAGTGAAGTAGGAAAGAAAGCTCAGCTCAGCATTGAAAAAATTGTTCAGGAGAGAGGTATATGAGAGAATTAAAAAATAAACACGAAAATAAAAATGAATTTCAATTAGAAGGGTGCACAAAAGAATTTACTTCATCTTTAAAAGACTTAGTTATGATGGCAACAATTTCTAGTATAATCTTCCTTGGATTATCTATAGTAGTAGCTTTTAACTTTAATATGGGAGATATAATAATTTTTAGTATGTTACTTATTTCATGGTTATTATGTACTATTGTAACTATAATAAAATATTATAATTTTAAAGTTATAAGAGAGGTGGACAATATAAAACTAACCTATGGGTTATTCCACAAAAAGGAAATAATTATTCCTGTTAAAGGAATTCAAAGTTTAGTAATAGTGGAGGGTGTTATTAAAAAACCACTAGGTTATTTTTCATTAAAGGTGGAAACTATGGATAGTGGAAATGGTAAGGGTGAGTGCAGAATGATTTGCCCTATAGCCAAAAGTAAAGTGCTTAATAAGTTTTTTGAGGATATTTTGCCTGAAATGAATATAACTTATGAATTAAGGAATTCCTCCCCAAAAGCATTAAATGGATTTCTATTATTTAGATTAGTACAAGAGGTTATGATAATAGGGCTAATAGCCATGTTTCTTCCTTATGGATACTGTATTTTTATAATAATACCTATTTTATTACTTTGGCACAATATAAGATTTAATGATAATGGTATGTATTATGGTAATGATTTTGTGGTTATGCGGTTTAGGAAATTAGATAGAAAAACAGTTATAATCCATAAGGAGTGTATTCAGTCTTTTGAAAAGCAGCAAAACATTTTCCAAAAGAAAAAAGCTATTGCAAGATATAAAGTAACTATAGCTGGAAATAGTTTAGGTAAATCCTATGCGGTTGGATATATGAGTGAAAATAATCATAAATCATATTCCTCGAGGGCGGTAGTTAATTTATAATTATGTGTTTATTGAAATGCTGGTACAAAAATAGACTAGCATATGGACTATTATTTTTTTAAAGATGTCTTTATAAAAACACACTAAGGAGTGAGTATGATGAATTTTTCAGCTATTGATGAATATAAAAAGGCTAGTAAATTAGCTAAACTTAGATATTACATGGATATATCAAAAGGAAATTCAGGGCACATATCATCCTTAGACAGTATTTTAAAAAAACTAGACGTAGTAGCAGAGATTCCCCTAGGAATAAAAAGTATTCCATTAAAAAAGATAGTAGGAACTTATTTTTATACAAGGAGTAGGGATTTTGCAATGAATTTCCTTCCACTTGCTAATGAAGATAGTGAGTTTTCTACGAAATGGCAAGCAGTCTATGTCCATCATATTAATGATGGAATAACTGATCCAATAAAAATTTATGAATACATGAATGAATTTTATGTTATGGAGGGAAATAAGAGGGTAAGCGTATTAAAATATGTAGATGCTTATGCAATAGAAGGAGAAATTACTAGATTAGTTCCTAAAAGGGACGAGATGGATTTAAATAACACAATATATTATGAGTTTTTAGATTTTAACAATAGCACAGGGATAAATGCTATTTGGTTTACCAGGGAGGGTAGCTTTCCACTACTTTTCAAGTATTTGGATGAATATGATCCAAAGCTTACCTTATTTTCAAACAAATACGAACATTTTTTAAAAAATGTTTATTCACCCTTTAGGAATACCTTTTATGAATTAGGTGGAGATAAATTAAATATTACCACTGGGGATGCATTTCTAGAGTATATAAAAATATATGGTATTTCAGATGAATTTATAGAAACAAAGAGAAAATTAAGAGTTGGAAAATTCTTAACAGAACTTAAGATACTATCAAAAAATAATGCAGTAGATATTCAAACAGAGCCTTTTGATGTGCATAAGAAAAATGTTATCATGTCATTTACAAATTTAGTAACTCCACATAAAAAGTTAAGAGTGGCATTTGTTTTTGAAAAAACTATTGCTACCTCAGGCTGGAGCTATGTTCATAATCTAGGAAGAATGTACGCTGAAAAACAATTAGGTAGTGAAATCGAAACTACCGTTATAGATAATTTTAAAAATGATGGTGATAGCTATGAAAGACTAAGCGAGTTATGTGAAGAAAATTATGATATTATATTTACTACATGCTCATATTTCCTTAACATTACTTTAAGAGCAGCTTTAAAATATGACAATATTAAGTTTTTTAACTGCTCTCCAGTAAAGGCTTTTAGAAATGTAAGTACTTATTTTGCTCGCTCCCATGAACCAAGATTTTTAATGGGCCTTATTGCAGGTACAATTACAAAATCAAACATTATTGGATATATAGATATTTATAATGAAACAGAGATTATAACAGGGATTAATGCTTTTGCACTAGGTGTTAAAACAGTAAATCCTAATGCCAAAGTTATGATTTCTTGGCTTAATGAAACAGGGGATGTAAATCATTCTAAAGAATTAATTCAAGAACTTCAAAGTGTGGGCGCAGATCTTATAATGCAAAATGACCTAACAGCTTTAGGAAAGGGGTCAAAAGACTTTGGGTTATATTCACTAAAATATAGCGAAAAAGAAGAAAAATGGATACCTGAAGTGAACTATGGCTTAATTACATGGGACTTAGGAGAGTTTTATGAGAAAATACTTAGAAATATCGTAAATGGTAGCTTTAAAGGTATATTTAGTACTGAATCTAAACGTGTAAGCTTTTGGTGGGGAATGGACTCGGGCCTTGTGGATATAATCTATTCAAAACATAATGTGCCCATCCAAACTCAAAAGTTAGTAGATATTATGAGAGAACTAATTATTGAAAACAGATTTCATACTTTTGCTGGACCAGTGTATGACACTGAGAATGAAATTAGGATTAAGGATGGCGACATAGGAAACTACGAGGACATGTTATATATGGACTGGTTTGTAGATAATGTAGTGGGAGAGCTTCCTAGTGAAGAATAGAATTTCAAAAGATAAGTAGGTGGTTAAAATTAAAGTATTATTAGTTTCAGATATTGAAGATAGTTATATTTGGGATCACTTTGATTATGAAAGATTTAGTGAAATCGAGCTGGTAATATCCTGTGGAGATTTAAAAGCAGATTATCTAGAATATATAGCTGATATGATTAAAGCACCAGTACTTTATGTTAATGGTAATCATGATGCACGGTACTTAGAAAAACCACCAGCTGGATGTATCCCTATTGATGATAAGATTTTTGTTTATAAAAATCTCAGAATACTAGGCCTTGGAGGATCTATTGATTATAATAAAGGTCCTTTTCAATATTCAGAAAAGGAAATGCAAAAAAGGATTGCAAGATTAAAATTGAGTTTATGGAAGAATAAAGGGTTTGATATATTAGTAACCCATTCACCAGCAAAAGGAATGGGGGATGCAAAAGATCCTTGTCATCGAGGCTTTGAAGTATTTATAGATGTTTTAAATAAATATTCCCCAAAATTCTTTTTTTACGGTCACCAGCATCTGGAGTATGGAAAAGGTGCCAGAAAAATGATTTATAATACCACTACAGTTATAAATGCATTTAAATATCATATCGTTGAGATATAAATAACCCATGGGTAATGAATTTACCCATGGGTTATTTATATCTTCATGTACAGAAGCTAATTCTATCCTATTATTTAGTTTAACGACATTTCAGAAGGAAAGACATGGTTAGGGGTTAACTACTAGCGGATATTTTCTTTCTTTTTACGAAATCCCATTTAGTTTCTGTTGTTATAATTGCCATAAATATCGTTAAGCAGCCTATAATCATCTTTGATGTAAATATTTCATTAAGCATGAATACAGATAAAATAGAACCAAAGACTGATTCTAAGCATAAAATAATAGCCGCGTGAGTAGATGTGGTATACTTTTGGGCTACGTTCTGTATAATAAATGCAAACATTGTACTAAAAATTGCTAAGTAACCAATTGCAAATATTGTATCTGAATTCAAATGCGTTGGCATTGGTTCATAGATTAGTGCAGCTATTAGTGAGAATACTGCAGCGGAACCTAACTGTATTATTACAAGGGTTATGGCGCCAACTTTTTGCGTAAAAAATCCAACAGAAACTATATGAGCTGCGAAAAATACTGCGCATATTAAGGTCAAACCGTCCCCAAGGCTAATACGTATGCCTCCATCTAGGGTTAACATACCGATTCCAATAAAACATAGAAAAGCTGAAACTAACGAATAGATATCAGGTTTTCTTTTGCTAATTGCCCAATAAAGAAAGGGTACAATAACTACATTAGTGCCGGTTAGAAAAGCATTTTTACCAGCAGTTGTATATTTCATACCGATAGTTTGAGCAGTAAAGCCTAAAAATAAGAGAAGTCCAACCAAAGTTCCAACCGCTAGCTGATTTTTAGTAATGTGCTTAATTTTCTTTCTGAAAAATAAGAGCATAATTATCGTAGAAATACCAAAACGCATTGCCATAATATAAAAAGGTGTAATACTATCTAAAGCACCTTTTACAGCTATAAATCCACCACCCCAAACAATTGCGACGACTAGCAAAGACATATCAGCGAGAATACTCTTTTTTTTGTCTATATTTTTCATGATTAGAACTCCTTTAACGTATAAAGCATCTTTGCCTTGTTATTTTTAATAAATAATAAGTTGATTTTTAAATTCTTATAGTGTTTTGAATTCATATCCACTATTAATTAAATATTCTATTATAGTTGGAAGTGCGTCCACAGTGGTAGTTTTTACATTAGAATCATGCATTAGTACAATTGCTGAAGACTTAGGGTTTAACGTTTCTTTTATCCTTGATATAAGTTTGTCTTTAGAAACTAAATAACCTTCAGCATCTCCGTTCAAAGCATCCCAATCATAATATGTGTAGTTATCTTTCATAACTGCTAGTTTTAAGCTATCATCTTTACCTTGTGAGCCTCCAGGAAATCTGAAGATTTTAGTATTGTAAGTGGGAATGATTTTTTTTATAATGTTATAGGTTTTTTCAATTTCACCTATAAGTGAAGTGACATTTGCATATATTTTACTGTAATTATGACTGTAACTATGGTTTGCAATAACATGGCCTCGTTTATAAATTTGCTTTATTAGGTCATTATGAGCATCTGCATTAATGCCAGTAACAAAAAAAGTGGCTTTTATATCGTATTTATCTAAAATATCTAATATTTTAGGTGTAACATTTGTAGATGGGCCATCATCAAAGGTTAGATAAATAAATTTACCTGTACTTTTTTTATAAGGCTTTCCAAATACAATTAATTTATTAATCGTTTCTACTCTTTTATATTCGTACTTTTTTTCATCTATACTTGGTTGCACGGAGTCTAAATCGGAATTTTGGATATCAGGTAGTGCAGGGTCTTTGTCCACTTTTATTTCAGTGAAGGTTTTTATATCTAGCTGTAATATATAAACACCTTCTTTAAGGGGACCACATGTTACGTTATTTTTATAATCACTAAGGGGTATTATTAGTTTATTATTTAAAGCATCGAATATACTGTATCTATATTGTTTTTTTGTTTCTGGAATATTAGTAAATTCTATTTTTTCATTTAACTCATAATTGTTTTTTAGTTTAGTAAAATGAGTAATATTACTTTCATTGCTTTTTTCATTACAATTAAAATTAAAGGATACATAATCATCATACCCCTTAACATTTAAGGGCTGTTTATTGGCTCTTTTTATCCACAAGGACAAAGTATAATCGCCAAGGGAGAGGTTTGGCGTTGATATGCTGTACACGCTTTGCGCGTACTGAGGCTCAACATATCCACTAGTAAGCTCCACCCAAGTATTTTGATTTTTATTGTTAAGCCAAACTCTATATTGAACATCTTCAAAACCTTTAGAGAATACTTGGAAGGTTTGAAAATTTCCCGCCTGAAGATATGGAACCTGCGCCACTACTCTTTCAATACTAGGAATATAGGGCTTTTCTGTTTTTATTTTGTCTAAAGATCTGTTATAGAATTGTCCATCATAATGACTACAAAGAAAATTATAAGCATAATAATTATCATACCCATTTTTGTTTATTGGGTCTTTGTCTGCTGTTTTCACCCATATAGATAAAGTGTATTGTCCAAATTTTAATTTAGGAATTGTAAAGGTAAAAGCTTTTTCTGGTGCCTGGGCATTAGTATAGTTTGTAGTTAGCTCTTGCCATAAATCATCTTCTTTAGAATAAAGCCAAAACTTATACTGAATTTTTGAATTTGCTTTAGTGTAAATATCTATACTTTGAGTACAACCCTCATATACTCGTGGGCTTGCAAAATCCACCTTATATATATTAGGAGTAACACTAGCATAGATAATTTTACTTGTGTTAAAAGATAAAAATAAAATAAAAATTATGATTAAAATATTGGGAAAAAGCCTTCTCATATAAACAGCTCCCTTTTATCGATATTAATGTAATAATTTACCATCAATTAATCTTAGTATTACATATACAAATAAATTTGTAAAGATTTCATACTAAAAAATTACAAATTAATATGACAAATAGGGAGACTTAAAATAATAGGTATAGTTCAATGTGCCTAAGGCAGAAGTTCCGTAATAAATATATTTTTTTCAATGCTTAAATCTATAAAGTTTGAATCAATAGATATCAGCGGCCTGGAAATATTATTTGTGTCTATTTTAATTATCTTTCCTATGGAACCATTACTTAGTTTAACCATTTCACCAGTGTAGTAATTTGACATTTGTGTTATAAAGGTAGTCAGGTAATTATAATCAAATAAACCCATGCAATCATGTTGCATAATTTCTAACACCACAAAGGGGTTTTGTTTTTTGCTATAGACTTTGTCAGAGGTCATAGCATCAAACATATCTGTAATTCCTATTATTTTCGCAAAGGCATTAATTTTATCTTCTTTTAAATGGAGAGGATAGCCTGAACCATCTAAACGTTCATGATGCATTAGCACACCTAAGCTTACAGACTCATCTAAATAAGGAGTGTTGCGTATAAGCTCATAAGAGTAAACCGTATGTTTTTTAATTTCTTCAAATTCTAATTTTGTTAGTTTTGATGGCTTATTTAATATAGTTTGGTCAACTTTCGTTTTACCAATATCATGAAGAAAAGCTGCATAGGTCAAAAGTGTCAAATCCTTATTAGAAAAATTAAGCCACTTACCTAACATAGAACTTAAAAGTGCAACATTTGCACAATGCCTTGTAAGATACTCATCTATATGTCTAGAATTTGTTATACTCATTAAAATAGAATCATAATCAGTAAGATTATCTAAAATCTGTTTAGACATAGTCCTTACTTCTGTTAGGTCTAATTCCTTATTTTTTTCTATGCTATTTAAAAAATTATCTATACGATTTGTAAAATGATTCAATACATTTTCAGTTTCGATTAAATTTTTTCGTCTTGAATTTTTTGAACTAGAAACCAGGGGTTTTTCATCCAGGGCATTTATGTATATAGTGTCTGATGGGTAAAATTCTAATATTTTTTTAATCATGGAACTATTTAATGCAATTTCATTTGCAACTAAAGTTAGGCCGTTTAGTATTAAATCTTCAGCCAATTTCATACCTGGTTTTAGAGCGTAAATGCTTATACTTTTAATCGTTGGTTTCATAGATGCATCCCCTTTAAAATAAATTCATAAAATCAATGAGATTACTTGAATTTTACTAGAGAAATAATATTTTTAGATAATTTATTTTACCATAAAAACTGACGTTAGCCCAAATGAATGTTTTTTATTTATTGACATTAATAATTAAAATATTTATAATTGAGTATATCAGAGCAAAACACTATGAATTAATTAAGTGTGTTTATTGGATTTTTGAAGAGGAGAGAGATAGAAATATGGAAGTATATTTAGATAATAGTGCAACTACCATGCCTTATGAAGAGGTTATTGATGATGTATGTAGTACTATGAGAAATTATTATGGCAATCCATCTTCAGCTCATAGTTTAGGGTTTAAGGCAGAGCAAAAACTTAGGGAGATAAGAGTAAATATTGCTAAAAGTATAAATGCTACAAGTGAGGAAATAATATTTACATCAGGAGGAAGCGAAAGTAATAATTTTCTTATTAAAGGTTTTGTGAAATCTACGTCTCATATAATAACTACTAAAATTGAACATTCAAGTGTGGCGAACACTTTTAGGTCGTTAGTAGATTTAGGAGCAAAGGTTACATATATTGATGTAGATGAAAATGGTAGAATTAATGTAGAGCAGCTTAAGAGCAGCATAACTCGCGATACGCAAATTGTTAGTATAATGCATGTTAACAACGAGGTAGGGGTTATACAGGACCTTGAATTTATAGGAAAATTAATTAAAGAGAATAGTAATAGGGCTAAGTTTCATGTAGATGCAGTGCAAAGTTATGGAAAGATACCTATTGATGTAGAAAAATTTAAAATTGATTTATTATCTACTAGTGCACACAAAATTCACGGACCTCGCGGAATTGGATTTGCATATGTACGCAAGGGTCTTATACCTAATAGCTTAATAAACGGTGGAGGGCAAGAAAGAAATTTAAGATCGGGTACGGAAAATCTTGCTGGAATTGTTGGATTTGGAACCGCAGCAAAAATTATGTGCAAAAATCAGCATGCGAATTTCAACAATGTTTTAGAGATAAAGAAATATTTCATAGATAAACTGTCGCAGCTAGATGATGTAATAATTAATAGTAAGTTAGAAGCTAGTTTTACACCTTATATACTAAGTGCTTCATTCAAGGGTGTTAAAGGGGAAGTGCTTCTTCACTGCTTAGAAGAAAAAGGCATATATGTATCTACAGGTTCAGCATGTTCAGCTAAAAGCCCTAATAAAAGTAGTGAAATATTAAAGGCTCTTGGAAGAAATTTAGAGGAGCAAAAGGGAACTATACGGTTTAGTTTTTCTGAGTACAATAATAAAGAACAAATAGACTATGTGGTAGTGGAACTGGATAAATCATTAAAATTTTTAAGAAAGCTAAACAAAAGATAATTGGTAGCACCGCAGGTGATGAGAAGCGACATTTCATATAAGAAAAAGAGGAGTGCTAATAGATGAGAAAATTAATTTTGGTAAAATATGCCCCGGAAATCTTTTTAAAAGGACTCAACAGAGGTAAATTTGAAAAAAAACTTAAGGATAATATAAAAAATGTACTAATAGGCTTAGATTATGAATTTGTTGAGGACTCAGGAAGATGGTTTATAAGCTCACAGCAAATGGATAAAATCATAGAAAAGGTTAAAAATGTTTTTGGAATAATGGAGGTTTGCATAGTTACGGAAATTGAAGCAACCCTTGAAAATATTCAAAAGCAAGCACTCTTGGAGCTAGCAGAAACTTCAGCTAAAACTTTTAAGGTAGCAACTAACAGAGCAAGCAAAAACTTTAGCCCAAATTCATTGGAAGTAAGCAGAAAAGTAGGGGCTTACATATTACAAAATAGTGAAGAAGTAACTGTAGATGTTCATAATCCACAATGCATCATAAATGTTGAGATAAGGAGTAAAGCATATGTTTATGCTAAAAGAATAAAGGCAGTGGGCGGATTACCTTATGGAATGAATGGTAGCACTATGCTTATGTTATCTGGGGGAATAGACTCTCCTGTGGCAGGTTATATGATGGCAAGAAGAGGTGTAGAACTGCATGCAGTTTATTATCATAGTCATCCCTATACTAGCGAAAGAGCGAAGGATAAGGTAAAGCAATTGACTAATATTTTAAAAGAATACACTGGAAAATTAACCTTGTATGTAGTCCCTTTTACTGAAATTCAAATGCAAATTATAGAAAAGTGTAGAGAAGATGAATTAACAATAATTATGAGAAGATTTATGATGAGACTTGCATGTGCACTTGCAGAAAAATACAACATAAATTCTGTAACTACAGGAGAAAGCATAGGGCAAGTAGCTAGTCAAACTATGGAAGGTCTTGTAGTAAGTGATGATGTTGCGGACAGACCAGTTTTTAGGCCACTAGTTGCTATGGACAAAATAGATATCATGGACGTTTCAAGAAAAATAGAAACATATGAAACCTCCATTTTACCTTATGAGGATTGTTGTACAATTTTTGTGCCAAAACATCCAAAAACAAAGCCAAGGTTAATTGAGATAATTAAGTCCGAAACAGTTTTAGATATTGATAGACTAGTTGAAAAGGCTATTTGTGAAATGGAAATTTATAAATAAATATATTATGTTAATAGCCTCTAATATGTATTAAATCAGATAAAGTGTAAATAATATTAGAAGAAATATATAGCAAGACCATTATAAAAAATAACATATTGACCGGTTATTTTTATCAATGGGAATTAGAGTATACTAACTAGTATTTCTAAGCACTATGATTTTAAAATATATTAAAGAGGTGATTAACATGGCTAAAAAAGGTGGAGAAAAGAAATCAGGTTCTAAGGATACAAAAGATAAAACTCAGAAAAAGAATCAAAAGGGCAATACATTAGGTTAATCCAAAAAATAGAGATAGCGAGCAGTATCAATTGTCAACTATCCTAAAGAGATACTTAGGTTACTCTGAATTTTAGAAAAAATAAACATATTATTTAAAAGATAAGTCAACAAAAATGATAAGCATTTTTGTTGGCTTATCTTTATTTTATAGAAAATTATATAAATTACTATTATTTTCACTTAAAAGAAATTATTATAGTATTAATGAAACAAAATCCATTTTATTGTCGTCTAATATTTAGGATGGGAGTGATGTAGGTGCCTATTGCGTCTTTAGTTCAAAAGGACAACGAAGAAAAAAAGGATATTCATAAGGAAATAGAGAGGCTTATTAATTGCTATGGAGATGATGTGCTTAGAGTAGCATTTTTATACGTTAAAGATAGGCATAAGGCTGAGGATATCTTCCAAGAAGTGTTTATAAAAGTATTTAAAAAATATGATTCATTTAAAGGAAATAGTAGTGAAAAAACTTGGATTATGAAAATAACTATCAATGTATGTAAAGACTATTTTAAAAGTTTTTGGATAAAGAGGGTTCTCCTAAATAGCGATAGAGATTATGACAGGGAAATTTATAATGAGCAGTACAATGCTGAAAGTTTAGATGATGGTATAATTAAATCTATGGAGTCCAGAGAACTACTCCATCAGGTTATGAACTTATCTATTAAATATAAAGAAGTAATTATTTTATATTATTATGAGGGATTTACTACTAGAGAAATTAGTGAAATGTTAAAGCTTCCAGAGGGAACAATACGAACTAGATTATTTAGAGCGAGAGAGTTACTAAAAAAGAATGTTACTGGGAGGATTGAATATGAGGGATAATTTAGATGGGTTAACAGATATGATTAATAGGGAACTAAAAGAAATAAAGGTAAGTGAGAAATTAAAGTTAAAAACAC
The DNA here is from genome assembly GCF_011065935.2 of Clostridium estertheticum. Lineage (NCBI taxonomy): Bacteria > Bacillati > Bacillota > Clostridia > Eubacteriales > Clostridiaceae > Clostridium > Clostridium estertheticum. Next base: position 4,387,505 of record NZ_JAAMNH020000001.1, on the reverse strand, counting down.
TAGAAAAATTGGACGAAAAGAGTAGTATTTCAATACATAAAGCCTTTCTTCCTATAACTTTAACTATGGTAGCTTGTTTATTTATGGGATTCATAATGTACCCTATTTATAATAAAAACAAGTTAATACACAATGAAGTAGCAACCATGAATACCGGCGGTAAAGACATTAAAACATTAAAAGAACCCTATATGGATACAGCAATTATTGAGGATAAAGCGGGTATTTTGAAAGCTGAAAGCAATAAAATTATTAGCGCTGAAATAGTAGAAGGTAGTCAAGTTAATAAAAGCAGTAAAGAAGAAAAGCAGGAAAAAGAAAAAACTACTTTAAATGATAAGACTATAATACCTTCAAAAATAGAAAGTTCAATGCTAAGTGACAAAAGGGATAAAGACATTATTGTTGCTACCAATAAAGATATAATCGATAGTGAAAAATTGATAAAGGAGGCTACTAAAGATAATTCTTTAGTGTTACCAAAGGAAAATGACGTGCAAGTCAATGAAGAAACTAAAATGAGAACATTATCTTTACAAGAAGCAAGAAATATTTTTGGGGAGAGTATAAAAAATCCTTCTTATATACCTAAAGATTTTATTATGGAAAAAATTTTAGTACCAGAAGTAAGTAATAATTCATATGAACTATATGAAATTATTTATAGAAATAATTTTCAGTATTTTAGGGTAACTGAATATAACAACATAAATTATAGTTATGGATTAGGTGAAAATATTAGTTCAGAATCAAAAGTTGTAGCGGAAAAGAATATGATTATAAATATAAATAGTATTCCAGTTAAATATATATTACGACCAAACTTTGATATTAAGGAAACACCTTATGTAAAGTTGTTTTGGGAAAATGGAGGTAAAAAGTACAGTGTTGATGGTAATGCACCATGGGAAGAAATGATTAATATTGCATATTATATCATAAGGTAGGGTAAAACATATTATGTGATAATTTTTTTAAATAAAATATATTAAATAAGCAAAAGGGTTAACAAACCATAACCAGAAAAATATATTAAAATCTAATACAAAAACATAGATTCTCCACAGAAATTTAAAAACATTAAAAAAAATGTTGAAATATAAACTAATATGTGATATTATGATTGTATTACGTAATCAGTATGTTAATTAAGTTTAGAGTGTAAGCTTATGTGTAAAAGTTTACAGTGAGAAAAATAATTTAATAAGTAAATTTGCGTGTTACTGATATTATCAGGCATGAGCATAAGTCATTATAGTTTAATATCTAAACTTAGATATAGCTATTAATATGACTTTGTTCATGCCTTTTATTTTTGCTAACATGCCACAAAAGAGAGGGGAATATAAATGAAAAAAGCTTTTGGTGTTTTACAAAAGGTAGGAAAAGCTTTAATGCTTCCGGTAGCACTTTTACCAGCGGCAGGATTATTACTTGGATTTGGTAACATGTTTCAAAATCCACAGATATTAACAAAGATTCCGATGTTTAATGCTGGTTGGTTCCAATTAGTAGCTAAAATTATGGAACAATCTGGAGATGTTATTTTTGGTAACCTTGCATTGTTATTTGCAGTAGGAGTTGCAGTAGGCCTTGCTGATGGCGAAGGAGTTGCAGGACTTGCAGCAATAGTTGGGTTCTTAATAATGAACAAAACATTAGGTATTGTTGCTGGTGTTACTCCAGAATTAATAAACAGAACACACCCACAGTTTGCAAGTGTACTAGGTATTCCAACACTTCAAACAGGAGTATTTGGCGGTATTATAATAGGTATCGTAGCAGCGCAATTATATAAAAAATATTACAATATCGAATTACCTTCTTACCTCGGATTCTTTGCAGGTAAGAGATTTGTACCTATAGTTACAGCAGTATGTGCAATTGCAATAGGTATTGCAATGAGTTTTGTATGGCCTCCAATCCAAAATGGTTTAACTACTTTTTCGAGAAGTATGATTGATGCTAACCCAACATTAGCAGCCTTTGTATTTGGAGTAATAGAAAGAGCATTAATCCCATTTGGATTACATCATATTTTCTATAATCCATTTTGGTATCAATTTGGTGAGTATATAAACAAAGCTGGTCAATTAGTTAACGGAGACCAACTTATATTCATGGCTCAGTTAAAAGATGGTGTACCATTTACAGCAGGTACATTTATGACTGGTAAATACCCATTTATGATGTTTGGGCTTCCAGCAGCAGCACTTGCAATGATTCATGAAGCAAAACCTGAAAAGAAGGTGTTTGTAACTGGTATTATGGTATCAGCAGCTTTAACTGCTTTCCTAACAGGTATTACAGAACCAATTGAATTTTCATTCTTATTCGTAGCACCAGTATTGTTCGGAATTCACTGTATATTTGCAGGATTATCCTTTATGACAATGCAACTTTTAAATGTTAAAATAGGAATGTCATTCTCAGGTGGACTTTTAGATTACTTAATATATGGTGTAATTCCAAATAGAACAGCTTGGTGGTTAGTAATCCCTGTAGGTTTAGTGTTTGCATTAGTTTACTACTTCGGCTTCCGTTTTGTTATAAGAAAATGGAATCTTAAAACTCCAGGTCGTGAAGATGATGTGGAAGAAGAAGATGCAAGTACTGTAAAAACTAGTCCTAAAGGTCAAGAACATGCAATAGAGGTATTAAAAGCATTAGGTGGAAAAGAAAATATCACAAATTTAGATGCTTGTATTACTCGTTTACGAGTAAGTGTTAAAGATGCTAAAAATGTTGATAAAGCACAACTTAAGAAATTAGGAGCTGCTGGTGTTCTTGAAGTTGGTGACAGTATTCAGGCAATATTCGGAACAAGAGCAGAGCATATAAAAACAGAAATTAAAGAAGTTATAGCTAAGGGTTTAGATAAATAATATGTTACTACTGAGGCATTCCCTATAGGGAATGCCTCAGTTTGATTACAAAAACAGTATAATTTTTCATTATGCTGTTTTTTTTGTGCGCCCAGCATGAGCTAATAATTTTAATCACGTGGTGGGTTTGATTAAATAAAATAGTACTTGTTACTATTTTTTTTAAATAAAAAGTATGGTAAAATATTGATAGATATTTTACAAATAATTCATTTAGGGGGGGGAACAGATGATAAAAAAGATATTCGCTCTGGGACTGTGTATGCTTTTAATCATACCAATGGTTGCATGTTCAAAACAAGACCAGAAGATTGACAAAGAAGCTATTAAAATGGATACCGCTATGCATTTAATAGTCTATGGTTCTAAGGCTAATAAAGCCATAGAGGAAGCTTATAAAAGAGTAGATGAAATTGAACAGATAGCAAGTTCTTCAATTAGTACCAGTGATGTTAATAAAATCAATGATGCTGCAGGAAAAGAATATGTAAAGGTACATCCTGAGATTATTAAGATTATAAAAACCTCACTAGAATACTCTAAGCTTACAGCTGGGTACTTCGATATAACAGTAAGTCCACTTATAAAGCTTTGGGGAATTGGTACAAAGGATGAGAGGATTCCAACTGCCTCTGAAATCAAAGAAAAAATAGCACTTGTAAATTATAAGGACATCAGCATAAATGATGCAAATAGTAGTGTTAAGCTAATGAAACCAGGTATGTCTATAGATCTTGGAGGCGTTGCTAAGGGTTTCACTGCAGATGAGGTTGTAAAAGTTTTTAAAAAATATAAAATTAAGAGCGCCATTATAAATCTTGGTGGAAGTTCTATATATACAATGGGAGAAAAGCCTGATAAGACATTATGGGCCATTGGAATTCAACACCCAAGAAAAGAAAGAAATGCTGCATATACTGGTATAATTAAGATGTCTCAAAATGCACTTTCTACATCTGGAGATTATGAAAGATTTTTTATAAAAGATGGAAAGCGCTATCATCATATATTGAATCCATATACTGGATACCCAGCAGATGCTGGAGTTATGAGCGATACCATAATTATAGACAGTAGTATTCCTGATTGTAATATGCTTGCAGACATTCTTACAAAAGTTACTTTTGTATCTGGGGTAGATAAAGGATTAAAAATTATTGATAGTCTTTCCGGTGTCTCATGCCTGGTGGTAACTACAGACAATAAAGTTTATAAATCATCAAAGTGGAAGACTCAATTGGATAATTTAGATTCTGATTTTAAAATGATAAATTAACTATTAGAGCCGCTATTGAGATTAAATCGGTAAATCATTGACTGATGGAAAAATATATAATACAATGTAAATAATGAGAAATAAGAGGGGTATATATAATGATTATGTTGAGTCTAGTCTAATAAGTTTAAAATCAAACAATAAAAAATCATAACAAAATACTTATAACCACAGTTATATTAAGTTTATTTGTGTTGCAATAAAAAAATCAATTGCATACTAAAATTTAAATATATTCAGGGTTATATGATTTAGATTTTTTAGATTTTAATTATATAGATATGAATCAACATCAATTACAAACCTTTAATTTTCATTAATATTAAGTGAGTGTTTTATAGACTATATTTTAGTTAAACATATTTGGCTAGATAATTACTGTAGAGTTGTTCATAGAAGGGTTTATATGCCTTTATGAAGACAAGTACAAAATTAGTCAAACGCACTTTATAATAATTTGAAGTTTAGGATGTGTTGTCTTTGATAACACAGCTTTTTATTTTTAGTATTTATGTTAAGTCAATTGGTAGAGATACTTAATTAGTAGAGATGCACAATTGGTATATATAACATAGATATTAAGAATTCTTAGGGATGTAGATGAATGAATGTTTATCTATGTCCTTAATTTTTTTGCAGAAAGGGAGGGCAAAAATCATTGGGGACGGTTAACAATTATTTGAAGTTTGCAAAATAACAGGTTACAAGAATAATTCGAAATTCAAATAGGAGAAGGAGAGATAATTGTGGAAATGAAAAATCAAATAATAGAAAACTTGGATAAGGTACTTAAGGAATTTATGAGTAAAAACATTATTCCAGGTTTAGCAGTAGGTGTGGTTTATGATAATGAAGTTATTTATACAAAAGGTTTTGGAGCAAAGAATATTGAAACTAAAGAACCCATAAATGAGTACTCATTATTTCACATGGCATCAGTATCAAAGACCTTTGTAGCTACAGGAATAATGCAATTAGTCCAGAAAGGAAAAATAAAGTTAAATTCACTCTTAACTGAGTATTTGACTTACTTTCAGCTTAAAGATGATAGATACAAGAAAATTACTATTCGGCAGTTGCTAAGCCATATATCAGGTATGCCAGATGAAGAGGATTATGAATGGGACAAACCTCAATATGATGAAGGAGCATTAGAAAGGTATGTTAGAAATATAAAGGGATATGAATTGATGTGGGAACCTGGGGAAAAGTTTGCTTACAGCAACATTGCTTTTGAAATACTAGGTGATGTTATTGCAAAGGTTTCTGGAGTGTCTTTTGAGGATTATATGAAAGAAAACATTTTAAATGTACTTGAAATGAAAGAAAGTAACTTTTTAAAACCATTAGTTTCAAAAGAATTACTCACAACTCCTCACATTTTAGATTTAGAGGAAGGATACAGAGTAAGGGTGAGTGAAGTTTTTCCCTACAATCGTGCACATGGTCCAAGTTCTACATTATGCTCAAATGTAGTGGAATTATGTAATTATGCAATTGCTAATATGGGGGAGGGAAGATTTAAGGGAGCTAAGATATTAGAACCACAAAGCTACTTAGAACTTTGGAGAGCTCAAGCAGTTACAGGTTGGGGAGGATATACATCAGAAGTTGGCTTAGCTTGGTTTCTAGGAGAATACAAAGGGATTAAGGTTAAATCTCATAGTGGTCGTGATACAGGATTTTTAAGTAACTTAGTTCTTTTACCTGAAATAGGAGCAGCAGTAGTTATGATGACGAATTCGGATTATGTAGATCTTAATAATATATGCTCCTATGTTATGAATATAGTTTTGGGCAATGAAGTTGAGAGTATAAAAGATTCGCTTGCTCACCATATACTAAAAACGGTGGTTAATAATAATTTTGAAATAGCTGTAAAAGAGTATTATGAGATAAAAGAAAATTCTATTGAAGAATATTTGGTTATTGAGGGTGAATTTAATTCTCTTGCTTATAGGCTTTTAGGGGGAAAAAGAATTAAAAAAGCTATTGAATTATTGAAAATCTCAGTGGTTATATTTCCACAATCATCTAATCTACATGATAGTTTGGGAGAAATATATTTAATTAGTGGTGATAAGGAATTAGCTATAGAGAGTTATAGGAAATCAGTCCAATTAAATCCTAAGAATATAAGAGGTAATAAAATATTAGAGAAGTTAATTTGTGAAAATAACTAAATAGGGACGGTTAACAATTATATTGTGTTTTTAACTAAGAGGCTGTTCTGAAATTTATAAAGTTTGGAAATAAAGACAATAAGGTGTTAACCGTCCCCTAGAAAAGAGAGAAGTTTTAGGGGGAGATCTTATGAGAACTGGAAGAATAGTACACTGTATAAGGAGTTTAAAGCTTGTTATGATGAAATATCCAAGCAGTATTCTATTGATGATGAAAATATTATAATTGGCGGATTTTCAGGTGGAGCAATAGGGACTATTGATATTGCATTATCTGATATAATTCCTATAAAAGGGGCAATTGCTTTATGTTCATAAAACCGAAAACCTTTACTGAAGAGAATGTGAAATCAGCTCTTCAAAGAAATGTTAAATGGGTGTTCATGGACGAAGAACAGGATGTACCAGTGCAAGCTGTAGAAGAAATGATGGAAATATTAAAAAAGTTAGATGTTTCTTATGAATATTATATCAATGGTGGAATAGGGCACTGGTATCCAGAAGACTTGGATAATAAATTAGAGAGGGCACTAAGATTTATATTGGAGTAGGTTATAAATTAGGGGACGGTTAATAAACTTTACAAATATTTTAAATTAGATGGTTTTTAAATTTATAAATTTACAAGTAATGTTTTAGTAAATAACAAAAAAATATTAAATGCCCACATAGCATAAAGGGGAGAGATTAATATGAACAAAGAGATAATAATGAATTTATATGAGATACAACCAAGTCAATTATATGTAAATTCAATGAAGTTACAAAAGGTTTTAAGCTGGTTCAAGCCAGAAGATATTAATAGTTATGAGGCAATACCTATAAAAAAATTAAATAACAAAATAATTTTTACAGATGGGCATACAAGAGCATATGCAGCATATATAAACGGGATTAATGAGATAAAAGTATATTGGGATTAAGATGATTTGGATTGGGATGCTTACCAGATATGTGTTGATTGGTGCATTAATGAGGAGGGAGGAGTTTAAAGTATGTATGAAAATGTAAAAATAGAGACAGAGCACTTAGTAATTAGAAATTTTACAAAGAATGACCTTAGTCAATTGTATAGAATAGTAAATAATGAAGAGATAATGAGGTACGTTCCATTTGCGAAAGAAAGAACTCTAACTGAATGTGAAGAATTAATGAAAAGGATATTAAATAGGTATAAAGAAAGTACAGCTTTTGATTTTAAAGGATTTCTTTTATTAGTAATCTCAAAAGATAACAATGAATGCGTAGGATTTGTTGGATTATTTCCACTTTCGTATAATACAACTGAAAATGAAATATTCTATGGGTTGTTTGAAGAATGTTATAGAAAGGGATATGCAACGGAAATTGGAAAATCCATTATTGAATATAGTTTTAGAAATATGAATATTGATAAGATAGTTGCAACTGTGAATAGAGATAATGAAGTTTCAAAAAGAGTGTTGGGTAAGATGGGAATGATTTTTGAATATGTAATAGAGGATGAAGAAGCAAAAGATAGTTCATATGATGGTGAACTGATGTATTCAATAGAAAAAAGTAAGAGTTAGTGGAAATTGAAATTCCCTTCTGAAGTCATTAATAACAGCGCCGAAGGTAATGATTTAAAGGAGAAGATAAATCATGAAATATAATTCTTGTAAATATACACATACAGATAATGAGCTAAAAGAAATGCAAAGTTTATTAATTGATAGCTATTCCCACAATAGTGCACCTATTAATTGGTTTTTTAGCCGATTTCAGAATTGGCACTATGCACACAATTTCAATAGATCTGAAGAGGATATAAAAATATTATCAGACAAGGTAAGATTGTGGCGTAGCAATAATGGGAAACTAGTTGGGTTTTGTATTTCAGAATATGGAGAAGAGGAATTTCACATTCAAGTGAATCCTAATTATAGAGAAGTGGAAAAAGATATTATTCAATGGATAAATAACAGACATGCAGGAAATCGGACAACCTTTGCATTAGAGGAAGATACTCATAGAATTGAGAACTTAAAATCGGCTGGTTTTCACTATAAGTGTCATTCGAAAAATATTTATGCATATGACATGTCGCGAGCATTACCAAAGACACAGTTAAAACAAGGGTTTCGAGTGAGTTCATTATCAGAATTAAAAGATTTTGATACGTTTTTTACAACTAAAGATGCTACTTTTCCTCATGCGGGTTCAAGTAAACAACGGTTTAAAACTAAGTCGCAGGCACCTGGTTATTATTATGATTGGAATATTATCATAATGACACCAGATGAACAGTGTACTTCATTTTGCACGGTATGGCCTGACTGGAAAAATAAGATGGCAGAAATTGATCCTGTTGGAACACATCCTGATTTTCAAGGTAAAGGACTAGCTAAAGCAATGTTAAGTAATGTGTTTTCAAGATTGAAGAATGGGGGAATCAACATGGTTTATATAGATACTGGAGCAGAGCCCTTTACTGCAAACTTTCTATATAAATCATTAGAGCCTGTTAATAAATATAAGATTTTAACTTTTATAAAAGAGGATTAGCAAATTAAATCAATTAAATAAAAAAATATAATTGGAGGCAAGTTTATGAATATAAATTTTAAAAATATGAAGCAAATGATTTTATAAGAGTAAGAGATTTTTTAGTGGATACATTTAAAACTATTGGAAAAGGGCGTAATTGGACAATTGAGCGTTGGAACTTTTCAAAATCTATGGCTAGAATAATGAATGAAGTTTCTATTGAAAAATGGGAAAGTACAATTGTATTTGGGAGCAAAATAGAAAGATAATATCGGTTGTAAGTGCTGAAGGTGAAGAAAGTGGAGAAGATTTCTTTCATATTGGCATGAAGGAGTTTCCACAGGGGATTTTAGAAGAAATGTTTGAGTTTACTGAAAAAAATCTTACTCTTGAGAAAGATGGAAAAAGCATTGTGAAGTTACGAATACCAAAGGGATATAAGCAAGGTGAAGATCTAGCTTTAAGTAGAAAATATATAGGAAAAATCTGTATCGCTTTGATTTAAGGTATTTAAGTAAAGTAATATGTTAACGGAACCTAAGTTAGGAGATGAGAAGAAGTGGATATATTAAATTATTCAGATGGACAAATTAAAGAAATAGTTTCAAAATTATTAAATGAGAATATAGAAGTAGTACCAATAGGAAATCATGACCTTCAAAGACACCTTGTTTATATCGTTAAAAATGAAAGTGGAATAATAGGAGTAATTAAGATTTATTACAAAAAAAATAGATGGAATAGGGAAGTGGCTTCGTTAAGGTTTCTTGAAGAAAGTGGTGTTAAAGCACCTAAAATCTTAAAGCTAGGCAAACTTTGCGATGGTACAGAGTGGCTTTTTATGGAGCATAAAGAGGGTGAAGTATTTGCCAAAGTTAAAGATGTTATGAGTGAAGATAATGTAAAAGAAATATATGAAGAAATGGGAGAACAGCTAGGTATAATACATAGCTTAAAGACCTTTGATTTCTTTGGTAATTGGGATGAGGATGGAAAAAGCATCGATAATATAAAAGATTTTTCTAGGCTTTTTAGAAAAAATGTTGATGCAGTTTTGAAGGAGCTCTTTGACCAACGTTTAGAGGAAGAGCCACTTCAAAGACAATGTGCAGAAATTTTAAAGGGAAAGCTTAACTTAGTAGATGATGTTAAAGTGTCATACCTTCATAATGGCGATTTTGGAGAAAGAAATATTCTTGTTAAAAAAGTAAATAACAAGTGGGAACTTTCAGCATTAATTGATTTTGAATATTGCGTTCCATATGATAGAGATTCAGAAATAATTGATTGCTACTATAAACTAACAGATGAAAATCAAAAATTTGCAGAGGCTTTTAAACTAGGTTATGAAAAATACATGAAATTTAGTAATGATTTAGAGAAGAAAAAGCAATTATATGAACTTTATGAAGGACTTAGTATATGTAGTTGGGCTAAAATACAAGCACCTGATTATTACTGGGAAGGTATAAATATACTTAAGAAATATTCATAATGGGATTACAATTAATAAGTGATTAGTAAATAGAGAAGGAATTAAATTAATAAAAAAGACGACTCTAAAATTTAAGAATAAAATTTGAGTCATCTTTTTTATGCAACTATTTGATTCTCTTGAAAAACTATAAGCTTTTCAATGACCTCATGTAGAGGTGTGTTTTTTTTAGATTAAGAAACTCAATATCCAGTATTTTAACAGAATTTTAGTTGCAGCTTTAATATGCATGTATGATTTTCGAAGAGGTGCACAAAATAGAAACACCCTTATACTTAACCTGAAATTTACGATAGACGCGCAATAACAGTCATAATTATACCCATAGCCATAAAGCATATACCTACAACTTTTTGTAAAGTATTTTCATTGAATTTATTAGCATAGCGTGAACCTACTACACCACCAATAACTGCACCTACACTTATTATACATCCTAAGGTGAAATCTATATTTCCTCTAGCTCCATAACCAATAGTAGAGGAAAGAGCTGTTATAGCCATTATTAATGTAGAAGTACCAATGGCTTTATGAAGAGGGAAAGATAATATCATTATTAAAGCTAAAAGGATCATAACTCCTCCACCAGCTCCGAATATTCCGCTTAATATTCCTATGCCTAACCCAATAATTAAAGCAACTGCTATTTTCTGCCACTCATGTTTGAAGTTAATAAATTTCTTTGGCTCATTTGATTCAGCTTTCTTATTTTTAAGGCCCTTACGTAACATACCAAAACCTGCTAAAAGAAGCACAATACCAAAGCTTGAACTAAGGTTACTATCGCCCATGTTGCTTGCGAACATTGCTCCAAGTTGAGCACCAAAAATAGAAGTTATAGCTATCCATATTCCGGATTTTAGTTCAATATTTCCACTTTTATAATATGAATAAGATACAGTTAAAGATGCTATTACATCTACGAAAAGGCTAGTACCAATAGCTGTGTGAGCACTAACTGAAAAAAGCATAGTTAAAATGGGAACTATAATCATAACACCACTAGCACCAATAAGGCTTGTAATAACACCTGTACCAATGCCTGTAATTATTGCTAATAGATAAAGATAAATACTCATAAAAATCATCTCCTTATTTAATAGATAAATTTATAAATTCAACCAAAAAGTTAATATTGTCATTTTTATTTTCAGGATGAATTTCGAATGTTGTTAAAATTAATATTAGTAATGATTCAGTTAACATAATATTTACGTTATTACAATTACTTAGTGTGTCTATTTTACTAACAGAGCTAATTATATTATTAACTTTTGTGAGCAAATTATTTTTTAGAATATTAAAATTTTCATCCTCTTTTAATTCAAAAGGTGAATTACCTAGGAAGTGTTTTCCTAGACCATTTCTAGTTTCGGTATCTTCGTACAAAGTAGATATTAATTTTTTTATTTTTTCTTTGGCGGGAATAGTAAGATTACTTATTTCATCAAGCTTATAAAATGTACTTTGCCAGCTTTCTTCAAGAATATCCATATAAAGAAACTTTTTGCTTTTATAATAATTATAAAGTGTACCAACTGCTATTCCAGATTTTTTAGATATCATCTTCATATCAACTTGTTCATAACCATAGAAAATAAATAGCTCCATGGCGGACTGTTTAATATTTTTTTTTAGGTCTTTAATTATCTTTGGCATAGTATATATCCCCCTGTAATGAATCATGATTCATTTATAATGAACTACTATTCATTATAAAACTATTATTTTTGTTTGTAAAGAAGTTTTTAAATCATTCTTCAACAAAGGGTATATTTTAATACAGATGGGTTTAACGACAACACATATATATAAAGCCCTAATTATTCAATTATGAATAATTAGGGCTTTATTGGATTAGTAAAGCTAACTAGATTTTGCTTTATTTTTAAAAATATTAAATTTAACAGTGAAATATTTATCCAAAAATTTATTTACGCCTTTGCTCATACAAAACTTATAAGCGGAAATAGTAATATAAGACCATATTATAGCTATAACCCATCCACCAAGAATATCTGTTGGATAGTGAACGCCCAGATAAACCCTACTAACTGCAACAAGAATTAAATATATTACTATCAAACTACTCAATAAATAGGCGGTTTTTTTATTTTTTATCCGTTTAAAGATAAAGTAAATAAGTACAATACCTATAGCAGTAGAAATAGAAGCATGTCCACTAGGGAAACTATAGCCATGAGCATCAATTAATCGTATTTCCATGGGTCTATATCTTTTTACTGTGTTTTTAAGTACTAAGTTAGTAAAACCAGTGGCACAGATATTAAATGCACAGCAAATTGCTTCTAATTTGTTATTCATAAGATATAATATAAGAAAAACCAATAGGCTTATTAAAATCTGAGGAACAGGGTCTGAAGAGTTTGAAATGAAAGTAAAAAATTGAACCCAAGCCCAATGCATAGAATTTGTTAAATAATAAAGCATCTTAATTTAATCATCCTCTCTATTTTACAAAAATATAAAACTCCAATTATGTCATATGTATCAACTTATATTATATCAAAAGCTACAATTAAAAGCTACATTTTTAATAGTTGTTAACATAACTTTAAGACTTAGTCTCTTTTTTTTCACATATTTTAAACTGAATTTTAAATGAAAATTTATTGAAAAACAATAAAAATACATTGAAAAACAATTTAGAATGTAGTAAAATTGAAATTGTAGGAAATATTAGTACAGGAGGAATATGGTATGAAATATTATGGGAAGATGTCTTTAGCTTCACTATTAAAAATATCATTAGATATTATGATTATAATTGGTATAGCTGTTTATTTTATAATGTTAAAACAAACCTTAACGGAAAAAGCAGTAGATATGTCCTCAGGCAGATTTATTATTACATGTATTTTATTTATTATAGGAGGAATCTCCGTTATATTAATCTTATTTAATCTTAGAAAAATAGTCAATTCTCTAATAAATGTAACACCTTTTATTAGAGATAATGTGCTTTGTTTGAAAAGAATATCGCTATTGTGTTTTTCGGTGTCAGTTTGTTATGCTTTAAACTTTTTTATAAATGGTCAATATAAAAATTACAATTTTGCTTATGTTGACTCCAGTGGAATACACACTGATATAGAATTTTTAATATTCTTTTTTGCTGGCTGGTTTATTTTAATCTTATCACAGGTATTTAAGCAGGCTGTTGAAGTGAAAGAAGAAAATGAATTTACAATATAGGAGCATAACAATTGAGAATTGTTATGCTCCAGAGAACTACGAGGAGGATGAATATGGCAATTGTCGTAAATTTAGATGTTATGATGGCAAAAAGAAAGACATCACTGTCAGAACTGGCAATTCGGGTGGGAATCACAAATGCAAATCTATCTATATTAAAGACTTCTAAAGCAAAGGCCATTAGATTTAGTACATTAGAAGCTATTTGTAGAGAACTGAATTGCCAACCAGGGGATATACTTGAATATAAGGAAGAGTATTAAAATAAGGAAGAGTATTAGAATAATGGGGGGAATTATAATGGAGAAAGAGCATGTGCAAGCTATTATTATAAAAGACAATATGCTGCTTATGGCATATGGCTATAAAGAGAATAAGCAACCAATTAATTTTTTCGTTAGAGGAGAAATTAATGAAGGGGAAACTGCTAATAATGCAATTGCTCGTGAGATTGCAGAGCAAATAAATGTGCCTTATAAAGTTATTCTTAAATTTAATAAAGAGTTATGTTCAGACACATCAACTTACTTAATTAGTATAGAAAATCCGAATGATAAGTTTGATATTTCAACCAAAGAAACTAAAAAATCTTTAGGTGATTTAAAAATGGAAGGTCTTCAATGGATTCATTTATCTGAAAAAGAAAAATTCCATAGAATTGATATAAGTTATTTAAGACTTTTATTAGAAGAATGTATAGAGCAAGATTACAGTGGAGATTGGCTAAAATCAGTTGAAAAGTTAGTGTTTTCATATCCAAATTATAAGTATGACAATATGCAACTATTAAAGAAAAAACGTAAAAAAGAAGTAAAAAACATAGATTCTCAAATTAGCATGAATGAAAAAATGCTTACTATAGTCATTGCTCTTATTTTATCAATAATATATGAAATATTTTTTACTGGCAAACAAGCTGGTATTTCTATTCCTATTTTTTATGTTATGTTCATGGGTTTTTTCTTATGGAGTGTTCGGGGAAAGGTTTGGTTTAAAAAAAGTATTGGGTTTGGATTGATTATTCCTACTTTGTTAATTGCATTAAATTACTCTATTCATTCAAATTATGTTTTGAATTTTTTTAATGGGATTATGATATTAGTACTTACTGCGGTAAGTACAGTATTAATTAGGTATGAGAACATAAAGTGGGATAATATATATATAATAAAAAGAGTATTTAGCAGAACTTCTAAATCTATTGCAGAAAATGCTTATAAGCCTTTCATTTTTATAAAAGGTAATATAACTAGAAAAAACAAAAAAGAACTAAGTTCTACAAATAAAAATATCTTAAGGGGAGTAATTATTTCTATACCTTTATTAATTGTAATTTTAGTTTTATTAACATCAGCGGATATGGTATTCAAAAGCTATGTAAGTAATTTTTCAATCGGATTTGAGAATATAAGCTTAGGAAAAATTATAAATCATTTAATGGTTATTATCATAGCTTTCATTATTATCTTTTCATATATATGGAGTTTTAAATATACCTGCGACGAAGGTGAGAATACCAGGAAGGATATACAATGGGAGCCGGTTACTATTTTAACAATTATTTTTATGATAAATATAGTATATCTTTTATTTTCAATAGTGCAGTTTTCATATCTTTATGGTGGTGGGAATAATTTTATTCCACAAGAATTCACTTACTCAGAATATGCAAGAAAAGGATTTTTTGAGCTTGTGGCTGTTACAATAATTAATTTTACTATATTGCTCACCAGTATGAAATTTATTAAAAAAGATAATAAAACAATAAATAATGTATCTAATATATTCTTAACAATACTTGTAGCCTTTACTTTTAACATGCTATTTTCAGCTCATTATAAGATGTCATTATATGAACAAACCTATGGATTTACTTATTTAAGAATTTTCGTTCATATATTTATGCTAATGCTATTTATGTTATTTATAGTGGCATTAATAGGGATTTGGAAAAGGAACATGCCACTTAATAAGGCAATAATCGTAATTGGTTTAAGCATGTTTATATTAGTAAATTACATTAATGTAGATAAAATAATTGCGAGTAAGAACATAGACATATATTATGAAACTCAGAAAATTGATGTGCAATATTTAAGGTCTTTATCCTATGATGTTATTCCAGAGATATTAAAGCTAAAAGATGACTCTAACCCAGAGGTTGCGAAAGAAGTTAATAATTATTTAGAAGATGTGAAGAAAGATTTATCACAAGGGTACTTCTGGTATGAATTTAACTATTCTAAATATAGGGCTATGAAAATTATAGATCAAAATTAGCTAAAATTTAAAAATCGGTTTGAACTTATTAGTCAATTTGGGGTGAGGGTAAGATATGATTTACAAACGGAACAGGTTATTGTATTTAGTTATGATAATTATTGTAATTATTTTAGGGTTAGGGTCAAGAAAGCTGGCGAATGTACTACCAGCTTTCTTGAATATATATTTGGGTGATGCGCTGTGGGCGTTAATGATTTTTATTGGATTTGGATTTGTTTTTAAAGAGAGTGGAACAAAGACAGTTGCATTAATAGGAATATCATTTTGCTATCTTATTGAATTGAGCCAATTATACCATGCTAACTGGATAGATAATATAAGAAAAACAACTTTAGGTGGATTGGTATTAGGATATGTATTTTCCTGGAGTGATTTATTAGGGTATGCTATAGGAACTTCAGTGGGTGTAATTATTGATATTCTATGGAGAGTAATTCAAAGACGGAGGGAAGAAAAACCTTCAGAGGTAAGCTAAGATCTTTTAGATTTCTAATTCATTAATTTCTAATAAATTGTTTAATATAGCGTAAGCATAAAGAAAACCAAGCATACAAGTATATCTATTTGTATGCTATAATTTTAGGTAAAAGAGGAAGTCTGGAGGAGAGAATATGGAGAATAACACTAGATTTGAAATAATAACTAAAGACAGATTAGGAATAACTGTAACGATATTAGAGAAAATTTATAAGGCAGCAATAAACCTCCTTTCCGTAGAAGTGTTTCCTAAAAAGATTTGTGTTAAAATGCAAAATATTGATTACGCTGAGAAGGAAGCATTAAAAAAGCAGCTTATTGCAATAGAAGATGTTATTATGGTAAATGAAATGGACTTACTTAATTATGAAGAGAATGAAAGAAAGCTTTTGGCTATTTTAGATTCAGTAGATGAAGGAATAATGGTTATAAATAAAAAATTTCAAATAGATATTTTCAATAATTATTGCGAAAAAGTATTTCATTGTAAAAAAGATGAGGTTATAGGCACTGATATTAGGAAGTTAATAGGTGGGGATGCCCCAGCTGTGGAACTTATAAATAGTGGGGTAAAGTATGACAATGTGGAAGTGAATGTTGAAACAGAAAGAGGAGAAGTACATTACCTAACTACAGGAAGACCAATTGTAGATGATAATAATATTACCGTAGCTGCAGTTGCCTCTATTAAAGATATTCATAAAGCCATAGAAATTGCAAATGTTATCGCTGGAACTACTGAAGGTGCATTTAAAGAAATTGTAGGAAATAGCAATAAGATTGAGTTTGTGAAAAAAATAGTTGAAACTGTAGCTAAGAGAGATTCTACTATACTCTTTAGAGGTGAAAGTGGTACCGGAAAGGAGCTATTTGCAAAGGCAATTCAGAGTTTAAGTAGTAGGAAAAACAAACCATTTGTAATTATAAATTGTGCGGCCCTACCAGATAATTTAATAGAAAGCGAGCTATTTGGGTATGTAAAGGGTAGCTTTACAGGGGCCATGAATAGCGGAAAAGAAGGTCTTTTTAAAGAGGCAGATGGTGGAACCTTGTTCTTAGACGAAATAGGAGAACTGTCTATAGTGCTGCAAGCAAAGCTTTTAAGGGTCCTTCAAGAAGGAGTTATTAGAAAAATTGGTAGTACAAAAGAAGAGAAGGTAAATGTAAGAATTATTGCAGCTACTAATAGAAATTTGGAAGAGATGCTTTTGCATGGAAAATTTAGAGAAGATTTATATTATAGATTAAATGTCATTCCAATAGTTATTCCACCCCTCAGAGATAGGTTAGAGGATATTTCATCCTTAGTTACATTGTTTATTTCTAAATTTAATAAAAGATTAAACAAAGATATAAAGGGCGCAGAAGTTTCTTTTATAAATAAATTACTGGCATATAATTGGCCAGGTAATATACGTGAACTACAAAATGTAATTGAGAGGGCTATGAATTTGTGTGATGGACAATATATATCTTCTCAGAATCTTATTATGGATATAGGGGTCGCACGTGTGGAAGAAAATAAAATTGATTTGGATGTGCATAGTGATTTATTGCTTAAAGAAGTGGTGGAAATTTGTGAAAAACAGGCTATAATAAATGCACTATCTAAAAATAAAAGCTTGAGAAAAACTGCAAAGGAATTAGGGGTTTCACACACCACTATTATAAATAAAATTAAAAAATATAAAATACATGAATGCTAAATTTAAGTAAAAGTGTAAAATATTATTTCCAAATGGAAATAATATTTTACACTTTTACTTCGCTTGTGGTTATAAAAAATTCCACTGCATTAAATAAAATACAATCCATGTTTTTTATAGTATTAATTTAATTCCCATTTTCTCAATATTAATATTAGAAATTATATAGAAACATTTAGTTAAACCCCATAGGTACATTCTATAGATAAAAAGCTATTTATTTTCATATGTTTAAAGAATTTTATAATATGAATTAAAAAGGCATTTACTATAAAGTGGCAGCATTATTGCTTATATATTTATATAAAGTAATAATCACTTTAGGAGGAATTATAATGAGTACAGAACATTTACGTAATAGTGGATTCGCAACTAAAGCAATACATGGTGGAAATAAGAAGGATCAATACGGCTCACTAGCTACTCCAATACATCAAACAGCTACCTTTGTTTTTGATTCAGCTGAGCAAGGTGGAAGAAGATTCGCAGGAGAAGAAGAAGGATATATATATACAAGACTTGGTAATCCTACTAATACAGTACTCGAAGAAAAGTTGGCAATGCTTGAAGGTGGAGAAGCATGTATGTCTATGGCATCGGGTATAGGGGCTATATCTTCAGCTATGTGGACAGCATTAAAGGCTGGAGATCATGTAGTCGCAGCACAAACTATTTATGGTTGTACTCATGCGTTTTTGGCTCATGGTATTTCTAGATATGGCGTTGAAGTTACTTTTGTTGATGCTTCTAATTTAGAAGAGGTTAAAAATGCTATGAAAGAAAATACAAGGGTTATTTTCTTAGAAACACCTGCAAATCCAACATTACTTATAACAGATATTCAGGAAATATCAAAGCTTGCTCACGCGCGAGAAAATTGTATAGTAATGGTTGATAACACATTTAGTACTCCATACATACAAAGACCATTAGAGCTAGGTGCAGACGTTGTAATACACTCTGGAACTAAATTTATAAATGGACATGGTGACGTAATTTCTGGTTTTGCTGTTGGATCTAAAGCATTTATTGATCAAGTTAGATTATTTGGTGTTAAGGATATGACAGGATCTTGCTTAAGTCCTTTTGATGCATTTTTAATTATAAGAGGAATGAAAACATTAGAAATAAGAATGGAAAGACACTGCCAAAATGCAATGGCTGTAGCTGAATTTTTAGAAGCTCATCCAGCAGTAGAAAATGTATATTTCCCGGGACTTAAAAGTTTCTCTCAATATGCACTGGCAAAAAAACAAATGAATCTTCCAGGAGCTATTATTGCTTTTGAAATAAAGGGTGGAATTGAGGAAGGTAAAAAAGTTTTAAATTCAACTCAGCTTTGCAGTATAGCTGTTAGTTTAGGGGATGCTGAAACACTTATTGAGCATCCAGCTTCAATGACTCATTCACCATATTCACAGGAGGAAAGATTAGAGGCTGGTATAACCGATGGTTTAATAAGACTAGCAGTAGGTCTTGAAAATGTTGAAGATATTATTGCTGATTTGGATCAAGCTCTAAATTTAATTCTTAAATAGAAATTCTATAATAAATCAAAAAGATTATCTATATTTAGTATATAGATAATCTTTTTTTCATGAATTTGATTAATTAATAAATTACTATTTTTAGGCTAAATTTAAAAACTGTTTAATTCTTGGATGTTTAGGAATAGAGAATAATAATTCGGGAGATGAGGTTTCTAGTATTTCCCCGTTTTCCATAAAAATAATTCTATCTGAGATTTCCCTTGCAAACTCCATTTCATGGGTTACTACCACCAGTGATATTTTTTCAAGGGCGAGATTTCTTATGACTTTCAAAACTTCACTGGTGAGTTTAGGATCCAATGCAGAAGTTGGTTCATCAAAAAGAATTAACCCCGGATTCATTGCAAGAGCCCTAGCAATAGCAATTCTCTGTTTTTGTCCACCTGAAAGAGTACAAGGATAAGAATCTATTTTATCAAGTAAATCTACTTTTGTGAGCAGTTTTTCTGCGATTTTTATGGCATCTTTTTTATCTATATTATTTACTAAAATGGGAGCTTCAATAATATTCTCTAGAACTGTTTTATGAGGAAATAGATTGAAGTTTTGAAAAACCATACCTATTTTTTTACGTGCATCAATTGCCTCAATATTAACAATTTTCTTTTGAGCGTCTGCAATAGCTATGCCATTAAATTCAATTATGCCGTTATCCATTTGTTCAAGCGAACTTATGCACCTAAGAAGAGTGCTTTTTCCAGAGCCAGAAGGACCAATAATAGATATTACTTCGCCTTCTTTTAAACTTAGGGATACATTCTTTAAAACCTGGTTTTTGTCAAAGCTTTTATTTATATTACTTAGCTTAAGTAAATCCATAGTAGCACCGTCCTTCATTTAGCGGGTTATTCTTGTTTAGTCAGTTCTTATTTATTCGTAAACTGAATACTTTTTTTCTAGCTTTTTAAAAGCCATGACAACAAGTGAGGTAAATATTAAATATATTATTGCAGCAATAAAGAAAGGAGTGATTGTAAAATCTCTAGTCACAATTTCTCTAGCAGCTCTTAGTAAATCCTGTAATCCGATGGCAGCTACTAGAGCCGTATCTTTTATTAGAGTGATTCCCTCATTACAAGTAGGAGGAATTATCCGTTTAAAGGCTTGTGGTAGTATTATTTTTGACATAGTTTGTCTATAATTCATTCCTAATACTTTGGCAGCCTCATATTGACCTTTATCGATGGATTGAATACCAGATCTGAATATTTCAGTAAAATACGCTCCGTAATTCAAAGAAAAGGTAAGAGTTGCTGCAGTAAAAGGAGAAAATTTAATACCGATAATAGGTAATCCGAAATATGTGAAAAAAAGTTGAAGAAGTAAGGGCGTTCCTCTAAAAAACCAAGTATAGATGTCTACAATTTTACCAAGTATTTTTAAATTCGAGACTTTAATTAGTGAACCTATTATTCCAAGAGGTATACAAAAAATTATTGTTGCAAAATACAATTCAATTGTAAAGAGGCTCCCTTTTAAAATATAAGTTGTAATGTCTATATAATTAGCCAAATATAACACTCCATTCCGAAAAAATTCATAATTATTATTTATTGGTAATATCTTTGCCAAACCATTTTTCTGATATAGTATTGGCGGTTCCATCACTTTTAATTTCGCCTAAAAGTTTATCTATTTCTGCAGTAAGGCTTGTATCAGTTTTTCTTATACCTACGCCATAATCTTCTACACCTAAATTTTCATTAAGTACTTTATAATCGCCGGTTTTTTTATTAGTGTAGTATCTTCCAACTACCTCATCAACTATAACAGCATCAATACGACCAGCGTTTAAATCCAGTAGTGCTTCAGTATTGTTTGAGTATTTCTTAACCTCTTTTAATGACTTAGAAAGCGGAGAATCAGAACTTAAAGCACTTTCACTGCTACTACCCATTTGAAGACCTACAGTTTTATCCTTTAAATCAATTTTGCTGGAAATATTTGATTTGTTTTTTACGATAATTATTTGCTTATTTTGAAGGTATACTTTAGAAAAAGCAATTTGTTTTTTTCGCGTGTCTGTTATGGTTAATCCATTCCATATAGCATCAATGTCTTTATTATTTAGACTTAATATAACACCATCCCATTCTACAGGCTTAAAGGTTACTTTTACGCCCATTCGCTTTCCTACTTCTTTTGCCATATCAATGTCAAAGCCTACAATTTCACCACTTTTATCTCTAAATCCCATTGGTGGGAAATTATCATCAAGACCAATTATAAGTTCTTTCTTTTCTTTTATATCTTTTAATGAAGTATCTGTGGTGTTTTTGCTACCACAGGCAGTTAAAATAATACTTGCAAACATTGCCACTATTAGTACTTTTAATTTAATTTTCATATTAACACTCCTTTTTTTCTTTTGTACAAGCTATAAATTCTATAAATATCATTTTACTTTAACGCGTTAACTTTGTAAAGTAAAAAATCGAAAATAAATCTAAATATGATAATGAAATCGATTTTTCGACAATTAATTTAAATTATTAAGATACAAAGACGTTTAAAAATTTTATTAATAGATTTGGAATAGCATATTAGTATAAATCTCTCTTCTGGTGGAAAATATAAAGAAGAAAGGGGAGTGTTTTAAATGACTGTAAATAAGAAACTTACTAACGAACAATTGTCTTCAGTAGGAATTAAGAGAACAGATAACGACAAAGATATGCGTACCAAAGATGTGAATATTGAAAATCACGAACAAGTAAAAAAGAAAAACAAATAAATACCTCTTCATTTTATCCTATACCAATAAGAATAAATTTCTTATTATATACACTTGACAGTAAAATCACAAAGTGCTATTCTTAAGTTGAAAATTAAATAGATCCTTCAGGGTAGGTGAGATTCCTAACCGGCGGTATAGCCCGCGAGCCGAAAGGTAGATCTGGTAGAATTCCAGAGCCGACAGTAAAGTCTGGATGAGAGAAGGAGAATAATGATAGATATAAAAGGTTTTAATTTATTAACTATGTAAATAGTTGTGAAGATGCTTTTGTATTTTGATATTAAATATATTCAGCTTATTAAGCCCTGAAAACATTGTTTTCAGGGCTTTTATTAATTTATATGATTTTATTCCATGAAAATTATGCATACTAAGAAAAGAAAAACTATGAAGACTACACTACAATTATAGAATTAGGGGTGGTATATTGGACAATTATTATATGAAAAGAGCACTTGAATTATCTAAAAAAGCAGTAGGGTTTGTAAATCCTAATCCACTAGTGGGTGCTGTTATTGTAAAAGATAATAGAATAATCGGTGAAGGCTATCATGAATATTTTGGTGGACCACATGCAGAAGTCAACGCTTTTGCAAATGCAAAAGAAAATGCTTTTAAAAATGCCGCCTGCGATGTAGAAGGGGCAACCATGTACGTAACTTTGGAGCCTTGCTCTCACTATGGTAAAACGCCACCTTGTGCTGATGCTATAGTGAAAAATAAAATATCAAAAGTGGTAATTGGAATGATAGACCCTAACCCACTGGTTGCAGGTAGAGGCATAGAAATTCTTAGAAAGAACGGTATAGAAGTGATTACAGGCATAATGGATACAGAAATAATGAAAACAAATGAAATTTTTATAAAGTACATAACAGAGAAACAACCTTTTTGTATTATGAAAACTGCTATGACTCTAGACGGAAAAATAGCAACCTCTACCGGTGATTCAAAGTGGATAAGTAATGAAAAATCTAGAGCCTATGTGCATGAATTAAGGCAAATGGTAACAGGAATTATGGTGGGGATTGGAACTGTTTTAAAAGATGACCCAGAGCTAACTACAAGAAGAGAGGGTTTACTTAGCTTAAATCCCACTAGAATAATTATAGATAGTAGGGCAAGAATACCCTTAGAGGCAAAGGTATTAAAATGTGATGAAAAAACAAAAACTATTATCGTTACAACAGAATTCGCTGATAAGAGTAAAATCGAAGCTATAAAACAAAAGGGTGCAGAAGTTATTGTAACTCAGAGTAAAAATAATTGGGTAGATTTGAAGCATTTAATGACTGTACTAGGTGAAATGGGAATAGATAGTATACTACTCGAGGGTGGAAGCACTTTAAATTATTCTGCAATAGAGGCCGGTGTAGTTGATAAAATAATTACTTTTATAGCTCCCCAAATATTTGGAGGAACTTCTGGCAAAACCAGCGTAGGAGGCAAGGGAATAGAATATGTGAAAGATTCTATTAAACTTTTGGATACTGAAGTAACTAAATTTGATGAAGACATTATGATAGAGGGTTATATCAAAAAAGTTTAAAGCTGGAATAGCAATTATAGAGGAGGTGTAAAAATGTTTACTGGCTTGATTGAGGAAATTGGGGAGATAAAGTCAATTGAAAAAGGTGTTAAGTCCGCGAGAATTACAATAAAAGCTACAAAAATTATTGAAGGCACAAAGATTGGAGATAGTATTAATACCAATGGAGTTTGTCTTACTGTAACAGAATTTAATAAAAATAGCTTTAGTGTAGATGTAATGGCAGAAACTATAAGAAGCAGTAATTTGGGGAAATTGAAACCTGGTTCCACCGTTAATTTAGAAAGGGCACTTAGGGCTAGTGATAGACTAGGGGGCCATATAGTAAGTGGACATATTGATGGAATCGGAACCATTGTAGAGTTTTATAAAGAAGACAACGCCACTTGGGTGTCTGTAGAAACGACAGTGGAAATATTAAAATATATTGTACATAAAGGTTCAATAACCATTGATGGTATTAGTTTAACTGTAGCATATGTGGATGGAAAAAAATTTAAAGTATCAATTATACCTCATACAAAAGGAGAAACTACACTATTAAATAAGAAAATAGGCGATGAGGTTAATCTTGAAAGTGATATGTTAGCAAAGTATGTTGAAAAATTATTAAAATATGGAGAAGCTCCAAAGGAAAAGAAACCTATAAGTATGGATTATCTTCTGGAAAATGGATTTTAATAAATCTTCTTCACAGCATAAAGCAATAATTAAAAAAATTAAGGGGTGTAGTAATGTTTAAATTTAATACTATTGAGGAAGCACTAGAAGATGTTAAAAATGGAAAAATGATTGTGGTGGTAGATGACGAGGATAGGGAAAATGAAGGAGATATAATAATAGCTGCGGAAAAAGCTACTAAGGAAAACATAAATTTTATGGCTACATATGCCCGTGGGCTTATATGCATGCCAACAACCAAAGAAAGATTAGATAAATTAAATATAAAGCAAATGGTGACAAACAATACTGATGTTCATGGAACAGCATTTACAGTTTCTATTGATGCTATAAGTACTACTACAGGAATATCCGCAGCAGAAAGATCTACTACTATATTAAAGGTTGTAGACCCACAGGCTACCGCAAAGGATTTTAATAGACCAGGACATGTATTTCCTCTAGCAGCAAGAGAGGGTGGAGTGTTAAAAAGGGCTGGACATACTGAAGCTGCAGTTGATATGGCAAGGCTTGCTGGATTATATCCTGCAGGGGTAATTTGTGAAATAATGAATGATGATGGATCAATGGCTAGAGTTCCGCAGCTGATGGAATATGTGAAAAAGCATGATTTAAAAATAATTACTATAGTAGATTTAATTGCTTATAGAAGAAAAACTGAATGCCTTGTAGAGATGGTAACAGAAGCTAAAATGCCAACTAGATATGGAGAATTTAAAATCTATGGATTTGTTAATAAGATAAATGGAGAACATCATGTAGCATTAGTAAAAGGGAAAATAGACAGTAGCAAACCTGTACTTGTTAGGGTACACTCTGAGTGCCTTACTGGAGATGCACTGGGGTCTATGAGATGTGATTGTGGGGAACAATATGATGCAGCCATGAAAGCAATAGCAAAGCAGGAGTGTGGAATTTTGGTTTACATGAGACAGGAAGGACGCGGAATTGGATTAATTAATAAGCTAAAGGCTTATAATCTTCAAGATAGTGGAATGGATACTGCAGAAGCAAATTTAGCTTTAGGATTTCCGGTAGATATGAGAGATTATGGTATAGGAGCTCAGATATTGGAGCTGCTCGGTGCTAAAAAGATAAGAATGATGACTAACAATCCTAAAAAAATAACAGGTATTTCAGGTTATGGTATTGATATAGTTGAAAGAGTGGCTATTGAGATGAATCATAATGAAAGAAATAAGTTTTATTTAGAAACTAAAAAGAAAAAAATGGGACACATACTTAAATTAAAATAAATATAAGTTGTTTATTTTATGAAAATATATCAAAAACTAAAATATCAAAATTAATAGGAGGAATTACAATGAAAACATATGAAGGTAAATTAATATCAGAAGGTTTAAAATTTGGAATTATTATAGCGAGATTTAATGAATTTATAGGTGGAAAATTATTATCAGGAGCACTAGATGGATTAAAACGTCACGGTGTGGAAGAAGATAACATTGAAATTGCATGGGTGCCTGGTGCTTTTGAGATACCATTAGTTGCAAAAAAGATGGCTAAGTCTGGTAATTATGATGGTGTAATATGTTTAGGAGCAGTTATAAGGGGTGCTACATCTCATTATGAATATGTATCTGGTGAAGTTACTAAAGGAATTGCATCTGTATCACTAGAAACAGGAGTTCCAGTTATTTTTGGAGTGCTTACTACTGAAAATATTGAGCAAGCTATTGAAAGATCAGGAACTAAAGCTGGTAATAAGGGCTATGATGCTGCTGTATCCGCAATAGAAATGGCAAATTTATTAAAAGAAATTTAGTGTTTAGCACGTAAAAAAATGAAACATATTGGAGAGTTTAATGTGGGTTACTATATTAAATTCTCCTTTTTTTATTATAATTTACTGAATCTCTTTTTTCATTGACCTTTATATATTAATATTTTATAATTTACTTATATATATACCAATTCTACCTTATAATAGAAGGTGAAAAAATGAAAGATAAAAGGGGTAAGGAGTTGGGCAGCAACAAAAAAATCATAATAAATTTTGATTATTAGAGAAGAGGGAGACAATTGGAAAATAAAATAAAATAAACTTGTATTTACTAACGGGTTTCTTGGGTGCAGGTAAAACCACATTTCTAACGAATGTGCTTAATAATTTATCAGATAAAAATGTTGGGGTGATAATGAACGAATTTGGGAAAATAGGTATAGATGGACAAATTATTAAGAAGGAAGGCATGGAGTTAATTGAAATAAATAAGGGTTCTATATTTTGTTCTTGCCTAAAATTATCTTTTGCACATGCTATGATTGAAATGTCGAAACAATCATTAAAATATTTATTTGTAGAAAGTTCTGGACTTGCAGATCCGTCTAATATTGGAGATGTATTAAGCGGGGTAGAGGTTGTTGTGGGCAATGTTTATGACTATAAAGGAGCCATTTGCCTTGTGGATGCTCTGCATTTTTTAGATCAAATAGAAGATTTGGAAACAGTAGAAAGACAGCTTAAACACTGTCACTTGGTTGTAATTAATAAAACAGATTTAGTTAATGAAGAGACACTTTTTCAGATTAAAAATAGAATTTCAGAAATTAATTCTAAAGTTGAAATTCAAGAATGTAGCTTTGGTGAACTAAGCTATGATTTCTTTAGTCAGGATTTAATGAAAAATCAATGGACAGAAGATGAAGAAACTACTAATACACCTGAAAGCAAACCTAAAAGTTTAAATTTAACTTTTAATGGACAAGTAACTAAAGAAGAACTAACTGAATTTATAAATAGCGTTTCTGAGAAGAGCTATAGAATAAAAGGGTTTTTCAAATTAGAAGATGGCTGGAATCAAGTGGATGTGGTTAATAGGAAAATTGATTTTAAATTATTGAACTTAGAAGAAGGAGAATCTAAACTAGTTTTCATATCAAAGATAGGACCCAATATTATAAAACCAATTATAGATAATTGGAAGTCAATTATAGGACAAGAAATGAAGCTTAGATAATTATTACGTAGTATAAGGGGGTATTGAAAATGGGATTTGGTGATAGTATTTTTACTATTATATTTATTATGATGGGGGCCGCTGCTATTGTTTCTGGCTTGAATTTTGAGAAAAAGCAAGGTCAAAATTTTAGAGGTGAAAACAAAGCAGAATATATACAATTAAATAAGCTTGTTTTAATTTCAATGGGAGGGATGATTTTATTTGGAACTTTCCTCGGACAAGGTATACCATCATTTAAAGATATAATAACAAATATAACAATGGGAAGTTTATTAATAATATGGATTAGTTATTCAGTAATATCTAAGAAAAAATTCTCAAAGAAAAAATAATTGAATTTAATGATTGCTATTGAGTTGATTTCACTTTTATGTATATATATGATATAATATCCTTAATATAGTAATAATTAATAATCATGAGAGGATGATTTTAAATGGGGATGGAAAGTATGTTTACTATCATATCTATTGTATTTATTGTGACAGGTGTGGTGAGTATTATAGCTGGCTTGAATTTTGATAACCAATATCGAAAGGAATATAAGGGTGCTAATAAAGCTGAGTATATAAAACTAAATAAGCTTGCTTTAATTTCTATGGGTGGGATAATGTTATTTGGGACTTTCCTTGGGCTATGGTTACCAGCCTTTAAGATGAATATAATATTTATATCATCTGTATGTGTGGTTTCAATATCGATTATTTATTCAATGATATCTAGAAAAAAATTTTCTAATAAAAAGGAATCAGAATAGAAGCTTTTACTTCTATTCTGATTCATTTTTAATTTAAAGCAAAAATCTTAGGGCTGACATACTTTATTTCTCCCCGAATGTTTAGCAGAATATAATGCATTATCGGCCTCTCTAATAAGATCTTCCAAATCGAATACATTGTCAGGGTAAGTAGCAGCACCTATAGAAACAGAAATATTAATTTTAATTTCATCAGATATAATAAATTTATGGGTTTCTACAGCTACTCTTAATCGTTCTGCGACTTCTATGGCTTGAAGGCTTGGACAATCAGGTAATATAACAGAAAATTCTTCGCCACCAATTCTAGATACAATATCAAAACTTCTACAAAAGGTAGAAAATATAATTCCTAATTGCTGTAATACAGAATCACCGGCTAAATGACCATAAGTATCATTTACCTTTTTAAAAAAATCTATGTCGATGATTAAAATAGACAAACGCTCATTTTTATTTTTAACATTCACAAAAGATTCGTTTAGTGAATTATCAAATTGTCTAACGTTATTTAGACCAGTAAGAAAATCTATAGTTGATTCCTGTTCTAATCTATTAAGTAAATTAATTGAAGTATTCATGTAATTGGATATATAGTAGGCTAGAATTCCAATAATAAAAGAGCCAAGCCAAAAGTAAACAAGGGTCTGACGAAGTAATATTACATTTTTAATAATTAATAAAAACGAACTGGTAATAATTAACGAGCTCACAAAGTTCATATAGACCCATTTTTTAAATTGATTTAGTTTTAATTTTGATAGCAGTGCACATGCAATAGCCATATTAAACATGTTGATAGATGCTATAATTGCAGGAGTACTTACACCAAAATAGATTATTCTAAATATAGCAATGGTGATTCCAGTAATAATTGAAGCAAATCCACCACCATAAAGAGCGGCGAGGAGTATTGCAATATGACGAAAATCCATAATAACGTTAGGGGTAACTTGAATAGTAAATAACATTAAGATAACTCCTAGTATACCTTGTGTCAATCCGAATAAAAATTTATTTTTATAGGACACTGATAAGTTAAGAAAATTTCTTTTAAATATCTGACTACTTAAAAAAATAAAGGAAATTAGTATTGTAGCATTAACAAATAAATCCGAAAGCATTTGAGAACTCCTTTCAAAACAAAATATACTATATTATGACAATTATGATAAAAAAACTACTATATAATAATATTATATAGTAGTTTTTTTTGCAAATCAAAGGTTATTTGGTAGAAAAAAGAATAATAAGTAAAAATATTATATTTCGATGTGTTCTGGGCGTAGCTTATATACCACATCTTTTCTTTCTAGCATTATATTAATTTTTTCTTTTAATTCATCATCCCCTAAAATCATTAGTAGCAGTTCTTTAGTAGGGTTTATTGCTGTGGGGTTACTAATTGACTTTAACATAGTGTAATCCCCAGACGTATCTCCATAAGCATAACTTTGGTCCAAATCAATATTATATCTACTAACAAAGTTTTCTATGGCAGTTTGTTTACTAGCACTATCCCACATGGGTATAATGTCACCAGTGTAAATATCATTTTCATTCAATATATACTTTGTTCCTATATAATCATCAAAACCGTATTTTATAGACATTTCGCGTACAAGTTCAATGGGGCTACCTGATATAGTAATAATTATATGACCTTGGTCTTTATGCCATTTAATTCTATCACGGGTGTAGGTATAAACTCTATCTCCCTTTTGCTTGATAATTTGGCTCGCAATAAATTCAATTTGAGTTCTATGAAGTCCAATTATGGCTTCACTATAAATATCAGCCATCTTAAGCAAATAATTGTCATAATTTCCTATTCGCTTATCCCATTTAACATAAAAGGGTTTTACTTCTTTGTACCATCTATCATTTTCTATTAGTTCGCTTTTGATTAATTTTTTAAATACTTCTGTAATTAAACCTTCCCTATAGAGAGTACCATCAATATCAAAGAAAGCAGCTATTCTTTTTTCCAAAGGGGTCACCTCCAATACTAGTATAATCTAGATATTATTCTTTTTTCAGTGATTATGAGATCTAGAGGCACATCATAAACATCTGTGGGGATTTTGTTAATTACTTGATAGTCATAGGATATACCTATAATAGAAGTGTTTTTTTCTCTTTTAGGTAAAAACCTATCATAATACCCTGCACCAAAGCCTAGTCTATTGCAATGTTCATCAAATGCTACACCAGGAACTATGATTAAATCTATATCCTCAATATCAGCTTTTTTCAGTAAATTATGTTTTGGTTCCATAATACCAAAAGAAGATTTAGTAAGATCATTTGTTAGATTATTTATTTCAAAAGGTATAATTTCTCGCGTCTCTTTTATACAATAGGGTACGATTACTTTTTTGCCATTATCTAAACACCACTTAGCAAGGGTATATGTATTTACTTCATTATCGAAACTTAAGTATAACATAATATTTTTACAATTTATAAATTCTTGTAATTTCATAATTGTTTCTATGATTCT
The DNA here is from genome assembly GCF_011065935.2 of Clostridium estertheticum. Lineage (NCBI taxonomy): Bacteria > Bacillati > Bacillota > Clostridia > Eubacteriales > Clostridiaceae > Clostridium > Clostridium estertheticum. The sequence goes on along the minus strand of NZ_JAAMNH020000001.1, from coordinate 4,356,715 downwards.
ATTACTAAAAACACTTACATTCTCCATCTTCATGTTTTTTCTTTGATGAAGCATATTTTTTCTTAAATTATCCTTAAGATTAATTTCCATAAGTACCCCCATAAATTATTGCAGTATTGCAAATATATCAAACAATTGTGGCATAAAACATTTATATACTATAAAATTTATGTAATTATAACATATGCTTTTCATTTATGCAATTTGTAGAAGGCTGTATTAGTAGGCTTCCGCTTAGAAAAATAAGCCTAATAACATTAAAAGTGTGTAAAATATTATATGAGAAAGAATGATAAAGGGGAATAGTTAATTCTAAATTTTAGAATTAACTTAGCGAAGCACTAGCATTCCAGCAATATGTACTTTTCGTTATAGTATAACCTAAGAAAAAAAGCTATTACTTCTGATTTAGATTTTTATTCATAAATTAAATACTTTTGTCTTTCTTTTTTAAAGTTCTCTAAAGCAGTTTGATAAGTGGATTCTATTTGCTGCGGTGTATATCCCTTTTCTAAATAGGTTCCAATTTTATCCGTGCCCATGATTTTATCAAACATTACAATGGTTTTACCGCTTTTAGGTATTTTGAAATTATTTAATGAGTGAGCATATGCAAGAACGTATATGCCTGTTTTAGCTGGGTTAAATTTATGATAATCAGTTATTTCAAGTTTTACACCGCCAGAATCAACTTTATTCTCAGAGATAAATTTTACTCCTGGCAAGTTAGCGTCATTTAATAGTTTGGCATATTTATCTGAGTTAATACCAGTGCCACCTATCCATTTAAAGAAGTCCTGTTGGACTATAGAAGTACCTTCTCCAATACCCGTAGCAGCATAGCTAAAAACTGAATCAATATCTGGCATGCGCGGAGAACTCTTAATCCATTTTAATTTCGTATCTTGAAAAATCATATCTCTGCCATAGCCTTCCATAGGAACAACAGTGAGGTCAGCATTTATTTTACGATTGAAAAAATTGGCTAACTCGCCTACTGTCATTCCATGACATATTGGCAAATTATCTACTCCAACAAAAGTCTTATATTTATCCTCAAGTATGGGACCATCTATAATTTTACCACCTAATGGATTAGGTCTATCTAAAACAACAATAGGTTTATTATACTCCGCAGCAGCTAACATGCAGTAGTTTAATGTGGATATAAAAGTATAAGAACGTGCGCCAATATCTTGAATATCAAAAATAAGTACATCTATGTTTGAGAGCATTTCTTTAGTAGGCTTTCTTGTATCTCCATAGAGGCTATAGACGGGAATATTTAGGCTTTGGTGAATATATGATTTTACATAGTCACCAGCCTTAGCTTGTCCATTAAGACCATGTTCAGGACTATATAAGGCTACTAAGCTTGCAGATTTATAGTTGGAAAATAGTGTGATTATATTTTTACCTGTGCTATTTACTCCAGTTTGATTTGTAACAAGGCCAATTTTTTTGCCCTTAATCAACTCATTATGTTTTGTGAATAATAATTCATCACCAAGTTTGAAACCAGGTATTATATGAGGTGTGGGAATAACAGAAGGTAACTTATTATCGTTTGTGGATAAAAATGTATATTTATCAGAGAAAAAAGTTGTAGTGACAGAAGCTATGAAAATACAGGTAAAAAGTAAAAGTATAAATAGTTTGAAGCTACGTTTCAATATGAAAGCCTCCTTGCTTGTTTCTGTTATTAGATTATATAATCGTTAGCTAGGTATCAAATACTACTATAACTTTATTATATTATATTTTTATAATGTAGTATATAAAAAAGGAGTTATATCAAAGATAAAATGTATACGGAATTTTTCAAATTACAAAATATAATAGAGCACTATGAAAACTTATTAAAATTCAATAGGTTTTCATAGTGCTCATTTATAATTTGTAGGAATTAGTTCTAAGATTAGAGTTTTTTATCATATAAATGACATGCAACAAAGTGTTCTGGTTCTATCTCTACCATCTTAGGTCTATTATCGCGACAAATATCCATAGCTCTATTACACCTATCAACAAACTTACATCCAATAGGAGGGTTTATAGGACTAGGAACATCACCTTCAAGCACTATTCTTTGTCTAGTCTTTTCAACAATTGGATCAGGTAGTGGAATTGATGAAAGCAACGCCTCCGTATAAGGATGAAGTGGCTTTCTGTATAATTCATCACTTTTGGCAAGTTCTGCTATGGAACCAAGATACATTACTGCAACTCTGTCTGAAATATATTTAACCATTGAAAGATCATGTGCAATAAACAAGAATGTTAAACCATATTTTGTTTGTAATTCCTGAAGTAAATTTACTACTTGAGCTTGAACAGAAACATCTAATGCTGATATAGGTTCATCACATACGATAAAATCAGGATCTACTGCAAGAGCACGAGCTATTCCTATTCTCTGCCTCTGCCCACCACTAAATTCATGTGGAAATCTATTTGCATGCTCGCTATTTAAACCAACCAATTCTAAAAGCTCATCAATTCTTTTCTTTCGCTGTTCTCCTTGGCTAAGATTATGAATATCAATACCTTCTGCAATAATATTAGATACAAGCATTCTAGGATTTAAAGAAGCATATGGATCTTGGAAAATCATTTGTGCTTTTCTATTATATTCCTTTAAATTTTTTCCTTTTAGGCTATGAACAGATTTACCATCAAACTCAACAGTACCTGCTGTAGGGTTATAAATTCTTAAAATAGTTCGCCCGCAGGTAGATTTACCACAACCTGATTCTCCTACGAGACCTAGTGTTTCACCTTTATAAATATCAAAACTTACATCATCAACAGCTTTTAAATATTGATTTTTTTCTACAAGAAAATATTTTTTTAAATTTTTTACGCTAAGAAGTATTTCTTTTTTATCTATTTCAACCATTTTAAATTTCACCTCTCTTTTCAGTAGATTCCTTTGTTCCTGTAAAAAGACTAGGTGCATTTACTTTTGGAGCATCAGGATGGTTTAACCAACAGGCTGCTCCATGTCCCTCACTAATAATAAAATCAGGTGGCATCTTTTCCCTACAAATTTTCATTGAATATTCACATCTATCTGCAAATGGGCATCCAGAGGGAGGCGCAAATAAATCTGGTGGTGTACCTTCTATTGACGATAATCTATTTTGAGTTTTAACAATATCAACCCTTGGTACTGAACTTAAAAGTCCCCAAGTATATGGATGTTTTGGATTATAATATAACTCATTAGTAGTTGCATACTCTACGATTTTTCCACCATACATAACTACTACTCTTTGTGAAATATTAGCAACTACACCCAAATCATGAGTAATCATTATAATAGAGGTATTTATCTTTGTCTGTAAATCCTTCATTAATTCCAATATTTGCGCTTGAATTGTTACATCCAGCGCAGTTGTAGGTTCATCAGCGATAAGAAGTTTAGGATTACACACTAATGCAATTGCAATCATAGCACGTTGACGCATTCCACCAGAAAACTGATGTGGGAATTCGCTAATTCGTTCTTCTGCATTTGGTATTTGAACTAACTTTAACATATCAAGAGCTACCTTATGGGCTTGTTTATTTGTAAGAGTGCTATTATGCGTCCTTAATCCTTCTACTATCTGATTTCCAATTGACATTGTAGGATTAAGAGAAGTCATAGGGTCCTGAAATATCATACCAATTTGGTTACCTCTAATTTCTCTCATTTCCTTTTCAGACTTAGCAAGTATATCTTCACCATTAAAAATAATTTTTCCACTTTTAAAACGTGCAGGCGGCTCTGGGTTAAGTCTCATTATAGATTTCGCAGTTACAGATTTCCCACAACCAGATTCTCCAACAATAGCTAAAGTCTCTCCTTCAAACAATTCAAAGGAAACGCCACGAACTGCTTGAATCTCACCTGCATACGTATCAAAAGAAACATACAAATTTTCCACTTCTAATATCTTTTTTCTCAAGTCATTAACCTCCTATTTCCTAAGTTTAGGGTCAAGTGAATCTCTTAGTCCATCACCAAGTATATTGAATGAAAGCATAATTAAACATAAAACGATCGATGGTATTATAAGTAAATGCGGGTATTGATAAAAAATCTTTGCCCCATCATTAACTAGAACTCCGAGAGACGCATATGGTGCTGGTACGCCTAAACCGATGAAACTTAAAAATGCCTCTGCAAAAATCATCCTTGGAATCATCATAGTCATGTTAACTATAATTGGCCCCATACAATTTGGAATCAAATGTTTAAAAATAACTCTTTTTGAATCTGCACCTAGAATTTGTGATGCAATTACATATTCACTGTGTTTTAATCTCAAAACTTCTCCACGAACCAATATGGCAGTTCCCATCCAGCTTGTAAATGCAAGAACAAGGGTAATGGTTACAACTCCTCTGGGAAATACAATAGACAATAACATAATATATAGCATATCTGGAATAACCATGAGAATTTCAATAATTCTCATCATTATAGTATCAGATCTTCCACCTATGTACCCAGATACTCCTCCATAAACAACACCAAATAACACTGTAAACAACACTGATATTATCGCAATCAGGAAAGAAACTCTTGAGCCTTCCCATAACCTAGTAAATAAATCTCTACCAAGATCATCAGTTCCAAGCCAATATTTACTGTTGAACTTTTTTTCGCCTTTTGTTTCTAGAGTTATATTGTTATTACTTTTTTTGAAAGTGACTCCTCTAAAATCTGGGTCTTCTTTTAAAATTTTTTCCGCTTCAATATTTAATTTCTTTATAATTGAATCCCAATTATCTGATGTAGTTGTTGTTATCTCTAGTTTATATTCCTTTTGATCCCCTTGATAGGATTCCTCAGATTTATCACCAATATGAAAACTTAGCTTTCCAGCTTGGTTTTTCAATTTAACATTTTTAAATTCTAATTTTGTTTTTCTGAGGTTAGGTTTATATTTTTCATAGGAAAATACGGAATTAGAAGATAGCTTTAAACTCCGCTGATTTGAAAGAATAAAGGTTTGATCTTGTAGCTTTAAGTTTTGGGTTCTATAAGTATGTCCATAAAGTGATTTTGAAATCATTGGGCCAACTATTGCCATAATAATCAATACAACTAAAATCCAAAAGGATATTATAGATGGCTTGCTCTTTTTTAATCTCCTGAAGGCATCTTGTAAATATGACATACTTGGGCGTTTTATACTCTGAGCAGCTGCTAGATTTTTACCGACATGCTGAAATTGCTCCTTTTCAATTTTATCCATTTAGCTATTCGCCCCCCTTACTTGATACTTTAAGTCTTGGATCAACTAATCCATATGCAATATCTACTAAAAGAATAGATACTATTATAAGCACTGCATAGAACAGTGTTATACCCATAGTCATAGAATAATCCTGGTCTGTGATGGTGGATATAAAATATCCCCCAAGTCCTGAAACAGCAAAAACATTTTCAATAACAATAGAGCCTGTTATAATAGCTGCAAAAGATGGTCCAAGCACTGAAATAACTGGCATTATAGCATTTCGAATTACATGGCTCCATACAATTTTAGAAGTGGATAATCCTTTCGATTTTCCAGTCAGTATGTAATCTTGCCCCAGTACTTCAAGGGTAGTTGAACGCATTAATCTAGCTACAAAGGCTAGAGTACCAAGGCCTAAAGTAAAGGATGGTAAAATCATAGAAAGTTCACTGCTGGTTACGGTAACTGGCAACCACCCTAAATTCACGCCAAAATAGTAGGCGAGTAGTGGTCCCATAACAATACTTGGAACAGATACTCCTATAATAGAAATAAAAATTATAATATAATCTGGCGCTTTCTGATGTTTTAAGGCTGCTATTACACCAAAAAGTACTCCGAAAATAGAAGAGTATGCCATGGCTCTCCACCCTAAAGCAAAGGACTTAGGAAAACTATTTTTAATAACTTCAGATACTGGACGATTAACGTATTTATAAGAAAGTCCAAGATCCCCATGAACCAAATTATTCATATACTTTAAATATTGCTGGGAAACTGGTAAATTCAATCCATATTTTTGCAATAAAGCTTGTCTTAATTCAGGTTTCATTTTTTCATTATGGAAGGGATCTCCGGGTAGAGCTTTCATTAATGCAAAAGTTATAGTTGCTATGCATAAAATTGTGATTATTGCGTAAAAGATTCTTTTTAAAATGTATTTAACCATTATTTAACCTCCTGTATATAGAAAAATACTAAGTTACCCATTTACCTATTAATAAAAGGAAAGATATACGTTTAAATAACATATACCCCACCTTAACTATTAATAATTAAATTTACTTAGATTTGTCACCAGTCTTCTTTGTCATATCTATATTAGCCCAATAAAAATCTACAGTTGGGCCAGCGCCTCTAATAACAACGCCATTTAAATAATCCCTAAATGTGATATGAAGTGTTCTGTAGTATTGAGGTGCAATAACCATATTAGTCATTAACATTTTTTCAGCTTGATATAAATAATCCATTCTCTTTTTAGCATCTGATTCATTTTTAGCATTATTAATTAATTTATCATAATCCGGGTTACTATATTTACCATGATTATTTCCATTTTTTGATTCAAATAAATCAAGATATGTCATTGCATCCATATAATCAGGTCCCCAACCACTAGCACAGATACCAAATGTTCCAGCCTTCAATCTAGTTAATTTATCACCCCATGCAACTGGCACAAGATTAATGTCAATTCCAATTTCTTTTAAATCTGATTGTAACTTTTCGCCTTGTTTCTTACCAATATCAGACTGATTTGTTAAAACATCTATAGTAGGTAATTTAGCTAGTTTTAACTCTGCTAGCCCTGCTGCCAAAGCCGCTTTAGCCGTATCCTTTTGATTATCTTCAATTAAAGTGTTGCCATTTTCTTCACGGAATGGTTTACTAAGGCCTGGGAAGAAAACCGGAACTACTGCAAGCGCAGCAATATCGCCTTGTGTAACATTTTCAACTAAACCCTTACGATCCATAGCTAAAGATATAGCCTTTCTAATATTAAAATTAGAAGTTACTGGATTGTTAAAGTGGTTAAATTCAAGATAGAATACAGTATAATCAGGCATATCAATTAAATCTTGAAGTTTGTATTGATCAAGCACTGCTTTATCTTGGAATGTCTTCAAATCATTAGCTTGAATTGCTGAACCGTCTAAAGCACCTGTCTTTAAAAGATTTGTTCTTGTAGCAACATCAATAACAACTTTCAAATGAATTGTATCAATTTTTATATTACTCTTATTCCAGTAATTTGGATTTTTTTCTAAAGTAAAGCTATCCTTATGTTTCCATTCTTTAACTATCCATGGTCCATTACTGTTTAACCCTGCAGCTTCAAGAGTGTAGTCAGTCTTATGATCATTGTAAAATTTCTCATTTACAGGACAATAAACAGAATTAGCAGTTAATCCCACAAAATATGGGCATACTTTTGAAAGTTTAATTTCAATATTTCCATTATTCTCTTTGATTCCAACCTTTGACCACAAATCCTTTTTCTTTGCATCAAATGCTGTTTTTAGATCTGCTGGCATTGCCTTTAAAGCATCAGTAACTTTAGCAGCCAAAGCTGATTTTTTTACTTTGTCCTTTTCAGCATCTCTGCTAGCAACTAAAGCTTTAAACGTAGCATTTGCTTCTGAATAAAACCCTTCACTAGTAAGATCGGCGTAATCTTGAGCTCCTACAATGTAATCAGTGATCATAAATCCATACTGACTGTTTCCATCAAGTGCAAGCTTCCATCCAAAGAAGAAATCATTTGCAGTAACTACTGTTCCATCAGACCATTTTGCATCTTTATTTAACTCAAAAGTGTAAGTATTGGTTGCAGGGTCTAAACTCCACTTTTTAGCAACTCCTGGTTCATATTTACCTTCTTCTTTACCAAAACGAACTAAACTTTCAATAAACATATTTGCAATCTGAAAGTCAGGTGATCCAGTCATCTGTTGTGGGTCCAAGGTTTCTGGTTCATCTACAGTATAATAATTTAAAACTTGTGGTGTCTTGTTCTCTACAGCTTGAGGTTGAGTTTCAGTTTGAGTTTGAGGTTTTTTTGAACATCCAGCAAGTACATTTGTTGATAAAAACAAAGCTACTAGCAAAGTAGAAACTAATTTTTTCTTTTTCATTTATAAGCCCCCCTATTAAATTAATTGAAAATTCAAATACTTTCGTATAATGTTACCATAAAAATTTTTCCATGTCAATAATTGGAATGGGTGTTAAGAAAATTTATATTTATCAGAGTATAATGTTATATCGTGAGGAATATATTAATACATCAAAAATTCTAAATTGGGAAACCTATAACTATAATACTTACGATACTGAAGATTAATAATTATCAGTATTTGCAAGACATATAGGGAGGAATATTCATGGATTATTCAAAAATAAGAGAAGTTAATGGATTAGACCACGTTGGAGATGTGCCAAGTGCAAAAAAAGGAATCATAGATTTTCTTTCTGGTGAGGACACATATAAAGACTCTATACCACAAGATAGACTTAACTCCTACAAAAAAGGCCGTGAGATAGCGGTAGAAATTGAGAATCTATTAAATGGAGACCAAAGAGCATATTAGAATTATATATTTATTAAATAAAGGCACAGAATTAAATTCTGTACCTTTATTTTTACGTTCTTATATATAATTGCACATAAAGCTAAAAAATAGATAGGCTTATGCGAGATCCCGAATGTTTTGATTCTATTTTAATTTAAATGATAGTATATGTAGTGAAAAATGACTTTTAATTGTTAAAAAAATATCATTAGTTTCAATTTTTTCATTATTACAAAATTGTTGATGAGCATTAATTGAATAATTTGTTTGAATTTTCAATATAAAATAGTTAAGAATTTACTTGTATTGTCTGTAACTACAATGGGGTACATATTTAATGTTTTGAAAATATGCATTTGTAAATATAAGTTAATTTTATGAAACAAAAAATAAAATGAAAAAAATTTAACAATGCTTGCAATTTTCTGAAAAATTTGATAATATATTAATAATTTATAAATAATTAATATATTATTAATAAATACACAAGGGGAGGGTTAATTATGGCTAAAGAACGAGAAGAGTGGGGATCGAAAATTGGAATGATCCTAGCGATGGCAGGAAATTCAGTTGGACTTGGTAACTTTTGGAGGTTCCCGTATCAAGCTGCTAAAAACGGTGGCGGAGCTTTTATGATTCCTTATGTAGGTGCTCTTATTTTAATAGGAATACCGTTAATGATGGTAGAGTGGATGATGGGAAGACTTGGTGGAAGATATGGACATGGAACTGTAGGTTTTATGATTTATATTCAATCAAGGGATAAGATTAAACCACGACGTGCAATTATTTTAGGTTCAATATGTGGAATGTTAGTTATTGGAGTTACACTACTAGTAAATTCATATTATAATCACTTAATAGGGTGGACCTTAGGCTATGCATTTTTATCTGCCACTGGTGGATACTTAGATAAGGCTGTAAGCACAGGGCAGTTTTTTGCAAATTATATACAAAACCCTGCTTATGTATTTACATTCTGGATCATTAGTTTAGCAATTTTAGGACTAGCAGTTACAAGAGGAATTGAAAAAGGTATAGAATCTTGGGCAAAAATAATGATGCCAACTCTATATATATTCGGATTTATATTAATTTATAAAACATTAACTATAGGATCACCAGTTAACCCTGATTGGTCGGCTATAAAAGGTTTGGATTATCTTTGGACTCCAAGATGGCAAGATTTTAGTTTCAAGGGCGCACTTGCAGCAGCGGGACAAATTTTCTTTACACTATCATTAGGTATGGGAATAATTCAAAACTATGCTTCTTATTTAAAATCAGAGGATGATATTGTAGCTTCATCAATGACAACAGTTTCCTTAAATGAATTTGCAGAAGTAATTCTTGGCGGAAGTATCGCAATACCAATTACTTATGCTTTCATGGGCGTAAAAGGTCTAAGTTCAGGAGTAGGACTATCTTTTATATCTCTACCTAATATTTTTAGAGTTATGGACGGTGGTAGAGTAATGGGTACACTATGGTTTATGTTATTATTCTTTGCTGGGTTTACTTCAGCTATTGCAATGTATAATTACTTAGTAACAATATTAGAAGAAGGTATGGGCATGGTAAAGAAGAAGGCAGCTGTTTTAGTTTTCATAGGATATGTAATAGTTGGACTTCCAGTTGCACTAGAGCCAATAATCACGAAAACTGCGGAACTTGCTTATTTTACAGAGCTTGATAACTGGGTTGGTAGTTATTTACTGGTTATAATGGGACTTATAGAAATAATTGTAGCTGGTTGGCTTATGAAAGATAATGCATTGGACGAGATAAATATTGGAGGTTACTGGAAAGCACCTAAATGGATGTACAGTGTTATGATTAAATGGATAACACCTGCAGTAATAATAATTATTTTATGGGGATCAACTATATCATACTTTAAAGAAGGATATTTCAAAGCTATACCAAGTTTTGTAGCAAATACACCGGTGTTAATTCCCTGGGTAAATGGTGCGAGAATGGTATTAGTTGTGGTATTTATCATTGGATTTATTGGAACTTATAGAAGTATAAAAGCTACTTATGGAGAAGAGGTTGTACAAAACAAGGTTCTTATAAGAAAGTAATTAATCTAGGGGGAATATCAATTAACAATTGTTATATACCCAATAGAAATACTAAAGTAGTAATAATTGATAATTGTTACTACTTTAGATATAATAAGGAGGAATAAATATGAGTGGTCAAGCATTAGCTTTTATGTTAGTAATGTGGGGCAGTATATTCACTTTATCAGCTTTGAGTTTAAGAGCTGTATTAAAGAATCAATAAGAAAAGAGTGAAGATGTATGAGTATTGATGATGCTATAGCTATGAGAAAAATTACTTTTTATTTTACACTTTTATGTGCTTTGTTTTTAATGTTATCTTCACAATTTACTGGATTTCTTATGCCTTTACTATTTATTCTCCCAATATTTATGGGACTTATAGGTATGAAGAAGAGAAGGAAAAGCGGATATTTAATAGCGATGGCAATAGTTCCGTTATCTTTTGCTATTTCAGTGCTATGGATACGATATTCTATACGTGTTTTTGCTGATAGAGCTAACCAAATTGCTCAAATGAGTGCACAATATAATATATCAGCTACTAAAGCTGGAACATTTACTATTGTATTTTTCTTATTAAGTATTCTAATGATTAGTTTATCTGTAATAGTGTTTGTAAAATTGCGTAGACATAAAGAACTTTTCACATAACTTTTACAATGACTAAAAACGCTGAGACTTTGTTTCAGCGTTTTTAGTTGTCCAAAAATTCTAAGGTGGAAAATGTATAGCTATATTATATTCAAAAGTGGGTGCAGAAGTTAAATTATGCACCTTTTTTTCTTTATACACAATTGTAAATAAGAAAATAAAGAGTTAAGCCCCGAAATTTGAGAATAAAATGAATAGTACTTAATAATATTTAATAATGATTGTATTTTGCTAAAAAATTGACATTTAAATTGTAATATATTTGAATATTAATAATATATTATAAATAGTTAAATATTATTAATAATAATACAAGAGGGAGGATAATAATGGTTCAAAAAAGAGAAAATTGGGGTTCGAAAATTGGACTTATTCTAGCAATGGCTGGAAATGCAGTCGGTCTTGGGAATTTTTGGAGATTCCCTTATCAAGCTGCAAAATACGGTGGCGGAGCGTTTATGATTCCTTATGTAATGGCTCTTATTTTGATAGGAATACCATTAATGCTAGTAGAATGGATGATGGGAAGACTTGGTGGTAGATATGGACATGGCACTGTAGGTTTTATGATTTATATTCAATCAAGAGACAAGATTAAGCCACGACGTGCAATTATTTTAGGTTCTATATGCGGAATGATAGTTATCGGAGTTACACTACTAGTAAATTCATATTACAATCATTTAATAGGTTGGACACTAGGTTATAGCTTTTTATCTGCCACTGGTGGGTACTCAGATATGACTGTGACCACATCGCAGTTTTTTGCGAACTATATACAAAATCCTGTTTATGTATTTACTTTTTGGATCATTAGTTTATCATTTTTAGCTTTTGCAGTTACTAGGGGAATTGAAAAGGGTATAGAAGCATGGGCAAAACTAATGATGCCTGCTCTATATATATTTGGAATAATATTAATTTATAAAGCGTTAACTATAGGATCACCAGTTAACCCAGATTGGTCTGCTATAAAGGGGCTAGATTATCTTTGGACTCCAAGATGGGCGGATTTAAGTTTTAAAGCAGCACTTGCAGCTGCAGGGCAAATTTTCTTTACACTATCCTTAGGTATGGGAATAATTCAAAATTATGCTTCTTATTTAAAGAAAGATGATGATATTGTAACTTCAGCGTTGACAACAGTTTCATTAAATGAGTTTGCAGAAGTAGTACTAGGTGGAAGTATTGCAATACCAATTACTTATGCTTTCATGGGCGTAAAAGGTCTAAGTTCAGGAGTAGGACTATCTTTTATATCTCTACCTAATATTTTTAGAGTTATGGATGGTGGTAGACTACTTGGAACACTATGGTTTCTAATATTATTCTTTGCTGGATTTACTTCAGCTATTGCTATGTATAATTATCTTGTAACAATTTTAGAAGAAGGTATGGGTATGGTAAAGAAGAAGGCATCCTTACTTGTTTTCTTAGGATATATAATAGTTGGACTTCCAGTTTGCTTAGAGCCAATACTTACGAAAACAGCTGAACTTGCTTACTTCACAGAGCTTGATAACTGGGTTGGTACCTATCTACTCGTTGTAATGGGTCTTATAGAAATAATTGTAGCTGGTTGGCTCATGAAAGATAGTCCATTAGAGGAGATAAATCATGGATCTTACTGGAAAGCACCAAAATGGATGTATAGTGTTATGATCAAATTTGTAACTCCAGCAGTAATAATAGTTATTTTAATTGGATCAACTATATCATACATTCAAGAAGGCTATTTTAAATTAATACCAAGTTTTGTAGCAAAAACACCAGAGCTAATTCCCTGGGTAAATGGGGCAAGAATAGTGTTAGTGGTGGTATTTATCATAGGCTTTATTGGAACTTATAAGAGTTTAAAGGGTATTTATGGTGAAGAGATTGTTCAAAATAAGGTTCTTATAAGAAAGTAATAATTGTTATTGCCTACTCTAAAAAAATACAAGGAGAGATAACGATTAATAATTGTTATCTACTCCAGAGAAATATAAGGAGGAATAAATATGAGTGGTCAAGCGCTAGGTTTTATGTTGGTAATGTGGGGTTTAATAGCAGGTTTATCGTTTGCAAGTTTAAGAGCTGTATTAAAGAACAAATAAGAAAAAAATCACATAAATTAACTATAGTTTTCGTAATGGCTAAAAACGCTGAGACTTTGTTCCGGCGTTTTTATTTTAGGCTAAAATTTTCTGCGATTCATGTTATAGGAAGAGATTTACTTAAAGTATATATATGGTATAATGTATTTAAAATAAGCTAGGGATGGTGAGATATCATAAAAAGTTCACGCAAAACATTGTATATGCTTTTATTATTGTCAACTTCGATATTTTTAGTATCTTGTAAAAGCAATACTAAACCCGTTGAAAAAGAAACCTATATGATGGGGACAGTTGTTCAATTAAAGATCTATGGTACAAATGCAGAAAAAGCAACAGAGCTAGCCTTAAAAAGAATTAGCGACATCGAAAGCAAAATGTCTGTTAATATTGAAACTTCTGAAATTACAAAATTAAATGCTAAGGCAGGAATTTCAGGGCAAAAGCTTAGCCGAGATACTTATTCCGTAATAGAAAAATCAGTTCAATATAGTAAATTATCAGGTGAGGCCCTTGATGCAACAATAGAACCAATTGTAAAACTATGGGGAATAGGAACAGATAAGGAGAGAGTTCCGTCGAAAGATGAAATTCAAGAAAAGTTAAAGCTAGTTGACTATAAGGATATTCTTTTAGATAAGAAAAATTCTACAGTTCAGTTAAGACGGACTGGACAAGCTATAGATTTAGGTGCTATTGCAAAGGGGTATACAGCAGATGAGCTAAAAAAAGTTTTAATTGATAATAAGATTAGCAGTGCACTTATAAATTTAGGTGGTAATGTTTTTGCTGTAGGAAGTAAAACAGATGGAACTAGCTGGAATATAGGGATACAGAATCCATTGGATACACGGGGACAATACATAGGAACTATTAGTGTTACTGATAAATCCGTGGTTACATCAGGAAACTATGAAAGATATTTTATTGCGAATGGTAAGCGTTATCATCACATATTTGACCCGAAAACGGGATATCCATCAGAGGCCGGTCTTATAAGTACAACAATAGTATCAGATAAGTCAATAGATGGAGATGCACTATCTACAAGTACATATATATTGGGACTCTCAAAAGGACTTAAATTGATAGAGTCGATCAAAGGTGTTGACGCGATTTTTATTACCAAGGATAAAAAAGTATATGTTACAGCGGGGCTTAAAGATAGCTTTAATTTGACAAATAAGGAGTTTATTTATGAAAAAAGGTGATAAAGTAGTTGGAATAGTACTTTTAGTTATTGTAGTAGTAGCCTTAGGCGCAGCTTCAATATATAAAACTTCAATTAAAGGGTCGGAAAATATTGCGGTTATTAAACGCGAAGGCAAGGTTATTAAAACTATTGATTTAAATAAGGTAGTTAAGCCGGAAGAGTTCACTTTTAAGACAGCTAATGGCCATTTTAATACAATATCAGTTAAACATAATAGTATTAGTATTAGTGATGCAGATTGTCCACATAAAGAGTGTGTTAAAAGTGGATGGATTTCAAAACCAGGTGAGATGATTGTATGCTTACCTTTTAAACTTATAATTAATATTAATGGACAAAAAACTAACAGCATTGATGCTGGGACATTTTAAAATGAAAAAGATGCGGGTGATAATATGAGAAAGACTAAAAAAATGGTTTTACTTAGTATATTAGTGGCAATAGCCTTAGTTATTTATTTAATTGAGGCTCAAATTCCAGTGCTATTTCCAGGAATAAAATTAGGACTTGCTAATTCTATATCCTTAGTTGCATTAATTTTATTTGGGTGGAAAGAAGCGCTTTTAATAATGGTTCTAAGAACTGTATTAGGTTCTATTTTTGGAGGAGGTTTATCGGCTCTTTTGTTCAGTTTCGCTGGTGGATTACTTAGTAATATAGTAATGATATTACTATATAAGTATCTTAAGAATGTCCTAAGCCTACCAACAATCAGCGTATGTGGAGCTATTTTTCATAATGTAGGTCAGCTACTGGTGGCTGCCTTCATAATTAAAGATTTAAGAATTTATTTGTATTTACCAGTATTACTAATTTCAGCTATTGTTACGGGGTATTTTATTGGAACTTTAGCTAGTGTATTAAAAAATAGATTAGAAAAAATACTGATACTAGATAAAAGATTGTAAAAAGGGATAGGAAATTTCTCCTACGTGCCTTGCAAATGAACTTGAAACTGGAAATTTTATTAAGAAATTCTAATGCTTTGCGAATGTAAAATCCTCTAGCGCTCACACTCGCCGTCCTGGCTCGGGTTCGCTAGCCTGACTTCCTGTCAGGCTTACGAGGATTTTACATTCGCAAAGCAAGAATTTCTAAATGAAATTTCAATAGTTTCTACGTTTCATATTGCAAGTCACTTCGGATAAATTTCCTATCCTATTATTAATTGTTATTACTATTATTATTATTATTCCTCTAAAGGGTACGATAATCATTCCACAAATTTTATTTTTTTAGCAAATGGTTTTGAATTAATTGAGGCAATGTAGTCGTATAAAATAACGAAGTAATCTACATTCTGTATATATACCCTACATATTTGTACTTAGAATGCAGGGTAGTTTAGAATTACCTTTGTTACAATTAAGTACGAAAGGATGATGTGGGATGGAGTGGATTGAGAGAATGACAGAAACAGTGGATTATATTGAAAAACACTTAGTTGATGAGATTATGTATGATGAAGTAGCAAAAATTGCTTGTTGCTCAATGCATCAATTTGGACGGGTTTTTTCCTACGTCGTAGGTATATCTCTGTCTGAATATATTCGTCGAAGACGATTAACCCTTTCAGCATTAGATTTACAAAGTAGTAATGCGAAAGTGATTGATGTTGCTATGAAGTATGGATATAATTCACCAGATGCATTTACTCGTGCTTTTTTCGGAATGCATGGTGTAACTCCTAAGGTAGCGCGAACTTTGGGAGTAAAACTTAAAGCCCATTCACGCATCACTTTTCATATTTCAATTGAAGGAGATGTTGAGATGGAATATCGTATTGAAGAAAAACAAGGCATAAATCTAGTTGGAATGGTTAAGAATATCAAGAGGCAATCAGCAAATACTATGGCAAATGACTGGAAAGAGGCTTCTGGTGAAGTTTGGAATACATGGGAAGAGTTTTTAAACGGTGGTACCGATGAGAAAATTAGCAATGATTACAAGCTTTATCGCGCGCCTATGTGGCAGATGGGTTTCACAAAAACACTGGAAAATGGAGAAACTTTACTTGCAATCGGTGCCGAAGCAGATACAAATGTTTTAACAAATTTGCAGACGTATACTATTCCAGCGAATAAATGGGTAATATTTACTGCAAAAGGGAGTTTAAGCGATAAGGAGCACTCAATTGATGCAATGTGGACAAGAATAACAACTGAATGGTTTCCAATATATGAGTATAAACGAGCAGCTGATTATGAAATTGAGGTTTACCCTCCAGGAGACACAAGTTCTGATGATTATACTTGTGAAATATGGATTCCTATAACTGAATAATAATATCTTGTAGCTTATAAAATTGAAAATTCAGGATTATCTTTAAAATCGTAAAAAAAAGATACTAAGATTAAAATCTTAGTATCTTTTTTATAACTATTTGCTTACTGCCTCACTCTGGCCACTCACATTTTCATGAGCTTTTAGAGGTTTAGAGATAGCTTTTGTTGGACACTTTGTAGCACATAGGCCACATTGTATACATTTTTCAAAATCTATTGTAGCTAAGTTATTAACCATAACAATTGCCTCCGTTGGGCACACTTTTACACACATGGTACAAGCAATACATCCAACTTCGCAATTCTCTTTAACTGATTTACCTTTTGATTTTGAGTTACATTCAACAAGTACTTCTTGAGAAGCTGGCACAAACTCTATTAGATTCTTAGGGCATACTGCAATACAGGCGCCACAAGCTACACAATTATCCTTATAGACTACAGCTACACCATCAATGATATGAAGTGCATTGAACTCACAAGCTCTTACACAGCTTGCAAAGCCCATACAACCATCTGAGCAAGCCTTAGGGCCTTCACCGGGTGCAATAACTGCTTGGCGACAATCGCGAATTCCATCATACTCATATTTTTCTTTTGCAACGTTACATGTACCTTTACATTTAACGAAGGCAACTTGGGGATTTAAAGTTTCAACTGATACTCCCATTATTTCTCCGATATTTTCAGCAACAGAAGCTCCGCCTACTGAACATAAATTTAGTGGTGTGCCTCCTTCAACTACGGCTGCAGCATAAGCATCACAACCAGCAAATCCACATGCTCCGCAATTTGCGCTAGGTAATGCTTCTCTAACTAGTGGTACTTTAGGATCAACAGGTACATGGAATTTTTTATTAGCGTAACCAAGTACTACTCCAAATACAAGACCCATACCACCAATGCTTATTATTGGGTAAATTAAATTATTAATATCCATTTAAATACCCCCCAATTTTAAACCACTAAAGCCTAAGAAAGCAATAGCCATGAGTCCTGCTGTTACTAGTGAAATAGGAAGACCTCTAAAGCATAGTGGCATATTATCACTTTCTTCCATTCTTTCTCTTAGACCTGCAAGAAGTACAATGGCAAGCATGTATCCAAATGCAGCACCAAGAGCATTAACCATAGATTCTATTAGGTTATATTTTTCACCTATATTTATAACAGCCATACCAAGAAGGGCACAGTTAGTTGTTATTAATGGAAGGTATATTCCGAGCGCTTTATAAAGAGTTGGTTGAGTTTTCTTAATAACCATTTCAACAAATTGTACTAGTGCAGCGATAACTAATACGAAGGCTAGGGTTGATAAATAGGTTATATTTAAAGGAACCAAAATCCAATTGAAGACTCCATAACACAAAAATGAAGCTAAGAACATAACAAACACTACTGCCAGTCCCATTCCTTTTGCAGTTTCAGTTTTTTTAGAAACTCCAAGAAAAGAACATATTCCAAGGAACTTAACTAGTAAGAAGTTATTTATTAAAAATGCACTTATAAAGATTGAAAATAGTTTCATTTTAATCCACCTTTCTTAAAAAATTAAATGTTATTTTTTGCAACTGTGAGCACATGAACCGCATCCAGTACATTCACCAGTTACTGGATCAATCTCATGAAAATGTGCAATTTTATTATTAACTTGATTTGTTTCATTGATTGCCTTTTGATTTAATAAGGCCATTATAATCCCTAGAGTAATAAAAGCTCCAGGTGCTAAAATCATAATTATAGCAGGCTCAAAGGAGTTTCCAAATATTTTAAATCCAAATAGTGAACCAGCTCCTAGTAATTCTCTAATTGATGCAAGGATTACTAATGCTACAGTAAATCCAAGTCCCATTCCGATAGCATCATAAACTGAAGGAAGTACTTTATTTTTAGAAGCATAGGCTTCAGCTCTTCCAAGAATTACACAGTTTACAACTATAAGTGGAATGAAAATTCCCAGTGACTTATATAGAGAAGGTACAAATCCTTGCAATAAAAACTGTATTAATGTAACAAAAGCAGCTATTATTGTAATATAAGCTGGTATACGAACCTTTTCAGGGATTATTTTTCTTAATACCGATATAAAAAGATTAGAACCAATAAGCACCGCTGTAGATGCAAGTCCCATACCTATACCATTTTGTATACTGGTAGTAACAGCTAGGGTAGGGCAAGTAGCTAGAACTTGTACAAATAGTGGATTTTCCGTTAATATACCGTTTTTTAATCTTTCAAGAAGTTTACCCATTATTTTTTAGCTCCTTTCAATGAAGAATTGTAAAAATCAATGGCTTCATTAACACCAAGGGTTACAGCTTTCGATGTAATAGTGGCGCCTGTAAGAGCTTGTATTTGATTGTCTTTTGAAGGAACTGTTTTTACAACTTCTAATTTGCCTTTTGTAGGTTTATTTTTATACTGATCTGAAAATTTAGGCTCTGGAGCATTAGCACCAAGACCAGGAGTTTCAGTGTGAGATAAAATTTTAATTCCAGAAACTTTTCCGTCAGTTGATATTCCAACCATGATTTCTACTGGGCCGCCATATCCTTTTGGAGCAACTTTAATAGCATATCCAGCTATTTCAGTACCCTTCATACCAGCATTAACCTCAGAAACTTTATCAGTGATTTTTACATCTGCCTTTTCAAACTTATCAGCAGTGGGTAATATTGCTTTCATAGCAGCTTGTTTATCAGCTTCAATGGATGCAGCTATAGGTGCTTTAGTTATTTCATAGGCACCACCTAGTAAGAATCCAGCAATTCCAGTAATTAAAAGTAAAATTAAACCTAATTTTATATTCTCTTTCAATTATTTCACCTCCCCAAAAATACGTGGAGCAGTAAACTTATCAATGAATGGAACAAATAAGCTCATTATTAATATAGAATAGGATACGCCTTCAGCATAACCACCATATAAACGAATTATTGTTGTTAAAAGTCCACATCCAATTCCAAATATAACTTGTCCTTTTTTTGTCATTGGTGAGGTTGTATAATCTGTTGCCATAAAGAAAGCACCAAGCACTAATCCGCCAGCACAAATTTCATATATAGCATTTCCAGTCATTAAGCCATTTCTGCCGAGTATAAGTGTTAAAATAAATACACTACCGATATATGCAACTGGTGTATGCAAGCTTATAACTTTTTTATATAGTAGATAAGCAGCACCAATTAATAATGCAATTACAGAAGTTTCACCAATACAACCACCTACATTACCAATAAAAACATTCATTAGGCTAGGCAATTGGCTACCACCAGTTTTAAGTATTGCAAGGGGTGTAGCAGTAGAAATACCATCAAGGGTAAAATTAGTCATGTGAACTGGCCATGAAGCAAGTAAGAATGCTCTAGCAGCCAAAGCTGGATTCATTATATTTTGTCCTATACCACCAAAGAATTGTTTTACAATAATTATTGCGAAAAACCCTCCAATTGCAGGAAGCCAAAGTGGAACAGCAGCAGGCAAGTTAAAAGCAATTAATAAACCAGTTACAACAGCACTAAGGTCTCCTATTGTAATTTTTCTGTGAGTAAGTTTTTGCCATAGCGCTTCTGCTGCAATACATGATAGCACTGATACTAATGTAACTAAAAATGCTTTCATTCCAAAGAAATATATTCCGGCAAAGGTAGCAGGTATTAATGCTATTATTACGTCTCTCATTATACCCTGCACTGAATCATTTGATTTTATGTGTGGGGATGAAGATACTGTATACATATAAGTCACCTCTATCTATTTTTTTCTTCTATTAATATTTATTGTTCGTTTGCCTTCGCGGCAGGTTTGAGTTAAATGACGTTTAGCTGGACATACATATGAGCAGCAAGCACACTCGATACAATCCATACCATGTAATTTTTCAAACTCTTCATATTCACCTCTTAAAACTAAAGAGTTAAGTTTTGTAGGGTTTAAAAACATAGGACAAACACTCATGCATTTTCCACATCTTATACAACTGGATTCCTCTTCTAATTTAGCTTGATTTTTTGTTAAACAAAGTATGCCAGAGGTTCCTTTTATTACAGGAACGTCTAGAGAACTTAAGGCTGTTCCCATCATAGGGCCACCTGAAAGTACTTTAACAGGGTCCTCTTTGAATCCGCCAGCAGCATCGATAACTTCACTTATAGAAGTTCCAAATTTAACTCTTAAATTCAAAGGCTCTTTAATTGCTTCTCCAGTTACAGTTAGAACTCGCTCTGTAAGGGGTTTGCCCTTTACTACAGCGTTGTAAATCTCAAACACAGTATCAACATTTTGAACTATGCAGGAAACATCTGCAGGAAGCTTTCCAGAAGATAATTCTCTACCAGTAATTGCATAAATCAATTGTTTTTCTGCTCCTTGAGGATATTTTGTAAGCATTGAAGTAACTTCAACGTTATCAACATTTGCTAAAGCTTTTTTCATTGCCTCAATTGCATCAGGTTTATTAGTTTCTATTGCAAGATAACCTTTTACACCAGGAAACATTTGAAGAATAATTTTTAAGCCCTCAGCAATCTCATCTGTTTTTTCCAGAAGCATTCTGTAATCACAGGTTAAGTAGGGTTCACATTCAGCAGCGTTTACTATAATGCTGTCGATGATTTTACCTTCCGGCGGATTAAGCTTAATATGTGTTGGAAATCCGGCTCCACCCATACCCACTATTCCAGCTTCTTTAATAATAGCCAATAGCTCATTTTTAGATAGCTTTTCATAATCACTATGTGGAGTCAGGGTAAATACCTCTTCGTACATGTTATCGTTTTCTACAATAATGGACGTCACCATGGTTCCATTACTATGTAATCTAGGGGCTACATCTAATACTGTTCCGGATATGCTTGAATATATTGGTGCAGATACAAAAGCTTTGGATTCACCTATTTTTTGTCCGGCTAATACTCTATCACCTTTTTTTACTAGTGGATCGCAAGGCGCTCCTATATGTTGTTGCATAGGAAACACTAAGTTGCCCTTTGGAAGCAAATTTTGAATTGCTTTGTCCTTACTTAAGTCTTTTTTGTCACTAGGGTGAATACCTTTTTTGAAAGTCAAAAGTCCCATAATAAACCTCCTTGTAGTTCTCTTTGGACCTAGCAATTATTAGTTGTTACTACATTAGTGGTTCTAGGGTAGATAACAATAATAAATTGATAGTTACATTCTACTGATTTTTAGTTAAAATGATGATTACATAACAAAATAATATCAAATAATGTAAAAATGATATTATTTTATTATTAATGTGCATATAAAATGCACTATACTATATATATATTACACCATTTATGAGTATAAAAGAATGCTTTTTCAGAAAAAAAACCTATAAAATATAGTCAGATTATTCAAAAAATTCTAATTATAATATATTAAAATGGAATTTTTTCAATATATTATAATGAACAACATGGGTTTAATATGGTATACTTATATATAGATAAAAGAACTATATTTACGAGAATAAACAATTGAAAAGGTAAGGTGAATATGGAAAAGAATAGTTTAAATAATTTAGAGATTCATAGCATTAATTTAGAAATTAAAGAAGATATTATAAGTAGTTTAAAAACAGAAATTTGTAAAAGAAGCAAATTTCAATATAATTCTAATGTTGTAAATATTCCCTGTTATTTTTATAGGTTTATAGGTATAAAAACAAATGAAATTGATTACTATGAGAACCTATATAAATTAGACAAAGAACTAAAGAAAATAGGACCCGGTTATATGCGATTTAGCGATGGATTGGATAAAGACATTAACATAACTTTGCAAAATGTATTGAATGATATTTGGGCAAAGGCATTTCAAACTGAAATTATAGATGTACCCACAATTATAAATTTAATAAGTGATAATGGGCTTTTTCCGGATTTACCTAACAAAGTTTTACTTCAACAAATTAAAAATAATTTGAAAGGACTCTTAGAATATTATATTAAGAGTAATCAAGCAATAGACAATCAGAATATTAAACTTATTATAAATTATATGATTCATTGGATAAAAATTTATTCCAAAGGTCTATTCCAAAAGTTTGACTATATTAATATTAATCCTAAAGTGATATTTTATGGGGACATTACAAAAGCAGAGGTTTTCTATTTGATATTACTATCAACCTTGGGTTGTGATATTTTATACTTTAATCCTAAAGATGCTGGAACCTTTGAAGAAATCGATAAATTCAATGCCTTTTCTATGGAAATTGTTTATAATTATAAAGGGGAAATAAAATCTTTTCCTACTGGTATAGAAGAGAGGATTAAGACCAGTGCATATAATGCTAAGGAAGAGCTTAATAAAACACTGTTTACAGATGATTCTGGATTTTACAGACCTTGGCAATTTGCGGATTATAATCTGCAGGCAGTAACACTTAATACTACCTATGAAGAAATATATATATGGATGAAGGAAAAAGCATATATTAGAGAAGGCTGGAGCGTTAAAGACTCAACTGTAGTTATACCCAATATGTTTTCTAAAGTTTGTGGCACTCATGAGGATATTGAAATTTATTGGAAAGAAATTAATGATGTAGTGACTCAAAAATATACAAAGTTTTATAATGAGCTGCCTATAATGGATGTAGTTCATTTGGAATATGGGAAGTTTAATCTGATATATCCTAATAATGCCTTTTCAGAATTTAATATAGAGGAAATGATGAATTCGTCGTGGTGGAAATATAAGGAGTTAAGACTCGGACTTCAAAAAAATATGGCCCAGAAAATTAAAGAACTATGCTTAAGTCCTGTAATAATAAATGTTGAACAGGAAGATTTAAGGGATTTACAAGTGGATATTTTTTCTGTGCTTATAAATCTAGATACAGCGGTACTTGAATTATTGCAAGCCTATGATTACCCAGAAGAAGTTCCTAAAATTATAGTTTATAATAATGAGGAAAATGGTAATTTATCCTTTGAAGATTGTATAATGCTTACCTTTATGAATTCTATGGGAATAGATATAATCATATATAATCCATCAGGATACAACGACATAGAGAACTTTATTTATCCACAGCAATATGATATTCACAGATTAGAGAATGTAAGCTTTGAACTACACTTTAAAAAACATGTTGAAAAGAAAAAAAGTTTTTTCGAGAATTTTTTCCACAACTAATACTTGAATAGTTGATAGTGAATTTTGATTTTTATGCTAGGGTATAAAGATCTGAAAATAAATCAGGAAAATAGATAAGAGGAGTGATAAACATGGAAAACAATAATGGAGTACTTATAATAAAAGAAGAGGATATAGAAAAAAAGGCTATTAGCATAAACAATCAACTTAAAGTCTCACCACAGGTGATGCAAATTGCATCAAATTTAAATATTAAAGATGCAAATGCCATATTAGAATTTGGAAATGAACCAGCACAGCAAATATCCAAATTTGCAGATCAAATATTAAACTCTATTAAAACCAGTAGTGTTGAAGATTCAGGTGTTATGATAAAGGAACTTACAAGTATAATGAAAAAGTTTGACAAACAAGATTTTGAAGAAAGCAAAACTAGTTTCCTCGGAAAGTTGTTTAGTAAACCAGCTAAGGCTATAGATAAAATGATGGGTAAGTATAAAACCATTGGAGGAGAAATAGATAAAATTTATACTCAACTTAGTGGATATAAGGTGGAGATAAACAACTCTAACTTAATGCTTGAAAACCTATATAATCAAAATTTTGAGTATTACGGAGAATTAGAAAAATACATTGCTGCAGGAAATATGATTGTTGAAAAAAGTGAAAGTGGAGAGCTTCCTAAACTTGAGTCCCTAGCAACTAATGGAGAACAAATAAATGTAATTAATTACGAAAATTTTAAAGCTACTCTTGAAATGTTAAAACAGAGAATCTATGATTTGGAAATGGCTAAAATGGTATCATTACAAACTGCTCCTCAGATTAAAATGATTCAAAGAGGAAATTATAAGTTGATATCTAAAGTACATTCTGCTTTTATAATAACTATACCTGTATTTAAAAATGGAATAATTCAAGCTATTGCACTAAAAAAACAAAAGCTAGTAGCAGATTCACTAGCTGAACTTGATAGAACTACTAACGAGTTATTAATGAAAAATGCTGAAAACATAAGAAGTCAAAGTGTAGACATAGCAAAACTCGCTGGAGGCACAAGTGTAAAAATTGAAACTCTAGAGAAAACTTGGAATACAATTATGCAAGGTATCGAAGAAACAAAATCCATTGAAGATGAAAACAAGAGACTGAGAGAAGCTGGAATAGTCAAACTACATGAGATGACAGAAAAACTAAAGCAAAAATCACTAAAATAATAGTTTTATGAATTATAATGCAGTTAGGAAACAAAATAAAGGGTTTAGACTCATGAAAACAAATAACAAGTCAATAGTCTAACATATTGACTTGTTATTTATTTGAATGTTCCTAAGAGGTGATTATATGGATATATTTGAATTACAAGCGGAAAAAAACTTACTAAAAGATGCGCCACTTTCTGAAAGATTAAAACCAGAAAAGTTAGAAGATTACGTAGGGCAAGAGCATATTTTAGGCAAGGGAAAGCTTTTATGGAGAGCAATTAAAGCTGATAAAATAACTTCATTAATACTTTATGGTCCACCAGGTACAGGCAAAACTAGCTTGGCTAAAGTTATTGCAAATACAACAAAATCTAATTTTGTTAGACTTAATGCGGTTACAGATGGGCTAAAGGAATTAAGAGAAGTGGTGGCAAAGGCAAAGAATGATTTGGGAATGTATGACATTAAAACCATCTTATTTATAGATGAAATTCATAGATTTAATAAAGCTCAACAGGATGCATTATTACCATATGTTGAGAAGGGTACAATAGTATTAATTGGGGCAACCACAGAAAACCCATATTTCGAAGTTAATAATGCATTAATTTCTAGGTCTATGCTATTTAAACTGGAGCCCTTGGAAGAAAAACATATTAAAAACATTATTATACGTGGAATAGAGGACAAAAAAGTGGGTTTTGGAAATACTAATATTTGTATGGATAGCGAAGCTATAGATTATCTTGCAAATATGGCAAATGGTGATGCAAGGCGCGCCCTTAATGCCTTGGAGTTGTCAGTACTCACTACAGATAGAGATGAGCTAGGCAAAATAAACATAACCCTTGAGGTTGTAGTGGAATGTCTGCAAAAAAAACATATTAAATATGATAAAAATAGAGACGAACATTACGATGTGATTTCTGCTTTTATTAAAAGCATGAGAGGTTCTGATCCTGATGCTGCGATTCATTACTTAGCTAGGATGATATATGCCGGTGAGGATCCTAAATTCATTGCTAGGAGAATTGTAATAGCTGCAGCTGAGGATGTGGGAAATGCAGATCCTATTGCACTACTGGTAGCAAATAATGCAGCTCAGGCTGTTCAGTTTGTGGGGATGCCTGAAGCAAGAATTATTTTATCTCAAGCTGCAATTTATATCGCATGCGCTCCTAAGAGCAATGCATCGTATATGGCAATTAATAAAGCACTTAAAGATGTAGAAGAAAAAAACATAGGTGGGATACCCGCTCATTTAAGGGATCAAAGTTATAGTGGGGCAAAGAAATTAGGTCATGGGTTAGGATACATGTATCCTCATGACTATGAAGGAAATTATGTGAAGCAGCAATATTTGCCTGAGGAACTAGTTGGTACATTATACTATGAAGCTTTTGATAATGGATATGAGAAAAAAATTAAAGAGCGACTTAAGATATTGAAGAATAAAGATAAAAAGTAGGAAGTAAATCTCCTACTTTTTATTTGAAAATATCTTTTTTATGATAGTTAAAATATCTACTATATATACTAAATATTTTTCAATAGATTCTGTTGCTCCAAGAGCGGTGGCAGTTGTCTGAACTACTACCTCAGTAACATCTTTTATATTGTCAGTTACTTCATATAAGTTTTTAAAGGTTTTTGGTAGAAATTCTAGTATTTCATCAATACTATCTTCATTCTTTTTGATGATTGAATTTACACTTGATATAGTTTTAATGAGTTTTAACAAACCTACTATCAGTATAATTAAAATGACTATACCAAGAAAAATTAATATACCTTGTCCTAATTTAAAAAAATTTACATACATTAATAGCACCACTATTCTTATAAATTTTGGTTATTTTTTACTGTCTTTTTCAATTGATTCGGTTTGTCCTAAAATATTATCTACTGCTTCATTAGCTGTTTCAGCCACAGCATCCACTGTTTCAAAAATTGCTTTTGAAGTCTTTTTTTCATTCAAATATTGAGAAACTTTAACTTTAGCATCTATTACATTATCTTTAGCATCTGAAACTTTATTGTTTAATGCTTCCTTAAGGTCCGCACTTTTTTGTTTGATTTTAACTTTAGCATCTGTTACATTATCGTTAATGTTTTCTTTAAGTTCTATGGTTTTTTCTTTAATATTGTTTGTAATCTCTTTTGATGAGTTAGCAATATCTTTTCTAGTTTCTTTACCAGATTTAGGAGAAAAAAGTAAACCACCGAGTAATCCACTGACACTTCCTGCTGCGGTTCCAATAAGTATTTTTTTTGCAGTTTGAATTTTTAATTTTCTTTGTTTTTCTTTTTTTCTTTTTTCATACCATTTTGTAAGTATCATAAATGTTGCCTCCTTTAAAGATGAAAAATCTTATAATATACTACAATCATATACTTTGTGTAGTTTTTGTCAATGAATAGAGAAAAATGTAACAAAAATGTAACATAAATGTAAAAAGAAATACTCTGTTGAGTATAAATTATTACAAAATCATATCAATTTTTTGTGATGTTTGATAAAATCATAAGGTATATTTGCATATAAGTGGTCTTTTTAAAAAGCTAGTAGGTATATTAGTTATTTTTAGAAGTGTAACGCCCGTAGAATGTGCTGATAGTTAAAGAAATTACCATGGGGGGAAATTTATGATAAAATTATTATGGTATTTATATTTTTCGATATATTTGTGTATTTCATCTCTTAACTTAATTAAAATAAAATACATACAAAAAAAATCACCTAAAGAGTCTGAAATACTTGCCTTTAGAGCAGCACAAAAAATTTCAAAATATGTTTTGAGGGTAACTAAGACTAGTGTGAAAGTCAGTGGTACTGAAAATATACCAGTGGAGAATTGTGTTTTTATAGCAAATCATCAAGCTATTTTTGATGGATTTGCATTACTTGCTTATATTGATAAACCTTTTGGGTTTGTGGCTAAGAAAGAAATAAAAAAGATACCATTGGTTAGCAGTTGGTTAAAATCAATAGGATCAATTTATATAAATAGGCAAAGTCCTAGAGAATCAATTAAAACTATTCAAGAAGGTGTGGAAAAGATAAACCAAGGGTATTCTATGTTGATTTTTCCGGAAGGTACAAGAAGTCTAAAATCTAAAATGAATTCATTTAAAAAAGGGAGTATGAAACTGGCAACAAAGTCTAGAGCGTGCATAGTGCCAATAACAATAGATGGAAGTTATAATGTATTAGAAGTAGGCAGAAAAGTTATGGGAAACAAAATAAATATGGTTATACATAAACCTATTTATTTGTATGGCTTAAGTAAAGAGCAGGAACAGGGTTTAGCAGAATATGTACAAAATATAATAGAAGTGGAATTAAGTAATATATGTAAGGCCAAACAAATATCTTAGAGTAGTTAACAATAATAGTACTTAAAAAATAAAAGAATTGATAAATCGCAAACATAAAAAAAGACTAGGGTTTAGTTTTACACTATGCCCTAATCTTTTTTTTTGAAAATTTATTTAGAATTAATAACCATTTGTGCAATATTATTTGAATGGTCTCCGACTCTTTCTAGATTTGTTAACAACTCTAGGTATACTGAGCCACCAGCTGGGGTGCACTCAAAGTTATTTAATCTAGCTATATGATCATTTTTAAGTTGTTTTTCCATGTCATCTATATTCTCTTCTACATCCATGGCTTTGCGGGCAGCTTGCACATCAGAATTTTCTAAAGCTATTATGGAATTATCAACACAATATTTTACAGTTTCAAACATATGTGCAAGATCAGATATTGCTTTTTCTGAAAAAGAGAGGTTACTATCCATCTTTAGTTTAGCAAGTTCACCTAAGTTATCAGCATGATCCCCAATTCTCTCTATATCATTTACTACATGATATAATGAAGTAATGATTTCAGATTGATGTTCTGATAGAGGAGTATTTGAAAGAGATACCATATAACCAGTTATTTCTCTTTCAAGATAATTTATGGTTACCTCGTGCTCAATAACTGAGCTCATCAAATTTTCATCAGAATTTAAAAAAGCTTGCATTGCATTAGAAAGATTTTCAGAGGCGAGTTTTCCCATTCTACTAATTTCCTTAATAACTTGTCCAACAGCAATTGCAGGAGTTTCCAGGAGTCTTACATCTAAGTATTCGAGTACTAGAGCAGATGATTTTTCATCCTCTCCTGGAACTAATTTATTAACAATCTTAACTAAAACATTTATAAACCAAATTTGAATACATACATTTGTTACATTGAACAATGTGTGTGCGTTGGCAATTTGCCTTTGAATATCTCCACCAAACATTGGAACAATTTTTAACACTGGTTTGAAAGCTAGCATAAACAATATTGTTCCTGTGGTGTTAAAGATTAAATGTATAAGTGCAGCTCTCTTAGCATTTTTAGTTGTTCCTATACTTGCGAGTAGCGCAGTAGCACATGTTCCAATATTATCTCCAAATAGAATAGGAAGTGCAACACCAAGGGAAATACTGCTATTTGCAGCAAGTGCCATTAATATTCCAATAGTAGCACTACTACTTTGAACTGTTGCTGTCATACCAAGACCAACAAGAACTCCCATGAGTGGATATTTTCCGAGTACCACAATAAGGTTTTTAAAGCTATCTAGTTGACTTAAAGGTCTCATAGAAGTTTCCATCATAGACATACCTACAAATAATATACCAAAACCTAGAACGATTTCACCAATATCTCTAGTTTTTTTCTTCTTGCTAAACATAACTAAAACGGCACCTATAGCAAGAATAAATGGTGCTATATCTGTAAGTTTAAAGGCTATAAGTTGAGCGGTCATTGTAGTACCTATGTTTGCTCCCATAATAACCCCAGCAGCTTGAAATAAATTCATAAGTCCTGCATTTACAAAACCTACAGTCATTACTGTAGTTGCACTACTACTTTGAATAATTGCAGTAACCCCTGCACCGACAAGTACGGCGAAAAACTTGTTGCTAGTTAGAATTTCCAGCATTCTTTTTAATTTTTCTCCTGCGGCCTTCTGTAGACCATCCCCCATAAGCTTCATCCCATATACAAATAGTCCTAAACCACCCAAAAGTTGAAAAATCATCTTATAATCCATATTAACTCTCCTTTTAAAAAGAATATTTCCTGCGTTTCTATGAAATTTTATCATAACAATGTTAAGTTAGTGTTAAGTTTTAACTATTTATGTTAATTGTTTTATGATTTTAAACAATTTTTTAAGAAAGATTACGGAATGTTAAGATTGGGTTAATTATAAATGGGAAAGAGAGTGAGGACGGTTAACAACTAATTAATGAAAAATGTAATTAGTTGTTAACCGTCCCCCTAAGAAAAAAGAGAAAGGCCTACATATAGACTTTTCTCTTTCTTAAAATTTCAATTAGTATTAATGCAAAAGCTCCTCCAATGAGTGCAGTTATAAGTTGAGGTATACCCATAGAAATAACTAGCATATTCGCCATTTTTACAGGTATATTTAGCTTGAACAAGGGGATAAGCTTTGATGCAGAAACTGATAAAAATATATATTTTATAAAAGCGCCAAGTATAATTCCTAAGTATTTGCCATATTTACCTCGTTTCCACACAAGTACAAAACAAAGAACAAATAGTATGTTACCAATCATTATAAAGGGGATAAAAGGGCCAAAAGCGCTAGGGAGTTGTCCAGTTAACCAAGCTAGCAGTGGAGTTAAGCAGCCTACAAATACTCCATAAACACCTCCACAAATTGCAGCTGTAAGTATAAGTATTGCATTAATGGCTGGCCCAACAAAAAATTGGCTTATTTGAGGTGCAGTTTTTCCTATAACCTGAAAAACTATAGCTAAGGCAAGGAAGAGACTAGCTTTTACTAGTTTATTAATATTTAAATTTTTCACAATATTTACTCCTATTCTTATTATTCATACATAGTAATAATACCATATTAATACAAAAATTTCAATGTTAAGGTTTAATGGAGATATACTCCTAATCATGCTGAGTTTTTTTATGTGTACAGGCGAAATGTATAAGAAAAAAACTTTTATTATGTAACATTTGTTACCGACTTTATATCTGTATAAAAGTATACTGAAGATAGTTCAAAAATAAGTATCAAATTGTTTATATCAGTATTAATTATTCAAAACAATAAATTTAAAATATATGGAAGACAATTATACAAAATTGTTGTCATTCCAGAAAAATAACAGGAGGAATTTAAAATGGGTATGTTTTGTTATCAATGTCAAGAAGCTTCAAAGGGAACAGGTTGTACAACTCGAGGAGTTTGTGGTAAAACAGATGATCTAGCTAATATGCAGGATCTGTTAATTTATGTTTTAAAAGGAATCTCAATCTACAGCACAAGAGCAAGGAAACTAGGGATAGAAAATGAAGAAGTAAATAAATTTGTAGCAAACGGATTATTCATGACTATAACAAATGCAAATTTTGATAAAAGTAGATTTATACAAACAATAACAAAAGCATTAGAATTACGTGAAGTAATTAAAGGTGAACTATTAAATGCTGGTGGAGCAATAGATGGAAATTTACCTGAATGTGCAACATGGACAGGTAGTGCCTCAGAGTTTGAAAGTAAATCTATGAATGTGGGAGTACTTAAAACAGAAAATGAAGATGTAAGATCACTAAGAGAATTAGTAATATATGGTATTAAGGGAATAGCGGCATATACTGAGCACGGATATAATTTAGGGTATGAAAATAACGATATATATGCATATATGCAAAAGGGATTGGCACAAACAACTAATGATAACCTATCTGTTGATGAGTTGGTGGCATTAGTACTTGAGTGTGGTAAGTATGGAGTAGACGCTATGGCATTATTAGATGAAGCTAACACTACTACTTATGGAAATCCTGAAATTTCAAAGGTTAACATAGGTGTTCGAAACAACCCGGCTATATTAATTAGTGGACATGATTTAAAAGATATGGAAGAACTATTAAAACAAACAGAAGGCACAGGAGTAGATGTATATACTCATAGTGAGATGTTACCAGCAAACTATTACCCAGCTTTCAAAAAATATGCTCATCTTGTAGGTAACTACGGAAATGCATGGTGGAAGCAAGATTCAGAGTTTGAAAGCTTTAATGGACCAATACTAATGACAACAAACTGTATAACTCCTCCAAAGGATTCTTATAAGGATAGAGTTTATACTACTGGAGCAGCTGGATTTGATGGTATGAAGCATATAGAAGATAGAATAGATGGAAATGCAAAAGATTTTTCAGCAATAATTGAGCATGCTAAAAAATGTAGTGCTCCAATTGAAATTGAAAGAGGAGAAATAGTTGGAGGTTTTGCTCATAATCAAGTATTAGCACTAGCTGATAAAGTTGTAGATGCTGTTAAAACAGGCGCAATCAAAAGGTTCTTTGTAATGGCTGGTTGCGATGGAAGAATGAAAGGTCGCGAATACTACACTGAATTTGCAAAAGAATTACCAAATGATACGGTTATTTTAACTGCAGGATGTGCAAAATACAGATACAATAAATTAGAACTTGGAGATATTGGTGGAATTCCTAGAGTTCTAGATGCAGGTCAATGTAATGACTCATATTCATTAGTTGTTATAGCAATGAAACTTCAAGAAGTATTTGGACTATCTGATATCAATGAGTTACCAATAACATACAATATTGCATGGTATGAGCAAAAAGCTGTAATAGTACTACTCGCCTTATTACACTTAGGCGTTAAAAATATTCACTTAGGACCAACATTGCCAGCATTTTTATCCCCAAATGTTGTTAATGTGTTAGTTGAGAATTTTGGAATAGCTGGAATTTCAACTGTGGAAGAGGATATGAAAATGTTTATGGCTTAGAATTTTAATGGAGCACCCTAAAGAAGTTTAGGGTGCTTGTATTTATAATTAACTTCATGGCATAATAATTTTACATAAGAATAGATTTTAAGGGTAGAATAATCATGAGGTGATTTTAATGGATAAAGAGTACTTAAAAGATTCTAATGGTATAGCTTATGCTGATTTATCACAAGGAGAAACAGAAAAATTAAAAGAACTAGAGAAAACTTTTAATAATGAGTTTCAGCGTGATTATTATCTTATGGCCATGAAAAAGCATATTATAAAATCCTGACAAAAGTCAGGATTTTATTTGTAGTATAGTAAATTTAGTGATTTTATATACTTAAGTGTGAAATAGTTTATATGTGCTAGAGTTCCTTATATATGCAATAATTGTGTTATATTATACAATATTAGAAATAATAATATGGTAATTTAAAGAAGAAAACAGTGATTTAAAGCATTTAATTAACAAAATGCGACAAATTATGTACTGAATTTTAAATTTTTAAGAATATATTTTGAAAAACGCTTGAATATTTTCAAAATGTATTTTAAACTATAGAAGAGGTAATGTTAATATGGATATTGATTATAAAGTATTAAAATCTCTTAGTAGCAATGTTGTTGTTTCTGAAAAAAACAATAATGTCTATGTGCTTTTTGGTAAAGGAATAGGTTTTGGTAAAAAACCTGGTGAACTTATAACTAAAGCAAGTACTATAGAGCAGAAGTTTATTAAAATTGATGATAGTGAAAAAGCTAACTATGTTGAAATTCTTAATAATGTAGAAGGCAAAATTTTGGCAGTAACAGAAGAAATAATTTCTCTTGCAGAAGATATTTTAAAAGAAAAGTTAACTTCACGTATACATGTTGGGCTGGCTGACCATATTAGTTTTGCAATGAAAAGAATAGAACTTGGAATTGATATAGTTAATCCTTTTTTAAATGAAATACAGACGTTATATCCTAAAGAATATAGCATAGCAGAAAAAGGTTCAGAACTTATTAAAGAAAAATTAAATGTAGAGCTACCAGAAAGTGAAATCGGTTTTATTACTCTTCATGTACATTCTGCTAGAGTTAATAAAGAAGTGTCTCAAAGCCTTAAATATACTAGAATTATTAAAGAAGTAATGGAATATATTCAAGAGCTACTTGGAATAAATACTAATCAAAAATCCATGGAATATGCGAGGCTAGTATCACATTTAAGATATGCACTAGATAGAATTGAAAATGATAAGGTTTTAAAAAATGTAATGTTAGAATCCGTTAAAACTTCAATGAGTGAAGAGTATGAAATTTCTAAGAAGGTATGTAAATTTATATCAGAAAAGCTTTTTAAAGAAGTTTGCGAAGATGAAGTTGGATATATGTCATTGCATATTTATAGATTAAAGCAATCAAATTAAAAAAATAATGTTTATAATATTAGGTGTGTTACTGATTAGATCAGGCATGAACCATATAAAATGCTTTTAATGCATCTTATTAGGTTATGTCTTTTTTTTTAATAGTATTTTAGAAGCCAGCCAGTTTACTGGATTAAGTCACTTTTGTAGATTCTTAATAAATGTATTTAAAATGCTAAACAATGCACAAACTAATATTTATATAAATTATAAAAATTAAAAATGAAATCTCATAATTAAGTAAATTTAGGAGTCTAACAATTATTAATTGTTAGCTACCTTAGAGAAGGCGAGGATGATAAAAATGTTTGGTTTTTTTAATAAAAAAAGTAAAGAAGAAAAGAGTATGATTATTAAATCTCCAGTTGTGGGAAGATGTTTTGACATATCAGAAATACCTGATGAGGTTTTTTCTACAAAAATGTTAGGTAATGGAATAGGATTTGAATCTACAGAAGGGATTTTATATGCACCAGCTGATGGTGAAATTCTGCAAGTATTCCCTACAAAACATGCTATCGTTTTAAAAACTAAAGAAGGCGTAGAGATATTACTTCACATTGGTATTGATACTGTAGAAATGAAGGGCGAAGGCTTTGAAGCTTTCACCGAAAAAGGTAAGCAAGTCAAGGCTGGAGATA
Organism: Clostridium estertheticum; assembly: GCF_011065935.2. Lineage (NCBI taxonomy): Bacteria > Bacillati > Bacillota > Clostridia > Eubacteriales > Clostridiaceae > Clostridium > Clostridium estertheticum. Next base: position 4,321,601 of record NZ_JAAMNH020000001.1, on the reverse strand, counting down.
AATTATTATCATTTGATAATGAGTTAATAAAAACTAAAGCTAAGTCTAATTTATGTGTGTTAGTTCTTACAGATAATGAAATAATGGAATCTGTAGAATTTAAACTAGGAAATGTAGATAAAAATAATGAAGTAATAATAGTAAAATTAAAGAAATAGGGGTGCGTATATTATGATAGAAAAAAAAGCAATAGTTAAAAGTGAAACAGGAATACATGCAAGACCGGCATTGTCAGTAGTTAAAGAGGCTTCTAAGTTTAAATCAGAAGTACTTATAGTAAAAGATGGCAATGAGTATAATGCTAAAAGTATAGTAGCTATAATGTGTATGGCAGCTGTTAAAAATGATGAAATAACAATAAAAGCAACCGGTGATGATGAAGAAGCCGCTGCATTAGCTATGGTAAAACTTATAGAACAAGGACTTGAATAATAGGAAAAAAACAATTGAAGATTGTTATCTTTCTAAAGGACTACTAGGAGGAATTGATGTATGTTAAAAGGAATAGGTGCATCCTTTGGAATAGCTATAGGAAAAGCATTAGTTATTAGAGAAGAAGTTGTAGAAATTAATAAAAGCGTGGTTGTGGACTTTGAGGGTGAGCTAGCTAGGTTTAATAATGCATTGCAACAAGCGATGACGCAACTGGAAATAATAAATAGTGATGTAAAAGAAAAATTAGGAAGCGCAAAGGCTGAAATATTCGAAGCTCATTTATTTATGCTTAAAGATCCAGAATTCATAGGTTCTATTCAAAAGAAAATTACCACTGATAAATTCAATGCAGAATATGCATTACAAACTGTAGCAGAGGAAACAGCAGCTATTTTCGAGCTTATGGAAAATAAATATATGACGGAAAGAGCTGCAGACATTAGGGATGTAAGTAAAAGAGTATTAAATATACTAATGGGAATAAGTGCAACTTCAATTGCAGATATTAAAGATGAGTGTATATTAATAGCAAAGGACCTTACTCCCTCTGATACAGCACAAATTGATAAAACTAAAATTTTGGCGTTAGTAACTGAAATAGGAGGAAAAACTGCTCATACTTGCATTATTGCACGCTCTTTGGAGCTACCTGCGGTTGTAGGTGTTGGTGCTAGCCTAAGAGAAATTAAAGATGGCGATTTAATTGTTGTAGATGGAGAAGAGGGAATAATTATTATTAATCCTGATGAGAAAACTTTAAATGATTACAAAGCTAAAAGAATAGAATTCATTGAAGCTAAAAATCAACTAATTAAGTATGCCACTATGAAATCTACTACACTAGACGGCAAAACAGTTGAGCTTGCTGCCAACATAGGTTCTGTAGAAGACTTAGAATCTGTTACTCGAAATGGTGCAGAAGCTATAGGATTATTTAGAACAGAGTTTTTATACATGTCAAAAACTGCTCTTCCCACTGAAGAAGAGCAGTTTGAGCAGTACAAGTCAGTTCTTGAAAAGATGAGTGGAAAACCTGTCATTATAAGAACCCTAGATATTGGTGGAGACAAGAAATTAGATTATTTGCCTATGGAAAGTGAAATGAATCCTTTCTTAGGATATAGAGCTATAAGACTTTGTCTTGATAGAACAGATATATTTATAACTCAATTAAGAGCACTAGTTCGGGCATCTGCCTATGGCAACCTTAAAATCATGTTTCCTATGATATCATGTCTTCAGGAACTGAGAAAGGCTAAAAAAATCTTAGAACAGTGTAAAAATGATCTTAAATCAGAAGGCGTAGTATTTAATGAAAATCTCCAAGTGGGCATTATGATTGAAATACCTTCTGCGGCATTAATATCAGATATATTAGCTAAAGAGGTGGATTTTTTCAGTATAGGTACAAATGATTTGATTCAGTATACTACTGCAGTTGATAGAATGAATGAGAAAATATCATATTTATATGATTTCTACCATCCAGGGGTTTTAAGACTTATTAAAACTGTAATAGATAATGGACATAAGGCAGGAATTATGGTGGGTATGTGTGGTGAAATGGCTGGAGATACTAATCTTATTCCGGTGCTACTTGGATTTGGACTAGATGAATTAAGTATGAGTGCATCTTCAATATTAAGAGCACGTAAAGCTGTTACAAATTCTAACTATGAAGAGTGCATAAAACTATCCGAGCCAGTATTATCGCTTGGTGATTCAGATGAGATAAAGAAATTTATAAAAGATAATACTAAAGCATAAGGCTTATACTAACATACAAGAAATAATTCAAAGTGCAATCTATTCTTTAATTAAGGATAGGTTGCTTTTTTGTGCTAAAATTCTATATAATCTAATTAGGTACATTTTAAAAATTAAAATATTTATAGTATAAAGGATGAGATTAGATGCTTAAATTAAATGAGAAACTTATTTTTCATATAGATGTTAATTCAGCTTTTCTTTCTTGGAGCGCTTCAGAGAAACTTATGCAAGGCTCGGATATTGACCTCAGGGATATAGCCGCTGTAATAGGAGGGGACGAAGAGTCGCGAAGAGGTGTAGTACTCGCAAAATCTATGTTAGCTAAAAAAAATGGAATAATAACAGGAGAAAGCTTATTTACTGCAAGAAAGAAATGTATAGACCTTGTAGTTATATCACCTGACTTTAGTTTATATGAAAGGTGTAGTAGGAGTATGAGGGAAATTTTTAGTGATTATACACCTTATGTGGAGAAATTCTCTATTGATGAGTGCTTTTTAGATGTAACAAATTATAATACTTCAAAAGAAGCAGCCCTTTTGCTAGCTTGTGAAATTAAGGATAGGATAAAGGCAGAACTAGGATTTACAGTAAATATTGGAATATCAGATGTTAAACTTCTAGCTAAGATGGCATCTGATTTTGAAAAGCCTGATAAAATACATACACTTTTTAAGACGGAGATTGAAAAAAAATTGTGGCATCTACCAGTAGGAGAGCTTTTCATGGTGGGAAAGAGAACTGTTCCTAGGCTTAATAATTTAAATATATTTACTATAGGGGATTTAGCTCAGTATGATGTGGGAATTTTGAAATATCACTTTAAAAGTAGTGGGTATGTGATGTGGAAATATGCAAATGGTATAGATAATTCGCAGGTAAAATGGAATAAATATGAGGTAAAAGGAATAAGCAATTCCACTACATTATCGGATGATATTAAAAGTAAAAATGAAGCCTATAAAGTATTATTATCATTGGTAGAACATACATCAACTAGATTAAGAAATATAAAAAAGTGTTCCTATTGTATTTGTGTGACTATAAGAAATCAGGAATTTAATGATTCTTCTCGCAGTAAGACTTTAAATAATGCTACAGATTCAACGCAGGAAATACTAGAAACAGTTAAAAACCTTTTTGATGAATTATGGAAGGGAGAACCAATAAGATTACTCGGAGTTTCTCTTAATAATTTATGTGAGGATAATTTCAAGCAAACATCAATTTTTGATATTGATAATGCTTATGATGAAAGGAAAAGAAATTTAGATAAAACTATAGATAATCTTAGGCGAAAGTATGGCGAAACTTCAGTTGTGAAATCAGTAATGCTTAAGAATAAAAAGTGTCCATAAGTCCCCAAATAAAGAAACTGTTCTAATTCACAGGAAAAAAATATAAACTGTGTAGGAGTACTATTTTTACGGAGGGTATAAGAGGCATGGACAATAGAGCGCTAATACCACTATATATTAATGGAGATTTGATAAATAATTTATATACAATTGTAATACAGGAATTTGCGGAGATTAAAAGTGAAACCACTAGAAAGCAATTAACGATTAGCACTATTACACCGCTATATGAACTTACTTGTGGTAAAATAATGCAGGGTGACTTAAATGTTCAACTTGTAAATGAATTCTCGTCGCAGAAAATTGAAGAAAGAGTTTCAATTGTGATAACAATACTGTCAAGAATAAAAAACATACTAAACGATCAAAGTATGTTAAAGATTATAAATAATGAGAATGATGTAAAGAATATAGTGGAATTCGATTTTATTCAGTTTACGGGTGCATTGTATAAAAATCCAGTTATAGAGTATATAGAAGATATAATAAGGGTGATGGAAATGCAATTGGCTTTCTCACCTGAAAATACAGAAAATGGTGATGAAAGTCAAGATCATAAAGTTAAGATGCAAGTTTTAAAAATTCTGAAAGATGATATGGAAAACTGCAAAAGAGAAAAATGTTTAAAATTCATCAGTAGTAGCATAGGTAATAGCAACACAAAGGTTATAGTGCCCATAGAGATAAAATATATGGCGGATAATTTAGATTATATTGAAGGTGCTAAAATCACTGTGCTTGGTAAAGTTGTAAGGATTTCAAAGGAAAATGAAAACAATAGCAATAGTTTGCTCAGTGGCACATATTTTGATTATTTGGATGAGGGGTATTTTCAAGAATTTAAAAATAGATTTCTAAAAAGTACTAATTTAATTAGGGATTATGATAAGAGTCAAATAGACATTAATAATCCTATAATTGAAATTATACCTATAGCAATGTATATTTAAGATAAGGAACATTAAAATAAATATTAAGTATAAACAATATCAGCATGAATTGATATTTATTTTTATGCAACTTATAGTAAAAAAATAAAGGGTGATTGGAATGATTGATAAAAACATAGAAATGCATATACCAATAGATGTGAAAATCATTTTAGAATGTTTGGAAAATAATGGATATGAATCTTATATAGTAGGCGGAAGTGTACGTGATTGTAAAATTGGCAAAGCCCTGCCTAAGGACTATGATATAACTACTAATGCTCTGCCTGAAGATATTATTAGAATCTTTGATAAAACGGTACCTACAGGTATAGAACACGGAACTGTCACTGTTATGATAAATGGAGATGGATACGAAGTTACAACATACAGAATAGACGGCGAATACCTAGACAATAGAAGACCGGAGGGTGTTACATTTGTTCTAAATTTAAAAGAAGACTTAGCTAGAAGAGATTTTACTATAAATGCACTGGCTTTTAATGAGCAGCATGGTCTTATTGATTATTTTGGTGGCAGGTTGGATTTAGAAAATAAAATAATTAGAGCTGTAGGAGAGGCGAATAAAAGGTTTCAAGAGGACGCACTAAGAATGCTTAGGGCTATTCGTTTTGCAGCGTCATTAGATTTTCATATAGAGGAAAAAACACTAGAGGCTATAAAAGCAAATTCTAACCTTATTTTAAATGTAAGTAATGAAAGAATTAGAGATGAACTATGTAAAATGATGGTATCCAATAACTCTACAAAAGCTTTAAGAGGACTAGAGGAGACTAAACTATTAGAATTTATACTACCAGAACTTCAAAAGGCCGTAGGATTTAATCAGAAAAATCCTCACCATGACAAAGATGTATTTGAACACATTTTAGCAGTTGTGGAAAACAGCCCGCAGTCATTAAATATAAGAATGGCAGCATTGTTACACGACATAGCTAAACCAAATTGTTTTACTATAGATAAGAGGGGTATAGGTCATTTTTATGGCCATGATAAAAAAAGCTTTATAATGTGCCAGCAAATACTTAGACGACTTAAATTCGATAATCAAAGTATAAGTAAAATCAGCATTTTAGTAAAGGAACATATGAATGTACTTACAAAACCATCAGATGCTTCTGTAAAACGCCTTATTAATAGAGTTGGTGTAGATTTAGTACGTGACCTCTTCGCCTTGCAGAGAGCAGATGCGCTGGGTTCTAAGTCTTCTGAAATCCGTTTAGGCGAAATTAGTAGAGTAGAAGAAAGAGCAATGGCTATTTTAGAATCTAAAGTTCCACTATCAGTAAGTGATCTTGCAGTAAACGGCGGAGATTTAATGAGTGAATTTTCTATTAAATCAGGGAAAGAGATAGGGGAGATGCTTAAATTTCTTTTAGATAAAACCTTAGAAAATCCAGAACTTAATAGCAAAGAGAAACTTTTAGCTATAATTCAACATGAATATAAGAAATAAAAAAGATACTTTACATCTATCTTCTTTAAGTTATCTGCATCTATAAGAATTATTATAAAAATTTGGTATAAAACCTTCACTTAGACACAACATAATAAGGCACATAAAAATAAATATTCATCACTTATTCAATTATTATGTATTTGAATGTGTCTATGTGAAAGGAGGTATTTATATGAAAACTAATGAAACAATAACAGTACTAAATGAATTTGGCAAGAAAGTAGATTTAGAATTGATTGATGCTATTAAAATGGATGGAAATGAATATGTGATAGTTGGGCCTAAGGATTCTGATGAGGCTTATGCTTACAGATCAGTTGTAAAGAATGGTGAAACGGAATACACGTCTATAGGCCTTGGAGCTGAGTTTAAAAAAGTGTTAGATAAGTATAATGAGCACCAAGCTTAGTAATAATTGGTAGGAGGGTTTTAAATGAAGGATCAGGAGCAAGCCAGCAAGGAAAATTTGCGTGATTATATTAAAAAAGACACAAAGTTGAAAAATGCACATTCTAAAAATCAAATAATTCAATCTGTTGAAGAAAGCGCATATAATGAAAGCGTTTTTGAAACTAAAAAAAGTGAATATGGTGGAGTTAAGTCAGAATAATAACTAATAGAGATATACCAAAACAAAGTGGCAGGTGTTTATTATCTAAAATATGATAATAAAGACCTGCTATTTTTGTTATAATATAATAATAGAGGATTGTATAAATAAGAATAATAAAAAGAAAGGAATTAATAAATGATAAAAATGTTTGAAGAATTTGAAAAGCATCTAATAGAAGACGAGAAGCCTTCTATATATTTCAATAAAATAATAAATAATGAGAGCGTATTTACTGAATATCCTTATACACTATTAAGCTGCTTGGTAGAAATTCCGCAATCACCAGAGCATCATCCAGAAGGAAATGTATGGATACATACAATGTTAGTTGTAGATAATGCAGCAAAGGTAAAAGGCTTAAGTGAAAATCCTAGAGCATTTATGTGGGGTGCATTATTACATGATCTCGGGAAAGCCCCTACTACAAAAATTAGAAAAGGCAAAATAACATCTTATGACCATGATACGGTTGGTGCAGAACTTTGTAGGAAATTTCTTGAAACATTTACACAGGAGGAAGATTTTATTAAACAGGTTGTGGCTCTAGTTAGGTGGCATATGCAAACTCTTTTTGTAATGAAAGATTTACCATTTGGGAATGTGAAAAGCATGACTTCAGAAATATCCATCAAAGAAATTGCACTGTTATCAGAGTGCGATAGACTTGGTAGGGGTGAGCTCAATGATGTTAAAATCAAAGAGGAAAAGGAAAATATTAAAGCTTTTATCCGCAAGTGCGAGAAGTATTTAGAGGGTTCTAAGTAGTTTACTAAGTAAAAGTATATATTGTTACAACTGCATTCACGTCGCCAAGTAATTCTACAATTTATTTTGTTATAGCTACTAAAAAACGCAAACTCGCTGACGCTCAAACATGCGTTTTTCTACACGTAGCTACAACAAAATAAATTGTGAATTACTATAGCTTGTTCAAATGCAGTTTACATAATATATACTTTTATCAATAAAATTCGAATTTCAAAGACTTTTAAAAAATGTAAACTCTCTCAAACACGCGCTTTTCTTCACGCAGCTATAAATAAAATAAATTGTGAATTACTAGAACTTGTTCAAATACATTTTACATAATACATACTTTTAATAATATAATCCTAATTTCAAAAACTACTAAGACACATCTATAAAGTCCTAATTTTCTATAAAAACATATGGTATACTTATAGAGTATTCAACGAGAGATATTTATGGAGTACAAAAGAACCCCTCGCATTAGCTAGGGGGAGTCTGAGACAGTTTGGAGATGATTACGGTGAGATATGAAGGTGTAGTATATAGACCACCCAGTGAGGCGCATAGTCTTATAGTACAAGTTACTATTGGATGTTCACATAATGGGTGTAGCTTTTGTGAGATGTACAAAGAAAAAAAGTTTAGAATACGTGATTTAAAAGATATTATTGAAGATTTGGAGCAGGCTAAATTAACCTATGGAATAGTAAAGAAAGTTTTTCTGGCTGATGGAGATGCACTAGTGCTACAAACTAGTAAATTAAAATCTATATTATCAAAAATAAGAGAAGTGTTTACTGAGTGTGAAAGAGTGGGGATTTATGGTACCCCTAATGATATTTTAAGAAAATCTTTGGATGAACTTAGTGAACTTAAAGAGTTTGGTATTGGCATTGTGTATCTAGGGGTTGAATCTGGGAGTAATGAAATATTAAAAAGTATAAATAAGGGAGTAACTGCAGGTGAGATGCTCATGGCAGGGCAAAAGGTTAAAGAAAGTGGGATAAAGTTATCTGTTACTCTAATTTCAGGAATAGGAGGCAAGTTAAAAGCAAGAGAGCATGCAATAGAGTCTGCAAAGCTTATAAGTGCCATAAACCCAGATTATCTAGGTTTATTAACTTTAATGTTAGAAAATGGAATTCCACTATATGAAGATGTACAAAAGGGTAAATTTCATGTATTAACTCCAAAAGAAATAATGTATGAGACAAAAGAATTCTTGCAAAATGTAGAAGTTACTGACTGTGTCTTTAGGAGCAATCATGCTTCAAATTATATAGCACTTTCGGGAACATTGCCAAGAGATAAAAGTCAGTTATTAGAGGCCATTGACTATGCACTTAAAGGTGAATATAGATATAAGCAAGAAGAATATAGAAGAATATAGAAGAATATAAAATAGCTTAATCAGACCTTGGTTAACAAAACAATGGGGGGTGCATATTATGAAAGGGAAAATTCTTAAGTTACTTAAGGAAAGTGGAAATGATTTTATATCTGGACAAAAAATAAGTGAAGAGCTAGGAGTTAGTCGCGCTGCTATATGGAAATATATAAATACAATTAAAGAAGATGGCTATGAAATTGAAGCAATTTCAAGAAAAGGTTATAGGATAATCTCCTCACCAGATATACTTACCTTTGAGGAGATTAAAGACTTCCTAACTACGCAGTACATAGGTAAAAATATAATTCACTATGATTCTATAGGCTCAACCAATTCTATTGCCAAAAAATTAGCTGAGAGCGGAGAAGAGCACGGAACAGTTATAATAAGCGAAGAACAAACAACAGGCCGTGGACGGCTAGGGCGAAATTGGATATCTCCTAAATATAAGGGCATATGGATGTCAATAATACTTAGACCAAACATAGTTACAGAAAATATATCGCAAATAACTTTAATAGGGGCAGCAGCTGTCCAAGAGGCTATTATGAAAATGGGCATTAAAACTAGTATTAAGTGGCCTAATGATATAGTACTAAGCAGCAGAAAAGTATGTGGTATATTAACAGAAATGAGTGGAGAAATAGATCATATTAATTATTTAGTTATGGGAATTGGTATAAATGTAAACTTGGAAGAAAAAGATTTACCAACCGATCTAAAAGATGTTGCTACTTCACTTAAAATAGAGAGTAGTAAATATATGAACAGAAAGCTTTTGCTTGCCAATGTCTTAAACACTTTTGAGGTGTTATACAATGATTTTGTGGAAAATGGCAATGTATCCGAAACTATGGAGATTTGTAGAAAAAATTCCTTACTTATAGGAAAAGAGATTCAATTGGTAAATAGAGGAAAAGTAACAAAGGTTAAGGCAATAGATATAAGTGATAGTGGTGAATTAGTTGTTGAAAATCAACAAGGATTGTTAGAATATATTGTTTCAGGAGAAGTTTCTGTAAGAGGAATTTATGGGTATAACAAGTGAATATATAATAAGATATCTGAAATAAAATAGACTAGAATAATTTAAAGATGATTAAGTTCAAAATATAGTTAAAATCTAATTTTCATATAGACATATTGGCTAGATTAACGGTATAATATGATTAATACGATTGAAAGGAGAATGTTTATGGAAGATAATAAAATTATATCAATGATGGATGAAGATGGCGAAAAGGTTGATTTTGAATTAGTAGAAATCATTGAATTAGATGAAAATAGATATGCGCTATTAGCTCCTATAGGAGATGAAGAGGATGCTTTTGTCTATAAAATTACAACGGTAGATGACAAAGAGGAATATATTGCAGTAGAAGACGAAGAAGAGTTTGAAAGAGTATTAGAAGAATACGAATCAACTTTTGATGAGTAAATAACTTTCAAATAAACCGTTAAAGTTTACTTTCCATAATCCAATAAATTATAAGGATTTATTGATCAAAACCCAATAAACCATTAAGGTTTATTGGGTTTTTATTATAGATTATTAAAATGAAAACTAAAGGCAGGAGGTAAAATTTTGAATACAGTAGATATTGATATAGAAGCACTTATAGAAACAATTTCACATGAAGATGATAATTTAGGAAAAAGTTTTTTAGACACAAGAACCGGAGAAGTCATATATATTCCTACAGAAGTGAGTTTAGCCTTAGAAAAGGGAACATTAAAAGAAGATACCTTTGATAATTGGTTAAAAGAATTTGTTAGGGTAGCCATACTTATTAGCGAGGACAACGTTAATAGATATATAAGTACTCCTCTCATAGATGAAGATTTTTATATAAGGACAATGAAAAAATATGTAAATAGCCTAATTAGTAATTCAGATTTAAAACAAGAATTAAATAAGGCATTAAATAGTAAAGAACCTATAAAGAAGTTTAAGCATGTTTTAATGGATAAACAAAATAAAACAGAAGAATGGTATAAATATGAAGATAATTGTATAAATGAGTTTGTTAGAGCCTGGTTAAAGTCAAATAGCATTGAGCTAAAGTATCTAAATTAAATCAAGAAAAAAGCAACCAATTGGTTGCTTTTTTCTTACAAAATTACCTTGTGAATCCATTAATAATGCAGTACCAAAGGTGATAATTTAATGTTGCAGGCTAGTGTGATATAATTGCTTTAGAGAAAATGTTGTTTTAAATATTTATTAAATTAGGAATCTTTAAAATTATGATAAAAGGAGTGAGAAATATGGAAAATGAATTTTATAATAAAATTCGAGAAAACCCGGTAATTGCTGCGGTAAATAATTTGGAAAAGTTAGAAAAAGCCATAAAATCTCCCTGCTAAATTATTTTCTTGCTTACAGGAAGTATCTTTAATTTACAAGAAATCGTTAATCGTATAAAAACTCATGGTAAAAGTGTATATGTGCATTTGGATTTAATTGAAGGGTTTTCAAGAAATGTTTGTGCTTTAAAATAAATAAATGAAAAGATCCAGCCAGACGGAATTATAACTACTAAAAGTAGCCTTATTAGAGCTGCTAAGGAAATGGGTTTATTTTCAATTGGCGTTTCTACAAGCAAAGAGGAAATATGGTATATGTAACTATGCACATATTAGCTTTTAATTAATTATAATAGAATATGAAAAAATATTTGGAGGTATATACATGTTAGCATATGAAGTAGCAATAAGGCTTGCCCTTGCAGTTGTAGTTGGCGGCTTAATTGGATATGAGAGAGAAGCTAAAAATAGACCAGCAGGTTTTAGAACGCATATTCTAGTATGCTTAGGTGCTGCCGTTACCTCAATGATACAATTATATTCAATTCAAGATGCAACCAATATGATAATTCAGCATCCAGAACTCCAAAATGCATTAAAAGCAGATATTGGAAGACTGGGGGCACAAGTTATAACTGGCGTTGGATTTTTAGGGGCAGGGACTATTATACATGAGAAGGGATCAGTAAAAGGACTTACTACTGCGGCAAGTATTTGGACAGTGGCATGCATTGGACTTGCAGTTGGACTGGGGTATTATACTTTAACTATACTAGCAACTATATGTGTTTTTATAGTATTAGTATTTTTTAAGACTTTTGAAGCTAGGCTTTTTAAGAACAGTAATATTATTAAAATTGAAATTCAATATAGCAACAAGAAAAATATGGTAGAAAAATTAGAACAGTACTTTGAGGGTATGGGGATAAAAGTTAAGACTATTGACTTTTCTATTGAGGATGAAGAAGAAAATCCAGAGTATAGCACAACAATTTATACTATTTTAGCACCAAGACATATTAAGAGCAATAGAATTGTACAAAGACTATGCACTTTTGAAGAAATATACAAAGCAAATTTAGTATGATAAAAATAGTAGGATAAAAAATAAGTTATTTAGATATTATATATATTAGTAATACCTCAATTAATAAGATAAAAATTAGTGTATAAAGCAATTTTTTAAATTTACTCATTATTATCACCCCATTTATATTGTATGTTTAAATATGCTATAAAATAATTAAACTTGATAAAATAATTAAAGGTAAAAAAATGTTTTAAAATTTGCAAAACAAAAGAGAGCCCTTATAAATAAGGGCTCTCTTTTCAGTTGTGAAATCTATCTTCTAGATTTAGCAACCTCAATATTTACTTTTCTACTATTTAACTTCTTACCTGAACTATTGTTAAGGATTGAATCAACTAGATTTGAAGGTACATCTAAAAATGAGAATTTATCTAAAATATCAATACGGCCAAGTTCATTTTTATTAATATTAGCTGTCTCGCATAAGAAAGATATAATATCTTTAGTCATAACTTCATCCATTCTTCCGATAGAAAGGAATAATCTAACATTATCTGTTAATGTTGTTGTTACAGAATCATCTGCATAGTTATAGTTAACTTCTTTATCAAATATAATTTTTATTAGAGAAGCAGCTACATCTTCAGCTCCGAATTCTTTTATAAGACCTTTACCTAGTGGAAGAAAGTTTTCATATAAATTTTCATCTAAAACTAATTTTATAGAATCTAAAATAGTTTCTGATTTTGCTGCAAAAATATCTGTTATAGTAGGTACAGTTTTCTTAGTGATTATACTTTTAGTATCACGTTCAATCTGTCTTATAGCAGATGCTTCTCGTCTTGTAATAAGACTATAAGCTGTACCCTCTTTACCAGCTCTACCAGTTCTTCCAATTCTATGTATATATGATTCACTATCTTGTGGTAGATCATAATTTATTACATGAGTAACATTTTCTACATCTATTCCTCTTGCAGCTACATCAGTTGCAATTAGGTAATTTAGATTACCATCTTTGAATTTTTTTAGAGTGTTCATTCTTTGACTTTGTTTCATGTCTCCGTGCATACCTTCTACTGTATATCCTCTTGGTTGTAATGCGTCTACTAACTCATCTACACCTTTTTTAGTTTTACAGAATAGTATACAAGTCTTAGGAGCATCAACATCAAGAATTCTACATAATGATTCAAATTTAGTTTTTGGATTTACTTCATAGTAATATTGCTTAATCTTAGAAACGGTTAAAGACTTCTTTTCGATTGAAATAATCTTTGTTTCAGGATGCATATATTTTTTAGACAATATTTTAATAGCTCTTGGCATAGTAGCTGAGAAAAGTAAAGTCTGTCTATCTTCACTTAAATTACTTATAATACTTTCAATATCTTCAATAAAGCCCATGTTTAACATTTCATCAGCTTCATCTAAAACAAGAAACTTAGCATTGGCAAGTTTTAAAGTGCCTTTTCTAATATGGTCTAGTAATCTTCCAGGAGTTCCAACAACAATATCTACTCCTCTTTTTAGAGCTGATATTTGTCTATCAATAGATTGACCACCATAGATTGGCAATATTTTAACTCTTTCATGTTTTGCAATACGTGAAAGTTCTTCAGCAACTTGAACAGCAAGTTCTCTTGTTGGAGACATTATTATTGCTTGAACTTTTCCATTTGGTCTTTCCATTCTGCTTAAAATAGGTGCACCAAAGGCTAATGTTTTACCAGTTCCTGTTTGAGCCTGACCTATAATATCAAAGCCTTCTAATACAACTGGAATAGCTTTTTCTTGGATATCAGATGGATATTCAAATTTCAAATCCTGTATAGCGTGTAGTACTGATTCGCTTAGTCCTAGTTCATCAAATTTAAGTTTTTCAATTTTGTTCATTAAAATTCCTCTTTCTCTCATAAAGTATCAAATACATCTCATATTAAAGTATATACAGAATAACAAATATTAAACTAAAAAAGCAAAATTAAATTGCTTTTTTCAATTATTTAAAAAAATTCCTCAAAATTGAGTTCTTTTCAATAACATAAATAAGAGGTAATCCAATTCCATAACAGCAGACCAATTCTCCCCATGCAACTTGCAGCATACAAAGTAAAAGGGGCATGTCTTTAAAATATAAAAGCTTTAACATAATGCCTATAATAAGGGCATTAATTACTACAGCCGGTAATGGAGCAAGTATTCTTTTGAATTTCAGTTTGCTTTTACCAATATAGTAAGTTGAAATCGCGGCTATAAATGTTGCAAGGGAACCGAAAATCATATCCATAATACCTAGTGGACTTATGATATTAGAAACTATACAACCAATTACCAGCCCTGGGATTGAAAAAGATGCAAAGTAAGGTAGGATAGTAAGTCCTTCAGCAATACGATATTGAATAACTCCAAAGCTGAAAAACGATAAGCTCAGAGTTAAAGCTGCATAAATAGCAGCTACCATTGCTGCAAAAACAATTCTTCTTATTTTTACAGATATGGTTCCTTCATTTAATTTAATATTCATTTTTGTGCCTCCATAGTTTTGTTTTGAGACAGGATGGTTACGAACTGTCTATGCGTATTCGACCCGAACTTTAATTCTACTATATAATTCGGTATTAGTCAAATGAATTTATCACATTGCATAGGGAATTTACTCTAGTTTTAAATTGTTATAAGATTTATTGTCGTTAGCTTTAGTTTAGGGTACCTAAGTAGATTTCCAAACTTTGGGTAACATATATAAATGAAAGAATATCTATTTGCTACATTTAAGTGATAAAAGAATATTGGTTAAAAAATAGTCTAAAATAACTAAAAGTATGATATAGTTAATCTATATATAACTTTATTTTTTGATGTTCATAGTTCATTCAAAGATGATATATAAGTTAAATAATGCAGTTTTTTTAAAGGAGAATATGATGAATAAAGAAATTTTTAATACGCAGCAAACAGAATTAAGTAATGGGATTAACCTCATTACTATTAAAAAGGATAGTCAAATTTCAGCAATTCATGCTGGAGTCAATATAGGTTCACTTTATGAAGAAAAAAATGAAAAGGGAATAGCACATTTTATAGAGCACATGCTTTTTAAAGGGACTTCTAGCCGAACTAATGAAAAACTAAACAGCGATTTAGAAAATTTGGGTGGAGAATATAATGCATATACGGATTTTAATTGTACAGTTTATAGTGCTACAATTTTAAATGAAGAATTAGATAATGCAGTAAAGTTGATTGGAGATATGCTCTTAAATTCAAACTTTCCAAAAGAGGAAATTGAAAAGGAAAGAGGAGTCATATTAGCTGAGATCAGAACAATTAATGATGACATTGAAGACTTAAGCTTTAAGCGGGTAAATGAGATTGCATTTATTTATAGTCCGCTTAGGGAGGATACTATAGGTAATGAAAACATAATAAAAAAAGTTGCAAGAAAACAACTTGTTGATTTTTATAATAGATATTACGTGCCAAATAATTCTTTTATATCTATTGTATCCCCATTTGAACATGAGGACATAATAAATATGGTAAAGAAGTATTTTGGTAGTTGGAGTAAAAAGAAATTCGAGAAGAAAAAAATAACATATGAGCATCATCAATTTGTAAAAGAAATATCATATAAAAAAGAAATCGAGCAAAGTACCATACTATATTTATATACTTTTAACGAACTATCTAAAGATGAGGAATTAGCACTTAGAATACTAAACTATAAATTTGGAGAAAGTGCTAACTCTATATTATTTAGAGAACTTAGGGAAGAAAGAGGATTGTCTTATGATGCCTATACTCATTTAGATACTTCAAATAACGTTAAAACACTGTATATTTATACATCGGTTTCAGAAGAAGATGTGGATGAGGCTATTGAAGTAATTGATTCTGCCATTAAGGATATTAAAAGTGAAAAAATAGTTTTTGATGATAATACCATAGCTTTAATGAAGAAAATATTAAAAACTGCTATAGCATCAACCATTGAGGATTCTACGGATCTTGGTAATTATGTAATTCATCAGGCCATGGAAAATGAAGATATATATCAGTTTACTGAAGATATGAAAAATATGGGGAATATTAAAAGTAAGGACCTATATAATATTTCTAGAAAAGTATTACAAAAGCCAACAATTCACATATTTTTACCGGAAAAGAGAGGTTAGTTTTGAGTAGTGTTATAACAAAAATTGAAGTTCAAAAAAACAACAAAGATAGAGTTAACATTTATATGAATGATGAATTCGCCTTTGCCTGTGATGCAGCACTTGTGTATATCCACAATATTACAAAAGGAGCAACCATTGAAAAAGAGGGGCTGCAAGATATAATTGATGAAGATAATTATATAAAGGGAAAAAACTGCGCACTTCATTTTTTAGAAAGAAGCTTTAAATCAGCTAAACAAGTAGTAGATAAATTAACAGCAAAAGAATTTGATATTAAGACTATAGATAGGGTAATGGAGTTTTTAAAGCAGTATGAATTTGTTTGCGATAAGCGATTTGTGGACTTATATATAAAAGAAAAAATTAAGACTAGTGGGAAAAATAAAATTAAATTTGCACTGCTAAAAAAATTTCTTCCGAAAGAGTTAATTATAGAGGCCCTTAATAAAGTAACTTCTGAGCAGCAGCTTAAAACGGCTTTGATACTTGGCGAAAAAAGAATAGTAACATTAGCTAAGAGTGAAAAAGATGCATTAAAGCTTTATAAAAAAACAGCAGACTATTTAGTTAGAAATGGATATGATTATGGAATAGTAAATGAGGTTTTAGATAAAATCACTAAAAATGATAACAATGAGGAACTTAAAAATAAAGAAACTTCTGAAGATACATATGAAGATGATTATAATAAACTGTTTGAACTTGCTAATAAAAGGTACAACATATTAATTAAGTCAGAGCCCGCGAAAATAAAGCTATATAAAAAGTTAGGAGACTACCTTTTAAGGCGAGGCTACAAGTGGGAGGAAATTAAAAAAGTATTAGGAGATTTAATTAATGGTGTGGAAGATTTATAGGAGTTTGGCAAATTGCAACTTTGTTCAAAATGCATAATAACGAAAGCAGGTGATAGATTTGTTTAGGGAACCCATAACTTTAATTTTATTATTATTCTTTATATACCCTGTAATTAAAGGATTTATATATAAATTTTCATCTGAAAATTTAAAAGGATCTATTCAGGGAGCTTTTCAAAGTGTTTCTTTTCTAAGTGCGCTGTTTGTAGGCATTTACTATACAAAAAAAATCTTTATTCAGCATAATGAGGGTATGTATGAAAAAATATATAAAAGTATACCTTTAAAAGCTATAGAGTTTATTAATAATAAACCATTAGTGATTTATGTGTTATTAATGCCACTAGTGGTATTAATAATTTATACAGTCATAAATTTTGTAGTTAATCTTATTAGCCACATTACTATTTATCCTTTGTTTGACACTATAGAGAATAAGTTGAAAAATAAAAGTGATGTTTTTAAAAGAGTAGTAGGCGCAATATTTCAAGTACCAAAAGCAATATGCTATGTAATTGTTATTACTTTTATGTTGAATACTCTGTCACTTCTTAAGATAACTGATTCATACAATAAGTATTTGGAAGGGTCACAATTATATAATTATATATCCAAAGAGGTAGTTATTCCATTGACTAATTCAAAGCTTGCGAAACAGCTTCCCAATATTGTTAATAACTCCTTTAAAATTGTAGTAAAAGAAGCAAATGCTCAGGAGCCTAATGTACAAAACAAGCAAAATGTTATAACTTATTATAATGGCGTTACTCTGGAGCAAGGGGTTCAATCTAATGATGAAATTAATAAGTTTGCAACTAATCTCACAAAGAATAAAAATGGAACTAGGCAAAAAGCAGAGCTTATTTATAACTGGGTAGGTAGTGAAGTAGTTTATGATGATGCAAAAGCAAATAGAGTATTAAATAATGATTTAGGTGTAAAATCCGGTGCAATTCCAACATTTAACTCCAAAAGGGGAATATGCTTCGATTATGCATGTCTACTTGTAGCTATGTGCAGGGCTAATAATATAAAGGTAAGAATTATAACTGGTCAGGGATTTAATGGTAATAATTGGGTTAGTCATGCTTGGAATCAAGTATATATAGAAGAAGAAAATAAATGGATTAATGTAGATCCTACATTTTTAATTGGTGGAGACTATTTTGATAGTAAAAGATTTGTTATCGACCATAAGGAAGAGAGTATAGTAGGAGAATGGTAAAATAGGAAAGTTAATGTAAATAATTTATTATAGAATAGCTCCCAGTGTTTTAGGGGGCTATTCTATAGCTTTTTAATAATAAATTAATGGCTTTTTCGCAATCCTCATCCTCATTATTTAATGTCCAAGCAGTATTGAAGTAATATAATGCCTTCTGCTTGTTGAGGCACATGGCATAGCAATAAGCTAAATTGAAGAAGTATTTGCTTTCTGGGCGGAGGTCTATAGCATCATGAAATAGTGGTATTGCTTTTTCATATTCCTTTAGGTGAATAAAACATACTGCGCTATTATAAAGAGCACCAGCCTCATTGTCTTTCATTTCTGCAGCCTTTTTATATAGAGCAATTGCTCTATTATAATCCTTAGTATTGTATATGTCGTTAGCCTTTTGAAAGTAGTCCATTATTCTCCTCCTTATAGTTCTCTAATGAGTTATAGTTCTCTAACGAGTTATAGTTCTCTAATGAGTTATAAATTTGTTATCTGAATGTACTATAAAAACAAATGACAGGTCAAAGATGCAAAATAGATTAGCATACTGGGCTATTATTTATTTTAATGTGCCTAAATAATGATATTACTATTTTGCATTTAATATTCCATATAAATACTGCCCAAGGATTATAAATATATTCAATGTAAATAAAATTTTATTTATTCTTACCTACTACTTTTCTTTCTATAAATGCAACCATTTCATACATGAGGTAAGCTAAGATAGAAAGTATAACTATACTCATCATTACCATATCTAGTTGAGAAATTTGTCCACCGAAAATTATAAGAAATCCTAGACCGTTTTTCGCAACTAAGAATTCACCCATTATTACACCCACCCATGAGAGACCTACATTTATTTTAAGTGCAGAAATAAGAGTTGGGATGGATGCAGGAATAATTAGATTAATTAGTATTTGAAATTTAGAAGCTCCAAAGGTTTTTAAAAGTTTAATTTTATCTTCATCAACTTCTTTAAAGCCGCTCAGTATGCTTATTATAGTTACAACTATTGATATTAAAAGAGCAATTACTATTATTGCCTTTATTCCATTGCCTACCCAAAATATAATAATAGGTGCAAGTGCTACTTTAGGTAGTGCATTTAATACTATTAAATATGGATCCAAAACTCTTGAAACGAAATCCGACCACCATAATAGAATTGCAATACAAGCACCAAAAATTGTTCCAAGTATAAAACCAACTATTGTTTCAAAACAGGTAATAAAGATGTTATAAAGCAATGTACCTTCAGCATATATTTGTAAAAGTGAGGCATACATTTTTGAGGGTGTACTTGTTAAGAAAGAATCAATCCATTTTAGCCTGCCAGCTATTTCCCATAAACTAAAAAAAGCAATTAGTATTACTAATCGTGTAAGAATAACACAGTATTTTTCTCTTTTTACACTTTTAATATAATTTTTGTGTTCATCGCTTTGAATCAGCATTACGGTTCATCTCCTTCCAAATTTCATTGAAATAAACTCTAAAACTTGGAGCTTCTCTACGTTTTAAAGGAAGAGAAAAATTTTCTTCAAACTTAAGGGGTATGTTTTTAATAACTACAGCAGGCCTACTTGAAAGAATAATAATCTCATCGGACATAGAGATAGCTTCTGATATATCATGAGTTACCATTATAGTAGTCTTTTTTTCTTTTTTTATAATTTCATAAACTTCATCACTAATGTTTAACCTAGTTTGATAGTCTAGTGCTGAGAAAGGCTCATCTAAAAGAAGTACTTCAGGCCTTAATGCTAAGGTTCTAATTAGAGCAACTCTTTGGCGCATACCTCCAGACAATTCTTTAGGATGATGATTTCTAAATTCCCAGAGATTATAGTTTGTTAAAAGATTTTTCACCATATCCATCTTGTCTTCCGTAATACAATGGTTAATTTTAAGACCTAAAAGTACGTTGTCCCATATAGTTAACCAGTCGAATAATTGATCCTTTTGAAACATATATCCAATCTTTGAAAAGCTTGAAGTATCATCAAAACTTTTAATTACTATCTCTCCTTTAGAGGGAGTAATTAAGCCTGCTATTATATTTAATAGCGTTGATTTTCCACAGCCAGAAGGTCCTACAATACTTAAAAAGTGACCTTCTTGTACACCAAATGAGATATCCTTTAAAGCAGGGGTTTCTGCAGTTAGTGAATGGTAATTCATGGATATATTATTAATCTCTACTTTAATCACTTTATCATCTCCTAGAAAGTTATACTTTAGTATATGAGTTTTAATAATGTATTGTTAACGACATTTTAGTCTATTTTTAATCCTAGAATTTTCTCATAGGTGGTTTAAATAATAAAGTTTGAGTAAGCTTTGAAATATTAGCACTATTGAGTTATAATATAATATACTTATATGTTAATTTTCTGTAAATGTAGTTGATATTTACATAGAATTTGAATAATATGTAATTAATACAAATTATAATATGGAGGGTGAGTCTTGAACAAAATAAATTTAGTTTTTGAAGACTAAGGATATTGATATAGGAACAATTAGGCTATTTACTCAAATATTAAGTAATTTGAAAAAATATGAAGATTGTATGGGGCGGCATAAACATATATAATTAAATATTAGGTTAAAAATAAGAATAAATCCAAACTTGCGGGGAAAGAGAAGATAATTATGAAAAAAATATTAAATGTTGGATTAGATGTAGGATCTACTACAGTTAAGATAGTAGTGCTGAATCAGCAGGAAAAAATAATATATAGTAAGTATCAGAGGCATTTTTCAGATATAAAAAGTACAATAGCTGATATTTTATATGAGGCGTATAACAATTTTAAAGATTGCAATATTACTATAATGGTGACAGGCTCCGGTGGACTAGCTTTATCTAAATGGCTAAATATTAAATTTATTCAAGAAGTAGTAGCTAGCGCATATGCTATAGAAAATGTTATTCCAAGAACCAATGTGGCTATTGAGCTAGGTGGAGAAGATGCAAAGATTATATATTTTGATGGGGGAATTGATCAAAGAATGAATGGTACATGCGCTGGAGGTACTGGTGCATTTATTGATCAGATGGCGTCATTGCTTCAAACGGATGCCACAGGACTTAATGAACTTGCGAAGGCCCACAAAACTATATATCCTATTGCAGCTAGATGTGGAGTTTTTGCAAAAACAGATATTCAACCCTTATTAAATGAGGGTGCTGCAAAAGAAGATATTGCTGTATCAGTTTTTCAGGCAGTAGTTAATCAAACTATTAGTGGACTTGCTTGCGGTAGACCAATTAAAGGGAATGTTGCATTTCTAGGTGGGCCATTATATTTCTTGTCTGAACTAAGACAAAGGTTCATTGAAACTTTAAAGTTAACAGAGGAAGAAATTATTTTTCCAAAGGATTCTCAGCTGTTTGTTGCACTAGGAGCTGCCATGGCATCAAAGGATGAGTACACTATTTCATTTGAAGAATTAAAGACGCAACTTCCAAAGCTAAAGGAAGCATCAGTACAGGAAGTTCAAAGGCTTAGGCCACTATTTTTAGATGAGGAAGAACTAGAAGTTTTTAATAAGAGGCAGAGTCAATATAAGGTAGCGAGAAGAGAACTTGCGGGATACCAAGGGGATTGTTTCTTGGGAATAGATGCGGGGTCTACTACTACTAAAGCTACACTAATAGATGAGGATGGTGCACTTTTATACTCTTATTATGGAAGTAATGAAGGTAATCCCTTAACTTTAGTTAGAAAAATATTGAAAAATATATATGATATTTTACCAAAAGATGTAATTATTAGGAATTCAGCGGTAACAGGTTATGGTGAAGGATTAATAATGGCAGCATTAAAAGTAGATATTGGAGAAATTGAAACTATAGCTCATTACAAGGCGGCGGAATTTTTTCTGCCAGGAGCAGATTTTATATTAGATATTGGTGGACAAGATATGAAGTGTTTAAGAATAAAAGATGGTGTCATTGATAGTATACTTCTAAATGAAGCTTGCTCTTCTGGCTGTGGCTCTTTTATAGAAACTTTTGCTCATTCTTTAAACATGGAAATAGAAGATTTTGCAAATGTAGCATTAAGTTCTAGAAGTCCAGTGGACCTGGGTTCAAGATGCACAGTGTTTATGAATTCCAGAGTTAAACAGGTTCAGAAGGAAGGTGCATCTGTAGGTGATATATCAGCAGGTCTTTCTTATTCAGTGATAAAAAATGCTCTGCTCAAAGTTATTAAAATAAGAGATCCAAAGGACATGGGTAAAAAGATAATTGTTCAAGGCGGAACCTTTTATAATGATGCAGTACTTAGGGCTTTTGAACTTATTTCAGGAAGAGAAGCAGTTAGACCAGATATTGCAGGTCTGATGGGAGCTTTTGGGGCTGCACTTATTGCAAAAGAAAGAACTGAAGACGGGAAGCTTTCTACATTATTAACACTCGAACAATTGGATAGCTTTAAGGTAGAAACCACCATGGGTAGATGCAAAAATTGTGCAAATAAGTGTGTTCTTACGGTTAATAAATTTGATAAGATCCGGGAATTTATATCCGGTAATCGCTGTGAAAAAGCACTAGGTCTTAGCGGTAAAAAAGAAGAGATTCCTAATGTATATGACTATAAATATAAAAGAATATTTAATTATACCCCACTAAAGAAGGAAGATGCCACAAGAGGCGTAATTGGAATTCCAAGGGTTCTTAATATATATGAGAATTATCCATTTTGGTTTACTTTCTTTACAACTTTAGGATTTAGGGTAGAATTGTCCCAAAGATCATCTAAACAGATATATGAAATGGGAATAGATACTATACCCTCAGAATCGGCTTGTTACCCTGCTAAAATAGTACATGGACATATAATGAGTCTTATAAATAAGGGAATAGACACTATATTCTATCCTTGTATTCCTTATGAAAAAAAGGAGCAACAAGGAGCGGATGATCACTACAACTGTCCTATTGTAACGTCATATCCTGAGGTAATAAAAAACAACATGGATATATTGAAGGAAAGAGATATTGTGTTCCTAAGTCCTTTTATATCTTTAGACAATAATAAAAGTCTAATTGTGAGACTCGCTGATGAGTTTGCTAGTTTTGGAATTAATAAAAAAGAAATAGCAATGGCGGTTAAAAAATCATGGACAGAAACTGAAAATGTGAAATTGGATATTCAAAGAAAAGGTGAGGAAGTAGTAGAATATATTAGGAGGACTGGAAAGAAGGGCATAGTACTCGCTGGAAGACCTTATCATATAGATCCAGAAATTAATCATGGTATCCCAAGTGTAATAACTGATTTCGATATGCCTGTACTTACAGAGGATTCTGTAGCTCATCTAGGTATTGTTGAGAGGCCACTAAGAATAGTAGATCAGTGGGTATACCATTCTAGATTATATGCTGCAGCTAGTTTTGTAGCAAAAGAGCCAAATATTGAGCTTATTCAGCTAAATTCTTTTGGTTGTGGTCTTGATGCAGTTACCTCAGACCAAGTTCAAGAGATTTTAGGCAGTAGTGGAAAGATATACACGACTTTAAAAATTGATGAAGGAAATAATTTGGGAGCAGCAAGAATCAGAATAAGATCATTAAAGGCCGCGCTTAATGAAAGAGATAAAAATGGGACTGTGCCTAAAAAAATTAAAGAGGCCACAAGCAGGATTATATTCACTAAAGAAATGAGAAAAACACACACTATTTTATCTCCACAAATGTCTCCAATACATTTTCAATTTGTACAGGAAGCATTTAATTCATCAGGATATAATTTAGAGATTTTACCTTCAGTGGATACTGAGGCTGTAGAGGAAGGCTTAAAATATGTAAATAATGATGCCTGTTATCCAACCATAATTGTAGTAGGACAAATAATTCATGCACTAAAATCAGGTAGATATGATATAGAAAATACTTCTGTTATAATTTCTCAAACTGGTGGAGGATGCAGGGCTACAAACTATATTGGCTTCCTTAGGAAAGCACTAAAGGAAGCAGGATTCCCGAAAGTTCCAGTGGTATCATTAAATGCTGCTGGCCTCGAGTCAAATCCAGGGTTTAAATTTACGCATTCATTGGTTAAAAAATCATTAATGTCCTTGGTATACGGAGATTTACTTATGAGAGTGCTCTACAAGGTTAGACCATACGAACGGATACTTGGTTCAGCTAATTTACTTTATGAAAAATGGGTAAAAATTTGCAAACAAGCAGTAATAAAGGGAAGTAGTAAAGAATTTAAAAATAATATATCTTCAATAGTGGCTGATTTTGATAATCTAGAACTTAAAAATATTTTAAAACCTCAGATAGGCCTTGTAGGAGAGATTTTAGTTAAATTCCATCCTATAGCTAATAATAACATTATAGATGTTATTGAAAGTGAAGGCGGGGAGGCGGTTATGCCTGATTTAATTGACTTTTTCCTTTACTGCGCTTTTGATGCTAATTTTAAATATGAATATTTAGGAATGAGCAAGAAGGATAAAATATTAAATAACGTGGCAATTGGATATATAGAAAGTTTTAGAAAACATATGAAATTAGTTTTAGATCATAGTAAAAGATTTCATGCACCAAAAACTATACAAGAATTAGCAAAGGGTGCAGCACCAATTTTATCCTTGGGCAATCAAACAGGTGAAGGTTGGTTTTTGACTGGTGAAATGGTAGAGCTTATTGAAAGTGGTACCAAAAATATAGTGTGTATGCAACCTTTTGCTTGTCTTCCTAATCATGTTACGGGTAAAGGAATGATTAAAGAATTAAAAAGACGGTTTCCAGGCGCTAATATAACTGCTATAGACTATGATCCAGGTGCCAGTGAAGTAAATCAAATTAATAGAATAAAACTCATGATGTCTGCTGCTTTAAAAAATCTTGAGAGTGAAATAGAGGTTAAAGATGCTCACGAGGAAGTGGCTAGTGATAAAAAAATAGACTAGTAAAATGAAGGAGTGTACATTATGGAACGGGAAATTAAAAATAACATAGCATTTAAAGAAAGAAAAAGGCTAATGCTATTTGGATTACCATTTACATTTACATTATATAACATTCAAGAGGATAAGTTAACTATACAAGAAGGATTTATAAACAGGGAGATAAATGATTGTTATCTATATAAAATCCAAGATACAACTTTAAATAAGAGCTTATTTGAGAGAGTATTTGGGCTTGGAACAATTATATGTCATACTGGGGATGTAACTCACCCAACGCTAGTGTTAAAGCATATTAAAAATTCTGATGCAATTAAGGAGTATTTGTTTGAGACATCAGAACAAAGTAGATTAAAAAGAAGAACAGTTAATATGCAAAACATAGGGGCTGAAAACTTAGACGAAGTCGAGTAGAAAGTACATTAAGAAATTTTTCTTATATTATGCTATAACGAAAAGTATATATTGCTACAAATGCGCTCACTTCACCAAGTAATTCTACGATTTATTTTATTTACGGCTGCTAAAAAATGCAAACTCGCTATCGCTCAAACATGCATTTTTCTTTACGCACCTGCAAATAAAATAAATTGAGAATTACTAAGGTTTGTTCCAACGCATTTTACGCAATATATACTTTTGTTAGCATAATCTAAGCAGCCCTATGGAAATTTCTTAGGGGTGGAGACGTATCAATAAATAATTGTTATGTCTTCTGGGATGCTTATAGAAAGTTTCAACACAGAATGGAAATCTAAGTAAATATGTATAAGTAACTATAATTATGAAGGTTCGGCATTTAGGAGTGTGAAAGATAGTATATAATGAGTTTTACAGAATCTTAGTTCATGTAATAAACTTAGATTCTGTTAACGAATTATCAACTATCTGAGCATCCTAAGTTCCGAACCTTCATTGTTTAGCCTTGTTATTTATTTTAGATCTTTTACTACTTTTTCGGCAAATGTATTGTTGACTATTTTATCGAAGGCAGGTCTTTGTGGGATTAAATCTGCTTTGTAAGATTGGATTATATCCATAAGTTTTGTTAAATCATCAGGTTTTAATATTGGGTTTGGTGAAAAAGCATTTATATTTCTATAATTCTTAATAGACTCAATAAGTACAGCTTCATCTGCACCAGGGAAGAAAGACTTAATTGAAGTAATTACTTCCTCATCAGAATGACTACTTACCCATTTTTGACCTTTATAAATTGCCCTAGTTACCTTTTCTATTATTACTGGATTTTTTTCTATATAAGATTTTGTAGCAAAAAAACAGGTGTAAGGCATAGTACCAGCAGACGCGCCTATGGAGGCTACAATCTGTCCGGAATTGTCTTTTTTCATCATACTAGCAGTAGGCTCAAAAAGAGTAACGTAATCACCTGTGCCGCCTTTGAAAGCGCCAGCAGTAGCTGTGAATGCTAGGTTAGTAATAAGGTTTATATCTTTGACAGGATCAATTCCATGATTTTTTAAAACATACTCTAAAGCCATTTCAGGTACTCCGCCAGGTCTTCCACCTATTACAGTTTTACCCTTTAAGGATTCCCAGTTAAAATCTGCTTGCGCATTTCTAGATACTAAGAAAGCCCCATCCTTTTGTGTTAATTGTGCGAAAATTACAGGATAGTCTTCCCGTTTTTGATTATAGATGTAAATAACTTGTTCTGGTCCACAGAAACCTATGTCTACAGCATTACTTAAAACTTGTTGCATGGTTTTGTCTGCTCCTTGACCAGTTGAAAGATCAATTTGAATACCTTCTTCATTAAAGAAACCTTGAGAAATAGCTGCATACATAGGAGCATAGAAAATAGAGCGAACTACTTCATTTAATTTTACTTTTACGAGAGCATCATTAGTGCCTATTTTACATCCAGAAAATAAAGTGGTTATTAAGGCAAGAGATAAAAGTATTGAAAAAATTGAATTTTTTTTAATCTTCATAGATACCTCCATATTATAAAGTTGTTATGGTTATATAATATGAAATATTAAGTAGATGTGACATTCTAAATTAATTCTAAATTAAATCTAAATTAAATAATGAAATATATTGACATATATATAAATGAAGAGATATAATTAAGAACAAATTAAAATTTTATAATCCTTAAAAAGCTTAGATGAAGAGGAGTAAAGGGAAATTAATATTAAGAGAGGAAGATCCATAGGTTGTAAGATCTTCTATATGAAAAACCTTGAAGGTAGCTTCGGAGCTTCTTTGTTGAATTTATGTAATAATAAGTAGTAGACAAAGACGGTTATCTTAATCGTTAAATTATCAAGAGCCTGTAGATTTGCAGGAAAAAAGGTGGTACCGCGAGTTCTTCGTCCTTTTATAGACGAAGGCTCTTTTTGTTTTTTTGGAAATTAAGAGTTTCAGGGGAACTGTCAGCTGTCAGCTGTCCTAAAGTGATACTGGTTTTATGTCGGATTTTATAAATAAGGAGGAATCAATTATGGAAGAAAATAATAATATTGCTAAGAATTATGATCCCAAGGATTTTGAAGAAAGACTTTACGCAGGGTGGGAAGAAAAAGGATACTTTACTCCAGATGTGGATAAGAATAAAAAGCCATTTACAATTATGATGCCACCACCCAATATCACAGGAAAATTACATTTAGGTCACGCTCTTGATAATACTCTTCAAGATATTTTAATAAGAACTAAAAGAATGCAAGGGTATAGCACACTGTGGCTTCCAGGAGAAGATCATGCTAGTATTGCAACAGAAGTAAAGGTTGAAAATGAACTTCTAAAGAAAGGTCTTGTGAAAAAAGAAATGGGAAGAGAAGCCTTCCTTGAAAAAGTTTGGGAATGGACTGGTGAATATAGAGAAAAAATTAGAGGACAATTAAAGAAAATGGGTTGTTCTGCTGACTTTACAAGGGAAAGCTTTACTATGGATGAAAACTTAAATCATGCAGTTAGAGAAGTTTTCGTCAAATTATATAAGGATGGGCTTATTTATCAAGGTAATAGAATAACAAACTGGTGCCCTAAATGTATGACGGCAATTTCAGATGCAGAAATAGTATTTGAAGAGCAAGCCGGTCACTTTTGGCATATAAAATATCCAGTAGTTGGTAGTGATGAATTCTTAGAAATAGCTACTACAAGACCGGAAACTATGCTCGGGGATACTGCTGTCGCAGTAAATCCTAAAGACTCACGTTATGCACATTTAGTAGGGAAAACATTGATTTTACCTCTTGTAAATAGAGAAATACCAATAGTTGCAGATGATTACGTTGATTTAGATTTTGGAACAGGTGCAGTTAAAATCACTCCAGCCCATGACCCTAATGACTTTCAAATAGGAAAGAGACATAATCTACCTGAAATAGTGGTTCTAAATGAAAATGCAACTATATGTGAAGGCTATGGAAAATATTCAGGACTTGACAGATATGAGGCAAGAAAGCTTATTGTAGAAGATTTAGATAGTGCGGGGCTATTAGTTAAAATAAAAGACCATGCTCACAATGTAGGTACTCACGATAGATGCGCAACCACTGTAGAGCCACTGTTATCTAAACAATGGTATGTTAAGATGGAATCACTTGCAAAGCCAGCTATAGAGGCTGTACGTGAAAAGAAAACTAAATTTGTTCCAGAGAGATTTGATAAAACCTACTTCAATTGGATGGAAAACATTCAAGATTGGTGTATATCAAGGCAGTTGTGGTGGGGGCATAGAATTCCAGTGTGGTACTGCAAAGATTGTGGAGAAATAATAGTTGCATCAACGGGACCAACAAACTGCACTAAATGTAATAGTATAAATTTGCAGCAGGATAAAGATGTTCTTGATACTTGGTTTAGCTCAGCATTGTGGCCTTTCTCAACACTTGGTTGGCCAAACAATACAGAGGATTTAAAATACTTTTATCCAACAAGTGTTTTAGTAACAGGATATGATATTATATTCTTCTGGGTTGCAAGAATGATTTTCTCAGGACTTTATAATTTAGAGGAAGTACCCTTTGAAACGGTATTAATGCACGGAATGGTTAGAGATGATCAAGGAAGAAAAATGTCTAAGTCATTAGGCAATGGTACAGACCCATTAGAAGTAATAGAAAAATACGGCGCAGACGCACTAAGGTTCTCACTTGCTACAGGAAATGCGCCAGGTAGTGATATGAGATTCTATGAATCAAGAGTAGAGGCTGCGAGAAATTTTGCAAATAAAATTTGGAATGCTTCTAGGTTTGTTATGATGAACGTAAATGAAGAGTTAATGTCACAATACAAAGATAATAAAAACTATACTATTGCAGACCAATGGATATTATCAAGAATGAACACTGTAGTAAAAGAAGTTACAGAAAATATCGAGAAGTTTGAAATAGGCATAGCTCTTCAAAAGGTTAATGATTTTATGTGGACAGAATTCTGTGATTGGTATATTGAACTTGTTAAACCAGTATTATACGCAGAGGATTGTGAGGCAAAAGGCATAGTTCTTAATGTATTAAACAATGTATTAAAAACTGGACTTAAATTGCTTCATCCTGTTATGCCATTTATAACAGAAGAAATTTATACTCATTTAGATAATGAGTTTGAATCTATAACTATTGCTAAATGGCCAGAGTATGAAGAGGTTCTTAAAGATGAAAACGCAGAACAAAGCATGAACTATATTATTGAAGCAATAAAAGACGTAAGAAATGCTAGAGCGGATATGGATGTACCACCTTCAAGAAAAGCCAAAACATTTATATATGCTACAGAAGGAAAAGAAGCGTTTGAGCAGGGATTAGTTTATTTCCAAAAACTTGCTTCAGCAAGCGAAGTAGTATTCTTAAATTCTAAAGAAGAAGCACCAGAAAATGTAGTCACAGTAGTAACTAAGGGTGCTGAAGTATATATGCCACTACTTGAGCTTGTAGATTTAGAAAAAGAATTAGAAAGATTAAACAAAGAAAAAGAAAAACTAGCAAAAGAAATTGACAGAGTTGAGAAGAAACTTTGTAATGAAAGATTTACAGCTAAAGCTCCAGTAGAAGTTGTAGAAGAAGAAAGAGCTAAGGGTGACAAATATAAAGAAATGTATAAGGCAGTAATTCAAAGTATAGAAAATTTGAAATAGATTCTAGTAAAGGGGATATGTATTAAATATACATATCCCCTTTTGCTTAAAAGACTCCTACTTATAAGTAGAGTTACATATTGCAACAAAAGTAAAACATCAGTGGTGGTCTAAATCTCCTTCTGAAGTCGTTAATATTGCAGTACTGAAAATTATGATTTAACAATAAAAATAAAAATATATCAATAAAAGGTTGTTAAGTGTCCCCAAGTTGGTATAGAATTTAAGAGACGTCAAAAAGTTGTTAACTGTCCCCATCTAGTTATACCATTTTGAAAGGACTGATAAATATGAATTATAATGAAGCTATGGCTTATATAAAAAACACAGCCAAGTTTGGCACTAAACTTGGGCTTGAGAGAACTGAAAAAATATTAGAACTTATAGGAAATCCACATAAAAAATTAAAATGTATACATATTGCAGGGACTAATGGTAAAGGCTCTACTACAGCTATGGTGACTAATATTTTGGTTAAAGCCGGATATAAGGTGGGCTCATATATTTCGCCATTTATTGAAGAGTTTGAAGAGCGGATGCAAATAAATAATGTGAATATTTCTAAAGGAGATTTAAGCCATATTATAACAGAGGTTTCAAAGGCAGTAGAAAAAGTAGTGGAACTTGGATATGGTAACCCAACAGAATTTGAAATCATTACTTGTGCAGGATTTTTATATTTTTATAAAAATAAGGTAGATTTTGCAGTAGTGGAAGTAGGCTTGGGGGGAAGGCTCGACTCAACAAATGTAATTATACCTATCTTAAGTGTTATTACATCAATTAGCTTGGACCATACTCAAATATTAGGTGATACTATTGATAAAATTGCTTATGAAAAAGCAGGTATTATTAAGGAAGGAATTCCTGTAGTTATGTTTCCACAACAAAAGCAAAGCGAAGAGATAATAGAAAGAATATGTATAGAAAAAAATTGCAAATTAATAAAAGTAGCCAAGGAATCATCTACATATTTAGGAAAAGAAAATTTACAGCAGGTTGCAATCACTTCATTGGAGGGAACAGCATATAGCAATAATAATGTTGTAACTCAAAAGTTGAAAGTTCGAACTTTAAATAATGATTATATTATTGAACTTTCACTTTTAGGAAAGCATCAATTATTAAACTGCTGCGTAGCAATTCATGTAATAGAGGAGCTTATATTGCAAGGCGCTACAATAAGTAAGGATAATATTTTAATGGGTCTATCAAATGTAAAATGGCCAGCAAGACTGGAAGTAATGAATAAAAGGCCTTTAGTTGTTATAGATGGAGCACATAATATAGATGGAATAAAAAACCTTACTGAAAGTATTGACATGTATTTTAATTACAACAAAATCATATTAATTTTAGGTATCCTTGCAGATAAACAAGTTGAAGAGATGATAATGACTATAGTTCCAAAGGTAAGTAGAGTAATTACCGTTACACCCCACAGCGAACGGGCAGAACTTTCAGAAAAATTAAAAGTACAAGTACAAAAATACATCACGGGTTGTGAGGCAATTGAAAATTATGAGAGTGCATATAAAAAAGCATTGAGCTATTGTGGCGAAGAGGATTTATTATTAGTGTGCGGTTCACTATATATGGTGGGAGATATGAGGAAAATAATACGAAATACTGTAGCTTTAAATAAATCTCCTTCTGAAGTCGTTAATATTGCAGCATCGCAGATGATGATTTAAATATGAACAAAGGCACATATTAATAAATAATATGTGCCTTTGTTCATTAAGAACATTAAAATAAATAGCATTTTTGACGTGATATTTATTTTAGTGTGGTTTAATTAAGCATTTACAACTAATTCCTCAAGTGCTAATGCTAACTGGTCAGGGCAAGAAGTACTTTTATTACCACAGCTAATCCCCTTAAGTCTATTTATAGCTTCCTGAACTCTCATTCCTGTTACTAGGCTTGAAATCCCAATTAAATTTCCTGGGCATCCGCCTGTAAAAACAACTTCAGTAATTTTATCATCTACTATTTCAAAATTTATGGTATTGGAACATACTCCTTTTGGTGCATAACTATACATAATGTAACCCTCCATCTTCTGTGATTTTAATAATCACAAAAGTTATTATATACTATAAAGTATCTTTATTTCAAGAAATAAAGAAATATAAGTAAAAAATTCTTAATTCGAATTTGGAAACTATCTTGAATAAACACCATTAATAATTTTTATGAAAACAGTGTTAGCAGATTATTACTATTTTCATATTATGGTTATGAGGAGGTGAGGGATTTGAGAAAGTTATATGTATGTAGTACTTCATCAGATTGCATATCAAAAGTTAACTTGGATTTATTTATAGAAGAAAAAAAAATATATTTGGATAAAAGAAATCTCAAAAAAATTGGTCCTCATGGCATATATGTTTATGAAAATAAACTCATAACAGCTAATAGTTATGATAATAGTATTTCTATAGTTGATATTGATAATTATGAAACTGAAAGTTATTTTATAGGTATGCACTGTAATGATTTATCAGTTTATGATAATAAAGCTTATGTAATTTGTGGAGATTGCGATGACATAATAGTTTTTGATTTAGAAAAAAGACACATTGTAGAAGCTATTCCGTGTGGCAATTTACCACATAGTATTTATATTTGCAAAAGAAAGAATCTAATTATAGTAGCAAATATGAATAGTGATAGTATAACAATAATAGATTGTGCTCCTAAGGGAAATATTAAAAACCTTAGGGTAGGGGCATATCCTACTAAAGCCCTAATTACGCCAGATGGAAATTATATTTTAGTTTGTGAAAGTAATATTGGTATGGACAACAAAGGAAGTATAAGCATTATTTCATTAAAAAACTACAACGTATTATACAATATACCTGTTGGTAATTCACCTGTGGATATGTATTGTAATGAAAGATACTGCTATATATCAAATTTTGGAGATGGAACGGTGAGTATACTAGACATAAATAATTATAAAGAAATAAAAAAAATAAAAATTGGTGGTATGCCTAGAGGAATCCTGGAAGATGAAAAGTATTTGTATGTAGGTGATAACTATAACAATTTACTTTTTAGAATTGATAAATTAACTGAAAATAAAAAAGCCATTTCTATTGGCGGAGAGCCCACAGGAATGACACTTCTATAAAAATTAATCATTTATGAGAAGGTTTATTATCTTATTATAATATTCAGATGGATTTTCTCGCCATTTGCTGCACAAATCCCGTGCTTGCTTGTTAGACGTCACACTAAGTTTTATATCTATAAGTGTAAAATTATCTTCTGACGCAATTAGGTTAACTAAATAATTATTATTGCTTTCTATTGTGTAATCAGCACTAACTGTAAGCTCTTTTTTGATATTTTCAAGGTGGATTTTCAAGTAGTCATCAATAAGTTGCATCTTGGTTTCAGAAATTCTTCCTTTAAATAGAGATAGAACATTGTCACCCTTTTGCGATATGACTAATCTATGTTTGCCCTTTTGCTCAGTAGGCTCAAGAAGGTTAGATGCTATAAGTTCCGTCATATATTGTTGCAATGTAAAATAATTTATAAAATTATTTTCTAGAATAATTTGTGTTATTTGAATATTAGAAATAGGGAGCTTTATTTTATAAAATATATAAAGTAAAAGAAGCTTATTTTCAGCTAAGTCTAAAGCATCTTCAAACATATCATTTCCTCCTTGTAATCTGCTTAGTATAAAACAATTATGAACTATTTTATTTCATTTAAAATTAACTATAAACATTATAACATAAAAAGCATCGAAATGAATCGGTGCTTTTAATTTTTAATAATTCATACATATTTTTACAAGTGATGATTTATAGAAATTAATATGAAATAAATTTTATAAATTAAACTATACATATATTTCAACTTTTAGAATATAAATTTAAAGTATAAATATAGAAGGGAGGAGTGGTTTATAACTGCTGTTGCCTATAGAATATGAGGGGGATATAGCATGGGTACGAGTTACATAAAAAAGAAGATAATACTTATTTTTGTGCTTTTTATTGGAACTTTAATAACTTTAGGTGTTTATAATTTTAAAACTAAAGGTGTATTTATGGGTGAACAACGTAAATTACCAATATATTCTGTAGATACTAAAGATAAAAAAATTGCAATTTCTTTTGATGCAAGCTGGGGTAATGATAGAACAGATGATATTTTAAAAATATTAGATAAATACAATGCTAAAGCAACATTTTTTTTAGTTGGAGCGTGGGTAGACCAATATCCAGATAAGTTAAAGACCATGTATGAAAAAGGGCACGAAATAGGAAATCATTCTAATAAGCATCCTATTATGACTACAATATCTAAAGAGAAAATGATTGAAGAAATAGCCATAACTGATGCTAAAATAATGTCTGTAACGGGACAAGAAACAATTCTTTTTAGATGTCCATCTGGAGAGTATAATAATTTAGTCATTGATACTGTAGAAGCAACAAATCATTATTGTATTCAATGGGATGTAGACAGTATTGACTGGAAAGAGCAAGGGGCAGATATTGAGTTTAATAGAATAGTAAAAAAGACTAAGCCTGGGTCCATTCTTTTATTTCATAATGATGCGAAATATACACCAGAGAATCTGCCTAGAATTTTAGAATATTTAAAAGGGGCGGGCTTTGAATTTGTTAAAATATCAGACTTGATATATAAGAACAATTACTCTATAAATATAGAAGGAAAACAAATACAAAAATAAAAATTAAATATGTTGAAAGTTGCTAGGTATTTGTATTATAATGGAAATACTAAATAATCATAATTTTGCAAAAACATACATGGGGAATATTTAAATAAAATAAAAGTTATTTATTTAAAGAGTTAAACAAAATTATAATATTATTTGGTATATTACATTAAAAAACTGAATACTTATATTCTAAGGAAAGCTTATTAAAAAAACTAAGGGAAAGAGGGGTTATGATGGATAATGTTATGTTAAATAACAAGATTTATTTAGAAGGAAAGGTAGTATCTGAATTAAAATTTAGTCATGAAATGTATGGGGAAGGGTTTTATGTATTTGATTTTGAGGTTTGGAGACTAAGTGAAACAACAGACATTTTAACTATAACAATTTCTGAGCGGTTAATCGCAGGTATGAGTATCAATATAGGAAATGAATTTATAGTTGAAGGCCAACTTAGATCTTACAATAAATTTGTTGACGGATCTAATAGACTAATCTTAACAGTATTTGCTAGAGATATTAAAATTTGTGAAGAACGCAGTAAGAATCCAAATCAAATATTTTTAGATGGATATATTTGCAAAAGTCCAGTATATAGGACAACACCTTTTGGAAGAGAGATTGCAGACATGCTACTCGCAGTTAACAGATTATATAATAAATCTGATTATATACCTACAATTGCCTGGGGACGGAATTCCAGATTTTGCAAAAGTCTTGAAGTAGGGGATAATATAAGGATTTGGGGAAGACTGCAGAGTAGAGAATATCAAAAGAAATTATCTGATGATGAAGTTATAAGAAAAGTGGCATATGAAGTATCTATATCAAAGATGGAAAAGGTTAATAATGATGGTGAGAACATAGTAGAATCAGATATGATGATTGATGAAGAGCAAGACTTTGAAGCTCTAGACGCTATCTAGTATATATAATATAAATTTTCAATTTTAGTCTTTTAAAAACAGGTAAGATTCATTGAATAAGTTTTAGTCATTCTTTTAAACTGTATAAAAGAGCATATATTACGTAAAATGCATATGAACAAGCGTTAGTAATTCAAACTAATTTTATTGGAAGATGCGTTAAGAAAAGTACATGTTTGAGCGTTTAGCGAGTTTGTACTTTTTAGTATCTTTCAATAAAATTAGTTTAGAATTACTCAGCGCAGTGAATTGCATTTGTAGTAATATATGCTCTTTTCTCTATTTTCTTAAATCATCAAGTAGCTTAGTCTTTTCTTTAGTACTATCATCCACATTTTTTATTATTTTTGCGGGTGTTCCAGCAACTACAACATTTTCAGGAACGTCATTTACAACTACGGCACCAGCTGCTACCACTGAATTTTTACCGATTTTTACTCCTTCAAGTATTACAGCGTTTGCTCCAATTAATACATTGTCCCCAATTTCACAAGGGCTTTTGCTTGGTGGTTCTAGAACTCCGGCTACTACGGCACCTGCACCTAGATGAACTCGTTTGCCAAGTTTTCCTCTTGCCCCAACTACAGCATTCATATCTATCATAGTTTCATCGCCAATCTCAGCACCTATATTAATTACAGCGCCCATCATTATAACTGCATTTTTACCTATTTTAACCTTATCTCTTATAATTGCACCTGGTTCAATTCTTGCGTCAATATTTTTTAAGTCCATTAAAGGAATAGCAGAATTTCGTCTGTCTTGCTCAAGTTTGAATTTTTTGATTTTATCTTTATACTTTATTAGAAAATCTGATACCTCATCACTTTCACCAAAAAGCATATAAAAATTACCACTACCAAAATTTTCTATATTTCCAAATTCACATTGTGATAAATCTCCATCGATATATAGTTTAATTGGGGTAGCCTTTTTTGCTTCTTTTATGTATCTTGCAATTTCATAAGGGTCTGTTAAATCATAGTTCATATTTATTCTCCTTTCGTATTATAAGTATTAAGCCAAATTGTTGTTTTTATGCATATATTTTCATGTGCTTAAAACTTAAATTTGTTATTGCTCATAAGAACATAGATAAAATTAAAAGTAAAATTCTAAAATAAAACTATGTACCTTATAAATAATATAGTAAAATGGAGATTATTTAAAGGAAAATATTATTATTATCATATAAAAATTATAAAACTACTGATTTTTGCGCGTTTATATAGTAAAATAACAATAACTCAAACACAAGTAAAGGATGATTTTATGAATAATATATTTTCAAATAATGTATTCTCAAATAATGTAAACCAGGTAGAAATTTCTGGAATTAGAAAATTTTTTAATAAGGTTTCAAAGGTTCAAGGTGCAATTTCACTAACCCTAGGTCAACCGGATTTCCCAGTGCCTAAAAATATTAAAATGGCCATGACTTCCGCTATAAATGAAAATAAAACTGAGTATACAGCAAATGCTGGCATTCCCGAATTGCGAAGTGAAATTTCAAATTTTTTAGGTAGTATGGATATTAACTATTCAGCTGAAGAGATAGTTGTCACTGTTGGTGGAAGTGAGGCACTAATGTGTACATTTGCAGCATTTTTAAATGCTGGAGATAAAGTGCTGGTGCCAACACCTGCTTATCCAGCCTACGAGAGTTGTGTAAAGCTTTTTGGAGCGGAAGTGGTTAATTATAATCTTAATAGTGATTTTACTATTAATTTTGAAGCCCTAAGTAAACTTATCAATGAGGAAAATCCAAAGCTTTTAGTGGTGTCTTATCCTTCTAATCCTACTGGGGCAGCATTATCTCTTCAGGAAAGAGATAAGCTTTTTAAAATTCTAAAAGAAAAAAATATTCATATAATAAGTGATGAAATCTACAGCTCATTATGCTATGAAAAATACTATTCTGTAGCTCAAATTAATGAATTAAGAGATAGAGTTATTTTGGTGAGTGGATTCTCTAAAATGTTTTCCATGACAGGGCTTAGAGTTGGATATCTTTGTGCAAGTAAATATATTATGGATAATATAATGAAAGTACATCAGTATAATGTTTCTTGTGCAACCTCAATATCTCAGTGGGGTGCCTATGCGGGATTACTTTCTTCCATGAATGATGTGGACAATATGAAAGTGGAGTTTGAGAAGAGAAAAGAATACGTATATAAAAGATTAATTGGAATGGGGATGGAGGTAAATCTTCCTAAGGGTGCCTTTTATATATTTCCATCTATATTAAAATTTTCTATGAATAGTGAGGAGTTTTGCAATAGACTCTTATATGAAGGGAAAGTTGCAGTGGTCCCTGGGTCGGCTTTTGGAACAGGAGGAGAAGGATTCATTAGGATTTCTTATTCTTATAGTCTAGAAGTGCTAAAAGAGGGTTTGGATAGAATGGAAAAATGGATTGAAATGTTAAAACCCCTCTAAGTAATATAAAATAGCCTTGGAACAGATTGATTCTCTGTTCCAAGACTATTTTACTTATTAAAAGCTAAAGTGATACATTAACTACATCATCCATACTGTATAGACCTTTTTCTTTTCCGTATATATATTCACATGCCTTTAATGCACCTATTGCAAAAACTTCTCTTGATATTGCAGTATGCTTAATTTCAATACATTCTCCAATGCCTGCAAATATGATTTCATGATCACCTATAATATTTCCACCACGCACCGCATGAATCCCTATTTCCGAAGGTTGTCTTTTAGCTAATCCATTTCTTCCATTTACGAATGTAGTTTCTTCTTTAATAGAGTCTTTAATTGTATTTGCAAGAAGAAGAGCAGTTCCACTAGGAGCATCAACTTTTTGATTATGATGCTTTTCAATTATCTCAATGTCAAAATCTTTATAAAGCGTGTTGCTTATACTCCGCAACATATTATTAATAATATTTATACCTATAGACATATTTGCAGAGTGAAATACTGCAATCTCGCTACTAAGCGAATGAATTTTAGATAGTTGCTCTGAGGTATAACCAGTGGTACAGAACACAATAGGTATATTTCTCTCTTTGGAATACTTGCAAAGAGAATCTAGAGCGTCCGGTCTTGAAAAATCTAAAATTACATCTATTTCATCCGTACATTCATCTATGCTGTTATAGCATGGATAGCTTAAATTAGATGAATTTCTGTCAACACCAGAAACAATTGAAATAGTAGTGGATGATTTAGCCATTTCAGAAATAACTTTTCCCATTTTTCCATTGCAACCATTTAGAAGCATTCTAATCATTAAATCTCCTCCTTTAAAAGAATATTATATGCTTTTAACTCTTTTTTAAGAATTTGAAGTGTACTTTCTTCCATTTCACACAATGGTAGTCTTAAAGGTCCTACTTTAAGTCCCATAAGATTCATAGCTGTTTTTACGGGTATGGGATTAGTTTCTATAAATATAGCGCTGTTAAGAGCAA
The DNA here is from genome assembly GCF_011065935.2 of Clostridium estertheticum. NCBI lineage: Bacteria > Bacillati > Bacillota > Clostridia > Eubacteriales > Clostridiaceae > Clostridium > Clostridium estertheticum. Next base: position 4,282,144 of record NZ_JAAMNH020000001.1, on the reverse strand, counting down.
GGTATCCAAGTTGAATTTTTAGAGCCTCTGCGTGCTCACCCTTTAAATATAATTCACACATATTATGCATGTCTGTAGGAATTATATTAGCAAGAACAGATATAACACCAATAGCACCTAAGGAAAGTATAGGTATAACTTGGTCGTCGTTACCTGAATAAATATCCATTCTATCTCCACATAGGGCTTTGATCTGTGCTATTTGACTTATATCGCCACTTGCTTCTTTAACTGCTACAATATTTTGCAGCGTACATAATTTTAGAAGTGTGTGCGGGGTAATGTTGAGAGCTGTTCTTGAAGGAACGTTATATATTATTATTGGTGAAGTTACACTATTTGCAATTGCACTAAAATGTTCAAATAAGCCTTTCTGAGTAGTTTTATTGTAGTATGGTGTGATTACAAGTAGGCCATCTACTCCTATTGCTTCTGCCCATTTACTCATGCTTATGGCAGCGGCAGTGTTGTTACTTCCTGTACCTGCAATTACTGGGATTCTCTTATTAACTACATCAACTACAAATTTTATAGTTTCTTTTCTTTCTTGCTCTGTCATAGTAGAAGCTTCACCAGTAGTACCACATACTATAATAGCATCTGTCTTGCTGCTAATCTGCCATTCTATTAATTCCTCTAGTTTTTTGAAATCTACTCCTCTTTCATTAAATGGAGTGACTATTGCAACACCAGAACCTTTAAAAATACTCATGTGATTACCTCCTCGTAGTTATATGAAGAATAATAATTATTATCCATATACTATTTTATTTCTATTACTATATATTTATTAATTCAAATTGCTTTTAGTGAAGCATTTTTTAATGTTTATTTAATAATAAAATTAAAATGGCACATGCATTATCACTAAAATGTTTTTCTTTACTATATTATATAGCCCCTATGTGAAAATATATATACTTTAAAAAAAAAAAATGAAAATCTAAAATATAAAGCTTGCAAGAAAGTATTCATAATATTATAATTATGAAATAATAATACGGATATTTTTGTTAACATCATATCATCATTATCAACATAATTAAAACGACAAATTAGTTTGACAAGTTACAAAAACCGTGATAATATGAAAAAAAGAAAAATGAAATAAATGAATAAAATGGTTAAAATATCACATTGTTCAATATATTAGGGCTATAAGTAATTATAAAATTTCCTTTAGATTAAGTAACAAGAAAAGGATTTCATTCTGTGTTAAATCTCAATAAAACGGTTTCATGCATACGCTAAATTGATACAAGTTCTCTTTTCCTATTATAGTTTGTGAAAGTTTTCATGCGTTTCAAATTCAGACTGACTTTAAAAGATATCTTAAATAGCTTTTTTTTAATAATGAAAATATTTTATTCTTAAAAATCTTCATTCGGGCTTCATAAGTATTTTTACTTATTGCTATATAAACACATAGAAAAATTTAAGGGGGAATTTTAGTGAAAAGCAAAAGGGTATATTGATAAGTTAATTTGATGAAGTGAACGAATAAAATGTAGAAAAATAACAGATAATGTCGTATAAAAGTAAAAATTTCAAATAAAATTTAATTAAACTTAGCAAAATTATTAATTTTGCAAATAACATTAAATATTTGCAAAGTGGCCATTATAAAATGGAATTTACCTTGATTTACATTTTAAAGTGATATATCATGTAAACTAAACAAGAACAAAAATAGTTAAATTCAAAATTGTTGGAATATTTACAATGTAAATACTTTTGCAATTAAGAAAAACCAATTCATTATATAACTTTATTTTTACTAATAAAAAGAACGTGGACGAGCTGTTTTATTATTTTAAATAAACCTACATAAATGAAAAGGTTCACTTGGCTTTATATTATGATTCTATGGTGTACAGAAACAAAGTAGATTTCGTAAAAATTAATGATGGGGGGGTTTTAAAAATGTTTAAATTTATACTTAAGAGATTAGGTTATATGTTTGTTACTCTTTGGATAGTAGCTACCATCACATTTATGCTAATACATGCTATTCCAGGAGATCCATTAGCAAGCCTTGGAAGAAAATTGCCAGAACAGATAAAAGCAAATTACTATGAAAAATATGGTTTAAATAAATCAGTCATAGTACAATATGGTAAGTTTGTAGAAAACATTGTGCTTCATGGAGATTTAGGCGAATCACTTGCTTACCCAGGAAGAAAAGTTACTGATGTTATAAAAACATATGCACCAGTATCTGCAAGATTAGGTATACAAGCGGTTGCAATGGGATTTTTTATAGGGGTAAGTCTTGGAATATTAGCTGCTTTTAATAGAGGAAAATGGCCAGATTATCTGGTTATGTTTATAGCGATATTAGGTGTTTCTGTACCCAATTTTGTTATGGCTTCTTTACTGCAATACTTCTTTACAATCCAAAATATGTGGCTTCCAACCACGGGATGGGGTGGGTTTGAATACACCATATTACCAAGTATAGCCTTAAGCTTTGGTTCTATAGCTACATATGCAAGATATATGAGAGCTAATACTCTTGATATAATAGGACAAGATTATATATTAACTGCAAAATCTAAAGGTATCACAAAAATTAGCTTAGTATGGAAACATGTTATTAGAAATGCCATACTTCCGGCCATTACAATTTTAGGACCACAACTGGCGGGTATATTTGTAGGCGCTTTTGTTATAGAAAGTATATTTGCAATTCCAGGATTTGGTTTTAATTTTGTAACTTCAGTAGGAGATAGAGATTACTCCATGATTATGGGGCAAACAGTCTTCATATGTGCATTAGTAATAATTGCATATGTTCTAGTAGACATAGTATATGGACTGATTGACCCAAGAATAAGATTAACTGGAGAAAAAAGATAGGAGGGGAAAGTATGGCACAGTTATCGAAAGAAAAGTTTATAATAATTGGATGTGAAAACGCTAATGCTGATGAAATATTAAGACCTAGTATTACTTATTGGCAAGACGCATGGAGAAGATTAAAACAAAATAAAGTGGCTATATTGTCATTAGTAATACTAATTTTAATAGCACTAATGACTGCTTTTGGACAATATATTAATGGGTTTAGTTTCGAAATTACAAATAATGATTTAATAAACGTTGGGCCTAACTGGACGCATTGGTTTGGAACAGACAATCTTGGACGTGATGTGTTTTCAAGAGTCTGGGCTGGTGGTAGAGTTTCTATAATCATAGGAGTTCTAGGAGCTTTAGTAGATACTGTAGTAGGTAGTATTTATGGTGGAATAGCTGGATTTTCCGGTGGATTTATCGATGATATTATGATGAGAATAGTTGAGATACTTGCAAGTATTCCTTATCTAGTAGTTGTAATATTAGTTTCACTAATATTATCAAAAGGTATTATGGCTATTATTATTGCCATGACTATAACAGGATGGGTTTCCATGGCAAGACTTGTACGTGGACAGTTGTTACAAATAAAAGAACAGGAATATGTGCTAGCTGCAGCGGCCCTCGGTGCTAATCCTTCAAGAATTATTGCAAAACATTTACTTCCAAATACACTAGGAATAATGATAGTAGCTATTACTTTCGACGTTCCAGGATTTATATTTGGAGAAGCTTTCTTAAGCTTTTTAGGGCAAGGAATTCAATCACCAAATACAAGTTGGGGAGCACTAGCAGCAACAGCGCAAGGAAACTTAATGTTTTATCCTTATCAATTATTCTTCCCATCGCTATTTATTAGTTTAACTATGTTATCATTTACATTGCTTGGTGATGGTTTAAGAGATGCGCTAGATCCAAGATTACGTCAATAGGGAGGGAAAATTATGGAAAAGATATTAGATGTAAAAGACTTAAGAGTTTCGTTTCATACTTATGCTGGTGAGGTGCAAGCAGTAAGAGGTATTTCTTTTTACTTGAAAAAAGGAGAGACTTTAGCTGTAGTTGGAGAATCTGGATGTGGCAAAACTGTTACTTCAAAATCACTAATGAGATTAATTCCAGAGCCACCAGGCGATATAAAAGAAGGTTCAAAAATACTATTTGATGGCAAGGATATTAGTCTGATGTCAGAAAAAGAACTTAGAGAGCTCAGGGGTTCGGATATTTCTATGATATTCCAAGACCCTATGACGTCACTAAACCCAACAATGACTATTGGAAAACAAATAGCAGAAAGCTTAATTATACACAGAGGTATGAGCAAAACTGAAGCTATGAATGAAGCAATAAAAATGTTGAATCTAGTTAATATTCCTGATGCAGATAAACGTGCTCACCAATATCCACATGAATTTTCAGGTGGTATGAGGCAAAGGGCTATGATAGCTATAGCGCTAGCTTGTAATCCTAAAATACTTATAGCTGACGAACCAACAACGGCTCTTGATGTTACAATACAAGCTCAAATAATGGATCTTATTTCGGATCTTCAAGAAAAGCTTGGAACAGCAGTTATCCTTGTAACTCATGATTTAGGAATTGTTGCAGACGTTGCAGATAGAATACAAGTAATGTATGCAGGACAAATAATAGAGCATGGAACAACAGACGAAATATTTAAAAATCCACAACACCCATATACTTGGGCACTGTTACAATCAGTTCCAAGACTCGACACGAAAAACAAAGGCAAACTTTATTCTCTGCAAGGAACACCACCTGATTTAATTAAACCACCAATAGGATGTCCTTTTGCAGCGAGATGTGAGTATTGTATGCAAATATGTAGAGAAGAAATGCCAGAAGTTACAACTTTGAGTGAAAACCATGAAGTTTCCTGTTGGTTAAAACATTCTATGGCACCAAAGATTGATATTCCTTCAGCATTAAGAGGTGATAGATAATGTCTAATAATAATGAAATTTTAATAGAGGTTAAAAATCTTAAAAAATATTTTCAAGTTGGTAAAAATGCTACTTTAAAAGCGGTGGATGACGTTAGCTTTTTCATAAGAAAAGGTGAAACACTAGGACTTGTTGGGGAATCTGGTTGTGGAAAAACTACTTGTGGCAGAACAGTAATGGGTATGTATAGCGCAACTGGTGGAGAAGTATTATTTGATGGAATTAATGTTCATAAATTAGATAAGAAAGCCAAGAAGAATTTTGCGAGAAGATCACAAATAATATTTCAAGATCCTTACGCTTCACTAAATCCAAGAATGACTGTTGGGGATATAATTGGTGAGGGCATAGATATTCATAATTTATACACTGGCCAAGAAAGAACTAACAGAGTATATGAACTTTTACAATTAGTAGGGCTTAATAAAGAACATGGTTCAAGGTTTCCACATGAGTTTTCAGGTGGACAAAGACAAAGAATAGGAATAGCGAGGGCCCTTGCTATAGAACCAGATTTTATAGTATGTGATGAGCCTATTTCAGCTCTTGACGTTTCAATTCAAGCGCAAATTGTTAACTTATTGATACAACTCCAGCAGGAGCTAGGACTCACTTATTTATTTATAGCTCATGACCTATCAATGGTTAAGCATATATCTGATAGAGTAGGAGTAATGTATCTTGGAGCAATGGTGGAGCTTGCAAGTAGCCATGATCTATATGAAAAACCGCTTCATCCATATACTCAAGCTCTATTATCAGCAATACCAGTACCAGATCCAGAAGTTGAAAGAAATAAAGCTAGAATTAAACTAGAGGGCGAAGTTCCAAGTCCTATAAATCCAAAACCAGGTTGCAGATTTACACCTAGATGTAGATATGCAAAACCAATTTGCAGTGAAGAAACACCAATTCTTAAAGAAATAGAAAAAGAGCACTTTGTTGCTTGTCATTTATTTGATTAAAATTACTGGTGTACAGTATAGTGAAGATTCAAAATATTTAAAAAGATAACGGTAAAAGGAGTTATAATTGCTATATTTAGAAAATTATACTTGATTTTCTAAAATGTATAGTATATTATGAGAATATGAATTTAAGTAGTATGTTAAATGGCAGTATAGAGAATATACAGAATATAATAGACGTGATATATTTGATGCTAATAAAGTTAATTAGGTTATATCATAAATTTATTTTAATATAAATAAATTATGATTTATATATTTATTATCCAAATTTAATAATAAGATTTTATAAAGTCTTATTATAAGTCTAAACATATTAAAGGGGGGTTTTTTCGTGAAAACAAAAAGATTAATGGCTACTTTACTAACACTTTCACTAACTGCTTCAATTGCATTAGTAGGTTGTGGAAAGAAAACTGTAACACCAGAAGCAACAAAACCTGGTACAGATGTTGCAGTTAAAATGGACGCAAATCAATATTTAAATGGTATATTAACTTCTGAGCCAAAATCACTAGACCCAACATTAGCAACTGATGTTAATGCATCAGACGCTTTAGTTAACTGTATGGAAGGTTTAACTAGAATAGAGCAAGATGACAAAGGTGTAGATGTTATAAAAGCAGCAGGAGCTGAAAAATGGGAAACTAATGCAGATAAAACTGTATGGACATTCCATTTAAGAGATTTTAAATGGTCAGATGGAAAAGCAGTAACAGCTAAGGATTTTGAATATGCAATTAAAAGATCCCTTAATCCAGAAGTTGGTTCACAATATGCATTTATCTTATTCCCTATAAAAAATGCTCAACAATATAATTCTAAAAAAGCAAAAGCTGAAGAAGTAGGAGTAAAAGCAATAGATGATAAGACAATAGAATTCACATTAGATAAACCTTGTCCATATTTTTTAGATTTAACTTACTTTAAGGTTATGTATCCTCAAAGAGAAGATATAGTTAAAGCTCAAGGAGACAAATTTGGTACAGAAGCGAATACAATGGTATTCAATGGACCATATGTACTAAAAAATTGGGCACATCTAAGTAAGATGGAATTCGAAAAAAATCCAACATATTGGGATAAAGATTCAGTTAAACTTTCGAAACTAACTCTTAATATTGTAAAAGAAGAAACTGCTAGAATGGGATCCTTACTTAATGGTAGTATTGATTATGCTGCAGTTACTAAGCAAGAATGGATAGAGAAATTTGATAAAACAGGTAAGTTCAATGTAGTAAGGGTAAACACACCTGGAACAAACTATATGTACTTTAATCAGAAGGATAAATATTTTAAGAATGCTAAAATAAGACAGGCGTTCAGTTTAGCTGCTGATAGAGAAGATGTAGTTAAAGTTTCATTTAGGGGATTAGCTCAGCCAGCATATGGATGGTGTCCACCAACACTTCAAATAGATGGACAAGATTTCAGGAAAAAAGTTGGTGTAGAACCATTTAAGAAATTCAAAGAAGACCATCCAGATGCTAAGGCATTGTTAATTGAAGGTCTAAAAGAAATTGGAGCAGATCCAGATCCAGCAAAAGCTACATTTACTTACTTACGTGGTGACACAAGTGCTAGAGAAAGGGAATTAGCTGAATTCGATCAAGCAATGTATAAGAAAAACTTAGGCGTAAACATAAAGATGGAGTATGTTGAATGGGCAGTATATCAAAAGAGAACTGAGAGTGCGGATTATCAAATAGCTGGTGCTGCATGGATAGGCGATTACAATGATCCAAATACATTCTTTGATATGTGGGTTACTGGAGCTAAGATAGTTCCAACTGGTTGGTCAAATGCAAAGTATGATGCTTTAATTAAAGATGCTAGTAATACAACGGATCCAGAAAAAAGAACAGAGGCATTTAAACAAGCAGAACAAATATTACTTGTAGATGATGCAGTTATATCACCATATTTATATAGAATGAGAAACACATACAGAGCTAAATACACTAAACGTATTATGACACCATTATTTGGAGCTCAAGACTTTAAATATGCTTATACTGATGGAAGAAAGTAGTATAAGTTAGATTACAAATGAAAAGATAGTGGGGTAATATTATCCTACTATCTTTTTATTTTACAACGAATTTTCAAAAATAGATTTAAAAATTGAATCATTTACTTAATATAATAGGTAGGCAACATAGTATATTCTATGTATTCTCTACCTATTATTTTTTTATTATGAATAAAAGGACTCCGAATTGTAGAAAATATAAATATTAGATATTGAATTATAAAAAAGATTAGATGTTATATTACAATTGGAGGGTATCATGGGAAAAACGCCTTTGAAAAAAGTCATTAAAGCTAAATTAAGAACAAACAAAGAGTTAACTAAAAACGAAATGCTTAGGGAAACTTTAAAGTATGAAATAGCTGAAGAATTAGGATTAACACAAAAGATAGAAGCCTGTGGTTGGAGTGGACTAACAGCAGAGGAAACGGGAAGAGTTGGGGGATTAATGACAAGAAAAAAGAAGAGCAAAAATCTTCCTAAAAACGAAGATTTTTAAAAAAAGCGAGCAAATTATTTTGGACAATATTTGGTATATAGGTTAGAATATTATATACCATTATAGTTTTAAACGGGGAAACCTTTGAAAAAGGAGAAATGTTAAAATGAATTGTTATAAAGAGTTTGCTCATATATACGATGAACTTGTAAATTCTGATATTGATTATAAAACATGGGCTTCAAAGATATTATGTATTTGCAGTGAATATGAAGTTGATAGGTCGAGTTACTTGGATTTGGCCTGTGGCACAGGAAATCTTACTGTAGAAATTGCAAGCGGATTTAAGCAAATATGGGCAGTTGATTTATCTTGCGATATGCTCTGTGAAGCAGAAAAAAAAATAAGGGACGTAGGGATAAAAGCAAAATTTGTATGCCAAGATATTTGTGAATTGAATTTGAATAATACTTTTAATCTCATAACTTGCTGTTTGGATTCTACTAACTATATATTAGAAGAAGAAAATTTTAAAAAGTATCTACTAGGGGTCTATAATGTATTAAAAGAGGATGGTTTATTTATTTTTGATATTAATTCTTATTATAAACTTACTAATGTGCTTGGTAATAATCTTTATAATTATGATTCGGATGAAGTCGTGTATATTTGGGAGAATTATTTAGAAAATGATATAGTACAAATGAATTTAACCTTTTTTGTGAAAGAAGGACAAGTATACAGAAGGTTTGATGAGCAGCATTCAGAAAGAGCTTATAAAGAACAATATATAGAAAATGTCATAAAAGAAATCGGATTTGAAATAATTAAAAAAATGGATAACTATGAAGATAAAGAAGTAAGAGATAACACAGAGCGAATATGTTATGTGCTATGCAAGTCAAAAAACAACAAAAGATTATAGGGGGTATTAGTATATGGATAAATTGGTTAGAGCTACTGCAAAGAGTGGTCAGGTTAGAATAATTGCAGCCATAACTACGGATTTAGTAAATGAGGGGGTAGGTATGCATCTATGCGCTCCTACTGCAGCGGCAGCCCTAGGTAGGATGCTAACAGCCGGGACACTTATGGGAACTATGCTAAAGTCGAAGGAAGATAGTTTAACCTTGCAAATAGATGGTGGAGGAAAAGCTAGAGGGGTGGTAGTAACTGCTCATGCAGATTCAAGTGTAAAAGGATACATAGGAAATCCTGATGTAGATTTACCAGCTAATAGCAAGGGAAAACTTGATGTAAGTTCTGCAATTGGTGTGGATGGTTATTTAAGAATTATAAGAGATTTGGGACTAAAGGAGCCCTATATAGGTCAAGTACCAATCAGCACTGGAGAAATTGGAGATGATTTAGCTTATTACTTTACTGTTTCAGAGCAGACGCCGTCAGCTGTGGGGCTTGGGGTATTAGTGGATACGGACATGAGTATTAAAGCTTCGGGAGGGTTTATAATCCAAATGATGCCTGGTGCAGATGAATTCTTGGCTGATATAATAACATATAGACTTGAAGAAGTTCCATCTATAACTGAATTCATAGCAAAAGGAATGTCTATTGAAGAAATTTTACAATTTATATTTGAAGATATGGAACTTAAAATACTTGAAGAGATTGTGCCAACATATAAATGTGATTGTTCTAGGCAGCGAGTTGAGAGGGCATTAATAAGTATAGGTAAAAAGGACCTAGAAGAATTATATAATGATGGTAAAACTGAGGAAATTAAATGTCATTTTTGTAATAAAAATTATGAATTTAATCATGAAGATATTGGGCAATTACTGAAAAACGTTAATTCATAGATTAACTTATATTTTTTTAAAGGAGAAAGCGTAGTATATGTGTTCTCCTTCCTTTTATTTTATAAAACTAAGTTATACTTTATAGTAATATCTACGTAGTTTACCATATGTTGAAAAACACAGGAAAGTAGAGCGAATTTGACAATTCAGGAGCATAAGTGAAACAACTAGGAATACTCGCTATAGATCTTGTTGACAACTACAACAAAATTTTGTAATATATAAATGTACTCAGTGGCTATAAAGTAAACAATAAAGTAAGAAAAACAGTTAACACATAAAGTTGTTGACAAGTTTTATGAAATGATGTAGACTATAGTAGTTGATGAAAATATGTGGGAGCATAGCTCAGCTGGGAGAGCATCTGCCTTACAAGCAGAGGGTCACAGGTTCGAACCCTGTTGTTCCCACCACATATGGCCCAGTGGCTCAGTTGGTTAGAGTGCCGCCCTGTCACGGCGGAGGTCGACGGTTCGAGTCCGTTCTGGGTCGCCATTTAAATTCAAGGAATTTAATAAAATTAATAAGGCTGGATAGCTCAGTCGGTAGAGCAGAGGACTGAAAATCCTCGTGTCCCTGGTTCGATTCCTGGTCTAGCCACCAGTGTTGCGGGAGTGGCTCAGTGGTAGAGCGTCACCTTGCCAAGGTGAACGTCGCGAGTTCGAATCTCGTCTTCCGCTCCAACTTTTAAATTGTTTTAATTAATGGCGCTATAGCCAAGCGGTAAGGTCAAGGTCTGCAAAACCTTTATTCCCCGGTTCAAATCCGGGTGGCGCCTCCAAAGCAGTAAAAAGCAGTCCATATGCTGATATTTCAGTATATGGACTGCTTTTTTATTTTATTTTATAATCATTTCTTAACAATTTAAGACCTCTGCACTAAGTAAAAAATGGTGTTGATTTCAGGATATTTAAGGAAACATTAATAAGAGAATATGACATCATTTAATAATTAGTTTAATCATGAAGGTAGTTATTCCATCATATATATTTAATAATGCTTTAGGATGGAGATGATATTTATGAAATTGAAATCAATAACAATAGTACTAGAAATATTCTTATTTATTGGTGGTTTGGCTGGAGTTATAATGATGCTGATGAAAATTGAATTACCAACAACGATGGTACCAATAATGACAATACTTTTAGTTATTACTAGTATGTCTGAATTTATGAAAACTCGAAAACTGATAAAATTAGCATACCCTTTAATTATAATCTATTTTCTCGTAGCAATGCCTATTATAGCGGATTTTATAGATAATAAAATTCTGTCTTTTGGCTTTGTTGCTTTAAGTTTTGTTATTATTATGATATATATATATAGTGAATTAATAACAAGTAGCAAAGAAAAAGAATCATCGCATAAGTAAGATAATTAACCTTCTAAAATAATAATTACTTTTCAAACTAACGATTTTTCTTATAAGATGCTAACAAAAGCATTCCAGCAACATATACTTTTAGTTATAGCATCTTATAAGAAAAAAATTTGCTAGACCTTAAAAAGGCTACCTCTATCAATGAGTTTTCCATTTCTTAAAAACGCAGGTTCTACCTTATGCTTATTCAGAAATTTTAATACTTCTTTACCATACAGGTAGTGATCTAAGTGGCCATAGAAAGCTAAGACATTATCGCAAAGAAGGCCTGTTGCACCACCAATAAAACCGTAGTTAAGTCCAGGTAGAAGAATATCGCCAGGAGGGATTAATAATACATCTATTTTTTCAAGGCTTAAAGTTTTTGCAATAGAGAGGTCACTAGTGATGATTGCATGATTATTTACAATGCAAGTAGAACATTTTGTATAGCCTTGCTTAACATTTATTATTTTTTTGTTCTTTAAAAGTGATAGAAGATTAGTATCAGTATAATTAAGAAAGTGAACAAAAAGATTGTCTATGCACAATGCATTAAGACTTATATTATATGGGTATGAACTTTGCAAAGTTGAATTTGACTTAAAAACTTTGTATTTTAATGAACCTAATTTTTTTATAAATTCAATATCCATATCCTTATGGACCATGATACTATGGTCTAAAATATGCATGAGCATATCTGGGTGACCACATACAGCCTCATATAAAAGGTTACTAGGAGGGCAAATAAGTAAGTTATACCCTTTAGATATTAAATATTCACTTTCTTCATTATGAATTCTAAAATCGACAATAAGATTTTTCATTTTGTTCCTCTTTTTTTCAAATATTTTTTTATTCTATAGATTACTTTATAACACAAAGCTATTGTAAATTGCAATATGTCGATAATTGTTTAATGTATCTTGCATATCCATTAATTTTACACACATACTATCTTATGAGAAGGGAGTGTGCGAAATGCTTTTATTAACTGTTGTATATAATAGCAGTGTGGAATGCATTATTAATGAAATCAAAGACATTAAAAAGTGTTTTGAACATAAAAGAATGATTTTAGGCATTGCAGAGAGTATAATAGAAGATACTCACTTCATAAAATTCTTTTGTAGCGACGACAACTTAAGCGATAGCAGTATAAAAGCATTTAATTTAAATATTGCTAATATGTTATATAAAATAGTAATAATGGAATTTTGTAAAAAAGAAATGAATAATTTTCTAACGGAAACTTATTTTTTTCTGCGATATGATGAAATAAAACAGATTAAACCTAAGATACAAGTAGCATTACTCGGTGAGGGTGAAATATCTGGACCTAATATGGTATATTGCATAAATAGAAAAAATAATATTATTGATAAAATAACTAAATGTATAGAAGAAAATAATGAAATTAATATAAGCGGATTTTTAACCTTTAGGACAAAAGAACTAAAGATGGATTTAGAGTGTATAGTTGATAAAGTTGTAGAAGAATATATGGTAGAAAAAGAATATAATGAGTTTATAAAGTTGCTTAAATACTTTGTTGAAATTCAGGAGAGCAAGGTAGGCGAGGTTAATATTCTAATTGAAAAAAATGGAGATTATTATTTAAGAGATGAAGAGGGAAATGATTTAGCAGGAGATATGCTAATGGAACTACCAAAAGTTAAATTTGATTCAAAAGAAAATACAGAAGAAATTATAATAAGTACAATGATAACTAGTGCTCCTAAGAAAGTAATTATACACTGCGCAGAGAATTGTAAAAATAAAGAATTGTTACAAACTATAAGCAAGGTCTTTGTAGATAGAGTTTATTATTGTGATGAGTGCACTGAATGTGAAAAGATAAAAAATGGTATAAACATATGGTAATTGTGGTATCTCAAAAAAAATAACAAGTCAAAGGTCTTTATGTAAGTATTATAAGTATATTTAAAATAAAAACAAAAAAGTATTGACAAACAAAGACTTAAATAGTATAGTTTTAATTGTTGTGAATGAAAATATAAAAAAACATTTTAATATAATAAAATTGTGTTTCACAAGAAGGAACAGCCGTTTCTCACCTAACAGTAATGCTAGTTAGGTTAAATTAGTAATTTAAATTTGTTACTATTAAGGACGGCATTTGCTGTCCTTTTTATTATTTTAATAATATGAAATTTTCTGAATACACTTAGGAGGTGAAAACTATTAGTAAAAACAAAGATTTCATGATGAATGAAGAAATAAGACACGCAGAAATAAGAGTTATAGGATTTGATGGTTCTGCACTTGGTATTTTGAATACTAAAGATGCTTTAAAACTTGCAGAAGAAAAAGATATGGATTTAGTTATGATGTCACCTACTGCAAAACCACCAGTTTGTAGAATAATGGATTTTGGTAAGTTTATCTATGAACAACAGAAAAAAGAAAAAGAAGCTAAAAAGAAACAGAAGGTTGTAAATCTTAAAGAAATACGATTAAGTGCAACCATAGAAGACCACGATATTGCAATCAAGGCTAGCAATGCTAAAAAATTCTTGTTGGATGAAGATAAGGTTAAAATAACTGTAAGATTCAGAGGACGAGAAATTGAAAACTCAAAAGTAGGACATAAGATATTAAGCTCTTTTGTAGAAAAAATTGGTGATATTTATATTGTTGAGAAGCCAGCTAGACAAGAGGGAAGAAATATGATAATGATTTTAGCTCCTAAAAGAGCATAACCGAGAGGAGGAATTTTATTATGCCTAAAATGAAGACACATAGAGGCGCAGCAAAAAGATTTAAGAAAACAGGTACAGGAAAGTTAAAAAGAGCGAAAGCTTTTAAAAGCCATATACTAACAAAGAAAAGTTCAAAAAGAAAAAGAAATCTTAGAAAAACTGCATTTGTTTCAACAACTCAAATGAAAGCAATGAGAAAATTGTTACCATACTTATAATTGAATGGTGATTAGGAGGAATATTAAATGGCAAGAATAAAGAGGGCAGTTAACGCTCGTAAAAACCATAAAAAAGTATTAAAACTTGCAAAAGGCTACTACGGTGGAAAAAGTAAGTTATTTAAAACAGCTAATGAATCGGTAATAAGAGCATTAAGAAATGCTTACATAGGAAGAAAATTAAAAAAGAGAGATTTTAGAAAACTTTGGATTGCTAGAATCAATGCGGCTTCAAGACTTAGTGACCTTTCATATTCAAGATTTATGAATGGAATGAAACTTGCAGGCATAGATATTAACAGAAAAATGCTTTCTGAAATTGCTATAAATGATCCAAAAGCTTTTGCTGAATTAGTAGAAGTTGCAAAAAAACAATTACAAGCTTAAAACTATTTATATGAATGTAGCCTTTAGGCTACATTTTTTATTGTATTATTCACAAAAACATATTAAACAATATAATTAGCTTTAAAATATGTTTGGTGCTATAATATATCAATATGGGATTATTGGTAAAATTTAGAGGTGGTTAATTTGGAATCAGGTATTAAGGCTATTAAAAAGAAAAACATATATACTCCTGTTCAGATACTTGCAATAGGTTTTGCTACAGTAATATTTATAGGTGCAATATTGCTTAGTCTACCTATATCTTCTAAGAGTGGTAAAATTACACCCTTTATAGATTGTATATTTACATCTACTTCTGCTGTATGTGTTACAGGACTAGTAACTTTAGATACAGGAACATATTGGACATATTTTGGTAAAACAGTGATAATGTTTCTTATAGAAATAGGTGGTCTTGGCTTTATGTCTGTTACCACACTAGTTTTTTTGATTTTAGGGAAAAGAATAACATTAAAGGGAAGACTAATAATGCAGGAAGCTATGAATGTTAATTCACTACAAGGTTTAGTTAAAATGGCCAAATATGTACTGATATTTACATTTTCAGTTGAAGGAATAGGTGCAGTTCTTTTTTCAACACAATTTATTCCTCAATTTGGACTAGCCAAAGGAATTTATTATAGCATATTCCATGCAGTTTCTGCTTTCTGCAATGCTGGATTTGATTTGATGGGTAATTTCAGTAGTGTTACTGCTTATGCAGATAATTCTGTAGTAATATTGACAATTTCAGCATTAATAGCAATAGGTGGTTTAGGATTTTATGTATGGGCAGAAATATATAATTCCAAGGGACTTAAAAGGTTGTCACTGCATTCTAGAGTAGTTATATATACCACCCTTGTGTTAATTGTTGGGGGAGCGATACTTATGTATATTTTTGAGATGAATAACCCTGACACCATGCAAGGAATGTCTATAAAGGGCAAATTTTTATCTTCTATTTTTGCATCAGTTTCTCCAAGAACGGCTGGGTTTAATTCTATTCCATTAGATAAAATGACTATGGGGGCCAAGTTTTTAACAATAATTTTAATGTTTATTGGTGGATCTCCTGGTTCCACTGCTGGCGGAATAAAAACTGCTACTGCTATTGTACTTTTTATGACAGTAGTATCTGTGGTTAAAGGACGTGAAGATACTGAAGTATTTCAAAAACGCATAAGCAAGGATATTGTGTATAAAGCCTTCGCAATAACTGTTATTTCTCTAGCACTTGTTATAATAGTTACCATGATATTATCTATTACAGAGCAAAAGGGCCTTCCTTTTGAATACTTTTTATATGAGGCTACTTCAGCATTTGCTACAGTTGGGTTAACCTTAGGATTAACTACAAAATTAACATTTGTAGGTAAGATAATAATAGCCCTCACCATGTATGCGGGGAGAGTAGGACCGCTTACTATAATATTGGCATTAGCTAAAAGTAAAAACTCTAAATCTGGAACTATAAAGTATCCAGAAGGTAAAATTTTAATTGGATAGGGGTGGAGTTAATGAGTAAAAGACAGTTTATTGTTATAGGACTTGGAAGATTTGGGACGTCTGTAGCTGAAACATTATATTCACTAGGAAATGATGTATTGGCAGTTGATTTTGATGAGGATGTAGTTCAGAACATTTCAGATAAAGTTACGCATGCGGTTCAAGTTGATGCAAATGATGAAAATAGTTTAAGAGCTCTTGGTATTCGTAATTTTGATTGTGCAGTTATTAGCATAGGTACTAATATCCAATCTAGCATTTTGGCAACACTCTTAGTAAAGGAACTCGGAGTAAAATATGTAATTACAAAAGCAACTAATGCGCTACATGCTAAAGTATTATATAAAATAGGTGCAAATAGAGTTGTTTTTCCAGAACGAGATATGGGTGTACGAGTTGCTCATAACTTAGTATCATCAAACATATTAGATTATATAGAATTGTCTCCTGATTATAGTATTGCTGAAGTTGTTAGCCCAGAAGAATGGCATAATAAGACCCTTAGAGAATTAAATATCAGGGCTCAATATGGTATAAATGTAATGGCTATAAAAAGAAATAATGATATTGATGTTTCTCCGTCTGCTGATAATATTATTGAGTCAGGTGATATCATTGTGGCTATAGGTAGTATTGAAGAATTAAATAAATTAGAAAGTCTAGTTAAATAAGGGGTATTTAATTTGGAACAAATTCAGAGTAAAGATAATTTATTGATTAAAGATATTAGAAAGTTAAAGGAAAAGAAATATAGAATAAGCAGTAATATGTTTTTAGTTGAGGGTTTTAGATTTGTGCAGGAAGCAATAGACTCCGATTTTGAAGTGATGAATATTTTTGTAAGTGAAAGCGGAGGCCCAAAATATGAAAACTCTTCTTTGAAAAACAGGCTACAAAGTAATACTAAAGTTTATAGTATTAGTGATAGTTTATTTAAAAGCATTTGTGATACAGAGCATCCACAAGGTATTATGGCTGTTGTTTGCAACAAATCCGTGGAGATTAAATATGACCAGGGGTTCTATATTCTTGCTGATAAAATTCAAGATCCTGGTAATATGGGAACTATAATTAGAACTGCTCATGCGGCTGGGGCATTAGGGGTTTTAATTACAAAAGGCACTGTGGATATCTATAATGAGAAAACTTTAAGGGCAACCATGGGCTCTATTTTTAAAATACCTATTCTTTATGATAATGATTTATCATTGGTGAAAAAACTTAGAAATAGTGGTTTTAAACTAGTTGCTAGCTCACTCGATACTGATAAAAACTTTTATGAGGTAGATTTAAAAGAAAAAGTTATTATATCAGTTGGAAATGAAGGAAATGGAATTAGTGATGAAGTTTATGAACTGTGTGATTTGAAAATTAAAATTCCTATGCCTGGTGGTGCAGAATCTTTAAATGTAGCAGTTGCTGCATCAATTATGATGTATGAAGTAGTGAGACAAAAAAATAAATAGAATTTTTTTAATTATAGTTGATTTTTTTTGTAATTGTGGTTATACTGTTTTGTATACTTTCACAAATTAATTAATAACAATAAACTGTGACGGAGAGAGTAAATATAAGAATACTTACAGGGATAAGAAGCCTTAGACTGAGAGCTTCTAAAGGAAATTTTTATATCGAAGTTCACTCCAGAGTTCTAACAGTGAAATAAAGTAGCTGCTAGCGGGTAGAATCGATAAATTTATCTAAGAGGACTATATTTTAGTCAATTAGGGTGGTACCGCGGATTTTCCGTCCCTTCATTGTGGACGGTTTTTTTTGTTTTATAAAGAAATATTAACTGTAAGATATTAACTGTAAAAATTACATAAATATGAAAGGAGCATTCATTATGAAGGAAAAGTTAGAAGCCATAAAAGCTGCAGCACTGCAAGAATTAAAAGAAGCTGTAAGTAAAACAGAATTAGAAAATATTAGAGTTAAGTATTTAGGTAAGAAAGGTGAACTTACACAAATATTAAGGGGTATGGGACAGCTATCAAATGAAGAAAGACCAATTGTTGGTAAGCTAGCAAATGAAGTTCGCGAGGACATAGAAACACTTATAACTAAAGCCTCAGATCAATTAAAAAACCATGAGGTAGAAACAAGACTGAAAAGTGAAATTATAGATATATCTATGCCAGGGAAAAAACAAACAGTAGGTAAAAGACATCCATTAGATTTAACACTTGAAAAAGTTAATGATATATTTTTATCTATGGGATTCGCTATTGAAGAGGGCCCTGAAGTAGAGAGGGATTATTATAATTTCGAGGCCTTAAACATACCTAAAAATCATCCAGCAAGAGGTGAACAAGATACCTTTTATATAAATGATAGTATAGTCTTAAGAACTCAAACCTCGCCAGTACAAATAAGAACAATGGAAATCCAGAAACCGCCTATAAAAATGATTTCTCCAGGTAAAGTTTATAGATCTGACGCAGTAGATGCTACTCATTCACCAATATTTTATCAAATTGAGGGACTTATAGTAGATAAGGGTATTACTTTTGCGGATTTAAAAGGAACCCTAGAGCTATTTACCAAAAAGATGTTTGGCGATAAAATGGAAATGAAGTTTAGACCGCATCATTTCCCATTTACAGAACCATCAGCAGAGATGGATGCTACTTGTTTTGTGTGTAATGGGAAAGGATGTAAGGTTTGCAAAGGTAGTGGCTGGATAGAACTTTTGGGTTGTGGAATGGTTCATCCTGACGTATTAAGAAATTGTGGAATTGACCCAGAAGTTTATAGCGGATTTGCTTTCGGATTTGGTCTTGATAGAATCACTATGTTAAAATACGGAATAGATGATATTAGAGCACTATATGAAAGTGATATGAGATTTTTAAAACAATTCTAAAATGTAAATTTATTATTACAGTACTTATAAGAATGCAAGAGGCTAAACCGTTGATAATTGTTTAGTACAAATACAATGCTAGGAGGATATTAAATGAAAGTTCCAGTTAAATGGCTTAAAGATTATGTTGATATAGATATTTCACCAAAGGACCTGGGCGACAAACTAACTATGTCTGGTTCAAAAGTTGAAGAAATTATTATATCCGGCGCTGAAATTGAAAATGTTGTTACAGGTAAAATAATAGAAATAGTAAAACATCCTGATGCTGACTCATTAGTTGTATGTCAAGTAAATATAGGACTAGAAGGTCCAATACAAATTGTTACAGCAGCTACTAATATGAAAGAGCAAGATATTATACCAGTAGCACTTCATGGATCAAGTTTGCATGGAGGATTAAAAATAAAAAAAGGGAAGCTTCGTGGTATAATGTCAAATGGTATGTTCTGTTCTGAGGAAGAATTAGGAATTGCAGGGGATGAACCTATTCATGGACTAATGATACTTCCAGGAGATACACCTATTGGAAAAGACATAAAAGAAGTTTTAAAGCTTCAAAGTGTCTTAATAGATTTTGAAATAACTTCAAATAGACCAGATTGCTTAAGTGTTCTAGGCATAGCTAGAGAAACAGCTGCAACTTTAGGCAGTGAATATAGAAAACCTGCCCTTGATTATAGTGCTACTTGCGCTGAGAATGTGGAAGATACTTATAAGGTTAATATTAAAGATGAACTTTGCAGAAGATACATGTTAAAGGGTATAAGAAATGTTAAAATAGAGCCGTCTCCACAATGGATGCAAGAAAGGCTTATAGAAGCAGAGCTTAGACCTATAAATAACATAGTGGATATCACAAACTTTGTAATGCTCGAGCTTGGTCAACCTATGCACGCATTTGATGCTAGGCAAATTATTACTAATAATATAGTTGTTGAAAGAGCTAACCCTAACGAAAAATTTATTACATTGGATGAGGTAGAAAGAGAATTAGATGATAGTATTTTAAATATTAAAGATGGAGATAGAACTATAGGTCTTGCAGGTATAATGGGAGGCTTAAATTCAGAAATTAAAGATGATAGCACAAGTATAATATTTGAGAGTGCAAACTTTGATGGAGTAAATATAAGACTCGCTTCTAAAAAATTATCGTTAAGAACTGATGCATCCTCGAAATTTGAAAAAGATTTAGACCCTAATATGGTCCAAATGGCTATGGATAGAGCTTGCCATTTAATACAAGAATTAGGTGCGGGTGAAATAATGGAAGGATGTATAGATGTATATCCAAAAATTTTAAAACCTCATACTTTAGAAGTAGATTCAAATTGGATTAATTACTTTTTAGGAACTGATATATCAAAAGGTGAAATGAAAAAATACCTTGATAGATTGGAGCTCGCCACAGAAATATTAGGTGAATTACTAGTTATAAAGGTACCTACAAATAGATCTGATATTAATATCAGAGAAGACATCGCCGAAGAAATAGCTAGAATATATGGCTATGATAATATACCATCAACTGTACCTAATTGTGCAACTTCCAAAAGTGGAAAAAGTGAAAAGCAAAAATTAGAGGATAAGGTAGTACTTGCTTTAATCAGTAGTGCACTTAATCAATCCATAAGCTATTCCTTTGTAAGTCCTAAAATATTTAATAAAATTTTAGTGCCAGAAGATAGTCAGCTTAGAAAAGTAGTTACTATAAAAAATCCACTAGGAGAAGATTATAGTATAATGAGGACTACAACCATAGCATCTATGATGGAATGTTTAGGTCGGAATTATTCAAGAAATAATGAAGAAGCTAGATTATTCGAAATAGGCAAAGTATATATACCAAATGAAGATTTAGAAAAACTTCCAGAAGAGAGAAATATATTAACTATTGGAATGTATGGAAATGTTGATTATTTGGATTTAAAAGGTGTAGTGGAAAATGTAATAGATAGTTTAGGAATAAAAAACATCTCATTCAAAAGGGAAAGTGAGAATCCGACTTATCACCCTGGAAAAACCTCGAATTTATATGTAAAGAGAGAACTTATAGGTGTGGTTGGAGAAATTCATCCTACCGTTTCACAGAACTATGAAGTGGAACAAAGATGTTATATAGCGGAATTAAACCTAGATATTCTATATAAACATGCGGATTTAAATAAAAAATATAGTGCACTGCCAAAATTCCCTGCTGTAACAAGAGATATTGCACTTATAGTTGATGATGAAATTCTAGTTCAAGATATTGAAGATGTAATTGTAAAACAAGGTGGAAATATTTTAGAAAGCACTAAGTTATTTGATGTGTATAAGGGCAAGCAAATAGCTGAAGGCAAGAAGAGCATAGCTTACGCTATAGTATATAGACGTGAAGATAAGACTTTAACAGATGAAGAAGTAAACAAAGTACACGAAAAAATATTAAGATCGCTAGAACATAAACTAGGTGCGCAGCTTAGATAATAATTTAAAAATAAAAACTCTCTTAGAAATAAGAGAGTTTTTATTTTAGGCTGGAATATTAAAGAAATATTCTGTGAATTAATTTCAAAATATTGGTTCTATTAAAAGATATATTGTGGTACAATGAATATAACTAATCTGTCTAAGAGGGTGTTTTAGATGAACGTTATAACAATAAGGATAAATGGTAATGAATATAATTTAAAAGGTGAAGAAAGAGAAGAATATTTACATATGGTAGCTAGTTATGTTGATAAGAAAATAAAGAACATAATGGGTAACAATGAAAAGCTTAGCACTTCCTCAGCAGCAATTTTAACTGCTTTAAATTTAGGCGATGATATGTTCAAAAGTCGTTCACTTTGCAAGGAGCTTTTGAGTAAAAGCGAATCTTTAGAAAAGCAGGATAAGGAATATGCTTTGCAATTAGAAGATTTTAAAAAACAATTAAATCATATGGAAGCATATAATCAAGAATTGCAAAATAAATTCAAAAATATAGAAAATGGTGAGTATGTAAAAACCTTAGAGCAAGAGAATATAAGAATTGGGCAAGAATTAGAAGTAATGAAAGAGTCTACGAAAATATGTATTGAAGAAAATAGAAAAATAAAAGTAGAAAATAAAGAAATTAAATTTAAGCTCCAATCTTCTAAGTATAAAATAATTGATTTGCAAAACAAATTGATAGAATACCAAATTACTTTAGCTAAACAAAGGAAAATTAGTAATCCGCTTTTAACTAGGGATAAAAAATAAATTCATTTCATAAAATACAGTTAAATTATCGCCGAAAGGCGGTTTTTTTTATGCGTTAATATACACGAATATACAACGCGTAAAGAACTATAAAATCCATAAAAATTGATATAAAATAGTAAAAACGTTTACAGTACAAAGGAATATAGGACTTTATACTGTGAATAATTTATAAATATTAAAAATACATATTGTATATTTATGCAATACAATGTATTATTATAGATGTAATATATATACGAGGGGGAATAACATATGAAGAATATTAATAGTAAAAAGATAATTAGTATGATAATAACGATTTTAATGGCCTTTAGTTTGTCTGGGTGCGCACAGGGAAAAGCATCTGCTGGACTTTCAAAGGTGGACAAGATAAAAGAGCAGGGGAAAATAGTAATTGGTACAAGTGCAGATTATCCACCCTATGAATTTCATAAATCAATTCAAGGTAAGGACACAATTGTGGGGTTTGATATAGAAATAGCAAAAGAAGTAGCAAAGGATTTAGGCGTAAAGCTTGAAATAAAGGATATGAAGTTTGATGGCCTACTGGCTGCCTTAGAAACAGGAAACATAGATTTTGTTGCAGCAGGGATGACGCCTACAGAAGATAGAAAAAAGAATGTGGATTTCTCTACGATTTATTATACAGCTGTTCAATGTGTTGTTATAAGAGCTGAAGATGAAGGTGCAATTAAATCATTAGGAGATTTAAAGGGTAAAAAAGTAGGAGTGCAAAAGGGTGCGGTACAAGAACAATTAGCAAAGGTGCAGCTTACAACTTCCGATATAAAACCACTTGGAAAAGTATCAGACCTTATGCTTTCTTTATCTACTAAAAAAGTTGATGCTGTAATTGTTGAATTACCTGTTGCAAAAGCATATGTGAAACAAAATTCATCTTTAGCATTATCAAAAATACAGCTTAAAACTGGAGAAGAGGGTTCGGCTGTAGCAGTAAAGAAAGGCAATGAAGATTTAGTAAGTTCAATAAATACCACTATTACTAAATTAATTAAAAATAAAGCTATTGATAAGTTAGTTACAGATGCGAATAGCATCACAGAATAGGAGAAGAGGATTATATGGATTTTTCATTTTTGAGTGAATACTACATGTTTTTTATAAATGGTGCTAAATTTACCTTAATAATTGCATTTTTTTCTGTATTTTTAGGAGTTATAGGTGGAACTATTTTTGCACTAATGAAAATATCTAAAAGTGTAATTTTAAACATGATAGCATCAACATATATTGAGATTATAAGAGGAACACCGGTTTTAGTGCAGTTATATATTATTTTTTATGGCTTGCCCTATGCTGGAGTACAATTGCCAGATATGGTAGCAGGAATTATCGCTCTTTCTATAAATAGTTCCGCTTATGTAGCAGAAATTATTCGTGGAGGAATAAATTCTATTGATAAGGGACAAATGGAAGCGGCTAGGTCGCTAGGTATGTCTTATAACATGGCTATGATAAATATAATAATTCCACAAGCGATTAAGACTATAATACCAGTGCTAGGAAATGAATTTATAGTGATTATTAAGGAATCTTCTATAGTTTCCATAATAGGAATTCATGAGTTATCTTATAATGCAGATACGGTAAGAGGGAACATATTCAAGCCTTTTGAGCCATTACTAGTTTCAGCTTTTATATATTTTGCTATGACATTTACACTTTCAAAATTTATGAAACGTGTGGAAGAGAGGTTGAAAATTAGTGATTAAAGTTTGTAACTTAAAGAAAAGTTTTGGAAAATTGGAAGTACTTAAGAGTATTGATATTCATGTAGAAAAAGGAGAAGTTGTGGTAGTTATTGGGCCAAGTGGTTCAGGAAAAAGCACTTTTTTAAGATGCTTAAATTTGCTTGAACAACCAACTTCTGGTGAAATATATTTTCAAGAGGTTTCAATAATAAGTAAACATAATAATATTGATATTCAAAGACAAAAGATGGGTATGGTTTTTCAGGGGTTTAATCTCTTTCCGCACATGACAATTTTAGATAACATAGCTTTTTCACCTATTAAGGTTAAAAAACTTTCAAAACAAAGTGCAGAGAAATTAGCTTTTGAACTACTTGAAAAAGTTGGCCTTCGAGATAAGGCGAATAGTTACCCAGCCCAATTATCAGGAGGACAAAAACAAAGAATAGCAATTGTTAGAGCACTTGCTATGAAGCCAGATGTTATGCTATTTGATGAGCCTACCTCTTCTCTAGATCCTGAAATGGTAGGAGAAGTTCTCGAGGTAATGAAGGGACTAGCTGAGGATGGTATGACTATGGTGGTTGTAACTCATGAAATGGGCTTTGCTAAAGAAGTAGGAAGTAGAGTGTTATTTATGGACAATGGATATATTGTAGAAGATGGAACACCAGAGGAAGTTTTTAATAACCCTACCAATAATCGAACAAAAGAATTCTTAGCGAAAATTTTATAAAAAGTCATATATTAAAAAGAACTAGAAATAGTTCTTTTTTTTAGTGTATTTTTAATATTTACATTTACTCTATATAATTAATTGTAGTATTATATATTTATAACTATTTATTGGATTAAAAAGGCAATTAATTATTAAAAGGCAAAGTATTAAAGGGTTATGTAACAAAGGTAAAAATTATTATTGACAGGAGATAGGGTATGAAAAAGCAATCATTTATAAATATTAAAAAATTTCAAAAGGTATTAAGTATATTCCTAATATTATTATTTTTAAATCCTATATATGCAAAGGTACTAGCTCAGCCTACTGTACTGCAAGAAGGTAAAGATATCATAAAAAGTAACTATGTAAACACAGTGTCAGATTACGTATTAAATGCACCGGATTTAACTGAAATGGTGAAGAGACTTAATGATCCCTATTCCGATTATTTTACAAAGAAGGAGTATGCAGAATTTGTAGATAGTATAAATAATACATTTAGTGGAATAGGTATTGGAATTGACCTAGTGCCTGAAGGAATAAGGATATCTAGGGTTATCGAGAATTCTCCAGCACTAGGTGCGGGACTTGTGGTAGGAGATCTTATTGTACAAGTGGATAACAATAGTTTAGTTGGAATTTCCTCTACTGAGGAAGCCATAAAATTTATAAAAGGCGTTGTAGGTACTTATGTGAAAATTGTAGTTAAAAGAGGCACAGAAGTACTTAATTTCAATATTCAGCGCAGAGAAATAAAGTCACCAACAGTAAGTAGCGAAATGCTAGCAGGTAAGGCAGCGTACATATCTATCCTGTCTTTTGGGGAGGATACTGGTGCTTTATTTTCGCAAGCCTTAGAGAAAATGGATGATTTGGGAGCTAATAGCTACATTATAGACCTGAGGTATAATGGTGGGGGATATTTGGGGACAGCACTAGATATAGCAGGCCATTTTATTGGCAATGTTCCAGGGATTATTATAGAGGATAAACTTGGAGAAAAAATTAAATATTTAGCTGAAGATCATGGAAAAATTATGGACAAGCCAATAATTTTTTTAATAAATGAATATTCTGCTAGTGCATCTGAGATATTAGCAGCTGCTGTTAAGGATTATGACAAGGCAACTTTTATAGGCACAACAACCTATGGAAAAGGTGTTGCTCAGCAACTCTTCCCATTGTCTGATGGTAGCTATCTTAAGCTTACTGTGGAAAAATTTTACTCTCCTTATGGAAATATAATTCACAAGAGGGGGGTGTCTCCAGATTTTGAAGTAGCGGCTGATGGGGTGGATTCTTTGAAGGTAGCAAATTTACTTCTAAGTAGTACAAGTGTGCCTAAAGACAAAAGTGGCTATATGAGGATTGATTTGGATGGCAAAGAATTTTATATTAACCTTAAAATGGCTAGAAGTGATGAATATTGGACTGAATTTAATTACATACTAAGCAAAAATTCATCTTATAATGCTTATCGTGGAAGTAATGTAGGTTGGCAAAAAATCACAAGTGAAGAGCTAAGCAATAAAATTTATCAGGGCTTTTCTAATTATAAAATATTAACTGACTTAAAAAAAGACATAAATGTAGATAAACATTTTACCATCAATTTTAATATGCCTATAGATTACGATAGTATAAAGTCGCAAGGAATTGAACTTATGGAAGAGAGTACAGGAAAAAGAATTCCAATAAAATTAGATGTTGATAATAAATCCGTAATAGTAACGCCAAATGAACAGCTAAAAAAAGGACAAACCTATTACTTAATAGTCAATGATAGTATATTGGATGCAAAGGGAAAAAGCATTAAGCAAGGTGTTGTAATTAAATATATAGTGCCATAAAATGGCAGGATATTTTTATAATTAATATGTGGTTTAAAACTTTAGAAAATAAGTGAATATGAGGTGAAGAATATATTTCTTAAAGACTCACAATTTTAAAAAAATTGTGAGTCTTTTTTATATTATTTCAAAAACTATTGTTATTTTTAAAAAAAATGGAAAGTAGAAGGAAAATAGAAGTCGAAGAGTAAATATTGCCAATATATAACAAATGTACTATAATTTACATAAATTGATGAAATGTAACATTAAAATGATTGTTACCCATATAATTATATAGGTAGCAAAATTAGAGTCTATGAAATATAAAGGGGGAAGAAGCATTGAAAAAGAAAGTTGTTGGATTTTTGTGTTTGGCTATGTCAATGACTCTATTGTTTTCAGGTTGTGGGAAAGGTGCTAGTGGGGGAGCAGGAAAGGATTTAAAAGCATCAGAAGTTTTAGCTGCTGCAAATCCAGAAAAATTGCCACAAACAGCGGGAAACAGAAAAGATACTTTAATTATTGGGTTTACAGCACCAGAAGGGAAATTTAATCCTATATATACAAGCTCAGTAGATGATAGTTATGTTACTAGCTTAGTGTTTGAGGGGTTAATGTCTAATGATGTGCAAGGAAATCCTATAGGGAAAGTAGCTAAGAAATGGAAGATTTCAGAGGATAATAAAACCTATACTTTCACTTTAAACAAAGGCATTAAATTTAGCAATGGAGAAGAATTAACTGCGAGAGATGTGGAATTTACTTTTACCTCTATTTGTGACCCGAAGTATGACGGACCAAGATCAGATGCAGTAGATAAATTGGTTGGATACAAGGAATATAATAAAGGCGATGCTAAAACTGTTCAAGGCATAAAGGTTATAGATGACTATACAATCTCCTTTACATTAACAGATGTTAAAGCACCGGCTCTAATTTCTGATTTTGGTTATGGAATTATGTGTAAGAGCTATTACACATTTGAAAAGGGTAATATAGATAAATTAAAAGAATCATTTTTAAAACCAATGGGTAGTGGTCCATATCTTTTTAAAGATTATAAGGCAGGTCAAGAAGCTGATTTTGAGAAAAATCCTACTTATTGGAAGGGTGAGGCTAAGATTAACAAAGTAATACTAAAAGTTACTAATGCCCAGACTAATATTCAATCACTATCCGCTGGTGAAGTAGATATTGATAGAATTGGAGCTGCACCAGAGAATATTCAAATGCTTCAGACTGCAGGCTTTATAGAAATGCAACTTTACCCAGACAATGGATATGGGTTTATAGGTTTAAACCTTAAAGATGAAAAATTTAAAGATGTGAAAGTACGTCAAGCACTTACTTATGGGTTAAATAGAAAAGGGTTTATAGACGCTAGATATAAAGGTTATGCTGAGGTTTGTAATGCACCAGTGTCCCAGGTTTCTTGGGCATATACTGATGATATAAATAAATATGAATTTAACCCTGGAAAAGCAAATCAATTGTTAGAAGAAGCAGGTTGGCTTAAAAAGGATGATGGCTTTAGATATAAGGATGGTAAAAAGTTCGAAATTCATTGGATGACTTATCAAGGAAGTAAATATGTTGAAATGTTAATTCCAATAGTAAAAGATAATTGGAAGGCTATAGGAATAGATGTTATTCCTGAATTAATGGAATTCAACACTCTATGTACAAAGGTTTTTGATGAGCAAAAATTTGAAATGTATAATATGTCTTGGGCTTTAAGTATTGACCCGGATCCATCAGGATTATTCTCAGCTAAACAAGCAGAGCTAGGTGGATACAATCCAGGAAGTTGGATAAATGCAGAAAGTGAAAAATTGATGGCAGATGCTCTTAAGACTACGGATACAAAAGAAAGAAAGAAACTATATCAAGCTTGGTTAAAACTTTTCACAGAGCAGGCTCCATATGTTTTGTTAGATCAAAGTAAAATGATGTGGGCAGTAAGTTCAAGAGTTAAAGGTATAAGTATCTCTCCATATATTGATTTTACTTATCAAATTGCAGAAGCAGAATTAATC
This sequence comes from Clostridium estertheticum, assembly GCF_011065935.2. Lineage (NCBI taxonomy): Bacteria > Bacillati > Bacillota > Clostridia > Eubacteriales > Clostridiaceae > Clostridium > Clostridium estertheticum. The sequence goes on along the minus strand of NZ_JAAMNH020000001.1, from coordinate 4,253,458 downwards.
CAGCCTAAGGCTAAATAATTAAGAAAAATTTTATTAGTATATTTTACTATGCTTGGTTAAACCCAAGCATAGTTTATAAAGGGGGATTATCATGAGGCAGTATATAACTAGAAGATTACTGCAAATGATACCAGTTTTAATAGGGGTATCTATAGTAATATTTCTCATATTGCAGTTGGCACCAGGGGATGCATTAACAGGTAAAATGGATCCACATTTAACACCAGAAAGAAAACAAGAATTAAGACATCAAATGGGACTAGATCTATCAGTGCCCCAGCAGTATTTTAGATGGGCAGGTGGAGTACTTCGTGGGGATTTTGGTGAATCTACTAATTTTAAACAACCGGTAGGAAAGGTTATGAACACATATATCTGGAATACTTTTTACTTAGCTATACTATCATTAATACTAAGTGTATTAATTTCAATTCCAATTGGAGTAGTTTCTGCTACTAAACAGTACTCAAAATTTGATGGATTTTTCACCATATTTGCCCTGATAGGTATTTCTATGCCTTCTTTCTTTTTTGGCATGCTTCTTATAAAAGTCTTCGCTGTAGATCTTAGAATATTGCCAGTTTCTGGCATGAGCACCGCGGGAAGTACAGCAGCAGGTATTTCCTATGGGCTAGATGTAGCTCGTCATATGATACTACCGCTAATTGTACTTACTTTAGGTAGTGTTGCAGGTCTTATGAGATACACAAGATCCAGTATGCTAGAAGTAATAAGGCAGGATTACATAAGAACTGCTAGAGCCAAAGGGCTTAAGGAAAAAGTGGTTATATATAAACATGCTCTTAGAAATGGAATGATTCCTGTTATTACACTACTGGGATTTTGGCTACCTGCATTATTTTCTGGAGCCTTTATTACAGAAAGCATTTTTTTATGGCCAGGTATAGGACCTATAGATATTGGTGCAGTAAGTGGACGAGATTATCCACTTATGATGGGGATAAATATCTTGTTTGCAGTGTTAACTTTGATTGGAAACTTAATTGCTGATGTTACTTATGCTGTAGTAGATCCTAGAATAAGGCTTAAATAGGAGGTGTCAAAATGCAACTAGAAGTAAAACCCAAAGTAAAGAAAATTAAAAAAGAAGAAATTTTAAGCCCTTGGAAGATAATAAGAAAAAGATTAAAGAAGAATAAACTAGCTATGTTTGGAATGTATATACTCTTTTTTATGATACTTATGTCTTTCATTGGACCATTAATATCACCTTATAAAATGGAAACCTTAGATTTATACAATGTATCAGCAAATCCATCTTTTAACCATCTTTTGGGTACTGATGATGTGGGAAGAGATGTTTTAGTAAGAGTTATGTATGGAGGTAGAATCTCTCTTTCAGTAGGAATCCTGGCTGTACTTGTTGAAGTGCTAATTGGAAGTATACTAGGCGGAATAGCAGGCTTCTATGGTGGAATAGTGGATGGCATAATAATGAGAATAGTTGATATATTTTTATGTTTTCCAGGACTTCCACTACTTATAATGCTGGCGGCAGTAATGTCAGATTTAAAAGTTCCTCCAGAGTATAGGATGTACGTGGTTATGTTTATTATAGGATTAATTGGATGGCCAGGGCTTTGCCGTATTGTTCGAGGCCAAATACTATCTCTTAGGGAACAGGAGTTTATGCAAGCAGCAGAAGCACTAGGCCTTAGGGATAGAAGAAAAATATTTAGTCATCTACTTCCAAATACCTTTGCGTCTATTATAGTTTCAGCTACTTTAGGTATAGGTGGTGCAATCTTAACGGAATCAACATTGAGTTTTCTAGGACTTGGAGTTACTCCACCAACACCATCTTGGGGTCAAATGGTTCAGGCAGTTAATAATTCTTATATATTACAATTCAAACCCTGGATTTGGGCGCCTCCTGGTATATGCATTTTCTTAACGGTAATGGGCATAAATTTATTTGGAGATGGACTTCGGGATGCCATCGATCCAAAACTAAAGGTTTAGGAGGCATACTATGAGTAAAAATTTAATTGAAATAAAAAATTTAAAAACATATTTTTATACAGAGGACGGAATTGTAAAAGCGGTTGACGATGTTAGTTTTAATATTAAGAAAGGCGAAATAATAGGTGTGGTTGGAGAATCAGGGTGTGGTAAAAGCGTTACGGCAATGTCTATAATGAGATTAATTCCGTCACCACCAGGGAAAATAGTTGAGGGCGAAATTCTATTTGAAGATAAAAATATATTAGAACTAAGGGACCATGAAATGAGAAAAATCAGGGGCAATGACATTGCCGTAATATTTCAAGAACCTATGACTTCATTAAATCCTATATTTACTATAGGGTACCAAATAGAAGAAGTAATTATGCTTCATCAAAAGTCAAATAAAGTTGAAGCTAAGAAAAAGGCAATAGAAATGTTAAAGCTAGTTGGGGTACCTAGAGCAGATGAGATAGTGGAGTGTTATCCTCATGAGCTTAGTGGAGGTATGCGCCAACGGGCCATGATTGCAATGGCGGTATCTTGTAACCCGAAGCTTTTAATAGCAGATGAACCAACAACTGCTTTAGATGTAACAATTCAAGCACAAATACTTGATATTATGAAGGATTTAAAGAAAAAACTTAATACTTCAATAATGCTTATTACTCATGACCTTGGAGTAATAGCTGAGATGGCAGAATATGTAGTAGTTATGTATGCTGGTAAGGTTATTGAGGAAGCACCTGTCATTGAGTTATTTAAGAATCCAATGCATCCATATACTGAAGGCTTAATGAAATCTAAACCTTCACTAGATAAAGATGTAGATAGATTATACTCAATACCGGGACAAGTTCCAAACCCGATTAATATGCCAGAAGAATGTTATTTTTGCGCACGGTGTCCGAAGGCTATAGATATTTGTAGAAAGCAGCAACCGCCTATTAAAGAGATAAGACTAGGACATAAGGTAGCCTGCTTTTTATATGATGGGCAAAACAATTAATAATTGTTTTGTACTACGAAGGAACGAGGGGGGGAGAGTAAGTGCAAGAATCAGTAGTTAGAGTAGAAAATTTAAAAACATATTTTCCTATTAGAGGTGGAATACTTCAAAAGACTGTAGGTTATGTTAAAGCTGTAGATGGAGTATCTCTATATATAAATAAAGGAGAAACTTTGGGACTAGTTGGTGAATCGGGTTGTGGTAAAACTACAGTTGGTAGAACTATACTAAGACTTCTAAATAAAACAGAAGGGGATGTATATTTTAAAAATCAAAATGTGTTTGAACTTTCAAAAAAAGATTTAAGAAAAATAAGGCCTCAAATGCAAATAATTTTCCAAGATCCATATAGCTCACTTAATCCAAGGCTTACTGTAGGGCAAATAGTTGGAGAAGCACTAATAGATCATGGAATATTACCTAAGAATGAAATTGCTTCTAGAGTGCAAGAAGTTTTGGAGATTTGTGGACTTGCTCCTTATCATATAAGAAGGTACCCACATGAATTTTCAGGTGGACAAAGGCAGAGAATAGGAATAGCAAGAGCTCTTATATTAAATCCTGAATTTATAGTGGCAGATGAACCTGTATCCGCACTAGATGTTTCTATTCAATCTCAAATAGTAAATTTAATGTGCAATCTTCAAGAAAAGATGGGCTTTTCATATTTATTTATTTCCCACGATTTAAGTGTAGTAAAACATATTAGCCATAGAATAGGGGTTATGTATCTAGGATCTTTGGTGGAACTTGCACCAAAGAAAGCACTGTATAACAATCCGCTTCATCCATACACAAAGGCATTACTATCTGCAGTACCATTACCAGATCCAACATTAAGGAGAGAAAGAATTATACTAAAGGGAGATATACCAAGTCCTGCAAACCCACCGCCAGGCTGTAAATTTCATACAAGATGTCCATATGTCATGGAAAGGTGCAAAAATGAGTGCCCCCAGTATAAAGATGTAGGAGGAGAACATTTTGTAGCATGCCATCTGCTGTAAGAGTAATTTAGGGCATGAAAATATATATTTATGCAAAGTGTAATTTATTTGATGTGCGAAAGTAAGGGAGGGAAATTGCTATGAAAATGGAAAGAGAACTCAAAGGAATAAAAGCTCAAGATTTGCTCTGTAAGAAAGTGCAATATAATAAAGAAATAGGATTTAAGGATATTTTAGCCATTATTATAGCACAATTTCAGATATTGATGCCTATAATGATTGGAGCTGCCTTAGTTATGAGTTTGCTCATATTTATTATAATGAAAGTATGGATTAGGAGTTAATAATATACGGATCATAACCCTGTAAAAATGGAGTTTAAACTTAAATAAATATACCCCAGTGATAGTGGAAATTTGCCTATTATAAATTTCCACTATCACTGGGGTGTTTATTTGGGTATAATTAAAGTATAAAGTTATAACATGAAAAGGGTGGTACGTATGAATATATTAACAATAGAAGAAGTGAGTAAAAGTTATAGTGAGAGAATACTCATTAATAGTGCATCACTAGGTATAAGTGATGGAGATAAAATTGGATTAATCGGAGTTAATGGTACGGGAAAATCCACTTTTTTAAAAATAATAGCTGGACTTGAAGTTCCGGACAACGGAAGAATTTTAAAGGGCAGTATGGTTAATATAGAATATTTACCTCAGGATCCTGAATTTGACCCAGAAGCTACAGTGCTGGAGCAGATTTTCAAAAGTGATACTGATGTTATGAAGGTTATAAGAGAATATGAAGCTACAATAGAAAAATTACAAATGGCCCCAGAGGATGAAATGCTTCAAAAGTCTTTAATGAACCTCAATAATAAAATGGATGCTTGTAATGGATGGCAAGTTCAAAATGAAGCCAAGATTATATTAACAAAGCTCGGTATAACCAATTTTAAGGAGCGTATAGGAAACCTTTCTGGTGGACAAAGAAAGAGAGTTGCCCTATGTAGTGCACTAATTACTCCTTCTGATTTGTTAATTTTAGATGAGCCTACAAATCATATGGACAATAAAATAATAGATTGGTTAGAGAACTTTTTGAATAATAGAAAAGGTGCACTACTTATGATTACCCATGATAGATATTTTCTAGATAGGATAACAAATAAGATTCTGGAACTTGATCGTGGCAATTTATATAGTTACCAGGGAAATTATAGTGTGTTTCTAGAAAAGAAAGTTGAAAGAATTGCTTTAATGGATGCACTAGAGAGGAAAAGAGAGAGTTTATTTAAAAAGGAACTAGCTTGGATAAGGCGTGGGGCAAAGGCTAGAACTACAAAGCAAAAGGCAAGAATAGATCGCTTTGAGGAACTTCAAGATGGAAAAATAGATATTTCAAATGATAAGTTAGAATTATCTTCTGCATCAACTAGGCTTGGTAAAAAGATTATTAATGTAGAGAGCATTTATAAAGCTTATGGTGAAAAAAAGTTAATTGCAGATTTTAGTCACATATTTACAAAGAGAGATAAAGTGGGCATTATAGGACCTAATGGTATTGGAAAGTCCACACTTATGAATATTTTAAGTGGAATGATAAGTCAGGACTCGGGCCAAATAGAATGGGGAGAAACAGTTAAAATTGGCTATTTTCATCAAGAAAATGGTGCTATGGATGAAAATATGAGGGCCATTGATTATATTCGCGAAGGAGCAGAATATATATCTACAGCAGATGGAGAAAAGATTACAGCTTCCCAAATGCTGGAGAGATTTCTATTTGATGGAACTACTCAGTATTCTTTTATTTCTAAATTATCTGGTGGGGAAAAAAGAAGATTATATTTATCAAGAATTCTTATGGAAGCTCCAAATGTATTGTTTTTAGATGAACCCACTAATGACTTCGATATTCAGACCCTAGCAATACTAGAAGATTATTTAGATGGATTTGCTGGTGTGGTTATAGCTGTATCCCACGATAGATATTTTTTAGATAGAGTTTCAGAGAAAATATTTAGTTTTGAAGGTAATGAAAAAATAATTCAATTTGTAGGAAATTATTCTGAGTATCAAGAATATATAGAAAAAAATTTAAATTTACTCCAAGATAATAATGTAATAATTAAAGAGGAAAAAAAAGGTAAAAACGAGGAAGACAAGAAAGATAAGCCTTTGAAGTTTACTTTTAAAGAGCAGAAGGAATTCCAGGAAATTGATGAAAAAATTGAGGAAAAGGAAGCAGAATTGGAAGAGATTAATAAAAAAATTAATAGTGGCAGTAGTGATTTTGAATATTTGCAAAAGCTAGTGGGTCAGCAAAAGGAAATAGGAGTAGAACTTGAACACTTGATGGTGAGATGGACTTATCTAAATGAATTAGATGAAGAAATAGAGTCGCAAAAAAACAACTAGAGCTTATTGGTAGTAATTCTTATTAAGAGGGTATAATTTATGGAGAAAAATAGAGATATAAAAATATCTGTGCGCAATTTAGTAGAGTTTGTATTGCGCGCTGGGGATTTAGATATGAGGTTTATGGGCAGTAATAGAGCTGTAGAGGGTACCAAAGCACATCAGAAAATTCAAAAGGAAAACAGAGAAAAATATTCTGTATTTCTTGGAGAAGAATATTTGTCCGAAGTAAGTTTAAAGCATAGTGTACCATACAATGGTGGCAATATTGTAATTGACGGGCGTGCTGATGGTATTCTAATAAAAAATAATGAGGTCACTATAGACGAGATCAAAACAGTTACTAAAGATTTAGAATTACTGCATGAGGATCATAATGGTCTTCATTGGGCTCAAGCCAAGTGTTATGCCTATATATATGGGACTCAAAATAATCTTCAGGTTATTAATGTACAATTAACTTATTACCAAATAGATAATGAAAAAATTAAAAGATTTATTAAGGTTTTTTCAATTAAAGAACTCCAAGAATTTTTCGATGAAATTATTTCTAACTATTTTATATGGGCCAATATTACAAGTGATTGGAATGAAACAAGAGATAACACTATAAAAAATTTGAAATTTCCTTTTGATAATTACAGGGAAGGTCAGAGGGAACTGTCTGTTTCTGTATATAAGACAATAGTAGAACATAAGAAAATGTTTTTGCAAGCTCCAACTGGAGTAGGTAAAACTATATCTACACTGTTTCCAGCAGTTAAGGCCATGGGAGAAGGCTATACTTCAAAAATTTTTTACTTAACAGCCAAAACTATAACAAGACAAGTTGCCGAGGATGCCTTCCATAAAATGAAGGGCAATGGACTTAAATTCAAGACTATTACAATAACAGCAAAGGATAAAGTATGTTTTAGTAAGGGCAGTGCCTGTAATCCTGAGCAATGTAAATTTGCAAAAGGACATTTTGACAGAATTAATGAGGCTCTACTAGACATTCTGGAGAATGAAAATACATTTAGTAGAGAAGTAATTGAGATTTATTCAAATAAGTATAATGTTTGTCCCTTTGAATTTTCATTGGATTTAACACTATGGTCTGATTGTGTTATTTGCGATTATAATTATGTGTTTGACCCTAGAGTTTACCTAAAGAGATTCTTCATGGATAATAATGGAGATTATACTTTTTTGGTTGATGAGGCTCATAACCTAGTGGATAGAGCTCGCGAAATGTTTTCCTGCGAGTTTCATAAAAAACCACTTCTAGAGTTAAAAAAAGAAATAAAGGGTCGCGACGATAACTTGTATAAAGTTTTGAATAAGTTAAATGCACTTATGCTTTCTATGAAGAAAATGTGCAATGAAGATGGATATTACAAACAAAAGTCTCAGCCTGAGGATATATATAATCTTCTTAATAAACTTACTAAAATATTAGAAGTATGGCTGACAAAAAATGAAAAATCTGAAGTGTTTGATAATTTTTTAGACTTGTATTTTAATTCTTTAAGCTTTATTCGCATAGCTGAACTTTATGATGATAAATATGTAACCTATGTGGAGAGTACTGCGGAAGACGTAGTGTTAAAGATGTTTTGCCTGGATCCATCTAAACTTTTGAGGGAAGCATCAAAAAGAGGAAAATCAGTGGTATATTTCTCTGCAACGCTTCTACCATTATTATACTTTAAAGAAATTTTGGGCGGAGAAAGCGAAGATTACCATCTAACTTTAGATTCTCCCTTCCATAAAAAAAACCTTGAAGTAATGGTAGCTAAGGATGTTTCCACTAAATATAAATATAGAGAAAATAGTTATTCCAAAATAGTAGAATACATATATGCTGTAATAAGCGCTAAAAATGGAAATTATATGGTGTTTTTTCCTTCTTATAAATATATGGAAGTCGTGAGTAATATGTTTATTCTAAAATATCCACAAACTAAAGTAAAAATTCAAACTAGTTTTATGACTGAAGATGCTAGAGAAGCTTTTCTCCAAAAATTTAGTGATATTGACTCTGAAAATATTTTAGGTTTTGGAGTTTTAGGTGGTATATTTTCGGAAGGCATTGATTTAAAAGGTGACAGGCTAATTGGTGCAATAATAATAGGTGTAGGACTCCCTATGATTTGCTTTGAAAAAGAAATTATTAAAGAATACTATGATAATAAAAGCAATTGCGGTTATGAATATTCTTATATGTACCCAGGAATGAATAAAGTGTTACAGGCAGCGGGGCGGGTAATTAGAACAGAAGAAGATAGAGGTATGGTGCTGTTAATAGATGATAGATTTCTTCACCAAAGGTATATACGACTATTTCCAAAGCAATGGGATGATTATCTTAAAATTAATAATGCTGAAGATGTCAAAAGGCAGATTTATGAATTTTGGAAATAAAGTAAAAAAACTTGAGCATTTGCTCAAGTTTTTTTTATGTAAATAATTTTTTACAAGGTATATTGGGGGGATAAAGAAAAGGAAACTAAATACTCATAATTGCTACAAATATATCTAGATTAATATAAGATATTTACAACCATGAATACGATAATAGTTCTATGTTTGTTAGCATCAATATTAGTACAAATAATCACCATCATTGCTAAATATTTATAAAGTAAACAGCTTCCTTCTTATCTTTTGTTTTTGGGGAATTTTAATCTTTGTAGGTTTTTATCGAAATAAGCTTTATCTTTAGCAGTTACACTGTTGTTGTGTTTCGACTTATTTCTTATTTAAAGAATAACATGATTAACACAAATAGTCAATAGATTTTTTTAAAATTTAATATGATAAAGAATAAAGGTGAAAAACCACAAATTCGTTCGACAAAAAGTATAAAATATGGAATAACGCTTCTTGAAATTGAAATTTAATTAACATATTACAACAATTTATTTAATAAAATATTTGGGCATAAATGTTGTAATATGTTTGTTTAAGGCATTATTCTGAGAGGGTAATTGTAGCAGTGGTTTTTTTATTTCTAATAAAGAATGAAATGCTACCAATTAATCTAAAAAAGCCAGAGGCGCATAGTACAAAATAAATATTTGTGTGGCTAAGAATAAAATCACCCAGGGTGGGTGCTAAGAATAATGTAATATTTGTTAACGTTACATGAACTCCAATATATAAAATTCTGTTTTTTTCAGGAGTAACTTCTAAAAGTGAAGTAAGTAAACCAGTAATAGTGCCCGCAGTAAAAAATCCCGTAATTAATCCCGTTATTGTAATTATGTATAAGTTTGGAGATAACGCAAAAAGTATAGGAGTTGCTGCCATTCCAAGGGTAGCAGTGGACATAACAAAAGAGTTTCCCTTCTTGTGAATTAGCTTTTTCCAAAAACCAAAACTGAAGAACATAACTATAGATGAGGATACAGTAAGAAGGGTAAGCCACCATTCATCTGCACCCAAGTATTTTATTTGATAAATGCTGAAGAGTGGCCAGCCCATTTGCCAACCAAAATGAAAAAGTAATGAGCAAACAAGAAAAATATTAAATTGTTTATTACTAAATATTTCTGAAAATGCACTTTTTAAATCTATATTTAACTTTGGCGAACAGGAGGTTTCCTTTATTTTATTGAAAGTATATATTTCAAATAAACCAATTATAAAAGCTAACAAAAAAAATATTTGATACATCATGATAATTCCATTGCCTGAATCACCAAAACCCTTAAGGATTCTACCAACTATAAGTACGCTAATAATTTGGGCCAATGTAGAAAATTTATTACGCGCAGATATTGCTGTAGGGCGCATTTCTTCAACAAAGATATCCCCAGAAAAACTTTGCAGAGCGGTTGAAGATACAGATTCAGGAAAATTCATTAAAGATGATAAAATAACAAAAGCCATAGGCTGTAGTGATTTTGGGAAAAAAGGAATTGTTGCGAAGGATAAAATAAATAATCTGCTACCTAAAAAAAAATTAACCATAATTTTTTTCTTGTTTGATGAATTACTCATGAATATTAATGAAGGTATTGTAACAAATACAGCTATTAAACCTGGTAATGAAGTAGAAAGAGCTACATGAGAGTCCGTTCCACCAAGTCTAAATATAAATTTACTGGCAAATGGTTTGTACAGATTTACTACTATAGTAAATAATATGCCGTTTAAAGTATAATAAATAATATTGTAGTCTTGAATGGAAAATTTATGTTTTTTATTAAAAAATTTTTCAAACATAGCAACCATAATTACACCTCTAAAATTTTTTTAATGACATTTCAGCACCGCAGGTGCTGATTTAATAGTAAATTATTTTTTTTCACAAGAACAAAAGGCAGAATTGTATATTATGTCTAAATATTTTATGAATTCTATTCTATTATCAGAATCTGTTGATTTCAATGCTTCACTTACAAATTCACATCTTTCATTCACTACTTTATCAATAACATCATAACCTCTTGGTAGTACACTAACTCTAACTACTCTTCTATCCTTTACATCTCGAGATCGCTCTACAAGTTGACTATTTTCCATTCTGTCCACTAAATCAGTAATTGTACTAGGAGCTTGAAAGAGCTTTAAGCTAAGGTCACTTATAGTTAATCCCCCATTGTTTATTAAGCATTGTAGGGCATCAAATTGAGGTGGAGTAATTTTATATTCTTCAAGGATACCTCTACCTCTTTTTTTAATACCAAAACATACTTTTCTTAATAAAAATTCGATTTTGATTATATTTTCATCATAATTTTCCTTCAAATTTAAACCTCCTCATAATTTTATAGAGTGAGAAAATATAGTCATTAACCTTTTGAATATATTTCGCCACACGAATAATTATATACCCGCAAATTTAGACAGTCAATTAAAACCTTATTAAAGTACCGCAATTAAGTAATTAAATATGAAATGTAATTAAATAAAAATTTTTACATAAATTTGTGAACTTTTTACGGATATTTTTTACAGAAAATTAATAATGATTTAAGCATTATAGTGCTAGAATGTAAATATGAATAAGAAGAGGAATAACATTTGTAAATTGTTATTTACACTAGAGAATAATAGGAGGAATAGTATAAATGTCTGTTAAGTTTTCTAGAGAATATTATGGCTGGGATAGATTTTCAAAAATAACCTTAATATTAGGAATATTTTTGTTTGTAACTGGGTATGCATGGATTTTAGGAACAGCACTTATTATCTATTCAATTTGGAGAAGTAAATCAACTAAGCTACAGGGGAGAAATAATAAAAGATTTGTTTTTGAAAGCACCAAAAGAGGTTTTGATCGTAAAATGAATAATTTCAAAAAAAACATAAAATTAATTAATATTGTGAAAAATGTGGAACTACTTAATGCTAAGATTAAGAAATATAATCCAATGGAAAAATTAAAAGAAAGAAGAAAGTATATAATAACTAGTTGTCCTAAATGTAGACAAAAGTTAAGACTACCGAAAGGAAAGGGTAAAATTATTGTAACTTGCTCTAAGTGTTCTAGTGAGTTTAGGTTGAAAACATAAAAGAACAAAAGAGATATCCTAATAAAAGGAATCTCTTTTGTTCTTTTGATTTATACCTTAGTTTATTTAAGCCATGGCTTAAATAAACTAAAATTTTCTTAAATTATTTGCCTGAACCTAACTCAGCTAGGCAATCTTTACAAATATTCTTACCTTTGTAGTTTACAACGTCTCTTGCGTTTTGACAGAAAATACAAGCTGGCTCATATTTTTTAAGGATGATTTGTTCACCATCTACATAGATTTCTAAAGCATCTTTGATATCTATATCCAAAGTCCTTCTTAATTCTATAGGAATAACAATTCTTCCAAGTTCGTCCACTTTTCTTACTATACCTGTTGATTTCATATAATTTCCTCCTCAAACATCTTTCGACTTATTTATAATTAAATTATAGCAAAACTAACATAAAACGTCAATAGGATTATGTAAATATTTAATAATAATAATAAAAATTAATAAACTTTTACGTATTATGCAAAAAGTCCAGAAAAGTCTGTCATTTTTCACGGTATTATAATGCCATCTATATTATACATAATTTTTTATAAAAATACAATAAATATAATCAATTGTAATTAGTGTAAAATATTAGAATGTATAAAACAAAAATAGCACTAAATAAAATAAAAAAAAGGTTAGCACCATCAGTACTAGCCTTTTAACATGTAACTACCTATAATTTGTGAACTGCAGTGCAATATCAAAATCTTTTGATTTTACAAGTGTCATTACTTCTTGCAAATCATCAAGGTCCTTACCAGTAATCCTTAGTTGGTTATCCATAATTTGAGCTTGAACTTTAATTTTACTAGCTTTAATCTCTGCAATTATTTTTTTTGCTTTTTCTGTAGAAATACCTTTTACAATTTTAGCGGTTTGTCTTGCAGAACCTAAGGTAGCAGGTTCTTGCTTGCCTAGATCTAATGCTTTTCCAGATATACCTCTTTTAATTAATTTACTTACAAGAACTTCTATAACCGATTTCAATTTAAAGTCATCATCAGATATTATTTTAATATCTTCTTTCACTAGGTTGATCTCAGTAATAGTGTTTTTAAAATCATATCTTTGTTTGATCTCTTTCAATGCCTGATTTATTGCATTGTCTACCTCTTGTAAATCTACATCTGATACTATGTCAAACGAATGTGCAGCTGCCATAATTAAAAACCTCCTCTATACTTTAATAGAATTCATTAATTAATAGAATTCTCTTAATTAATAGTAAATTAATAATATGAAAATGTAAAGGAGATAATTAATAAAGATTATAATTTACATGAATTTAAAACAATCTTAAAATTTTTTCAAAGAAAATTCACCTGTGAGAAACGAATTGGTAGAATATATAATTTTTCACTAAGGTATTTACAAAATTTATCGATATACTTACTAGACATAAAAACAATATGTTTTAAAAATTGCATACGGCACGTAATATGTAATATGCATAATAATCTGTAACATAAATGGTTATAAGGAGAGAAAAAATCTGTGAGAGTACATGAAAAAAACAAATCAAATAGTGTAAGCAACATTGAAATTAATAAGTCCACTAAACAAATAGTACCCTCAATTAATCAACATTTCCTCTTTAATACATTAAATAGCATATTATCCTTGTGTAGGGAAAATTCTGAAGAAGCTAGGAAAGTTGTTTTAGAACTTAGCAGCTATCTAAGATTTAATTTTGATGTAACTGATGGAATCGTTTTTTTGCATGAGGAAATAGAGTATATAAAATCTTATTTGTATATTCAAAAGGTCCGGTTTGACCATAGATTAAATATTGTGTACGATATCCAAGGAGATGTAAATTTTTTAATCCCTAAAAATTCATTATACAACTTAATAGAAAATGCAATTATCCATGGAATTTTAAAAAAAAATAATGGAGGAACAATAATCTTTACGGTTGTGCGTGATAGTGAAAAAATAGTAATAAAAATCAAAGATGACGGTGTGGGTATGGATGATGTTCAAATAAGGGGGTTATTTAAAGATGAAAATGAGGGCTCAATTTCATCTTTAAAGTCTCAATATAGTGAACTATATAATGCAAAGTTAGAAGTAATTAGTAAATTAAACATTGGGACCTGCCTAACAGTATATATACCAATAGAAAATATAAAATATGAATAGCACTGTTTAATTTCAATATATTTACTTAAAAGTTTGATTATAACATTAAATTGACAATATTTTCAGGGTGAAGTAAGATTGTAAAGTATAATTTGCTTTTATTATTATAATGAAATTTAAATATGGGTGGGGTTTATATGTTAAGAGTAGTTTTAGTAGATGACGAAAAATTGTCTTTGGAGGAACTAAGTTTTATTTTAAGTAAAAACAATGAGATAGAAATTATAGGTAAGTACGTGGATGCATTAACCGCTTTAGAATTTATAAAAAAAACTAAACCGGAAATTGTATTTCTAGATATAGAAATGCCAGAGATTGATGGATTTACTTTAGCTGAAGAAATATGTAAGATGGATTTTCCAGTTAGTATCATATTTGCAACAGTATTTGATAAGTATGCCGTAAAAGCTTTTGAAATTAATGCTATTGATTATGTTTTGAAACCATTTTCGGAGAAAAGACTTCAGATTACCATGGAAAAAATAAATGAACGATATAATTGTGATGAAAATATACCCATATGTAGCTATAATAATATATTTCCTGAAAAACAAGAAATTAAGGGGATGAAAAAGATACCACTTTGGAAGGATGAATGCATATATCTTGTACATCCACAGGATATATTATATTGTACAGTGTTAAATAAAGAGGTGCTTGTTTTTACTAAAGATGCGAATTTTACAACACAATACACTTTAAATCAATTAGGAAGTAAATTAAGCAATCATAATTTCTTCAGGAGTCATAAAAGTTATTTGGTTAATTTAGATAAAATTCATAAAATAGTTCCTTGGTTTAATAGTACTTTTATATTGAAAATAGAAGGAGGGAAAGAAGAAGTGCCTGTGAGTAGACACTACGTTAAGGATTTTAAAAAAATAATCGATATGTAATGTGATTAATATGTAATGGTAAAAGCTGAGGGGTGAAAATGAAAAAGATACTAATAGTAGATGATGAAGTCAATAATAGGTTATTATTAGAGGAAATACTTGAAGAATTCAAAGACCAGGGGGTAGAAATACTTCTTGCAGACGATGGAAAGAAAGCACTTGGTATAATAATAAGTGAGAGACCAAATTTGGTATTTTTAGATATTATGATGCCTGAAATAAATGGTTATGAGGTATGTAATATAGTGAAAAAAGAATTAAAGCTACTCCATACTTACATAGTACTTCTAACTGCAAAGGGACAAACAGAAGATAAAAATAGAGGCAACGACGTATTATGTGATAAATACCTTACTAAGCCTTTTTATTTTGATGAAGTTTTAGCTATAGCTGAAAATGTTTTGGGATTAAAACACAATTGATTTACTATAGATTTATTCTTTTATTTTTTTACATTGTGAAATGAAAGAATAAGTCTATTTTTTTGAATTGATTTATATTGGTTTTCAGGTTTTAAAATATATATTACGAAATTAAGTTTTTACCCTGTTTTATTGCAACTATATGAGATTTATAACCGTATATAATACAAAAGTAATAAATATACAAATTAAGCATATATAAGTAAAAAAGTATATAATAAGGTGAATATTATCTGCGAATTATTAAAGATCCTATAAAAAAGAGGAGGAAATCAGTGAAAAAAATAAGTAGATATTATAAAAAGGTTGCCATTCTTATTTTAGTATTTTTATTTGGTTTTCCAACCATAGGTTTAGCCACAAGTATAAATGATACTGTGAAATTGCCTATGAAAGCGAGCGTTCCTTGCGATAAAATATGGACAGTGATTTTCAATGAAGCATTAAACGCTGAAACTATTGTGAAGGATAATATTTTTATTAAAGATTCAAAAGGCATTGAAATAAACATCACACTACAGCTAAATGAGGATAAAAAAAGTGTGCAGCTTATTCCAAGTAAAAAATACTCAGTAGGTGAAAAATATACAATTTATATAAATAGTTTCATTGAAAATGGGACAGGTAATAAACTTTTGAAAAATAATTTGGAAATGGATTTTACAGTATCTAGTGCGGTAACGGATTTACCTGTGGTAGGTACAATTGTAATTATAATGATTCATTGCAAAAGCCCAATGATGCCAGAGTTAAAGCTAATGAAACACAAAGCGCAATAAATACTAAAGATGTAGCTATGATAGCTAGGCCGTTTTTATGGAAAAACACTGTTAGAGTGATAGTTTATGATATAAGGGATATAAATAATATAAAACAAATTAGAAAAGTAGAAGTGGATGGAAATGCAATGGCTACAAGAAAAATAGGAGATATGTTATATCTTGTTTCTAATGATTATTTAAACTATTATAGTGAAAATATAGCTAAGATTACCCCTAGTTATGTTGATACTGCAGTAGGAGATGGATATATAAACATTGATTATGCGGATATTCATTATTTAAAAAATTCTATAAAGTCTAGCTATATGATACTTACAGCGATGAATTTAGAAAATGTGAAAACACCTGCAACGATTTATACATGTCTAGGTGGTGGTGGCAACATATATATGTCTAAGGAAAATCTATATATATCAGCAGAGGATAACAATAGATATATTAATAATACATTGATGCCAGAGAAGGTGGCAGCAGTGGATAAAACTAATATATATAAATTTCAACTTAAAGATGGTAAATTTGAATTTATGGCAAAGGGACAAGTAAACGGAACCGTATTAAATCAGTTTTCAATGGATGAGAATAATAACTATTTTAGAATTGCAACAACTACTAACTCAGCATGGAATGCAAATGGTGAAGTGGGTAGTAAGAACAATGTTTATATTTTAGATGCGGAATTAAAACTCAAAGGCAAACTTGAAGATATGGCTATAGGAGAAAAGATTTATTCTGTGAGATTTATGGGAGATAAGGGATATGTAGTTACCTATAAAAATATTGATCCTCTTTTTGTTATTGATTTAAAGGATGCAAGTAATCCATCTATTTTGGGACAACTAAAAATACCAGGATATAGTAGTTACCTTCAGCCTTATGATGAAAATCATATTATAGGCATAGGCAAGGATACACAGGAGGTAGATGGCAGAGTTACTGAGAGTGGTGTTAAATTATCTCTATTTGATGTTGCTGATTATAAAAATCCAAAGGAGAAATTTAGTACTGTTATCGGTGACGCTGGAACTTCCTCTGAGGCAATATATAATCACAAAGCACTATTATTTTCAAAGGATATGAATATTTTAGCCTTTCCAATCTCTGTTATGATAAATGGAGGAAATGTTGAAAATAAAGGTATTTATAGTAAACAAGTATTTCAAGGGGCCTATGTATACAATATTGATTTAGTAAATGGATTTAAACTTCGTGGCACCATAACTCACCTGTTACCTACAGATGTAAATATAGACGGGTATGTAAGCGGTTATGATAGGAATATTCAAAGAATTTTATTTATAGATGAAATGCTATATACAATTTCAAATGATGTAATTATGGCAAATGATTTTAATGATCTTTTTTTTAAAAACAAAATAATAATAGGCAAGTAAAAAAGAGTATATATTACCTAGTGCATCATCACATGCATTTTACGTAATATATACTTTTTTATTGTGTTATATTATTTATATATATATTATTGGATGAAAGTTTAGTGCTAACTATGTTTTAAATTTATAAAATTGGCGAAAATTATTATGAATAGATTTTTTGCTTACAAGAAATACAAAGTTCGTCACCATATCGGTACAAAGTTTTAAAAATAATGTTATACTATTATAAGAATTTATTAGGGATGAGAGGTAAAAATATATGTTACGTAAGGCACAAGAAAAATTAAAGAAATATTATGGGTATGATAGTTTTAGAAAAGGACAAGAGAGCGTAATACAGAGTATTATAAGTGGAGTTGATACTTTTGCTGTAATGCCTACGGGTGCTGGAAAATCAGTTTGTTATCAGATACCTGCACTGCTTCTCCCTGGAGTAACTCTTGTAATATCACCACTTATATCGCTTATGAAGGATCAAGTAGATACCTTAAATAGTGTAGGTATAGCGGCCACCTATATAAATAGCTCATTAAGTATTAATGAAGTTAATGAAAGAATTGATAAGACTTCTAGGGGAGAATTTAAACTTCTTTACGTTGCACCTGAAAGGCTAGAATTAGATTTTTTTTGTAGTATGTTAAATAGATTAACAATATCGCTTTTAGCAGTGGATGAAGCTCATTGTGTATCTCAATGGGGACATGATTTCAGGCCTAGTTATTCAGCTATTTCTAGTTTGATAAGAAAACTGCCTGTAAGACCAATTATAGCGGCCTTTACTGCCACAGCCACAGAGGCCGTAAGAAAAGACGTTATAAAGTTACTAGAATTAAGACAACCAGATGTTTATGTAACTGGTTTTAATAGAGAAAATTTAAGCTTTACTGTTATTCGTGGAGAAAACAAAAGAGATTTTGTATTAAAATATATTGAAGATAACAAAGACAAAGTGGGGATAATATATACCGCTACAAGAAAAGAAACTGATAATCTTTATGAGCTTTTACATAAAAAAGGATATAATGTTGGTAAATATCATGCAGGGCTAGGAGATGAAGAGAGGAAACAAAACCAAGAAAAGTTTTTGTATGATGATATAAACATTATTATTGCTACAAATGCTTTTGGAATGGGAATAGACAAATCAAATGTTCGATATGTAATTCATTATAATTTAACAAAGAGCATGGAAGCTTATTATCAAGAGGCAGGACGTGGAGGCCGTGATGGAGAGCCCAGTGAATGCATATTATTATTTTCTGCTGCAGATGTACTACTTCAAAAATTCTTTATAGAACAAAGCACCATATCACCGCAAAGAAAGATAAGCGAATATAAGAAACTTCAAGCTATGGTGGATTATTCACATACCACTAGGTGTCTTAGACAGTTTATTTTAGAATATTTTGGTGAAGAAAATGTTGAAGACAAGTGTGGGAATTGCAGTACCTGCAATGATGAAAGTGAACTGGTGGATATAACTGTTGAGGCACAAAAAATATTTTCTTGCATCCTTAGGATGAAGGAGAGGTTTGGTACTACATTAATTGCAGAGGTGTTACGAGGTTCTAAAAATAAAAAAGTTTTGGACCTTGGATTCGAGAAACTATCCACCTATGGAATAATAAAGCAATATACTGTTAAAGAGATAAGAGACCTTATAAACGTGCTTACGGCAGAAGACTATCTTTCTCTTGCAGATGGTCAATTTCCAGTGGTTCGTTTAAAAGAGAAAGCTGTGGCAGTGCTCAAAAATCAAGAAAAAGTCTATCAGAAGGTTGAGAAAAGAAAAGCTAAGGCAGCTAAGGATACCGGCTTATTTGAAATACTGCGCTTACTTCGAAAAGAAATATCCGAGAGAGAAAAAGTCCCACCATATATTGTTTTTGCAGATAGTGCCTTAAGAGAAATGAGCGAATATTTCCCTGTAAATAAGAAGGAGATGCTTAACATCAAAGGGGTAGGAGAATCTAAGCTTAATAAGTATGGAGAGGAATTTATTGAAGTTATAAAAAAATATATGAGTGAAAATAATATAGAATTCAAGAAAGAAATACTATATAATGAAGAAGTTGATATAACGGCTTTAAATGAATTCGGGGTAGAACAGAAGGACGAAAATGAAGATAAGGTGCCTAGCTATGTTATTACTTATAATATGTATAAAGAGGGTAAAAGCATAAAGGACATAATTTTAGAGAGGCAATTGAAAAGTCTTACAGTACAAGATCATATATTAAAATGTGCTTATGAGGGTTTTGAAGTGAATTTAGATGATTTTATTCCAAAAGATCATGAAGCACTTATTATAGAGGTCATAGAAAAAATTGGAGCTTCAAAGTTAAAACCTATTAAAGACGCGCTACCAAAGGAAGTAGATTATTTAGCTATAAAAGCAGCTATATTTAAACACTCAAACAATAAAATTTCTTAGAAAAAGGAGAAAATATGGATAAATCATTTGTAGAATTAGGATTACAAGAGAGCCTTATAGAAGGTTTAAAAAAGCAAGGAATTGAAAGCCCTACAGAAATTCAAGCAAAGGCTATTCCCCTTGGACTTGAAAACAAAGACATCATAGGGGAATCAGAAACGGGCACGGGTAAAACATTAGCGTATCTTTTGCCTATATTTCAGAAAATAGACATTACATCAAAGGATATTCAAGCAATTATACTTGCGCCTACTCACGAACTTGCAATGCAAATACATAAGCAGATAGAACTTCTATCGGAAAACTCGGCTTCAGGAGTAAAATCTACTAGCATAATAGGCAATGTTAACATCAAAAGGCAGCTAGAGTCACTTAAGGAAAAACCACATATAATAGTTGGATCTGCAGGAAGAATTTTAGAACTTATAACTATGAAGAAACTAAAATCACATGGAGTTAAGACTATTGTAATAGATGAAGGCGATAGAATGATAGATGAAAATAACATAGAGGGTGTAAAGGCTATAATAAAAACTACCCTTAGAGATAGGCAGATTATGTTGTTTTCGGCTACGGTATCACCAAAAGCTGTAGAAATTGCTAAAACACTAATGAAAGATGCAGAGGTTATTAAAGTAGGGGATAAAAGCGTTGTAAACCCTAACATAGAGCACATGTATTTCCTAGTTGAAAAGAGAGAAAAATTGATACTTTTAAGGAAACTTATAAGTGCAACAAACCCTGAAAAAGCAATAATATTTATAAATAAAAGTGATGAGGTAGAAATTACAACTTCAAAGCTTAGCTATCATGGATTAAAAGTGGTCGGAATTCATGGAACCTCTGAAAAAGAAAATAGAAAGAAAGCTATTGAGGATTTCAATGTAGGGAAAATTCAACTTTTGGTGGCTTCTGATTTAGCAGCTAGAGGGCTTGATATACAAGGAGTAACACATATATTTAACCTTGATATACCAGAGAACTCTAAGGATTATTTACATAGAGTAGGTAGAACAGCAAGAATGGGTCAAAGGGGCCTGGCACTATCTATAGCTGAAGAGAGAGAGCTTGATCTTATTAAAACCTATGAAAAAGATTTTAATATAGAAATAGTGCAAAAGGATATCTACATGGGAAGAATTATTGATCCACAGGATGCGCCTAAAGCTAAACGCGCAGAAAGGATCCAAAATCAAATATCCAACGCTAATAAATTCATTAAAAATAAATAAATTAGGAATAAATTTCATTAGCCTACTATCCTTGCGTGTGGTATAATGGCTTGGTAGTTTCGACTATAATGGAATTACTTAATGTATGGAGGTATTTATAAAGATATGATTAGTACAAACAATGTAAGTTTAAGATATGGTGCACGTAAATTATTTGATAATGTTAATATAAAATTTATACCAGGTAATTGTTATGGATTAATTGGTGCTAACGGTTCTGGTAAATCAACTTTTCTTAAAATATTATCAGGTGAAATTGAACCTAATACTGGAGAAGTTATCATTCCACCAAGAGAAAGATTAGCAGTATTAAAGCAGGATCATTTTGAATTTGATGAACATGAAGTTATTAAAACCGTAATGATGGGACATGTAAGACTTTTTGAAATAATGAAAGAAAAAGATGACCTATATGCAAAGCCAGATTTTACTGATGAAGACGGAATTAGAGCTTCAGAACTAGAAGGTGAA
Source organism: Clostridium estertheticum (assembly GCF_011065935.2). Taxonomy (NCBI): domain Bacteria; kingdom Bacillati; phylum Bacillota; class Clostridia; order Eubacteriales; family Clostridiaceae; genus Clostridium; species Clostridium estertheticum. The sequence goes on along the minus strand of NZ_JAAMNH020000001.1, from coordinate 4,231,830 downwards.
TTTGCAGAACTTAATGGATGGGAAGCGGAATCAGAAGCTTCAACTCTTTTAATGGGTCTTGGTATAACTGAAGAGCTTCAAAGCAAAAAAATGAAGGAACTAACAGGATCAGAAAAGGTAAAAGTATTGCTTGCTCAAACACTATTTGGTAAGCCAGATATCTTATTATTGGATGAGCCTACAAACAATTTAGATGCAAAATCTAAAAAGTGGCTTGAAAATTTCTTGCTGAATTTTGATAGTACTGTTATAGTTGTCTCTCATGATAGACATTTTTTAAATAAAATATGTACACATGTTGCAGATATAGATTTTAGTAAAATTCAACTATTTGTTGGAAATTATGATTTCTGGTATGAGTCAAGTCAGTTGGCCCTTCAAATGGCTAAAGATTCAAATAAGAAAAAAGAAGAAAAAATTGCAGAACTTCAAAACTTTATTGCTAGATTTAGCTCTAATGCTTCTAAAGCAAAGCAGGCTACTTCTCGTAAAAAACAATTAGATAAATTGACTTTAGATGATATAAAACCTTCTTCTCGTAAATATCCTTTTGTTGGTTTTAAGCCAGAAAGAGAAGCAGGAAATGATTTATTAGTAGTTGAAAATTTAACTAAAATTGTAGATGGAGTAACACTTCTTGATAATTTGTCTTTTATAGTTAACAAGGGAGATAAGATTGCATTTACAGGCGCAGATGAAATAGCTAAAACTACGCTATTTAAGATATTAATGGGTGAAATGGAGCCAGATAGTGGTGAATTTAAATGGGGCGTTACTACTTCCCAAGCTTATTTACCAAAGGATAACTCAGAATATTTTAATGCTGTAGATTGTAGCCTAGTTGATTGGCTCAGACAATTTTCAGAGGAAAAGGCAGAAAGCTTTATTAGAGGATTTTTAGGAAGAATGCTTTTCTCAGGAGAAGAAGCTCTTAAACAATCTAGTGTCTTGTCTGGTGGAGAAAAGGTTAGATGTATGCTTTCTAAAATGATGCTTAGTAATGCTAATGTATTAATATTAGACGAGCCTACTAACCATTTAGATTTAGAGTCTATTACTGCTATAAACAATGGTTTAACTAGTTTTACTGGAACAATTTTGCTTACATCGCATGATTATCAGTTAGTTCAAACAGTTGCAAATAGAATAATAGAAATTACCCCTAAGGGCATAATGGATAAAGTAATGTCTTATGATGAATTCCAAGAAAGCGATGATGTTCAAAAAGAATTAGAACTTATGTATAAATAAAGAAAAGCACTTCTAATAGAATTCTATTAGAAGTGCTTTTTTAATTAACTAAAACAAGCCACCAAAGCCACCGCCGCAGCCTCTACCTCCTCGTCCGCCAAGGCCTAAAAGTAAAAGAACTAACCAGATGCCACTTCCGCCACCAAATCCATTTCCAAAGCCTTCACAACCATTTCCAAAGCCGTTTCCGCAGTTATTACCGCAACTATTTTCACATCTGCAAACAGGTTTACAGCAACGATTATTGTTACAACAACAATTATTATGTCTATGACTCATATATATAACCTCCTTTTGTATCGTGGCACATTCAAATAAATAACTGGTTAGAATGATCGTTATTTATTTTCCTGTGCCTAAGTAAAAGTTTAAAAATCAACTAAAGCGCCATAAATCGGCACTTTAAGAAGAAATTCTACACTTTAACTTAAGTATTGGAGTTGCTTTGGTATTAATACCACCACATCTAGGTGATGGACTTCCTTTTTTAAAATCGTCAAATAAAAGAAGTTATAGCTGGTACTTTAATATATTCTGAGTTTTATTAAGTGTGAATATAAAATTGCATAACAATTTTAAAATAAAAAATTTCCAAATTCTTTTATTTCTTCACACTGTCTTCATAAGATTTATTTATTATATACTTATCGATTAACAAATATATGTAAGGAGTTGTAATTAAATGAAAAATACAAAAAAAATATTAGCTTTAGTTCTTTCTTCAGTGATAGTTTTATCCTTTGTCGGGTGTAGCAAAGCAGCAACAGGAAATAAGACATCAACAGAAAATACGGACGTAGATAATGGTCTTAAAGCCTTTAATACCATTATTAAGACATATCCAGCAAATATGGGTTTCCATAAGGCACTACAACATTGGGGATTTAAGCTGTCTAGTGGAGAAAAGTTTGAATGGACTAAAGACACTTCAGCAAATAAAGCAGATTTCGCTATGGTAATGCTGGCGGATCCTTTTGTAAAGGCAGGCCTGGATGTAACTAAATTAGACAAAAATGAGTGGTTGTATGAACCAGCAGCAAAAGTGGATGGCGTAGATTTGCCTAATCGTTTAATTAAAACTTACAATGTAAGTGATAAAAAGGAAGTTTCAAATGGTTCAGAAGATGCACTAAGAAGACTTTTAAAGCAGGATCCAATGTTAATTAAATACTTGAAAGATGAAAAACATTATATGCTAATGCTTGGAGAGGGTTATGCAGTACACTTTGCAGAGGTTTTAGGATCATCTGATGAGGACATGGAATTTGCACTTAAGGCAGAGCCACTAATTAAAGCAGGAGTAGATGTTAAAAAGCTTGAAGGTTCCGGATTTAAATTAGAAGTAGCTGGAAAAGATAACATGGAAAGCAAAGATGACCAATTAGTTAAAGGGTTTAAATTAAAATAGTCTAAGGTAAATCACCCTTGTATTATACACTTAAGGGTGTATAATATAATTATAAGATACCCCCAGTATGGGGGGGGATATGGAGAGGGTTAAATGAATGTAGAAAAAGTCAAGGCATTACAAGCATTAAAAACTTCTAAAGGACAAATTGAGGGAATAATGAAAATGATGGAAGATGGTAGATACTGTGTTGATATATCTAACCAAATCATTGCAGCCCAAGCCCTTTTAAAAAAAGCAAATCTGCTAATTTTAAAACAACATATGCATCACTGTGTTATGGAAGCAGTTAAGCTAGACAATGGAGATGAGAAAATAGATGAAATTATAGAACTTTTATCTAAAATAATGAATAAATAGTGTTTTAATATTTAATTATAGGAGGGAAATTTATGACGACAAAGTCATTAAAAATAGAGGGTATGACCTGCTCAGCTTGTGCTAAAGCAGTTGAAAGAGCAACTAAAAAGCTAGATGGAGTAAATGAGACAAATGTGAATTTTGCTACAGAAAAACTTACTATAAATTATGATGAAGCAAAAATATCTGTACCTGATATTCAAGCATCTGTAGAAAAGGCAGGTTATAAGGCCTTAGTTGAATCAAATAATAGGTCTTTTAAAATTGAAGGTATGACTTGTTCGGCTTGTTCTAAAGCCATTGAAAGAGTTACTAAAAAGCTAGATGGAGTAATAGAGTCAAATGTAAATTATGCAACTGAAAAATTGAATATAACCTATGAACCATCAAAGGTTAGAATATCAGATATAAAGAAAGCCGTAGAAAAAGCAGGCTACAAAATTTTTGACGGTGAAACTACTGTGGATGCTGATAAAGTGAGAAAAGAAAAAGAAATAAAACTGTTATGGAATAAATTTATTATTTCTGTAATGTTCACAGTGCCATTGCTATTTATATCTATGGGACATATGATAGCTGAAAAATTTGGGTATCATCTTCCAAGTTTTATAGATCCTATGAGTAGTCCTAGATTTTTTGCAATTTTACAATTAGTTTTAGTAATACCAGTTATGATTGCAGGGAATAGATTCTTTAGGGTGGGATTTAAGTCCTTAATACGAAGAAGCCCTAATATGGATACACTAATTGCAATGGGTACATCAGCAGCGTTTTTATATGGAATATTTGCTATAGTACAAATTTTTGGCGGAAATGTAGATTATGCATATGACTTATATTTTGAGTCAGCAGCAGTTATTATAACTCTTATTACATTAGGTAAATATTTAGAGTCAGTTACAAAAGGAAAGACTTCCGAAGCTATAAAAAAACTTATGGGGCTAGCTCCTAAAACAGCTATTATCATAAGAGAAGGAAAAGAAATTGAAATGCCTATAGAAGAAGTTGAAGTAGGCGACATAATTTTTGTAAGGCCTGGTGAAAAAATGCCTGTAGACGGTGAAGTGGTCCACGGAATTACTGCTGTAGATGAAGCTATGATTACAGGGGAAAGCATGCCAGTAGAAAAGATTGTTGGTGATAAAATTATAGGAGCTAGTATTAATAAGAATGGAACTATAAAATATAAGGCAACAAGAGTTGGAAAAGATACAGCCTTATCTCAAATTATAAAGCTTGTAGAAGATGCCCAAGGCTCTAAAGCTCCAATTGCAAAAATGGCTGACATAATTTCAGGATATTTTGTTCCGGTTGTTATGGGACTGGCACTTTTATCTAGCGTAAGTTGGTACCTATCAGGAGAAACTGCAATATTTTCTTTAACTATTTTCATTTCTGTACTTGTAATCGCGTGTCCTTGTGCATTAGGCCTTGCAACTCCAACAGCAATAATGGTTGGTACAGGAAAAGGTGCAGAATATGGAGTTTTAATAAAAAGTGGGGTTGCCCTAGAAACAGCTCATAAAATACAAACTATAGTTTTTGATAAAACAGGAACTATAACAGAAGGCACGCCAAAGGTTACAGATATAATTGTTACAAACAGTATAACAGAAGAATACTTGCTTCAAATAGCCGCCTCAGCAGAGAAGGGGTCTGAACATCCTCTTGGAGAAGCAATAGTAAAAGCTGCGCAGGATAATAAAGTAGAATTTAAGACCCTTGATTATTTTAAAGCAATACCAGGACATGGAATTGAAGTAAAGATTGATGGCAGAGATATTTTACTTGGAAACAGAAAACTTATGGTAGAAAGCAATATCTCCCTAGAGAACCTAGAAGAAACCTCTCACAATTTAGCAAGTGAAGGTAAAACTCCAATGTATATAGCTATAGATGCTAAAATAGCAGGAATTATAGCTGTTGCTGATACTGTTAAAAAAAGTAGTAAGATAGCAATTGAAAAGCTTCATGAAATGGGAATTGAAGTAGCAATGATAACTGGAGACAATAAGATAACTGCGGAGGCTATAGCGAGAGAAGTAGGTATAGATACAATTCTTGCAGAAGTTCTTCCAGAAGATAAGGCAAATGAGGTTAAAAAACTTCAAGCCACAGGCAAGAAAGTTGCTATGGTTGGCGATGGTATAAATGATGCTCCAGCACTAGCACAAGCAGATATAGGAATAGCTATAGGATCAGGTACAGACGTTGCAATTGAATCCGCAGATATAGTTCTTATGAGGAGTGATTTAAGAGATGTTGCAACTGCAATAGAATTAAGCAAGAAGACTATAAAAAATATCAAAGAAAATCTATTCTGGGCCTTCGGATACAATACATTAGGTATCCCAGTTGCCATGGGAGTTTTATATATCTTTAATGGACCACTACTCAGTCCAATTATAGCAGCTACTGCCATGAGCTTTAGTTCAGTATCAGTTTTGCTAAATGCATTAAGACTAAAAGGATTTAAACCTGTTATATAAACAAGTATGAAATTTCTCCTACGTGCCTTGTAAACGAACTTAAAACAAGAAATTCCATTAAGAAATCCTAATCTTTTGCTCATATAAAATTCTCTAACGTTCACATTCGGCGTCCTGCCTCAGGTTCACTAGCTTGCACTTCCTGTGCAAGCTTACGAGAATTTTATATTCGCAAAAGAAGAATTTCTAAATGGAATTTCAATAGTTTTGACGTTTCGTATTGCAAGTCACTTCGGATAAATTTCATACTTGCTATTCACCTTCATTATGATAATTTGCATTTATAGCCACAAAGCTAAATTTTTTAAATACCTCTGAGTTTGAAGAGGCTGTGGGGTAATAGTAGTCTATATTTAATAATTATAGTCAAATATCAAAAAAACGCATGGAATTCCATGTGTTTTTTAATGCTTGGATATGTTAGTAATAAATAGTTATATTATACATAAATTTAATATATTGTGTTATAATTAAAAAAAGATAAATATAGATTGGGGGCTGTATATGTATTTTAAAGAATATATTTTGCCATTATGGTACTTTTCCTTTCCAATAATATATTTGCTACTTAGCATATACTATTTTCTTTACAGGATACTAGTAGCAAAAGGATTTCATCATAAAATAAGAATAGAACAAAGAGAATTTAGATATATATTTTTGTTTGTTATAGGGTTAATATTAATAACTATATCATTGCAAAATAAAAATCCTATTTACGCTTTTTTATCAATAATACTAATAGGTAGGGGATTTTGTTTATATGATTATAATTTCATTTTAAATGAAGGTTTATTTATAAAAGGAAGATTTATTTCATGGAATAAAATTAGTAGTATAGATTATAAAAAAAATAATAAAACAATGATACTTAGTTATTTTAAGAATAATAATGATAGTAAAATATCAAAAGTCACTTTTAATATAGGGTATAATTCAAATTTAGAGCTAGAAAATAGGCAAAAGAATAAAATAAATAATATTGAGAATTTGGATAAAATATATCCAGTGAAAAGCATTAAAATAAGGTTATTTTTAGCATTAATTTTCTTTATAATGATTTCTATATATGGCTTCTATAATTTATTGCAGCCAAAAGTATTAGGAGGAATTATAGAAAAAACTTTTAATCACAGTGAAACTTCTTCTATAGCTGTTCTATACGAAGGGGAACTTAAAGGTGAGGAGCTACATTATGATATGTCAACAACATCAAAAGAAGATAAAATAAAGGAAATAAAGAATTATCTTAATTCCTTTTATGTAAGAAAAATTCCATATCAAGATTTAGGATACACTTCTATTAATAGATACCCATATTCGATTACACTTTATGAATTAAATGGGGATAAAGTAGAAATATTTATTTCTAAGAAAGAACCTATCCTTGAGATAATAAGCGATACTAAGAAAAGAAGTTACTTTATAGAAAGTGGATACGAAAACTCGAAATTTGTAAATAAATTTGGTGAAAGTATACATTAGTTTCTAAGCAAGTATTCGAATTATAGTACAAAAGTTTAGTACATTTTATGAATAGTGGAATACCATTATGCCACTACTTTTATTAATATTCTTCATTATTAATTGGATTCCAGTCCATTTATTGTGAATTAGTACTATAATGTTTGTAAAATGAAGTTATAAGTAGTATGTTATTCAAAAGAAATATTTTTATTATAATTATTTTATTTGTTACAAAAAAAGGGTTTTTGAAAAATAAATAGAATATAATAACAAACTCAAAAAAAATTTATAAATGGAGGTAAAAAAAATGAAAAAAAATAGTAATTTAACATCTGCTAAAGAGGCTGTAAAGGCATCAGCAGAAAAAGTTATAAAGTCTACAGAGGAGAAAGCCGAAGCAGCAATAAAAGTGGCTTCTGATGTTGTCAAGAAAGAAAATGTGGAAAAGACTATTAATGTGGTTAAGGATACTGCTAAAAATGTTAAATCAAAAGCTACTAAAGTGGCGACCGCTGCAACAAGTGTTGCAAAAAAAACAAAAGCAAAAAAAGTGGACGTTGCATTCTACGTTCAATATCAAGGGAAAGAGATTAGCAAACATACAATACTAGAAAAAATTCGTGATGAGTGGGTTAAAACGCATAAACTTTCAGAACTTAAGACCATAGATGTATATTTAAAGGTTGAAGATGATACAGCTTATTGTCTGGTAAATGGAAAAATCAACATAGACTTGAAATTATCTTAAAAAAAAAGGCTTATAGCCTTTTTTTAAATTGAACTAAAAAATTAATGGAGTAACGATACTAAGCAATTTTGTTTTCTGATTAAGTGGGTTTATCCATGAATGATAAGTAGTTGAAGGATATTGTATTGAATCGCCTACTTTCACTAAATAATCGATTCCAGCAAGATTAACAATTAGTGCTCCTTCAAGTACATAAACAAATTCTTCACCGGGGTGACTTGATTTGCTGCCATGCATTTGCTCTGGAGGAATAATGATTATCATAGATTCAATTTTTCTTCCAGTAAAATCTCCGCTAATTCTAATAAATTCTGAATTTGAACCTTCTATTTTAAATACTTTTTCTTCTTCAGCTTTAACTAAAAAATTGTGTATTTCAGGAGGCTTGAAGAAATAGTTCATTGGAACATTTAATGCTTCAGCAATTTTTTTTAGTGAGGTTATTGCAAGTGAAGAATAGCCATTTTCTACCTGAGATAGAAAGCTTACTGAAAGACCAGTCTTCATGCTCAAATCTTTTAAGGTTAGGTCCTTTTCTTTTCTCAGATTACGAATTTTTCCTGATATTTCAGCTATCATTATTTCACTCCTAAAATTTTACTGTTTACCACCATTGACAACAATATATTATTTTTAAGTTTTTTATTTATTTTACCAAAAGTGCCCATATCTATTATTTAATATAATAACATACTAAAAATAATTCTTCAATATAAGAAATATCACAATCACTATAATGCTAGAATAATATGAATAAAAAAATATAGTTTTATTTAAATAATTAAGGTGATAGTTAAAATTATTATTGTATTACTTAAAAAATTACTAATATACTTAAAAAGGTTAAGTATATTATTATTTTGTATGATATAATGTATTAAAAATAACATAATATACTGACTATTAGAATTGCATTAAAAAAGAGTAAGTAAAAAAATGAAAGAAAAAGCTGGTTTAATGACTGCATAATGCAGAAAATATAATCATAATATTTAGGAGGGATTTTTAATGATACAGGAAAGACTTAACAAAGTTTTAAAAATTATGGCGGATAAGAAAATACCTCAGATGATAGTTTCTGATTCAAATGCTATTTTTTATCTTACAGGTAAGTGGATATTGGCTGGAGAGAGAATGCTTGTACTTTATCTCAACACAAATGGAAACAATAAATTATTTATTAATGAGCTGTTCCCTATAAGTGAAGATTTAGGAGTAGAAAAGATATGGTATAGCGATACGGACAAACCAATAGAAATTCTTTCAAGACATATCGATAAAGATATGCCAATGGGTATAGATAAAGACTGGCCTGCGCATTTCTTATTAAGATTAATGGAGCTAAAAGGTGGTAGCGCTTTTGTTAATGGTTCTAAAATTATTGATAAAGTAAGAAGCTCAAAGGATGAAGTAGAAAAAGAATATTTGAGAGCATCATCAATGCTTAATGATATTGCTGTTGAAAAGATGATTAAACTTGTTTCAAAAAAATATTCTGAAAAGAAAATGGGGAAAATGCTTGGTGATATGTGGGAAGAACTTGGAGCAGAAGGACATTCTTTTGACCCAATAGTAGGTTATGGTGCTAACTCAGCGGATCCACATCATGAAATGGACAACTCAACTGTTAAAGCAGGCGATAGTGTAGTTATTGATATTGGTTGTATTAAAGACTCATATTGCTCAGATATGACAAGAACCGTTTTCTACAAAAGTGTATCAGACCACAGTAGAGAAGTTTACGACATAGTTAGAGAAGCTAACAAAAGAGGAATTGAGAAAGTTAAACCAGGAGTTAGATTCTGCGACATAGATGCTGCGGCAAGAGACTATATTACAGAAAAAGGGTATGGAAAATATTTTACTCATAGGTTAGGACATTCTATAGGACTTCAAGACCATGAGTTTGGAGATGTTTCTTCTGCTAATACTGACAAAGTGGAAGTAGGAATGTGCTTTTCAATAGAACCAGGGATTTACATACCAGGTGATGTTGGCGTACGTATAGAAGATTTAGTAATAGTGACTGCTGATGGTTGTGAGGTATTAAATCATTATCCAAAAGACTTAATTATTGTAAAATAGCATAAAAATACTATTTAAATAAAGTGGGGGTCTCATAAGTATAAATGAGACTTCCACTTTTCTATATATTAAAGGTGAGCCCACTACTTTCATATCCTAAAAAAAGGGTTTTTAGAAAAAATATAGAATATAGTAACGACAATATAAAAGTATTTGTAAATGGGGGTAAAGTATATGGAAAAAAATAATACATTGATTTCGGATAAACAAGCTATGAGCTCAACAGAAGAAGCGGCAATTACAAAAGAAGATGTGGAAAAGACTATAAATGCGTTGAAGGATATTGTTAAAAATGTTAAATCAAAAGCTACTAGAGCAGCTACTACAGCAAGCGCTGCTACAAAAAAAACAGTATCTAAAAAGACAGATGGTGGTTTCTATGTTCAATATCAGGGAAAAGAGTTTAGCAATCAATTAATACAAGAAAAAGTTTATGATGTATGGTTAAAATCTCATAAAAAATCTGAAATTAAAACCTTAGATATATATCTAAAGGTTGAAGATGATACAGCCTATTGTTTGATAAATGGAGAAATTAATATAGACGTGAAATTATCTTAACATAATTTTACGAAAATTAAAAAAGGCTTATGGCCTTCTTTTTTATTTTGTTACGTCAGTAGATTTAAGAGCTTCCATGAAATTAATTTTTATGGAGTCTCTTATACATATTAATATGTAAGTTTCGGATACACTAATTAATGATAATATATTTGACAAATTTAGATTCAGAGGTGTTTAATCATTTATAAGCAGGATTACTCCCCGATAAAATAGAATTTACAATGAATTTGTGCGGAAAGCCCACTCCTTGAGGTGTGGGATGGATAGCATAAGAAATTAATTTTTTTATTTGTGTACAATGTTGTTTACACATACACATTTTGCGATATACTTTAATTATGGAAAATGAATATAGAACAACTAAAACTACAATAAGTTTAATTAATTATCATTTTATATTTTGCCAAGATATAGAAGAAAAATATTCTTAATACCTAATATGGAAGAAAGATTTAAGTATGTGGTCAAATTTATACGTGACGAGTTTAACGAATTAAAGAAAATGCCTAGCTTATGGACTAGAAGTTATTTTATATCAACTGCGGGAAATGTGAGTAGTGAAACGGTAAAAAAATATGTGGAAAATCAAAAAACAAGATATTAAAAGGAGGTGAATATTGTGTCAAATTATATATTAACATTAAAACTAGATACAGAAAAATATCAAGAAGATATTTTAGATAAGAGATTAGAAATAAGTAGGAATATATATAATAGCTGTTTAGGAGAATTATATAAAAGATATAATTATATGAGACAGTCTAAGGAATATAAGAAAGTTGTTAAAATTGCTAAAGGAAAAGAACGTAATAAACAATTTAATGAATTAAATAAAAAATATAGTTTGACGGAGTATTCACTTCATAAGTTTGTAAAACCTATTCAAAAACATTTTAAAAATAACGTAGATAGCTTCAGCACTCAAAAGATAGCTTCAAGGTGTTTTAGTGCATTTCAAGGATTAATGTTCCATACTGCAAATAAGGTTTGTTTTAAGAAATATGGAGAAATGAACAGTGTTGAAGGGAAGTCCAATGGAACGGGGATTAGATTTAAAGATAATCAATTAATTTGGAATGGGCTTAAAATCAACCTTATTGTTAAAAACAACGATGAATATGCAGAAATTTCGCTATTAAACGAAGTTAAATATTGTAGAATAGTTAGAAAATTTATTCGTGGAAAATATAAATATTATATTCAATTAGTTTTAGATGGTATCCCTCCTATTAAATATAATAAAGAAACTGGGGAAGTTAAAAATAGTATTGGAAAGGGTAATGTTGGAATAGATATTGGTACTCAAACTATAGGGATTGCCTCAAAACATGAGGTTAAATTATTAGAATTAGCACCCGAGGTTAATAATATTGAAACAATTAAAAGAAGATTATTAAGAAAACTAGATAGACAAAGAAGAATTAATAATCCTAATAGTTTTAATGAAAATGGAACAATCAAACATGGTGTAAAATTAATATGGGTTAAATCAAATAAATATATTAAAACTCAAAATGAATTAAGAGATATTCAAAGGAAACAAGCTGATATAAAAAAGCAAAGTCATAATATTTTAGCTAATAAAATAGTGAGTTTAGGGGATAGGATATTAGTAGAAACAATGAACTATAAAGGATTGCAAAAACGTTCCCAAAATACTACCGTTAACGAGAAAACAGGAAAATTTAACAAGAAAAAAAGATTTGGAAAGTCTTTAGCAAATAAAGCCCCAAGTATGCTTTTAACTATATTAGACAATAAATTAAAGTGGAATAATACTGAATTATATAAAGTTAATACTTATAAAATAAAAGCATCACAGTATAACCATTTTGATGAGAAGTATAATAAAAAAGAATTAAGTGAACGTTGGAATATATTCAATGTCGATAATAAAGAAATTAAAATTCAAAGAGACTTATATAGTAGTTTTTTAATAATGAATGTAAAAGAAAATTTAGAAGAAATAGATAGGGATTTATGTTTTGGAACTTATGATAATTTTAAGCATTTGCATGATAAAGAAATTAATAGATTATTAAGCAGTAATAATAAAAAAATATCAAGTATGGGAATATAAAAACAAATTAATAAAAAATTTAATAGGTTTTGATATGAGCCTTATACTATCGTTAATTTATCCATTAGGATAATTGGTAGTGAAAGTCTTAGAGAGGTTGTTTAGTTCTTATATGTTGTAATTTATAGTTTTTATATAAATGAGAGTATAGGAGAAGATAATGTATTTAAGAACCCCATACCTTTAGGCGTGGGAGTATCAGGACCGTTATGAAAAACCATTATTTATTGTGGAAAATGGTTTAGGTGCTGTGGATGAATTAATAACAGATGAAAATGGAAATAAAACAGTAATAGACGATTATAGAATTAATTATCTAAATGATCATTTGCTTCAAGTATCCGAGGCAATAGAAGACGGTGTAGAATACTTCCTGGGGATGTATCGATCTTGTTAGCGCAACAACTGCAGAACTTAGAAAGTGATATGGATTTATATATGTAGATCGTAATGATGATGGTACAGGTACATTAAAAAGATATAAGAAAAAAAGCTTTAATTGGTATAAAGAAGTAATTTCAACAAATGGGGAAAGCTTAATAAAAAAATAAAGTATTGATAGTGCTAACACTATCAATACACTACTGGAGGATTAATTATGTTAAATATAGGTTGTCATTTATCAGTATCAAAAGGCTATAAAGCTATGGGAGAAGAAGCTCTAAAAATAGGAGCAAATACATTTCAGTTTTTCACTCGTAATCCTAGAGGTAGTAAAGCAAAAGAAATCGACCCAAAAGATGTGGAAGCGCTTTTAGAAATAATGAAAGAAAATAAATTTGCTATAATTTTAGCTCATGCACCATACACCCTAAATGCTTGTTCCGCTGATGAAGGCACAAGAGAATTCGCAATTAGTGTTATGGCGGATGATTTGAAAAGAATGGAATATTTACCTAATAGTCTTTATAATTTCCATCCAGGTAGTCATGTGAAGCAAGGCGTAGAGGTGGGCATTGAATATATTATAAATATGCTGAACACTGTACTAAAACCAGAACAAACAACTACAGTACTTCTTGAGACAATGTCAGGAAAAGGAACAGAAGTAGGTAGAACTTTTGAAGAGTTAAAACAAATTCTTGATGGAGTCACTCTTTCAGGCAAAATGGGAGTATGTCTTGATACTTGCCACATTTATGATGCTGGTTATGATATAGTTAATGATTTAGATGGGGTTGTAGATGAATTTGATAGAATAATCGGCCTTGATAAGCTTTGTGCAATTCACTTAAATGATAGCAAAAATCCATTTGAAAGTCATAAAGACCGCCATGAAAAAATTGGTGAAGGTTCTATTGGAAAAGAAGTGATTATTAAAGTTATTAATCATCCAAAACTACGTCATTTACCATTCTTTTTAGAAACTCCAAATGAATTAGCTGGTTATGCTCAGGAAATTAAGATTTTAAGAGAAGCGTATATAGAATAATTTGGTGCCATCCACGTGGCAAGTGGCAAGTTATAATGTTATTAAACTGTGGATAATTCACTATAAATAGATATAAAATGTGTGCTATTGTTGAAGTATATTGGGTTTTCGGAGGAAAAATTATGTTGAATATAGGTTGTCATTTATCAGTGTCGAAAGGCTATAAAGCTATGGGAGAAGAAGCTCTAAAAATAGGAGCTAATACGTTTCAGTTTTTCACCCGTAATCCTAGAGGTAGTAAAGCAAAAGAAATTGATCCCAAAGACGTAGAAGCGCTATTACAACTAGCAAAAGAAAACAAATTTGCTATAATGCTAGCACATGCTCCATACACTTTAAATGCTTGCTCTGCTGATAAGCACACAAGAGAATTTGCACTGAGAATTATGGAAGATGATTTAAAAAGAATGGAATACTTACCAAATAATCTTTATAATTTCCATCCAGGTAATCATGTGAAACAAGGTGCGAAAATAGGAATAGAATATATTATAAATATGCTGAACATTGTACTTAAACCAGAACAAACTACTACGGTACTTCTTGAAACAATGTCTGGTAAAGGAACAGAAGTAGGCGTTCGATTTGAAGAATTAAAACAAATTCTTGATGGAGTTTTGCTTTCAGGCAAAATAGGTGTATGTCTGGATACTTGTCATGTTTATGATGCTGGTTATGATATAGTTAATGATTTAGATGGGGTCATAGAGGAGTTTGATAGAATTATTGGTCTTGACAAGCTATACGCAATTCATTTAAATGATAGTAAAAATCCCTTTGAAAGCCATAAGGATCGCCATGAAAAAATTGGTGAAGGTTCAATTGGAAAAGAAGTGTTTATTAAAATCATTAATCACCCCAAACTACGTAACTTACCATTTTTTTTAGAAACTCCAATTGAATTATCTGGTCATGCGCAGGAAATCAAGTTTTTACGAGAAGCATATATAGAAGAAGGTTCCGCCCACGTGGCAAGTAGCAATATGATTAAAAACAAATAAACAGCTATGAGAGAAATCTCATAGCTGTTTATTTAATAAAAACTAATAGTAATTGGAAAAATTTGATTTACCCACGTAAAGCTTATATCCAATGAAACCCGAGGCGATGCATATTATAATTGTGGAAGTTGCTACAAAAATCAAAATTGTATTTGCCTGTGGCATTATAGAAAAACTTTCAAGAAATTCAACATTCCCTAAATCAGATGATACAGGCATAGAAAATTTTAGAGTGAATAAAAGTCCATAACCAATAGTAGTAAACGCTGCAAAGCAGGAAAGCCTTAATTTTTTGTTTTTTATAAAAGTAATTGCAATTCCACTAGCAAGGATTATTACAAATATACAAACCATTAATAAATCCCCTTTTGCCATTTGAGTGACAGTAGTTTCTGGAGGTGATGTAATGCTTTGGGGATTTAGCAGATATGCAATCCCAAATATAAGACCAAATAAAGCTATAATAGAAAACCAATACAGTAAAAAACCTATAAATATAATTATTATTGACAATAAAAATATATTAATCACTGTATATCTCCTAGTTACAGGAACAGTTTCAAATAGTCTGTTACGGCCATTAAGTATGCGGTTAATCATCCATATACTTACCATTGGTAAAATAATTATTAAATTACCGCTTGTAAATATTGCATTTCCTGAAAATATATAAATAGTCATAAAAACTACAGCAAAAATACAGGAAAAATAAAGCAATATCTCCAATGGATTCTTCCAGGTCATATCAATTGGTGGCGTTGAATTTAGTAATAGTTTTTGATAGGCAATGAATTTTTTTAACATACTAAGCACCTCTTTCCTTTATAGAGTTTGTATGATATGAACATTGAAATAGGTAGTGTTACAGAAGTTAAAGTGGAGGTTAGTTGCACCAGAAATCTCGCTAGTTTACCAGTAAAAACCCCTATAAATAAAATAAAACTAAATAGAATAAAAAAATGGGATTTTGAAGTTTTTTTAGCATTAACAAAACCAATTGAACTACTTAAAAGTAACTGATAATTTAAAAATCTCTTTAGCATTTTTATACCTCCTTGTAAAACTTTCTGAAGCTTGCTATTTTGATACTCTTCATTTTTTTGCAACCATGTAAAGCATAATGTCCTCAATTGTAGGTCTGGCAGTTTTAATCCCTGCTACATTCTGAAGTTTTAATTTTTTGGTGCATAATCCCTCATATCCAAAAGGTGTTTCTTTTATTCCTATAAGGTCAGATTTGATTACATCTGTCATAGCCTCTTTATCAATATGTGCTAAGAGATACATATCAAGCATTTCATCTTTTCCATTAGAAAAAACAATTTTACCCTCATCAATCATGGTTATATAATCAGCAATTTTTTCAAGATCACTTGTAATATGTGTTGAGAATAGTATGGACCTTTCCTCCTTTTGCATAAGTTCTAAGAGTAAATCCATCACGTCAGCCCTTGCAATAGGGTCAAGACCTGCTGTAGGTTCGTCAAGTATGATTAATTCAGGATTATGACATAGTGCCATTACAACTCCGAATTTCATCTGCATACCTTTTGAATATGCTGAGAGCTTTTTACTTGGGTCAAGGTCAAAGCGGTTCATTAGCTCCTCAAACCGAATGCAATCAAAGGTTTTATAAAATGGTGATATCATCTTTTTGATTTTAGTAGGTTTGAGATTGAGAGGATAGATTAAACTATCAAATACAACCCCTATTTTTGCTTTAACTATTTCTTCGTTTCCATACATCACAGTACCGTCGAATAACACATCTCCTCTTGTTTTTGGAATCATATTAAGCATTGTTTTAATAAGAGTGGTTTTGCCTGAACCGTTTCTTCCTATAAACCCCATAATAGTTCCCTTTTCCAATGGAAAGCTTACATCTCGCAAAGAGAACTTACCTATACTTGCTTCTAGGTTTTTGATTTCCAAAGCATTATTTGTCATCTTCAATACCTCCATATATTTCATTTAGAACTTTAAACATTTCCACGGATGATATGCCTACTGTGTCTGCAAAGTCTTTGATTTCAAGAAGTCTTTCCTTAAGCATATCAATGTGTATTGCTTTAATTTTATTTCTGTCAATCTCTGCTACAAAGCATCCTCGCCCTTGTAAATTGACGACAATACCCTCTTTTTCAAGTTCTTCATAAGCACGTTTTACGGTTATAATTCCAACTTTCAAATCTTTTGCCATAAGCCTTATTGACGGCAATTGCTCCTGGGATTTTAAGGTTCCCTTGAGGACCATTTCTTTTATCTGAGTTTGTATTTGTCCATATATGGGCGTTTGTGAAAGGGTTGATATAAGAATATTCAAGCACACCACCTCCTTATCTACTGTTATTATATAATAGACACAGTTGGATGTCAATGATTTCCTTGGTAGTATAAGTATTCTTATGAAATTGCTAATATTGCAGCATCAGCTCTGCTTTGAAAAGTCACAGCAAAGTATGGAACTAATGGGCGATGATACTGAATTATTAAATGATAAAAGCATGAACTTATAGCTGATGGGAATATACGTGGGTGGCACTTACTTCACTATATTTTAAAAATCACTTCTAAAAATCCGGAAAGTTTGATATAATAATTACGAACATATGTTCTGAAAGCTTTAGAAGGTTACTGCTTTTGGGATAATGATTTTTATGAATTAGATGTTATAGAAGGGGTTGGAGGTATATGAAGGTTTTAGCTTTACCTATAGAAATGGTTTCTTATACAGATGATAAAGGTGCTATAAGGCCTATAAGGTTTAGAATGCAAATGGTTAATGAGCCCATGCAAGTTATAAAAATAGATAAAGTTATAGTAAAAGACACTGAGAAACTTGCAGGAAACCTTATGCTTGTTTATAAGTGTCAAAGTTTAATTGGCAATGATATAAAATTATTTGAGCTTAAGTATGAAATTGCAACTTGTAAATGGATTTTGTTTAAGATCTAGATATCTGGTGCCATACACCATGCAGTAGCTCTCATACTTGGCTGGAAATAAACTAGGTTCAAATTTTCAATATGAAATATGCTTAGAAATCAATAAAAGCGACTATGTGAAAACATAATCGCTTTTTATTGTTTCAGTTATTTAATTTTAACGGAACTAAATAAATTTGTTATAAGATCGATAATCGGCTTTAACAATTGTAAAAGAGAGCCAAGAATATCGCTTAATATAGGTACTGTAATACCTATTTGTTGAAGCACATATATTAAAAGGAATATACCTATTGTAATACTTAGTATTCTTCCAATTATTTTAAATACAGCAATACCAAGATAAGCAAGTAATATAGCTAATGCAAACATAATAATGGTATTCAGATTAATATTAGAAAAATTAACGTTCATAAAAACACCTCCATTATTAATGAAATTATAACTTAAACGCTACGTTTTAGCAAAGGTAAAATTTTCTGGTACTCAAGGTAAGATTATGTAAAAATAAAAAAACACCATATACCAAATACAGTTTCTACTGCAATAGTAAATGATGATATTACTGTATAAAGCTGGGCTACATAGCTGTTAAAAGTATTTTAATTCCAACTAGTGATAATACTGAAGCGCCAACACATATAGCAATTAAGATAGAAGAAAATCTCGACATTTCAGGCACACTTTCATATTCAGGTTTCATAATAAATTGTCTCCATTTCTGCCTTTAAAGGCTATACTATAAATTTCGATCCAAGATTTATTTGACATATGGTCTTAACAATAACATCTTCAATTAATATAATACTAAATAATTATTGCGATTAGGTGTCAATAATGTAAACAATATATAACTATTAGGGAAAAATACTTTTAGATATTCTATGGATAGCCAAACACTATTTTTTCTTGCATACTTCTAACATCTATGGTATAAACTTATAATAAGATTTCGTATAATTGTAGGCGGTGATAATTTGGACATTAAAGAGTTAATAGCAAAAAATATTAGTACTATAAAAGACTTAAGAAAAAAACTAAATGTTAACGCTGAATTATCCTTTGAGGAGAATAAGACTCAAGGTATTATAATTGATTTTCTAAAAGATATAAATATTGAAACGAAAGTATTAGTAAGGACTGGAGTGGTTGCTACTTTAAATTCTGGAGATACTTGCATTGCAGTTAGAGCAGATATGGATGCCTTACCTGTAAATGGTGTTTCTCATGCTTGTGGCCATGATTATCATATGGCTATTGTTTTAGGTACTGTGCTAATACTTAAAAAATTAGGGTTTAATAAAGTTGTAAAGTTTATTTTCCAACCAGGTGAAGAAAATGAAGGTGGAGCTGACCCAATGATAAAAGAAGGGGTGCTTGAAGACCCTAAGGTTAATTATATGATTGGATTTCATGTATGGCCTAATGTAAAAGTTGGAACAATAGAAGTAGCAAGTGGTGCCTCAATGGCCTCAGTAGACAATTTTCATATGCGCTTCATAGGTAAGGGGGGGCATGCCGCTATGCCCCATTTATGTAAAAATCCAATATATCCTGCCATTGAATTTATTCAAAGCATGAATATACAATCTAGAATAGAAAATAATCCTTTGGATTCACATATAATTACTTTTGCTTCGATAAAATGTGGTAATGCTAATAATGTAATAGCAGAAAAATGTGAGGTTTTAGGTACTGTTAGGACTTTTAGTAATCAGCTTAGAAATAAATTGCATGATGATATATTAATAAATTCGAAGTTATCTGCAGAGAAATATGGCTGCAAGGTGGAAATGGAATATGATTTTCAATACCCCCCATTAATAAGTAATGAATTACTCACTAATAAATTTATTGAGATTACGAAAAAACTCATAGGTGTAGATAAGGTTTTGCATTTAGAAAAAACCTTTGCTGCAGAGGATTTTGCATTTTTTGCTGAAAAGGTTCCATCAGTACATTTTAGACTCGGTATAGGAGATGGATCTAAAGGAATTCACCCACTTCATTCTCCAGACTTTGATGCCTCCGAGGACTCAATTTTAAATGGGATTTATATAATAACAAATTTTATAATTTCTATGGAATAATAAGTTGATATAATATATATTAATAACAATAATTTCAAAGGAATAAATCTTCAATTAGATGAGATGTATAAAAACTCAGATGAAATGGCTTTTGAGGTATTTGAGAAATTAATAGAGCAAGGAAAAGAATGTGAAATCCTAGAAACGGGAAAGGAATTTCCAAAATTTTTGATAAACGGGAAGAAATATATAATGATGCATAGAATAGCTTCAGTCAAAGGATTCCCAGTACTAGCAATACAGCTAAAAATTTGTAAAGATTAAAGGACATTAATTAAAGTTTGGGGTGATTTTATATGAATTTTGCAGCAGATCAAAGTGTACTAAGTATAATGATAATGATTGTGATTGGATATTTTTTAGCATATAAAAATTTACTTGATGAAAAGGCAATTAATTTGATAACAACTATTGTTGTAAACATTTCACTTCCCATGATGATGTTGAATACAATTTTGAGCAATTTTACAAAATATAAGCTTATAGCTGACTCAAGTGGTCTAGTAGTTCCTTTCTTATCAATAGGTTGTTGTTTTATTATTGCCAAGTTTTTTGCTAAAATTGCAAAGGTTAAAGATAATAGGCGTGGACTCTTTGTGTCCATGTTTTTTAATTCAAATACTATATTTATGGGAATTCCAGTTAATCTTGCGTTATTTGGAGAGAAGAGTGTGCCTTATGTTTTGCTTTATTACATAGCCAATACCACCTTTTTCTGGACTTTAGGTATATACGAGATTACTAAAGATGGGAACAAAAAAGCGTTAAAGTTTTTTTCAATTGATTTTGTCAAAAAGATATTGTCTCCACCTTTAATGGGGTTTCTTGTTGGAATGGTTTTGCTGTTATTAAATATTAAATTGCCAGCATTTATTATGGATACCAGTAAATACTTGGGCAATCTTACAACTCCCTTATCCATGTTTTTTATTGGTGCATCCATTTACCTCGTAAATTTGAAATCTGTAAAGTTTAGCATGGATATAGTTTGGATATTAATAGGTAGATTTGTAATATCACCACTGCTAGTAATACTAATTTTGCCTATGTTTCCTATACCACAGCTTATGGGTTCGGTATTTGTTGTACAAGCAGCTATGCCTGTCATGGCTAATTCTGCAATAATTGCAAAGGCTTATGATTCTGATTACAATTTTGCTTCGCTCATGATAGCAATTTCAACTATAGGCACTCTATTTGTTATCCCAATTCTAATGGCAATATTATAGACTACATTGTTAATATGTAGTCTATTTATAAAATAAATCTATCTATATCTTTAATCCATAATATAGGTGTGAACATATTTCTCCATGGAAATCTGCAATTCCAGGTAGACAGCCCCATTCCTTAAATCCAAATTTTTGGAGTAACTTTATACTTGGAAGATTCCACTCAAGCAAGATTACAAGTAAGTTTTTAAAGTTCAATTCTGTACTCTTTTTAATTGCAAATTCCATTAATTTTGTTCCTATTCCCTGGATACTCATATATATCCCCCCTATTGTTTTTATTACTAATCTAAAATTTTCTGCTATTTAACCAACCAATATTGAAATTATAACATAATAACTAACGGTTATTTATTTTATAACTTCAATAATTCTCATTATAAAATTATCAAGTTTTTCACCAAAATATCCACTGAGTGCACCTATTAAAGTTCCTACGTTTGTGGATAAAATCAACATAAAAATACCGTAAAATCAAGAAATCCTGAATAATACGGTATTTGTGAATTATAAAATTGTTTGATTATCATTATGCTTCTTTTCATCATTTACATGGTCAATAGCCCCCGCAACTCCACCAACTACTGAAGCCACCACAATGCCAGTTGCGGTAATTGTTCCTACCGCACCTGCAATTGGAAGTACAGTAACCGCTGCCACTGCTGCAGTAGCTCCAATAGCTATATTTTTCATTAGTTTTATCAATCGCATAAAAACACCCTCCTTTTATTAATTTAGTTAATTTTCACACTGCCTTATGTATATTTTTATGATGTTCCTCTTAATGAGTAACAATGTTGTCTTTATTTTTATTTTGTTATGAATATAATCTCATTCATAATTGTATCACTATACATAATGAAAAAAAGGTATAGAATTGCAATAAAAGTCAAATAGTAAAGGATACCTCAAAATTTTTAAAGGGGATGATTTGTACAATAATTAATTTTCTTAATAATAATAATAATAATTTATTGGAGGTTTTTATAATGAATACTACAATTATGGCTATTGCCTTAGAAAAAAGAAATAGGTTTGCTCCAGAGTTACAAGAAATTTTAACAAAACATGGTTGCATTATTAGCATGAGGCTAGGACTACATGAAACGTCCAAAGATTTATGTGCAGAAAGAGGTTTAATTTTATTACAACTTTGTGGTGAAGAAGCAGGAATATCTGCTTTAAAAGAAGATTTAACTAAAATTGAAGACATTAAGGTAAACACAATGGCAATATAAATATATAATTGAGGGGAGACTGTATTGTGAAAAAAATATTGTCACGTATTTCCGTTATTTTATTTATAGTAGCTACGAGTATTGGGAGTAGTTTAAATATTAGTAACATTGCGTTTGGTGCTCCTATTATTGAGACCAAAACACAAGAAATTAAAGAGATAAAAAAGCCAGAGGTTTCCTTAATACTATTAAAAGACGGAAATGAAAGATTTCAGAAAAATGTGCTAATGCAAGCTAACACAAGCAGTACAAAACGGGAAGAATTAATTAATGGTCAACATCCTTTTGCAGTAATTATCACTTGTTCAGATTCTCGAGTACCACCAGAATTTATTTTTGATCAGGGACTTGGCGATTTGTTTGTTGTCCGGGTGGCAGGTAATGTAATAGATAAGATAGAACTCGGAAGTGTTGAATATGCGGTGGAACATTTAAAGACCCCTCTTATAGTTGTAATGGGACATGAAAATTGTGGTGCTGTTGAGGCAGCAGTGGAAGAAAGTGGGAAAAAACAACATGGAAATATTGGAGCTATAATAGATAAGATAGAACCTTCCGTTAAAAAAGTAAAATCTAAGAATTTACAAGGTGAAAATCTAGTTGAACAAGTGACCAATGAAAACATTAATAACTCTAGTCGTGAACTAAAACATTCAAAAATCATTAAAGAAGAACTAAAAAAGGGAAATATAAAGATAGTAGAGGCTAAATATTTGCTAAAATCAGGTGTAGTTCAGTGGTTTAATAATTAATGAAGTAGATACATATAGACAAAGAGACAAGTCATTATTTAATGTACTTGTCTTTTTGTGAGTTTAGAAGCTAGGCTGAAAATATTTTTTACAAGAGTAAACTTGCCACTTGCCACGTGGGTGGCACTAGTGGATTAAAATGAATTGTTTTAATACCAAGTTTATCCGCTGCTTCAATATTTACTAAGGTATCATCAATAAATAAGCACTCGTCTGCATTTAGCTTATAAGTTTCTAAAAGTTTAGTGTAAATCTCTGCTTCAGGTTTTAAAAGATTTTCTTTATATGATATTATACCCCCATCAAAATGTTTGAAAAAATCATATTTAGTACAAATAGTTTCAAAAGCTAGTGAGTGAAAATTTGAAAGGAGATATAGGTTATAACCTTTTTCTTTTAGCTGGCTTAGGGTTTTTACTGTGCCTTCAATAGGTGTCAATATTTCAATCCAATTATCCATACACTTCTTAATATGTATTTCATTATTAGGGTTTCTTAAAGATATTATTTTTACTGCTTCCTCTTGAGTTAATGTACCTCTATCTAGGTGAAGCCACTCTTCACTTTGAAAAATTTCTTTGTAAAGGAGCTTTTCAATATTATCATCGTTGAAAGTTCTTTTAAGATAATCCAGTGGTTTAAATTCTAGTAATACATTTCCAATATCAAAGATTATATTTTTAAGCATTTTTGGCCTCCGCAATAAATTGTTGATTATATTTATAATACAGTTATTAGATAAATACTAACACAAATAATATATGAATTCAGTAAAATTTTAATTATTGTATTTTAGTTTTATACACTATTCAGGGCTACTTTTTAAAAAGCATTATCCAATAAATTCACCATTCATGAAGCTACCCTTATTTTGTACACAAGTGCTAGTCTAAATGCTGAACTATTATCAAATATATGTTTATGTAAGGTATCAAGAACCTCTTGAGTGACTTTACTACTGTTTATATGGGCTATTTTTAAAATTGTATCAGCCGTATTCATACTAATGTATTTATTATTAAATGTTAGAGGATTATTGGAGTATAGTGAATGTAATTTAGGTACATTATTATATTCTTTTAATCCTATATTTTTTCCGGGTTTTAAAGGCTCATCATATTTTTGTAACGATATGAATCTCAAACTCAGATTTTGAAGTACATTATCCATTGCATTAATTTCATTCATCATAATAATTCATAACTCCTATAAAAAATTACAACAATTTCCTAACCTATGAATATTTTTTTATTTATTCATAAAAAACACTATAAACAAGTTCCTTATATTCCTGATATTCTTTAAAATCATGCAAGCTACTCAAACTTTCAGCCAATCCTTTATAGTACCATCCATGCATGTTTTTATCCTTAACATTAAACCTTTGCCAGAGATTTTCTTTTTCTAATTCATAGTTATTGTACAGAGACCTTATGTTTGAAAGCTTATCCCCTAAGCAAATTATCTTTATATCTTCATCTTTTTCATCTCGCATTGATTCTATGGTGTGCGTCTTTCTGTAAGTCCAACTTTTCGTCTTATCTTCACTCTGGGATTTTACTAGGTCTGCTATTCTTTTACCAAACATCACTTCAAGTGTTTTATAGCTAACATGCACATCTTCAGTAATGTCATGAAGTATGGCAGCGCAGACAAGATTCTCATCGTACTTTATCTGTGAAACAATAATTCCGGCTTCAAGTGGATGTAAAATATATGGGATATTTGTACCCTTTCTACACTGATTACTATGCGAAATAGTTGCAAACATTATAGCCTTATTAATCA
The DNA here is from genome assembly GCF_011065935.2 of Clostridium estertheticum. Classification (NCBI taxonomy): domain Bacteria; kingdom Bacillati; phylum Bacillota; class Clostridia; order Eubacteriales; family Clostridiaceae; genus Clostridium; species Clostridium estertheticum. The sequence goes on along the minus strand of NZ_JAAMNH020000001.1, from coordinate 4,206,900 downwards.
TTACTAATCTAACTCCCTTCTAAATTAACAATTACTTTTTAATTAGTTTTATTTCATATATATATTATTTTGGGTATAGGTCCAGTAAACTTTTAATTGTATTTTTTACTATTAATTTTAACTAAATAAATTGATGAAAATCGTAAATCAATTTTACTTGAGTTATAATATGGAAGTTCATATTCTAGACATCAGCTCTTGTGGATGCAGATTTTATAACTACACAAATTAGAGTTGGATTTTTAGATGCAAGAAAAGAAGACGAGAGAATTCATTTAAAATGTAATGTGCTCTCTTCAAACCTCAGAAGACTAAGGAGAAGACTTTTAGTCATCTCCTTAGTCTTCCTGTCATGTTTATTTTAAAGTTAAGAAAAAAATGTTATTTAATTTCTTCTAAAACATTAACTACTCTCTTTAATTCTTTTCTAATTTTAAGGTGCTGTGGACATTTTACTTCGCACATACCACAATCTATGCAGGCGTCTGGCATTGCACCCTTTTCAGGGTTCTTTTTATAGCCTTCAAATTCCTTCTTAGCTACTCCTGTTAAGCCATAAACATTGTGATAAGTGTACATGTTAAATATCTTAGGGATAATTATGTTCTTAGGACAAGGCTGGCAGTAATTACAGCCAGTGCAATATAGTTCTGAAAACTGCTTAATCTCCTCCATAGCTATACCAACTTTGTATCTTTCTGCATTATTCATATAAGTCTCAACATTTGCAATAGCAAGGTTTTTTTCTAACATATCCATATTTTCCATGCCTGATAGAGCAAGGCTTATATCTTCATTTCCCAAAACAAATCTTAATGCAAGCTCATAGGTAGCTATAGATTCTTTACCTGTAAGTTTTTTATAAAGTTCAGTAGGTGCGGCAAGTCTACCCCCTGCTACAGGACCCATAGCAGCCACTCCTAGTCCCTTTTTCCTGGCATAGGCAATAGATTTTTCATTTTTCCGGTCAAGAAGATTATATTGGCATAAAACAGATTCAAAAATTCCTTCTCCAGCATCTATAATATCAATCATGTTTTCAGCATCATCATGGAAAGAAAAACTTAAATGTCTTATAAGTCCTTCTTCTTTTGCTTTTCGTGCCTCATTGAAAAGGTCATTGGTTTTAATATTCTCAAGGGAACCTTTGTTTATTCCCCAAAAATGGTAGAAATCTATATAAGGTGTGTCCATGGTTTTTAAGCTGTTCTCAAGAAATTTTCTCATATCAGAAGGTTTTTTAACATCATCCAAAGGTAGCTTTGTAGTTAGCTTAACCTTACCTCTTACACTTTTTAAAGCTTTTCCTACTGCATGCTCACTATTTTTGTGGCAGTAATAGGGTGCTGAGTCAAAGTAATTTATACCATTTGCATAACCACTAAAAAGTAGTGGTAAAGCCTCCTCTTCATTGATATACCATTTTCCATTTATTTCAACCTCAGGTAACCTCATGCAACCAAAGCCTAAAGTTGAAACCATTTCTCCTGTATTACCATAACTTCGATACTTCATTATTTCAATCTCCTTTATACTCATTAATTTATAAAACCATTATTTATTTAAATTTGAGCTAGGGTTTGACTATATATATAATTATACTGTTTATCTAAAGTAAAAGCCATTCTATAATGTCCTAAAAAAATGTTATTATGACTTATTATACTAAAAATAAAAGTAAAGCTATATATATTATGTAGATAACGGGTGCTATTTTATTTGTACTAAATCTCTTTATTAACAAATATAAATAGTGGAGTAGTCAAATGCTTCAACTAATTGAGAATTTCTTAAAATGTCCTTACATTCAGTGGATAAAACAAAAATAAATTAATTTATTTTTAGAGCAGTGAATTGCCTTATATAAGGGCAGTTCACTGTTAATATTGAAAGCTTACGGACAAGCTTTATTGATAATATATTAGTATAACTTGCTTTTTATAATAAATTGTGATATTATTAAGCCATAACTTAAATGAATAGTAAATAAAGCAACACAGATATATTTCAAATAATTAGTACTCTTTAAATATAGTATTTTTATAACGAAATTTTATAGGTGTGGTATTACAAAGTGTTTAAGAATAAAATTTCGGAGGTACACATATATGAATGGTACAGTTAAATGGTTTAATTCAGAAAAAGGATTTGGATTTATTACAGGAGAAGACGGAGTAGATGTTTTCGCACATTTTTCTCAAATAAATTCAGATGGTTATAAATCACTTGAAGAAGGACAAAAAGTTTCTTACAGCATCGTTGAAGGACCAAAAGGACCACAAGCAGAAAATATTACTATTGTAAAATAATAATTTTTAGCCACTAAATAGCTTAGCTATTTAGTGGCTTTTTTTATTTTTCAATCATTTATAAAGTCAGAAACAACAGTTTTGGTGCTTATTTCAACTATATTTCTTTAATAGCATTAGCAACTTGTATATAATTGAATTATGTGTAAAAGTAATTGCCAAATAATGTGGAGGTGTAGGTATGGGTTTTAGATTTTATAAAAGAATAAATATTTTACCAGGCATAAGCATGAATTTAAGTAAATCAGGACCATCTTTTTCATTTGGACCAAAAGGGATGAAAATGACCCTAGGTGGCAAGGGAGTAAGAAGCAGCTTCAGCATTCCAGGTACTGGCGTTTATTATACAACTTACAAAGGATATAAGAAAAGTTCTAAGGGGGGCAATAGTAGAAATATTCAAGGTGATGGAAATCAAACAGGGAATAGTGGTACTTCTGCAGTGGCTCCCAACTTGGGATTTTTTCAGGGGCTATTCATGTCTCCTCAGGAAAAGAGCTTTCTTACGGGAATAAAAGCTTTTGCACAGGGGAAAAATGATGAAGCACTTAGAGTTTTTAGCATAAACCATGAAAATGCAGATAGCTTATTCATGGCAGGATATATAGCTCTTGGAAATGAAGAATATTTTGTAGCTGAGGATTATTTAACAAGATGTAAGCAAAGATTAAATGAACTAGGCACGACTATATCTAAGTTTAATAGTGATTTTGAATTAACTTTAGCTATAACTGATTATATTGAAATACCAATTAATCTGGATTTTAAAGGTTTGACTTTAGCGATAGTCGAGGCATATCAGAACCAAGAAAAATACAATGAGGCTATAAATTCATTGGAAGAATTATGGAATCAAAATCCCAGTGATAAGGTGATATGTCTGTCTATGATTGATTTAATAGCTCACCATGAACCAGCTGTAAAACAGCATTTAACAGACATAATAGAAGCAACCAAGGATATTGATAATGATGAACCTATAGACACTAACATAATTTATCTTAGAGGGTTTGCATTGTATTCACTTGGGCTCGTGGATGCAGGAACGAAACAGCTAACCGATGTCTTAAGACGAAAGAAAGATAGGCCAGCTGACTTGCTCCTACAAATAAGATATATTCGTGGCAGAATTTATGAAGAAGCTGGACAAGGCTCAAAGGCAAAATCAGATTATGAGAAGGTATATTTAGAAGAACCTAACTTTGAAGATGTTAAAGAAAGATTAGGGCTATAGATAGATAGTTTATTTTTAAATTAAATCAAGTTATAAGTGGCAAGGTATATTAAAAATGCCTAATAAATAAAGAAGGGAGAAAGGTAATGAGCATTTTAGTGAAAAAGGGTCAAAAGGTAGACATGACAAAAGCATACTCTGAACTTCAGAGAGTAAGGGTACAGTTGTTTTGGAAGGTAGTTGATTCAAATCCAATGGATTTTGAAATTGATGCAGCTGCGTTTCTTCTTGGGGATACAGGCAAAGTAGCAAAGGATGAGGACTTTATATTCTACAATAATCCCTGTGGAGCTGAAAATTCTGTTACTCATATAAGAAACTCGCCTAATTGTGGAAATGAGCTAATAAAAATAAACTTTAGAACTATACCTGATGCTATTGAAAGAATAGCCTTTACAATAACTATACATGATTCCCTAAAAAAGGCTCAAAGTTTTAAACAGGTTGAAGGTATAGCAGTTAGTATATTTAATGAGGAAACCAATGAAGAGGTACTCTCTTATAATATAAGCAATTCGTTTACAGTGGAAACAGCTATAGTTGCTGCAGAAATATACAGGAATAAGGGTGACTGGAAGTTCAATGCTATTGGAGGTGGGTTTAAGGGCGGACTCGGAGCTCTGTGTGAAAACTTTGGAATTTCTGTTGAGGTGGAAAGCCAGCCCGCTAATAATGTACAATTACCAGTTAAAAAAGAAAAGCAACAGTCTCCAATTGAGATAAAGTCATCAATAGTAAAGCTAGCTGTAACTAAAACCAATGTGCAGCTTGATGTTGAAGCTCAGCCTAAAATAAATTTATCAAAAATAAGCCTCTTAAAGAAAAAGGTAGAAATAGTATTAGAAAAGAAAAAACTTATAGGTGTTGTAGCTAGAGTAGCATTAGTAATAGATATTTCTCGTTCCATGTTTTCTTGCTATAAAGAGGGTAAAGTTCAAAAAGTTATTGATCGTATTGCAGCGGTGGCCGCTAAATTTGATGATGACGGTACTCTAGATATGTGGATATTTGACCATAGATTCCGTAGGCTGCCTTCAGTAAATGAGAATAATTATGAAAACTATATCAATAGAGAGATTTTAGATAAACATAAGCAGGGACTGTTTGATGGCAAAATTTTTGGCGCAAATGATGAGCCACCAGTGATGAAGGATGTTATTAAATACTATATCGTGGAAAATAAAAGTAAATATCCTGCCTTCATAGTATTTATAAGTGATGGTGGTATACATAAAAATAAGGAAATAAAGCAGATAATGATTGAATCATCGAAATGCCCATTGTTTTGGCAGTTTATAGGTATAGGTAATGCAAACTATGGAATTCTTGAAAAACTTGATATTATGCCAGGAAGAGTAGTAGATAATGCAAACTTCTTTTCGCTAGATGACGTAGACAAGATTTCTGATGAAGAATTATATAACAAATTATTAAATGAATTTCCAATGTGGTTAAAAGAAGTAAAGGAAAAGGGAATACTATAATTTAATGGTGGATTTAGCTATTGAAAAGGACTCTTCGTGATGAAAAGCCCTTTTAAATGTTGTCAATAAGAATGTAATTACTATTTAGTTATGCTTACCAGCTCTATTTTATAATTTCCATCAGGAGATTCCACCTCTACTATAGCTCCGATGGCTTTTCCGAATAATACTCGTCCTATTGGAGACTCAATACTAAACTTACCATTTACTATATCCACTTGCAATGTTGTTACAAGTTCAATTTCTTCAATATCATCAGTGCCTACGAATTTTATCAGCAATTTATCACCTACATTTGCACCATTAGTAGTAACAATAACATCATCTATAACCTCAGCAGTTCTAATCATTTTTATTAAATAACCCATTCTTCTGTAGTTGTCATACATATTTGATTTGGCAGCTTTATATTCAGCATTTTCACTTCTATCGCCATGAGCTGCAGCTATCATTTTTTCACGTGCAATTTCCATTGTTAAGGGACCTTTACGATAATCAAATTCTTTTTGAAGTTCTTCAACATCTTTTTTAGTAAGTTTATTATTAATTTTGTCACCTTCTTTTATTTTACATTATTACCAAGTTATTAATTAGATAATCTTTGAATGATTCCTTTATGTGAAAAAAAATCTTCTGATTATATTTATAATTTTAGACTATTAGCGAGTGTAAAACAAGTGGTATTAATATTTCGTATAAATAGAAAGAATATTTCGAATATTGTTTGTACTTATACATATCTTTTTGGTATAATATGTATATAGTGTTTTTGCAAATAAAGATATTTTATGAAGTTTGATAATTAACAAACAAAGCAATTATTTTATTAAACTAGCAAGGGGATATCTTTATTTAGTAAAAATATCATTTACAGAACATAATTAAAGGGGGAATTTCATTGAAAAAAATGTTAAAGCCAGTAAGTGGTTCCTTAGTAGCTATTTTTGCAATATCAATTGCAGTAGCTAGTCCAAAGATTGGACCATTTGGTGTAGATGGTGTTTCAGCAGCTACTGGAGCAGTTCCGGTTACGACAACTACACCAACCAAAATAACTACCTCTACCGCAACCATAAGTGTAACTCGTTTACTTAAATTTAATTCTATGGGGGCTGATGTTAAGCTTTTACAAACTAAACTTAACAGTAAGGGATATAGCCTTGTTGATGATGGTATTCTTGGAAAGCTGACTTTAGCTGCAGTCAAGAGCTATCAGGGCAAGAATGGTCTTGTTGTTGATGGAATGGTTGGACCAAAAACTCTTGCAATGTTAAATGCAGTGGTAGTAACACCAACACCACCAACAGTTCCACCAGTTGTAATATCAGAGAAAACTACTATAAAAATTGGAAGAGCTGAAGCCGCTGCTCATGGAACAAAATGCTTTACAGTTGCAGTAGTAGCAATGGCAGGAGATAAAATAGTTGCTGCATCCATAGATGATTATCAATTTATGGTTAAAGCAACTTCAATAGGAGTTCCAAATTCTGACTTGGATTTTGGTAAGAGTTTCACAGATGTAACAAAGGTTTTGGCATCAAAAAGATCAAATGCAGAAGCCTATAGTAAGAATATGAAAGACAGCGCCGGCGCAACAATCTCGATTGACAAAAACTATGATGCTGTTCAAGCATTTGCTGTGGGAAAAACAGTAGCAGAATTAGAAGCAATCATTAAAACAAACCCTATAGATCCGAAGGTTGATGTAGTAACAAGTGCTACGCTTACAGATACAAATAACTATCTTTCTGCTATAGTTGCAGCTGCAAAAACTGCGAAAGAAAATAGTCCAATTAAAGTAGAAACTTCAGCACTAAATTCCTTGAAAATTGGAAGAGTTGAAGCTGCTGCTCATGGAACAAAATGCTTTACTGTAGCAGTAACAGTAATGGCAGGCGATAAAATCGTGGGTGCATCCATAGATGATTATCAATTTATGACTAAAGCTAGTTCAATAGCAGTTCCAAATTCTGACTTGGATTTTGGTAAGAATTATGCAGACGTAACAAAGGTTTTGGCATCAAAAAGAGCAAATGCAGAAGCTTATAGTAAGAATATGAAAGACAGCGCCGGTGCAACAATCGCAATTGATGTTAACTATGATGCTGTTCAAGCATTTGCTGACGGAAAAACAGTGGCAGAATTAGAAGCAGCAATTAAAACCAACGGAACAGATCCAAAGGTGGATGCAGTAACTAGTGCTACACTTACAGATACAAATGGTTATCTTAATGCAATTCTTGCTGCTGCAAAAGCTGCAAAATAAACTATATCTTTAAAATAATTCAATTAAATATTGTGTAAGAGAAAACACCTTATATGCTTTGTAGTATAACTATATCATGTATAAGGTGTTTTTGTTATATTTTGGCCATTTGCTCAATCAGTTATTAATAGAGATATCAAAGTTACAAATATTTAGGCGTATTATACAGATTGCTTTTTTCATCTTACTTCCAAGCTTGTACTATTTAGCCTTAGCATGATTCTTAAAGGGGATTTTAATTTTATTCATGCCTTTCCAAAATTAATTGCTGCTTTGGTTATTTTACCTATTAGAATATTCCTTGGAAGGTTCTTTTGCGGCTGGTTTTGTGCATTTGGATCATTTAATGATTTTCTATACATAATTTCTAGTAAGGTATTTAAAACAAAATTTAAAATTAATAAAGAATTGGATGCAATTTTTAAATATTTGAAGTATATAGTTTTAGTATTTATAATTTATGTTCTTTGGACAAAAGGTAATGCTTTATCTGATAGCACTAGTCCTTGGGATGCTTTTGCACAAATGACTAATTTTCCAGAGGCTATAGCAGATTATTTTATTGGGTTTGTACTTTTGGGATTTATAACTGCAGGGGCTATATATATAGAAAGATTTTTTTGTAGATATTTATGTCCACTTGGAGCAGTGTTTGCAATAATATCAAAGTTTAGGAAAATTAAAATAGATAAACTTACAGAAAAATGTGGGAAATGTAGATTGTGCACAAATAGTTGTGCCATGGGAATAAATCTTTATAAAATGGATCAAGTAAATAGTGGAGAATGTATAAACTGTTTCAAATGCGTAGATGTTTGTCCAAGAGCAAATACGAAAGTTATTATTAATGAAGAAAACATTGATCCGGCGTTTGCTAGTTCAGTGGCAATTGTTGCCTTTGCAGGGTTATATGCTGTAGGTAGTGGGACTTGCAATCTCATTAGTTCCAATATTAAAGAATCAGGAAATAGTACTTCCATTACAAATGGTAGAACTGCTAATAAAGGAGACAGTAAAACACAAAATAGTGCCAGTATTCCAACTGATACAGAGCCTCATAACAATACTAATAAAACAACACCAAAAGCTAATACGACTGTACCCCCAGTGAACATTGTTTCACAAAAAATTATAAAAGCCCAATCAACAAATGTTGATGCAGTATCTGGGGCAACAAGAACAAGTAATGGAATTATGCACGCCGTTGATGATGCTTTAAGGAAGGCAATGGTCTAAAACCGTAGTAGCATGCCTAATTCCAAAGTAAATATGGATGCAACTATATTTAAAATAATTAGCCATGCGTATCTGAATACGATATATTGACTTATTTAAACATATACCTAGGAATATGATGATAATCTAGTTAGAATGCCTGTGCACAGAGATTATGTTATTATGTATGTGGTACAATATTTTTTGTCGTCACCAATTAGTGGCGAAGCAAGCTAGATGTTAATTATTTTTTAATAAGTTTTCCAATGAAAATAAATATTAAAAAGTTATTGACAAAACAAGCAATACCTAGTAAAATAGTAGAAGTCGTCACATGATGACAAATGAAATTGGTCTTTGAAAATTAAACAGAGAAATAGGTAAAATAGCGAAATAATATTTCGTTAGACCAGTTAATTACTTTAGATAAAAAAGTAATTTTAGTCGTAAGACTAAAAAGTATGTAATGAGCTTGCTAACCAGCTTAACAGTTGGCGCAGATTATTCATTTCAAATAAAAAGTGTAAACTTTTAAATTGAGAGTTTGATCCTGGCTCAGGACGAACGCTGGCGGCGTGCCTAACACATGCAAGTCGAGCGATGAAACCCTTCGGGGTGAATTAGCGGCGGACGGGTGAGTAACACGTGGGTAACCTGCCTCAAAGAGGGGAATAGCCTCCCGAAAGGGAGATTAATACCGCATAATATGTTTTGGTCGCATGATTGAGACATCAAAGGATTCTCTTTAGAGTTTCCACTTTGAGATGGACCCGCGGCGCATTAGCTAGTTGGTGAGGTAACGGCCCACCAAGGCAACGATGCGTAGCCGACCTGAGAGGGTGATCGGCCACATTGGAACTGAGACACGGTCCAGACTCCTACGGGAGGCAGCAGTGGGGAATATTGCGCAATGGGGGAAACCCTGACGCAGCAACGCCGCGTGAATGATGAAGGCCTTCGGGTTGTAAAGTTCTGTCTTCTGGGACGATAATGACGGTACCAGAGGAGGAAGCCACGGCTAACTACGTGCCAGCAGCCGCGGTAATACGTAGGTGGCAAGCGTTGTCCGGATTTACTGGGCGTAAAGGATGCGTAGGCGGACATTTAAGTCAGATGTGAAATACCCGAGCTTAACTTGGGTGCTGCATTTGAAACTGGGTGTCTAGAGTGCAGGAGAGGTAAGTGGAATTCCTAGTGTAGCGGTGAAATGCGTAGAGATTAGGAAGAACACCAGTGGCGAAGGCGACTTACTGGACTGTAACTGACGCTGAGGCATGAAAGCGTGGGGAGCAAACAGGATTAGATACCCTGGTAGTCCACGCCGTAAACGATGAATACTAGGTGTCGGGGGTCGAACCTCGGTGCCGCAGTTAACACAATAAGTATTCCGCCTGGGGAGTACGATCGCAAGATTAAAACTCAAAGGAATTGACGGGGGCCCGCACAAGCAGCGGAGCATGTGGTTTAATTCGAAGCAACGCGAAGAACCTTACCTAGACTTGACATCCCCTGCATAACCCAGAGATGGGCGAAGTCCTTCGGGACAGGGTGACAGGTGGTGCATGGTTGTCGTCAGCTCGTGTCGTGAGATGTTGGGTTAAGTCCCGCAACGAGCGCAACCCTTATCATTAGTTGCTACCATTAAGTTGAGCACTCTAGTGAGACTGCCCGGGTTAACCGGGAGGAAGGTGGGGATGACGTCAAATCATCATGCCCCTTATGTCTAGGGCTACACACGTGCTACAATGGTGAGTACAAAGAGATGCAAGACCGCAAGGTGGAGCCAAACTCAAAAACTCATCCCAGTTCGGATTGTAGGCTGCAACTCGCCTACATGAAGCCGGAGTTGCTAGTAATCGCGAATCAGCATGTCGCGGTGAATACGTTCCCGGGCCTTGTACACACCGCCCGTCACACCATGAGAGTTGGTAACACCCGAAGTCCGTGAGGTAACCGTAAGGAGCCAGCGGCCGAAGGTGGGATTGATGATTGGGGTGAAGTCGTAACAAGGTAGCCGTAGGAGAACCTGCGGCTGGATCACCTCCTTTCTAGGGAGTAGATGCAAAGACTTCGGTCAATGCAAAACATCTACTGTAATTACTCGTAACCTATTCTCTGTTTAATTTTGAGAGACTAATTTTAGTTAACTCTTCTGAGTTAACTAAAAATTTAATCTTTCTAAAAATGTTCTTTGAAAATTGCACAGTGAAATTAAAGTTGTTTTAATAAGTTTAAAACTACGTAAGTAGTTATGGATGGATTTAATACAATTTCGCAAAATTAATTAAACGTCTATGTAAATAGATAAGATTGTTTATGCAAATAGACAATAGATAAAGGTTAAGCTACAAAGGGCGCATGGCGAATGCCTTGGCACTAGGAGCCGAAGAAGGACGCGTTAAGCTGCGATAAGCTTTGGGTAGGCGCAAATAGCCTGTGATCCAAAGATTTCCGAATGGGGGAACCCACATAGTAACAACTATGTACTGCATACTGAATAAATAGGTATGCAGAGGTAGACCCGGGGAACTGAAACATCTAAGTACCCGGAGGAAGAGAAAGAAACATCGATTTCCTAAGTAGCGGCGAGCGAAAGGGAAAGAGCCCAAACCTAGGTCTTTGACCTAGGGGTTGAGGATAGATCATAAATACTGCAATTCCTTAATTGAAGATAGCTGGAAAGCTGCTCCGCAGAAGGTAATAGGCCTGTAAATGAAAAGGAAAAACAGTCAGATCTAATCCAGAGTACCACGAGACACGTGAAACCTTGTGGGAAGCAGGGAGGACCACCTCCCAAGGCTAAATACTACCTAGTGACCGATAGTGAAGAAGTACCGTGAGGGAAAGGTGAAAAGAACCCCGGAAGGGGAGTGAAATAGAACCTGAAACCGTGTGCCTACAACCGGTCGGAGCACTTTATATGTGTGACGGCGTGCTTTTTGTAGAACGAGCCAACGAGTTACGATATGTAGCGAGGTTAAGTACTTAAGGTACGGAGCCGAAGGGAAACCAAGTCTGAATAGGGCGTATAGTTGCATGTCGTAGACCCGAAACCGGGTGACCTATCCATGGCCAGGATGAAGCGGAAGTAAAATTCCGTGGAGGTCCGAACCACGTTGGTGTTGAAAAACCATGGGATGAGCTGTGGATAGCGGAGAAATTCCAATCGAACTCGGAGATAGCTGGTTCTCCTCGAAATAGCTTTAGGGCTAGCGTCGATTAATTGAGTAATGGAGGTAGAGCACTGAATGAGCTAGGGGCTGACAACAGTTACTGAACTCTATCAAACTCCGAATGCCATATACTTTTATTTCGGCAGTCAGACTGCGAATGATAAGATCCGTAGTCAAAAGGGAAACAGCCCAGACCATCAGCTAAGGTCCCAAAGTGTAAGTTAAGTGGAAAAGGATGTGGGATTTCTAAGACAACTAGGATGTTGGCTCAGAAGCAGCCACTCATTCAAAGAGTGCGTAATAGCTCACTAGTCAAGAGATCCTGCGCCGAAGATGTCCGGGGCTAAAACTTACCACCGAAGCTATGGGTGTACACTATGTGTACGCGGTAGAGGAGCTTTCTGTACTGGCTGAAGTCATACCGTAAGGAGTGGTGGACGGTACAGAAGTGAGAATGTTGGCATAAGTAGCGAGAGTTAAGTGAGAATCTTAACGGTCGAAAACCTAAGGTTTCCTGAGGAAGGCTCGTCCTCTCAGGGTTAGTCGGGACCTAAGCCGAGGCCGAAAGGCGTAGGTGATGGACAATCGGTTGATATTCCGATACCACCAATGGACGTTATTAGAAATGGGATGACGCAGGAGGATAAGATGTGCACACTATTGGATGTGTGTCTAAGCATTTAGGCGGAGCAAGCAGGCAAATCCGTTTGCTCTTAACGCTGAGATGTGATGGGGAAGGGAATTTATTCCTGAAGTATCTGATTCCACGCTGCCAAGAAAAGTCTCTATCGAGGATATTGGTGCCCGTACCGCAAACCGACACAGGTAGGTGAGGAGAGAATCCTAAGACCATCGGAAGAATTGCTGTTAAGGAACTCGGCAAATTGACCCCGTAACTTCGGGAGAAGGGGTGCCTACGAAAGTAGGTCGCAGAGAATAGGCCCAAGCAACTGTTTAGCAAAAACACAGGTCTCTGCTAAAGCGAAAGCTGATGTATAGGGGCTGACGCCTGCCCGGTGCTGGAAGGTTAAGGGGATTACTTAGCGCAAGCGAAGGTATGAACTTAAGCCCCAGTAAACGGCGGCCGTAACTATAACGGTCCTAAGGTAGCGAAATTCCTTGTCGGGTAAGTTCCGACCCGCACGAATGGCGTAATGATTTGGGCACTGTCTCAACAGCACATCCGGCGAAATTGTAGTGCCAGTGAAGATGCTGGCTACCCGCGATTGGACGGAAAGACCCCGTAGAGCTTTACTGTAGCTTAGCATTGAATTTCGGTATTGTCTGTACAGGATAGGTGGGAGACTGAGAAACATGGGCGTCAGCCTGTGTGGAGTCATCCTTGGGATACCACCCTGACAGTACTGAGGTTCTAACTGGAGGCCATGAATCTGGTCACAGGACATTGTTAGGTGGGCAGTTTGACTGGGGCGGTCGCCTCCAAAAAAGTAACGGAGGCGCTCAAAGGTTCCCTCAGCGCGGTTGGAAATCGCGCGAAGAGTGCAAAGGCAGAAGGGAGCCTGACTGCGACACCTACAAGTGGAGCAGGGACGAAAGTCGGACTTAGTGATCCGGTGGTACCTCGTGGGAGGGCCATCGCTCAACGGATAAAAGCTACCTCGGGGATAACAGGCTGATCTCCCCCAAGAGTCCACATCGACGGGGAGGTTTGGCACCTCGATGTCGGCTCGTCGCATCCTGGGGCTGAAGTAGGTCCCAAGGGTTGGGCTGTTCGCCCATTAAAGCGGCACGCGAGCTGGGTTCAGAACGTCGTGAGACAGTTCGGTCCCTATCCGTCGCGGGCGTAGGAAATTTGAAGGGAGCTGTCCTTAGTACGAGAGGACCGGGATGGACAAACCTCTGGTGCACCAGTTGTCACGCCAGTGGCATCGCTGGGTAGCTATGTTTGGAAGGGATAAACGCTGAAAGCATCTAAGCGTGAAGCCCACCCTGAGATGAGATTTCCCATAACTCGTGCGTAAGCACGGTGTTAGTAAGACTCCTGGAAGAACACCAGGTTGATAGGTTAGAGGTGTAAGCATGGTAACATGTTCAGCTGACTAATACTAATAAGTCGAGGGCTTGACCTTAATATATATAAAGCGAAAATTTCACTGTGCAATTTTGAGAGAATATAAATTTTCTCAATCTGGTGATTATGGCATGAAGGTAACACCCCTTCCCATACCGAACAGGTCGGTTAAGCTTCAATGCGCTAATGGTACTGCAGGGGCAACCTTGTGGGAGAGTAGGTCGTCGCCAGGTAAGAAAAAACCACTAAGTCTAACTTAGTGGTTTTTATTTTGCGTAAATATAAGTTATAGCTTCACCTTCTACTGGATTTATACCGAAACTGCAACTTAATTCTAACCTTGATTTAAAAGCTTTTTTGTATGTTCTAAATAATTTATGCTCTATAAAATGTTAAAAATAATTAGTTGATGTTTAATGATATAATTATATAGTAAGGTGATTCTAAAATAAATAATGAGGTGTGTTGAAATGGAAGAATTAAAGGGTGCAATCCATGAAATTGTACAACGGGATATTATAAAATTAGTTATTAGTAATAAAATTAATAAAGATGCTCCATACTATAAAATAACATTTGTATTAAAAGAAGATGATGTAAAACAATATTACCAAATAGAAAAATCCACTGACAAGCAAGTTTTCCATGAAAATATTGAGATAGATATTTTAGAACAAAAACTTTTAGAATATGTATCATCTAATTATAAACAAGTTGATGCTTGGTCAAATACAATTACATTTGAATTGAAAATATCTAAAAAAGGTAAAGTTCATTTAGGTGTGAAAAAAAGTGATAATGTAAAGCTTAATAATAAAGAACATAACAAAGAAAAAAATTATATTCTTAAAGAGGGTATGATAATAGAGCCTCTTATAGATTTAGGTATCTTTACAAAAGAGGGCAAAGTAGTTAATTCAAAATATGATAAATATAAGCAAATAAACAGGTTTGTTGAAATTATTGATGATGAGGTTAAAAATAATGATTTTAAGGAACTTACTATATTAGATTTTGGTTGTGGTAAGTCTTATTTAACATTTGTGTTATATTATTATTTTGTTAAAATTAAAAAAATTAATGTAAAAATGATTGGTCTTGATCTTAAGGAAGATGTTATTAAAAAATGTAATGATATAGCAAAGAAATACAATTATGAAAATTTACATTTTGAACTAGGGGATATAAACGGATTCAAATATAATAATAGTGTTGATATGGTTATTACCTTGCATGCTTGTGATACAGCTACTGATTATGCATTATATAATGCAATAAAGTGGGATAGTAAGATGATTTTCTCTGTTCCTTGTTGTCAACATGAATTTAACAACCAAATTAAAACAGAGTCACTATCCATATTAACAAGATATGGAATAGTTCAAGAAAGAGTTTCAGCACTTATGACAGATTCAGTGAGAGCCAATCTTTTAGAGTGTGCTGGATATAAAACTCAGCTTTTAGAATTTATAGATATATCCCATTCTCCTAAAAATATATTAATTAGAGCTTCAAAAGCTAATATACCTAAGGATAAAAGAGAAAAAGCACTAACCGAGGTTAATGCTTTAATGAGTCAATTTAACTTAAATCCAACCTTATTCAATTTATTAAAAAGAGATAATTTAATTTAATTTCTATATTAACCTTATATTACAAAAGAAAAAATAAAAAGAAAGTAGATGATATTTATGCTAACAATATATGCGGTATCGGATTCAATAGGAGAAACAGCGGAACTTGTAGCTAAATCGGTAGCAAGTCAGTTTCCAGATAGTGTAATAGTAAAAAAAATACCACATATCAAAACAGCTGAGGATGTTAATAATTTTATTAGCAAAATAGATACTAATTCCAAAGCAATGGTTATTTCCACTATAATAATGGTAGATGTAAAAGAATTTTTAGTTCAAAGATGCGTAGAAAAAGGAATACTTGTATCAAATGTATTAGGGCCAGGAATAGGCCTGGCTTCTAAGTTATTAGGTAAACAGCCAGACTATATTCCAGGGGCGATATGGAACATGGATGAGGAGTATTATAAAAGAATAGAAGCTATGGAGTTTGCTATACATTATGATGATAGTAGGGATTATAATGGAATAAAACATGCAGACGTAGTGCTTATAGGTGTCTCAAGAACTTCAAAAACTCCATTGTGTATGTATTTAGCTAATAAAGGCATTAAAGCAATAAATATACCTTTAATGCCTGAAATTCCTGTTCCTGAGGAGTTATACAATATTCCTGGGAGGAAAATAATAGGCCTCAAAATAGATCCTTTTGTTCTTATTGAAATAAGGAAACATAGGATGGATAAATTTAATGGACTTAATTCGAGCTTCCAATATGCTAATGATGCAAGAATATTAGACGAGTTAGATTATGCAGAAAAAATTATGAAAAAAACAAGGTGCTTAACAATTGACGTTACTAAAAGAGCTATAGAGGACACGGCTTTAATTATTATGAAGAGCATTGGGTATAATCAGTAGATTATTCTACAGTATTGGCGGATTAACCTTTCCTGTTAATATCGGAAGAGTATTTGCTTTGTGGTTCATTGAATTCCAAGTTTATAAATTAAAAATAAGGTCTCCCTTTTTAACTTAAGGGAAACCTTATTTTATATTGCTTGTTAAATTACATAGTAAGCTCTTTTTGCTCTTCGATTTCTTCCATTCTCAAAAGGTTTATGAAAATTGGGCTAAGTAAGCAAAGCAATACTCCCGCTGAAATTGTTAATACAGCTACGAAACCAAATACTTGAAGTCCACCCCAAGTTTCAACAAGGGCCGCAGAAATACCTGCAAGGTAATTACCAAGACCAGTAGCAAAGAACCATACTCCCATCATAATAGCAGCGATTTGCTTAGGTGCAAGCTTACTAACCATTGATAGTCCAACTGGAGATAAGAACATTTCTCCAACGGTGTGCAAAGTATATGCGCCTATAAGCCAAAGAATATTTGCTTTAATTGCTGCATCTGCTGAATTACCTCTTTGCATTGCCGCACCAACCATAAGTGCAAAACCAATGCCAAGAAGAATCAAGCCATATCCCATTTTAGTTGCAGTAGGTATATCTCCTTTTGGTCTTTTTGCAAGTCTTACAAAGAGCATTGCAAAAAGTGGTCCAAGTACAACACATAGGAATGGATTTATAGATTGGAACCAACTTGTAGGAACCTCAAAACCACCTACGTTTCTGTTTATAAAGTCATTTGTATAAATTGTTAAGCTTGAACCAGCTTGTTCAAATCCTGCCCAGAAAAGAATTACAAAGAAAGCAAGAGCAAAAATTCCAACGACTCTTTTCTTTTCTTCTTTTGTTAAGTTTTGTTTATGAGCCGCAAGAGCTTTTTTACTTAGTTCTTTTTCAAGAGATTCCTTTGCGTTATATTTTCCAACTTCACCAAGCAATTTATTGGCAAATAATATATATAGAATTGTTCCTATTAGCATTCCTGCCCCTGCTGCAAGGAAACCATACTTATAACCATAACTGATTACTTCTGTTCCCTTTGTAACTGCAAAAGTTTTTTCTGCAAGTGTACCACATACAAGTGGTGCGAAAAAAGCACCAATATTTATAAATGTGTAAAAAATGGAGTAAGCTCCGTCTTTTCTTGGATCATTATTACCATAGAAATCGCCTACTATAGATGTAATATTAGGTTTCCAAAATCCATTACCAATGGTAATTATAGCAAGTGATAAGATAACCATGGGTTTTCCTTGAGCAGCAAAGAGTAAAAACATCCCTCCTGCTATTAATATGGACCCTATAAAAAATGTTTTTCTTTTCCCCAAAAATTTGTCTGCTACATAACCACCTAATAATGGAGCAAAATAAACAAACATTGTAAAGTTTGCATATATTACAGCTGCTGATGCTTTGTCAAGGCCTAATCCGCCTTTAATGGCCTCGGTTGCAAGAAAGAGTATTAAAAGTCCTCTCATGCCGTAATAGCTGAATCTCTCAAATGCTTGTAATAATGAGATGAACCAGAATCCAGCAGGAAAGCTTTGTTTGTTTTCTGTTAATGGAGTTCGTTTGTTCATGGTAGTAGTAGTCATAATTAGTCCCCCCTTAAATTTCGCGGATACTATTCATCATAGAAAATTTATTTTTATAACATATATATAAATGCAATATCATTAATGCTTCTATGTAAACGTATCCAGTATTTTTGTGATTTACAGATTTTATTCTAACATAAGGAATATACAAAATGCAACATTAAATTCTATAATGATTTATTTAATTTAAAGAAATCATTATAGAAAAAAGGAAGTAGATAAAATAGAGGTTTAGAGCATTTAAAGCGGGTTATTTTTCTAAATTTGCAATTTTAAAGTAATTAAATTTCATATATAAAATATTGAAATTATAGAGTAAAATATAAATAAGAGTAATTTTTGGGGGTGATATTTCGAGTTTTTTCAAACATTACTATAACAAGTTGAAATAAATGCTAGGAAAAGAGGTATCACATTATGCACAATAAAATTTTAATTGTTGAAGATGATATTGCCATTAGCGAAATGGTAAAGAATTATTTAATAAAGGATGGATTTTTAGTAAAAACTGCTTTTGACGGTGAAGAGGCTATTCTTAAATATTTAAATTACGATTTTGATTTAATAATTCTTGATTTAATGATGCCTAAATTAGATGGTATAGAAACTATGAAAATAATCAGGGAAAAAAGTTCAGTACCTATTTTAATTATGTCGGCTAAAGACAGTGATGTGGATAAAGCCATAGGGTTAGGACTGGGAGCAGATGATTATATAGCAAAACCATTTTCTATGATTGAGTTCTCCGCAAGAATAAAAGCCGCTATTAGAAGATCAACAAAATATTCTAATAATGAAAAAAAAGAAGACCCAATGGTGATGAAGGTTGGGAATCTAACTATAGATGTGGGGAACTTTTTAGTTAGTAAAAATAATCAAGCTATTGCACTTACTTCTAAGGAATTTGATATTTTAAAATTGTTTATTCAGAATCCTAATAGAGTGTTTACCAAGGTCCAAATTTATAGTTTTATTTGGAAAGATGAGTATTTTGGAGATGAGAATGTAATCAATGTACATATCCGAAGGCTAAGAGAAAAGATAGAAGAGGACCCCTCAAATCCACAATATATAAAGACTTTGTGGGGTATTGGGTACAAGCTGGAGGTAATTTAAATGATTACTATATTATTAATAATCATTGTTATTTTAATTTGCATTATACTTTTTCAATATATATCAGCAAGAGAAAGAAATACTAATTTGGGGTATATTGTAAACAAGTTAAATAAAATTGTAGGTGAAAAAACTAATGAGAAACTTTTGGTTGTTACTGAGGCTAAAGAGCTTAGAAAATTACTTATAGCAATTAATAGCCTTTTAGATTTTAGTCAAAAGGTATTTGCAGACTATACAAAAAAAGAAATATCTATGGTTAAAATGCTTTCAAATATTTCTCATGATTTGAAAACTCCACTTACGGTAGTATTAGGGTATATTGAAACAATAAAACTAGACCTGGATATCGAAAGCGAAGAAAGAGAAATATTGCTTTCTAAGGTGCACAATAAAACTCTTGAGGTAATTGAACTTATCAATAAGTTTTTTGATTTAGCTAAACTAGAATCAGGAGATAAAGAGATTCCTATTACAAGGGTTAACCTCAATGAAGTTTGTAGAAAGAGTATACTAAATTTTTATGAAAATTTGACTGCAAAAGGTTATGAGGTGAATATAGAGATTCCTGAAACAAATATTTATGTATTTGCGAATCTAGAAGCCTTGGAAAGAATAATGAACAATTTAATTTCTAATGCTATTAAATATGGAAGCGATGGTAAATGCATAGGCCTTAATTTAAGCTATGATGATAACTTTACCTATGTAGAGATTTGGGATAAAGGTAAGGGTATTGATGAAACTAATTTTGAAAGAGTATTTGAGAGGATGTACACCCTTGAAGACTCAAGAAATAAATTATATCAAGGAAGTGGACTAGGACTTACTATAACTAAAAGGCTTGTTGAAAAATTAGGAGGAGAAATTTATCTAAAGAGCAAACCCCATGATAGAACTAGCTTTACTTTTAAGTTAAAGAGAATAACTTATTAATTTATGTAAAACAAGGTGTTAAGTGAAAAGCAGCTTGTTTTTTAACTTAAGAATTTTGTAAGATTTACTTAATAAAAAAGAGAAGTCTATATAATATAATAAAATTATAGTTGATTAGAAAACTATAATAAATAAAGAAAAGAGGACTAGAGCATGAATTATTTATTAAGAACAACAAATTTAGTAAAAAAATTTAAAGATAAAGAAGTTGTAACTAATGTAAATATGAATATTAAAAAAGGAGAAATATATGGTTTCTTAGGTCCTAATGGAGCAGGTAAAACCACAATTATGAAGATGATTGTAAATCTTGTTAAACCCAGTAGCGGAGAAATTGAAATTTTTGGTGAGAAACTTACTAATGGAGCATATGAAACACTGAAAAGGATAGGAAGCATCATTGAGTATCCTGTATTTTATGATAAGCTCACTGGCAGAGAGAACCTAGAACTTCATTGTGAGTATATGGGATATTACGATAAAAGTGCTATAGATAAGGTGATAGATTTGGTAAATTTGAAGGATATCGAGCATAAGGACGTTAAAGATTATTCTCTTGGGATGAAACAAAGACTAGGAATTGCCAGAGCAATTATAACTAGACCAGAGTTTTTAATATTAGATGAGCCCATCAATGGTCTTGATCCAATAGGTATCAAGGAAATTAGAAACTTATTGAAAATGCTATGCAAAGAATACAATATTACAATTTTAATTTCTAGTCATATTTTAGGTGAAATAGAGCAAATAGCAGACACTATAGGGATAATAAATAATGGGAAATTAATAGAAGAAATTTCTATGGATATTGTTAGAGAACAGAATACAGAATATGTAGAAATAATTACTATGGATTTTAAAAAAGCTGCTTATATTCTAGAAAATGATTTGAACATTTCTAATTTTAAAATTGTAGATAATAACAAAATTAGAATATATGACTTAAAGTTAGCTCAAAAGGATATTTCAAAAGCTCTAATTTTAAAGGGTATTGAAATAGAAGCTATTAATAAGAAAAACAGTACATTAGAGGATCATTTCTTAAAGCTTTTAGAAGGGAGTGAGTTAAGTGCTTAAATTAATGAAATTAGAAATTAAAAAATATAAAATTACTGGATATATAAGGAATGTTATTATTGCAAACTTAATTATTTCAGGGATTTTATTTATGGTTATTTTTGCTTCAAAAGCTGATATGGAAGTCCCCTTTAGTACTTACAATGATGCTGTTTTGCTTACAGGTACTATTGTAAGAGCGACTTTCTCGATTTTTGCAGCAGTGATTATTTCCAGGATAATAATTGGGGAATACAAAAGTAAAACAATAAATATCATGTTTCTTTATCCAATAAACAGGAAAAAAATTATGATAGCAAAGTTAGCTATTGTAGTATTATTTGCGTTTACATCAATGGTTATATCTAGTATTTTCGCAAATTTTAGTTTGTATATTTTAAATATCTTTGTGAATTTTATTCAAGTTCCATTAACTCAGGAAATCTTAGTGAAAAGCCTCATTAATATTGTTGTGTATTCAGCAGCCTTTTCCTTTGTAAGTTTAATCCCTGTATATGTAGGTATGAGAAGAAAATCGGGGTCTGCCACAATAGTAACATCAGTTATATTAGTAAGTTTATTAAATAGTGGGAATAGTAAGAATTCATTAGGAACTATTATCATAATTCCACTTATCCTTGCAATTATAGGAGCAGTTGCTGCTTATTTATCCATAAAAGATGTAGAAAAAGTAGATGTGCTTAACTTTTAGATAAAATTAGTAACACGAGTAATATTAAATAATAAAATTATGGTATTATTATAAAGAGGGTAGGAATATTATATATAAAAATTACGTTTAAATATTAATTTTTTAATTTAAATAGGGGGACTTATATGAAGAAAGTATACCGGTTGTTATTTGCTTTACATTTATTTGTAGGAATAGGAGCCATGGCTGGAGGGCTCGCTGCTATTACTAATCCTCAAACACCACTTGGAATTTCAGTTGATGTTTTAAAAAATTCACCATTTAATAATTTTTTTATACCTGGGATTATCTTATTTACTATAATTGGTCTTGGTAATATTATCAGTGCTTTAATGTTTAGATTTAAGCTAAGATTTCAAGGATATATAAGCAGTGTTTTTAGCTGGGCTTTAGTGATTTGGATAGTTGTACAATGCATTATGATGAATGCAATCGTCTTTTTACATGTTTTATTTTTTATCATTGGGTTAATTGAAGCTGGACTATCAATGGTTATTTTGTTTGAAAAACACCTATTCCCTACAAATATCATTTTAAATATTAAACATTAATAATGCCACCCTTAGTAATTTAAGGGTGGCATTATGCTTTAGAAGTAAAGAACTTATTCATCTTCCACTAAGGAATTTGTACTTGAACACTGCTTCCTATAGTCACTTGGTGTTAGTCCAGTATTTTTTTTGAAAAAACGACGAAAGTAAGTTACATGGCTGAAATTAAAAGCATAGCTTATTTCACTGATACTTGAATTTGCGTGATTCATGTACAGTTTAATGGCAATAATTCGCTGATCATTGATATATTCAGATAAAGTTTTGCTCACTTCTTTTTTAAAGGCAGCACACAGGTAATTGGGATGTACATTTACAAAGGAAGAAATCTCTGATAGGGATAAATTATTTTCTATATTTTTATTTATATAAGTAATTACTCGGTTAATAAGTGGATTATAAATATTTTCTTTGTATTTTTTCAAAACCATAATAAAATCATTTAACATCTTGTATTCTAAATCCTGAACTTCAGATAGAATAGTAGTTTCGTCAATAAGGTTAATATAATAATCACTTAACATAAAGGAGGTCTCAGTATCTAGTCCAGCTTCAATTACAGCCCGTGTAAAAAGTGTACAGGAAGCTACAAGTGAATACTTAAGAGAACTAAGAGGCCTTTTAGACAGTTGAGCTCGTTCTAGAGAATTGATTTGTTTCAAGGCCTCTATACTTTTATCGTTGTCCATTTGTTTAATAGCTTGTACCAGCTTACACTCAAGCGCATAGGGGGGATGGATATATGAGATGTATCGATTTCTAGCCATTGTATATTCAAGTTTCTTATAAATATTCCCCAAAGAATTATCACCTCACAAAAATTAACGCAAATAAAGTGCAAAATATATTAACATTGTATAAAAAGCATACGATTTTTTGGATACAATGTCAATATACTTCGAATATTTTGACTATATCAAATTTTGAGTGTAAAGGTATTCGTTGTATTTTAAGCTACAAATAAAATAAAAAATGGGGGGAAATAGCATGAAAAAATCTATTAGTACTATTTTGGCGATTGTATTAGCATTATCAACTATGACTGGATGTGCCTCAAAAAGTGGGGATACAAAAGCAACTGATCCCGTTAAAAAAGAAAAAGCAGTAATTACAGTAATTCAAAACAAGGTTGAAATTCAAACACAACTTGAAGAGGCAGCTAAGGCCTTTAATATGTCTCAAAGTGATGTTGAAGTTCAAATTTTAGGTTCAGCAGGAGATAATTTGGTAACGACTCTGCAGTCACAGTTTGCATCAAGTCCAGAAAAAGCACCTACACTTTTTACTTGTGGAAGCGGCAGCGAGTTTGATAAATTTTTTAAATATATGGCCCCAATGGACTCTGCAAAATCAGCAGCAAAAGTAGCTAAGGGACAGGCAGATGATGCAATGAAGGATGGTAAGTTATACGGTCTACCATTGGCAATCGAAGGATTCGGATTAATATATAATAAGGCAATGTTCAAAGAAGCCGGGGTAGACCCAGCTAGTATCAAGTCAGTAGATGATTTAGTTGCTGCAAGCAAGAAACTTGCACAGATTAAAGGTGTTAAAAACCCAATAGCCTTTGCAAAAGAAACTTATTTCCAGTTTATGCATCCATTTAACTGGCCATTTGCTACAATGAGTAACTATAAAGAGGTTATTCCTAAGGTTATAAGTGGAGAATTAAAGCTAAAGGACATTCCAGAAGTTAAACAATATGCAGAAGATCTTTCAAAGTTAAAGCCATATACAAATCTTGCAAAAGACAGCTATGACGATCAAGTAGCAGGGTTTGCACAAGGTAAATTTGCAATGATTCATCAAGGAAACTGGGCACAAGGAATAATTGATGATTACAAGGTAGGCTTTGAATATGGCATGATGCCAATGCCAATCAATGGTAATGAATCACTATCAGTAGGAAACACAAACTTCTTCCATGTAAATAATGCAGCTACAGCAGCACAGCAAGCAGGAGCAATTAAGTTCCTAGATTGGTTATTTACGCAGCCAGCTGGACAAACATTTGTAACTGATAAATTTAAGGTTATTCCAGCATACAATGACTTTGATACTAGCAAGTTAAATACTCTTTCAAAGGAAATTTCAACGTATTCAGAGAAGGGAAAGACTATACCATGGACTTTTAATCTCTTCCCAGCAGGCGTTGACAAGGATTGTTCAAGTGCAATGGAAAAATTCTATGCAGGTAAAACAAATTCAGATGGATTATTAGATGAAATAAATGCAGTTTGGGTAAATGCAGCAAAGAAATAGCATACCTTCTTAGATTAAAAGCCTCCATAAGAGGCTTTTAATCTAAGAAAAATAAAAAATAGAAATGGAGGGTGTAATAATGAATAAAAAACTCAAAGGCAAAATAACTACTTCTTTGTTTGTTATTCCTTCGCTGTTTATATTTATAAATGTAGTTATTATTCCTTTTGTTATGGGAATAATATACTCATTTACAAATTGGGATGGTTTTGCTTTTAAAGGATCAACTTTTGTAGGATTTAAAAATTACGCCGCAGTATTTGCAGATGAAAAGTTTGTCACGTCCTTTAAGCTTACAACAAAATATACTTTTGTTATGATTATTCTTGTTAATATAGTGGGACTTTCACTAGCACTACTAGTAACTTCAAAGGTTAAGGGTAAAAATTTTTTTAGAGGTGTATATTTTTTACCTAATTTAATTGGCGGACTTATTTTAGGTTTTATATGGAAATTTATATTTACAAAGTTCTTTGTAGAATTTGGTGTAATTACACATACTGAAAAAATATTTTTTAATTGGCTAGATGAACCTACTGCAGCCTTTTGGGCCTTAGTTGTTGTTGGGGTATGGCAAATGGCAGGGTATGTAATGGTAATATATATAGCATCTATAGAGAGTATATCCGAGGATGTTATGGAAGCAGCCAGTATAGACGGCGCAAACAGCTGGACTAAATTCAAAAAAATAACCCTTCCGCTAATAGCACCTGCTTTTACAATAAGCTTATTTATTACACTGTCAAATTCTTTCAAACAATATGATACAAACCTTTCATTAACAAATGGTGGTCCTTTTGGAAGTACTGAACTAGTTACAATGAATATTTTTTCAACAGCCTTTAGCTATAACAAATATGCACAGGCACAGGCAAAGTCTATCATCTTTTTCTTGGTGATAATGGTCATTACTGTTATACAAATCTATACTACTAAGAAAAGGGAGGTTGACATGTAATGAAAGAAAAATTCAAAGCATCTACAATCTTTATTATACTAGGAATTCTTTCAGCAGCTTTAACCTTATTCCCTATGTATATTATGGTGGTCAATTCTTTTAAAGGTAGAGCACAGATTTTTACGGACACCATAGGGCTACCTGCATCATTAGATTTTTCTTATTATATATCAGCAATAGAAAAAATGAAATTTCTAAAAGCATTGTCAAATTCACTATTTGTGACAATAATAAGTATTGTTTTAATAATAATTTTTTCATCCATGTCAGCATGGGCAATAGTAAGAAGTAATTCAAAGCTTGGAAGTTTCATATTATATACTTTTATCGCAACGATGCTTGTTCCTTTTCAGTCTGTTATGATTCCTTTAATGCAGTACATGAGTGGGTGGGAAATCAAAGCTATTAATTTTTCAATGATAGATACTTATTATGGACTAATTTTTATGTACATTGGTTTTGGATCCAGTTTATCTATTTTTCTATATCATGGATTTATAAAGGCATTTCCACGTTCGCTAGAAGAAGCAGCAATGATAGATGGATGCAATAAATTTCAGGTGTTTTGGAGAATAGTATTTCCGAACCTAAAGTCCATCACAGTTACAGTAGCTATTTTAAATGTAATATGGATATGGAATGACTATTTACTGCCATCATTGGTACTTAGAAGTCCAGGTCTCCGAACAATCCCCCTTTCAACCTTCTATTTTTTCGGAGAATTTACAATACAATGGAATCTGGCAATGGCAGGACTTGTCCTTACAATTATACCAATAATTATTTTCTATTTGTTCTCACAGAAATATATTATTAAGGGTGTTATGGCTGGAGCTGTTAAATAATTCAGAGTTATAATTATATTATGCATAACTCAGAAGGAGAGTAGACATTATGAGAAATGGATGGATTATTAGCGATAATAGTTTAAATAAAGAAGATCTTTTAAAAAATGAAAGTATTTTTAATGTTTCAAATGGATATATAGGAATTAGAGGAAACTTTGAAGAAAAATATCCTGATAATTATCAAACAATTAGAGGATCATATATAAATGCATTTTACGAAGAAGTTCCTATACAATATGGTGAAAAAGCTTATGCTTTTCCAGAAACCATGCAGAAAATTGTAAATATTACAGATGCGCAAAATGTTAATATAATAATTAATGGAGAGAGGTTTTCTCTGTTTGAAGGAACTGTAAAAAGCCTGAGCAGATACCTTGATATGAAAGCAGGGTGCTATGTTAGAGAAATATGGTGGGTTTCACCGCGAGGATTAGAACTTAAAATAAAGATAACAAGACTCGCTTCATTAAAATACTTAGAATTATTCGCTATTAATTACGAAATAGAAAAAGTTAATTTTGATGAAGGAATTATTATAGAATCTGGAATTGATGGAGATGTAACAAACTTTACAGATGAAAGCGATCCTCGTTTAGGAGCAGGGCATGCTAACATTTTATCGGTAGTGTCTATGGTGGGAGAAAGTGATATTATGCAGGTAGTAGCGGAAACTGAGAACTCTAACAAGTTTGTAGCCGTTACTACAAAGCATAGTTGCAATGTTAATTATGAGGTTTCTTTGGAGAAGGCAGGAAAAGTAGCAAAGACTATTTTTAAAACAGAGCCGGGGAGTGAAATAATAAATTTTACAAAATATAATGTATACACAGATTCAAGGCGGTACAAAAATCTAGTGAGTCAAGGAATAGATATAGCAGAGAAGATAAGCGGAGAACCGTTCAAGCAATTATTAGATGCGCAAAGGGATTATTTAAATGAATTTTGGGGTCTAGCAGATATTAATATCGAAGGAGATGAAAAACTTAAGCTAGGGCTCAGATATAATCTATTTCAACTTCTTCAATCAGTAGGTAAGGATTCTAAAAGTAACATAACAGCAAAGGGATTAAGTGGAGAAGGCTATGAAGGCCATTATTTTTGGGACACTGAAATTTATATTCTTCCTTTTTTCACTTTATGCCAGCCGGAGCTAGCAAAGGGACTCTTGAAATATCGCTACACCATTTTAGATAAGGCAAGGAAAAGAGCAAGAGAGCTTGGGCACAAGAAGGGCGCAGCTTATCCATGGAGAACTATAATAGGCGAGGAGTGTTCAGCTTATTTTCCAGGTGGAACTGCTCAATACCACATTAATGCTGATATAGCATATTCTTATATACAATATTATTTAGCAACAGGAGATATAAATTTTATAAAAGAGTGTGGAGCAGAGGTTGTATTTGAAACTGCAAGAATATGGATTCAAATAGGGCATTTTCACAAGGGGCAATTTAAAATTGATGCGGTTACAGGGCCAGATGAATATACTGCCATAGTAAATAATAATTACTATACAAATGTCATGGCAAAATATAATTTAAAATGGGCATCAAAATTGTATTATGAACTCTTAGAAAAGGACAATGAAGTGCTAAAGAACTTATGTAATAAAATAAGTTTGACAGAAGAAGAAATAGAGCAGTTTGCACGTGCCTATAAAAATATGTGTTTGCCCTATAATGATGAACTTAAAATTAATGCCCAGGATGATAGCTTTTTATCTAAAGCGGTATGGGATTTTGAAAATACACCAAAGGAAAAATATCCTCTGTTATTAAATTTTCATCCATTAACTATTTACAGATATCAGGTATTAAAGCAGGCAGATACAGTGCTCGCCCATTTTCTTGTGGAAGATGAGTCAGACACTCAGACTATTAAAAATTCTTATGACTATTATGAGAGAATAACAACTCATGACTCATCCTTATCTTGTGCTGCCTATAGCATTATGGCATCCAAGATAGGCTACAGTGAGAAGGCATATGAATATTTTATAGAAACAGCAAGATTAGATTTGGATGACACCCATGGTAATACTAAGGATGGGATTCATACTGCTAATATGGGTGGAACCTGGATGGCAATAGTCTATGGATTTGCAGGGCTTAGAATAAAAGAAAATTACATTTCACTTACACCAAAGCTTCCTGAAAAGTGGAAGCAACTTAAATTTAAACTTTTGTATAAGGGTGCTAATATTCAGGTAGATATTAAAGTGGATAAAACAGAAATAAATCTTCAATGTGATTGTCCTATTAATGTAAAAGTTAATAATATTCTATATGAATTTATCAAAAGTGGGAAAATAGAAATATCTAATTAACTTAAAGTTAAGTAATTAATTTAGCCGAGTATAAGAAACTTCTAGAAGTTTTTTATACTCGGCATTATTTTATGCTTCCAATGATTTCTGTTTTTCTTTGAGTTTATATGAAACAATTATTGTAATAATAGGGGATAGATAACACAACACTGCAAAGGGTGCATAGGAAGTGGCAGAAATTCCTGTCAGAGATTTTAATATAAGAGCATTAATATTCCAAACCATTAATGGTGCAATTATGGTACCTGTATCCGAAATAGTCCTCGCCAATATTGTGGTATCAACACCAAGCTCACTATATTTATCCTGTAGAAGTCTCCCAGGTAGTAATATGCCAACTGTCTGGTCGCAGGTTATTATAGTTAAGAAACTACTAATTAGTGCCGTTTTTAAAATAAGCTGTCTCTTGGTCCGTACACCACTGGTTAGCTTTTCAATCAAAGGTGCTATCATGCCAGTTTTTTCAAATAGGCTTGTCAGACTAACTGCCCCCATAACAATAAGAACTACATCTATCATAGATTTAATACCACCACTTATAAGTATTTTATTAAGCTCCGTCGAGGCAGTAGAACCATGGTATCCAAAAAAAAGTGATTTTAACAATGAAGTGAGTGACATATGTTGAGATAAAACACTAACTAGGCAACCTGCAAAAAGACCTATTAATATTGTAGGTATTGTTTTAGAACCGAAAAGAGACATTATAAGGATTATTGCAGGAAGAAGTGCAATAAAAGGTGATATTTTAAAGCCCCCTAATATAACATTCTGGTAATATATAAGATTTTCAGAACCGGTGCTAATGTTAAAATTTCTTCCTATTAAGTAATATACTATAGAGGTAATTAGAAATAGTGGTATAAAGGTTGGGAGCATGGCAGTCATTACTTCCTTATAGCTTCTTTTGGTTGTTGTAAGTGTAAGGTTAAAAAGACCGGAGATTGGAGATAGCTTATCTGCAATAAAAGCACCAGATATTATTACTCCAAGAAGTAGTGGGGCGGGAAATCCAAAGCCTTTACCAACACCAAGCAGGGCAATGCCTATAGTACTTACTGTCCCAATTGCAGTACCCATAAATATGGATACTACTGAAACTATTAGAAAAGTAGCAAGAAGAAAATTCATACCTTTCATATATTCAAAACCATAATACATTAGAGAGGGGACTACACCAGAGGCTAGCCATACAGAAGCTGCTGCACCAATAAGTAGAATTAGCACATAAAGCATCCATGCTTCTTTTAGCCCGGATAGTAATAGAACTGTTATATCTTTTAAAGTGTATTTGTATTTTATTAGTATGGTGGATGTAAAAATAATACTACTTAAAAATCCATACGCAAGTGATATTTTAATTGTAATACAAGCAGAAATTAGAATTATACTTGCTGCAACAATGATATAAAAATGTGTTTTTGATATACTCTTTTTGTTCATGTGTCACCTCGATAAAATATTTATTATAATCTGAATTCCACGTTTAATATTTACAATTATAAATCAATATAATTTCATGAAAATTTATAATATCATTTGTATATTTTACCATTAAATTCTCTTGTTTTCAAACATTTACATATAACATTTATATATATAATGAGCCTCAACAATTGTTGAGGCTCATTTAACTTACATAGTTTTCATTTATAATTTAATTATTCCTGTTGAATTTAAAAAAACTGGTTACTTTAATAGATAACAGAGCTTGTTAGCAAGTTAATAAGCTTATTTATTAATATAGTAATAATATGATATAATTACATGGAGAGTTAGTTAAAAATTAATAAAAAATTAATATAGATGATACATAGGGGGACAATATGTATAAATTAATTTTAGTAGATGATGAAGAAGAAGTAAGAAAAGGTATAATACAAAAGATAAAGTGGGAGCAATATGGTTTTGAACTAGTAGGAGAAGCTGAAAATGGTAGAGAAGCCCTAGAAATGGCAGAAAAATTTACTCCAGATGTAGTTATAACTGATATTAAGATGCCATTTATGGATGGACTTCAACTTTCTGAAGAATTAAGAAAACGATTTCCTACAATTAAGATAATAATACTTACAGGTTTTGATAAATTCGAATATGCTCAAAAGGCAGTAAATTTAAATGTTGTTGAGTACGCGCTAAAGCCAGTTTCCTCAAAAGAATTCATTGAGGTGCTTTTACGGGTTAAAGCACAGATTGATGAAGAGATGTTAAGAAAAAAGGACATGGAGGCAATGAAGGAATATTATGTGAAGAGCTTGCCTATTTTGAAAGGAAAATTTCTTACTTATCTAATTACTAGCAAGCTTAATAAGGAGGAAATTGAGGAAAAATGTAAGAATTATAATATTGATTTAAAGGGAAATCGATTTGTTGTAGCAGCTATAAATATTAATCGCAAAGTTAAATATAAAGACAAGAAAATTGATAATAGTAATGAAGTAGATTTGATCAAATTTGGAGTTATTAATATAATAGAGGAAATCCTTTGCAAACGTGATGGAGGAATAGTTTTTATACACAATGATCTTATTGTATTAATTAGTCCATACCTAGAAGAGGATAGAGGTGTTATTTTTAACAGTGTTCAATCTACCCTTGAAGAAATAAGACAGAATATTGAAAAGTATTTAAAATTAACTATTACCATTGGTCTTGGAACAATTATAAGTGATGTTTCCCATATATCTGATTCCTATCAGAATGCTATTCTTGCACTAGACTACAGATTTATCATGGGCAATAATCGAATTATTTGGATAGAAGATATTGAACCAAGCAGCAGTGAAAAAATAGTTTTTGATGAGATTATGGAGCATGACCTTAGAAGTTCTATCAAAGTAGGAACAGAAAATGAAATTATTCAAACAATAGATGGTTTATTTTATCAA
Source organism: Clostridium estertheticum (assembly GCF_011065935.2). Classification (NCBI taxonomy): domain Bacteria; kingdom Bacillati; phylum Bacillota; class Clostridia; order Eubacteriales; family Clostridiaceae; genus Clostridium; species Clostridium estertheticum. The sequence goes on along the minus strand of NZ_JAAMNH020000001.1, from coordinate 4,175,451 downwards.
CTTTTAGATGTAAAGGCACCCTTTAAGCATTTTCAAATATATTTGTTAGAAATCCTAACAACTATAATTAAAACAGCAGAAAGTTTAAATGTTGATTTAACCTATATTTTTGGTGAAAATTACAATTTATTCGTGGAATTGTATGAATTTAATGATTTAAATCAGGTTAAGAATTGGTTCGAATATATTTCTATCAAAATAATGAACTACATTACAAAAGATAGGCAAGACAGTTGTACACTTTTAGTTGAAAAAACTAAGGCATATATCAATAAGTACTATAGTGATAGTAGTATAACAATTAATAGTCTTTGTAATTATCTATATATAAGTCCAACCTATTTTAGCTTTATTTTTAAAAAAGAAACAAAAATGACCTTTATAAATTATTTGACTCAAATTAGAATGGATGCTTCAAAGGAGTTAATTAAGGCTACAAAATTGAAGTCTTTTGAAATTGCTTATAAGGTTGGATATGCAGAGCCAAATTATTTTAGTTACTGTTTTAAAAAACATTTTGGAATTTCACCATCTGAGTATAGAAATAATAAATTCAATATTCTTCATACCTAAGAGGAGATGAAATTTTGAGAAACAAGATTGTGCGATTTTTGAAGAACCCCTATAATGTTGCAGTTAATACCTTTAAAGTAAGAGGAATACAATTTATTATTACCATATCTTTTACACTCATTACGGTTTTGGCTATGCTATTTGTTGGAATTGTAATTTATAATAAGTTTTCTATATCTATAGAAGATAATGCTACCCTTAGTACAAAGCAATTAGTTAATCAAGTAAATTCAAATATTGAGTACTATTTAAAGAGTACCAAGGAAGTGTCAAATTTATTAGATAAAAATATATATTTAAATCAACAAATTCCAAATAGTAAATTGAAAGATCAAATGAATGTAATACAGAATATCAGAGGAGATATTGCAAGTCTAGCTGTTTTTTCAGATAAGGGAGAACTTATAATTGAATCTTCTACGTCAGTATTAAAGGACAACGTAAATATCACTGATCAAGACTGGTTCAAATCAGCACTAAATAAATCAGATAACCTAAAGTTCTCATTACCTCATGTTCAAAATCTTTTTACTGGAAAGCATGATTGGGTTGTTTCATTAAGTAGAGTTATATATTTTTATAAAGGGAACGAAAGGATGCGGGGAGTTCTTCTAGTTGATATGAATTACAGCACTATAGGACAGCTATGCCAAAACATATCTATAGGAAAAAGAGGATATATTTATATTGTTGATTCTGATAATAATATAATATATCATCCAGAACAACAACTTATTAACATAGGTTTAAAATCTGAAAATCGTGAGGATTACTTAGGTAGTTATCTAGAAAACTCTGACGAAGGAAAGCAATTAGTCACAATAAAAACAGTGAATTATACTAATTGGAAGGTAGTAGCAGTTGCATATATGTCAGAAATATTGGATTTTAAAAAGACTAGTACTAACTTCATAGGCTGGATTTTATTTGTTTGTATCATATTAATTATTTTTATATTTGGATTTATTTCAGCTAAAATATCACATCCAATAAAGCAGTTAGAGGAGTCCATGAAAATGGTAGAAGCAGGAGACTTTAATATATATATTGACGTAAAAGGTGAAGATGAGGTGGAAAGATTATCCACAGCCTTTAATTTAATGATTTCTAAAGTTAGGTATCTAATGGCACAAATAGTAATAGAGCAAGAAGCGAAAAGGAAAAGCGAATTAAATGCACTGCAAGCACAGATTAATCCACATTTTCTATACAATACCTTAGACTCAATAGTTTGGATGGCGGAAAATGAGAAAAATGATGGTGTAATAACAATGGTAACCGCACTTGCTAAATTATTTAGAATAAGTATAAGTAGGGGTCAAAATATAATTACAGTTCGTGAAGAAATGGAACATGCAAAAAATTACTTGATAATACAAAAGATTAGATATAAAAATAAGTTTGTGTTTGAAATTATAATACAAGAGGAAGTTCTAGAATATAAAACCTTAAAGTTAATATTGCAGCCCCTTATAGAAAACTCAATTTATCATGGCATTGAATATATGATAGATGAAGGGTTTATAAAAATATCAGCTTCCATTACCAATGGTAAATTATTATATGAGATATCTGACAATGGACTGGGGATTGAACCGGAAAAATTAAAGCACTTACTTGAATATAAAGGAAAAGATAATAATGGGTCAGGAGTTGGAGTAAAGAATGTACATGAGAGAATTCAGCTAAGCTATGGCACGGAATTTGGGCTTGAAATACAAAGTGAAATTGAAGAGGGGACTATAATTAAAATTTGGCTACCTCTTACAAAAGAATAGAGCTGAGGTGTTGTAATATGTCTAAAAAAAATATTTTAATAATTTTCTTGTTTATTATACTCCTTATATCACCCTTTTTATTTGGAATTATAAATATAAGTACTAAGGGGGAGGATGAACCCAAAAAGATATCATTAATATTAAAAACTCAAAGTGGTGATTACTTTAAAAATGTTAGAATGGGCGCTGAGGTTGCCGCTCAAGAATTTAATGTAAAGATAGACTTTACTTCGCCTCGCGATGAAACCGATATTGATGGACAAATAGCCCTTGTAAATGCGGCTATTGAAAGAAAAGTAGATGCGCTGGTATTGGCACCAAGTGATTATAATAGACTTGTAAAAGTAACTGAAAAAGCTATAAGCTCGGAAATACCGGTACTCGTCATAGACAGTAAATTAAATACTAACAAAATCAGCAGTTATATCACTACAGACAATGTTAAGGCTGGAGAGATGGCGGGTGAAAAGCTTGTTTCACTATGTGGTGTAAGCTCGCGAATTGCTATTATTAATTTTGTTAAAGGCTCAAGTAATAATAAGGAGCGAGAAGAGGGTTTGCAGTCAATAATTTCAAAAAATCCTGGATTAAAGGTGGTATATAGGGATTATGTGGCGGCAGATTCAGAGAGCGCATCTGTACTTACAAAAAAACTTGTGTTAGGTGATGATAAAGTAAATACAATAATAGCATTAAATTATATTAGTTCTATAGGCGTAGCAAAAGCAATTGATGAAATAGGACTTGCAGGAAAAGTGAATGTCATCACATTTGACAATACTCCGGAACAAATAGAATTTTTAGAAAGTGGTGTAATACAAGCTACCGTTACTCAAAGTCCATTTGGTATGGGGTATTTAGCAGTTAAGTATGCAGTTCTAAAGCTGCAAAACAAGAAAATTCCAAAGTATGTTGACACGGGACTAGTTGTCATAGATAGGGTCAATATGTATAAACCCGAAAATCAAAAGATATTATTTCCTTTTACACAATAAATATATAAAAAAACATATAGGGAGAACTCTAATGAATAATATAAAAAAAATCATAATAGTTTTGGCAATGTCGTTTATTATAGTAGCTATCTTCAAAGGCTGTGTAAACAGTAGTGATTATTCAAAGACTGGTTATAAGGGGAGCTTACCTAAAGTAGGTGCAGCCATTTACAAATATGATGATGAATTTATGTCTTATATACGAAATTCAATGGAAAATGATGCCTATGGAAGAATAGCATTGAATATGAATGATTCTCAAAATGATCAAAACATACAGTTACAACAAGTGGATGAAATGGTTTCAAAAGGAGCGAGAGCTCTCGCCATAAATTTAGTTGATCCAAAAGCTGCACAAGCTGTAATAAATAAAGCAAAAGCAGCAAATTTATCAATTATATTTTTTAATAAAGAGCCAGAAGCAGCAGTATTAAATAGTTATGATAAAGCCTGGTTCGTAGGCACAGATTCAAAGGAATCAGGAATTTTGCAAGGCAAAATGATAGTTGACCTTTGGAATGAAAATAAGAATAAATGGGATAAAAATCAAGATGGGAAGCTTTCATATGTATTACTTAAGGGTGAGCCAGGGCATCCTGATGCGGAGGCACGTACAAAATATGCACTAGATGAAATTAAGAAGGCAGGTATTCCTGTAGAAGAGCTGGCACAGGCTACTGCCATGTGGGATGCTGCAAAAGCAAAGGATAAAATGGATGGATGGATATCGAAATTCAATGATAGGATAGAATTTGTAATTTCTAACAATGATGTTATGGCTCTTGGTGCATTAGATTCACTAGAAAAAGCAGGATATTTATCTGAAAAAAAATTTATTCCTGTTGTTGGAATAGATGCCATTCCAGATGCGGTTAAAAAGATAAAACTAGGTACCATGGTTGGAACAATATTAAATGATGCCAGCAGTCAAGGCAGGGCAATAATCGATTTAGTAACAAATGCTGCAAATGGAAAGAATGTTGTTAATGGTACTTCTTGGAAAATAACTAATAATAAGTATGTACGTATTCATTACGTGACTATAATGAAAGATAATATCGATGTAGCGCAGCAGGCTTATAAATAGTTATTAATTCCCCCATAAATTGAAAAACACCATAGGATTTTAATATATTACAGTAGGATTTTGTATTAATATTAAACCCTTTTGATGTTATTATTAATACAGGTTAACGTTTACATTAAAATTTAGAGGGGGAAATTCATGAAAAAGGCAATTACAATGATTCTAGTATCTGCAATGATGGCGACCATATTAGCAGGTTGCTCAAGTAAAACTACAACTACAACAACAACAACAACTGATACTAAAAAGGTATCTATAGGATGCACAATTTATAAATTTGATGATACATTCATGACAGGTGTTCGTAACGCTATATCTGCAGCTGCAACTTCTGCTAATTCAAGTGTAGAAATTGTTGATAGTCAAAACTCATCAGCAACGCAAAATGACAAAATAGATTTGTTTATAACTAAGAAAGTAAATTCACTTGAAATAAACCCAGTTGATTCTGCAGCTGCAGGTGCTATTGCAACTAAAGCTAAGAATGCTAACATTCCAGTTGTATTCTTTAATCGTATGCCTTCGGCTACTGACATGAATATTTGGGATAAACTTTATTATGTAGGAGCAAAACCAGAACAATCAGGAATAATGCAAGGTAAGATTTTAGCTACTTATTGGAAAGCTCATCCAGAAGCAGATAAAAACAAAGATGGAGTTATGGATTATGTTATGCTAACTGGAGAACCAGGACACCCTGATGCTATTGCAAGAACTAAATCTTCCATTGATGAAATAGTAAGTGAAGGAATAAAGGTTAAGGTTATAGCTAGTGATACTGGTATGTGGGACCGTGTTAAAGCTCAAGATAAATTACAATCAATTTTAGCTGCTAATGGTGATAAAATCGAAGCAGTACTTGCTAACAACGATGACATGGCACTAGGTGCTATATCAGCATTACAAGCTAAAGGATACTTCAAGGATGGTAAATTCATGCCTGTTGTTGGTGTTGATGCTACAGCTCCAGGACTTGCAGCATTAGCTGATGGAACTTTACTTGGAACAGTACTTAATGATGCTAAAAATCAAGGAATAGCAACTTTCAAAATTTCACAATTACTTGCTGAAGGAAAGGTTCCAACTACTGAAAATGTTGGATACACTCTTACAGATAATAAATATGTATGGATTGATTACAAATCAATAACTAAAGATAATATGGGTGATGCTAAATAAGCCTCTATATTTATAGTATATAAAATGTTCCAAAATCAACTAAAGTACAATAGGTTTCTATTGTACTTTGGTTTGTTAATGAAATTATAATTTTTTTTATTAAGGTATAATTTATTATTAAGGTATACAGGAGGCATTAAAATGAAGGAAGATAATTATTTGCTAGAGTTAAATAATATATCCAAAGCGTTTCCTGGTGTAAAAGCATTAGATGATGTAACTCTTAAAGTGCGTGCTGGTAAGGTACATGCACTAATGGGCGAAAATGGTGCAGGCAAATCTACACTTATGAAATGCCTTTTCGGTATATATTCGCAGGACTCAGGAGAAATATTTTTAAATGGTGAAAAGGTAATAACAAACAATTCGAAAGAAGCTCTAAATCTTGGCATTGCCATGATACATCAAGAGATTCACCCAGTTAAATTTCGTAATGTAATGGAAAATATGTGGCTTGGGCGTTTGCCAATGCATGGAATTGGCCATTTTAAATTAGTTGATGAGAAAAAAATGTACAAGGATACACAAGAACTTTTTAAAAGTCTTGGTCTTGATGTTAATCCTGAAACAATTGTAGGAAATTTATCCGTTTCTACAGTGCAACAGATGGAAATAGCAAAGGCGGTTTCCTATAATGCAAAGGTAATAATTATGGATGAGCCTACATCATCTCTATCTGAAACTGAAGTAGAACATTTATTTAGAATAATCCGCGACTTACAAAAAAAAGGAGTTGCAATAATTTATATATCCCACAAGATGGAAGAAATTCTTAAAATCTCCGATGAAGTATCTATAATGAGAGATGGTAAGATGATGGGAACTTGGGATGCTAGTGAACTTACAACTGATTTGATAATTAAAAAGATGGTAGGTCGTGATCTGACTAATAGATTTCCTGAAAGACACAATGTGCCTGGTGACGAAGTTTTAAGGATTGAAGGATTTACTTCCTCATATCCAAGGTCCTTCAAAGGCGTTTCTTTTAATTTAAGGAAGGGAGAAATACTTGGTGTAGGTGGTCTTGTAGGAGCTCAAAGAACAGAACTAATGGAAGCAGTTTTTGGCCTTAGAAGTTTGCATTCAGGAAAGACTTTTATAAATAATAAACAAGTTAGTATCAAGTCGCCAATTGATGCAAAAAAACATAATATGGCTTTAATTACAGAGGAACGTAGGGCAACGGGTATATTTCCAGTACTATCAGTTATGGAAAATATGGTAATAGCAAACCAGTCAAAATATCTGAATAAAATGGGAATATTAGATGATAAAATGAGAAAAGAAGATTCCATAAAGAGTATGAAGCAATTAAACGTAAAAACACCTTCATATAAAGAACTTATACAAAATTTATCTGGCGGTAATCAGCAGAAGGTATTATTAGCAAGGTGGCTTCTTACGGCTCCAGAGATCCTGATTCTTGATGAACCAACACGTGGGATCGATGTAGGTGCAAAATTTGAGATTTATTCAATTATTACGGAACTTGCAAATCAAGGTAAAAGTATTATAATGATATCTTCTGAAATGCCTGAGCTCTTGGGTATGTCTGACAGAATAATGGTAATGTGTGAAGGTCATCTTTCAGGTATTATTGATGGAAAAACAGCTACAGAGGAAGCTGTAATGGTACTTGCTAGCAAGTATATGGAATAGTGAGGGGGGAAAGGTAAATGGAAATGGAAAAGAAAAAGTTCGCAGGTAAAGATATACAAGCTTTTTTAAAGCAATATGCTATATATGTGGTACTAGTAGTACTAATAATAGGTATTGCTATAAAGGATCCACGATTTATTTCATTGGGTACTTTTCGTGATGTCTTGACTCAAAGTTCAACAAGAATAATAATAGCGCTAGGAGCTTGTTTTGCAATTCTAACTGCTGGAGCTGATCTTTCTGCAGGACGTGTGGTAGGACTAGCCGCAGTTATTTCTGCTTCAATGATTCAAGCTGCTGAATATACAAGTAAGTTTTACCCGAATTTAGGTCATTTAAACATAATAATCCCTATATTAGCAGGTGTTCTAGCAGGAGGTATAGTTGGTCTTTTAAATGGTTTCATAGTATCAAAATTCGATGTACCACCATTTATAGCAACCCTGGGCACAATGGTTATTGTTTATGGAGCAAATTCTATATATTTTGATATGGCTCCTAATAGATCACAACCTATAGGAGGTCTAAGGGCTGATTTTTCTAAACTTGGAACAGGATCATTTTTAGGAATTCCATATGTAGTAATTATAGCGGCAATTGTTACTGTAATAATATATGTGGTTTTAAATAAGACAAAGCTTGGTAAAGATGTGTATGCTATAGGCGGAAACAGAGAAGCTGCAACCGTTTCAGGTATTAATGTACGTAAGTCATTATTAACAATATATGTAATAGCAGGACTTCTTTATGGTTTAGCAGGTGTTCTAGAAGCCGCAAGAACTGGTGGAGCAACAAATAATTATGGTAATGGTTATGAACTGGATGCAATCGCAGCCTGCGTTGTGGGTGGTTGGTCTGTATCTGGAGGTGTTGGTACGGTTCCAGGTATTGTAGTAGGTGTATTTATATTTAGTGTAATCAATTACGGGTTAACATTTATAGGAGTTAATCCATATTGGCAACAGATAATAAAAGGAGTAATTATAGTATCAGCAGTTGCTGTTGATATAAGAAAATATCTTCGTAAGAAATAAAAATCCTAAAATTGTATTGAAAGCCCTAAAACATATCGCTGGATTTATTTATTAATAAATCCAACGATATTATTATGTTATATAACAATGCTATTGTTAAGTTAGAGTTTCTTTGTTAAAATAGAAATGGTAACATATTTAAGTTATTGTCCCAGTGGGACTATTTAGTTCCCAAAGATGTTAAGACACGTTAAATTAACATCTACATAAGGAAGGAGATAATATTATGATTTATTCAACAGAAGTTTCAGAAATGATTTGTGTTGCAAAAGGACCTAATCATGGATCGGCACCAATTCCTGAAGAAGGAAAATGGGTACAATCTAAAGAAATTAAAGATATCTCAGGATTAACACACGGAATTGGCTGGTGTGCCCCACAACAGGGCGCATGTAAGCTTACTTTAAATGTTAAAGAGGGCATAATACAAGAAGCATTAGTTGAGGTAATAGGATGCTCTGGTAGTACTCATTCAGCTGCAATGGCTGCAGAAATACTTCCAGGAAAAACTATTTTGGAAGCGTTAAACACAGACTTAGTATGTGATGCAATAAATACAGCTATGAGAGAGTTATTCCTTCAAATTGTTTACGGAAGAACTCAAACTGCATTTTCAGAAGGTGGACTACCTATAGGTGCTGGCCTTGAAGATTTAGGTAAGGGTCTTAGAAGTCAAGTTGGTACAATGTATGGAACACTAGCTAAGGGTCCAAGATATTTAGAAATGGCTGAAGGTTATGTTACTAATATTGCATTAGATGAAAACAATGAGATAATAGGTTATAAATTTGTCCAACTTGGAAAAATGATGGATATGATTAAAAAGGGTATGGATGCTAATGAGGCTATGGAAAAAGCTACTGGAAGTTATGGTAGATTTAATGAAGCTACAACAGTAATAGACCCAAGACATAAATAATACAAGAAGGAGGAATAATTAAATGGCTTTATTTGAAAGTTATGAAAGAAGAATAAATCAAATATTACCTGTACTAAATAAACATGGAATAAATTCACTAGAAGAAGCAAAATCAATTTGTGAAGAAAAAGGTATCGATGTTTTTGGAATAGTTAAAGGAATTCAACCTATAGCATTTGAAAATGCTTGCTGGGCATATGTAGTAGGGGCAGCTTTAGCAATTAAAAATGGCTGTACTAAAGCAGCTGATGCAGCAGTATATATAGGCGAAGGTCTTCAATCTTTTTGTATACCTGGTTCTGTTGCTGATGATAGAAAAGTTGGAATTGGTCATGGTAACTTAGCAGCTATGCTACTTCGCGAAGAAACTAAATGCTTTGCATTTTTAGCTGGACATGAATCCTTTGCAGCTGCTGAAGGAGCAATTGGCCTTGCAAGAGCTGCAAATAAAGTAAGGACAGAGCCACTAAAAGTAATACTTAACGGTCTTGGAAAAGATGCAGCTTTTATAATTTCAAGAATTAATGGATTTACATATGTTCAAACTAAGTTTGACTATTATACTGGTAAATTAGACATAGTTAAAGAAACAGCTTATTCTACAGGAGAAAAAGCTAAAGTTAGATGCTACGGAGCAGATGACGTACGTGAAGGCGTTGCAATAATGCATTCTGAGGGAGTAGATGTTTCAATTACAGGAAACTCAACTAACCCAACAAGATTCCAACATCCAGTTGCTGGTACTTATAAAAAAGAATGCTATGAGCAAGGTAAAAAATACTTCTCAGTTGCATCTGGTGGTGGTACTGGAAGAACTCTTCACCCAGATAATATGGGAGCAGGCCCTGCTTCATACGGAATGACTGATACTATGGGAAGAATGCATTCAGATGCACAATTCGCAGGTTCTTCATCTGTACCAGCTCACGTTGAAATGATGGGACTTATCGGAATGGGAAATAATCCTATGGTTGGAGCTTCAGTTGCAGTTGCGGTTGCAGTGGAAGAGGTAATGAGTAAATAAATTTTTAAGTGTCCACAAACAATAAACATTAGTTGAAATGAAACAAGTTTGGTTAAAAACAATAAAGTTTAGTCAAGACTGTACAAGCAGTGAAAGATTTTCCTTCACTGCTTGTACAGTCTTTATTTTTTTGCAGCCACAACCCCTAACTGTCAGGTCTTAAAAAAACAGAAAACTAACCCGATATCCAACACGAAAAACAACCCACATTCTTGCAAGTTTGCTCCTGCCTTTATTTCAAGAAACCAAACTTTATTATGATTTATTTATGTGAGAATTTGAATAGAAAAGAGTGGGAAAAGGTAGTAAATGGGAAAAACCAAACTTTATTGATTGTGTACATAGTAGGAATAAGAGTTATGAAAATAAGGACTTAATAGAATAATGATTGACCATATGATCCGAACACCTTTTCTTAATTGCTTTTATAGGGCTGATTTAAGAATAATATATAATGATAGGGATATGGAAGGTTAAGGAGGAATCAAAGAAAGCAGTTTATATATTAAAATAAAGTATAAAAGCATATTTTCGAATATATTGTATATTAGGGCTTGTTTTGATAATATTAGAATATAAGTAAAATTTGACTTATTTAGTGTGAGTGGAATAGGTGGGAAGAGGTTGAGAACTAAGTTAATAAAACAAGAAAATAGAAAAGATGGGTTAAAGGTGTGTAAAGAGCATAAGGCAAAGTTGAAAAACTTTTGGGGGAGTCATGGAGATAAGAAAATTTACAACATTTCAATAATTAAAGAGAGTTAATTATTCATAGGAATGTAATATATACTATACTTAAAAGTACAATTTAGTTTTACAATAACTATATCGGGAGGTGATTTATATAAAATTATTGTTTATATGTAGTCAGAACAAATGGCGAAGCCTAACAGCAGAAAAAATATTTAATGGAATAAATCAGTATGATGTGAGGTCAGCGGGGACAGAAGCAAATGCCCGTATTAAAGTCACAGACGGTCATATTGGATGGGCTGATATAGTATTTGTTATGGAGAAGAAACATTCTAGAAGGCTTAAAAATAAGTTTGGTGATTTACTTAATAATAAGAACATAATTTGTTTAGATATACCTGACGATTATCAATTTATGGATGAAGAATTGATTGAATTACTTAAATGTAGAGTATCAGAGCATATTGAAATAGATAATTAGGATATATTATAGAGAGGTTCTCTTGAATCAAGACTTTATATATATAATAGTAGGGTAATTTTAATATAAGTTTTAGTTTTAATTAGATGAATTTGTTAGGAGCCAGACAGTTTTTTAACATCAGATTTTTCCGCATCCTATTTTGTACATTATAAAATAAAACTAGCAGAGATAGAAATTGCTTATTATACTCTGCTATTAACTTTAGGAGGTTCGCTATGAAATTTATTATTATAGGTTCGGGTGGCTGTGTTAGTACACCAAGACCATTATGTAAGTGTAATGTATGTAATCAAGCAAGAGATATGGGTTATCCTTATGCAAGATGTGGTTGTAGTTTGATTTTACAAGATATTGGTTTGCTAATTGACACACCAGAAGATATAACCCATGCTCTAAATAATTCACAAATAGAGAAAATTGATTATATATTTTATAGCCATTTAGACCCAGACCATACTTTAGGTATTCGAGTTATTGAACAACTTAGACTTGATTGGCTTGGCTTATCAAAAAATAAAAAATGTGATAATCCACTCCAAATCATGGCACTTCCCAATGTATTAGATGATATAAATGCTATTAGAACAAAATATGGTTCTATTTTGGATTATTATGAATCAATGAATCTTATAAAACGAGAAAGTATTAATGATGAAATTATGATTGGAAATATTAAAATTTCATTTGTTCCTGTTAGTAAAGAAGGCAATGTAACTATTTTTGTCTTTGAGAAAAAAGGAAAGAAATTAATATATGCACCATGTGATGTAAAACCTTTCCCATCAAATGAAATATTCAAAGATGCAGATTGTCTTATTATTGGTAATACAATTGTTGGCACAATTTTAAAGGATGGATTTAAATTAGAGGATAATAATCCATTAAATAGTGAATTATTCACATTAGATGAAGTAATAAATATAAAACAAGAATATGGGATTAAAAATGTTATTATTACACATTTGGAAGAAGATTGGGGAAAATCATATGATGACTATTGTGATTTAGAGAAAGAATACGAGAATGTTAGGTTTGCATATGATGGTATGACTATTGAACTTTAACATACACAAGATGACGTTTGTAAGAAACAAATGGAGATAATACATGTTTAGCTCCACAAAGTGGGTAAAGATAACATTTTAAGTCTAAAATGTTATCTTTTTTTTGAATTGTCGAAAAATGACAGAAAAAAATGTAATAAATTAGATTATTATGGTATTGATTGTAAAAAAAAACAATGTTATAATGGACTAGCAAGTGTAGATTTCACTTGTTTCCGCCTGAAGCAATACTAGGCTAAGTTAGAGAGAAATATAATTGTTTTATTAACGAAGGAAATATTATATATAAAAAATTAATAAAGGGGTGTATTGAAAGTTAAAAGGAGAAAAAAGTATAGAAGAATGCATATTTGAGTACAATGCATTTGAAAGCTATTAAACCTATAGAATGATAGCATTTAATATAAAAATCAGTGAAAAAGAAATTAAAAAACAATGGGATAATTTCTGGATTAGTCTTTAACAAATAGTTTAAGATATTTCAGAAAATTTTTTATGCTTAAATTTTAGTAGATTATTAAGGCTTAAGAAGGGGGGTTTATGGATACATTTATAGCAAGACAGCCTTCCGGATGAAGTACTGTTAAATTCAAAAGAATTTCAACTTGGTGAAGATGTTATTTTAAAAGCATATTTACAATCCTGTGAATGGGTAAATGACGTTATGCCATTCAATGGATGATTTTATATCAAAGCCATTTAACTTGGAATATTTAAGCAAAATAATAAGGAAATGCACATTGTAAGTAAATTAAAACACATTAACTAGGGGGAAAAATATGAAAAGTATTAAAGCAAAATTAATAGTTTTTTTAGGATTATTAATAGGGGTTATATGCATAGGACTTGGGACAGTTTCTTTCATGAATTCATCAAAGGCACTAACCTCCAATCTAGGTAAGACGCTACCTAAAATTGCTGTGCAATCAGCAAGTAATATTCAAGGGATAGTTGAAGGACAGCTGAGTTCACTAGAGGTTATAGCAGCAAGTAATGAAATAAAAGATACTAAAAACTTGTGGGAAAATAAAATGACCATACTTTTAGAAGAAGTTAAAAGAAGTGGACATATAAAGATGGGTATTGCAGATAAAAATGGTGATGTAAAATATACCGTTGGAAAAAGTGTTAATGTTAAGGAAAGACCATATTTTCAAAATGCGTTGTCTGGTAAAAATAATGTATCAGATCCATTAGTAAGCAAAGCAGATGGGTCCGTAGTAGTGGTATATGCAGTGCCAATTAAAAATAATAATGAAGTTGTAGGGGTATTAATTGCAACAAGGGACGGAAATAAACTAAGCGATTTAACTAATCAAGTTAAATTTGGCGAAACAGGTAATGCATTCATGATAAGAAAAGATGGAGCAACCATCGCACATAGCAATAAAGATTTAGTGATGAAAATGTATAATCCTATTGAAGAGGCAAAAAAAGATGTTAAGCTACAATCTTTAGCAAATATTGAAAAGAAGATGGTCTTGGGAGAAACTGGAATAGATCATTTTAAGTATGACGGAATAGACAAATATGTAGGATATGCACCAGTTAAAGGAACCCAGTGGTCACTAGCAGTTGTAATAGCAAAGACAGAGGTGTTATCAGAACTGGATAGTCTAAAAATTTCTGTTATGGTATCATCCATATTATTTTTATTAATTGGACTTGGAATAGTTTATATGATTGCTAATAATATATCTAAAGGCATAAAATCAACTTCAAAGCATTTGGATTTATTAGCAACGGGTATTTTAAATGAAGAGGTTTCTCCTAAGTATTTAGCATTAAAGGACGAAGTTGGAGATATGACAAGTTCAATGCAAACAATGCAACATTCCCTAAGACAAATGATTAATCGAATAAAAGATAATTCTTCAAATATTAATATGCAATCAGAGAATCTATCTTCAGTTGCAGAAGAGATATCTAGCTCATCACAAAATGTGGCTGAAGCAATAAATCAAATTGCAGAAGGAACAGGCACACAGTCTGAGGATTTAATAAATGTAACAGAAATTCTTGATAATTTCAGCAATAAATTATCTGGGATGGTTAGTGAAATTAAGATTGTAGATTCAAATTCTAGAGAAATCAGTTCAATGGCAAATGAGAGTAGCAGTGAAATGAATAAATTAAATCAATCTGTAACAAAGGTTAGTGATTCATTCAAGACCTTTAACGGTAAAATTACTGGACTTGCAAAAGACATAAATGAAATAAATGAAATTACTAATATAATAAATAATATTGCTGGTCAAACAAATTTATTAGCACTGAATGCTGCTATAGAAGCAGCTAGAGCAGGGGAATCAGGACGAGGATTTTCTGTGGTAGCAGATGAAATAAGAAAACTTGCTGAACAATCAAAGCTATCATCTGAGAGTATTAGTAAATTAATTAATGTAATATCTAAAAATACTGATGTCATAGTTCAAGACTCTGTGGAAATGGATGATGAACTTATAAACCAAGTTAATATTATAAACAGTTCAATAACATCTTTTAGAAAAATTATAGAATCAGTGAATGAAGTAATTCCTAAAATAGAAACTGTAAAAATTTCTGCTGAAGACATAGATAGGGATAAAAACAATATTTTGAGTAGCGTGGATGGTGTATCAGCAGTTTCACTTGAAGTTTCAGCTTCTTCAGAGGAAATTGCAGCATCATCAGAGGAAATGACCGCGGCTACCCAAGAAGTGGCAGCAGCAGCACAAATACTTAGCAGTATGACCAATGAAATGATTGATGAAGTAAGCAAGTTCAAAATTTAAATTATAAGCAATATTAATATTAAAGTAAGGCTATGTTTAAGAAAAATGTTGAAAATTGATATTTTCTGAATATTTGGGTGTAATAAGACTATATGAAGGATTACGGAGGTCTTATTATGCCAAGTGTAGCGTCAGTGAAGAAAGATATAGAGGCTTTAGGAACAACAGGACAGGAAGAAATATTAAATTATCTTGAAGAAGTTATTGTATTAGGTTCTTTTACTACCGTAGTTACTAACGAGGTTAAAGAGAACCGATTCTCCAAGGGAAAAGTCTGCCCCCACTGTGGCATGAGGAAGTATCAAGAAATGGCAAGTTCAATGGCAAACAAAGATATATCTGTAAGTCCTGCCGAAAGACCTTTACTGACCTTACACGTTCACCCCGTTACAACAGTAAGAAAGATATTAAAAAGTGGATATTATATTCTAAATGTATGATAAATAGTTATTCCATAAGAAAATGTGCCGAGATAGTCGAGATTAGTGTGCCTACATCTTTTTATTGGAGGCATAAGTTTTTAGACGCTATCAGAGTGTATATGGGTATTGGAAATGTTGGTGGAGTTATAGAAGTTGACGAGGCATTTTTCAGAGAATCCTTTAAAGGAAATCATAAGAAAAGCACTACTTTTATAATGCCACGAGAACCTCATAAACGTGGGGTTAAAGGCAGTAGGAGCAGTAAGGATGAAAAGAGAAAAAGAGGTATATCAAAGGAACAGATCTACTATGTGCCATTGATAGAGTAGGAAATATTATGACTGAACTAATATGTAAAGGTAGAATGAAACATACAGATTTAGAAAGGCTCTTCACAGGCAGGATTGAGGATGAATCTATCCTTTGTACTGATTCACACAAGAGTTATATTAGATTTGCACAAAATTCAGATGTTGAACTACAACAAATTAAACGTGGGAAGCATAAGGAAGGCATTTACCATATACAGCACATAAATGCTTTTCATAGTAAACTAAAAGAATGGATGTATAGTTTTCACAGCGTAGCCACAAAATACCTTGCTAACTACATGTTTAAATGGTTACAATTTTTTAATACAGAGAAGGATACTGTAAAAACCAAACATTTATTAGTCCAGTCGCATACATCTCATTCTGATACAAAGTTAAAAGACTTTAAAATCAGGGAAGCAATTTATATTTAATTTTGTTAAATATTCGAATAATTACATTACTATGTTGTATAATTAAATACGGACACAATAGTAAAATATTACGGTGCAATTTTATTAAAGAGTGTTATAATTTACAATGGAATGAAAAAGCATTCTCACAAACCATTATTTTAAAATATTCAAGATTAAAGGAGCGTATTTAAAATGGCAGGAAACCGAATGATTTGTATTACAAATAGTGTTGATTACTCAACAATTAGAAAGGCAATGTGTGAAGGTACAAGAACAGTAGAAGAATTAGTTAAAAAGACAGGGGTTTGCACTACTTGCGAAGGATGCAAAAGTGAGCTTGCGCAAATCCTTTCTTCTGTTTGTGGTTGCAAGAAAATTTCACTTAAAACTGTGATTGATTCCGTTAAAAATGGTGCTGATACTGTAGAAAAGGTTAGCGAAGCTACAGGAGCAGGTACAGGAGAAAATTGCGGCAGATGTAAGTCACTTATTGCGAATATAATTGAACTTGGTAGATAAGGCAAAATAGAAGTTAAGTTACAACGCATTTTTCATAAAATGTGAATTAAGGGAAGCCATTTTTGGCTTCCCTTAAAAATTGTCATATTATCAACACTGTTATTAAACATAGCCTAAAGTAAATATGAAGCTACATGAAGTGGCAAAGGAAGCCGTTCTTGCATACCAAAAAAATGATATAATGGCAGCAGAGGAAGGTCTCGAAAAAATGGATATGTGTTCAGTAAAGGTATTTGCTATACTGGATAAAATAAAAAAGGCATTAACTTAATAATAAATAAAAACAGATAATAAAGTTTAGTAAAGGTTGAGTAATTAGTGCAGGGTTTTCCCTTCATCGTTGCCTAGCCTTTATTTTTTTAAAGAGATATGGAGTTATATTAGGTTTAGTGGTAATATTTATTATATAAGAATAATATTAAATAACATGGTTATAAATAGGAGGGGATTTGATGAGTAAATGTAGTTTTATTGTAAGTTTGCTTCCATCTCAGGTAATGACTATGGTTAAAAGCGAAGAAAATAGTGACTTAGTTTATGAAGAGTTTCATGACATAGGAGATGGCAAATACAATGGAACCTTAATATTTGAAAAATATTATATGAGAGCAGGGAACAGGGCTGCTTTAGTAGTACTAGTGAACAATTTTAATGGAAAAACTATAGTAAAGTCCATTGCTACTGGTAGTTCTCAAGGAATGCTTTTTAATTTTGACTGGGGTGCAGCTGATAGTTTTGCTGACAGCATTAGAAGAATATTAAAGGGTTATATTACCGAGGAAATAGATTGATTTTTTTAACTAGTAATTATAATATAGAGGGGGAATAAAATATGGATAAGGTTATAAAAGAAATTGCAAAATTTATTGGAATTAAGATATTAATACTTTTGAGTATATCATTATCCCTATCTGCACTTTTAGCTTACTCTGATGGAGCAAATTTCTTTAAATGTATGAAGATAATGGGAATATTATTTGTTATTATGGGTGTAGCTGCATTTGTTCCAAGTGAAAGGGCAGTTATAAGTAATTTTCAAAATCCCAATATGTTTACAGGATATAAAAAACCATACAGTGAAAGGATGCTTCAAGGCAATATGGTAGTTTTTAGTAAAGGTGGAGTTCAAGTTATTATAGCGGCCATAATTATAATAGGATTAACATTTTTAATGGAACAATTAATATAGTAAATTATTAAGCCTGGCATTTAGATCTAACAGACTAAATAAGAGGCTTTTATTTCTCATATTCTAATAGCAGGGAGATGATAACATGTTTCATATAATAATGGGTCTACTTATGATAATTACTGGTGTAATATCTATTGTCTTTGGGAATACTCCTAAGTTTATAAAAAAACAGAATATTAAAGATGAGAATACCTTAAAAAAATATCTTCTTGCTCAAAGATTATTATACACAATAGCAGGATTGAGCTTTGTTATAATTGGAAGATATACTCTTTTAGATCCACTAATCAATTGGCAATATAATATTTTGATTGGGCTTCAATTAATATTTATACTGATTAATTTTGTATTGAATAAAAAATATAAAGTGAAAAATATAAAGTAAGCAGTATTAGGAAAAACTGCTTACTCCTTTTTTCCTAAGTTTAACCCATGTCACAAGTAACAATATCAATGCTATTGTACAAACGCCCGATAGTATAAAGCAAACTCTAGCGCCATATTTCTCAGCTATAAAACCAGAAAATAGGCTTCCTATAGGAGTAAATCCAGCAAACACAAGTGAATATACACTCATTACTCTTCCTCTGTATTCATCCTTAGAATTTAGCTGCAGCGTGGAATTAGCTGTGGTGGAAAAAAACATATTGAATATGCCAGTTATAGCTAAACTTAGTGCAGTAAGATAATATAAATTACTCATGCCTGTAAAAATTAACATTACGCCAATGGCAATAGAACTACCAACCATAAGAATTCTATTTGGACCGCCTTTACTTTTAAAAGTAATAAGAAGTGCTCCAATAAGGGAACCTGCACCAAGCGCAGATAATAAAATTCCATAGGTTTTTGCATCCATATGTAGTACATTTTTTGTAAATACAGGTATTAAAACACTGTAGTTAAAAACAAATACTCCCATAATACTTACGAGTATCAAGGTTTCTACCAAAATAGGATTCTTTATTATATATTTAAGACCATCAACTATTTCCTTAAATATGCCTTTTTCAGAACTCTTCATTCTTACATAAGCCACTGCTTCAATGTGAACCAGTCCATAGATTACTGCCATAAAGCTAAAACCATTTAATAAAAAACACCATCCCGCTCCAAGGTATCCCATAAGCATAGCTCCAATAGCTGGTCCTATAATTCTTGCTAAATTAAAAGTGGCAGAATTTAAAGCAACTGCATTCATCAAATCCTCTTTACCTACTATTTCCATATTAAAAGCCTGTCTAGTTGGCATATCTAGTGTATTGCAAAATCCAAGACATAGCGCTAAAAGTATTATATATTCGTACTTTAGTGTATGTGTAAACACTAATCCAGATAATATAAAAGCTAATATCATGGATACCGTCTGAGTGAAAATCAGTATTTTTTTCTTTGGGAATTTATCTGTTACTACCCCAGCAAACAATGAGAAAAAGGTTACGGGTAAAAATTGCATGGTTCCAACAAGTCCAAGTAAAAATGGTGAACCTGTTAAGGAAAGCACTAGCCAAGATTGACCTATGTTTTGTGTCCAAGTACCTATTAAGGAAACACATTGTCCAAGCCAAAAATATCTATAATTCTTATGTGTGAGAGCATGAAAGTTATTGTTAATAAATCGTTTAGCAGAAGCCAGTATATCCACTATTATCATCTCCTAATGTGCTGCATCATCTGTAAAATGGTCATTTATGTTGGTGGCATTTTCACCCATTCGTTCTAATAGTACTAAGGCAGTTTCCTTTTCCTCTTTACTAAATCCTAAGAATAAAATATCTGTCCAAGCCATCATAGCTTTTCTTACCGTAGGTTTTATTTTTAATGCTTTATCAGTAAGGTAAACATTATAGGCTCTCTTATCTTTCACATCTACTATTCTAATAATATACTCATCATCCTCTAACTTTTTAATAGCCTTCGCTGTGGTACCTTTATCAATCTTAAGGTAATCCGATAATTCCTCCTGCCTTATTCCATCTTTCTTATATAATGCATTTAAAAATATATATTGACCTTTATTTATATTATATTGCTTAAGTTGCCTTCCCACATATTCATGGCCATGTCTGTGCAAAAGAGAAATCCACCTTGCTACAGAGTTTCTATTTTCATTCATTTATTTATACCTCCAAAATTAGTTGCACTTCCTACTAATTTAATAATATAACATTTTAGTTTCCATTGCAACTATTATTAATTCTTATCAATATGACATATACGACATATTATAAATAAATATACAATTTGAATTTGTAATTTTGAGATTGTATATTACAAAATTATTATTTTATTCATCTATTTAAATATTAAAGTATAAAAGGAGAAGCAATCCATGGATAAAGAAAAAATAATAAAACAGATTTTACCAGGGGCGTTAGTTGCTTTTGAAAAGTATGGCCTTTTTCCTTCGGTTACTATGGCGCAAGCTATACTAGAAACAGGCTGGCTTAAGGTTGTTAAGGGTAACAATATATTTGGTATTAAGTGGACAGACGGTTGTGGATTTGAAGCTCAAGAATTTCTTACTAATGAAATGATTAATGGAGTTAAAACTCCTGTGATGGCTAAATTTAGAAAGTATAGCTCAATAGAAGAGAGCATTTTAGATTATGGGAAATTCTTAACAAATACTCGATATAGAGGCGTATTAAATTCGGATGATTACCGCAAGGCTTGTTACTTGGGATGTATTTTTAAAATAAGAAAATAAAGTAAAATAACAAGTTAAGGATTTTAATATACCTAGCTTGTTATTTACTTTATTCTATAAGAAATTATGAAACACAAGTAAATGCAATATTTAATTTATTGATGTGATTTCATTTCATATTCAGTTAAAAAATCCACATGGGCATTTAAAATCTCATCTTCAGCTGAACAGCTTTGCTTGTAATACCAGTCTTTAACAGTTTTATCGATTTCAGCATCTGTACCTTGTGGTTTGAATGGGTATACAACAATAAGTTTTTTTGTTTCATTATTTCTTAATCCGATTTTTTCAGCACTTGCAAAATTTTTCATATAATTTGCCTCCCTTTTGATCAGTCAACAGAGACTGTCTATATCTGCTTATTTGTTTTCTCTTACAATAAGATTGTAAATAATAGTATAACACTAATAATATACAAAAACTTCCCCAATTGCAAATATTTAAAATTAAGATTTTATGACTATTCACTTAGCAAAGGTTCCATCATCAATATCCTTAAAGGCTTGCTTAAGTTCTTGCTGGGTATTCATCACAATTGGACCACCCCATGCGATTGGTTCATTTAATTGGGCTCCAGAAAACAGAAGGAAACGAAGTCCTTTTTCTGATGCTCTGGCGTATAGCTCGTCGCCATTATTAAAAAGCACTGCTCTTTTACTAGAAAGTAAAGTCTCATCAGAATTATCAAACCAGCCTTCACCTTCTACTATATAGATAAACAAGGTTGCATCTTTTGTGGTTTCTAATTGCCAAGTTGCACCAGCTTTCATATCCACGTCCAAAAACATCATTTTTACATAGTCACCTTGCACTGAACCTGAATTACCCTTATAATGTCCGGAGATAATTCCTATTGTACAACCAGCTTCGTGGATTTTAGGCACCATATCTGCTCTTATATCTCTGTACTTTGGCGCTACCATTTTATCTTTGCGGGGTAGGTTAAGCCAAAGCTGAACACCTAACATTCTATCCGAGGGCTGAGGCATTTCTTGATGGAGGATTCCACCTCCAGCAGTCATCCATTGGCAGCAGCCATCTAATATGTTTCCTTTGTTTCCTAAACTATCCTCATGCTCGATGTCCCCACTTATTAGGTAAGTAACCGTCTCAATTCCCCTATGAGGATGCCACGGAAAACCTTTTGTGTAATCAAATGAATCATAAGAGTCAAAAGCGTCTAACATCAAAAATGGATCAAACTCCACAACATCCGGGCTACTAATAACCCTAACAAGTTTCACTCCGGCTCCATCGTATTGAGTGGTTCCGGTTACTAATTTGCGTATTGTTCTAAGTTGCATAATGTTCCTCCTCCTTGGCTAATCTAATTGTGCTATATACTATTTGTATAATTATAGCATGTATATGAGAATAAATACTTACAACTATGTAAACTTAATTTGGGAAGTACTATATTAAAATAAATATGAAGATACTTAAAAAATAGTTTTATATAAAGGTTTTTAATATATTTTGTAGAATAAAATATATATATTCAAAAACAAAGATAACATAGCATCTTATAAGAGGCTGTAGTTATGGAGAATAAAATTAAAATAGATTGCTAATGTATTTTAATTTTAAATATATGAAGAGTTTGGGAGGATAAATAATATGTTTGACAAAAATTACAAAATAACAGATGAGACAGTTTGGCAAGGACGAACTGATAGTGAAACCAATTATGATGCTTTTAGATGGCACCAATGTGTAAATATAATAGATCTAAAAAATGCTGATTTAGTTGCCTATACTGGAAAACTTGGTTTTGCTTTTATTGGGTTTTGTTGTGATGAAGGTGTAAGGCTTAACAGAGGAAGAACTGGAGCAGCAAAGGGTCCCCAAAGTATAAGACGTGCATTAGGTAACCTTCCATGTAATTTTTCACAGGAGGTAAAACTTTTTGATGCAGGAGATATATACTGCGAAGACTGCACGCTTTTGGAAAGCCAAGATATTTTAGCCAAAGCAGTAGAAAGAGTTTTAAGCTTAAACCTTTTCCCTATTGTTTTAGGAGGTGGCCATGAAGTTGCTTTTGGAGATTATATGGGTATATTAAATTACTTATCACAAAAAAGTGAGCAACCGAGTATTGGTATAGTAAATTTCGATGCTCATTTTGATTTGAGACCTTATACACAAGGAGCAAGTTCCGGAACAATGTTTAGACAAATAGCAGATATTTGTAGCAACAGAGATCTTCAATACGCTTATATGTGTATTGGAATTCAAAAGCACAGTAATACTATAGATCTTTTTAAAACTGCGGATAGGCTAGGAGCTAAATACATGCTTGCAAAGGATATTATAGATGGTGATGATTGTGAAGTGATAAACAAAATTGATGATTTCATAAAATTAAGAGATTATTTATATGTAACTATATGCTCTGATGTGTTTTCTACAGCTTTTGCTCCAGGGGTAAGTGCAGCACAGCCACTTGGACTAGATCCAGAACTTGTACTAAAGTACCTAAAATATATTTTAAAATCAAATAAAGTAGTGTGCTTTGATATTGCTGAAGTTTCACCAAGATTTGACCAAGATGATATTACAGCAAACTTAGCAGCTATATTGATTTTTTCAGTTATTAATACACTATGTGAAATAAATGGTTTATCTATCTAAGAGAGAGCAGGGCGACAGTTCCTTTACTTGAGTCATAAAAAAAGTAAGAACCTGAGTGAAATTAATACTCAGGTTCTTACTTTATGGTATTAAGTACTTCAATCTTTATTTTCAGTGTCTATATTTTTATCCATATAAATTATCTCCCAAAGGTGACCATCTAGATCTTGAAAACTCCATCCATACATAAAACCTTGATCATTGGGTTTATTGGAGGTTTTTCCACCGGCAGCCAGAGCTTTATTTACAATTTCATCAACTTTTTCCTTGTTATCAACAGATAATGCAACAATGACTTCTGTGTTCTTTTTGGCATCGGAGATCTCTTTTTTTGTGAATGTTTTAAAAAATCTTTCAATCAATAACATGACAAATATGTTTTCGCCAACATTCATACATGTGGCATTTTTATCAGTAAATTGAGGATTAAATGTAAAACCAAGTTTAGTGAAAAAATTTATGGATTTTGTAAGATTTTTAACCGGTAAATTAACAAATATTTTTGTGTTGTTATTCATAACCTCATCACCTTTCTTTTTTACTTTTAAAGAAAACTAAAAGTTGTAAGAAAACAGTTCTATTTTATTTAGCTAAAACAATAAGCAAATAACAATTATTATTGAGTAATTATAGCATATTGGACCTTATTTTAAAAGATATAAATTGTATAAATATTTTTAATATTCCGTAATTTTATTGATAATTTGAATAGCATATCAGAACTTCTTAGTTTCTTAAGTAAGTCTTGAAGGATAATTATGGATGTTTGTTGAATTATGTAAATAGAATATATCTATATTAGCTTTGGGGGTTGAGGTTATCATGTATTTGGAGAAAAAACCTATAAAAAGGTCAAGAATAAGACGCTTATTTGGTAGCGTGTATTACTCTGCTAAAAGATACAAGCAGTGGTATTTTAAAGGTAAAAATTATGCTAAGAATACAAGTGTTAAATTATATTCCTATGTTCTATTTACTCACAGTACACCTCTTTTAAGAAAACTTAAAGATGTAGATATGATACTTCAATACAATAAAATCACAAATCTTAAACTTGCAGCTGCGAAACTAAATGGTATAGTTATAAGACCAGGACAAACTTTTTCTTATTGGAAGCTTATAGGTAAGCCCACTTACAGAAAGGGATATTTAGATGGATTAGTATTATGTGCTGATGGTACATTTAAAGCTGGGGTAGGAGGGGGTCTTTGTCAGCTTTCAAATCTTATATATTGGATGACATTACATACTAATCTAACTGTAACGGAAAGGTACAGACATAGCCACGATGTTTTTCCAGATATTAACAGAAGCCAACCTTTTGGAACTGGGGCAACTTGTGCGTATAACTCTCTAGACCTACAAATTTATAATGGGACAAGTAGTGACTTTCAACTTGCAATATATCTAACAAGGGATAACTTAGTCGGAGAATGGATAAGCACAGAAGGGTCAATGAATAAATATGAAGTTTATGAGAAGGAACATTCTATTACACCTGGTATGTTTGGTGGATATGTAAGAAATAATAAAATATATAGAAAAATTTACAATCAAAATATAGGTTTAATTAAGGACGAATATATCACGGAGAATCATGCCTACATGACTTATGCACCGTACTTAACTGGAAAAGCTGAGTAATAATTGCGGTGTGGTTAGTTGAAGATATTTATAAAAAACATAAAAGGGGAAATATATGAAAAGGTTTGATGAGAGAGATACAATGTTTGCAAGAATGAATTATAGTGAAGGAAGCGAAATTTATAATGATTATTATAGTAAAAAACCTGATTTAAAGGAAGGTGATGATTCATTAAGAAGTTTACCAGCCATGGGAGGCCGTGGGTCAGTGATGTTTAATAGCATAAATTCGCCTATGGTAGATGCTTCCTTTAAATATTTATATGATATAAGAAAATTCAGCGAAGGTGAAGTTGCACAAAATAAAGCTGATGTGGACCCAGTTGCTATGACAGAAAAAATCAAAGGACTAGCTAAGTTTTATAATGCTAAATTAGTTGGTATAGCAGAAATGAAAGATTATCATTATTATACTCATAGGGGAAGACATGAAGAAAATTATGGTGAAGAAATTAATAAAAAACATAAGTATGGAATTGTGTTTGCGGTAGCTATGGATAAAGAAATGATTATGAGAGCACCAAAGCTTCCAGAATCAATAGCTGTTACAAAAGGATATGTAGAGTCAGCAACTATAGGAATGATACTTTCCTATTATATTAGGGAACTTGGGTATGATGCTAGAAATCATATGGACGGAAACTATTTAGTAGTAGCACCACTGGTAGCAAGAGATGCAGGGTTGGGTGAGTTTGGAAGAAATGGTCTACTTATTACTAAAGAAGATGGAGCTTGTGTTAGACTGGGAATAGTAACCACAGATATGCCAATTGTACCAGATGTACGAGAAGATTTTGGCGTTACAGAATTATGTTTAGATTGTGGAAGATGTGCAAAGACATGCCCAGGAAAGGCAATACCTAAAAGCGAAATGGCAGAAGATGAAGGCATATTAAGGTGGAAGATAAATGCTGAGGAGTGCTATAGAAGATGGAGAAGTTTAGGGACAGACTGTGGTATATGTCTAGCTAATTGCCCATTTACCTATGGTATATCAAAAGATTTAATTTCTAATGTTAAAACATCCTCAGAAACTAGGCAAAACATTTTAAAAGACTTTGACGAAAAGTACGGTATAAGGCCAATTATAAGAGAAGCACCTGAATGGTTGAAATAGGACTAATTTCTGAGATTATATTGACAGAAAAATACTTCGGTGATAGAATTAAAATATAGTTCGCTACAAGAACTATTTTGGAGGTCGTTTATGGATATAAACAAAATAGAAGAAATCATTTTTAATCATATTGAAGAGTTTAAGGTTTTGTTTTTTCCAGAGCAGTGGAGTGATATATTCTTAGATTTCTCTAAGAATGAAATATTAGCACTATTATTTTTGCATCGAAAAAAGAATGCTAATATGACGGAAATAGCAGAATATATAATAGCACCATTAAATACTACCACAGGAGTTATTGCCAGGTTAGAAAAAAAGCTAATGGTAGAAAGAGTAAGAAGTGACGAGGATAGAAGAATAGTTTTAATAACCCTTACAGATGTTGCGAAGATAGTAATTGAAAAGGAAAAGGCCATGATTACTAAATATATTATTGAAATTTACGGAAAACTTACTCAGGAAGAAATTTCTTCAGCTTTAAGTATTTATAACAAAATACTGGTCGTTTTTAAGGAAGGTGTAAACCCAGTCAAAGAAGAAGAGACGCCTGTTAAAAAACTAAGAAAAATAAATATTGAATAGCGCGGCGAAAACTGCGAGCGCGGTGTAAACCGCGAGTGCAGAGTACCTACGAACTCAGTATACTGAGAGCTCAGTGTAACTGAGTTATTTTTAAAGAAAATACTTCGATAAAAGAACTATTCATTTAAAGAATTAAAATTAGGAGGGATAATATGAAAAGAATTATTATTTTTACTGGAAAAGGCGGAACTGGCAAAACAAGTATCGCAGCAGCTCATGCATTGAAAGCTTCATTGGAGGGTTTAAAGACACTAATTGTTAGTACAGATATGGCACATAATTTAAGTGATATTTTTATGCAGGATATAAAAAATGAGCCTACTGAAATTCAGGAAAATTTATGGGGACTTGAGATAGATCCTAATTATGAAATGGAGAATTATTATGGAAGTATTCAAGCTGCTTTTAAAAAAATGATGGTTTTTAAAGATGAAAAGCAAGTAGAAAGTTTTGAGGATATTGTTGTGTTTCCAGGGATGGAAGAACTATTTTGTCTTTTGAAAATTAAAGATTTACATGACAAAGGTATATATGACCTAATAATTGTGGACAGTGCACCAACAGGAGAAACTATATCTCTTCTAAAGTTCCCAGAGCTTATGAGCTGGTACATGGAAAAATTATTTCCTATTGGAAAGGTCGCTATGAAAGTGCTTAGACCTATCTCTAAGATAGCTTTTAAAATAGAAATGCCGGATAAGCAGGCTATGAATGATATTGAAAAACTTTATATACTGCTTTCAGAGCTTCAAAGCTTATTAAAAAACAGAGAGATTTGTAGTATAAGACTTGTTACAATTCCGGAGAAAATGGTTATTGAAGAGACCAAGAGGAACTATATGTATTTAAATCTTTATAATTTCAATGTAGATGCTATATATATTAATAGGATAATACCAGAAGATATAGACAATAGCTTTTTTGATGAGTGGAAGTGTATTCAAAAAAAATACATGGAAGAAATAGATTCGGTATTTTTGAATCTGCCTAGGTTTAAAATTAAATGGTATGAGGTAGATATTAACGGTATTTACGGACTAAAAAGAATAGCTAAAGATTCTCTGAATGTTATAGATATATTAAAGGTTCAAAAAATAACTTTTAGTGAGAAATTTGAAAAGGTAGAAGGGGGTTATAAGCTTCAAGTATATGTGCCCTTTGGAGATAAAAAAGCCTTAGAAGTATATGAAACTGGTTCTGATATATCCATTAAAATAGGTAATTTTAAGAGGAATATTCCTTGCCCAAGTTCACTTAGAAAGTATTCAATAAGTAAAGCCAATTTTAATGAGGATTATTTATCTATATATTTTGGGGAGAAGGTGGATTAAATGAATAGTGAAATAATTAAAAAATTGATAAAAATAGAAAAACTAAAATATGAAATCATAAAGGATATTTTGCCTGAAAAAGCCTTAAGCAGGCTTAATAAATTTGAGAAACAGACAGCTACGGTTATAAGTGATATTACTTTGGAGGTTATGCGGGAGTTTTCTGAAGAAGATGAAGAAGAAGCAAAAAAAGAGATTAAAAAAGTTAAGGTTGATTTTCTATAATTGAATTGGAGGGATTAAAGTGAGAATTATTTTATATACAGGAAAAGGTGGAGTAGGAAAAACTAGTGTTGCAGCAGCAACCGCTTGCTTAATTGCAAAGCAGGGAAAAAAGGTGCTCATAATGAGTACCGATCAAGCTCATAGTCTGGGCGATGCTTTCGGTATAAAGCTATCTAATATTCCCACAAAAATTTCAGATAATTTAGAAGCTATAGAGGTAGATGCTCTTATTGAAAATGGAGCTATTTGGGGAAATATTAAGGGATATTTAGAAAAATTGATGCTATCAAAAACTAAAAAAAACATTGAAGTTGAAGAATTACTTGTGTTCCCAGGTTTTGAAGATCTAATTTCATTACTTAAAATTAAGCAGATTAGTGATGAAAATAATTATGAGGTGTTAATAGTTGATTGTGCTCCTACTGGAGAAACTATGTCACTTTTAAAATTCCCGGAGCTCTTTAAGTGGTGGATGGAGAAGATCTTTCCTATGAAAAGGAAGGTGGCTAAAATTGCAAAGCCAATAATTGAAGGTACAATAAAGATTCCAGTTCCTGATGATAAAACTTTTGATGAAATTGAAACCCTTTATAATAAAATTGATGAACTGCATGCTTTAATGCTCCAGAAGGATAAGGTAAGCCTTAGGATAGTTACTACTCCAGAAAAGATTGTTATTAAAGAAGCTAAAAGAAATTTTTCTTATTTGCACCTTTATGATTTTAATGTAGATGCAATAATTGTTAATAAAATAATTTCAGAGGAGGGGGGGAAAGGGTATTTCGAAAAGTGGATGAAGCTTCAAAGTGAAAACCTTAAAGATATAAGTGAAAGTTTTAGCCCTGTACCAATCTTTAAAACTGAGCTAATGCATAGTGAGGTTAGGAATTATGAATCCTTACTCAATATGGGGGAGAGCATATTTAAAGAGGCTTCTCCGGAGAAAGTGCTATTTAAGGATAAAATTTTTGAGGTTGAAAAATCAAGTACAGATGAAAGTTATTATTTAAATATAAACATGCCTTTTGTAGATAAAAGTGAATTGAATTTACTACAAAAGGGTGATGAGATTAGTATTTCCATTAAGAACGAAAAACGAAATTTTGTGCTTCCACAAAAATTATATTCAAAGAAAATTGTTAAGGCCAGTTATGAGGATGGAAAGTTAAAAATACAAATGTTATAATAGGCATTCCCTGTAGAGAATGCCTAAGTAATAAGGGATATTTAACATTTTATAAAAACATTTATAAATTATTTCATTTTAAATCCTTGTTTGTCTAAAAAATCTTTCATATGTGGTCTTTGAGGTTTGTCTATTAGACCAGATACTTGATTTGTCCATGTATCTGATCTTTTTCCCTTAGTTCTCTTTTTATAATAGGCACTAACTTGCGCATCATATTCTTCTATTTTTTTAGCATCGCCATCTATATTATACTCATCGGTTTTTAAAATTACCTCTAGAGGTAACCTTGCTTTTATATCTGGGGCATCATCTGGATAGCCGATGCACATCCCAAACACAGGGTATACTCCTGAAGGTATATTTAAAATCTTACACATTTCTGATGGATTATTTCTTATACCACCTATATAAACTCCACCTAGTCCTAGTGATTCTGCAGCAATTAAAGCATTTTGAGCAGCAAGCGTAGCATCTACAGTTGCTACAATAAAAGTTTCTGTATATCCTTCTAACATAGTTTTATGGTTGATTTCACAACAGTTTTTAATGCGATTTAAATCAGCACAGAAAACTAAAAATAATGGGCACTCTTCCACGTAACTTTGATCTCCTGCAAGATGTGCTATATCTTTTCTCTTAGATTTATCAACTACACTTATAATAGTATAGGCTTGAATAAAACCAGAAGTTGAGGCACTTTGTGCGCATTCGATAATTGTTTTTATGGTTTCAGCTTCCACAATTTGATCTTTATATTTTCTTATGGATTTGTGAGCTTTTAATAAATTTATAGTCTCATTCATATTTCCTACCACCTTCATTCATATTTGGGTCATGTACTTATGTCAATAATACACCATAAATTAATAAAAACAAAATGAACATTTAATATAAAAAATAAGAAAAGCTACCACTCAAAATCAGTGATAGCTTTTCGTGTGAAAAATAATATAGCAATGTTCAATATCTATTTTTTAATGTATGCCCTACATTTGATTTGAATTAAAAGTGACCACCGTAGATATATTAGTGTTAAATACATGCTCTACTCTAGGTAATGATATTCCCAAAGTTTCACGAAGTACATCTTCTACAGTTTCTACTGTCTTAATGGTTAATTGATTTTTAATTTCTTCAGGCACATCCTTTAGGTCAATTAAATTATCCTTTGGAATTAATATCTTTGTTATTCCAGCTCTTTGAGCTCCAAGTAATTTTTCCTTAAGACCTCCAATTGGAAGTACTGCTCCTCTTAAAGTGATTTCTCCTGTCATTGCAAGCTTTGGATCCACTTTTATGCCTGTAACAAGGGAAGCAAGTGCAGTGAATAATGTAATTCCAGCTGAGGGACCATCTTTAGGAGTAGAGCCTGATGGAACATGAATATGAAGATCTCTTTCCTTAAAGTTTATAGTATTAATTGGTAACCTTGACTTAAGGAGACTTAAGGAAATCTTTGCAGATTCTTTCATAACATCTCCAAGTTGTCCAGTCAAGGTAACTTGTCCAGTTCCTAGCATGTCCGTAGCTTCAATGAAAAGTATTTCTCCACCTACAGCTGTCCAAGCAAGTCCTGTAACAACTCCTGGTGGGTTATCCACTTGAGCTTTATCATGGCTTGAAACTTTTCTTCCAAGTAAATCATCTAGTGCATCCACAGTAACTTTAAATGGTAACTCTACTGTATTAGATACAATCTTCTCTGAAGCAACTCTAGCTAAGGTAGCTATTTGCTTTTTAAGTCCGCGAACTCCAGCTTCTAGTGTATACTCACTAATTATTTTTTGTAGTGCTTCATCTTCAATAACTAATTGGTCATTACTTAATCCATGCTCTTCGAGTACTGAAGGTATTAAGTGATTTTTACCTATATGGAATTTTTCATTCATAGTATAACTAGATATTGGAATTATCTCCATTCTATCTAGTAGTGGTCTAGGAATATTGTCAAGTGAGTTAGCTGTTGCTACAAAGAATACCTCAGACAAATCATAAGGTAGATCCAAATAATGATCAGTAAAGCTATTGTTTTGCTCTGGATCTAGTACCTCAAGTAATGCACTGGCCGGATCTCCATTGTAACCCATCATTAACTTGTCCACTTCATCTAAAACCATAACTGGGTTTATCTCTCCTGCCTTTTTAATGCTTTGAAGAATTCTTCCAGGCATTGCACCTATATAAGTTCTTCTATGGCCTCTAATTTCAGCTTCATCACGGATGCCACCTAAACTAAGTCGTATATATTTTCGATCAAGAGCCTGCGCAATGCTTTTTCCTAAACTTGTCTTACCAGTACCAGGAGGCCCAACTAGTAGTAAAATAGAACCTTTTTTATCATTTCTAAGCTTCATAACTGCTAAATGTTGTATTATTCTATCCTTCACTTTTTCAAGTCCGTAATGCTGCTCATCTAAGATACGTCTTGCTTCTCCTAGATTAATAGCTTTAGGTTCAGCTTTTTTCCAAGGAAGCTTTACTAATAGATCTAAGTAGTTACGTATAATATTATATTCAGCACTATTTTCACTTTGACTTTCTAACTTTTCAAGTTCCTCTAAGGCAGCAGTTTTTATTTCCTCTGGCATCTGAGCCTCTTCAATCCTACTTGCATAATCTTTGTCTTTTTTAGAGCCTTCACTTTTACCTTCATTTAATTCACTTTGTATAGCTTTCAATTGCTCTCTTAGTACTGATTCTCTATAATTTTTGTTAGCTTTTTCAGTGAATTTTTCTGCCATCTCAAATTGCAATTTTAGAGATTCTTTCTGCTTTAGAAGGTAATCCATAAATTTAAGGCTTCTTTCTTTTAAAGATTGAGTTTCAATTAACTCATACTTTTCTTCATTTGTAAGAGGCATAAATTGAGTAAGGTGACCTATTAGTTTATTTAAGTCCTTTTGATCTTCTACAATTTTCATGAACTGGTCTGAGCCCTTGAAATTTTCACTAACCTCACGAGTAACCTTTTTCACATATTCAAGCATTTCTTCTTGACTTTTTTCTGTAAGATCTATAAGATCTGGTGCAATTTCAAATTCCACACGAGTAAACCCATTTCCTATACTAAGATCTTTAATTTCTACTCTATCTAGCACTTTAATTTTCAATTGATATCCTTTTTCTGTTTTTTCAATTCCATTTACATGAAAGGAAACTCCAACCTTATAAAAATCCTCTAGCTTTAACTGACTTTGATTAAAGTTTTGCTTTAAAGGTAATGCAATACTAAATTGTTCCTTCTTAGCTAAATTTTCAAGTTCCTCTTCACTAATGTTATTTAGTTTCAAAGTATAAGCCATTCCTGGTAATAAAACTATGTCCGATACGGGTATTACCATCCCAGCTTTATTTTTTTTATCTATATTCATCATTATAATCATCCTTTCTTTAATAATATTCATAAGTGAATGTTCGTTTAACTATTTATTGATTAATAGCGAGACATTTTGCAGCTATCAGTTTAACAAAATTTTCTCGCTTTAGTATAAAATTTATAATTAAAGAAGTAGGGCCTCTTGAATTATCGTAATCATTTCGTCAAGGAGCTCAACCTGTTCAAATTCACCAATACATTGTTTAATAGCAATAGATTTTATTGGGTAAAAAATTATAGCTATCAAATTATCATTTCTAAAATTTTTAATCACTCTTTTCTTTTTCATCTCTTCTAAGAGTATGTTTAAATTATTTATGTTCTTTTGTTCTGAACATTGACTAGCAAGGGCTGGGCAACTTGAAAATTGATCTACAAAATGAAATATTTCTCCATGTTCTCGGATATAGGTATAATAACCTCTAGTGAGCATTTCGATAAGCTCATGTCCATCCATTTCTTTATAAAGTTTGCCAAGTAAATAATCTAAAATTTCTTCAGAATACTCAAGATATATATCTCGTAGCATTACTTCTTTATTCTCATAATAAACATAAACAGTAGCTGGGGAAACCCCTGCCTCTTTTGCAATCTTTGAAATAGAAGTACCATGAAAACCTTGTTCTAGTATTAGCTTAATCACTGCTTCTTTTATGCTCTTTTCCTTTTCGTCATCTTTTCTTCTCATTGGATCACCTCTAATAATTATATAATAAACGACCATTCGTTTATTGTCAATAGGATATTTTATTTTTTATTATTAATTGTTATTAGTATTCGCAATAAATAAAGGCTGACCTATTGCAATTATCTATTGGACTTGCTGTAAGGCTTCATATATAGTGTATGTGGATTATTTTATTAAAGGGAGGAATTAAATGAAAAAGGAAGTTAGTATTAAAAAGATAAGAAGAGATGCAGAATCAAAATGTGTTTGTGGGGCTGTATCAGGGGGAGAACTGGGCCTTGTAAATATTGATGAAGTAAGGTGGTAAAAATATGAAAAGTTTGATTAAAAAAACTCCAGTACCAATAGCGGGACTGATGTTAGCACTAGCGGCAGCTGGCAATTTATTATTATCTTATGGTGCTATGTACAGGAACATCTTTGGAATTGTATCTGCATTAATATTATTGTTACTTATATTAAAGATATCTTTTGATACAAAAGTAGTAGTAGAGTCTTTTAAAAACCCAGTTGTTGCCAGTGTAATACCTACTTTTACTATGGGTTTAATGATTTTGGCAACTTATATAAAGCCCTATGCTCCTTCAATATCCTTTGGAATTTGGTGCTTTGGATTAGTACTGCATTGTTTTCTAATAATTTATTTTACAATAAATTATATTTTTAACTTTGATATAAAAAAAGTTTTTCCAAGTTATTTTGTAGTTTATGTTGGTATTGTTGTTGCAAGTATGACTGCACCTGCCTATAATTTAATTAGCCTTGGAAAAGGGTTTTTCTGGGTTGGTCTTATATCATATTTATGTCTGCTACCTATTGTAATTTACAGGACATTCTTTATTAAGGGAATTCCAGAACCAGCAATGCCAACCATTGCAATATTTGCAGCTCCTGCTAGTTTATGTTTAGCTGGATATTTAGCATGTTTTCCAATGAAAAATAATTTTATAGTAGGCTTTTTAGTTGGTCTATCCCTTATAATGTTTCTCGGGGTGATTTCGTATTTACCAAAGCTTCTGAAAATTAAATTTTACCCAAGTTATTCTGCACTCACCTTTCCAATGGTGATAAGCGCAATTGCTATGAAGCAATTTAATGGGTATCTAGTTAAAATTAAACAACCAATACATATGTTAAAATATTTAATTAAATTCCAAGAGATACTAGCTGTTTTAATTGTCCTTTATGTTTTAGTAAGATACTTTCAATTTCTTTTTCTTGAGAATAAAATCGCAAAGATATCTCAAATAGATAAAAGTATATAAATATATGCAATTAAGAACTGTAGTTAGATTTGATTTATAAATCTAACTACAGTTCTTTTTGTTTTATTTTAAGAAGATTCTACAGTGAATGAAAAAGATTTTCTGAAGTTTAAAAAAAATTTCTAGAACTACTTATAATAGAAGGAAAAGTATTATATAATAGTAGCATGGGAACGTATGTTCTGATAATAAAATAGGATAGTAAAGAGGGTGATATTATATGAGCGCATTAATTTTTCATATCGATGTTAACAGTGCCTATTTATCTTGGGAAGCCACTTACAGGCTTCAACAGGGAGAAAAAATAGACTTAAGAGAAATACCATCTGTAGTAGGTGGAGATGAGGAAAGTAGGCATGGCATTGTTTTAACCAAATCAATACCTGCTAAAAAGTTTAATATCCAAACAGGGGAAACACTATATAACGCTAGGTCAAAATGTCCCAGTATAGTAATTGTACCACCTAGATACTGGCTATACATGAAATGCAGCTTAGCCATGAACCAAATATTTCAAGAATATACTCCGCAAATTCAAAGATTTAGTATAGACGAAAGTTTTCTAGATTTTTCTAACATGGAGCATTTGTATCCAGACTATATGGGACTTGCTGAGACTATAAAAGAGAGAATAAAAAAGGAACTTGGATTTACGGTAAATATTGGAATATCAAATAACAAGCTTTTGGCAAAAGTAGCTTCGGATTTTAAAAAACCAGATAGAATACACACCTTATTTCCTCCAGAAATAAAACAAAAGATGTGGCCGTTACCTGTTGAAGATTTGTTTATGGTAGGTAGAGCTACGGCACCCAAATTGCACAATTTAAATATTAATACTATTGGAGATTTAGCAAATTATGATTTGGAAATTTTAAAGAATAAATTTAAGAGTCATGGGGGAGTAATTTATAATTATGCAAATGGTATAGATAGGTCTGAGGTTAGAAAGAGTAATTACATTGAAATCAAAGGCATAGGAAATTCTACAACTATAGCTTTTGATGTGGAAGATAGTGATACAGCGCATAAAGTACTATTATCTTTGTGTGAAACAGTGGCTATGCGTCTTAGGAATTCTCAGAACTGTTGCAATGTGGTTTCTGTGAGTATAAGAGGAAGTGACTTAATTTCTTATTCCCGTCAAAAAAAAATACAAGTAGCTACAGACTCTACTCGTAAAATATATGAGGTAGCCTGTTATCTATTTGATAATGTCTGGAAGGGCAACCACATAAGGCACCTAGGGGTCCATATTACTGACTTTTGTAGTAATGATTTTTATCAGTGCTGCTTACTTGACGCATTTGATTATGATAAAGATAGTAAGCTTAATAAAGCAGTGGATGAAATTAGGCTAAAGTATGGTGATAAAGCTATACGTCGGTCTTGTTTTCTTCATTCAGGTCTAAGTGCTATGTGTGGAGGCATAGGGGAAGAAGATTATCCACTTATGAGTGCAATGTTATAAGTGAGAGGTAAAAGTAAACAATAAAATCCTTTGGAATTCTAAATAATAGTTATTGACAAGTAACCATTATTTATATATTATTGGTTTATAAGATTAAACTAATAAACATACAGTAAAAATTATTAAAATTAATGAGTGTACAAATTACTACACTAAAAATAGAAAGGAAGTGGGCAAAAAGTGGGAAATAAAAGCGCTTTAGTACTTGGAGCTAGTGGCCTGGTGGGTCAGGATTTAACAAAAATACTTATAGATTCATCAGAGTATAAGGAAGTTACCCTATTAGTACGAAAAAAACTAAATATAAATAGTGAAAAAATTCAGCAAGAAATAGTGGATTTTAACAACTTGGAAAAATATCATTCACTCTTTGATGTGGATAGTGTGTTTTGTTGTCTCGGCACAACAATTAAAATAGCAAAAACAAAAGAAAATTTCAAAAAGGTTGATTTAGAATATCCAATGGCTAGTGCTCAAATTACAAAAGGGGCAGGAAAAGGTAGGTTCTTTGTTATTTCTGCATTTGGTTCTAATGAAAAGTCTAAAATTTTTTATAACAGTGTAAAAGGGACATTAGAAAGAAAGTTAAAAGATATGAACTTGGATACCCTTCACATATTTAGGCCATCAATTCTTATGGGAGATAGAAAAGATTTTAGGTTGGGGGAAAGAATTACACTAGCTTTATGCAAAATACTACCCTTTGTTTTTATTGGCAACCTTAAAAAATACAAGCCTACAAAAACAAAAGATTTGGCTTTAGCAATGTACAAAGCTTCATTAAATGTACATCAGGGCAATTATGTACATGAACCAGAAGAAATAAATAAATTAGCAACTGAAGTTTAGAAAGGATGGGTGTTAATAAAATGCCTAACAAAGAAAAAAGTTTAAAAGTAATGATGATATTTAAAGAGTGTATTCCATTATTCTCGGTCTTATCTGATGAAAAAAGACAAGAAATAGTTCTCATTTTATCTGAAACACCAGAAGGGTTAAATGTAAATGCTATAACAGAAAAAATTGCATTATCAAGACCAGCAGTTTCCCACCATCTTAAGATTTTGAAACAAGCTGGAATAGTGGATGTAATGAAAAAGGGAATAGAAAACTACTATTTTTTAACTCTAAAGGAATCTGTAGAAAATCTAAAGAAACTAATAAGGACTGTTGAAGAAAATTGCGAATTAAAATAATAAAAATTTAGGGGTGGGAGGAATTTAAATGAAAAATATAATATTTGTAGTGAGTGAAGTGGGATATACCTGGGAGGAAGTTATAGTTCCTTACATGGAATTTAAAAAATATGGATACCATGTAGATTTTTCTACCATAACTGGTGGAAAACCAAAGGTGGATCCTTTAAGTATAGTAGTTCGACCAATTATCAATAAAATTGGTTTTGGAATATCTAAAAGTCTATCAACTAATTCTGAAATAGGAAATGAGTTACAAGAGAAATTAAATAAATCCATATCAATTGATGTTATCAATTGTAACAATTATGAAGGAATATTTTTAGCCGGTGGGCATGGTTCTTTATTTGATATGAATAAGAATAAGAAACTGCATAAGGTTATTCTAGAATTTTACAAAAGGGACAAAAAAATTATGTCCATATGTCATGCAGCCTCAACTTTAGCCTTTGTAAATATAAATGGCGTGTCATTGATTCAAGATAAAAAAGTCACAGGGTTTCCAACTTTTCAGGAGCATGCTATATTAAAATTCAAAATGATCCACTCTAGTTTTCTACCTCTACCAATATGGACAGGAAAAGAATTAAATAAATACTCTAAGAAAAGAAATATAGGTATTAAAATATGGGAAGTGCTTAACTCAAATTATGCAGTAAGAGATGGCAATATAATAACAGGGGTAGGACCGAAGGCTGGTAAAAATATTGTAAGAAAAATGGTTGAGAAAGAATAGAAGGGAGCTAAAAAAATACAAATTGTGAAGGAAGATATAAATACCAAATTCATCTGAAAAACATGCATTATCAAAGGACAATTTAATTAAAAAACGAGTAAAATTAAAGAAAATAAATGAAATTTGTAAACTAAAAAAAACAATAGAAAAAAATGTTTAGTTTAGTATGATTAGCTTGAAAAAACGTTGTAATAAATTGTTAATCGTATTACAATTACAATAATAATAAATAATT